>NZ_JAERJD010000009.1 GCF_018257795.1 Citrobacter sp. JGM124 | reverse complement strand
CTCACTCGGCGGTTTGTAAACCGTTGTTCCGTGTCAGTGGAGGCGCATTATAGGGAGTTATTCTCAGCTGACAACCCTTATTTTAAAATAAGTTACTGAGTGCACAATTTTACATCAGGGGGAGTGAAAAATAGACTGATTACGGTCAATGATGAACCAAAAGAGCCGATAACGGCTCTTTTGGTCTCTGTTGTGATTACTGGACGGCAACAATTTGGTCATCTTTTACTGACAGCTTGATCGTTTTTCCAGGGATAAGCTCCCCTGAAAGAATTTGCTGAGCTAATGGATTCTCAATTTGCTGCTGAATAGCTCGTTTCAATGGGCGAGCACCATATACTGGGTCAAAACCATTAACACTCAAGAGTTTCAAGGCATCATCAGTTATCTCAACATCATAGCCTCGCTCTTCCAGCCGCTGATAAAGGCGTTGCAGCTGAATTTGCGCAATCGACGCAATATGACGCTCACCCAATGGGTGGAAGACCACAACCTCATCAATACGGTTAATAAATTCCGGGCGAAAGTTTTGGTTCACCACGCTAAGGACCAGATCTTTCATATGGCTATAATCTAAATCCCCAAAACGTTCCTGGATCAGATCTGAACCAAGGTTCGAGGTCATTATTACCACTGTGTTACGAAAATCGACCGTGCGCCCCTGTCCATCTGTTAAACGGCCGTCATCAAGAACTTGCAGTAAGATGTTAAACACATCAGGGTGTGCTTTTTCTACTTCATCTAACAAAATGACAGAATAAGGACGGCGGCGAACCGCTTCAGTTAAATACCCTCCTTCTTCATAGCCTACATAACCCGGAGGGGCACCCACGAGTCTTGAGACGCTGTGTTTTTCCATAAACTCAGACATATCAATACGAACCATGGCATCATCACTGTCGAACATAAAGTTAGCCAGCGCTTTACATAACTCTGTCTTACCTACCCCAGTCGGCCCCAGGAACAGGAAAGAGCCTATTGGACGGTTAGGATCAGATAATCCCGCACGACTACGACGAATCGCATTCGATACCGCTTCTACTGCTTCATCCTGACCAATTACACGCTCGTGAAGTTGCTGCTCCATGCGTAGCAATTTCTCACGCTCACCTTCGAGCATTCTTGCCACAGGTATCCCCGTCCAGCGAGCCAGGACTTCAGCAATCTCAGCATCCGTGACGCGATTACGTAGCAAACGCATTGACTTGCCTTCATTCTGCGTAGCCGCTGCGAGCTGTTTCTCAAGCTCAGGTATCTCACCATATTGCAATTCAGACATGCGGGCTAAGTCACCGACGCGACGCGCCTGGTCAATGGCAATTTTCGCCTGCTCCAGTTCCGTTTTGATGGTCTGAGTACCCGACAAAGAAGCTTTCTCAGCTTTCCATTCCTCTTCAAGTACCGAATAGTCACGTTCTTTTTGATCTAACTCTTCATTCAGCATACTCAAACGTTTTTGGCTGGCTTCATCTGACTCTTTTCTCAATGCCTGCTGTTCCAGCTTCAACTGAATAATACGTCTGTCCAGACGATCGAGTTCTTCAGGTTTTGAGTCAATCTGCATCCGAATGCTGGATGCGGCTTCATCTATCAAGTCGATAGCCTTATCGGGTAACTGACGGTCGGCAATATACCGATGTGATAAGGTGGCCGCTGCAACAATTGCCGGATCGGTAATTTGTACATGGTGATGCAGCTCATAACGCTCTTTCAGACCACGTAAAATAGCAATGGTATCCTCCACCGATGGTTCGGCGACGAACACTTTCTGGAACCGGCGCTCTAACGCAGCATCTTTCTCTATGTATTGACGATATTCGTCGAGTGTCGTTGCTCCAACGCAGTGTAATTCGCCGCGAGCCAATGCAGGCTTCAGCATATTACCGGCATCCATTGCACCGTCACCTTTACCCGCCCCTACCATGGTATGCAATTCATCAATAAACAGGATGACGTTACCTTCCTGTTTAGAAAGATCGTTGAGAACACCTTTTAAACGTTCTTCAAACTCACCACGGTATTTAGCACCTGCGACCAACGCTCCCATATCGAGTGCCAGCACCCGCCGGCCTTTTAGCCCTTCGGGAACTTCACCATTGATAATGCGTTGTGCCAGGCCTTCCACGATGGCCGTTTTACCCACACCAGGCTCACCGATCAGTACTGGGTTATTTTTGGTACGTCGTTGTAATACCTGGATTGTACGGCGGATCTCTTCATCACGGCCGATCACCGGATCAAGTTTTCCTTGCTCCGCGCGTTCGGTTAAATCCACCGTGTATTTTTTTAATGCTTGACGTTGATCTTCAGCACTCTGGTCGTTCACGCTTTCGCCTCCACGCATCTGCTCTATTGCAGCAGTCACATTTGCAAGTGTCGCTCCCGCTGATTTCAGCAGGTCAGTCAGAGTGCCACGAGATTCCAGAACAGCGAGAACAAAGAGCTCTGACGAAATAAAATTATCATTTCTTTTTTGTGCCAGTTTGTCGCACAGGTTCAGTACCCTGACCAAATCCTGCGAGGGCTGAACATCTCCCCCGGTTCCTTCTACTTGAGGTAAACGGCTTAAAGCCTGATCAATAGCCGTACGAACTTGCCCGGTATTAATCCCGGCGGAGGTCAGTAGAGGTTGCACCGATCCCCCTTCCTGTTTGAGCAAAGCGCTCATCAGGTGAAGCGGTTCAATAAATTGATTGTCGTTACCCAAGGCAAGGGACTGGGCATCGGCTAAGGCAAGCTGGAATTTATTAGTAAGGCGATCCAGACGCATAATTCCTCCCAAAGAATAGGTAAAATTTGCTACTGGAGAGTAAATGAGGTCATAGCTCATTTATTCAAGGATTATGACCTAAAAATATACGTGACTCGACAAACCAGGGACGAGTGCAGGGATAAAGAGGCTATTTCAGCCAAATGAAACTGGCCATTCGCCCCGTTGTTCCTTCGCGCCGATAAGAGAAGAAATCATCTGGCTCGCTCCAGGTACAACGACCGCCACCATATACCCGGGTTACCCCGGCATTCTCCAGGCGCTGACGAGCAAGCTGGTAAATATCAGCATAGTATTTTTTACCAGAAATGCGAAAAGCACTGACCGCTTTTTTATCTTTAACCATAAAAGCATCACGAACTTCAGGGCCCACTTCAAATGCCGCCGGACCAATAGCCGGCCCGAGCCATGCCATAATGTTAGTAGGCTGGTCACGAAAGCAGGCCACCGTCTCTTCGAGGATACCTGCACATAAGCCGCGCCAGCCAGCATGTGCAGCCGCCACTTCTGTTCCCGCCACGTTACAAAACAATACCGGAAGACAGTCTGCCGTCATAACCGCACAAACGTTACCCGGAGTGTCGCTGTAGCTAGCATCGGCTCGTTTGCCAAGAGAGAGATTCCCCTCAAGCTTTAATACTGTTTTACCATGAACTTGCTCAAGCCAGACAGGCGGAGATGGCAAGTCTGCCTGGGCAGACAATAATCGGCGATTTTCAGCCACATGTTCAGGATTATCCCCACAATGGGCCCCAAGGTTGAGTGAGTCATAAGGAGATATACTCACCCCACCTTTACGTGTAGAGCTGCAAGCCGCAGCCCCTTCAGGAAGGGGCCAATGGGGAATAATCAATTCTGTCATAGCCAGTCCAGTTGATCTTTATAGAGTTCCGCATCCTCACGCATAGCATCAATAAGATCAACCATATCCTGAGGAATAGGCGCATGCCATTCCATCAAGATGCCACTGACAGGGTGATAAAGACGCAGCATAGTCGCATGTAAAGCCTGGCGATCGAACTTCCGCAGTTCCTGAATAAAAGCGTCTGAAGCACCTTTTGGTGGACGTGGACGTCCACCATACAGCTGGTCTCCAACTAACGGATGGTCAATATGGGCCATGTGAACACGAATCTGGTGAGTACGCCCGGTTTCAAGACGCAGACGCAAGCGGGTATGAATTCTGAAATGTTCCATAATTCGATAGTGAGTTACGGCGGGTTTACCCATCGGATGTACCGCCATATGGGTGCGCTTGGTCGGGTGACGACTAATCGGTTGCTCCACTGTGCCTCCTCCGGTCATGTGTCCAATTGCAACCGCTTCATATTCACGCGTAATTTCACGCAGCTGTAAAGACTCAACCAAACGCGTTTGTGCTGGTACTGTTTTTGCCACCACCATGAGGCCAGTGGTGTCTTTATCCAGGCGGTGAACAATACCTGCCCGTGGAACATCAACAATCGGTGGATAATAATGCAACAATGCGTTCAGTATTGTGCCATCTGGGTTACCGGCTCCAGGGTGAACGACTAAATCGCGCGGTTTATTAATTACCAGGATATCTTCGTCTTCATAAACAATATTCAGAGGAATATCCTGAGGTTCCCAGCGGATTTCCTCTTCAATTTCAGCATCAATAGTGACACACTCGCCACCTAATACTTTTTCTTTGGGTTTGTCGATGACAACCCCATTCACGGTGACTCTTTTATCGAGAATCCACTCTTTTATACGAGAACGTGAATAATCCGGGAACATTTCGGCCAAAGCTTGATCTAAGCGTTGACCCAGTTGAGATTCTGATACTGTTGCTGAGAGTTGTACTAGTTGTGCCATAGACAGCTTCTTTCGTTAACCTTGGGTTTTACGGCTAATGCCGTTTAATATAATGTGCTATTGTAGCTGGTCTTTATCGGGAGCCGAAACACTGACTCTCGGAAATAACATTACTTAGGAAAGTCAAACGTCATGACGCGCATGAAATATCTGGTGGCAGCTGCCACGTTGAGCCTGGCTTTGGCTGGTTGCTCCAGTTCCAAGGATGAGGTTCCTGATAGCCCGCCTTCTGAAATCTATGCGACAGCCCAACAAAAGTTGCAGGACGGTAACTTTAAAGCAGCGATAACGCAACTAGAAGCGCTGGATAACCGTTATCCGTTCGGCCCGTATTCTCAGCAAGTGCAGCTAGACCTTATCTACGCTTACTATAAAAATGCCGATCTCGGATTGGCTCAAGCCGCTATCGATCGCTTTATCCGCCTCAACCCAACCCAGCAGAACATCGATTATGTACTCTATATGCGTGGCCTGACGGACATGGCATTGGACGATAGCGCGCTACAGGGGTTCTTTGGCGTGGATCGTTCCGACAGAGATCCACAACACGCACGTGATGCCTTTAATGACTTCTCTAAATTGGTTCGCAGCTATCCTAATAGCCAGTATGCACCTGATGCTGCTAAACGCATGCTATTCTTAAAAGACCGTTTAGCGAAGTTTCAGCTTGCTGTTGCACAATTTTACACCAAACGCGGTGCATGGGTAGCGGTTGTTAATCGTGTCGACGGTATGTTACGTGACTATCCAGATACTCAAGCCACACGTGATGCTCTTCCGTTAATGGAAAATGCTTACCGTCAGATGCAGCTGATAAACGAAGCAGATAAAGTTGCGAAAATTATCGCGGCGAATAGCAAACAAACATAAAGCCAGTCCCGGCATGCACGTTTAAACATCAACACCCGCCACAATATGCGGCGGGTGTTGATGATTTCTGCGATGCAGTCTATCACAGTCCTGAAGCTGATCCGAATTCGCCCACTCACTTTTAGCTTTATTGCCCCCCTTCGTTCCTGAATACGATAAAGACCCTTTTAGATTGTTCATCATCCCCCCGAGATCCAAATATTGGTGTCAAAATGGTGAAGTGATGAATGATTAACCTGCTGTTTTAAAATTATTTTATAACTTATTACTGCGGAAATAATCAGCACACAGGCATTACTGAATGTTTTCAACTATGCTCATTAACTGTCATGGCGACAGATAAACGGCATAAAGATTATGCCCTGCTTCACAAACTGAACGTATTGACAAAAAACGACAAAAATATTTGACTTTAATCACGCTTTTTGACTTTAGAGCAGGTATGCTGAAGTGACCAAGACGGGAAAGATAAGAGGTAACTTTATGACAATGAATATTACCAGTAAACATATGGAAATTACTCCAGCCATTCTGCAACACGTCAAAGAACGTTTAGCGAAACTGGATAAGTGGCAAACACATCTTATTAACCCGCATATTGTTTTATCCAAAGAGCCGAAGGGTTTTGTTGCTGATGCAACAATCAATACGCCAAATGGCCAGCTGGTCGCCAGTGCCCACCACGAAGATATGTATACGGCTATCAATGAGCTAATTAACAAGCTCGAGCGACAACTGAATAAACTACAACACAAAGGTGAAGCTCGCCGTGCATCAGGCTCAGTGAAAGATGCATCTTTAGCTGAAGCGGAAACAGAAGCTGAAGAAGAGTAAGTTCTTCCCTCTTCATAAATAAGATAAACGCGCTGGAAAGCGCGTTTTTTGTTGACAGTATGAAAACATAGCGGGTAGTTTAATCACTGAACTTCACTGGAAATTCAACAATGAAACTTAACCTGTTTTTCTTCGCATTCTTTTTTACGTTTCCCTGATGAGGAGGCGTTCCGTCGTATGACAATGAATACGAAGATGAACAGACAAGCCTCCCAGCCGGGAGGCTTTTTTATGGACAGAGAAAAGGTAGCGTTATGACCGAAATAAATCCGTTGCTCAACCTTCGTAGCCAAATCAGCGCATTGGATGAAAAGTTATTAACTCTGTTGGCAGAGCGTCGTTCACTTGCTGTTGAAGTAGGCCGGGCAAAACTTACGACTCATCGCCCTGTCAGGGATATTGATCGTGAGCGGGATCTTCTGGAACACCTGATAGCAGTTGGGAAAACACACCATCTCGATGCTCACTACATTACGCGTCTATTCCAGCTAGTCATCGAAGATTCGGTACTCACCCAACAAGCCTTACTCCAGCAACACCTTAACAAAATAAATCCTCACTCTGCGCGTATCGCTTTCCTTGGGCCTAAAGGCTCTTACTCGCATCTGGCCGCTCGCCAGTATGCTGCTCGCCATTTTGAGCAATTTATCGAAAGTGGGTGTGCTAAATTTCAGGATATCTTCGAGCAAGTCGAAACCGGGCTCGCTGACTTAGCGGTTGTTCCTATTGAGAATACCAGCTCTGGTGCCATTAATGATGTTTATGACTTACTGCAAAACACGCACCTGTCCATTGTGGGTGAGATGACTATTCCGATCGACCACTGTGTACTGGTTTCAACCCCCACTGATATTGAAAAAATTCATACCGTCTATAGTCACCCACAGCCGTTCCAGCAATGTAGTCAGTTTATTAATCGTTATCCAAACTGGAAAATTGAATACTGCGAAAGTACGTCTGCTGCTATGGAAAAGGTAGCCGAAAGCCAGTCACCTCATGTTGCCGCCCTGGGAAGTGAAGCCGGTGGTGCCCTGTACGGCCTCCAAGTGTTAGAACGTAATCTTGCCAATCAGACACAAAATATTACCCGCTTTATTGTGCTGGCACGAAAAGCTATTGATGTTTCAGACCAAGTTCCGGCCAAGACCACACTGTTAATCGCCACTGGTCAGCAAGCCGGTGCGCTGGTTGAAGCCTTACTGGTACTACGTAATCATGGTTTGATTATGAGCAAACTGGAATCCCGCCCTATCTATGGTAACCCCTGGGAAGAGATGTTCTATCTGGATATTCAGGCTAACCTGAAAGATGCTTCCACACAGAATGCGTTACAAGAACTGAGACTGATTACCCGCTCTTTAAAAGTTCTGGGTAGCTATCCCAGTGAAAATGTCGTGCCAGTAGAGCCTGCTTAATATCGTGGGATAAGTCGCGTGGAAGAGAAGTGAAATACCTGACCGCGTTCTGCCATTGCCAACAGAAAAGGAAACAACGTTTTCCTTTTCTGTTGTACGTAATAAAAAATCGACAAACAGATTTTTGTCAGAACGTCCCTATTTTTACCAAAATAATGTCCCGTTCTTCAGGATAATCCGGAAAAAGCCTGGTCTACTGGCGGCTATCATTTGCCTGACGCAACAATACTCTGCTCTCGTTCTGAAAACGCTTCGCATAGTCGCCAAACCACTCTGCTACTTGGGTGAAACTTTCAATAAACGGCTGTTTATTGCCACTTTCCAGCAATTTAATTGCTTCACCGAAGCGCTGATAATAACGTTTAATCAGGTCAATATTACTGTCTGAATACATAATAATATCAGCATAGAGCTGCGGATCCTGGGCAAACAGACGCCCAACCATCGCCAGTTCAAGTCTATAAATCGGAGATGAAAGAGCAAGCAATTGCTCAATCTGTACATTTTCTTTCGACAAATGGAGTCCATAAGCAAAAGTAGCAAAATGACGTAGCGCCTGAATGAAGGCCATATTCTGGTCATGTTCTGTGGCACTGGTTCGATGCAATAATGCTCCCCATACCTGAATTTGTTCCAGCAACCATTGATAAGCTTCTGGCTGTCGGCCATCACAATAAACAACCACCTGTTTTGCCAGGCTACCACTATCAGGGCCAAACATGGGGTGTAAACCTAACACGGGCCCTGAATGAGCAGCCAGCATAGCCTGTAATGGACCATTTTTAACTGAGGCTACATCAACGAGGATACAATCCTCGGGCAAAGGGGGGAGTCGGGCGATCGTTTGCTCAGTAAGATGAATGGGAACACTGACCATAACCAAGCCCGCATCTTCCAGCAATACCGATGCATTATTCCAGTCATCTTTTTCCAGGATACGCACTTGGTAACCCGATAAAGTAAGCATTTTTTCAAACAGACGCCCCATCTGTCCCCCTCCACCGACAATAACTACGGGACGTAACTCAGGACGAAGCGTTTTAAAACCTTTATCATTTTCACTTGAGTAGGATTCGCGCATCACACGACGCAATACATCTTCAATCAAATCAGGAGGCACGCCTAAAGCCTGTGCCTCTTTGCGACGTGACGCCAGCATCGAAGCTTCACGTTCGGGAACATAAATTGGTAAACCATAGCGACTTTTGACTTCACCTACTTCTGCCACCAGGTTCAAACGCCTGGCCAATAAATCCAGTAATGCTTTATCTACCTCATCAATTTGATCGCGTAATACGGTCAATTCCTGCGCCATAGTAAAACCTCTTAGTCCTTACGTAGTGCCAGTACCATACTCAAATCGTTATGGATCTCGCGTAATAACTTATCTGTCGTTTCCCAGTCGATACAAGCATCAGTCACAGATACACCGTATTTCATTTCACTACGTGGCTGTTCAGATGACTGGTTACCTTCAAAGATATTACTCTCGATCATCAGACCAATAATAGAGCGATTACCGTCTTTAATCTGTGCAATAGCTGACTCAGCAACTCCAGACTGGCGACGGAAGTCTTTGTTTGAATTACCATGGCTGCAATCTATCATTAAGGCAGGACGGAGTGCTGCTTTTTGCATCTCATGTTCGCACTTGGCTACATCTTCCGGGCTGTAGTTAGGTGCTTTGCCTCCACGTAAGATCACATGCCCGTCCGGGTTGCCTTTCGTTTTTAACAAGCAAACTTGCCCCGCCTGGTTAATACCAACAAAACGATGCGGCATTGCTGCTGCTCGCATCGCGTTGATTGCAGTACCGAGGCTACCATCGGTCCCATTTTTAAAACCAACGGGCATCGATAAGCCTGACGCCATTTCACGGTGAGTCTGAGACTCCGTGGTTCGGGCTCCGATTGCGGACCAACTGAACAGATCCCCCAAGTATTGTGGGCTATTAGGATCAAGAGCTTCAGTCGCTAATGGTAATCCCAGGTTAACCAGCTCAAGCAACAGGTGGCGAGCAATTTTCAGGCCAGCCTCAACATCGAAAGAACCATCCATATGGGGATCGTTAATTAGTCCTTTCCAGCCAACAGTAGTACGAGGTTTTTCAAAGTAGACGCGCATTACAAGATACAAACTATCGCTAACTTGCTCAGAAAGTATTTTAAAACGACGAGCATAATCAATCGCAGAGTCTGGATCATGGATTGAGCAAGGTCCACAAACCACTAATAAACGCGGGTCACGACCTGCGATGATATTAGAGATAGTCTGCCGAGATAGCTCAATTTGCGCTTCTTGCTCCGCCGACAGAGGAAATTCAGCTTTCAGTTGTTCTGGCGTGATCAGTATCTGTTCATCGGAGATATGAACATTATTCAGCGCATCTTTTTGCATGATTGTCGTCCTTTATATAACTCGTTTGCGATTTTTATACTCATAGTGTCGTCTGTACACCTTACCACTACAAGTAAAGAATGCAATCCACAAATCGTAAAAAAAACATTACATAAAGAAGCGTCAATAGATTAAAACGGGGTAAAAGACAACCAAATCGTAAACCAAACGTTACACTCAATAAGAATCGGCTTTTGATAGCAATGCGTTTTTTGATTAATTAATAACGGGTGTTATGGAAATCAACATGAAGATATATACCTTCCAGGCCTCCTGAAATGAGACCACTATTATCCGATGCGTTCTTTGCGAACGATAATTTTTTATAAACTGGCTTAACTGCAAAGCTGCAAGATGTGTTTAGCCAGCTCCAGGACAGGCCATATTTATATCCCTTATTGAGGGCATTTTATTCAATAATGAAGGGGGGAATACCCTGGAGGAAAATGGAAGTGAATGATCTTAAAAATTTAAATAACCTGTGAATAAACCTGTCCACTTGAAAAACCACGTCCTGAAGTCCACGTTGAGGAACATGCCATAAAGATGTTCCTCACACAACGATCCATCTGAGAAAAAATCAACCTACTCAGGCAGATGCATTATTGATTACAGCCTGTATGAACATGTCATTACCGCACACCATATTCTTAAGCGGCAGGCTGGCATGAAATGAAGTCATGCACGATACGCCCCTGAAATTTTAACCCTGTCCACTGTTGGCTGGATCATGAATAATGTTATCATCGGCCTGGCGCTCAGGCTTTAACCATAAATATTTATCACCCACATATTACCTGTGAAGTTTCAACCCCAAGCATGACCGAGGCCTGGCACGGCAGCCGTTATCTGCAGCATTGTTTTTCCTGCTGGACTGTTCAGAGCAACATACCCAGGGCAGACAGTTCCCTGAGCTATCTAGCCAGTCGAATTAATCTGGCAACAGGGCGATTCATCAGGCTGTTGGTTGATTCGTCAATGAGTCGCCATGCCCTGATATTAAAATTGGCGGCGGCGACTCCAGCATGCCTGGTTTCCCGGGCTTAGATCAGGAATACCAGCCGAACATAAGCAAAAATACCGTCCACAATGAAACGGTCCTGCAGGCAGCTGGATATAAATAACATTGTTATTTGTTTCCATAAATGACTGGCTGAATATTGAACTTAACTGCAGCGTTAACCTCAGTTTTTTCATCCTGAGCCACTGGCACCATCTTAAAAGATACGGTTGCTTGACTATTTGAGAGTGATAGCGGGAATCCATTTTCACCATACGTATACTCACCGTTATCATTATATAGACCAATACCTATTGAACTTACATCTGATTTAAAAAATCGAGGATCAGATTTATATGCTTCACCTGAAAAGGATAAATTCAAATCAAGTTCAGATACATCCTTAGTACAGGAGATAGTAAACGAAACAACGCCCATGCTATCGGTATTATTGACCAGCTCACTTAATGATTGATTTTTTATAGACTCACTAAACGGTAAGCCAGACACGTCACAAACTTTATCGACCTCTAATGAGGATGCATTAAAATGTACAATGGAAAGAGGTTCTGAATTATACGCATCAGAATACCCTTCATACCTTGAATATAGATAAACATAAAATTCAGGTATCGGAATAACCCCTTGCAAAATAGATTTTCTAATTAATATTTCAACTTTCCCTGAAGAACCCGATGTTACTGACGTTGATGCTTTAGGTATTTCAGCGGCTTTATTTGAAACATCAGTAAAAGGTACCTGAACATCTCCTGAATTATATACTTTTATATAAGACCTAACCTTCACAAAGTCATTGAGTGTGATATACCCATCACTATCAGCTTGCTCCCCTCCCCCATACACTGCCTTATAAAGGGTGGGTTTTTTCTCAGTCTGACCACTAGTAGGCACATCACATGTTGCAGAGTAGTTTCCTTGATTACTAAAATCAATGGGATAAACAGTTCCAACCGATGGGTAAACCTCGGACGTTGAATCTAACTTTATTTGATGCTCAAAACTACTCGTACATGTATATGTATATGCCAGAGCCTCCGCTGGGGAAATAAAAGCATAGAGGCACAAAAATGGGAGTATGTGAAATTTACGCATTTTAATATCATCTCTTTTAAAAAGGGTTAAAGCCCCGCCTTAACCCTCACTAAAACCAATTAACCCATTGATATCTTGCAGAGGAAATATGATTCCCCTGCAAGATCATTCATCACGCTTAGTTAGTGAAATTAATTATAAGATCGATTGTCTCAGGTGAGAAATAAGTAGCGACAGCCGTTGAAGAGGCATCACTGCTCTCCGTTGATTTTGCTGTGATGCTGACCTCACCAGAAATACTACTGAATATTGAGAAATCAATATTACCATTACTATCAGACCTTACCACTGTACCTCCAGAGCTCAAAGATACACCACTCGGTAAAGTTAACTTAATACTGGCATCAGATATTACATTCCCATAATTATCAGTTATCTGGCCCTGAATAACATTCAAATCCTTATTGTTTGCTATCACTAACTTATCATTATTAACCCAATTTAAGACGATATGGGTCTCAGTCTTATTTGCAGTAATGGCGTAGGCCGCCGACTCAGAAGCAGCATCCCAGGCAGAGAGCTGCAGCGACGCTTTCAGGTTGCTGCCGACGGTCGTGGCCGTATAAGTACGCTCGTAGGTCCCGTCCAGGTTGTCCGTCCAGCTGCTGCCTGACTTCACGGAGGCACTCGGCACGGTGGTGCCCGCCTCTACTGCGTTCACCTCACCAACAACGCCATTGCCCTGCGCATCCCTGAGGGTCACCGTGACCGTCATGTCCGCACCGGCCACATAACTGGTGGCATTGGTGGCGATGGTGCCGCCCGTCTGTACCGGTGCCCCCTGGGTGATGGCGTAGGCCGCCGACTCGGAAGCCGTGGTCCAGCCGTTCAGCTGCAGCGAGGCTTTCAGGTCGCTGCCGACGGTCGTCGCCGTGTAGGTACGCTCGTAGTTACCCTCACTTGTTTCCGTCCAGCTGCTGCCCGGATTCGTGGTGGCATGCTGCACGGTGGTGGTGTCTGCCAGGGAGTCTGCCGCGCCGGTCACGCCGTTGCCTTCCGCATCCTTGAGGATCACCGTGACGGTCATCTCCGCCCCGGCCACATAAGTGGTGGCATTGGTGGTGATGGTGCCGCCCGTCTGTACCGGTGCCCCCTGGGTGATGGCGTAGGCCGCCGACTGAGACTCGGCACTCCAGCTGCTCAACTGCAATGAGGCTTTCAGATCGGATCCCACGGTACTGGCTGTGTAGGTACGCTCGTAACTACCGTCATGGTTGTCTTTCCAGCTGGCGGACTTCACTGTGGTATTCGGCACCTTGGTGGTCGCCTCCAGTGCACTTGCCTCACCGGTCACCGCGTTGCCCTGTGCGTCCCTCAGTGTCACCGTGACCACCATTTCCGCCCCGGCGGTGTAGCGGGTCATATCAGTGACAATGCCTGAGCCAGCCGGGATCGCCGCACCAGCGGTGATCCCGTAGACCGCCGAGGTTTTATCTGCCCCATCAATCGACAGGGTTGCCCTCAACCCCGTACCGACGGTTTTCGCCACATAAATCCCGGTGTATGTGCCCGGATTATCTGCAGCCTCAGCCCAGTCGGAGGTCGACACGGCTTCTGCATTGTCGACGCTCACCATGCCTGCAAGTGTGGCACTGTCCAGCCCCTTCACCGGGTTTGGTGTGGTATTGCCGTCCTTCAGCGTTACCGTCACCGTGATATTGTCCCCTGATACGTAACTGTCACTGTTGCGCGTGATGGAGGAATTAACCAGCACCGGGGCTCCCGCCTCAATGCTGTAGGCCGCGGATCGGTTATCCCCATCAGAGACGGTCAGAATCGCGGTTAAATTCTCCCCCGCAAGCCGTGCCACATAAGTGCCGGTATAGCTTCCCGTGATCCCCGTCTCGGCCCAGTTGTTCGCGGTGCCTGCATCGGCATTGGGCACGGTGACCATGCCATTCAGCCGGGCACTGTCCAGCCCGGTTACCGCATTCTGTTTCTGATCTTTCAGTACCACCGTGACCCGTATTTCCCCGCCTGAGGTATAGGTCGTCTTGTCCGTCGCAATTGTTGAGCTGGCCCTGACAGGCTGCCCTACACCAAAACTTACCCGGGTACTCTGGCTGCTGCCGTTGAGGGAGGCGGTCACTTCTGACATGCCCGCCCGGTCACTGGTCAGGGTGGCCAGGATCGTTCCTTCCTGACCGGTTGTCCCACTGGCGGCAATCAGTGCACCATTGCCGGCTGACAGCGATACAACCGCCCCGTTCACCAAGTTGTTGTAGTCATCCCTCACCGTCACCCGGACACTGTTCATGGCCGTGCCATCGGCCTCGGCATTGTTATCAACCACCTCGATGCTGTCCACTACCGCCTGACGGATATTGGCGATAATGTTGTATGGATTCGATGACGTGCTCCAGCCCGTCAGACTGAGCGTCGCCGTCTGGTTTTCACTCATGGTGTTTGCCACATACAGCCGGGTGTAAGTCCCCGGGGATCGTGTATCCTCCGTCCAGCCGCCCGTCGCTTTGACCGAGGCATGGGGGACCGTGACCGCGCCACTGGTGAGCATCCCGGCCTGTCCGGTGATGGCGTTATTCTGTGCATCACTCAGCACCACGCTCACCGTCATATCATCCCCCGCAGTATAGTCACTCCTGTCGGTCCTGATACTGGACGTGTCCTGTGCCGGCCGGCCTACACCGAAGGTCACGGAGGCCTCTTTCTGGCTGCCGTTCAGCGAGGCCGTGACGGTTGACGTGCCGGATTTCGTATTCGTCAGCCCCGCGGTTGCACGGCCCTGCTCATCCGTGGTGACCACGGAGGCTATCCGGGCCCCGTTACTGGCGGTTAAATACACATCAGCCCCGCTAATCGGGTTGCCGAATTTATCCTCAACCGTCATCAGGACGCTGTTCGTGGCCTCCCCGTCGGCTGTCGCATTGTCATCCACCACCACCAGGGTGGCCACTTCCGCTGTCGCAACATCGGCAGTGAAAGAGACCCGTCCCGAGTTTGAGTTACCGTTGTCCATCGTGGCCGTCACCGTACCCTGCCCGGCCACCGTGCTGAACAACAGTGCCGAGGCTTTGCCGTCAGCGCCAGTGGTGAGGGTTATCTGACGGCTGTCGGTCAGACTGCCGTCAGGCTGGCTGAGGGTTGTCCCCGGACGCCCGGCGGCATCAACCAGCCCGGTCACACTGAAGGTCAGTGACTGACTGGCCAGCGGGGCCCCCTTGCCGTCCGTCACAAGTGCCGTGATGGTGTATCCCCTGCTCGCGTTGACGGTTAAGACCCTGCCATCCGGAGAAATGGTGAGGCTGCTGACGGTATTTTCAGAAGGAATCACGCCGATGACGGTCTCTGCCGTGTTCGACTGATTGCCGTGATTATCGGTGGCAATGGCGCTGATGGTGTAATTCTGTGCTGCACTGGCGCGCTGGCCAAACACATAGGCCGGCAGTGTCACCCGCAGCTCAGTGGGCGATACCTGCTGATAACGGCCGCCGCGTGCGGTCAGCAACGGGTCAACGTCCCAACTGACACTTTTCAGCCCATATTTAGCTTTTGATACCGTCAGGGTAACCGGCACGGTCTCTGCTGCCTGGGCGGTTGTTGTCGCAGGCAACGAAATGGTTATCAATTCCTGTTTACGGTACTGCATCACGATGTTGTAGTTACGATCAACAAAGTCATACTTGCTGCCCACCAGGCTGCGCATCAGACCAACTGCATCGGGATCGATTTGTCGCAACCAGGGCACGCCAAAGCGATAGGTGAAATCCACGCCGACATTGGTGGCGTTGGAGTCTCCAACAGAACGCTTGGCTGAGAGCGTCATCAGCGGGAACGGTGTATAATCAATCCCGGCGGTGACCACCACCGGGCTGTCCTTGAGCGAGTCCGGACTGGCGCTTTCAGCCATCGACACGCCTTTGCCAAAATACTGCTCATACTTGAGACTGCCGCCGAGATTTGGCCAGGACGGCAGGTAGGCATTCGCCCGCAAATCAAAGCCGTTGGCAGGGCGCTCATCGTAATCTTCCATGCTGCCAAGTTTGGACTGATGCCAGTTGGTCTGGCGGAGATAACCGTTGGCCGCCAGTTTTAAATAGTCCGTCCAGGCCTCGGTGCCGACACCGATACGTTTGTTTTCCCCGGTATAATCATAGTCATAGAAACCGTTGATACCCAGCATCCAGTCATTAATATACTGGCGGTAGCCAACCCCCAGGTTAACGGTATTGCGGTCTTGATTGGTACGCATCCCCAACTGAGAGAACACCAGGCTCTGGTCTGTTTCAGCCAGGGGAAGCAGCAGGTCACCGGATAAGTTTTTATGGTTCCCCAGTGATACCTTGGCGTTCCCGTACTGGTTAAGCCACTCATTAACCTGTTGATTAATCAGGCCTTCCCCGATGCTCCGTGCATAATTAATTGTGGCATCGGTGGTGTTATCCTGGGATAACAGTGAGCCCATTTGTGAGGCCCCTGAGGCAAGTCTATGTTCCTGAGCATCGTTGCCAGCCCCTTGTGGCAAGGCTGACGTAGTCTCAGCAGATGATGCTTGTGGCGAGGAAAGCGATGGCAGCCCGGTGACAGCAGGGGAGGACACCGGGTCAGGTGCTTGCACATGAAAGTAATCGCTAAAATCCCGCGTGGGTACAGTGGCATCTGACTGAATACTGGGGGACACACTAGGCACGTTGGGTTGAGGTGAGGTCTGTGCCGGTGTCGCGTCATTCAGAATGAGTGCGTTAAGTCCCTGAATCGTACTTTGCATATCAGCAGGTTCGCTGGCGCGGGCTATCACAGGAAGCAATGATAACCCCGGCGTCAACAATTGTAGCCAGATAAGCAGGTAGGCAATACTCTTACGCAAGCGCAATTTAGAGAACATAACAGTCACTCATTCCATTGAAATAAAAATACTTAGCAAGAGACAATGGCTACATCATCTCTCTTCATCCCAGTCTAAGTTTTAAAGCTTGAATTTCTAGATTTTGCTTAGGTCATTAATTTTTTGCTGAATAACCTGGAATCCGGCGTAGTTAACTTCTGAACACAGCGTATTCAGCTTCATATCCAGCGTATTGGTATAAACACGCTTGGCATCACCATTCATGATGTTTTTATTGGTATTCAGGAAGTTATAACCATCACCGATCTGGATATAGTCACGGGAATACTTCTGATATTTACTGTCACCTGCCTGACGCAGGAAATTGAAATGGTCGACACAGGGGTTATTGCTCGATACCACCGAATTGACGGGTACAATACGGCTATTATTTTGAGCATAACTGATGGCAGGAGCCGGGCTGGATTTGGTTGCAGGACCTTTAATCGCACTGGACGAACACCCTGCTAAAAAAACCACAGATAAAATAGCAACTGAACGAAATATCATATCAACTCCATGTATAGATATAAAAAATGGGGAAATGTCATAAGCGAGATAGATGGTTTTTTATTTCCATCAAACCCACACATTGTCAATTAATAACTTATAGATTCAGCATGTCATTCACGTATGTGTATGACTACATAAGATTTAATAGGCCGTTATATGACTTATCATTTAAATGAGGCATATATTCCTTGATATTTCTATCTAATACCTTTCAGATCCATAAAGGGGTGTGGCGTGCAGACTCTTACCCCACTTTAGGACAAGTATACATGATGTACCGAATTAAGAAAATTGATCGAACTCAACTGTACAATAAAAATCCGCATATTAATGAGCGTATCCTAAAAGTTGGATAGCGTACAAGCTTGATCTCCAATGTTTAGGATATAGTCCATTATGAATAAATTTCTTTCCAGCTTCAGTCGTACTTCATGCCAGCGCCTTTTTTTCAGCAAAATAGACTGGCAAACAACAATAACGGGGAGTGGGCAATCGCTCATAGTGTGCAGTGTCAGCGGATCAGTAAACTGCATTATCCACGATACTAATCAGAGTCTGGCTCGATATTCAGGCGTCCGGGCAGTACAAACCAATGTACTGACTGCCAGTAATGGAAATAAGGATTTGTATTTTCTGTAAATATATTACAGACAGACCCCAAAAATGAAAATCACGTTTATAGGAAACTATTTCCGATTAAAAATAAAAGAAGGGCTAGCCATTGGCTAACCCTTTGTTTTATTTCACGCTTTGGATGCAGCGTGAGGCTGGTCTTATGCGCCCAGACGCTCTTTGATACGCGCAGACTTACCAGTACGCTCACGCAGATAGTACAGTTTAGCTTGACGAACAGCACCGCGACGTTTGACAGCAATGCTGTCAATTACTGGTGAGTGAGTCTGGAATACACGCTCAACACCTTCGCCGTTGGAAATTTTACGAACAGTGAATGCAGAGTGCAGACCGCGGTTACGAATAGCGATAACCACGCCCTCAAATGCCTGCAGACGTTTTTTAGAACCTTCAACGACCCATACTTTTACTTCCACGGAATCACCCGGACGGAATGAAGGTATGTTCTGTTTCATCTGCTCTTGTTCAAGTTGCTTAATAATGTTGCTCATAATTTAATCTCTTATCCTGGGTAAACTGATGTATTGGGTGGCCTTAGCCATACCCATCATGTTTATGTTGCTTTAACATGTTCCTGCTGGAACTCTGCCAGCAACCTTACTTGCTCTTCAGTCAGAGCCAGGTTTTCCAGAAGTTCAGGTCTTCTAAGCCAGGTGCGACCCAGTGACTGTTTCAGACGCCAACGGCGAATCTCTGCATGATTTCCTGACAACAATACTGCCGGTACTTCCATGCCATCTAACACTTCAGGGCGGGTGTAGTGTGGACAATCCAGCAACCCGTCAGCAAACGAATCTTCGCTGGCTGATGCTGCATGCCCCAGAACTCCGGGTATAAACCGGGAAACTGAGTCAATCAGCGTCATTGCTGGTAACTCTCCACCACTAAGAACGTAATCACCAATTGACCATTCTTCATCAATTTCAGACTGAATTACGCGCTCATCAATCCCTTCGTAACGGCCACAAACCAGAATTAACTTCTCATTCGTTGCCAGTTCACTGACGCCGGCTTGATCAAGCTTGCGCCCCTGAGGTGAGAGGTAGATAACCTTAGCCCCTTCCCCTGCCACAGATCTGGCTGCATGGATAGCTTCCCGCAACGGGTTCACCATCATCAACATTCCCGGGCCACCACCATATGGACGGTCGTCCACGGTGTGATGCCGGTCGTATGTAAAGTCACGAGGACTCCAGAACTGAATGTTGAGCAGGCCATTTTTTACTGCCCGGCCAGTTACCCCGTAATCAGTAATTGCACTAAACATCTCAGGAAACAGGCTAACTACACCAATAAACACAAGCCAATCCCCATCATGCGAACGATTACCGTTATATTTCGGAGGTTTAAAAACCAGGATCCCAATCTACTTCAATGGTCTGAGTAGCGAGATCGACTTTCTTGATAACCTGCCCATCGAGGAACGGAACCAACCGCTCCTTGATACCAAAAGCATCTTTCAGGTTTGCCTTAATGACCATGACGTCATTGGAGCCGGTTTCCATCATATCGATGACTTTACCGAGCTGATATCCTTCAGTGGTGACAACCTGGCAACCCATAAGGTCTTTCCAGTAATAGTCGCCTTCTTCAAGACTGGGCAATTGCGCAGAATCGACGACAATTTCACAATTGGTCAGAAGATTCGCCGCATCTCTGTCATCTACACCTTGTAGCTTGATGATCAGATCCTGATTATGGGTCTTCCAGCTTTCCAGCTGAACAGACTGCCACTGACCGCCACGCTGGATAAACCAAGGTTGGTAGTCAAAAATGCTTTCAGCGTCTTCGGTGGAGGAAAACACTCTGAGCCAACCACGGATACCATAAGAGGAGCCCATTTTACCCAATACGATGGGGTTAACAGGAACCTTTGGGGCGAGTTGTTTGCTCATCATGACCACCGTGACAGATTAAGCTGCTTTCTTAGCTTCTTTGATCAGCGCAGAAACGCGATCAGAAATAGTTGCGCCCTGGCCAACCCAGTGCTCAATGCGATCCAGATTCAGGCGTACACCTTCTTCTTTTTCATTAGCGATTGGGTTAAAGAAACCAACGCGCTCAATGAAGCGACCGTTACGTGCATTACGGCTGTCTGTAACCACAACCTGGTAGAACGGACGCTTTTTAGCGCCGTGACGAGCTAAACGAATAGTAACCATAACATCCTCTATAGTGAATAAAACACCGGGCACGTCGAGGGACGAACCCGGTGTCATATTAAAAGCCCGAAAATTTTACTCATTTCGGCGCAAAAAGCAATCTAAAACAGACTAGCGGCCTGGAAAACCAGGAGGCATCATACCTTTCATGCTTCGCATCATTTTCGCCATGCCGCCTTTTTTCATTTTTTTCATCATGCGTTGCATATCGTCAAACTGCTTCAGAAGGCGATTAACATCCTGCACCTGCATGCCAGAACCCAGCGCTATGCGGCGTTTACGAGACCCTTTAATCATATCTGGCTGGGCTCGCTCTTTTAGCGTCATCGAATTGATAATCGCTTCCATACGAACCAAAACTTTATCATCCATCTGAGACTTGACGTTATCAGGCAACTGCCCCATGCCTGGCAGCTTACTCATCATGCTGGCCATGCCACCCATATTCTTCATTTGTTTTAGCTGATCAAGGAAGTCGTTAAGGTCGAAGCCGTCACCTTTCTTCATCTTGCTGGCAAGTTTTTCCGCCTGTGCACGGTCAACTTTGCTTTCGATATCCTCAATAAGTGACAGAACATCACCCATTCCCAGGATACGAGACGCAATACGGTCCGGATGGAAAGGTTCCAGTGCATCCGTTTTCTCACCGACCCCCAGAAACTTGACGGGTTTACCCGTAATATGACGAATAGAAAGTGCCGCACCACCGCGAGCATCACCATCAACTTTAGTCAGTACTACACCGGTTAACGGCAGGGCCTCGTTGAAGGCTTTCGCCGTATTTGCCGCATCCTGACCAGTCATGGCGTCAACAACAAACAGCGTTTCGACCGGATTAATCGCGGCATGAACCTGTTTGATTTCTTCCATCATCGCTTCATCTACGTGCAAGCGTCCCGCAGTATCCACCAACAGCACATCATAAAACTTGAGTTTGGCTTCTTTCAGAGCGGCATTAACAATATCGACAGGTTTCTGTTGTGCGTCAGACGGGAAAAAATCAATTTCCACTTGTTGGGCTAGCGTTTCTAGCTGTTTAATCGCAGCCGGACGATAGACGTCAGCAGAGACGACCAGCACTTTTTTCTTCTGCTTTTCTCGCAGCAACTTACCCAGTTTAGCCACACTGGTTGTTTTACCCGCCCCTTGTAAGCCAGCCATGAGCACCACAGCAGGTGGTTGAGCAGCCAGATTCAGGCCTGTGTTCTCTTCCCCCATCGCCGATACCAGTTCAGCACGAACAATTTTGACGAACTCTTGCCCCGGCGTCAGACTTTTATTAACTTCGTGCCCTACCGCTTTTTCTTTCACGCGGTTGATGAAGTCACGGACCACAGGTAAAGCCACATCGGCTTCTAGCAGCGCCATACGTACTTCACGCAGGGTCTCTTTAACGTTTTCTTCGGTCAGTCGCCCACGGCCGCTTATATTGCGTAGAGTGCGCGACAGACGGTCTGTTAAATTATCAAACATTGTATTTTGCCTAAAGTAATCACTAAGGCCGTATCTCACGACACTAACCGGAATTTTAGCGGATTATAACATGAAGCGCCCTATGTGCTATCCAACGGTTGGAGCGGACGACGGGTAACGTTATACTGATTTTTTTCTTATCTGGCTAATATGAACAACATCCTATGCCTGTTTTCGCTATCCTTGCTCTTGTTGCTTACTCTTTCAGTCTTGCACTGATCATCCCCGGTCAACTCCGGAAGAACAGCGCATGGCGTCGTTTTGCCATTTTGTCCGCTGTTATTGCCTTGATAAGCCATGGACTTGCTCTGGAAGCACATATTTTTACCCCTGGTGGAGGGCAAAATCTGAGCTTGCTGAATATTGGCTCACTGGTCAGTTTAATGATTTGTACTGTAATGACCATTGTCGCTTCCCGTAATCGCGGCTGGTTATTGTTGCCAATTGTTTATGCCTTCGCATTAATTAACCTTGCGCTCGCCACATTTATGCCCAACGAGTTTATCACTCACCTTGAGGCAACCCCAGGGGTCATGGTGCATATAGGCCTGTCATTATTCGCCTATGCGACGCTAATTATTGCAGCGCTTTATGCCTCACAGCTCGCCTGGATTGACTACCAGTTAAAAAATAAACGTCTGGTGTTTAGTGGCGAAATGCCACCCTTGATGGTCATTGAACGTAAGATGTTTCACATCACTCAGATTGGTGTAGTACTGCTCACACTGACACTCTGTACTGGTCTGTTTTATATGAACAATTTGTTCAGTATAGAGAACGTAGATAAAGCCGTATTATCTATTATCGCCTGGTTTGTCTACATTATCTTACTGTGGGGACACTACCATGAAGGATGGCGTGGCCGACGCGTCGTATGGTTTAACGTTACAGGTGCTATTATTCTGACGCTGGCCTATTTTGGCAGTCGTATACTACAACAGTTGATTCATTAACCGGCTATTCTTGAAAGGATCTTGCTTTGGAACACATATCAACCAGCACCTTGATCATTACGCTTATCATCATGGTACTGGTATCAGCCTTTTTCTCAGGCGCAGAAACCGGGATGATGACGCTCAATCGCTATCGCCTTCGCCACAAAGCGAAGCAAGGAAACCGGGCGGCAAAACGTGTAGAGAGCTTGCTAAAAAAACCAGACCGTCTGATAAGTTTGGTACTGATAGGTAACAACCTCGTCAATATACTGGCTTCTGCACTGGCGACGATTGTGGGTATGCGTCTTTATGGCAATGCGGGCGTGGCTATTGCCACTGGTGTACTCACCTTTGTTATTTTAGTTTTTGCCGAAGTGTTGCCGAAAACTGTCGCCGCCCTCTATCCAGAAAAAATTGCTTATCCTTTTAGTGTGTTATTAAAACCGCTACAGGTTTTGATGATGCCGCTGGTCTGGTTATTAAATACCATCACCCGTTTGTTAATGCGCCTGGTTGGCATAGAAATTAGTAATGCCATGTCTACCGCGCTGAGTAAGGATGAACTACGGACTCTGGTAAATGAGTCCCGGGCACAAATATCACGTCGCAACCAAGACATGTTGTTATCCGTGCTGGACCTGGAAAAAGTCAGCGTGGATGACATAATGACCCCCCGTAATGAAATTGTGGGAATTGATATCAATGATGACTGGAAATCCGTGATTCGCCAGCTAACTCACTCTCCACATGGCCGGATCGTGCTTTATCGTGACTCGCTGGACGATGCTATTGGCATGCTACGCCTGCGGGAAGCATGGCGATTAATGGCAGAAAAAAAAGAGTTTACTAAAGAGACAATGCTCCGTGCCGCCGATGAAATCTATTTCATCCCGGAAGGTACAGCACTGAGTGTGCAGTTAATCAAATTTCAGCGTAACAAAAAGAAAGTTGGTCTTGTGGTCAATGAATATGGTGATATTCAAGGCCTTGTAACAGTAGAAGATATTCTTGAAGAGATTGTTGGTGATTTCACCACCTCCATGTCACCAACACTTGCTGAAGAGGTTAGCCCGCAGAAAGATGGCTCCGTGATTGTCGATGGTTCAGCCAGTATCAGGGAAATCAACAAAGCCTTTAACTGGACACTACCGGAAGATGAGGCTCGTACCGTTAACGGTATGCTGCTGGAAGTGATTGAGGAGATCCCTTCGCCCGGCACCCATGTCACACTCTCCCAGTATCAGATAGAAATTCTGGACGTTCAGGACAATATGATTAAGCAAGTGCGTATCACTCCGCCTAAATCTGCGCCTTCACTGAACAAATCCTTGTAAAAAAAAGCCAGCCTTAAGGCTGGCTTTATCTAATCGCGACCCGATTTACACTGAAAATATCATCGTGTCGGCTGTTGAAATCAGACTTTATTTCGCAACGGAAACCATTGCTGCACGTAGTGTACGGCCGTTCAGAGTGTATCCTTTTTGCATGACCATCAGTACGTGATTAGACGCGACGTCATCAGACTCCACCATAGCAATAGCCTGGTGGACATCAGGATTAAATGGCACGTTAACGCTATCAACCACTTCGACGCCAAATTTACGCATGACATCGATCATTGATTTTTGCGTCAGTTCAATACCTTCAATCATCGGTGCCATATCAGGATTGTTCTTGTCTGATACCTCAAGGGCACGATCCAGACTGTCAAGAACCGGCAGTAGTTCGTTAGCAAATTTATCAAGCGCAAATTTATGCGCTTTCTCAATATCTAATTCAGTGCGACGGCGCAGATTTTCCATTTCAGCTTTGGTACGCAGCAGACTGTCACGCTCACGCTGCTCAACTTCCTCCAACTGAGCTTGCAAAGTGGCAATTTGATCGTCGCGTTGCTCCTCGGCATTGACACCACTCACGGCTTCAATATCATCGTGATGCTCTCTTACCGTTTCGCCTGTAACTTGCTCATCTGGTATTTTCTGTTCTTTGTTACTCATGAAATTCTCCGCGTGTTTAGCATTAATCTCGCTGGTTCGCTTATTATGGGGATCTGTGTCAAGGTTTCAAGGGAACCTGGCACATTGTCGCAGTAACATCTGTGAATAAGGATAATCAGGATAATGAACAGACACTTTAATTGTATTGGTATTGTCGGGCATCCACGACACCCTACCGCACTGACAACGCATGAAATGCTGTATCGCTGGCTATGCAGTGAAAACTATGAAGTCATTGTAGAACAACAAATAGCACATGACCTGAATCTTACCCAAGTAAGAACCGGTACACTGGCTGAAATTGGTCAGCTTGCTGACTTAGCTGTCGTGGTAGGCGGCGATGGCAATATGCTGGGAGCCGCCCGAGTCCTGGCACGCTACGATATTAAAGTGATCGGAATTAATCGGGGTAATTTAGGGTTTTTAACCGATCTTGATCCAGATAATGCCCAACAGCAGCTATCTGCCGTGCTTGAAGGGCATTACATTACCGAAAAACGGTTTTTACTCGAAGCACAAGTCTGCCACCATGATATGCCGACCCGCTTGAGCACTGCCATCAATGAGGTCGTACTTCACCCTGGGAAAATCGCCCACATGATTGAGTTTGAGGTCTACATCGATGAGATGTTTGCCTTTTCCCAACGTTCTGACGGGCTAATTATCTCAACACCGACGGGTTCAACAGCTTATTCACTTTCTGCAGGGGGCCCCATACTGACGCCCTCACTGGATGCTATCACACTGGTCCCTATGTTTCCCCATACCTTATCAGCTCGCCCGCTGGTCATTAGTAATGACAGCACCATCCGTTTGCGCTTTTCTCATATGAGCAGCGATCTGGAGATAAGTTGTGATAGTCAGATAGCCCTGCCCATACAGGAGGAAGAAACCGTTTTGATTCGCCGCTGTGATTATTACCTGAATTTAATTCACCCTCAAGATTACAGCTATTTCAATACATTAAGTTCTAAACTCGGCTGGTCAAAAAAATTATTTTAAAAACGCACATTCCCACTTTACTGTATATAAAACCAGTTTATACTGTATGCAAACACAGTCATGTTTTTAAACACAGGGGTGGCTATGCTGACACAACTCACTATCAGTAACTTTGCTATCGTTCGCGAACTTGAAATAGATTTTCACCAGGGAATGACGGCCATTACCGGTGAAACCGGAGCAGGTAAATCCATTGCGATTGATGCGTTAGGATTGTGTTTGGGTAGCCGTACAGAAGCCGATATGGTTCGTCGAGGAGCGCAACGCGCAGATCTTTGTGCCCGCTTCTCACTGAAAGACACCCCTGCGGCACTACGTTGGCTTGAAGAAAATCAGCTCGAAGAAGGCAATGAATGTCTGTTGCGTCGCGTAGTTAGCCATGACGGTCGTTCCCGTGGTTTTATTAACGGTACTGCAGTCCCGGTATCCCAGTTGCGGGAGCTGGGTCAGTTACTTATCCAGATTCACGGTCAGCATGCGCATCAGTTACTGTTAAAACCTGAGCATCAAAAAAATCTGCTGGATGGTTATGCTTGTGAACATGAACTGGTTCAACAAATGCGTGCATGCTACCGCGAGTGGCATCAAAGCTGTCGCCTGCTGGCACAGCATCAGCAGCAGACTCAGGAACGGGCATCCCGTATTGAACTCATAAACTATCAACTCAAAGAGTTAAACGAATTTGCGCCTGTTGCCGGGGAGTTTGAATTAATTGATGAAGAGTATAAGCGTCTGGCAAACAGTGGGCAGTTACTCTCTACCAGTCAGCATGCTCTGAATATACTCGGTGAAGCGGAAGAGAGTAATTTACAAACTCAGCTCTATACAGTACGTAATTTAATGAATGATCTCGTCGGCATGGATAATAAACTCACCAGTGTATTCACACTACTGGAAGAAGCCAGCATTCAAATTTCCGAAGCTTACGACGAGTTACAGCACTACTGTGACCGCCTGGATTTAGACCCTAACCGCCTCTATGAGCTTGAACAACGTATCTCTCGTCAAGTTTCACTGGCTCGTAAGCATCAGGTTAGCCCTGTGGAGCTGCCTCTCTTTTATCAAAAGTTGCTTGCCGAACAGCAACAACTGGAAGAGCAGTCAGACTCACAGGAAACATTACAGCAGGCTGTTATCCATCATCATCAACAGGCTTTGAATGTGGCGCGTCTCCTGCATCTTAGCCGCGTTAAATACGCCGAAGAATTATCAACCCTGATAACCAGCAGTATGCATTCTTTGTCAATGCCACACGGTGTTCTGGTGATTAAAGTCGAGCTTAATGAAGATGCCCTCACGGAAACAGGTGCTGATAAAATTGACTTTCGTGTCAGTACCAACCCTGGACAACCTGTGCAGCCTCTTGCAAAAGTCGCCTCCGGTGGTGAATTGTCCCGTATTGCCCTGGCTATTCAAGTGATTACTGCCCGTAAAATGGAAACACCGGCACTCATTTTCGATGAGGTTGATGTCGGTATCAGTGGCCCCACTGCGGCAGTGGTCGGGCAGTTATTACGTCAGTTGGGCGAATCAACACAAGTCATGTGCGTAACGCATCTACCTCAAGTCGCCGGTTGTGGCCATCATCATTTCTTTGTGAGTAAAAATACTGATGGGGAAATGACAGAAACACATATGCAGCCCCTGGACAAACGTGCCAGACTACAGGAGCTTGCTCGCCTGCTTGGGGGAAGCGAAGTGACACGTAATACTCTCGCGAACGCGAAAGAACTGTTAGCTGCCTGACCCCCTTAAAGAAGTCACAAGGCAGGAGTTAACCAGTTGAAATAAATAGCATTTGATATTCTTACCAAGATATCAGATGCTTTTTAGCTAACTTTTTTATACTCCTGTGGTCAGAGTTGAACGCCTTATAGGTTTAAAACTGATTAAAGGTCTATTATCATCGGCATAATACAAATGTGCCAAGCAGGACTCGGGCCAGAAAAGGAATCAAATCACTATGCGTTGTAAAATGCTGACTGCAGCAGCAGCGGTTCTCCTGATGTTGACCGCAGGTTGTTCCACCCTGGAGCGAGTGGTCTATCGCCCGGATATCAACCAGGGTAACTACCTGACATCAATCGATGTCGCCAAAATTCACACGGGTATGACACAGCAACAGGTTGCCTATACTTTGGGTACACCACTGATGGACGATCCATTTGGGACCAATACCTGGTTCTATGTTTTCCGTCAGCAGCCTGGCCATGAGCCAGTGACCCAGCAAACACTGATCCTGACGTTTGACAGTAATGGGGTTCTGACCAATGTGGTCAACAGGCCTAAACTGTCGAATGAGTAGTGAACAAGTCTGACTCCCCACGGGGAATATGAAAAAGGGTGAGAAACTGTGTTTCTCACCCTTTTTCTATGCAGTCATTGGCAATAATATAACGCCATCATGTGAAGGTGTGTCAATACAAGTGCTTTATACTGCGCTATTTTTTGGCTGAACGCTCTGCTCGTTGCCGTCGCAGTTCCTTAGGATCGGCAATCAGGGGACGATAAATTTCTACCCTGTCCCCCTCATTAACCCTGTCAGTCAGCTTTACAGGCCGGCTATAAATACCCACTTTATTCTTATCCAGGTCAATATCAGGGCGCAATGTTAGCAGTCCTGAAGCAAGAATCGCCTGCTCGACAGAACTCCCTTCTGGCAACGTTATCTGCCGCAAATACTGTTTTTCAGGTAGCGCATAAGCCACCTCAACCTGAATTCTATCCGACACGGTAGACCTCTTTCGCCCGCAAAGTAAATGCCTGAACCATGTTACCAGCCAGTTCTTTGAATACACGGCCAAATGCCAGTTCAATTAATTTGCTGGTAAACTCAAAATCCAGCTGAAACTCAATTTTGCAGGCATCATCACCAAGGGGAGTAAACGTCCATCCCCCCATCAGTTTTCTGAACGGGCCATCAACCAACTGCATGATAATACTCTGGTTACTGACCAAAATATTACGTGTTGTAAAGGTTTTACTTATTCCGGCCTTAGACACATCAACTGCCGCCATCATCTGGGAGGATGACTGATCCAATATCCGACTTCCCGAGCAGCCAGGCAAAAATTGTGGATAAGATTTCACATCATTTACTAACATGTACATCTGCTCGGCACTGTAGGGTACCAACGCGGTGCGGCTAATCTGAGGCATAACAATTCCCGGAAGTCATAAAACTGCCAAATAATAACATTTATCAGCAGTCAAAGAAAAACTCTCTGCCAGCATGCTAATATAGGTGCTTACTCCTCGCGTATAATGCGGGGATGTCTTTGAACTCCTGGATAACTTATACTGAGTGGCACTATGACTAAGAAAAAAGCACACAAACCAGGCTCAGCCACCATTGCGCTAAATAAACGCGCCCGTCACGAATATTTTATTGAAGATGAATTTGAAGCCGGTCTTGCATTACAAGGCTGGGAAGTCAAATCACTTCGCGCAGGAAAGGCAAATATTTCAGATAGTTACGTCATATTTAAAGATGGCGAAGCTTACCTGTTTGGCGCTAACTTTACCCCTCTTTCCGTTGCTTCTACGCACGTCGTCTGTGACCCCATACGTACGCGTAAGTTGTTGCTGAACAAAAGAGAACTGGATACCTTGTTTGGTAGTGTTAGCCGCGATGGCTTCACAGTCGTTGCCCTGTCTCTCTACTGGAAGAATGCCTGGTGCAAAGTTAAAATTGGCCTGGCAAAAGGTAAAAAGCTGCATGACAAGCGTACCGATCTGAAAGATCGCGAGTGGGCACTTGATAAGGCCCGTATTATGAAACATGCAGGGCGCTAATCGGCAGGCCCGCCAGCACTGGCGGGTTCCTCTCTAAATGGACCGTTCCGTACAGTAATTAACCTCCCCTTCGTTTACTGATAACCAGAAATGATTCAATAACCTGCACACTGTGATTTATCGCCACACCGCTAGTCAGGCAGGTAATAAATCTGTTATACTCGCCTTAACACATTGGGGCTGATTCTGGATTCGACGGGATTTGCGAAACCCAAGGTGCATGCCGAGGGGCGGTTGGCCTCGTAAAAAGCCGCAAAAAATAGTCGCAAACGACGAAAACTACGCTTTAGCAGCTTAATACCCTGCTTTGAAGCCCTCTCTCCCTAGCTTCCGCTCTTAAGACGGGGATAAAGAGAGGTCAAACCCAAAAGAGATCGCATGGATGTCCTGCCTGGGGCTGAAGTGTTAAAACTAATCAGGCTAGTCTGGTAGTGGCGTGTCAGTCCGCAGCTGCCCGGCGAATGTAAAGACTTGACTAAGCATGTAGTGCCGAGGATGTAGGAATTTCGGACGGGGGTTCAAATCCCCCCAGCTCCACCAAAATTCTCCATCGGTGATTACCAGAGTCATCCGATGAAGTCCTGAGAGCCCGCACGGCGCAAGCCCTGCGGGCTTTTTTGTGCCTTGAATTTGTCCCTTGAAGTCCGCAGCCCGTGAATGACATCTGAACCGGGCATCCCCTGATAACGTACTCCTGTTTTTGCGACGCCTGATACGGTGGCTCCCCTGTAATGAGCATCGGTCAACAATGCTAAAACCGGGATTCTCGTAATGAACTGCATTTTCCTTAACCCCCTAATGTGCTACATTATCTTTCACTAAGAGGTAACCCATTATCGACGAAATCCGCTACGACAATACGCTTTAATCTGGGTGTCAAAAGATGCGCCAGTAAAGTGTTCGACGAAATTAGCATCGGCATGTCCGCCGCAATAAATACACTTCTAAAAGCGGTCGTCCGCGAGGGCACTATGCCATTTGATATAAATTTAGAAAGCCCGAAACGAGACGCTAAACCCGGAAATGCCACTCTCAATAATGCATTCATCGTCAAAAAAGACGAGTTCTATACCCAGTTCGATGATGTGGCTAAAGAGATGATGCAGCATCAGGAGCAACTACAGGGCAAGGTGATCCTTTGTAATTGTGACAATCCTTTTGAGTCAGCATTTTTTCGTTTTTTTGTTTTAAATTTTAATGAGTTAAAACTTTCAACACTAGTGTCAACTTGCTATGCCGGTGCCACACTGGCTGAACAGGAATTCCCGTCAGAGGGCATGCCTGGTGCCTATAAGGCCATGGTCACCAAAGTCCCTGATGTTCCCTTATTAAAGCCAGATGGCTCGCTGGATTTAGACGCCTTATTTGCCATGCAAGGTAACACTCTTGAACATCTTACTGGTGACGGGGATTTTCGTTCAAATGAATGCGAAGATTTGTTAAAGAAAGCGGACATAGTGGTCACCAATCCCCCGTTCAGCCTGTTCCGCGAATATATTAGCCAGCTCGGACGTTACAAAAAGGATTTTATTATCCTTGGAAATATGAATGCGGCAACATACAGGGAGGTATTCCCTCTTTTCCGTGATAATAAAGTCTGGTACGGCGAATCCATCCGCTCAGGCGATCGCAAATTTTATGTACCCGACAGCTATCCGTTAAATGCATCCGGTTGTGGTATTGACGAGGAAGGCCGACGTTTTATCCGGGTTAAGGGCGTCCGCTGGTTTACTAATCTGGATATTAGCAAGCGGCATGAACCCATTAAACTCAGCTGCCTTTATACCCCAGAAGAGTATCCACGTTACGAAAACTATGATGCGATTGATGTGGGGCGAACCCAAAATATCCCTGTTGACTACGACGGGATCATGGGAGTACCTATCACATTTCTCGATAAATATAGCCCGGATCAGTTCGATATCGTCATGCTTGCCAACGGTAACGCTCGCAGCAATGTTCCCGCCAGTATCCTTAAAGAAGCTGGATATCGTCAGCATGCCGAAGACAGGGGCGGCGTCGGTATCATTAACGGCCGACGCGTTTATGCCAGAATTTTGATCCGGAGAAAAACCTCATGAGCGACCTGATGCGTGTACCCTGTGCATATCAGGGGGGGAAGCAACGCGTGGCGGCCCAGATCGTCGATCGTCTTATCGAGGCAAATCCTGATCCAGCCTCGCGATTTTACGATCTGTGTTGCGGATCGGGCGCTGTGTCCATTGAGCTGGTTAACAGAGGTATTGATCCATCACGTATTTGGATGCTTGATATCAGCTCATGGGGCGCATTCTGGTCTGCCGTAGGTTCCGGTAAATTTAACATGGATAAATTTGATCTGTTTTTATCCCGCTTGCCGGATGATAAACGCGGTTTTAAGGCTCATATGTCCACCATATCAGCGCTCCCGGTGGATGATAATGAAGTAGAACTTTATCCCGTACTTCAGGCTTGCTCCTTTGGCGGGAAGCAAATTTGGCGCAAAGGTGATCATTGGGCGAATGCCTGTTTCCGGGATTACTGGGAACCCACAGCAACCAGCGTACGTCGCAGCCCTGCCAATCCAATGCAACCCTCTCCGATTGAACTGCGCCGCCGAATTAATGCTCTCGTCAATGGCATGAAAGGCGTGAACGGACTCAATATGGACATAATGACGCTCCTGGATACCCCTTTACCCGACAATGCTGTCGTATATGTGGATCCCCCCTATCAAAGTACCACAGGGTATGCATTCGGCTTCGATATCCCCTCCTTCATAGCCCGTTTCCGTGAAGTCACTCAGGCTCCGCTGTTTATTTCTGAAGGCGTTCCATTGAATAACAACGCGACTCTGTTGACATTCGGTGGAGCCAAGGGGGGAATCAGTGGCAACCGAAAAGGAAAGCATGAAGAGTGGCTCAGTCAGTTCTAGAGCACACCTAATTGCCGGGCACTTGTTGTAGACCCATTCCGCGCCAAAATACAGGATGCTTCCTTGAAGTTCCCCAGCTCAGAAGCAGCGAACACAGACATAAAGAAATAATCACTTTGAATTTTAGTAAAAGTGATTATTTTATTGACTAAGTATTCAGCCTCACCTTTAGTTCGGAATGCGTCCGTGATCTTCCTCCCTGAAACACTGGCCCCTTTAATCTGAAGCCGCCACGTACCGTTTGCACTCCCTCCCGCTGGGAAAACAATGGTATTGGCAAAATAGTCCACTCCTTCAAAATTGAGGGTGATATCTTTGCGCAATTCAGTCGCGGAAGGATCAAGACCAAAGAATTCGACACCACCACGCATGAACTTGGTCTCATTTAAGTCAAAAATAGTGCCCCTGGGGTCCCCGGTCTCAACCAAAGACCGCTTAGAAAGATCAAGGATATTACGTGAACCTCCCGTCATCCTCCCTGTTTCAAACCAAATAGTATGCCCATCATCACGTTGCGGGGCAGCGATGCCTTCTGGTCGGGGTTTGATAATCTCAACGGCTTCTTTTACTTGTGATGCAGAGACGCGAGGAAGAGGTGCAGGAATACCATTCCCGAACAAACGCACCTGAGCATTATCCTTTTTAGCTGAGGCCGCCAGGCGTACTCGTTCTGCGACTTCTTTAAAAACATACCCACTCTGAAGAAGGTTTTCTATATCGTCTTGTGACGCTATTGTTATAACTGAGCGATTGAGCGATCTCAACTCCCCCATGTAGCTTTCCAGCCCACTGAGCATTTCCGCCTCATATTTCTTCGCCCCATCAACCGGAATATGTACTGAACTTTCAAAGTTGGTCCATAGACCGCCACCGGTCAGATTATGTGAACCGACAACTATCAGTCCCTTATTATCACCCAAGAACTGGTAGATCTTCGTATGGAATGTCTGTTCGCTTTCAGAATGCACGACATGTAAAGAATTCGTATTAATGAGCAATGCCGTGAGAGCCTCATAGGAGGTTCCACCGAGATCGACCCCCACGTACACATTTACTTTCCCACCTCGTTCTCTGAATCGTTCAAGAGCATCTTTTATTCGGAGCACACCACTGTTCTTTGCAAAAGCGACAATGATGTTCAGTGTGTGGAAATCCGGTGCATCCAGCCATTCGATCAGCCGTTTTCCCAGCTGACCTGTAATCGGTTGATTCATTAGTTCCATCAAGCCCTCCTGGAAGACTTATACCCAATAAACACAATATCTGGCCTGCCAAGGGAGCATGACCAATCTCAGATCTTACATAGCCTGATAATGCTATTAATTTTTTTATTTATCGACCAAAAGAAGCGTACTACATCGATCGGGGCATGCTCTGAACCCGGGCCTATGTTGACATATGCCCGGTTTAGGGATGAAACCCTGTGTCAGAAATCAAGACGATGATATTTTACACTGTGCATCGGTAAGCAAATTGAAAAGATCAAGTCACTGATCAGTCCCCGGGTATACCGGGGTATCCAGTCCTATTCCATCGAACTGAACGGGTGATAGTCCATCGGTTACGGATACCCGCGATGATTGCTATGCCATTAACGTACCAGGGGAATGAGGCTGGGAGCGGTCCGGGTTACTGCGTAGCGAAACCAGTACGGAACGGAGTATGTGAGGAAGCACTAACGCCATAATCTGCCAGAGACGATGCGAGTGCTGGTTTCTCAGCACTCGCTTTCCAGACTGACTGCCGACCAATCGCCTTCTGAAGGCTCTCAATAGTACCGGGCCGCTATTTAATCCTGGCCTGTAGATGCACTGAGAGTGCATTGCCCATGAACAGAATGATTACTTTTGTTCCGCCGTAAATAAAACGGTCAGTTTTCCATTTTGATCAATCAGTTTATTAAGTTCTTTTTTATTAACAGCATTAAATACCCCAAACTCGCTGGCGGTTATTTTTTTTCCATCTAACTCAACCACAACTTCATCAGATGCGGCTGATGTCATCGCATAAGCCACTTTTTGCAGTGCATTATAATAATCTTCTCTTGTGTCTAATTTCAGAGAGTTCACAGGGACCTTTTTATTCATCCATTCTGCAATATAAAACTCAAAAAAAGGAATATTTGATGACTTTGGCTTTTTATAAGATACATTTCGCAAAAAATACATGAGTGAACGGTACTGATCATTTTGCAAACTTTCTGGTGATACTTTCTGTGGTAACGACTGATAGTCTACCGTTTCAAACTGAGGGTTTTTTAGCCATGCAAGATTATTACTCTTCAGAAAATCCCAAAAATCCTTCATCGAACCCTGACTGGATTTATCATCCGTAATTCTGATAAAAACAGGCGTGTTTTCACCAGAAACTGTATTTAGCATGCTAACAAGGTGATGACCATCGGTTAAATAGTATTGTTTATCAGGCCCGATAACAGCAGTTTTGAGGTCGTCAGCGTTAGAACCATATGACTTAAGACATTTAAACGAGTGAAGATCAAGCAATGATGATTTTTCATTAAAACTTTCCACGCCCTCAGCACCATTGTCTTCACAATAATCATTGTATAATTTTTTTGGATTTAATGCATAGCTGGCGATTTTATAATTGACTTGTTGAGTGCCAATACTCGGCTGTGTTGGTCTCAGATCAGCCACTTTCAGCTGCACGACAGAAGGTATTTTAACAGAACCTTCAGTAGCCCAGGACGATGAATTAACCATCACAACAGACAGTAAAACATAATTTAAATATTTCATAACAGTACCTTTTTAAAATATGAACTGAGCTCTGGCGACCAGTGCATCATTACTATTTTTTACGCTTTTACCATCAATTTCTTTAGACGTATCAACATTACTGATATGTGAATGAATATAAGAAAGATTAAAGCTTAAGTTTTCATTATAAAAATAGTTGACACCCAGAACTGAACTCTGAACAACATACTTGTCATCACGGTCAACGGCATTAACACCCTGTACATTGTTGTTTAGCTGTTTTTTACTGGCAGCCTTGTTGGGTTTAATGCTGCTGTATTCAAAGCGGTAAAATGGTTCAAATGTATTAAATTTATTCGGTTTCCCCCACTTTCCATCAGCCACACTATACCGACGGCTGGAGTCAAACAGGTAAGAAACTTGTAGGTAGCCACCATCCAGTCGCACGTTTTGTGGGTCGATGGTTGTAGTGGTCACGCCTTTTTTCGTTTTTGTTGTTATATCTGCACCTTTTACCGTCCGGAAGAAATACTCACTCTGTAAGCGCCAACTATCATACTGATAACCCAGTTCAATAATGGACTCGTCATCTTTAGTGGTGTTACTGACATCCGCAAAGCGTAGTTTATCGTCATGCCTGGTTCTGGTTTCTAAGCGGGTGGCAATCTTTGTATCATTGTTATCTGGGTTAGCATCATGGTAACTGAAGCCAAGGTGCAATATTTGATTGGTACTTAAGATTGGGGCATAAGTCAATCGACCATAATAACCAAAATTATCGTTGATATTTTTATCACCACTCTCGTATTTAAGCTTGGCGGCTTGTAGGGCGATACTGTAATTACTACCTGATTTTTTAACCATATAACCATAATCTATATCATCACGGCCAGAGGTCAAATCATACATAATGGGTCTTTCAGCTGAAACAATCCAACTTGAACTAGTGGCCCCTTCCAGTCCCCAGCCAAACTTATCACGGCCAAAAGAAAAATCTGCAAATTGCCATCCAGAAAATCCAGCCCATGCACGATCAACGTCCCATGAATGTTTTTTCCTGTCATAGGCGAGACGAACTTCATAGGGAAGTACATTGAGTAGAATCCCTTCAGCACCAATATTTCCACGTCTGACAATGCCATTAGTGGAGTCTTTAAATGGCGTACCCTGACTTGCTGCAGAATAGTCTTTAAAGTTGACAACGTCGTATTGAATACGCCCTTTTAGATCGATGCTGGAGCCATAAGCGGAAACGCCAAAGCCATCTTTTAAATTATGCTTGTAAGTGAAATCATCGCTAGAAATTGCCACTTGAGAACTCAAACACAATAATAATGCTATACCACATTTATTTATTTTCATTTGGTAAATTAGTTTTATACAGTCATCATAAAAGTGGGGATAAGTTATTATTTTTTTATTTCAATATGGTTTCATTTAGATTGCATTACCGTGACAGAATCAAATACCCCAGCATATAGACACAGTTATCTTATGGGTATAGGGTGTTGTTGATTATTCAATTCGATAAAAAGATAATCATATTATCCGAAAAAATCAATGTAACTCTTAACCGAAGAATAATACCAGCCAACCCTGATTAGGTGCTTCCGTACCAGTAGCATTATGAATAATTTCGCCCCCGGACACTGGTGACAGACACGGCATGAGGCGATGTTGAGAGACCATCATGTTTGCAGATGCTCCCCATCCATATCGTCTGAATGCTGTTGTATGCTGAAGAGAAATACAGAGCCATACTTTATACAGTTCACGATTTCGAGCCTGAAGCGTTTATTGGTATAAGGCATTCAGCATAATAAACTAAACTCAAGTAACTGCCGCGTTTTAATACCAGACTACTGTCTGGTATTAAAAGAATATGGCTATACTACCGGCCTGGAAATAAAAAGAGGCTAAAAAGCCAATTTTAAATATTTAGTGCCTGTTATCTTAATTTTTTATCGCGCTTTTAAATACCATTGATTTTCTACTATATCAAAAAATAATATACAGGATACAATTAACACAATTATTTTTAATATAAAAAATACGTTAATGCCATAATGCAGAGGTTTCATTCCGGATTTAAGAAAACACAATGTTAATTGTAAAAAAGACGACTTCAGCATCAAAATTACTACCACAGCAGGTTGTAAATAACGTTCTAAACCATTCAAAGTGGATAATGAGCTTAATTATTACTATTGCTACCTTAGCATTCACCGCGGATAAATCATTGTTACAACCAGTATAATCTGTCAGTAAATATAGTCTTACCTGCCTTCTCGTGATTTATTATAGCAATACCTGCCATCAGAACCGCATAATTAAAAATACGACCTTGTTCAGCAATGTTTAAGTGATTAACAAGCTCCCCCCTGTCGATAACAGCAATTCGTACAGAAACGAAAGAACCAACATCCCGGGTTCCTTGAGCAATGAGGATATGGAACATGATCAATTTTATGCCACAACCGAGGCAGTAAGATCTCATGGAAGATCCTTTCTTATACCTTCTCAAGGTATGACGCAATCGTGCCTTAACGCACACAGCCATCAACAGATGATTAAGGCTAAAGATCAGGCTGACTGGTTACACCCAAGAAAAATAATCATATTTTTTTCAAAAAATAAACATTTCATCTCAAATACAACCAGTTTTCTTTACAAGCAGTGGCTGATTACCCCGTATAATCAATACATTACATACTATTATCAAGGTAGTATCGTTACGACCAAACTTAAGTATGCTAATATGCCTGTGTGCTATTATCTTATGTCACAGTGTCCACCGCTCGTTGTTAAAGAAGGATTTCAGCAGCATGTCAGTGAAAAAAAATGGAATGAAGATTATTGTCTTTACTGTCATCATTATTGTATTAGCCGTTGGCTTTTTGCTCTCTCACTTCTCTTCTTCTCAAGAGATATTAGAAGGTATTGTAGATACTGATGAGATTAATATAGCAAGTAAAGTTACCGGAAGAATAGACGAGTTGCATGTTAAAGAAGGTGATAATATTCATAATAAACAGCTCATTGTCAGTCTATTTGATAAGCAAACAACAGAAAGTGCGCGCCAGGCAAAAGAAAATTTAGAGGCTGCCATTGCCAGCCAGGAAAAAGCACATAACGGTGAGCGTTCTGAGTATATTGAATCATTGAAAGCCTCCTGGATTAGTGCACAAGCTGATGAAAAAAACGTTAAGATGTTGTCAGATCGTATAATTAATCTTTATGACAATAGCCGTGCAGTATCAGCCCAGGAACGTGATGATGCAGTTGCCAAATATAATATTGCCAGGCAAAAAACAAATTCAGCCTATGAACAATATATGCAGGCAAAACGCGGTAACCGGGAAGAGGATATCCGTATTGCAGATGCTAACGTGAATGCAGCGAAAGCAGCTTTTGACTCTGCGCAATCATTGGTTAATGAATTAAGTGTCACCGCAAAAAACAATGGGCAAATTTCTAAACGTTTTGCTAATGAAGGTGAGTTAGTCTCCGCAGGGACACCAATCTACAGTATGGTTGATTTGAATAATCTGTGGGTTACGGTTAACTTACGCGAAGATCGTTTTAATGCTCTGAAAATAGGCGACACCATTGAGGGAAGTATTCCTGCATTAAAAAATAGAAATGTAAAATTTAAAGTTTTTTTCATTAATCCTAAAGCCAATTTTGCTACCTGGAGAGCGACGCGTCAGTCCAGTGGTTACGACGTTCGAACATTTGAGGTTCGCTTACGGTCTGAAGAAAATGTAGAAGGCATGCGACCTGGGATGTCAGTTATTTTTGATTGGCCGGTTAATCATGATGCTAAGTAACAGGAATAATTTTTCATCATCATTTCATGATGAAATAAATTTCATTTTTCATGATCGTTACATGAAAATATTATTATTTATAGTACCTGCTTTTTTGCTCATTTTTATCTGTGCAATGTTCAGCAATGGTGTATCAGAAAAAATACCCGTAGCGGTGGTGGATTATGACCACTCAGCACTCAGTCGTGAGATAATCAGCAATATAAATGCCTCAAAGAGCATTACGCTAATAGCTATGCCTGAAAATAATGCCCAGGCACAGCACTTGATGCGAGAAATGGCAATCAATGCTTTTGTAGAGATCCCTCGCGGTGCAACAGCTGCCTCCTTTCGATCGGGTGATACCCCTATTGTTATTCGCTACAATGGGCAATTTCGATCAACCGGCAATGCGGCTTTTATCGCGCTACAAACAGCGATAAGTGATGCTCTGCAAACCTCAAAGAATAGAACACAAGTGGGTATGGTTCATCAACATACCAATGCTGGCTCACTGAATATTCAAATACAGAATATCAGTAATTCACAAAATAGCTATGAACGATTTTTGACCCCAATTGCTATTCCTGTATTGCTCTGTATTATTCTCAGCAGTGCAGTTATTTGCGCTATTGGTCGTTTTTTTGAGACTAAACACCTCTATAATCAATGGACAAGTCACAGTAAAAGCTATCTGTCTGTAGCCGTTATTGCCCGAACTCTTCCCTATATCATCATAATATTTTTGTGGAATTTATTCTATAATGTCTGGCAGACGGTGATTAGAGGGTGGCCAATATTTGGTAATTCGTGGGTGTTGATGTTAGCTATCGCATTCTTATGTATCTTAACTGCGTGCATTGCTGTTATGTTTATTTCTATCACACGAAATATGCTTACCGCATTAAGTATATCAACCGTTTACACCAGTGCGGCACTGACCTATTCAGATGGTACGTTATCCATTCTTAATGCAAATGGCTGGGCTAATTTCTGGAGTAACTTTCAGCCGTTCACTCATTATTATCGAATTCAACTGGAGCAGGTTAATCTGGGTAGTGATATTGCAACCAGCTTTTATCAGTTTGCTATTCTTTCGCTTTATATTATTATCCCTTCAATTATTATATATTCTTTGCTTGGTAAGCATAAAACCAAGAAATTACCTCCCACACATAAAGAAAACATTAAATTCGATGGCATTAAACAGAGTTTCGTCAGTACCTTACGATCGATAAAAAGGTGCCAACCTATATTTTCAACGGCAATTATTTCTTTAATTATATATAGTATGTTTTATCCCAGTGCTTATGAAGCACAGGTGAATCTTAAGTTACCCATCACGGTTGTAGATTTAGATCAGTCATCATTATCTAGAACATTAATTAATAATCTTCAAACAACGAGAGAAATTGATGTCACACATGTTGGCACATCCACTCCGGATGCATTAAACTCTCTCAGAAACAGAGAAACCTCTGCAGTTATCATTATTGATAATGATTTTAAAAATAATGTGGTCAGGGGTGGAAATGGCGGAATTAATGTCCATCTTTCTGGTGGATATATGGCTGTTGCCGCAGACCTCAGATTAGCGATAACTAATGCCATTAGCGCTACCACGGATGTTAATAGATTAGCATCCAAGTCTTCAGACAGTATCATTGCAATGCCGCTTTATAATTTAACGCTGGGATACGAAACATTTATCATGCCCCTTGTCTTTATTATAATACTACAACAAACACTTATTTTTAGCAGTTCGATGCTTATCGGGCTACGGAGAAGTTGCGGTCTATTCAAAATAAATATTTCACAGTTCACGGGAACCTTTTTAGGGTTGTTTACCATTGGTGTACTGGGCGCCATGTTCGTATTTGGGTGGGTTTATTATTTAAAAGGTTATCCAAATGTAGGCAATATATTCATTCAGTTATATATGATTGTTCTGTTTTCAGCATCGGTCAGCTCACTGGGTATGTTTATTGGTAGTTTCCTGGATAATATTAATCGTCCGATGCAATTATTGTCGGCCACATCCATGGTTATTTTTTATGCATCAGGTGCATCATTCCCAACATTTAACATGCCAAATTGGGTCGTTTATTTCATGGAAATATTCCCATCCAGCACGATGATTGATGGATTTACAATGCTGAATTCACAGGGGGCCAATCTTCATGAGCTTATGCCCGTGATTCTGAAAATATCAATTTTAGCTATTTTATTATTCTTACTGGCACTGTATCGATTGGTTGGGCGTAAACATTCAGAAGCCCCAGTCGTCTGAATACTACAGAGATACTCGAGTTGCTCGGATCAGTAATCCTTCTCTGTATTGGCAGGATGACTTATGCATCTTATCTGTGCCGAAGCGATACGCCCCTCGCCATGCACACGCGTTCTGGTCAGTATAGTTTGACCCTCGAGTAACAGAGAAACCAGCAACCATATGTTTTTATTAAAAAATATATAGCTTCTGACCTTATAAATAGCTTGTTCAAAAAAAATTTTTCAGAACAATTGAATTATTGATCCGCTCTCTGTTAATTTTTTCTATTACTGCCGTCTATGTTATTGATACGAAAAGCGGCTTAAATAGGGTATAAAGCCGCATGAAAATTCCAAGTAGAATCCAACCTCTGGTTGATGATGGTTTGATAGACGAAGTCCTTCAGCGCCTGAAAAGTGGCAAGGAAGCTGACGTGTACACGGTGTTATGTGGTGACTCAATTCGCTGCGCTAAGGTCTACAAAGAAGCAACCCAGCGTAGCTTTAAACAAGCGGTACAGTATCAGGAAGGGCGTAAAACGCGTAATTCCCGAAGTGCCCGTGCCATGCAAAAAGGCTCAAAATTTGGTCGAAAACAGCAAGAAGAGACTTGGCAAACAGCCGAAGTAGACGCCTTATTCCGTCTGGACAAAGCTGGCGTGCGTGTTCCTGAGCCTTATATCTGTCTCGACGGTGTCTTACTCATGGAATTGGTAACAGATGCGGACGGAATGGTGGCCCCGCGTTTGAGCGATGTCACACTGACGGAAGAAAATGCGATTAGTGATTTTCACATCATGATCCGTAATATTGTACGCATGTTATGTGCCGGGTTAGTCCATGGTGACTTATCAGAGTTTAACGTGCTGATGGACTCTCAGGGGCCAGTGATCATTGACTTGCCCCAGGCCGTCGATGCGGCAGCAAATAACCATGCTGAGTCCATGTTTGAACGCGATGTGAATAATATTACAGCTTATTACGGTCAGTTCGCTCCGCAATTACTCAAGACTCGCTATGCGAAGGAGATCTGGCAGTTATATGAAGAAGGTAAACTCACCCCTGAAGTACCGCTGACCGGGCGGTTTGTGGAAGAAGAACATAAAGTCGATATGGGGTCACTCATGGATGAAATCATCGCAGCTGAAGATGAATACTATGATCGTTTACGCATCAGTAAAGAGCGTGAAGAGGAATAACGCAGTTATTCAATGATGAATTCACCTACTGATGAAAACCCACAGCACATTCATAATGGTTCTGTGGGTTTTTATTAAGTAAGGCTCTGCTGCTGTTTTTTCCCTTGTATTGAATAAATGATTAAATACCCTGTGGCAATGGGATGAAAAATTAACACCATTATCATTTCTTCATTAAATAAGTAAGAGTAGATAATTTTATTACCATACTAATTTTTTAACTGCTCTTGAAGGAATACAGCATAAACGGCAAACAAACTGTTTATCACACAGATGACTGGCCGTGACGATGAATATGCCACCACAGTGACAACACCTGATATGGTCAATCATGCCACATTCAGTGAATCGGATGAGTGTCCAGGCTCTGGTAATACCCAATAGCGGTTTTTCCGTCGCGTGATTAATACACTGTTCCAGATACAGCTTATAAGCCACGAGTATATGCTCGATATTCCGTCCTGGTCGGGTTTTATGTAAAAATAAAAATATATTATAAAACATGGATGCATGTACATTCTGCTCCCATGTCATAAACCAGTCAGGAGAAAAAGGCAGTAACCCCTTAGGTGGCGAGCAACCTTTCATCTCTTTATATAATCGTAGTAACCTTCTGCGGCTCAGACTCGTTTCACTCTCCAGTACCTGCATCCTTGCGCCGAAAGAAATTAATTCCATTGCAATATGAGCATCATTAATTTCTTTGAGAATACTTTTCTCTGCCATCGCCCCCTCCTGTTAGACTATTGATGAACGACTTTCTGACAGAGAATCGAGTAGTTCTGTGGATAAAATGATCCCGGTATGAATACGCTGCAGGGCATCAATGCGTGAGTCTTTAGTTAAACATTCAATGACATCTTCGTTATCCAGCCGCAGTCGACAAATAAGTTGCCCTGTGGAAGAGAGTTTTATTAATTGTGGCAATGCTAGATTCTTTATCATTTCGATAGTCGCATCATTTAACCCCAGCCTGAACGATGCCAGTAGTCTGTCATCTTCGATTAATCGTTGTGCAAGTAACAAATATGAAAGATTCACACTCTGTATACTTTGAATCTGTTCATTATGTTTTATATTTTTCATTTAATTTATCTTCATACAAGTAAGTACTGTTAACGCAGAATACTGAACGATCGTCATCGTTATTAATGATGACATACGCCTTCAAATTACTTTTGATTATTGTTTAATTCTGTTCATTTGTACAAGTCATTCGGCTCAGTAATTTGAAACAGAGTATCTTCATCGCCTAATTTTCACTTTTCGTGCATTTTAGCAAACCACTCCTATCACCTAAAAAATGTTAAATAATGAAAAAACAAAAAGCCTGTGTATTCAGCAAGATAGAAGTAACATTAAAAACATTTAAAAATATTTAAACTCGACATTTAAATTATAATTAAATTTGTCATCATAATTTAAAAAATTAATAATTTAATTGAATAACATATTTTTACAACCTATGAGAGTTGAAATGGCATTATCATTTATAATATTTTTCACATCTCAGACTAATTCTTTATATAAAAGGAAAAACTGATTGTATTTTATCCATTGACGTTGAATACGTGCAATGATTCAACTGTGTGAATCATTTTTTAGTAAAAAAGAATAGAAATAGTATTATCTCATAACATAATTCCCCACGATATATCTTACAGTCGGTAGTACACACGTATTATTCTCTGTCCGTCCCCCGATATCGGGCTATTCTTTTTTTCGCACACCAGAGTGATTAAAAAGCGTCCAGTCCAGGCTCGTTTAATCACAACCCCCTGTACCTGTCAGGAGCACATCACATTTTAAGTGAAATTCCCCATTTTTTACCTGTGACAGCAACCAGGTCACCAGGATAGTATATCGTCAGTAAAAAAGTCTGTTAGTTTAGCCTTTCCTGTCATTTATTGGGATATAGCGACTCGTGTTTATTAGACAATGTGATACTTGATAACAACGATTAAAATCACAATTTTATTAAAATTCAATGGAATAAAAAGATGTCTGCGATTGACAGTAAAAATCTGGATTCACACACCCCCATGATGCAGCAGTATCTCCGCCTTAAAGCAGAGCACCCCGATATCCTGCTATTTTACCGGATGGGGGACTTCTACGAGCTGTTCTATGATGATGCTAAACGGGCTTCACAGTTATTGGATATCTCACTGACCAAACGCGGGGCATCTGCAGGCGAGCCAATCCCTATGGCCGGTGTGCCACATCACGCTGTAGAGAACTATCTGGCTAAACTGGTGCAATTGGGCGAGTCGGTCGCTATCTGTGAACAAGTTGGCGATCCGGCTACCAGTAAAGGGCCGGTTGAACGTAAAGTGGTACGCATTGTTACTCCCGGTACCATTAGTGATGAAGCTTTATTGCAGGAACGTCAGGATAATCTGTTAGCCGCCATCTGGCATACGCAAGGCAGTTTTGGTTATGCCACCCTTGATATTAGCTCTGGTCGCTTTTTGCTGACGGAGCCACAAGATAAGGAAACGATGGCCGCTGAACTTCAGCGAACCAATCCCGCCGAGTTACTGTATGCAGAAAACTTTGCCGAGATGAGGTTGATTGAGGGGCGTCGGGGCCTGCGTCGTCGGCCTTTGTGGGAGTTTGAAATTGAGACAGCACGCCAGCAATTGATACTGCAATTTGGTACCCGGGACCTTAAGGGTTTTGGTGTCGAGAATGCCCACCATGCACTTTGTGCCGCAGGCTGTTTGCTACAGTATGTGAAAGATACTCAGCGTACTTCCCTTCCCCATATTCGTTCCGTCATGATGGAGCGTCAGCAAGACAGCATCATTATGGATGCAGCCACCCGACGTAATCTGGAGATAACCCAGAATCTGTCAGGAGGAGGTGATAATACGCTGGCATCGATTCTTGACCGCACGGTCACCCCAATGGGAAGCCGCATGTTAAAACGCTGGCTTCACTCGCCAGTGCGTAATATTGATATTTTGACCCAGCGTCAGCAGGCTATTGCCGCACTGCAGGACTACAGCGCAGAGATTCAGCCAACACTCAGGCAGGTTGGGGATTTAGAACGTATTCTGGCACGTTTAGCCTTGCGTACTGCCCGGCCCCGGGATCTCGCACGAATGCGTTATGCTTTTCAGCAGTTGCCATTGTTAAACAGCCTCCTGGCGGATATTCACCCCGTATCAGTACAAGCGTTACGCCAGCATATGGGCGAATTTACCGAGCTACGAGAACTGCTCGAACGGGCTATTATTGAAGCACCGCCTGTTTTAATACGTGATGGCGGGGTCATTTCGCCGGGATACCATGAAGAACTGGATGAGTGGCGGGCTCTGGCTGATGGTGCTACTGACTATCTCGACCGCCTGGAGATCCGCGAGCGTGAAAAGCTGGGGCTGGATACGTTAAAAGTAGGATTCAATGGGGTTCATGGTTACTACATCCAGGTCAGTCGTGGACAGAGCCACTTAGTACCCATTCATTATATTCGTCGCCAGACACTTAAAAATGCAGAGCGTTACATCATACCCGAGCTAAAGGAGTATGAAGATAAGGTATTGACGTCAAAAGGGAAAGCATTAGCACTGGAGAAGCAACTATATGAACAACTCTTTGATTTGTTGCTACCACACCTTGAAGCATTACAAAAAAGTGCCGCAGCGCTGGCTGAACTGGATGTATTAGTTAACCTGGCTGAACGTGCCGAAACACTTAACTACAGCTGCCCCGTATTGACCGACAAGCCAGGAGTCAGGTTGGTTGAGGCTCGTCACCCTGTTGTTGAGCAGGTTTTAAGTGAGCCCTTTATTGCTAACCCTTTGAATTTATCGCCTCAGCGTAGAATGCTCATCATTACGGGTCCTAATATGGGGGGGAAAAGTACCTATATGAGACAAACAGCACTGATTGTGCTGCTTTCTTATATTGGTAGCTTCGTCCCTGCTACGCAGGCTGAGATTGGCCCTGTTGACCGAATATTTACCCGTGTTGGCGCTGCTGATGATCTGGCATCCGGACGATCGACTTTTATGGTCGAAATGACTGAAACAGCAAATATTCTTCATAATGCGACAGAGCACAGTCTGGTCTTGATGGATGAAATAGGAAGGGGAACCTCCACCTATGATGGCCTCTCTCTGGCCTGGGCCTGTGTTGAAAATTTGGCAAACCGAATTAAAGCACTGACACTGTTTGCCACCCACTATTTTGAGTTGACAACACTACCAGAAAAAATGGAAGGGGTAATCAATGTACACCTGGATGCCGTTGAGCATGGTGAGAGCATCGCTTTCATGCACAATGTGCAGGATGGTGCTGCGAGTAAAAGCTATGGTCTTGCCGTTGCCGCTTTAGCCGGTGTCCCTAAAGATGTGATCAAACGTGCTCGCCAAAAACTCCGGGAGCTTGAGAGTATGTCGGGCAGTGTTGCGGCCAGTCAGGTTGATGGCTCACAGATGTCCCTGCTGAGTGTTGAAGAGGAAACTTCCCCGGCACTGGAAGCACTGGAAAATATTGATCCCGATAGCTTGTCCCCACGTCAGGCCCTGGAATGGATTTATCGTCTGAAAAACATGGTCTGATGCCTACAATACGTTGTATACACATTACGTCACAACTGTGTTTATAATCCAGAAAAGAAAAAAGGCGGTGATTTGCATCACCGCCTTTTTACTTGAATATTTATTCCCTGAATAGCGCCTCGATGTTCAGTCCTTGTGTCTGCAATATTTCACGTAACCGTCGTAAGCCTTCAACCTGAATCTGACGTACTCGTTCACGTGTTAACCCAATTTCGCGACCAACGTCCTCAAGTGTTGCAGCTTCATAACCCAGCAGTCCAAAACGACGAGCTAATACTTCACGTTGCTTTGCATTCAGTTCAAACAACCACTTTACGATGCTTTGTTTAATATCATCGTTTTGTGTTGCCTCTTCCGGGCCGTTATCTTTTTCGTCTGCCAGAATATCCAGCAAACCCTTCTCTGAGTCCCCACCGAGTGGGGTATCAATTGAAGAGATACGCTCATTAAGGCGAAGCATTCTACTTACGTCATCAACTGGTTTATCAAGTTGTTGCGCTATCTCTTCCGCACTTGGCTCATGATCTAACTTGTGAGAAAGTTCACGTGCTGTACGTAAATAGACATTGAGTTCTTTTACTATATGGATAGGCAAACGTATTGTTCGGGTTTGGTTCATAATAGCCCGTTCAATAGTCTGGCGAATCCACCAAGTCGCGTAGGTTGAAAAACGGAATCCACGTTCAGGATCAAATTTTTCAACTGCACGGATCAAACCCAAATTACCTTCTTCGATCAGGTCAAGTAAAGCCAAACCGCGATTACTATACCGACGGGAGATCTTAACTACCAGACGAAGGTTACTTTCAATCATTCTTCGGCGTGATGAAACATCCCCACGTAAAGAACGACGTGCAAAATAAACTTCTTCTTCCGCTGTTAGTAACGGTGAGTAGCCAATTTCTCCAAGATACAACTGAGTGGCATCCAGCACACGCTGGTTAGCCCCCTGCGACAATAGCTCATCATCTGAGATATCGCCGTCACTGGAGTCCTCGTCTACAAGGGCTTTTTCATCAAAAACCTCAATGCTGCTTTCATCATATTCCGCGTCTTCGTTTAACTCACTAACCTTCAGCGTATTCTGACTCATAAGGTGGCTCCTACCCGTGATCCCTATGCAAAAACACATACTTGTGTATTGCGATTCATCGTTGCGGTAAATAACGCAACGGGTTTACGGATTTCCCCTTGTAACGAATTTCAAAATGCAAACGTGTAGAACTGGTTCCGGTGCTACCCATGGTAGCAATTTTCTGCCCCGCCTTGATGTCCTCTTGTTCCCGGACCAGCATTTTATCATTATGGGCGTAGGCACTCAGGTAATCATCATTGTGTTTTATGATAATTAGATTACCGTAACCGCGCAGTGCGTTACCGGCATATACAACGCGGCCAGGGGCGGTCGCGACAATAGCCTGTCCACTACTGCCTGCAATATCGATCCCTTTATTACCCCCTTCGGTGGCAGCAAAGGTTTCAATAACTTTACCTTCAGTAGGCCAGCGCCACGATGAAATCGGTGCACTATTTGAAGTACTACTGACGGTCGGTTCGGTATTACTGACCGCTGGCGCCGTAACTGGACGGTTCAATGAACCATTACCTGACGACAACGTGTTAGTTTTATCTTCGCCTGAATCCTCAGAATACGTAATTGTTGTTCTGGACGCAACTGCTGTGCTGTTATTTTGCACAGAAGGCTTGATTGCCTGTTGTTCACGGCTGTCTGCTGCGGTGATCGCATTCCCACCAGTAATAGGAACGCCGGATGAGTTTACAACATGTAACGTTTGACCGACCTCAAGATTATAAGGCGCAGAGATATTGTTACGTTGTGCAAGATCACGGAAATCGTTCCCAGTTATCCAGGCGATATAAAAAAGGGTATCTCCGCGTTTCACACTATATGTGTTGCCACCAGCATAACTTCCCTTAGGGATGTTGCCATACTGGCGGTTATAAACGATACGCCCATTTTGCGTCTGAACTGGCTCAGAGGAGACAGTCGGTGCAGCCTGAGTCTGCACAACAGGTTGTTGTACTGACTGTATCTGAGGATGCGCTGGCACGGTGGATGTCATCGTCGGGGGTTTGGTGACCAACAGGCTACCTCTGGATGATCCCGTCTGACTACTATTATCCCCAACAGAGCTAATTGGCGCTTGTGAGTTATTACTGGAACACCCGACTAACCACAGGCTCCCAAGTGTTAACATCGCTACCCGGCGTAAAGAAAAAGTTGGGCTTCCTGCGCTCATGTATCCCCCAAAATAAAAACAATGGCATATGCCCGTCACACTTCAGGCCACTTAGATGTTAGCCAAATTAAATGGTCTGTCTATACACATCGACACGCAAAGATCTGTACTTGTCAAAACCCTGGACCATTGTCGATATATCCACATGAAAATACTATATAAAAACAAAGAAAAAAAATGCCAGTTATTTCTAAATAATACCTAATCAAGTCGACCTGTGGTTTTGCTATTAAGCGCTTATGATAACTCACCACGGATTAAGGGAACAAAACGCACGGCCTCTATCGTTTCAACTAAAAAATCCCCTCCCTGGCGGCGGATACGTTTCAGTACCTGCTGTTCTTCTCCAACAGGCAGCACCATAATACCGCCATCGGTGAGTTGTTCCAGTAACGCGACAGGTATTTCTGAAGGTGCTGCTGTAACGATGATGGCATCAAACGGAGCTTTTGCTTTCCACCCTTCCCAGCCATCACCATGCCGTGTGGAAATATTATGTAAATCAAGCTGTTTCAAACGACGTCTGGCTTGCCACTGTAGACTCTTAATCCGTTCAACTGAACACACATGTTCAACTAAATTCGCCAGTATCGCGGTCTGGTAGCCAGATCCTGTACCAATCTCCAGCACTTTTGACTGGGGCGTCAGTGCCAATAGCTCGGTCATCCGTGCAACCATATAAGGCTGAGAGATTGTCTGGCCAGAACCAATGGGTAAGGCGGTATTTTCCCAAACTTTATGTTCAAAGGCTTCATCGACAAACATCTCTCGTGGCACTTCTGTCAAAGCAGCCAACACTTGCTCATTCTTAATTCCCTGAACACGTAACTGTTCAAGAAGCGTTTGTACACGACGACTTACCATTGATGTTCTACTCCGGCTTTCACCAGCCAGGCACTAACCACTTCATGAGCTCGGTGTGCAGTGAGATCAACATGAAGCGGGGTCACTGATACATATCCCTCATCTATTGCGGCAAAATCAGTATCTGGCGCCGCATCGAGCTGCTCTCCTGGTGGACCAATCCAGTAAACTGTATGACCACGAGGGTCCTGCTGCGCAATAACCTGATCCGCAGGATGGCGACTACCGCAACGAGTAACGCGAATACCTTTAATTCTCTCAAGTGGTAAATCAGGGACATTAATATTAAGAATCCGCCCAGTACGCAGGGGTTCGCGTACTAATGCCCGTAACAGAAGACAGGTAATCGCTGCGGCCGTTTCATAATATTGATGTCCATTAAGAGACACAGCCAGGGCTGGTAAGCCCAGATGGCGGCCTTCCATCGCCGCAGCAACCGTTCCGGAATAGATGACATCATCCCCCAGATTAGGCCCCGCATTGATGCCTGAAATCACAATATCTGGCCCTGGTCGCATCAGGGCATTAACCCCAAGATAGACACAATCCGTTGGAGTTCCCATCTGGACGGATATGTCACCGTTTGCCAGGGTCGAAGTGCGTAAGGGCGACTCAAGCGTTAATGCGTTAGAAGCACCACTCCGGTTTCTGTCCGGCGCTATAACCTGTACTTCAGAAAATTCCCGTAATGCGTTAGCTAATATCTGAATACCTGGTGCATACACACCGTCATCGTTACTCAGCAAAATTCTCATCGAAACAACATCCCATTGTTTTAAATAAATAATTACTATTATTGTTCTAATTATTGTCCTGTCTAAAAGCGCGTTCACTTATCCCCACAGGATAACGTGATGGTAATGTAAACACTGGCTGCTGACAGAAGATTCTAGCACAACATGCATGACCGCCAGTACAGAGGCGCTCGGTTTTGGGCATCAATACCTTACCCTGTACTGGTGCCATCAGATACCATCATCAGCCAGACAAACAGGGCTTAATAAGACTGCGCCCCCCCAACCTGGTGGTGATCCCGTAACATCTTCATTCATCCTCTGTGGCATGGAAATCATTAATGAATAACCCCGGTTATCTCCATGATAAGCCAATATACTGCCCACCGGTGCGGAATACGTTGAGCGTCACTATCCAGATGATACTTAACCAATACTATCCACAAGCTCAATACGATCACGTTGAAATAAAGTATCTGTCAGTAAAAAGAACGAGAAAAACAGGCCATGGATACATACTTGGACATGTGGAGTTCTACGGGTTAACAACGTGTCGTTTCACCTGCGGTGAGACACGCCATCATACCCGTCTTTAATACCAGAGATTGATGCCAGTCCGGTGTTGATGTACCGGGAGCTGGTTACTTCAGGCGAGAAAAGCAGGGGCAGATAGCCCTTTAAAAAATGACTACCTGCTTAATGAAGGTGGGCTTCATCCCTCAAAGATACACTACTCCGAGATGTTATTTTCTTCACCACCAGTGTTAATAACCTCGCGTACCAGGCTCGTGGCAAAACTCCCTGCAGGTAACCAGAATTTAAGCTCAACAACCGTATCCCCTTGCCAGTGCCAGGTGAAATGCTGAGGTTTTACCAGCATAGCCCGGCGCGCAGCTTCAACACGCTCACGTTTTAACAAACCTGACAGTATCTGTTCTTCCGCCACACAAGCCTGCTCGAATGCCAGTGCTTCGCCTTGTGTCCCCCATTCGCCATCACCAGGTAATGCAGCGGTGATTAATAGCTCTTCATGATCGACACGAGCCTGCAGTGTGTCATGTTCTTCTGCCGTTGCAACAAACCAGCTACCACGGCCAGCCAGTTGTAAAGCATCACCCACGATAATCTGATTAATCTCTTTTTCTGCCAGTCTGGTACTGACAATTTGGTTAAACAGAGCACTACGGGCAGCAGATAACCAAAAACTACGTTTGCTTCTGTCCCGTAGTGGAGCATTACTTTGTGCCCAGCGTTGTGCCTGAAGCAGGTTACTGCCATTAATACCAAAACGCTGGCTACCAAAATAATTGGGAACCCCTACCTTAGCAACGGCCTGTAAGCGAATTTCCGCATCATAACCATCACTGATATCACGCAGTACAAGCTTAAAGTAATTTCCTTTTAGCACTCCCAGGCGGAGTTTACGGCGATGACGGGCATATTCCAGAACTTCACATCCCTCAAGCGTAAAGGGGCGCATATCCGGCATCTCTTTACCAGGCAACCGCACACAAAACCACTGCTCAGTTATCGCATGCCGATCTTTCTGACCAGCAAAACTGACTTCACGAGGGGGAACTTTGAGAAATTTAGCCAGGGCATCAGCAACAAAGCGTGTATTGCAACCTGTTTTACGGATTCGCAACAGCAGATGCTCGCCATCACCATCAGGCGCAAAGCCTAAATCTTCAGTAACAATAAAGTCTTCCGGGCTGGCTTTAATAACACCATTCCCCACAGGCTTTTCGTGAAGCCAGGTCAGGTTTTGCATATCCATCAGGGACGAGCCTTCTGTAATAACGCGACGGCGGCACAAGCGATACCTTCACCACGACCAGTAAACCCCAGCTTTTCACTGGTGGTGGCCTTGACGTTAACATCATCCATATGACAACCCAGGTCTTCAGCAATAAAAATACGCATTTGGGGAATATGCGGAGCCATTTTAGGGGACTGGGCAATTATCGTGATATCCACGTTTCCTAAAGTGTAGCCGCAAGCCTGGATACGACGCCATGCTTCCCGTAGCAATTCGCGGCTATCTGCACCTTTGTAGGCATCATCAGTATCAGGGAAAAGTTTACCAATATCCCCTAAGGCAGCGGCACCCAGTAAGGCATCGGTCAAGGCATGCAGAACGACATCACCATCGGAATGGGCCAGTAACCCTTTTTCATAGGGAATACGAACGCCCCCCATCACAATAGGGCCTTCGCCGCCAAAAGCATGAACATCAAAGCCATGTCCGATACGCATTACACATTCTCCGTTTGGGTTAACCGCGTAAGATAAAATTCCGCCAAAGCAAGGTCTTCGGGGCGAGTCACCTTAATGTTATCAGCACGCGCACTGATTAACTGAGGATGAAAACCACAATATTCCAGGGCTGAAGCTTCGTCAGTAATTGTTGCGCCCTCATTCAATGCCCGTAGTAAACAGCTACGTAGTAGTTCCAGCGGAAACAGCTGTGGGGTAAGAGCATGCCATAAATCATCTCGCTCCACCGTGTGAGCGATAAGTGGCGCTCCGGGTTCACTGCGTTTCATGGTATCACGCACCGGGGTCGCCAGAATGCCTCCGATTTTGCTACTGGGGGTGATTGCCAGTAAACGCACCAGATCATCAGGATGTAAACAAGGACGAGCGGCATCATGTACTAACACCCATTCGGCATTATTCACCGCCTGCAGACCTGCCAATACTGATTCGGCACGCATTCCCCCCCCTGTCACCGTGGTAACACGCGGGTTCTGAGCAAGAGGTAGAGATGTAAAATACTGATCGTCCGGGCTGATAGCCACGAGCACCTGACGAATACGAGGGTGCGCCAGCAGGCTGGCAACGGCGTGCTCAAGAATGGTCTGCTCGCCTATTTTTAGGTACTGCTTAGGACATTCCGCCTGCATACGGCTACCGATACCAGCAGCCGGTACTACGGCGATAACGTCCGAAGAGGAGTTACACATGCCTTTCTCTTGTAGAGTGTTATCGATTATTTTGCCCAGTCCCCGTGTTGTTCGGGGCACGCTTAGAGGCATCAGGAACCAGACGGTAGAAACTTTCACCCGGTTTAATCATGCTGAGTTCGTTACGAGCGCGTTCTTCAATGGCCTCTTGCCCACCGTTAAGATCGTCGATTTCAGCAAACAGCTGATCATTACGTGATTTTAACTTGGCATTGGTCGCCTGCTGTACCGTAACATCGGCACTGATCCGGGTGTAATCATTGATACCGTTTTTACCGAACCACAGCGAATACTGGAGCCAGCCCAGAATACAGAGCAACAGTAGCGTTAGTTTACCCATCCAGCCCCCTGAAACACGGCACAATCATCCCATAACTCGTTATTGAATTTGCTACGGGAACAAGGATGCCCGCTATACAGCGGTGAAATTTATCACATAACACGACGTGATGCGCGTTTGCCGCACATTTCACTGATGGCTTGCGATAAATAGTAGACCAGGACAGATGTTTCAGATTGGCGATCAGACTAATAACCACATTAACAATACGCCAAACATCAGGGACACAAGCAGGAGTGTTGCCAGAGAGCTGAGGATTAGCCGGCCATGTAACAAGGAGTGCATTGCAATACCGATAATCACAGACAAGGGCATGAGTGCCAGAAAGAATGGCCATGTGTAGAGGAAGAAAAACAGGGTATTAAGACCATAGATTAAAAATGGCATACCAAGCGCCAACAGCCACGATAAAAAGCCAATAACGGCACCGGGCAGTGACCAGGCTGTCTCCTCAGGCGTAGCCCTTGAATCAGCCAGCGAAATGAAATAGTTCGAGCTGTTGCGCATAACGTATTCGTAACTCTGATGTCCGGAGGCATTATGCCTCCAGATAGGATTCAGAGATTGATAATATCCTTACCACGTAACAGGTCTAATGTTTGAGTCACTAAATTTGTTACTAATTGTTCACCAGCAAGGCGTAATTCAGGGTTAACAGGGACCTCATAGGCCGAATCAATCCCGGTAAAATTTGCTAATTCACCAGCTCGTGCCTTTTTATAAAGACCTTTTGGATCTCTCGCTTCACAGATATCCAGTGGCGTATCAACAAATATTTCGCAAAAGCAGGACTCACCAATAAGCTCACGGACAAACTGTCTTTCTTCACGGTAAGGTGAGATAAAAGCCGTGAGTACGACCAGTCCCGCATCGACCATTAACTTTGCCACCTCACCCACTCGACGAATATTCTCCCTGCGGTCTGCCTCACTAAAGCCCAGGTCGCGACACAGACCGTGACGAATATTATCCCCATCTAATAAATAGGTACTGATACCCTGAGCATGTAATGCGGTTTCCAACGCACCCGCCACGGTGGATTTCCCCGACCCCGACAGCCCAGTAAACCACAGCACCGCGCCACGATGTCGGTGCAGTTCTTCACGCTGGGCCTGGGTAACGGGGTGGGCATGCCACACCACGTTATCGTCATGGTCAGCCATTATTTCCCTCCCAGCAGATCACGTGCATTCCAGTGTGGGAAGTGACGGCGGACTAATGCATTGAGTTCAAGTTCAAAGGCACTAAATTCCGTCGGAATCTGCGGTTCATGTTGTAATGGCTCACGCACGAGCCCGGCACCCACGGTGACGTTACTCAGACGATCAATAAAAATAAGCCCGCCAGTGACCGGGTTTTGCTGATAGGTATCCAACACAAGGGGCTCATCAAAAGTCAGGCTGACCAGCCCAATACCATTGAGTGGCAGGCTTTCAGTCTCAAGATGATCCAAGGAGTTGATCTCAACCTGGTGATGAATGGCATCCACATAAGCCCGGGTTTTTTTACCTGAAATTTTGATGTCATAGCGTTGTCCTGGCTGGAGTGGTTGCTCTGCCATCCATACCACATCGACCTTCGCACGCTGTACCGCGGTGAGTTGCTGTTCGGCATCCACCAGCAGATCCCCCCGGCTGATATCTACTTCATCAGCCAGTACCAAGGTAATAGCCTCACCGGCAATGGCATTATCCAGTGCGCCATCGAAGGTAACAATGCTGGCTATGGTCGATTCCACCCCTGATGGCAGAACTTTCACCCGCTGCCCGACATAAACGGTACCGGATGCCAGTGTCCCGGCATAACCACGAAAATCGAGATTCGGGCGATTCACATACTGTACCGGGAAGCGCATTGGTTGCTGGTCAACATTGCGTGTCACTTCTACTGTTTCCAGCATGCTTAACAATGTTGGGCCGTGATACCAAGGCATCGCACTACTTTGACTGGCAACGTTATCCCCTTCAAGGGCGGAAAGGGGAACAAAACGAATATCCAGATCCGACGGTAATTGTTGCGCAAAGGTCAGGTAATCATTCTTTATTTGTTCAAATCTCGCTTCACTAAAATCAACAAGATCCATTTTATTTACTGCCACAACCAGGTGCTTTATTCCCAGTAACGTGCTGATAAAGCTATGACGGCGAGTCTGGTCCAAAACGCCCCTACGGGCATCGATTAATAGGATAGCCAGCTCACAAGTGGAAGCACCGGTCGCCATATTGCGGGTGTACTGCTCATGCCCTGGTGTATCCGCAATAATAAATTTACGTTTCTCCGTGGAGAAATAACGGTAGGCAACATCAATGGTAATACCCTGTTCACGTTCAGCTTGCAAACCATCGACCAGCAATGCTAAGTCCAGCTTTTCACCTTGTGTCCCATGGCGTTTACTGTCCGTTTGCAGTGAAGAGAGCTGATCTTCATAGATCTGTCGAGTATCGTGCAACAGTCGACCGATTAACGTACTTTTTCCATCGTCAACACTGCCACAGGTGAGAAAACGCAGCAGGCTTTTATGTTGCTGGGCGCGTAAATAAGCTTCTACACCGCCCTCTTCCGCAATTTGTTGTGCAATAGTTGTATTCATCTGACGGTTCCTTAGAAATAACCCTGGCGTTTTTTCAGCTCCATGGAGCCAGCTTGATCCCTGTCGATAACACGACCCTGTCGTTCGCTGGTCGTGGACACCAGCATTTCTTCGATAATCGACGGCAGGGTTTGCGCACTCGACTCCACAGCCCCTGTCAACGGCCAGCAACCTAACGTCCGGAAACGAACCATCCGCTGTTGTATCTCTTCGCCTGGTTGTAAATCGATGCGCTCGTCATCCACCATCATGAGCATGCCGTCACGCTCAATGATCGGGCGAGGGGCAGCCAAATAAAGAGGAACGATGTTGATATTTTCTAAGTAGATATACTGCCAGATATCAAGTTCAGTCCAGTTAGAGAGTGGAAACACCCGAATGCTTTCGCCTTTGTTTATTTGGCCATTATAGTTATGCCACAATTCAGGACGCTGATTTTTAGGGTCCCAGCGGTGGAAACGATCGCGAAAGGAGTAAATACGTTCTTTGGCCCGTGATTTTTCTTCATCACGACGAGCACCACCAAATGCGGCATCAAAACCATACTTGTTCAGTGCCTGTTTTAACCCTTCCGTTTTCATGATGTCAGTATGTTTCGCACTTCCGTGAACAAAAGGGTTAATACCCATTGCCACGCCTTCTGGATTACGATGAACAATCAATTCGAAGCCATACTCTTTAGCTGTACGATCCCGGAACTCATACATCTCACGAAATTTCCAGCCGGTATCAACATGCAATAAGGGGAATGGTAGTGCGCCTGGATAGAATGCTTTACGTGCCAGATGCAACATCACCGAGGAGTCTTTACCGATCGAGTACATCATCACCGGATTTGAGAACTCAGCGGCAACCTCGCGAATAATGTGGATGCTCTCCGCTTCTAGCTGTCGCAAGTGAGTAAGTCGATTTTGTTCCATAACCTTCCCTTAGGCGAAATACATTACAGCCGATCTTTGTCAGCCGTTTGAGATGTGATCTAACAGGACTATAAGTCGCTAATTGATTTGTTATGAAATTACTATTTGGAATGAGTCGTTCCAAAAAGTAATAACAAAATGACAATGCTCACAACAAATTGTGCTTAACCGCCTCATTTCTTCAGGTTTAACGCTAAATACCATTGGCTATCCATCACCACAGTTTCATACTAGATGAGTTAAAAAATATCTGTATGCCAATACTTCAGTAGCGGCTGCGGCTCAGTTCAGAACAATTGAGCGGCATAAGCGATGGGCCTGGATCCGCTGAGGGCAGACATTGGTCAGCTTACACTGAATTCGTGGATATCAAGAATCAAGAGAAGGATGGATTATGTTCTCCGCTGTACGCCGCCAGCTATTTTGTCTGACGCTGGGGCTATACTCTGCAGTCACTGTTTCAGCACCACTCCCCCAGACAGGCCAAGTGGCGGAACAACAAACTCGTTACATTGCCAGCCATTTTCCGGGAAGAATGACAGGAAGCCCCGCAGAGTTACTGGCTGCTGAATACGTAAAACAACAATTTCAGGCCTGGGGTTATCAGAGTGATATTCGCCAGTTTACTGCCCGCTATCCCTTTGCCCAGAGCGATGGTGAACAAATCTGGCATAGTGTTACAGGCAATAGCGTGATTGCTTTTCATCAGGGAAGTGAGCCCCAGCAAATTATTATTATGGCCCATCTGGATACTTACACCCCACAGAGTGATCAGAATAATAATGACAATTTGGGAGGATTATTTCTGCAAGGGGTCGACGATAATGCGTCCGGTTTAGGCGTAATGCTGGAACTGGCAGAAAAACTACGCAATATACCCGTGCGCTACAGTATCCGTTTTATCGCAACCAGTGGTAAACAGATAGATGCCGCCGGGGCTCGTAGCATCTTACTGCGTATGACGAAAAAAGAGCAAAAAGATACCCTGTTGGTGATCAACCTCGACAGCTTGATCATCGGCGACAAACTGGCTTTTATCAGCAGTGCGTCAACCCCCAATGCGGTACGTAAACTGGGTCGTGACCGGGCTGTGGCCTTAGCGCATCAGTTCGCCATTCCTGTCGCAACAAAATCAGCAGCAGAAACATCCGCGTCAAAAGGGAATGATTTTTATCAGGACGTTGCGTTATTCGATAGCATTGGTATTCCCGTGCTATCCGTAGAATCGACACAATCGGGCAGGGTTTCACACTCGTCGCATCAACAGCGCCCCCGTAGTAAAGCGTTCCCTGAAGGGACGGTACGTTACCAAGTTGCCCGGGATAATATTCAGTACCTGGACAAATGGTTACCGGGTCAGATTACAAAACGCTCTCATGATGCGGTAAAAATTATGCTACCGCTGATCAAAGAACTTGCCAAAGCAGGGTCACTGAAACATAAAGAAAGCCCCGTCAAAGCATCACAGGGCTAATTATCTGACAGATTACTCATGCAGCCCGCATTCGCGCTTTAAGCCAAAAAAGCGGGTCTCTTCTTCCGCCATGCCCGGCTCCCACTTCCGGGTAGTGTGAGTATCGCCCACAGAGAGATAGCCTTCATCCCAAAGTGGGTGGTACTTTAGCCCGTGAGCAGTAAGATACTGGTACACCGTCCGATTATCCCAGTCGATAATCGGCAAGAACTTCAGTACGCCACGCTGAATACCGAGCACTGGAAGTTTAGCCCGGCTAGTAGACTGTTCACGGCGTAAACCAGCAAACCACGTTTGAGCCTGAAGCTCATGTAACGCCCGATTCATCGGCTCAACTTTATTTATCTCGTTGTAGCGGGTTATGCCCTCAACCCCCTGCTCCCAAAGTTTTCCATAGCGTGCTTCCTGCCAGGCGGCGCTTTCTGGTGCACGATAGACTTTAAGGTTAAGCTTTAACACGTCGGTCAATTCGTCGATAAATTGATAGGTTTCTGCAAACAGGTAACCTGTATCGGTGAGAATAACAGGGATTTCAGGCAACTGCTGGGTGACCAAGTGCAGGCATACTGCCGCCTGAATACCAAAGCTGGAAGAGAGAACAAACTCGCCAGGTAAATGTTCCAGTGCCCAGGCTACACGCTGCTGTGCAGTCAGTGTTTCAAGCTCTTGATTCACATCTGCCAGAGCCTGAACTTGTTCTTCGGGTGGCAATTTATTTAAATCATCTAAGATGAATACGGACATAAGCAACTCGACTGTAGATAAAATAACTGGGGTGTATGGCTATCCGCCTGCTAACCATAATGGTGTAGCAGGCGGCCATAAATAAACGTTCTAGTCCCAGAGGTCACGGGCGGGGTCAAGCACTGGGCGAATAATGCCAGTACGGACGGTAAAATCCCCAAATCCCTCTTTCCCCTTACGATCTTTTGCCCAGCGTCCTACCAGATCATCAATTGAGGCGAGAATTTCTGGCTCAGTAATATTTTCCTGGTACATACGTGGAATACGGGTGCCTGTGCGATTACCACCAATATGCAAGTTATAGCGACCAGGAGCTTTACCCACCAGTCCTATTTCAGCCAGCATGGCACGCCCACAACCGTTCGGGCACCCTGTTACTCGGGTGACGATATGCTCATTAGGTACATTGTGTTTCACCAGTACCTGCTCGATTTTGGTCACAAACTGAGGCAAGAAACGTTCGGCTTCCGCCATGGCCAGTGGGCAAGTAGGGAAAGAAACACAAGCCATTGAATTTTCACGTTGTGGTGTGACTGAATCCATTAAACCATGGGTTTTTGCCAGTTTCTCTATCTTGGCCTTCTCACTTTTTGGCACACCGGCAACGATCAAATTTTGGTTAGCCGTCAGGCGGAAGTCTCCCTGATGGATACGAGCAATCTCCAGTAATCCGGTTTTCAAAGGCTTATCCGGGTAATCCAGAATACGACCATTTTCGATAAACAGAGTCAGATGCCATTTATCATCAATACCTTTCACCCAACCGATTCTGTCGCCACGCCCTGTAAATTTATACTCACGTATCGGTTCAAACGTAATACCAGCACGGCGTTCGACTTCAGCTTTGAAAACATCAACACCGACACGTTCCAGGGTGTATTTGGTTTTCGCATTTTTACGGTCGGTGCGGTTACCCCAGTCACGTTGCGTCGTGACCACCGCTTCAGCGACCGCCAGGGTATGCTCTAACGGAATATAACCAAATTCGCTGGCAGTGCGGGCATAGGTATTTTTATTACCGTGCTCGATAGACAAACCACCGCCAACCAGTAAGTTAAAACCGACCAGTTTGCCATTCTCAGCAATCGCCACAAAGTTCATGTCATTCGCGTGGAGATCAACATCGTTCTGTGGCGGGATGACCACGGTCGTTTTAAATTTACGCGGCAAATAAGTCGCCCCGAGAATCGGCTCCTCATCGGTGGTGGCTATTTTCTCTTTATCCCACCAGATTTCGGCGTAAGCCCGAGTGCGTGGCAGCAAGTGCTCTGAAAGTTTTTTCGCCCATTCATATGCCTCCTGGTGCAGCTCTGACTCAACAGGATTGGAGGTACACAGAACGTTACGATTCACATCATTCGCCGTTGCCAGGGCGTCCAGCCCGACCTCGTGCAGCATTTCATGCGCGGGCTTAACATTTTTCTTCAGAATTCCGTGAAACTGAAATGTTTGACGGTTGGTGAGTCGAATGCTGCCATAGAGCGTTTTATCCGCAGCAAACTTATCGATAGCCATCCATTGTTGAGGTGAGATGATCCCCCCGGGTAAACGGCAACGTAACATCATGGCATGGCGCGGCTCGAGTTTCTGCTCGGCACGTTCAGCTCGAATATCACGGTCGTCCTGCTGGTACATACCGTGAAAGCGGATCAGCAAAAAGTTATCACCATTGAAACCACCAGTCAGACCATCCTGCAAGTCTTCCTTGATGGTTCCACGTAAATAGTTACTGTCGCGCTTTAAACGTTCAGCATCGACCAGTTTACCTTCGACCACCAGGGGTCCGGGGTGTTTTTCACTCATTAGTAGACATCTCGCTGATAACGGCGCTCAACGCGCAACTCACTTAAAAATTCATCTGCAGTTTCGGTATCCATCCCCCCCTGCTCGGAAATCACGTCAAGTAATGCTTGCTCAACGTCTTTGGCCATACGGCTGGCATCACCACAAACGTAAATATGCGCACCCTCTTGGATCCAGCGCCACAATTCTGCACCCTTTTCGCGCAGTTTATCTTGTACGTAAATTTTATGTTCTTGATCACGCGACCAAGCCAAGTCGATATGGGTCAACAGGCCTTCTTTAACATAACGCTGCCATTCAACCTGATAGAGAAAATCTTCAGTAAAATGCGGGTTACCAAAGAACAGCCAGTTTTTACCTGTAGCCCCGTCGTTATCACGCTGCTGCATAAAAGCGCGGAAAGGAGCAATACCTGTCCCTGGACCAATCATAATGACAGGTGTTTCAGGGTCTGCAGGCAGGCGGAAATTATCGTTGTGTTCAATAAACACGCGGACTTCTCCATCCTCATCAAGCTGATCAGCAAGGAACCCTGATGCGCCACCGGTACGGGAACGACCTTCAATTTCATAACGCACAACACCGACGGTAATATGCACTTCATTTTCCGCTTCAGCCTGGGAGGAGGCGATAGAATACAAACGAGGCGTCAATGGACGTAATAAACCCGTTAGCTGTTCTGCCGTAAGCTCTGCCGGTGCGAAACGCACCATATCAACAATGGGAGTTGTCTCCGCATAGCGCTGCAAGCTCCCTTTATCACCAACCCATTCCAGCAGTTGTGTATTACGCGTCAGCTGGGCATATTGTTCAACAATACCGGCGGTATTTACCGTCAGTTCAAAATGTGTGGTCAAAGCGTCATTGAGTGACAACGAGTTCCCGTCAATGGTTACCGTTTCGTCACCGTTAAGCCACAGTAGTTCCACCAGCTCGTGGACCAGTGCTGGTGAGTTATGATACCAGACACCCAGTGCATCTCCTGGCTGATAACGCAGGCCAGAATCACCAAGATCGATTTCAATGTGGCGGACATCTTTATCGGAAGCCCGACCTGTAATTTTTTGGTTAACCGCCAGGGATGCTGCCAGCGGTGACGCTTTGCTATACAAATCCTGGTGAGCAGCCTGGGTGTCAGGTACTGCTGCAGTGGTTACCACCCCAGGTACGCGAGCTTTCAGACGGGTGACCAGATTATTGCACCATGTTTTAGCCACTGGCTGATACTCGACATCAGCATCAACGCGCTCAAGCAGGCGTTCCGCACCAAGTTCAGCCAGGCGAGAGTCAAAATCTTTTCCCGCTTTGCAAAAAAACTCATACGAAGAATCACCAAGGCTAAAAACAGCAAAGGCACTGCCTTCCAGACGAGGGGCTTTCTTTGAAAAAAGGAATTTATGCAGCGCAACAGCCTCTTCAGGTGTTTCCCCCTCCCCTTGAGTGGAGGTAATGATGATCAGCAGTTTTTCCTGAGCGATTTGCTTAAATTTATAATCTCCAGCATTGACCAGGTTCACACTGAGTCCAGCGGCCAATAGTTCGTCCCGTAATTGCTCACTCACTCGCCGTGCATTACCGGTTTGAGATGCGGAAATCAGGGTAATGGTCGGGGTATCAGCCACGACAGCCGCCTGTACCGGGGAAATTACATCGCCAGAAACGTGCGGTTGTTGATTAACCATTCCCCAGAAATAACCGGACAACCAGGCTAGCTGGGTATGAGAAAGGTCGGTTGTCACCGCCTGAAGGTGGGCCAGTTGCTCCTGATTCAGGGGAAGCATTGTGGCCGGAGGAGCCTGAGTTGTCATGCGTTATAGGATTCCGGTTGCTGAAACGAAAGGGCTTATTAAAGGTAATGGCACTAAGTTAACGAGTGAGTTAACAACAATTAAAGACAGGTTAGCAATAACAAATAACCAAAATGCCTAACCGTAATTTCAGATAAACATTAGTGGTAAAACAGGTTATTTAACTCATTGATATAAATGACTTTATTTTAAGAAGCATGTAACTCTCACATTCAATAATAATTCAAGAAAGTTTAGTTAATGCGAAAAAAACGACTTTCCGTTATCATCCGCCGGTTTTTAGCCTTTAGAGATATGTTTTATGCCCACCACTTTATTCAAAGATTTTACCTTCGAAGCCGCCCATCACTTGCCTCATGTTCCTCCTGGTCATAAGTGTGGCCGTTTGCATGGTCACTCATTTATGGTCCGTCTGGAAATAACCGGTGAAGTAGACCCATATACCGGCTGGATCATTGATTTTTCTGAGCTAAAAGCCGCGTTTAAACCCACCTATGACAAGCTGGATCACTATTATCTGAATGATATTCCCGGCCTTGAGAATCCCACCAGTGAGGTACTCGCCCAGTGGATTTGGCAAGAGATGAAACCGGTACTGCCATTACTGAGTGCAGTAATGGTGAAAGAGACTTGTACCGCGGGTTGCGTCTATCGGGGATAACCTCTGTACTGAAGAGTCACGCTGGCACCACCTGAATCGCTGCCAGCGTTTCAAAGGTCTGATTAGGCAATATTCAGATATTTATGGGTTTGCATTGAGAGTCGCCAGTTGCGGGCAATGCAGGTTTCAATGCACAGGCGTGTTGCATCTTCTTTCTGGCTGATTGGCTGCAAGGCAATAATACGATTTTTACGCAGGGGTAAGGTTTCAAGCAGCAAATCCAGGGCTTCTATATCCCGAACCCGTCCTACCGGATGTTTAATCTCATTCGCACGTTCCATCGCCTGGCTGAGTACATCATAGCCACCACGCATGTTTACCTTTGGTGAAACGGTCACCCAAGTACCTTCGGTGCACTGCACAGGATGAGTCCCGCTGGTTTCTATCTGGCAGCTGAAGCCGTTATCTTCCAACAGCTGGGTCAGGGGCGTTAAATCATGAATACAGGGTTCGCCACCCGTAATAACAATATGACGCGCAGAATAACCTTGTCGACCAATGATGGCCAGCAGGTCACTGGCACTGGCCGCAGACCATTTATCGCTTTCTTTGGTTTTTGCTAATATGCTAAATAAAGAAACTTCACGATCCGCGAGCTTATCCCAAGTATGCTTAGTATCACACCAGGCACAACCTACCGGGCACCCTTGCAGACGAATAAAAATGGCGGGTACGCCAGTAAAAAAACCCTCCCCTTGCAGGGTTTGGAACATCTCGTTTATCGGATACTGCATAATTCTTCCGTTGATAATGATAAAAACTGATTATCGCAGATGATGGCTATGAGTTCACAGGTAAAGCGTTAAAGGGTGTAAGTGGTGGTCTGGTTATCCTCAAAATGACGAATACCAGGCAATAGATCACCATAACCCATCAGGCACTTGTATTCGGAGTTCACTCAGAGCAACATGCTGAAAACATAATAAAAAAACCCGCCGCGGCGGGTTTTTTTCACATTTACGTTAACCGTAAATAATTACTGGCCTTTAACTTCTTTCAGACCATTGAATGGTGCTGCATCACCCAGTGCTTCTTCGATACGAATCAGCTGGTTGTACTTAGCTACACGGTCTGAACGGCTCATAGAACCGGTTTTGATCTGGCCGGCTGCAGTACCTACCGCCAGGTCAGCGATGGTTGCATCTTCAGTTTCACCTGAACGGTGAGAGATGATGGCGGTGTAGCCTGCATCTTTCGCCATTTTAATTGCAGCCAGAGTTTCAGTCAGAGAACCGATCTGGTTGAATTTGATCAGGATTGAGTTAGCAATGCCTTTATCAATACCTTCTTTCAGGATTTTGGTATTAGTAACGAACAGATCGTCACCTACCAGCTGAATTTTGTCGCCCAGAACTTTGGTCTGGTAAGCAAAACCGTTCCAGTCAGACTCGTCCAGGCCATCTTCGATAGAAACGATTGGGTACTGTTTGGTCAGATCTTCCAGGAAGTGAGTAAACTCTTCTGAGGTAAATGCTTTGTTGCCTTCACCAGCCAGAACATATTTACCATCTTTGTAGAACTCAGATGCCGCACAGTCCATCGCCAGGGTCACATCTTTACCCAGTTCATAGCCTGCTGCTTTAACCGCTTCTGCGATAACAGCCAGCGCTTCTGCGTTAGAACCGAGGTTTGGTGCATAACCACCTTCATCACCTACAGCAGTATTCATGCCTTTCGCTTTCAATACTTTAGCCAGATGATGGAAGACTTCAGAACCGATGCGAACCGCTTCTTTCAGAGTTTTAGCGCCAACAGGCTGGATCATGAACTCTTGAATATCAACGTTGTTGTCTGCATGCTCACCACCATTGATGATGTTCATCATTGGCAGAGGCATAGAGTACTTGCCTGGAGTTCCGTTCAGTTCAGCGATGTGAGCATAAAGTGGCAGGCCTTTAGAGGCTGCAGCAGCTTTAGCCGCAGCCAGGGAGACAGCCAGAATTGCGTTAGCACCAAATTTAGATTTGTTCTCAGTACCATCGAGCTCAATCATGATCTTATCGATGTTAGCCTGATCTTTAGCATCTTTGCCGATCAGAGCTTCAGCAATTGGGCCATTAACCGCGCCAACTGCTTTCAGAACACCTTTACCCAAGAAACGAGACTTGTCACCATCGCGCAGTTCCAGTGCTTCACGGGAACCAGTAGAAGCACCTGATGGTGCAGCTGCCAAGCCTACGAAACCACCTTCCAGGTGAACTTCAGCTTCAACAGTCGGGTTACCGCGGGAGTCAATGATTTCACGACCGATAACTTTCACAATTTTGGACATAATCAGTTTTCCTCAAGTCACAATGTTAAACTAAAACTCCAGACAAACAACGCGCGATAATGTCGCGCGTTGTTGTTCTAACTCTCTGCCTACTTAACCTGCCGCTTTTGATACTCACCGGCTGCTTTAACAAAGCCTGCAAACAGTGGGTGCCCGTCACGTGGTGTAGAGGTGAACTCTGGATGGAACTGGCAAGCGACAAACCACGGATGGTCTGGAATTTCGATTATCTCTACCAGTTGGTCATCACCAGAACGACCTGCTACACGTAACCCTGCGGTTTCAATAGGCTTCAACAACATGTTGTTGACTTCATAACGATGACGATGACGCTCAACAATGGTTGGCTCATTGTACATCTGGCGAACCAGGCTACCGTCAACCAGGTTGCACTGCTGCCCCCCCAGACGCATGGTTCCACCTAAATCACTGCTTTCAGTTCGTACTTCGACGTTGCCATTCTCATCGCGCCATTCGGTGATCAATGCAACCACCGGATACTTACAGTCTGGCACAAATTCTGTAGAGTTGGCATTTTCCATGCCTGCAACGTTACGAGCGAACTCAATCAGGGCAACCTGCATACCCAGACAGATACCAAGGTAAGGGATTTTATTCTCACGTGCATAGCGTGCGGTGGCAATCTTGCCTTCCACGCCACGGTAACCGAAGCCACCAGGAATAAGAATAGCATCCAGACCTTTTAAAATTTCAACCCCACGCGTTTCAACATCTTGCGAGTCAATCAGTTTGATGTTCACTGTCAGGCGATTTTTAAGCCCACCGTGTTTCAGCGCTTCAATAACTGATTTGTAGGCGTCAGGCAGCTCAATATATTTACCCACCATTCCGATAGTGATTTCACCCGTCGGATTGGATTCCTGGTAAATAACCTGTTCCCATTCGGTCAGGTCTGCTTCCGGGCAGCTTAAGCTGAATCGTTTACAAATATAATCGTCAAGGCCCTGGGATTTCAATAAGCCTGGAATTTTATAAATGGAATCGATATCTTTCAGTGAAATTACCGCTTTCTCCGGGACATTACAGAACAATGCAATTTTGGCACGTTCATTAGCCGGTACAGTACGATCTGAACGACAAATCAGAACATCTGGCTGAATACCGATAGACAGCAGCTCTTTAACAGAGTGCTGAGTAGGTTTAGTTTTCACTTCACCCGCGGCAGCCATATAAGGCACCAGTGTTAAATGCATATAGAGGGTATGTTCACGACCCACTTCAACTGCCATCTGGCGAATCGCTTCAAGGAACGGCAGAGACTCAATATCCCCCACAGTACCGCCGATTTCGACCAGTACAACATCATAGCCTTCACCACCTTCAAGAATACGCTCTTTGATGGCATTAGTGATATGAGGGATAACCTGAACAGTTGCCCCCAGATAGTCACCACGACGCTCTTTGCGCAGGACATCTGAGTAGATACGGCCCGTCGTAAAGTTATTACGACGACTCGTTTTGGTACGAATAAAACGTTCGTAATGACCCAAATCAAGGTCGGTTTCAGCGCCGTCTTCAGTAACGAACACTTCCCCATGTTGAATAGGGCTCATGGTACCCGGATCGACGTTGATATACGGATCGAGTTTCATGATGGATACGTTGAGGCCACGGGCTTCGAGAATAGCTGCGAGAGAGGCTGCGGCAATGCCTTTACCCAGAGAGGAAACGACCCCGCCGGTCACAAAAATATAGTTCGTTGTCATGCTGAACCTGAGAAGTTAGGTTTAAAGACGATGGAGTACCAGGACGGGAAAGTAGTATACCCGAACAGGGCTGGCGCCACAAATTTTCATTTGCGGGCCGAACCAGAAACAATACAACCAATTGTATTTATGGATAAAAATGATTAATGCACGTTTAATTTCTCGCCCATTATGGTCATTACACTGATTTATCGCGCTTATTCACCGTTAAGTTAATTTTTTCCTGCTGTTTAACTTGTTGCCAGGCCTGTTCCATCACATCCAGGCTCGCTTTTTCCATAGTAAGACCTTGTGTGGCAATAATAGCCTCAACCTGGCGGAAGCGTGATTCAAATTTGCGATTAGCCTTATGGAGTGCCATTTCAGCTTTAGTGCCCAAATGACGAGCCAGATTCACAGTCGCAAACAGTAGATCACCGACTTCTTCCTCCAGCTTTTCGTCATCAACCACAACCTGACGCGCCTCGAACATCACTTCATCAATTTCTTCGTAAACCTTATCCAGTACCGGGCCCAATGTTTCCCAGTCGAACCCCACAGTGGAACAACGTTTTTGTATTTTTTGCGCTCGCATCAAGGCAGGAAAAGCCTCTGGGATATCATCAAGAACCGAGTGCTGCGCTTTTTGTGCCCGTTCTTCACGCTTAATACTTTCCCACTGGGATAGCACCTTTTCGCTGGTATCAGCACTGTGATTAGCAAAAATTGGTGCATGTCTCCGTTCCAGTTTGTCACTAATAGCCTGACAAACATCTTCAAAATCAAATTGCCCCTGCTCTTGAGCTATCTGAGCGTAAAATACCACCTGGAAGAGAACATCACCCAGCTCTTCACGTAAGCTATCAATATCATTGCGATCAATGGCATCCAGCACTTCGTAAGCTTCTTCTAACGTATAGGGCGCCAGTGTTTCCATGGTTTGTACTTTATCCCATGGACACCCGCTTTCCGGATCACGCAGACGCTGCATTATAGCGAGCAGGCGGTTTAGCTGACTCATGACACATCCTTAACAAAATAAACGGGCCAGGATAAGACAAAGGGGGGAGTTCCCCCCTGTAAAGCCTTAACCATGCAGTCGTCGGGCATCGATAATATCGGGGACTTGATTCAGTTTCCCCAGGACTCTACCCAGGACTTGTAAATTATAAATCTCAATGTTCATATCAATCGTCGCCAGTTGCTGTTTAGTATCACTGCGGCTCGCAACACCGAGAACATTGACCTTCTCGTTGGCTAAAATAGTCGTAATATCGCGTAACAGGCCACTGCGATCATTCGCCGTCACACGTACCACCAGTGAGTAACCACTGGAATAACTTTCCCCCCAGACCGCATCGACAATACGTTCCGGCGCATGAGATTTCAGCTCCGCAAGTTGGTCGCAATCGGCCTGGTGGATAGAGATACCGCGTCCCTGGGTAATAAAACCAACAATTTCATCCCCAGGAATTGGCTGGCAGCAACGCGCAATATGGTGCATCAGGTTGCCAACACCTTCGACAACGACACGGCCATCATCTTTGCGCTGTGACTGCTGTGGTGAATAAGTTTTTTGCTGTAGTTGACGTAATGCTTCTGCATCCTGCTCTTCGGCGCTTGGCTTGTTAAACTGAGCCTGCAGATAATTGCTCATCTGATTGAGGCGAATGTCTCCCCCGCCAATCGCTGCCAGCAACTCTTCAATATCATTAAAGTTATAGCGTGGTAATAAGGTTTTTTCGGCTTCTTTGAGACTGACTCCCAGACGTTCAATTTCATCGTCGAGGATCTGCCGGCCCGCCAGAATATTCTTGTCACGATCTTGTTTACGGAACCAGTTATGAATTTTGGCCCGACCACGACTTGTCGTGATGTAACCAAGATTAGGGTTTAACCAGTCACGACTTGGATTGGGTTGCTTCTGAGTAATCACTTCTATCTGATCACCCATTTGCAACTGGTAAGTAAACGGAACTATACGCCCGCCAATTTTTGCCCCAATGCAACGGTGCCCTACATCACTGTGAATGTGGTAAGCAAAATCCAGTGGCGTTGACCCCGTTGGCAGGTCAACCACATCACCTTTTGGGGTAAAGACATAGACCCGATCATCAAATACCTGGCTACGCACTTCATCAAGCATTTCACCCGAGTCTGACATTTCTTCCTGCCAGGCGATAAGTTTACGTAACCAGGCAATCCGGTCTTCATGGCCGCTGCTGCCAGCATTACGTGTACCGCCCTCTTTGTATTTCCAATGGGCTGCAACCCCTAATTCAGACTCTTCATGCATCTGACGAGTACGAATTTGAATTTCAATCGTCTTACCATTCGGCCCAAGCACAACCGTGTGAATCGACTGATAGCCATTAGGTTTCGGGTTGGCGACATAATCGTCAAATTCATCAGGTAAATGGCGGAAGTGAGTATGAACAATGCCTAATGCGGCATAGCAATCCTGTAAACGTTCAGCAATCACCCGAACAGCACGTACATCAAACAGCTCGTCAAAAGCCAGATGCTTTTTCTGCATCTTTCGCCAGATACTGTAGATGTGTTTAGGGCGACCATAGACTTCTGCTTTAACGCCCTCTTCTTTCATTGATGATCGCAACATCGCAACAAATTCATCAATATAGTGTTCACGGTCAATACGGCGCTCATGGAGCAACTTAGCAATGCGCTTATACTCTTCCGGGTGTAAATACCGGAAGCAGTAGTCTTCCATTTCCCATTTTAACTGACCAATACCCAGTCGATTCGCCAGCGGGGCATAAATATTGGTACATTCTTTAGCCACCAGAACACGTTCATCTTCCGGGGCATCCTTCACTTCTCGCAAATGCGCAATACGCTCGGCAAGCTTAATCACAACGCAACGGAAGTCATCCACCATCGCCAGTAACATGCGTCGTACATTATCGACTTGTTCAGAGGAAACTGAGTCGTTGTGCGTGGCTTTCAGATGACGGATTGCATCGATATCACACACCCCATGAATCAGTGCCACTACCGGTTTACCGATGCTTTCCAGCATCACTTCTTCACTGACCACACCAGAGTCAATGAGAGGAAACAACAGGGCTGCGCGCAGGGTATCGTTATCCATACTGAGTGTTGAGAGAATTTCAACCATCTCAACGCCGCGCCAAAGTAATAATTCGGCATCAGGGTGCCCTTTGGTTTGACTCTCACAATACGACCATGTTTCGGCCAGACGCTCACACGACTGCTGGTTGGAAATCCCGAGGCTTGCTATCCATTTTTCAGGCGCAAATTCGCCAGCTTTATTGAGATGTGCACTTCTAACCGCAACCATTCTTCTCTCCTGTGAAACCGAAATCAGATCCGTTGGATCTGAGCAAGCTCTTAATCACGCTTAATAAGCGCTATACACTCCAGGTAGCTTGTGTGGGGAAACATACTCAGCTATTGCCAATGGTGCTTTAGGTCCCAGAAAGACATTAAACGTCACCAATGTTAGATGATTGTAGGATACCGACACGACTTTTGGTGGCACCAGACGCCCCACTTAAGGGATACGCCCATGATCGTATACAGCAAAAAAATTATGTATTATCAATATCATTAACGTCCAGTTTGTTTCTTAACACGTCGTCCGGATGACGATAAAAAAGCGGGCATTTGTCACCAAATTCTGCTGAACATTATATTGTTCTTTTGCCATCAGCGCAGCAATACCGTCAGCATATCCTGCCCGGCCCCCCTCTTTTTCTGACATTTTCATACTGACAAACTTTTTTGTAGCCTTATAGACAGCAATAAATCGCGCCTTGTTCCCCATCCTTTAACCATCTATTGATTAATTTAAATAGCATCCATAGCGGCTTACTTTACCGTTACCAACACCCCAATATCTCCCGCTGCTCAGGTTAACAGAGATGGTGCTCTGCTTTACTTGCGAAAAACGTTCCAGTTTTGAGAGATACTTATCCTCATTGACTCTTTGCAGGGAAAGTGTTGCTACTGGTAAGTTTCAGTACATTGATGAAAAAGCATCACCGCAAGTGATAAGATAAATCACGATCAGTAAGGATGCACCACGATGGATTGATCACATGAATTAGAGCACTAAACTGGGGCGGTTATCGTTCATAATTTTAAAAGCATCATCATCACCCAGGAATCCTGATATTTCACCACTCACCGGGAAGTGAATCATGAAATAACGCCACCTCATTTATTCTCGCCTGTGATTCAGGCAATCAATCCCAAATATTTACCATTACTGCTATGATGTCACTCATAAGTGTGCAGCGCTCTTTAGGGTAGAGTGAGTCACTATAGCGTTGAGATATTATCTTACTTCACGTTCTTTTATTGTCCTTATCGGAATCCCATGACTAACTATAGCCTTCGTGCACGCATGATGATCCTGATTCTGGCTCCCACACTTCTAATTGGTTTATTACTCAGCACTTTTTTCGTTGTTCATCGCTACAACGATCTGCAGAACCAATTAGAGAATGCCGGGGTCAGTATTATCGAACCTTTGGCCGTTTCTTGCGAATTTGCAATAAATGGTAAAGACAAGGAACCTCTGCGTCATCTGGTGAGTGTCCTCCACCGCAGACACTCAAATATTGTGCGTGGCATTTCGATTTACGATCGTCAGAATAAACTTTTTGTCACTTCAAATTTTCAGCCGGATGCTTCTACGCTAAAAATCCCTGAGGGAGAAGCCATTCCTTCACACCTGACGGTTAGCCGTGATGGCTATATGATGATCCTCCGCACCCCCATCATGTCTGAAGTCTACTCCCAGAGTGATGAAAGTGAGCAGGATGAACGCCATTCGGGAAAAATTCAGGGTTATGTTGCGATGGAACTTGACCTGCAGTCAGTAAGACTGCAGCAGTATCGTGAAATTTTCACCTCAACATTGATGATGCTGGCCTGTATTGCCATTGCCATGCTGTTTGCCTATCGATTAATGCGTGATGTTACAGGGCCCATTCGCAACATGGTGAATACGGTTGACCGTATAAGACGCGGTCAGTTAGACAGTCGTGCTGAAGGATTTATGCTCGGCGAGCTGGATATGTTGAAGAATGGTATTAACTCGATGGCCATGTCTCTGACTGCCTACCATGAAGAGATGCAGCACAATGTCGATCAGGCAACGTCCGACTTGCGTGAAACCCTTGAGCAGATGGAAATTCAAAATGTCGAACTGGATTTAGCCAAGAAGAAGGCCCAGGAGGCAGTACGCATCAAGTCTGAGTTTTTAGCCAATATGTCTCATGAACTGAGAACGCCACTTAATGGCGTCATCGGTTTTACGCGTCTGACGTTAAAAACAGAATTGAATACGACTCAGAGGGACTATTTATTTACCATTGAGCGTTCTGCCAATAACCTCCTGACAATTATTAACGATGTGCTGGACTTCTCTAAACTAGAGGCAGGGAAGTTAGTGCTGGAAAATATCCCCTTCCCACTGCGAAATATTTTGGATGAAGCGATCACGTTGCTTGCACAATCTGCCCATGAAAAAGGGCTTGAGCTGACGCTGAATATCCAAAACGATGTCCCGGATAATGTCATTGGTGACCCTCTACGTTTACAGCAAATAATTACTAACCTTACTGGCAATGCCATAAAATTCACAGAAACGGGCAATATCGATATCCTGGTGCAAAAGCGTACTGAGGGTAACAACAAAGTTCAGATTGAAATGCAAATTCATGATTCCGGTATCGGTATCCCAGAGCAGGAACAGTCACGACTTTTTCAGGCATTTCGTCAGGCCGATGCGAGCATCTCTCGCCGCCACGGGGGGACGGGTCTAGGACTGGTGATCACTCAAAAGCTGGTTAATGAAATGGGGGGGGAGATATCCTTCCACAGTAAGCCGGATAGCGGCTCAACCTTCTGGTTTTATATTAATCTTGACTTAAACCCGCATGCTGTCCTGAATAATAATGCAATGAACAAGCTGGCGGGGCGTCGAATTGCTTATGTTGAAGCCAATGTGAATGCGGCTCAAAGTACCCTGAATTTGCTTCAGAACACACCACTTTCTGTCATACACACACCGTCCCTCTCCGGGCTACCAGACGAACACTTTGATATTTTATTGATTGGCGTTCCTGTTACCTTAAACGAAACTCAGCCCCTGGCACATATCAATCTGGAACACGCAGCAACATTAAGCGACTGTTTGATTCTCGCACTGCCTTGTCAGGCACAGATCCACGCTGAGGAGTTTAAACGCCAGGGCGTTACCGGTTGTTTATTAAAACCGATCACTTCAACACGTTTATTCCCGCTCTTACTGGAAAGCTATCATCATCCTGTTATTGCGCCGCCAAAAGTGACTACTGATGGTAAGCTCCCGATGACGGTGATGGCTGTAGATGACAATCCTGCTAACCTCAAACTTCTCAGCGCCTTACTGAAGGATAAAGTGCAACATGTGGTGCTGTGTAGTAATGCTCTACAGGCGCTGGAGCAAGCCCGTCAAATGGAACTGGATTTAATACTGATGGATATTCAGATGCCTGAAATTGATGGAATTCGTGCCTGTGAGCTGATTCGTCAGCTGCCGCATCATAAAAATACACCTGTCATTGCCGTCACCGCACACGCCATGGCAGGACAAAAAGAAAAACTGCTTATTGCTGGTATCAACGACTACCTGGCAAAACCCATTGAAGAAAAGAAACTCCAAAACATTCTGCTGCACTATCAGATGAATACACTCAACAATGCCACACTGGTGTCCCCGAGCGATAATCCGCCATCTGAGCCAAAAACAGATCTCACCTTCGACTGGGAATTAGCCCTCACTCAGGCGGCGAATAAAGTCAGTCTGGCCCAGGATATGCTAAAAATGTTACTGGAGTTTATGCCTGAAGTTCGTGAGGTACTGGAAAAACAGCTGTTTGGTAATAATCCTCAAGGGATCAAAGATATTATTCATAAGTTGCATGGCAGCTGTAGCTATAGTGGTGTACCGAACTTGAAAAAACTCTGCTTAATTTTAGAAACCGAGTTAAGCAGAGGCGTCGCTCCTGAAGCACTGGAGCCAGAAATTCTCGAATTACTGGATGAAATGGATAATGTGGCAAATGTGGCGCAGAACTACCTGAATTAACTGAATATTCAGGCCTTTGTCATGCCATGCCACATTACGTCAAACCCTGCAATAATATAGTCTTGTTTACGTTCAGGCTCCCTGGCGGCAAACTCCATTGTCGTTTCCGCCAGGGCAAAGAATATAGCATCCGCAAAAGGGTTTTCCCCGCAGGTCAGATACTCATTGGTGATACTTTCATTTGAAAGCTGGCGTAACTCTGGAAACTCATCATGCGTTTTTTGAAGTGTATCTTTGGTAATTTTTCCTGATACCGCCAACTGACTCATCGCCTTTCTGGCATCAATATTGACCAGTCCCCAGTTAATGTAACCGTTCCATAATTCACGAGAACGCGCTTCAACCGGTAATTCACGGTTATATGTTTTCATCAACTGCTTTCCCAGCAGCCACTTAAGATGGTGATAAACATCGTTGAATAACACATCTTTAGTAGCAAAATAACGGAATAACGTTCCTTCAGCGACGCCCGCTTTTTTGGCAATAAGGGACGTAGCAGCCCCCAGACCATGCTCCGCTATAGCTTCAGTTGTCGCATCCAGTAACGCTAATCTTTTATCTTCACTTTTTGGACGAGCCACAATACCTCACTGATTTCAAGAATGGCCCCTTCTGCATCGTCAGGCCCTGATTTATTGTTCTTCTGTGTATCATACCGTAAATTTTATTGACGGTTGACATCTCACACCTATAATGAGTGTTTACTCACTCAAAAATGGAAAAATTGTTCTGAATCAGTTAATGGCATAACCACACAAATGCCAGGCCATGATTTAGATTGATATCAGCATAATAAGGTACAAGAAGGAGGTGATATGTCCATGCCTGACGATTTTATGGAATCCCTGCTTAAATGGGTAAACAACAACTTGCAGCGTCCCCTGCGTATTGAAGACGTAGCAAAACAGTCTGGATACTCTAAATGGTATTTACAGCGCATGTTCACAGGGTGGGCCGGCAAAAGTCTGGGAGCCTACATCAGAGAGCACAAACTTGAGCTGGCAGCACAAGATCTTAAAAATACCACCGATCGAATTCTTGATATTTCAGTCCGCTATGGCTTTGATTCACAGCAATCCTTTACCAGGACTTTTGGTAAAAAATTTAACACCTCACCAGGGGCTTACCGTCGAACAAAAAATACACCACCAAATGAAGAGAGCCACGGCTGCTCTGAAACACCCTGACACCATCAGGAGAGCTGACACATCAAAATAATACACATCAGCCGATGAAAAAAGGAGAGCAAAACGCTTCCCTTTTTCCGAATTAAAACATCCTCAACCGCTAACGGAGAAGGTTGAAAATGGGATTAGCCATTCCTGGTATGGTCCTATTGTGCGAGCAATAAAGCCCACCGTTCTACCCACGGATTAGTAATAAATTCAGGTTCCGGATTTTCACTGGCATCGACCAATAACACATCGCCAAGACGAGTTGCACCTTGCTCCTGTAACAGGGCATCAAATTGCTTGCCACCACCACAAAAGAGATCATAGCTGCTGTCACCCAGCGCGATTAATCCATAACGCAGGTCTGGCTGATACCCTACCTCATTTTTAATCGCCTGAAATAAAGGAACAATACTCTCAGGTAAATCACCTTGCCCGGTGGTGGAGGTAATAACCAGGACGTAATGATGGCGATAATACTGCCAGTGCGATAATTCAGGGTCTTCAAACACTTTGACACTGTGCCCATGCTGGCTCAAAATCGCTTCAGCTTCTTCCGCCACAAACAGCGCATTTCCGTACAATGTACCGACAAAGATACCTATTTCAGCCATCTCACTATTCCTTATTAATCAGCAGTATTACTGCTGTACACACGATAGTTCATACCATAAAGACCATGAGCCTCTCGTTTCACTGCCCACGAACCTGAGCCCCCAGAACCAACATAGATGGTCACGTGTTACAACGCGAACCATTCACGATTAATCGCTCTGTTCAGCAGTGACAGGCTCAATGTCTGATAACAAACCTCGCCAGCCAAACTGGGATAACATGTTCGTCCAGGTCGTATCAAGGTCAGCCCGTAATCTGAGTGTGGCACCCGTTATCGGGTGAATCAAAGAGAGCTGGCTGGCATGCAACATCAAACGCTGACAGCCGAAATGTTCTGCAGCACCCCGGTTTTGACGTAAATCACCATGCCTGGAATCGCCAATAATAGGGTGACGCAAATGTGCCATATGACGGCGAAGCTGATGTTTGCGTCCCGTTTGCGGCTCCAGTTCGATCAGACTATAACGGGCAGTAGAATAACGCCCTACTGCCACCGGCATTTCGACAGTGGCCAGGCTGCGATAGTGAGTTATCGCCTCCTGAGGAAGCTTATCTTGTGTCGTGAATTTATCTGCAATTTTGTCCTGTTCTTCAAGCAAGGGGTAATCCAGCAGGTCCTCGCCTTCCAGCCAGCCACGGACTACCGCATGATAGCGTTTTTGAATTTGGCGCTGTTCAAACTGTTGCGATAGTAAACGCCCCACCTCACTGGATAATCCCATCAACAACACGCCTGACGTTGGCTTATCCAGGCGGTGAACAGTAAACACATGCTGTCCAATCTGATCTCGCACAGTTTGCATCGCTATTCGTGTTTCATGCCGGTCTAACCAGCTACGATGAACCAGCCATCCAGAGGGTTTATTCACCGCAACCAACCACTCATCCTGATAAATAATATCCAGCATCAGGATGGCACCGGATTAAAGAAAGCATCCAATTCCAGTAATACCGCCAGCAATGGCTCCCGTTCACAGCGAGAGCTATCCAGAGCCATTTCATAATAAGGTGCCACAGCAAACTCTCCGGGAAGTGCCCGTTGACTATCAAGCAGGGCATGCATCCGGGGAATTAAAACCCACTGTAACCACTCAACAGGATCCAATGTATCCATGCAAAAAGGTTGGGTGCTGTCTAAAGCAGCAGGATCTGGCAATGTTTCCTGCCATAACGCGTGATCACGCAAAACCTGCTCAATATTAATTAAGTATTGACGTACTTGAGTCTGGCTATCCATGAGAACCTTAAGCTGCAATAACAATAGAGGGTACAGGATAACATTTCTTAGGCTTACCGGAAAAAACCTTGCGGGGAAGAAATGACAATGGTCTTTAATTACATCAGCGCCGCCTCTCCTGTATGGCCAGGAAAAACGAGATAAAAAAAGGGAGCACTGTATTAACAGTGCTCCCGATTCGTTCCGTAGCTAATCCTGCTACTTTTGTGCTCCCTGCTCATCCGTGACAACTGTGTCCCTCGGTCTATTGACCTACAGTCCATTGCAACTGCGTCCTGCAGTATTCATCGTATCATGCTGATACAATGTCCTTGAGTCTCCTTGACACACTGCACATCCTGTTGCAGCTCACGTTCTCCATCCTGGAGGTGTCCATTAGCTCTTCCTGAGCCACTCCGCACTTCATCTATGAAGTAGTCCTTTACGCCATCCTGGCGAACTATCCTTACATCAACACAACAATTTGATTTTTTGTGTTTCAGCGACTTCATGTCGTGGTGATAGGATCGTTTATTTGGGGGGCGATAACAAGATACTCGAAATGGCATCACGTTAAAATTATCAATGTTACATCGATAGAAATTCTGCAACTGAATGTAATATAAATAATATATTAATTGGCCAAATATAAATTCGAGTCACATTTCAGAGATGTCGCACAGCTCATGTAAGAAATATCTTACACCAAAATGATTGGGCAATTAATCTACCAACGGGTCGAGGGTATCCAAAAAGATCGTCAACGAAGGGGAAAGTACGTTACGTTGAGTAGTACCGATTTTTTCAATCAATACCTCTCCTGTCAAGTTGCAAATCGATATCACTTCCATGTCATCTTCCGTGGTCGCCAGAAAAAGAGTCGGGGACAGTTTTAGTCGCTTTTGTGTCACTAAATGACCAATAAGATTTTCTTGCACGCGCTGGAAATCATCCCCACTCCATGCTTGCAACAGCGTCAGTTTCTGGGTACCAGAAAGCGCAAGCATATCCCCGGCAAACTGCGTGGTGTAAAAGTGATGGATATCAGGATGGAGAGTGATTTCAAGCGCCCGCTCTACTGCACTTAAATCGCTTTCAGGAAAAAAAGGTTGAGGCTTCCAGAAAACAGCACCACCTGCGGTATGCTGTATGCAAGGCGAGGGTATCCCATACAATGCCTCGCTGGATGGGTTTCCCTCCGTTTCCTGCTGCCATTTAGCACAGAATCGCTGGGTGAATTGCTGTAGGGACTGGCTAATTTCGTTCATTAATTTCTCACTCATGCTAGCTTTGGTACAATATGGTCTGATTGTACCTTCAATACGGTGAAATATGTTCGATGAAAATCATCAGGCTCTGCGTGGCCTGACACTGGGTAAAGCAACCTCTTATCAGGATAAGTACCAACCGACACTACTGCAGGGTGTTCCTCGCAGTCTTAATCGTGATTTCCCTGAGCTCAATGGTCAAACGTTACCCTTTCATGGCGGGGATATCTGGACGCTTTATGAACTCTCATGGCTAAACAAAAATGGTCTGCCACAAGTGGCTGTTGGCCATGTCCAGATCGATGCCAATAGTGTTAATTTGATTGAATCAAAAAGTTTTAAACTCTTTCTCAATAGCTTTAACCAAACCCAATTTGCCAACTGGGATGCTGTCCGGGAAACCCTTCAGCGTGATTTAAGCGCTTGCGCCCAGGGTGATGTCAGCGTGGTGTTATTTCGACTGGATGAACTGGAAACTCAGCAATTAGTCCCATTACAGGGCGAATGTATTGATGACCAGGATATTGTTATTGATAACTACGAATTCAATGCAGACTATCTTGCCAACGCCGTATCTGACGAGCCAGTCAAAGAAACACTGGTCAGTCACCTACTAAAATCTAACTGCCTGATAACCCATCAGCCGGACTGGGGTTCCGTTCAGATCGACTATAAAGGTCCGAAAATCAACCGGGAAAAACTCCTGCGTTACTTAGTCTCTTTCCGTCATCATAATGAATTCCATGAACAGTGCGTGGAGCGTATTTTTAACGACATCCAGCGTTACTGTCACCCACAGGCGTTAAGTGTCTATGCACGCTATACTCGTCGAGGTGGGCTGGATATTAATCCATGGCGAACTAATACTCATTTTCATCCGACGTTTGGTCGTTTGGTTCGTCAATAAATATGCAATATCCCTGTCATACCATAATGCCAGGGAGCCACCCAGAGTTAAAATCGCAATTCCAGACACAAATTGTAGAGTTTAAGGATAAGAGTTTCGTTACCTAAGGAGTGCACTTGATTACACATGTTAGCCCACTTGGTTCAATGGATATGTTGTCACAACTGGAAGTCGATATGCTTAAATGCACGGCCAGTAGTGACCTTTATCAGCTCTTCCGTAATTGCTCACTGGCGGTACTGAATTCTGGAAGCCAGACGGATAGCAGTACCGAACTACTTTCGCGTTTCGAGAATTTTGATATAAACGTGTTACGCCGTGAACGAGGAGTCAAACTCGAGCTGATTAATCCCCCCGAAGAGGCCTTTGTTGACGGGCGAATCATTCGCGCCTTACAAGCAAATCTGTTTGCTGTGTTACGCGACATTGTATTTGTTAATGGCCAGATTGCCCATTTAAGCCGTTCAACTCAGCCACATCATGATGAGTCTATCTACACCACGAATATGGTGTTCTCTATTCTACGCAACGCCCGCGCACTGCATGTGGGTGAGGCACCAAATTTAGTGGTTTGCTGGGGCGGTCACTCTATTAATGAAAAAGAATATCTCTACGCTCGTCAAGTAGGAACACAACTCGGCCTCCGTGAACTGGATATTTGTACTGGCTGTGGCCCGGGGGCGATGGAAGCACCAATGAAAGGCGCAGCGGTAGGCCATGCCCAACAACGCTATAAAGACGGGCGCTTTATCGGCATGACTGAGCCTTCTATTATCGCGGCGGAACCACCTAACCCATTGGTCAATGAACTGATTATCATGCCCGATATTGAAAAGCGTCTTGAAGCTTTTGTTCGCATCGCTCATGGCATTATCATTTTTCCGGGAGGAGTGGGTACCGCAGAAGAATTCCTCTATCTGCTGGGCATAATGATGAACCCACATAACCAGGATCAGGTACTACCACTGATCCTTACTGGCCCGAAAGAGAGTGAGGATTACTTCCGGGTACTGGACGAGTTTATTGTAAATACGCTGGGAGAACAGGCCCGTCGTCATTATAAAATCATTATTGATGATGCTGCAGAAGTCGCGCGAATGATGAAAAAAGCGATGCCCCGGGTAAAAGAAAGTCGCCGTGAAAGTGGGGACGCCTACAGCTTTAACTGGTCAATCCGTATTGCACCTGATCTACAAAAGCCTTTTGAACCCACCCATGAAAATATGGCTGATTTAAAACTGTATTCAGACCAGCCCCCGGAACAGCTGGCCGCTTCATTGCGCAGGGCATTTTCAGGCATTGTGGCTGGCAACGTAAAAGATATCGGTATTCAAGCCATTAAACAGTTCGGTCCGTATAAAATCCATGGTGATACCCGCATGATGCAGCAAATGGATGAACTCCTGCAGGGCTTTGTTGAACAACAACGAATGAAGCTGCCCGGCAGTGCCTATGTTCCCTGCTATGAAATCTGTCGTTAATTTAATCAAAGCGGTCATATGACCGCTTTTTTTTAAATACCTTTATGCCTTCATCCCCAGAAAAATAATCTCATCGTTTGATTTCCTGCCCTTTCTCTTTCCCTAAAAAACAAGCAGTTAGATACATTTATTTAACATTAACCACGCGATCATTTTTTATACAGATACATTTAAAACAATGAGTTATTTATTACAACTTTTGATACAAGTCAAAATATTGCGAATATGTAACCTGGTTTTTAAATATTCTGTTTACGGTTAATTTTTTAGTGAAAAACATTTTATTTATCTTTAATCAAAGTATCACATCATCTGTTGGTGCTAGTATTTATACAAATAAATTTTATCAGAGAACCTCTTGGCAGAGGTTTATGCGGGATTACTACTCATTCAAAGTTATTTATTGTAATTGAGATCGCGATCACTGATACAACTTCAACATAAATGTATCTTTCCGCCCGCCGATAATTACGGTCAATAACTCTCAATATAAAGGCCGAATACAGAATTTAGTTTTAACGGTTAATACTGAAGCAGTGTTTTAACTTACAGAATTTAAAAATTGCATTAAACAAATCCTTGGAGAATCTTAATGGAAACCACTCAAAAGGGCAGCATCGCCCCCGCAGCAGCAAAAAGCGCCTGGCGCAAGTCTGACACTATCTGGATGCTTGGTCTCTATGGGACTGCAATTGGAGCGGGTGTACTGTTTTTACCAATAAACGCCGGTGTCGGCGGGATGATCCCCCTGATCATCATGGCAATCCTGGCTTTTCCAATGACCTTCTTTGCACACCGCGGTTTAACTCGATTTGTTCTGTCTGGTAAAAACCCGGGCGAAGATATCACCGAAGTCGTAGAGGAACACTTTGGTATTGGCGCAGGTAAGTTGATTACCTTACTCTATTTCTTTGCCATCTACCCTATTTTGCTGGTTTATAGTGTGGCTATCACCAATACCGTTGACAGCTTCATCACTCACCAGTTAGGTATGACCGCACCGCCTCGGGCTCTGCTGTCATTGATCCTGATTGTGGCGATGATGACCATTGTTCGTTTCGGTGAACAAATGATCGTTAAAGCGATGAGCGTGCTGGTCTTCCCTTTTGTTGCCGCGCTGATGATTCTCGCACTTTATCTGATTCCTAACTGGAGCGGAGCCGCTTTAGAAACGCTGACCTTCAACAGTGAAACTATGGGTAGTGGTCTGTGGTTAACACTCTGGCTGGCTATCCCTGTTATGGTATTCTCTTTCAACCATTCACCTATTATTTCTTCTTTTGCCGTAGCCAAACGTGCAGAGTACGGTGAAGAGGCAGAGAAAAAATGCTCAAGCATCCTGGCTCGTGCTCATATCATGATGGTTATCACTGTAATGTTCTTCGTATTCAGCTGCGTACTGAGCCTGTCACCTGCTGACCTGGCGGCGGCTAAAGCACAGAACATCTCGATTCTGTCTTATCTGGCTAACCACTTCCAAGCGCCAGTCATCGCCTGGATGGCACCAATCATTGCTATCATTGCTATTACTAAATCCTTCCTCGGCCACTATTTGGGAGCTCGTGAAGGTTTCAACGGTATGGTAATCAAATCGTTGCGTAGCAAAGGTAAGAATATTGAACTGAACAAACTGAACCGTCTGACCGCTATCTTCATGCTGGTTACTTGCTGGATTGTTGCCACCCTGAACCCTAGCATTCTCGGCATGATTGAAACATTAGGCGGCCCAGTTATCGCAATGATTCTGTTCCTGATGCCTATGTATGCCATTAATAAAGTCCCTGCCATGCGCAAATATAGCGGTCATATCAGCAACGTATTCGTTGTTGTTATCGGCCTGATTGCTATCTCCGCTATCGCTTACTCGCTGGCTAGCTAAGTATTTTCAAGCCGCCTCCCGGGCGGCTTTCTCTCTTTCAAGTCTGTTGACGCCATAGGTGGTAGATCATGATTAGCGTATTCGACATTTTCAAAATCGGTATTGGCCCATCAAGTTCTCATACCGTCGGTCCGATGAAAGCGGGTAAACAATTTACTGACGACTTAATTACCCAGGGTATTTTACACGCCGTCACACGTATTGTGGTTGACGTCTACGGTTCCCTGTCATTGACGGGAAAAGGCCACCATACCGATATCGCCATTATTATGGGACTGGCAGGTAACTTACCTGATAGTGTGGATATCGATGCCATTCCTCATTTTATTGAGGATGTGAATACCACGGGCCGCCTGACGCTGGCAAATGGTCAGCACCAGGTTGAATTCCCGGTCGATAGTTGCATGAATTTTCATTCAGATAATCTGTCATTACACGAGAATGGTATGCGTATAACCGCGCTTGCCAATGACAAGGTGGTATACACCAAAACCTATTACTCTATTGGTGGCGGCTTTATCGTTGATGAAGAACATTTTGGTCAGCAAAATGAGAACACTGTCAACGTACCGTACCCGTATAAAAATGCGGCTGATTTGCAACGCCTTTGCGAAGAAACCGGTTTATCCCTGTCCGGACTCATGATGCAGAACGAACGTGCACTCCATTCTCAGGAGGAAATTGATACCCGTTTTGCAGCAATCTGGGATGTCATGCGTCAAGGCATAGAACGCGGCATTGCCACTGAAGGTGTATTGCCAGGTAAAATGCGCGTCCCTCGTCGGGCAGCAGCCTTACGTCGTATGCTCGTCACCAGCGATAAAAACAATACTGACCCGATGGCAGTTGTCGACTGGATCAATATGTTTGCACTGGCTGTCAACGAAGAAAACGCAGCAGGGGGACGTGTTGTCACGGCACCCACTAATGGTGCCTGCGGAATTATTCCTGCGGTGCTTGCCTACTACGATAAGTTCATTCGTGAGGTCAATGCTAACTCCTGTGCTCGTTTCTTACTGACCGCAGGTGCGATAGGCACATTGTATAAAATGAATGCCTCAATTTCTGGTGCTGAAGTTGGCTGCCAGGGGGAAGTCGGGGTTGCCTGTTCAATGGCTGCGGCTGGATTAACTGAATTACTGGGGGGTAGCCCTGTTCAGGTTTGTATCGCTGCTGAAATCGGCATGGAGCATAACCTCGGCCTGACCTGTGACCCGGTTGCAGGCCAGGTTCAAGTCCCCTGTATCGAACGTAATGCAATAGCTGCCGTCAAAGCAGTTAATGCTGCCCGTATGGCAATGCGTCGTACCAGTGAACCCCGCGTCTGCCTCGATAAAGTTATCGAGACAATGTATGAAACGGGTAAAGATATGAACTCGAAATATCGTGAAACATCACGCGGTGGACTGGCATTAAAAATAGTCAGTTGTGACTGATAACATCGTCTGACGGATAAAAGGGAAAAACGAAATGTTTTTCCCTTTTTGCTATTGATTACAGTGCAGATTTCAGCCGTTTTACTGCCTCAAAAAGCTGTTCTTCCGACGCTGTAGCATAGGAAAAACGTAGCGTGCGTTTGTCTGGGTTATCATTGAAGAAGAACTCCCCCGGCACATACACAACCCCCTGGCTCAGGGTTTTCGCTAACCATGCTGTCGTATTAAAGTCATAACGGAACGTTGCCCAGAGGAACATCCCCCCCACAGGCTGGTTGAACTGAATATGCTCCCCGAGCTCTTTTTCCAATAATGCTGACAAAGTCAGACATTTTTGTTTATATGCCCCGCGAATCACTTCAATTTGCTTATCAAGGCGTGAGAGAGTCAAATAACTGGCAGCCAGAGCCTGAGTAAAGGAATTACTGTGCAGGTCTGTCGCTTGCTTAATGATAGCGACTTTCTGTTTTATCCAGTCTGGCAGGATTATCCAGCCAACACGCAAGCCAGGAGCCAGAATCTTCGAAAACGTTGAGGTGTAGACCACATGGTCCTCTGCCCCTTGTTCAGTGGCTATTTGAATCAGTGTTTTTTCTTTTTTATCAGTAAAACTGATAGCACCATACGGATCATCCTCGATAATAACAAAATGATACTCAGCCGCTAGCTTCACCAGTTTTTCACGACGTTCAGCACTCAGCGTTGTGCCACTTGGGTTGCCAAAAGTCGGTACCAGATAGATACCTTTAATACGTGTCGTTTTCAATAATGCTTCTAATTCATCAACAATCATCCCGCGTTCATCACTTCCCACTGATTTGACATCGGCGCCGGTCAGCCCCAGAATTTGTAAAGTCGCAAGATAAGTGGGGCGTTCAACAACAAAAATGTCCCCTTCATCAACCAACGTACGCATTAATAAGTCCAGGGCCTGCTGAGATCCGGAAGTAATCAGTAAGTTGTCTGTCTGGGTCGTAATTCCACGCTGCCGGCACACATCCACCACCTGCTGACGCAGGAGGACATTGCCTTCCGTCAGCCCATACTGAAAGGCATCAAGGAATTGTTCTTCCATGACTTTCTCTGTTGCCAGGCTCAAACCTTCTTTATCAAACAGATCGCTGGAAGGAATCCCACCGGCCAGTGAAATAACGCCAGGCATTTTGCTGTGTTTCAGCAACTCACGAATAGCGGAAGGTTGTAAATTCTGAATACGTTGTGCGAGATGTGTGGCGTTGCTCATGTAATATTCTCTGTATTGTTATGCCTTTGAAATATATCTGGCAAACTGATAATTCCGCAATGTATTTCCGTATCATTTGCTGGTGGTATTGCGAAGTACTGCACTGAGGTAATCATGAAAATAGCGCTCAACGGCGGAACATGCTAGGGTATAAAAACAGGGATAGAGAGTAAATTTTCCATGACTATTCATTTACTTATTGTCGATGCATTAAATCTTATACGACGTATTCATGCAGTTCAGGGATCCCCTTGCGTGAAAACCTGTCTGAATGCACTGGAGCTATTGATTAATCATAGCCAACCGACACATGCGGTTGCCGTCTTTGACAATGAAGCAGGAAAAGAGAACTGGCGTCATCAACTATTCGCCGACTACAAAGCTGGCCGAACCCCCATGCCAGACGCCTTACAGCAGGAAATGCCTGTAATCCGCGAAGCGTTCACCCAACGCGGTGTTTGCTGCTGGCACTCAGAGGGGAATGAAGCAGATGACCTTGCCGCCACTTTAGCGGTTAAGGTCACTCGCAGTGGGCATCGAGCAACCATTGTTTCCACCGATAAGGGCTACTGCCAATTATTGGCACCCACCCTACAGATTCGAGATTACTTCCAGAAGCGCTGGCTGGATGTCCCTTTCATCGACAAAGAGTATGGCGTAAAACCAGAACAACTCACTGATTACTGGGGGCTTGTTGGGATCAGTAGCAGCCATATTCCGGGCGTTCCGGGGCTTGGTCCCAAAAGTGCCACACCACTAATCCAGCAATTCTCTACTCTGGAACAGTTGTACCAGCAACTGGACAGGGTACCTGAAAAATGGCGTAAGAAACTGATACAGCATCAGGAGCTGGCCTTCATTAGTCGCCAGGTCGCAAGACTCAAAACAGACTTAAACCTGGCGGGTAATTTGCAACAGCTCAGACTTCAGCGATAAATAGCGCTTTAAAGAAGATTAACGCTCATCACGCCGGCCACCGACTGCGGCCCACCAACGGCGAATATGCACGGTGACTTCTTCTCTGTCATGGTAAAGCTGACGCGCCTGGATCTCTGCATTTATCCCATTTTCAGCGAGTCTGTTACGAATAAATTCGAGATTTTGGGATACCTCTTCATAACGCTTTTTCATGGGCAATTTTAAATTGAAGATAGTCTCCCGACACCAGCCATTAACCAGCCAGTCAGCCACCAGGTTTGCCACTTTAGCGGGTTTTTCCACCATATCGCAAACCATCCACGAGATATTATTACGAGTAGGGCGATACTTGAAACCATCTTCACGCAACCATGTTACCTGCCCTGTCTCCATCAGGCTTTCCGCCATTGGCCCGTTATCCACCGAGGCAACCCACATATTGCGTTTTACTAACTGATAGGTCCAGCCACCAGGACAAGCACCGAGGTCAACCGCGTGCATACTGTTTGCCAGACGCTCATCCCACTCATCCGCAGGAATGAAGACATGAAATGCTTCTTCAAGTTTTAATGTTGAACGGCTAGGTGCGTCTGCCGGGAATTTCAAACGTGGAATGCCCATATAAAAAGGTGAGTTGTTATCCGGGTAAGAATACCCCGTATAACAGCAACCCGGCGCAATAAAAAAGACATGTACCACAGGACGTTTTGGCGTTTCAAATTTAGCCAGTACGCCCGCTTCACGTAAATGACTGCGCAGAGGTACCGTCAGCTTACGGCAGAACTTCATCAGTTCTTTACTTTCATTGGTATCCGCTACTTCAACCCGAAGATCACCGCCTTTTTCAACGACACCTTGTAGCATGCCAAGGATTGGGGTGATGCGATCCTCTGGTGATAAATCCTTTAGCAGCTCACCCGCAATAAACATTTGGCGGGCAAAAATCAATGAACTGAAGGGTAATTCACGAATTAATCGTTCGGCATCTTCAGGCTGATAACACTCAAATATCACATATGCACTGTGTTCTTTAACGCGGGCAAAACCATACACGTTATACTGAGCGGCTTTATCCGTAATCTCTGCTGCACACTCTTTTTCAAAGCCCTGACGGCAATACAAGATCACTTTATTCATGATTGGCACCCTTTTTTTTCAGGCGCACAGCACCAATTAACATTAACACCCATCCGGCGAGAAAACTGACACCCCCTACCGGAGTCACAAATGCCCACATACGTACCTGGGACAAGGCGAGGCAATACAGACTCCCGCTAAATAACACGATACCGAGTACCATAAAGACGCTACTCCAGTAAAACCAAATACTGATGCGCCGCTGCATGGCTATCGCCAGACCAAAAATAGCTAACGTATGAAAAGCCTGGTATTCCAGTCCAGTATGAATCCACCCCATTTCTGCAGGGCCGAGAGATTTGCTTAATGAATGCGCGCCAAACGCCCCCAAAGCAACGAAGACAAAACCACTGATAGCAGTGAAAATCAGCATAAACCGGCTGGTCATGTTGTAACCTTAAAGTAAAGCGTGGAATAACCACGTGAAAATTGCTTACTGTTCATAGTGAAAACGAAACTTTTCTTGCTCACTGGCAGCTTTTGCCAGGATCCACTGTCTGAAGGCGGCTATTTTACCCAGTTCTGCCTGACTGTCATGGCAAACCAGATAAAAAGCTTTTTTACTTACCAGAACTTCATTAAATGGACAAACTAAACGCCCGGCTTCGATTTCAGACTGGGCAATAACATTATTAGCCAGGGCAATTCCCTGGCCATGAATCGCAGCCTGCAGAACCATCGCACTGTGGCTAAAAATTGGTCCTTGCTGGACATTAATATGATTCATCCCTAACTGCCGGGTATAAGCCTGCCACTCACGCCGGGAGGTGTCGTGCAATAACGTATGTTTAGCCAAATCATCCGGTGTTTTTATCGGGTTATCGCCAGTCAGTAACATGGGTGAACATATTGGTAGCAAATACTCTGCGTAAAGTTTTTCAACACGGAGTCCTGGCCAGTTACCTCGCCCATAAAATATCGCCACATCAACGTCATCAGGTAGCTTATCTTCCTCGCGATCCACCGCCTGAATGCGAACATCAATGCCAGGATATGCGGAATTAAAACTGCTCAGTCGTGGTACCAACCAGTGGATAGCAAAACTGGGCAATAAACTAACCGCAAGGGCTCCTTTTGCACTACGAGCCTGAAGCTTGCGTGTTGCCTCTGTAAGTTGGGTAAAAATATCTTTAATATCCTGATAATAACTTTGCCCTTCTTCAGTCAGCAGAAGCGAACGATTACGGCGACGGAACAATTTAAGGCCGAGAAAATCCTCCAGGGACTTAATCTGGTGACTGACCGCTGCCTGAGTAACAAATAACTCTTCCGCAGCTTTGGTAAAGCTCAAATGCCGCGCGGCAGCATCAAAAACCCGCAACGCATTTAAAGGTGGTAACCGTTTGGACATGGATGATTAGACTTTCACAGAGATGATGATTAACAAAACAGGTAATGATTACTTACCTATTAGTTTTTTTTATCTGACTCATTATAAATTGTCCATTGAGGATGTACCAGCAAATACCTATAGTGGCGGCACTTCTTGAGCCGGAACGAAAAGTCATCTGAAATGCGTGTTCAGAGTGCTTTTGGCTTATGGTTGTGTTGTTGTGTTGTTGTGTTGTTGTGTTTGGCCTGACATTTCAGGCTGCGCTAACAGGGCTACCCTATTTTTTCTTTCTGTAAGTTTACCCTGTCTGTAAATCGTCATTTTTTATAGCACCGCCTTTTGCGGTGCTTTTTTTTGTCCAGAACCCGCCTGGTTTTGTTTTCCGCACCTCCCCCGACATAAACTTTCTCTTCTTTATTAGCCAGCATAATTGAAACCTTGTGCATGACACGAATTTGCGAGACGATCTGTCCGGATAAACGAGGAATGCCATGAAAATATTTAATCCAGTCCTTTTTCGCGCACAGTTTCCAGCTATCTCGGGCAGCAATATTTATCTTGATAGCGCGGCAACCGCACTCAAGCCTCAGGCGGTGATAGATGCCACACAGCAGTTCTATACCCAAAGTGCTGGCACAGTACACCGCAGTCAGTTTCTGGCCGCCCAGCAACTGACCGAAAATTATGAATCAGCACGCGAGGCCGTTGCCCGTTTATTAAATGCCGGGCAAGCGCAATCAGTGGTCTGGACTAAAGGCACAACAGAGTCGATTAACATGGTAGCCCAGTGCTATGCCAGACCACGGCTAAAACCCGGTGATGAGATTATTGTCAGCGAGGCCGAGCATCATGCTAATTTAGTACCCTGGCTGATGGTAGCAGAGCAAACTGGGGCCCGGGTCATTAAACTTCCTCTGGCCAGTAGCGCTTTGCCTGACATTGCCCAGTTACCTAACCTACTCACTGAAAAGACACGCATTCTGGCCCTGGGGCAAATGTCTAATGTGACTGGAGGCTGCCCGGATTTAGCCAAAGCGATTGATCTTGCACATCAGGCGGGGGCCGTCGTGATGGTCGATGGAGCCCAGGGGATTGTGCACTGCCCGCCAGACGTACAGGCACTGGATATCGATTTTTACGCCTTTTCTGCTCATAAGCTCTATGGCCCGACAGGCATTGGCGTACTTTATGGCAAACCAGAATTGCTGGATACGATGTCTCCCTGGCTGGGGGGAGGAAAGATGATCACTGAAGTTTCATTTGAAAGCTTTAAGCTACAGCCGGTACCTTATCGTTTTGAGGCAGGAACCCCAAACGTCGCAGGGGTTATCGGTATGAATGCGGCTTTACATTGGCTCGAAAGCATCCATCTGCCACAGGCTGAAGCCTGGTGTCGTGAACTGGCGGGACAGGCAGAAACCGCACTGGCTGAACGTCCTGGTTTTCACAGTTATCGCTGCCAGCAGTCTAGCCTACTGGCCTTTAATTTTGATGGTGTGCATCATCACGATTTGGTGACCCTGTTAGCCGAGTCGGGGATTGAGCTACGAGCCGGTCAGCATTGTGCCCACCCCCTGCTGGCAGCTCTGGGAACCAAAGGGACACTACGGGCCTCTTTTGCCCCTTATAACACGGAGCTCGACGTTGTTAAGCTGGTAGACGCGATTGATCGCGCGCTCACTATTTTGGTGGACTAAATGATTGATAGCCCGAAGAGTTCCCATCCTTTTGGAACAACGATTGACGCCGAAAATCTACAACGTTTATTTGCTCCCCTGACGCAGTGGGAAGAACGTTATCGTCAGCTGATTCTGTTAGGCAAACAGCTCCCTGCCCTGCCAGAAGCCTTCAAAAATGAGCAGTTAGAGATACCAGGTTGTGAGAATCGCGTCTGGCTCGGCCATGACTGTCAGCCTGATGGCACACTGCATTTTTACGGTGATAGTGAAGGCCGAATTGTGCGTGGATTGCTGGCAGTATTATTGACCGCAATCGAAGGCAAAACAGCCCGTCAATTGCTCGCCATTGATCCTCTGACACTGTTTGACGAATTGGGACTACGCAGCCAGCTGAGTACTTCACGCAGTAACGGGCTGGCTGCGCTATCCAAAAAGGTAGAGCAGATAGCCCATCATTACGCTTAAGCTACATCGGCCTTAGCTTTTGCTTTGGCCATCATTTTCTTCAGGGCATGAGATACAGCAATAAAACCAAAGCTTGCCGTCACCATGGTCGCAGCGCCAAACCCCGCCGCACAGTCCATACGTTTCGGCCCTTCAGCCTGGCTTTTCACGGCACAAACTGAGCCATCAGCCTGGGGATAAACCAAAGCTTCAGTGGAAAAAACACAGTCGATACCCAGCTTCCCTTTGCTATTTTTTATAATACCAAAATCACTTTTCAGTCTTTCACGCAATTTGGCTGCCAGTGGATCCTGAATAGTTTTCGCCAAATCAGCCACTTGGATCTGTGTAGGATCGATTTGTCCTCCCGCCCCCCCCGTCGTTACTAAGGGAATTTTATTACGACGACAATAGGCAATCAGCGCAGCTTTAGGACGGATACTATCAATTGCATCAATGACATAGCTAAACCCCTGATTGAGCAAAGTTGCGGCATTATCTGCACTGATAAAATCATCCACCACGGTTACTCGACATTCAGGATTAATCTCGCGAATACGCGTCGCCATCACCTCAGCTTTAGCCTGTCCGACCGTCCCTTTAAGGGCATGGAGCTGGCGGTTGGTATTCGTGATACAAACATCATCCATATCGATGAGCGTAATGGCCCCGATACCGGTACGTGCCAGCGCTTCCGCCACCCAGCACCCAACCCCTCCGATACCAATCACACAAATGTGTGCATCAGCAAAAAGTTGCAGGGACGACTGCCCATAAAGGCGCGCGGTTCCACCAAAGCGTTGTCGCCAGGCATCGGTGAGTGTGACAGACATTATTTACCCTCTAAAATCATAAGATGGCTGATTATACAGCCACCTGAAAGTCCGGAAATACTGATAAAAACAGCACAGTGCGCAAGCACTTACCCTGTAACAGTCGACATCGTTTTGACAGCTCGGGTTTCAATCAGCGATATCTCACCGACCCCGGCTAAATGATGATCATCAGTCAACCACTGAAAACGTTACCACCCATTCCGGTTCCTGGAGCATTTTTTAGCACCCAGACACGGCCATAATGGTTATACCAGCCTGCACGATGCCCGGCATCCGGGCCAATCCCTTGATAAATATCAAAGTGTTGACCTTTAATGGCTCCCCCAACGTCCAGGGCCACCATCACCCGCAGCTCATAATTGCCGGTAAATTTACCATTATTATCCAGTAAGGGAACCTCTACCAGCAAGGTGGTACCCGCCGGGATAATAGAACGATCAGAGGCAACAGAAGCACGGCCAATTAATGGAACCGCGCTGGCCCCTTTAACGGGAGAATAACTGGCAGGCTTAAAGAAGACAAAAGAGGGATTCTGGGATAACAGTTCTCGCACATCAGCCTCACTATGGGTCTCACCCCAGTGACGGATTGCCTGCATTGACATGTCTTCTCTTTTTACTTCGCCTCTGTCTATCAAAACCTTACCAACGCTACGATAAGCATGACCATTTTTACCGGCATAGCCGAAGAAAGTCAGCGGTTGCCCATCACCAAAGTCGATATAGCCACTGCCCTGCACATCCATAATGAAGTTATCCATTAATGAATTACTCCAGGCAAGAATATGACGATCACCGAGTGCTCCATTATAGATTGCTGCACGCGATGGCAAACGGCCTTTTTTCAGCGGCATCCCATAGATAGGATACTGGAACGCGCCCTGACGTGTATGTCGGGCCTGAACCACTGGCGTATAATAGCCTGTAAATTTTACGTTGCCGTAATTATCGGCTCCTTCCATCTGCCAGGCATTAAGCCCAAACTGACTGAGCTGGCGAGTATCTCCCCCTGCTTGTAGCCACTGTTGTACCGAGTTGAATACAGGGCTGTTGCTGTTATACAAACGAGGAGATGCAGAAGCGACCTGTGCGACTTGATTTGCATAGTCACCGGCATTGTTAGGAGTACCTAATGCGCCAGGTTGATTCACTAACGAGAAAGGCTGAGAGAGCTTCCCATCTTTATACTGTTGACCACGATCGGTCGGTTTCGATGTACAAGCGGCGAGCGTTGCTAAAATCGCACCCATTGCAACATATTTTACCCAATGCACTTTCATCGTTATTTTTCCCACTGACGACACCTTATTACCGCGAAGATAGCAAACACATTAAAAGAATTAAACGATTGCCGTTAATGAACAACAGCCATGGTTGTTTTTTAGCCATTATTGTTATCAATTAAACAAGTATGATAAATTCATGAATTAATTTTAAAAAAGGGTTGCATAGAAAAACGAGCAGAGTATAGTGCGCATCCACAGACGCGGGGTGGAGCAGCCTGGTAGCTCGTCGGGCTCATAACCCGAAGGTCGTCGGTTCAAATCCGGCCCCCGCAACCAATATTAAAAGCACCGAAAGGTGTTTTTTTTATGCCTGTTATAGTCAAAACTCAGTTGAACATCGCGTATACCCTGCCATTTATCGCTCCTTCTCCATTACCCACGTCGTGCAAGCGTAGTGCTGTCAGCAAAATAAGCCTTAATACCCGTCAGGATAGACTCCGCAACCTGCTGCTGGAATTTTGCTGTACGCAGCTTACGTTCCTCTTCACGGTTACTTAAAAAAGCCGTCTCAACCAGAATAGAAGGAATATCCGGCGCTTTTAGCACCGCAAATCCGGCCTGATCCACACTATTCTTATGCAGCTTATTTACCCGCCCCATTCGATTCAGGACCTCTTTCCCAAACTTAAGGCTGTCGTTCACCGTCAATGACTGCACCATATCAAACATAGTGTGATCGAGGTAACGATCACCGCTTTTACCCACACCACCAATTAAGTCAGAGGCATTCTGTGTTTGAGCAAGGTATTTTGCCGCAGTACTGGTCGCCCCTTTCGTAGAAAGCGCAAATACTGACGATCCACGCGCCGCCTCAGAGGTAAAAGCATCCGCATGGATAGAGATAAAAAGATCCGCCCGCTGTTTTTGCGCTTTAGCGACCCGCACTTTTAGTGGAATGAAGATATCTTCATTACGTGTCATATAGGCTTTCATATTGCTTTCTTTATCAATGAGCGCTTTAAGCCTGCGCGCAATACTTAACACAATATCTTTTTCACGGGTCTTATTAGGGCCAATTGCACCGGGGTCTTCTCCTCCATGCCCAGGATCAAGCATGATGACAATTGGCCTGTCACGCCCGGCTTTCCCTGGTTGAGGCCCCTGCTGGACAGGCATTTTTTTCTCCAGCTGACCGCTGTTATAATCCTCTAATAAGGCAAGGAGAGGATCTTGCTGATTATTCACATTGGCAGGATAAAGATCCATCACCAGTCGCTCTTTAAATTCAGCAACGGGCGCAAGGGCAAAGACCTGTGGCGTTACATTTTGTTTCAATTCAAAAACCATGCGCACGGTTTTTGGATCAAATTGCCCCACTCTCGCAGACTTAATAAAGGGATCATCTGCACGAATCTGGCCTCCTAATCCCTTTAATACCGCATTCAGATTAACCCCTTCGATATCAACAACCACACGCTCAGGGTTACTGAGAGCAAACTGGCGATACTTAAGCAAATGAGTGGATTCCAGCGTCACACGAGTATAAGTCGAGGCCGGCCAGACACGCACAGCCACAACCTGGCCTGATGCAGCAAAACCCACGTTGCTGACACTCAATAACCACATGGCACCTGCGCCCTGAAGTAAACGGCGGCGACTCAATGATAAGCTGGAATCTGACATGGCTCCCCTAAAGGAAATTAGGTATCTGTTAAAAATTTTTTGAGCCGAAAACTTTAGCGAAACACGTTATTACTGTCATCTATAAAAGGGTAAATATTCAGAAAAGGATCTGCATGGATAATACAGAGAAATTTACGCTTGAAAGGAAATTGCCACTTGCACCCAAAGAGACAATAGAATAAAAATACAATAAATACGAATATTCATGCAATGAGGTTATGTCGTGGTGAAGGAACGTAGAACTGAACTGGTCCAGGGGTTTCGCCATTCTGTTCCCTATATTAATGCACACAGGGGGAAAACCTTTGTCATTATGCTGGGCGGCGAAGCCATTGAACATGGGAACTTCTCCAGTATCGTTAACGACATTGGCCTTTTGCATAGCCTGGGGATACGCCTTGTCGTGGTATATGGCGCCCGTCCACAGATTGACGCCAATCTTGCCGACCATAATCAAGATCCTGTTTATCACAAACAGACACGCGTTACTGATGCCAAAACGCTGGAACTGGTCAAACAAGCTGCAGGACTGTTGCAACTTGATATTACTGCACGCCTCTCCATGAGCCTCGGTAACACGCCATTACAGGGGGCCCATATCAACGTAGTGAGCGGTAATTTTATTATTGCTCAACCGCTAGGTGTCGATGACGGCGTTGACTACTGTCACAGCGGACGTGTGCGGCGTATTGATGAAGAAGCCATTCATCGCCAGCTGGACAATAATTCCATTGTTTTAATGGGGCCCGTTGCTGTTTCGGTCACCGGTGAAAGTTTCAATTTGACCTCTGAAGAGATAGCCACCCAACTGGCCGTCAAACTTAAAGCCGAAAAAATGATTGGTTTTTGCTCATCTCAAGGCGTAACCGATGAGAAGGGAAATGTTATCTCTGAGCTTTTCCCGGCAGATGCTGAAGCCCGTATCAGGACCATCGAAAGTACGGGTGACTACCATTCAGGAACGGTGCGCTTTTTACGTGGTGCAGTCAAAGCCTGCCGTAGTGGTGTACGCCGTTGCCATTTAATCAGCTATCAGGAAGATGGCGCTTTACTGCAGGAGTTATTCTCCCGTGAGGGTATTGGCACCCAGATCGTGATGGAAAGCGCCGAGCAAATTCGTCGTGCCAACATTAATGATATTGGTGGGATTCTGGATTTAATCACCCCACTTGAGCAGCAGGGTATTTTAGTTCGCCGTTCCCGGGAGCAACTGGAAATGGAGATCGATAAATTTACGATTATTCAGCGCGATAATCTGACAATTGCCTGTGCTGCACTCTACCCCTTCCCGGAAGAGAGCATTGGTGAAATGGCTTGTGTCGCCGTGCATCCGGATTACCGAAGTTCCTCTCGGGGGGAAGAGCTATTACAGCATATCGCCACACAAGCACGGCAAATCGGGCTAAGTAAACTATTTGTCTTAACAACACGCAGTATTCACTGGTTTCAGGAACGTGGTTTTATGCCTGTTGACGTTGACCAGTTGCCGGCGAGTAAGAAAGAGATGTACAACTACCAGCGCAAATCTAAAGTCCTGATGGTTGACTTAAGCTAACTTACTTGTAGATTTTACACACTCAGGGGCCACATTCCGGCCCTCAGCTCCTGAGTGTGTGCGCCTACGCTCACTAGATCGGGGCTGAAAACATGGCTGTTAGCCCACTACGCCGCTCCGTACCCGTCATTATCGCTCGCCTCAGTATCTGTTTATCAGCATACAGTGACAGATGCTTCCTGGCGCGGGTAATCGCGGTATAAACCAGTTCACGGGTGACTACCGGGACAAATTGATTTGGCAGCACCAGCGCCGCATGGTCAAATTCGGAACCCTGTGACTTATGTACCGTCATCACCCAGGCGGTATCGTGTTGTGGCAGGCGACTGGGCTGGACTGACTTTACCGAACTATCCGCCATGGGGAACCAAACCCGCAGCCCGTCATCACCTTGTAAGGCGATACCAATATCACCATTAAACAGCCCCAGGGCTGCTTCATTGCGTGCGATCATTACCGGACGACCGTGATACCAGCGACTACTGGCTTTAGGTGGCAGGTAAATTAAACGCTCACGGGCCAAAGCAAGTTCAATACGTTCATTTAAACCGCTCACACCAAAAGGGCCTTCACGCAATGCGCAAAGTAATTGATAACGACCAAACGCCTTAATAATTTCCGCTGGAGGGGCTTTTGCTTTGACCAGTAGTAAATAATCACGATAACCCGCAACAACATCATCGATCATAGCTGCATAGTCTTCGGTTTCCAGCAGGATACGATAGGATACATCTTCATATCCTGAGGCAAATACAACGTCAACCTGCTTTGCATTACTGCCATTAACAGCCTGTGCCAGCTTACCAATACCAGAGTCATCACCAAAACGATAACTGGTACGTAGCAGGCATAAGCAATCTTGTAATGCGCTTTCTGCAAGGCTTCCCCCCACCGGTACGCTATTTCCCGTCAGACGCTGGAGTTGTTCAGCCCTTGAGGCTGAGTACCCCTCATTCACATACTGACAAATATCTCCCAATACCGCCCCGGCCTCTACCGAGGCTAACTGATCGCGGTCACCAAGGAAAATAACCTGAGAATGTGGGGGGAGCGCGGTAATAAGCCTGGCCATCATCGGCAAGTCGACCATGGAGGCCTCATCAACAACGAGTACATCCAGATGCAGTGGATTACCAGCATGATAACGAAATTTTTGACTTTGACGCTGCGCCCCCAGTAAACGGTGTAAAGTACAGGCATCTCCCGGTAACAACGCTTTTTGCTTATCGCTCAGGGGTAACTGGCCCAGTGAGTGACCTAGCGATTCACTCAAACGGGCAGCCGCTTTTCCGGTAGGGGCAGCAAGCTGAATACGTAATGGCTTATCCACGGATAGCTGGACTAAGGCCACCAGGAGCTTCGCAACAGTAGTCGTTTTACCCGTACCCGGCCCCCCAGAGATCACTGAAATTCTTCGGGTTAAGGCGACAGCGGCGGCAACCTTCTGCCAGTCGGTTTTCTCACTTACACCAAAAAGCCTGTCCAGCACGCTGCGAACCTGATTTTCGTCCCAGATTAATGGCCGATTATGAGTACTAAAAAAATCGGCGACCCGCTGCTCATTGCGCCACATTCGGTTAAGGTATAAACGCTCACCAATGAGTTTAATCGGTGTGGCAGTGTCATCGTCACTCACCGCATAAGAAGCCAGCAACAGAGATGGCCAGTGTTGCGGCTCCCCGGCAGCAGCAAATAACTGAGCAGCCAACTCAGGGGATCTGCCAGCAAAAATATCGTCAGGACGTAAACGTGACAGAGGCAAGCAGACATGCCCCTCTCCCGCATCGTGGCTCAGTAAAGCGGCAGCAAGCATGACCCCTGGTTGTTCATCCGTGGCCACCATCATGGCAAATTGCATGTCTAATGCACTGAGTAACTTCAGCTCTACGGCCTGGTTTAATAATTGTGACAGGCTCATTTAGGCTACCTCTTCCCTGTTTCCGGAAAACAGACAATCCATCGCCTCAATCAGGGCGAAATCAGGGCGTGTTGCGAAAATACCCTGCCCGGGATTATTCGGATCTATCCCTCTCAGAAATAGATAGAAAACGCCGCCAAAATGCTGCTCATAATTATATTCCGCTAACCGGTGGTCCAGGTAGCGATGCAGAGCCAGGGTATAGAGTTGATACTGCAAGTCATAACGATGGGCACGCATCGCCTGTTCCATAGCGGGCAAGCTATAGGCATCGTTATCCTCGCCTAGCCAATTGGATTTATAGTCCAGTAAGTAATATTTACCCTGCCAGCAAAAAACAAGATCAATAAAGCCTTTCAGCATTCCCTTAACACTACGAAAGTCGAGTGGTGGGCAATCGGCAGACAGGGGATCATATGCCCTGATCAGGCTATCAAGTCTGTCGGCTTGCAGGTCACTGACAATGGGCAGATAAAACTCAAGCTCCGCATGTCGCTGTTTAGGCGTCAGCTGATAAAGGCTCACCCCAGCCTGATTGAGTGGCGCATTAAGCACCTGGGTTAGCCAGTGTGTCATCATGGGTTGCCACTCCTCGTTAATGCCTTGATTACGAAGTTGTTCAGCAACCCACTCACCATCAACTGGCTGATTAAAGTCGATCTTCTCAAACAAACTGTGTAGAAAAGTTCCGGGAGACGCCCCACGGGGGAAGTTATGCACGGTGAGCGCCGGTACACTCTGTTCCCCGACATCCCCCGTGGCATCAACATCAAGGCGTGGCATCAGCTCTTGCAGTGAATGGCTGCCACGCTGTTGAAGTCCAGAGTAACTGGTCACGCGCCAGTTATCCGCTACCGGGCGATTTAAATGGCGTACCGCAAGTTCTGGCTGTGGTGCGACCAAAGGTTGCCAGGGGGTATTGTTGCCTTCAGACAGCATCTCCACATTTATCGTCTCATCGACTAGCAGCTTAAGCTGATGGGTAAGACCTTCCGCATCCATCGCTGTGCCTTGTTGGATCAGATAACCCAAAGCGCTCAGATGAACATCAGTGAGCCCCTTTTTGGCTCGGGAGCCACGGAACAGAGGTGCCAGACCAATGCTACAATGCCAGACGGAACGGGTCAGAGCGACATAGAGTAAACGTAAATCTTCAGCCAGACGTTCTTCTTCCACCAGCCGTAAGCTCTCTTCATCATCACTTAAGTCCAGTCGCGAATCATAAGTACTTCGATCATGGTAGATACCACTCTTTTGCTGGCGATAATTAACGGCAAAAGGCACCCATACCATGGAATACTCCAGTCCTTTTGACTTATGTATTGTCACCACCTGTACCAGGTGTTTATCACTCTCCAGGCGCAACTGTTGACTGGCGGCATTGCTATCGGGTTCAGCAATGTGCTGACCCAGCCAGCGCACCAGTGCGTGCTCACTTTCAAGATCTAATGACGCTTCCTGGAGCAGTTCACTGAGATGCAAAATATCGGTTAAACGTCGCTCACCTGAGGGAGTAGCCAGTAAATCTTCAGCGACATGCCTTGCCGTAATCAGTGCTCGCAGCATTGGCATAACACCGCGCTGCATCCATAGCTGGCGATAATCTAAAAACTCTTCAACGAGCTTATCCCATTCGGTCTCATCCTGGTTTAATGCATCAAGGGTTCGGGCATCCAGCCCGAGAATGCTGGTTGCCATAGCACTGCGCAAACTGGACTCCACCTCAGGGGTGAGTACTGCTTGTAAAATCCATAGCAACTCTCGTGCTTCCTGGGTGGCAAATACTGAATCACGACTGGAAAGGTAAACAGAGGGAATATTCAGGCTTCGTAGTGCATCACGCACAATGGTCGCTTCATGTCGACTACGAACCAGAATGGTAATATCGGAAGCCTGTAACACTCTTGACTGGTTATCATGCCACAGCAGTGCGTCTTCCCGCTGCCCTGCTGCCAGCCAGTCACGAATCTCCCTGGCACACTGCATAGCCATCCCTTGTTGATAGTCATTCACACCAACGCCCTCCCCTGGCTGGAGCCAGAACGTCAGGGCGGGTTGTGTCTGGCCTTGCAAGGTAAAACGCGCCCCTTCATTCTTAGGTGCTGGTTTTACGGGTAAAAAAGGGATTTGCTCAAATAAAAAAGGAGGATCCACCTGCTGGAAAAGCCGATTCACAGCCGTAATCATTGCCGGGGATGATCGCCAGTTAGTTTCCAATGTATAGTGTGCAGTAATCTCGTTACGAGCCTGAATATAGGTAAAGATATCGGCGCCACGAAATGCATAGATGGCCTGTTTCGGATCGCCAATCAGTAGTAAACCCGTCGAGGGTTGTTGTAAATAGAGACGGCGAAAAATGCGATACTGCTGTGGGTCAGTATCCTGAAATTCATCAATCATCGCGACCGGAAAACGCTGACGAATAGCGCAGGCAAGCGCCTCCCCTCCCGGTTGATGCAATGCACTATCCAGGCGACTGAGCATATCATCAAAACCCAGCTCCCCCCGACGAGCCTTTTCTTGCTGCACCTGATAACGAATTTCTTTAAGTGCCCGGGTAATCACCAAAGTACGTAACGTCAGAGGCTGATCCAGTAACGTATCCGTTGCCGCAAACAGGCTATGGCAAGGAACCTCACCTTTTTTGGTTTTTTCTGTCAGGGTTCGCTGGGAAAATTTTCTGAGCGCTTCCGGGAGCTGGTAAGTCAGCGTTTCACTATTGGCCCACGCCTCAACGATAGCAAGCCAGTTAGGTAAATGCTTGCTACTGTAACTTCGCTTATCAACCCCCGAACGTTCAATCAACCCCTGGAGTTCACTGGCAGCGAGACGCCATTGCTGTTTAAAGGTGTTAATGGTGGCAATGATCTTTTCATGCAAGCTTATCAGCGTCTCATCTGGAGGGGGAGGCGCCTTCAGTGCAGGAGCCTCACCCTGCAACCACTGGTGAATATCTCTTAACAACGCATCAGGACCAGACCATTGCTCACTGATCACTAAAGCGACGTCTTTGGGTAAGGGATAACAGTGGCGACGCCAGAAATCAGCACAAGCCTGGCGTCGTAACAGGCCTTCATCTTCCAGCAATTGTTGTTCAAACAGCATGCCTGATTCAAAAGCATTCAGACTGAGCATTCGCTGACAAAATCCATGAATGGTAAAAATTGCCGCTTCATCCATTTGCTGCTCCGCCAGTAACAATGTTCGCGCAGCCAGGGATTTATCGTTAATTTGTTCCAGTAAGTTTGCCAGCAATGGGTTCCGCGTATGATTACGTATACAGGCAATACGCAACTCATGAATATTTGCCCGAATACGACCACGCAATTCTTCCGTCGCCGCTTCTGTGAACGTCACCACCAGTAGTTCCTCAACCGACAGGGGGCGTGAAAAGGCCTGAGCGTTTCCTAACCCTAATAGCAGACGTAGGTAGAGGGCGGCTATAGTAAAGGTTTTACCGGTACCGGCAGAAGCTTCAATTAAGCGCTCACCATGCAGCGGTAAGATTAAGGGATCCAGTGACTGGGCGGTGACGTCAGACATTATTCTTCTCTTAGTTTAGGTAACGATTGTTGTAACTTACTGACTTCATCCCATACTTCCCATCCTTCAGGGCTGGCATACTCAGTTCGCCCCCCTTCACTGCCAGAAACTTGCGACAGCATCGCCATCCCTTGTGGGTCAATGACAGCATTGTGGAAAAAATCAGCCAGACTTTGTGGCGTCAGGGAATTGATTTTTTCTACTAATTTATCTCTGGAATCATAAGCATTATTACGTCGGTCAAAGTCCTTACTCAGCATTGATGCTTCACCCGAGAGAGTCTGGGGAGCTTGTTGAATCAAGCCGATAACACCTTGCTTAATTTGAGCAAAATCAGCACTGCTGAGATCACGTAACTTTTGCTCTACTTCAGGATAGAATGCGGTAAAGCGTTGATAGAGAAAGGCTGGTTGTTTATCACTGCTTTGCAACACAAAACCGACTCCCCATTGCCGCCCGATAGCAACAGGGAATGCAGATGCCACATACCCCAGCTGCTCCTGTGTTCTTAACTGGTTATAGAACCACGGCTGGATAATCTGCCCGATCATCAGGCTGTAAGCCTCACTGGTGACTTCATCGTAACCTTTCGGTACATAGACCGCTGACAGGGCCGAATCTGTACCGGTGGCGGCTTTTTCAAATATCACTCGATATTTCTTATCAATCAGCACATCCTGATTACGACACCATTCATCCCCCCTGAGTTTCAGATGTTCGGTGATGTCATGTGCCAGTTTCGTCGCCTGGTCAGGCGCCATGTTACCAACTATCAGGAACTCTGCCCGGGAGTTGCCTCTAAGCTGTTCCCGGTACTCAAGCAACTCTTTCAGAGTCAATTCAGGTAACAGTTCTCGGCGTTCCTGACGCTGAAAATAGGGAAGCTGGGAGATAATCTGTGCGGGAAACAGGGCCTGTTCGTAAGCCTTTCCTTTATCCGCTGCATCAAGCAGTTGCAGATACCAGGACTTCGCCTGATTAAACTGATCTTCCGTGGGAGTGTAAGAGAAATACCCCCTGACCAGCTCTTCAAAAAGACGCGGTAACCGCTGAGTATAACCATTGGCGTTAATCATTAATCCACTATTGGCATGGGAAGAGAAACTAATCCCCCCCACCGATGCTCGCTGGCTAAGTTCGTCCAGTGCAAGGCCAGCCATATAGTCATTTAAAGCAAAGAGTACCTGATTTTTGGCGCTGTCCATGGCTTCAGGATTACGCAAAAGCATAGTGACATCCACTTTCGGTTCATTCGCAAAATACCGACCAGGCATATACATCACCCGGACGTTATCTTCGTTCACCAACATCTCAGGATGTATGTACGATTTCTTTGACTTATAGAGTGTAAAATCATCAGGGATATAAGGATTTAGCGCCGGTAAATCGAGCTTGAGCGCATCTCCTTTTTGCTGCCATATTGCCATGGTTTGAGGCGAAATTTTATCGACTTTATAGGGGGCATCAACAAAGTAAGCTGTTTTATCGTGCGGTTCTTCCGGGCTTATATACCAGATACGCGCATTTTGGGGTGTCATCGTCTCCAGCCGTGCATGAATGGACTGGGGATCAAACCGATCAGCAATATTCACCGCATCAAGGGTATGGGATATAGGAACACGTAACATGGTATCCCCTAACCACTCAACATAACTCATATCTCTGGTAATGGAGGGGTAGCGAAAGTCCAGATCAAGCACATGGGAAAGTTCATCAAAATAACGTTTATCAATGCCTTTTGTTTTAAGCGCATTGATATAAGAAAATATGGCTGCCACGACATCATCACGATTTGCCAGGCCTTTATCAGTCAGTGAGACGGTGATGGCAAACACACCACTGTTACCAGCAGACATCGGATCGGAGCTGGCACTGATACTGTCTGCCAGCCCTTCCTGTTGTAGCCAGTCTGAAAGGGTATTGTGGCTACGATTGCTAATCATATAACTGATGAGTTCGTCCGTTTTACTGCGAAATTTGTCGCTATTATTATCAATACGGAACTCAATCCTCAGCGCCTTGCGGGGTATCGCTGGAACATAATGTATAAAAACCCCTTTTTGAGCATCAGTAACGACCGGAACCGTAATCTCCGGTTGCTTAATATTCTTATTCTCCACTCGTCCATAGGTATCTGCGGCCATCTGAGCCAGTTCCGGCAATGGCTTATTACTATAGATAATGGCCCGCATCAGATTTGCAGAGTAGTATTTATCCCGGAAGGTCAGTAAGGCATCCCGCAATTTGCTGCCAGGTTTATCACGGAGCGTTTCAAGGTTACCGCCGGAAAAACGCGATCCAGGGTGGGCCGGGTTGAGGGTTTCAGCACTCACCTGTGCCATACGCATCCCGTCACGAGAACGGGCCATGGTTAGCTCGGAGTTAACCGCATTGCGCTCGCGATCAGCATATTTTTGCTCCAGATTAGGCTCTGCAATAGCGTCAGCCAACCGTTCAACAGCACCTGGCAGAGCATCATTTTCGACCTCCAGATAAAATGCCGTACGGTAAGGTGCAGTACTCGCATTATGACTACCGCCATACTTCTTAAGATATTCAGCAAGACTGTCCGGATCGGGATACTTTTTAGACCCCATTAATGTCATGTGTTCCAGATAGTGTGCAAGACCGGGGTGCGCATCAGGGTCAGCAAGCGATCCCACAGGAACCACTAATGCAGACAACGATTTTACCGCCTGGGGATCGGAAACGAGAAGTACAGTCATACCATTATCTAAACGAATAGCCTGGTACTGCCGAGGATCTTTTTCACTCTTTCGTATGGTGTCAGGAAGAACCTGCCACCCACCCTCAGCAAAAGACGGCGGTACCCAGAGCGTAAAAATAGATAAAAAAATAACAGCAAATTCCACGATGCGTTTCAGCATAACTCCCCTTGTATTACATACCCACTACTATCCAGATTTACCAGACCAGCCGGCTAACATGTTCACTGTCAGCAAAAAACATGATGCGTCAATAGGCATCCTATATGAACCAGACAAACTAAATTACCGTGACCGTTTGTTGTTTAACTTTTATTGAAGCGAAAAACAGGCAACAGAAAATTTTCAGCTTCACTGATGATCGCTTTGTAATAGTCATCATCTAATACGCGATATAAACGCTGCAACCAGATATCGGTACCTTCCCCTTCGATCACGCCATTGCCTTCAAAGGCAGTAATCAACTTACTCCTGGCTTTCAGCTGAGTTTGTTCATCCCATAAGATGGTATCTTGTTGCTTGTCATAGCAAGTCATTAGCCAGGCACCACCACTTTGCGGTAGCAGCATTAAGGGCTGGCTAAAGCCTCTTTTATACCCCTCGACCAACTCGGCAAGATAGTGCGTGGCCTGATCTTTCTTCATGGCTGGAAAACACCACTGTGAGTCTTTTCGCCCATACATATGGCTTTCCCCATCCCCGCCAGATGCAGCCCAGACCAGGTGTTCAAGCCAAAGCTGTAAACCGTGGCTAACCGTTAACACAGAAGGACGCCAGCGTAGCAAGCCGTCAGGCTGGACATCTGAAAGCCAGCCCGTAAGACGACTCCCCCCAACCAATAAATCTATTTCCTTGTTTTCAGTGGGGCGACGCTCAGTAATCACTCTTTCAGCCAGTTTCAACATTTCTGCCTGTTGTTTTTCCCAGATAATTTCACCGAATGCTCCATAAGGTAGCTCCCCTGCGGCTCGATACCGGGTAAAAAGGGGCTGTGTATCTTGCTGTTCAATGAGGGTATTCAGCATTTTTTGATTCAACAGAAAACTTTCCAGCGAGTCCAGGGTAAAAGGCTCGCTGTCTGGTAACTCGGTATCATCAATCCGGAAGTTCACCCCCAGTCGAGTTTGAAAAAATACCCGTACTGGATGACGCCAGAAATTCTGAAGCTGTTCGAGGGAAATATCTTCAATAATGCTAACAGGCAGAGGCTCGGCAATAAAAGGAGCATGCGCTTCACCTTTCTGATTGGCTGCCGCTAACCATTCCTGGGCAAAACTCTGTTCCGCACCTTCAATCAGATAGTTTTCACTGGCAAAGGGAGTTCGGGCATGCTCAATAATCAGCTGTTGTTTGACCTTTTTACTGCTGGTATCAATATCCAGTGCCTCGTCTCCAGCTAAACAATAGCTGCTGGCGATATAGTTTAATAACTCTTCAACGAGTACTGAGGGGTAACGGCGGCTATTATCCTGAATCGACCGACCGATATAACTGATATACAGACGTTGCTCTGCTGAACTCAATGCCTCAAGAAACAGATAGCGGTCATCATCCCTTCGGCTTCTGTCCCCACGCTGAGGGTTTTGACTGATCAAATCAAAGCCAAGAGGAGCCAGAGTCCGGGGGTAAACACCATCATTCATCCCCAGCAAGCACACCACTTTGAAGGGAATTGCACGCATAGGCATTAACGTACAGAAATTGACTTGCCCGGCCAAAAAACGCTGACTCATTCGCTGCTGGTTAAGGCGATCAGATAAAGCATTACGCAGTAAAACCAGCGACACAGGCTGGCCATAAGCCGCCTGAACACCCTGCTCAATCATCTCCTGCCACTGGGACTCGATCAGTGCCAGTGCTGCCTCCGTGTCGTCATCAGCAATGAAAAAGCAGGACAGCATTTGCTTGCACAGTGGCAACCATTCATCAAGGGTTCGTGCATGTGACAGTGTCTCTCGCCACTGGTTCAGACGCATTAAAAGTTCAGCCAGCTGACCTACCAGGCCCGCAATTAAACCGCTGGATTCATCAAATGGCAGCACAGAGTTCCAGACACCCGCATCACTTTCCATGGCATAGCCCAGTAACATTCGGGTGAGACCAAAACGCCAGGTATGCTGCCCGGTAGCGGGCAGCTCCTGCTGACGAACGTTATCGTCATCAAGCCCCCAGCGAATGCCCGACTCACTAACCCATTGACGTAAATAGCGCAGTCCCTCTTCATCAATAGCAAAACGGCTAGCCAGAGAAGAGACTTCCAGCAAAGCCAGAACATCCTCAGCCAGAAAGCGGCTGTCTGGTAATGCCAGTAAACTGATAAAGGCTTGTAACACCGGGTGTGCATGGCTGGCTCGACGGTCAGAAATAGTGAAGGGCAACCAGCGTTCATCCCTGGCATTACCAAAAACGGCCTGAATGAAAGGACTATAGCTGTCGATATCTGCCACCATAACGATGATATCGCGAGGGGTTAAACCAGGATCTTCATGCAACATCGCCAGGAGTTTATCATGCAGGATTTCCACTTCACGCTGTGGGCTATGGCATTCATGAAAGGTGACTGAATGGTCATCCTGATCGAGTTGTCGCTTATCACCACTCTGGATAAACTCTGCTTCTGTCAGCCCCAGCACCGTACTATTTTTCAGCTCAAGTAAATCATGCTGCAGGCTATGCAGTAAGTTGTCAGGCTCAATATCGACAAACACGTCGATCTCTTCAAATCGTTCCAGTTCGGACAGTAAATAAACATAGTCACGCCCCAGCTTTCCCCAGGAAGCCAGCAGTGGATTAGCGGTATCCTGTTCACCTGAGGCATTAAATAACCCTGCTGCACTATCGTTATTTTGAAATAGTGTATGTTCATGTTCAGCCATATGGCGGCGGCGACGACGCTGGGTCAAGCGAGCCAGAAACGCCGAATCTTTAATATCCCCCCAGTAGTAGCGACATGGGTTGGTAAATAAAACATGGATATCAATATGCCGGCCTAATGCTTGCAGTGCCTGAAGATAAACTGGGGGCAGCGCTGAAATACCACAGAGAAATACTCGTGAAGGTAACCCCGCCGGGCATGTTTTGCTCTCTTCAAGCCTGTTAATAAAGCTTTGATAAAGATTGGCTCGATGCCATTGTGGATGACCCAGTTCGGCGGTATAACGCACCAATGCCGCCCATAATGGTGCCTGCCATTGCTGTGCTTCACCTGCGTTTTCTACCTGTCGGCCTTTTTCCCAAAGACTTAACCAACCCGGGCGATAAACCAGATACTGGTCATACAGATCAGCTATGCGCGAGGCCAGCTGGAATAACTTACGATCATTATCATCTTCCTGAAGATAATGTTTAAGCTGGGCAAAAGGTGGGTCATTAAGCATGGCAGGAATAATCGACATCAACTTCCAGCTCATACTCTGTTTATTGAATGCGCTTTGTTCTGGGATCCCGGGTAACACACGGCTAAACATCTCCCAGATAAAACTCGCCGGTAAAGGAAACTGAATATTGGCTGCGATACCAAACTTTTTCGCCAGTGACATTTGTAGCCATTGCGCCATACCCGTACTTTGTACCAATACGACTTCCGGTTCCAAAGCATCTGCAAGCGGCTGGCGTTCAACGATAAACTCCATAATCTCTTCCAGCACATCAAGACGATTAGAATGGTAGACACGCAACATGAAACTGCTACTCCGGGTTAAGGTTAAAGGATGGACAAATCAGTTTTGACAACTGTCCAGTTCGGCCCCCGGGACAGGTTATCGTGACATGGATGCACAGACACTCTCCACAGGACGTCTGCTGCCTGGTCGTTTGCCATGGGGGCGGCAACAAGGGTGAACCAGACTCCGTTTGCTCAAGCGTATAGCGCCAGAGTTGTTGAGTTTGCCACTGGGTTTCAAAGCGCTGCTGCAGCCAATGGTGATAATTCAAGAACAACAGAATAACCATCATAAACAGCATCAGTGCGCATAATACTTCTGGCAAGCTAAAGCCTCTTTGTTTCATGGCTATCATGCCAGATTACAGTGGGCTTTATCACCTAACGGACAATAATCCAGCCATCCGTGGTCACTGGCAATAAATTTACCATGTTTAAGCGTGCCCCATCGCCAGTGTATCAACCAGCTTGATGCAGGCCCTTCAGCGAGGAAGGCAGCCAGTAGCACCTCACTACCCTGCGTCTGAATAAGGCAAGCACGCAAAGCAGACGAAGCCTCCGTCTGACACTGCCACTGTTGTTGTAACTGCCAGCGTTGCCACATTCCCCATGACATTGCTGATTGAGCACCAACAAAATGGGCTATCGCCCTTTTTTCCTGCATCCCCCATCGATGCTCAGTCGTAAGATGAGATGACAACCCAACCAGCATCGAAGTTCCTGAAAGTAAGAGTAAAAGTACCATCAGTATTGCACTGCTTCCGGTTTCGTTATTTGGGCTCATAGATTTTCTCCCCTGACTACATGGCGTATCTGTATTAACGCGCCCCCCTGTTTTTGCCTGGCGGTCAGCTGAATAACCAGTAATGGCGGCTCATTACTGCGCCACTGCCGGGTAACGGAAAAGTCAGTCAGGATAATCAGCCCCGGGTCAGATATGCTTTCCCACATCTCACGGCCATACTCAGTACTGTTTTTGAGGATTTGCAATTCCCCCTGATATAACCGATACCCTGTCTGTTCATATTGGGTACGGCAGGGCTGTCCTGGTGCCTGCCACTGGATCAATACCCGACGACCATCTTGCTCTATCTTCAGTGCTTGCATCGTACAAATTCCGTGGCAATAGCCCGCCCGCTGAAGATGTTTACCAATGCGATAAGCCAGTTGCCATACTGATTCACGGGCAGTACTGAATTGATACTCATGAAAAATAGGTAACTGCATGGCAGGTAAAAGCCGTAATCCCCCCAATAACAGCATACTGCTGATGCACAGAGCGACCAGCACTTCAACCAGGGTAAACCCCTGCTGTCTGATCAACACGGGTTATTTTCCTTTACCGAACAGATACGTATGCGCCCCCAGGCGGAGATGATCAGCTTACGTTGCCCGGCAGCACTGCTCAGTAGAATATGCCCGGGTCTTGCGGTGTTCATTACGCCATAAAAACCCAGTCCCTGAGTCATCTCCACCAGTGAAATCTCTTTAAAGTGTGGGATAAACTGCCATTGGTTGTCACCAGTACAGGGCATGTCAGAGCAGTTCTGGCTGACCAGGCACCACCGACCATGACGCTGAAATAAAAGTAACAGATGATCACGGTTATGCCGGTTAGCATCACTGCGTAGATGGTGCAGATATTGACTGAGCTGATGCGTCGTTTGCCATAGCCGTTGCTGGTGCTGCCATTGTTGAAAGCCATAAAGACCGCCGCCACTCAGGATGGCGATAATGATGAGAACAACCATCATTTCTATCAGGCTGAAACCGCGAATAGTGTTGTGCATGGCACCAGTATGCCAGGGATTTGAGACCTTATCAGTGGGCACACCACGGGTTCAGAAGGAGGGACGCATACTCTCGATACGGTTGCAAAGAATTGCAACATGGCTGTAATCAGCCCCGAAATAAAAACCCCGGAAGCTGTTATCACTCCGGGGTTTAAGCGGCATATGCCGGATTATAACGGACTTAATAAGTTAGATAGCCACCGGGGCTTTAATGGCTGGGTAAGGGTCATAGCCCGTAATTTCAAAATCTTCAAAACGATAATCAAATAAGGATTCGGGTTTACGTTTGATGACCAGTTGCGGTAAGTCACGAGGCTCACGCGTCAGCTGTAAACGTGCTTGTTCAAGATGGTTGAGGTACAGATGGGTATCTCCCCCTGTCCAGACAAAATCCCCCACAGCCAAATCACACTGCTGTGCCACCATATGAACCAGTAATGCATAGCTGGCAATATTAAACGGCAGGCCGAGGAAGACATCGCAAGAACGCTGATAAAGCTGACAAGAGAGTTTACCGTCAGCCACATAAAACTGGAAAAAAGCATGGCAGGGAGCCAGGGCCATCTGATCCAGCTCACCGACGTTCCAGGCTGAAACAATGATGCGCCTGGAATCAGGATCATTTTTCAGTTGCTGGATCACTGTACTGAGCTGGTCAATATGACGACCGTCAGGGGCAGTCCATGAACGCCATTGCTTACCATATACCGGCCCTAAATCACCGTTTTCATCAGCCCATTCGTCCCAGATAGTGACATTGTTCTCATGCAGATAAGCGACATTGGTCTCCCCTTTTAAAAACCAAAGCAGCTCATGAACAATCGAGCGCAAATGGCATTTTTTGGTCGTGACCAAAGGAAAACCTTGTTGCAGATTAAAACGCATTTGATGACCAAAAATAGACAACGTACCGGTACCAGTACGGTCATCTTTTGGTGTCCCCTCTTCGAGTACTGTTCTCATCAAATCAAGATACTGTTTCATGTCACCTCACGACGTTTGTGGTTTGGGGATACCGGCGATAGGCCCAAATCATCATGATAACACCGCCCACAATCATCGGAATCGAAAGGATTTGCCCCATGCTGATGTATTGCACCCAAGTTCCGGTAAACTGGGAATCTGGCTGGCGGAAAAATTCAACCACAATGCGGAACACGCCATAGCCGATTAAAAACAACCCAGAAACCGCACCGACTGGACGCGGTTTGCGAATAAAAACATTCAGAATAATAAACAGCACAACGCCTTCCAGCAGTAATTCATAAAGCTGAGATGGGTGACGCGGCAGCACACCATACTGATTAAAAAGGGATTGCCATTCCGGGTGTTTAGCCAGCAGACCGATATCTTCGCTACGGGACTCCGGGAACAACATCGCCCACTTAAAGCCAGGATCAACACGCCCCCACAACTCGCCATTGATAAAGTTTCCCAGACGCCCGGCCCCCAATCCAAATGGGATCAGTGGTGCAATAAAATCAGAAACCTGGAAAAAGGTGCGTTTGGTTCGGCGAGCATAAATAATCATGACGCAAATGACACCGATCAGCCCACCGTGAAACGACATTCCCCCGTCCCATACTTTGAATAAGTAGAGTGGATCGGCAAGAAAAACAGGGAAATTGTAGAAAAAGACATACCCTAGCCGCCCGCCGAGGAATACCCCGACAAAACCAGCATACAGTAAATTCTCGACTTCATTTTTTGTCCATCCGCTACCAGGACGGCTAGCACGACGACCAGCAAGCCACATAGCAAAGACGAAGCCGATTAGGTACATCAAGCCGTACCAGTGCAGGGAAATTGGCCCAATAGAAAAAAGTACCGGATCAATATTAGGGAAACGCAGATAGCCACTGTTCATCTGTCACCACAAGCCGTTGTTACACCACTATAATTACACAGTGGGATTACAAGTACGCATTATCAAGAATGCGCTCCGAAAGCAGCGCATCATAGCATAAAGGCAAGAATTGATTGATGAAGGAAGTTGTAAAAGATCTGTAATGCTACTTTCCCCATAGACGATAACCGCCTGTCTTAACGGCCCCCACCAATCAGGCCATCTATTCCACGCTTACTCATAAATTCAGCGACTTGCTGATGAACTTCTGCGGCAGTATCCGCCTCTGTGCAACAGATAGCCAAAGCCTCAACCTCTTCTCGCTCAATGTGGCGTAGCAAATACTTAACACGGGCCACCGAGCGGCCATTCATCGACAAATGGCGATACCCTAATCCGATCAGCAGAGCAACACACTGAGGATCCCCCGCCATTTCCCCACATACAGCGAGATCGATATGATAGTCTTTTGTCTCTTTGGCAATCATCGCCAATGCTCGCAGAACCGCAGGATGCAGGCTATCGTAGAGATTAGCAACTCGAGTATTGTTCCTGTCTACGGCCAGCAAATATTGGGTTAGATCGTTAGTACCGACGGAAATAAAATCGACTCGCCCCGCCAGATGTTTAAACATAAACACCATCGAGGGCACCTCAACCATAATCCCTAAACGCAATTGGGGCAGTTCGTACCCCAGTGATGCTTCCACTTCACGCTCTGCACGTTGAATAAGCATGCGTGCTTCATCCAATTCCTCAATGCTAGTTATCATCGGTAGCAGGATACTGAGATTACCTGTCGCCGCATTGGCCCGTAGCATGGCACGAACTTGAATTAAAAAGATTTCAGGCTGATCGAGAGTGATACGGATCCCGCGCCACCCCAGGGAAGGGTTTTCCTCAATAATAGGCATATAAGGCAACGGCTTATCAGCCCCTACATCCAGTGTACGCAAGGTTACGGGCTTACCGTTAAACAGCTGCAGCATGCCCTGATACTGAGCTATCTGTTCTTCTTCTGATGGGAAGCCACTCTGCAGCATAAAGGGGATCTCTGTACGATATAGTCCAATACCGTCAATACGCGCACCGAGATTACCCTCATGTTCTGGGCTGAGTCCTGCATTGAGCATAACTTGAACCCGCTCGCCACTTTTTAACTGACCGGCCTGTTCCGCTTTATCTTCCACCAACCGGGTCAGTTCGTTCTCTTCACTGACCAGACGTTGGTACTCATTTAGCAGCACCTGTTCTGGTTCAACCAGCAATTCGCCACGATAACCGTCAACGATCAACATGCGGCGATGTAATGCCGAAGGCTGAATATCAGCCCCCGTGACGGTTGGGATCCCTAACGCACGAACCATAATCGCAGCGTGGGAATTAACGGCACCATCACGAACAACAATACCAGCAAGACGATTCTGCGGTAACTCAGCCAGAGTTGCCGCCGACAGCTCATCCGCCACCAGAACGAAGCGTTCGGGCCAAGTATTAGGGCTTTGAATCGTATCATCAAGGTGAAAAAGCAAGCGCTGCCCCAGTGCTTTTAAATCCCCGGAGCGTTCTTTTAAATAACTGTCTGACAGGCTGGCAAACTGGGCCACAAATTTCTCAATAACTTTCTTAACGGCCCATTCAGCAACAGAACCACGGTCAACTTCTTCAAACAGCTCGCGACGCAGGTGGACGTCACTGAGTAAGTGAGAGTACAAGTCAAAGATGGCGGCGGTCTCTTTTTGCGCCCCGGCCGAGAAACGTTTACTGTAACGCCGGAATTCTGCTGCGGCCTCTTCCAACGCCGTCATCAAGCGTTCGCGTTCCGAAACAATATCCAGTGTTGATGCTTCAGACACCTGTTCAATGAGCGGGGGCGTCACATCCACCCAACCTTCAGCGATCGCAACCCCAGGAGAGGCGGGCAGAGCACGAATACGTGTGTGTCGATACTGTCTGAATAATGCCGTCAGTTGAGACTGGGATAAGATAGCAGCCACTTGGGTGGCGAGCGTAACCAGGAATGACTCTTCACTTTCATTATACTGACGCAGCTCCCGCTGCTGAACGACCAGAACCCCCAAGAGTTGTCGACGTTGGATAACAGGCACGCCAAGAAATGCGCGAAAACGTTCCTCTTTTACCGCCGGAATATACTTAAAACTGGGGTGTTTTTGAGCATCAGCAAGGTTGATAGGCTCAGCGAGCCGCCCGACCAAACCAACCAGCCCTTCATCAAATGCCAGGGTAACAGTTCGACCACGAGGCTTTTTCAAGCCTCGTGTAGCCATAAGGTAAAAACAACGTCGGCTGTTATCGGCTAAATAGACAGAACAGACCTCAGTGTCCATTGCCTCACAGATTTCAGTAACCAGAAGATCCAGCGCCTCATTGAGACGCGGAGCACTGGCAACCTTTTCGACAATCTCTCGCAAACGAGTCAGCATCTTCCGCGTGACTTAGCCTCTTTTACGTCGCCATGGGGGCGCACTGTTACGGGGGGGAGTCACTTCCTGCAGTGGCATCACCAGGCTGGAAAACTCTTTCATTACACGGCGATAAACATCGCGCTTAAATGAAACAACCTGCCGCACAGGATACCAATAACTTACCCAGCGCCACCCATCAAATTCAGGGGTACTGCTGGTTTGCATATTAATAGCCGTATCATTACCCACCAGCTGCAAAAGAAACCATTTTTGTTTTTGGCCGATACAAACCGGCTTTGTGTCCCAACGCACCAAACGTTTGGGTAATTTGTAACGCAACCAATTTCGGGTTGAAGCAAGAATGCGTACATCTTTTCGCTGTAAACCGACCTCTTCGAAAAGCTCCCTGTACATTGCTTGCTCAGCGGATTCGCCTGGATTGATGCCACCTTGCGGAAATTGCCAGGAGTGTTGACCGAAGCGACGAGCCCACATGACCTGTCCTTGCCGATTACATATTACGATCCCAACGTTTGGGCGGTAGCCATCATCATCGATCACCGGACTACCTCAAAACAAACTTAGATTATGACGATTGTTTCATACAAGTGTCAGGCGGTAAACCACTCTATAAACATGCTATAGATAGAATAACATTTGAATAACTCACAAAAAAATGCAGTGTTATAAACAGGGGAAGCCCATTCCGCTCGATTTTATTCACTTTTTCTGTGGATATCACTGTGCAGAACCACATAATTACATTGGGACAACTTAGAAATCCATTTGAAAAACTCAGGGAGCAAATCATATCAAATCGTTTTAAATCAATGTATTGTGAATTAAATTATCGTTTATAAAATCAATTAAGTGATGTGGATCACACCCTGTCACGCCCCACTGATGAAAGATCGTACAGCGTCGTTTTTATCCACAGTTTGTGCAAACATGTTAATCAAAAAACCTTGTGATATTGATGTTTTCTCTCTCGTCAAGGCTGTAAATGGAACCAGTAGTAAGTCATTTTATCACTTATCCCATTTTTCTGTGGATAACATGGTGTAAGATCCTGTTCATTGTCAGTGACCAGATTGGGAAAAGCTTTTTCCACCACGAGTAACACTGGCAAAATGAATAAAAAAAACCTGATAAATCATAAGATTGAAATTTATCTATTTATCGTTTTTTATCGTTTATTCATTGTGAATAACATGCGTTCATTTTTTAATCAAAAGACAAGTATCCATGATGGCATCAATACGACCTTTTACGTCACCACCGGACAGCGCTTCCGCTTTACTCAAACAAGCACAGTCCATTGCAGGGTATACACTGGGCGAACTCGCCCAGCTTGCTGGCATGCCGGTTCCCCCCAATCTTAAACGTGACAAAGGCTGGGTTGGTGGGTTACTGGAGTTATGGCTGGGTGCCAGTGCTGGCAGCAAACCGGAACAGGACTTTGCGGCTTTAGGTATTGAACTCAAAAGCATTCCCGTTGATGCCCGGGGCAGACCACTTGAAACAACCTTTGTCTGTGTCGCACCACTCACCGGTAACAGTGGCGTCGTCTGGGAAACCAGCCATGTGCGCCATAAACTGAAGCGCGTGCTATGGGTTCCTGTTGAGGGAGAAAGACACATTCCCCTCGCTGACCGGCATGTGGGGTCACCATTACTGTGGAGTCCCAGTGCTGAAGAGGAACAACAATTACGCCTGGATTTTGAAGAGCTGATGGACTTAATTGTTCTCGGGCATGTAGAGCGAATTACAGCCCGACATGGGGAGGTCATGCAGCTACGCCCTAAAGCGGCTAACAGCCGGGTATTAACCGAGGCTATCGGTATTGATGGGGCCCCAATTATGACGTTACCCAGGGGCTTCTATCTGAAAAAAAATTTTACGGCCGCCCTGCTGGCCAGATATTTTAGCCATTAATCTGTTCACCTGTTTGTTATCAGAATTAACTGCTTTTATTACTCGCTATGTTACGTTACTACTAGAGTATGGCTCCAGCAGCTGCTTGCAGGCACGGTGCATCCTGTTAACCAATCAGCTGATTAGGAACGCTTATAAAGGCAATATCCAAGCCAGTTAAAATATGGTGGGTATCAATCATTAATTCCAGACAGGGCTTCATAATGAAAAAATGGGCTGTAGCAATTTCCGCCATTGGCCTGGTATTTGCTGTTTCAGGCTGTAGTAGTAACTATGTGATGGCAACAAAAGACGGGCGCATGATCCTGACAGAAAATAAACCCACGATAGATGAAGAAACCGGGCTTGTAAGCTACCGTGATACCGCGGGTAATGAAATCCAGATAGACCGTAAAGATATCTCGCAAATTATCAAACGATAGTAATAAAGGGCAGTTTTTACGCCGACCTGCCCTGTTTTCTTTCCTTTCCCCTTTTTCTTTATGCGCTCCTCTGCCATGTTATAACACGTGGTCAGGATTATTCCCGACCGTTTAACACACTAAGGAAGCTCACTATGCACTATCACCGTATTCCCTGGAGCTCACTTGAAATAAGTACCCTGGGGCTGGGGACCATGACATTTGGTGAACAAAATAACGAAGCCGAAGCGCATCAACAGCTCGACTACGCCATTAGCCAGGGTATCAATTTAATTGATGTCGCGGAGATGTATCCAGTGCCTCCGCGCCCGGAAACCCAGGGCTTAACCGAGACCTATGTTGGTAGCTGGCTAAAAGCTCGTGGCAACAGAGAAAAACTGGTGATCGCTTCAAAAATTAGCGGCCCACCACGTAATACCGATGCGGGTATCCGCCCGAACCAAATCCTTGACCGCAAAAATATTCGCCAGGCACTCGATGCCAGTCTGCAACGACTGCAGACAGATTATCTTGACCTCTATCAGATTCACTGGCCACAGCGTTCAACAAATTATTTCGGCAAACTGGGTTACTCGTGGAGCGATACGACCACCCTTCCCGTCACCATTCTGGAAACGCTGGAAGCACTCAAAGAACTACAACGGGCAGGAAAAATTCGCTATATCGGGGTATCTAATGAAACCCCGTGGGGGGTAATGCATTACCTGAAACTGGCGGAAAAACATGACCTGCCACGTATCGTCACAATTCAGAACCCTTACAGCTTGCTGAATCGTAGCTTTGAAGTCGGCCTGTCTGAAATCACCCAGCATGAAGGTGTCGAGTTACTGGCTTACTCCAGCCTGGCATTCGGTACCCTGAGTGGTAAATATCTTAATGGCGCCAAACCGGCAGGAGCACGTAACACCCTGTTTAGTCGCTTTACTCGCTATAGCAGCGAACAGTCACAGAAAGCGATAGCCGCCTATGTGGAGATTGCCAGACACCACAATTTAGACCCGGCACAAATGGCACTCGCCTTCGTTCGTCGTCAGCCATTTGTTGCCAGTACGTTACTGGGGGCGACAACACTGGATCAATTAAAAAGTAATATTGATAGTCTGCATCTTGAACTGAGTGAGGATGTCCTTAAAGAGCTTGAGGCAGTACACAATATTTATACTTATCCCGCGCCATAACAATGCTCCTGCCCCTTACGGGGCAGGCCATTATACTACTGTCAGTAACTTGGGCTATTTTTCTGTCTACGCTGCCAGATCCATAGCGCGGCAATAGCCAGTGCGAAGAGAGAACCAAAACCGATACCAATCCCCACTACCGGTAACCCCACCTTTACAGCCAGAGAGTAGAGTCCCAGCATCAGTAACATAGCGGTATTTTCACCGAGATTCTGCACCGCAATCGCATGACCAGCACCGACGGTCTCTTTGCCTTTAGCCTGTAGTAATGCATTCAGCGGCACCACAAAGAAACCGCCGCATATCCCTATTAAGGTGAGTAAGACATAAGCCGGGAGTAACGCCTGCTGGATAGCAAAAAATAGTACGCCAACCCCCAGTATAATGCCGGCAGGCATACACCGTGCCACTGTTTTAAGCGTGACCATTTTCGCCGCCAGGCCCGCGCCAATCACAATACCGACTGCGACCATAGCATTCAGATAGGTCGGGGTGGCATTATCCGTGATTCCCAGAGCGACGGGTACCCAGAGTACCAGCAAAAAGCGTAACGTCACCCCCGCCCCCCAAAACAGACTCGTTCCGACCAAGGTAAAACGTGTTTCCGGGTTTTTCCACAGGATGCGACAAGCAGCAAAAAAATGGCGTAGCACGGTGAAAAAATGCCAGGACTCCCCAGGACGGGCCGGGGAAAGTTTAGGAATAAACAAATTTGCGACCACAGCAGCGGCATAAACCACCACACACACCAGTAATGCCACAAATAGATTCAAATCAGCCAGTATGCCGCCGACAACAGACCCTAACAGAATAGCGACAATGGTTGATGATTCCATCAAACCATTGGCTTTTACCAGGCTTGCGCCAGTAGTCAGCTCCCCCAAAATACCATACTTGGCTGGAGAATAGGCCGCGGCTCCGACGCCCACCAAGGTATAGCCGATAAAGGGATCAAGCCCCACACAGATGCAGCCAGCCCCTAATAACTTAAGACCGTTTGCCAGCATCATAACTCGCCCCTTGGCGAAACCATCAGCGACTTGCCCAACAAATGGGGCAAACAGAATATACGCACCGACAAACATCATCTGGAGTATCGGCTGACTCCAGTCTGGATAAAACTGTTGCTTCAGCACTGCAAGCGTCACAAACAACAGTGCATTATCCCCAAAAGCCGAGAGAAACTGAGCCCCGGTGACCGCGATCATACCCCGGGAGTAAAGTGAGCTTTCTCTAATCACAGAATTAGCCATGGCTATGCTCCACTTCATCCAGCTGTGCTTTCAATGTGATGAAATCAGGCTTACCACTCCCTAATACCGGTAGCTGTTTCAAAAAACGAATGTCCCGGGGAACGGCCAGTTCAGGGATGCCATGCTGGCGGGCATAGCTCAGTAAGCTATCGCGTCTCAAGTCTGCATCACTGGTGAACAACACCAAAGCTTCCCCTTTTGCCACGTCATCTCGTACTACGGTTGCATGCAGTTTTTCCGGTGAAATCGCAATGGCCATTTGTTCAACCATTTCCAGTGATACCATCTCGCCGGCTATTTTAGCAAAGCGTTTAGCCCGTCCCTGAATAACACAGTAACCTTGTGAATCAAACGTGACGATATCCCCGGTGTCATACCAGCCGCTTTCCAGTTTACCTTCCGCATCTTCCGCCACCGGCGGTTCCAGAACGCCAGGGTTGTCGACCCGGAGATAACCATTCATGATATTAGGCCCCTTTAACTGCAAACGCCCGCCCTCTTCAATGCCAGGCACCGCGATCAGACGCGCATCCATCGTTGGTAAGATGCGTCCAACCGTTCCTGTTTTCGAGGCCATGGGGACGTTAATAGACACCACCGGGGCACACTCAGTAACCCCGTAGCCTTCCAGTACACGAAGACCAAATTTATCCTGCCATAACTGGCGGGTGCTCTCCTGCAGTTTTTCAGCGCCAGACACCACATAACGAATACGATAAAAATCATAAGGCGAAGCGAAACGTGCATAGTGGCCAAGAAAAGTTGACGTGCCAAACATCACGGTACAGTTGTTGCTGTAAATCAGTTCCGGGACGATACGGTAATGTAGCGGGTTCGGGTAGAGGAATACCTCTGCCCCGGTCAGTAAAGGAGTGAATAACCCTACAGTAAGACCAAATGAGTGAAACAGTGGTAAAGCCGACATAAAGCGATCATTCGCCGTGAAATCTGAAATCGTGCGAATTTGCTCCACATTCGCCAACAAACTTTTATGACTATGTACCACCCCTTTAGGATGCCCCTCAGAACCTGAAGTAAAGAGGATAATAGCCGCCTGTTCTGGCTGTTGTTTCACCTGAGCCAGACGCGGCATCAGCACATGAGTCATGATCCAGAGTTTATCGCCAGTGGTTACTGTATTTTTTAAATCTTCTAAAAAGATCCAGCGAACCTGAGTTAACTGTTCTGGCAAATGCCACAGTTTTCCTTTATCCAGAAACTGACGTGAGGTAAAAACCGTCTTAATTTGTGCGGCGGTAATAGCACTGGTTAACCCCTTAACACCGGCACTATAATTCATCATTGCCGGGATACGCCCACGTAAAGAGGCCCCAAATATAGCCGCGGCGGTGATAGTCGCATTCGGCAACATCAAACCAATGACTTCACCAGCCTGACTGTACTTGTCCAGAATACGCCCAACAGAAAGACTCTTTTTCACTAAAGTGCGATAACTGTCCGGTTTAAAATTAATGTCTTCAAGACATTTTTTACCTCCACCATAACGGTATTTTGCACCCAGTAACGCGTCAAATAACGTCTCCCTTGGTCTTACAGCCATGCGGGCTTCCATCATCACCTGATGCAACATCTCACCAGCGATTTTCCGACGCTCGCGCGGGCGGCGTGCTTCTGGCATTGGCAGCGTCGTGGGCGGTAATAAATGCAGAGTAATACGTGGAAACAGGCGCTGTTTGACCAATCCCTTCAGACGGCTGAAAAAGGTGAGTTCTGCTCCATCAATACGAACAGGGATCACCGTTGCTTTAGATTTTGCCGCAACGAAACCAGCCCCGTCATAGATTTTCATTAACGAACCACTAACGGAAATGCGCCCTTCCGGGAAGATAACCACCGGACGGCCCTGCTCCACCAGTCTTACCAGATGCTTTATCGCCAACGGACGCGAAGGGTCGAGCGGGACAAAATCGATAATCGATGTCAGCCAACGCATAAACCACTGTTCCGCGATGGAAGAGTAAACCGCAAATACCGGTTTTACTGGCAAAAAGAGCGCCAGCAGAATGCCATCAATAAATGAGACATGGTTAGGTATGATTATCACACGCTGCTGTTTCAGGCTTTGAATATCACCATATAAACGTACCCGAAAAAGCAGGCGAAAAACGGTGCGTAAAAACGTAAATAGCATGCAAAATCCTTTTATTATTCTTGAGTAAGTGGTCGCAACGCACAGAGTACACCAGTTTTGGCATACCCGAAAAATGACAGATAAAAAATAAGAGGGGTACCATCACCATCTACTCACGAGTTGTGATGACACCTCGTTTGAAAATCATGGGAGTATAAGACCATTTACTTGGAACTTGGGTATCGCCATACCCCACAGGAGTTAATGCCCGGGAAAGTATCATCATCGTCCTGGCATCGCGCAGATATCTGCTGACAGTCATTATCAGTAAAAAGCGGGGCAACATGCGAGCAGGAAAACTAACCTCAGGCCATTTTCAACAGGCAAAAAAAAACCTGCGCATATGCGCAGGCTGGTGCAAGTGAACTGTACTCTGTTGAGTAACAAGAATGCTCACCAATCAATACCTCTGGGACAGAAACTCTAGCAGTGGAGTGCATTGTTCATCTATGGATAAATGGCAACAGCGGAATGCAAAATGTAAGGAAAGATTTGACCTGAAATGTTTTTTTGATATGAGTTCATAAATATGAAGTGGTGTTGCTAACGATTTAACCTGCTTTTCATTTAGATGTATTAATTCAATGAGTGATTAGAGCCCATTGCCGTCATTCTCTTGAAGTAAAGGGCAATTTCCGTAACACTGGGCATAATTCAACCTTAACGGAGCAAAAAGGATTTTTATGGCGACAATTAAAGATGTAGCACGGCTCGCCGGAGTCTCCGTCGCCACAGTATCTCGTGTGATCAATCACTCCCCAAAAGCCAGTACTGCTTCCCGGGAAGCGGTAAACAGCGCGATGGAAGCCTTAAACTACCATCCCAATGCCAATGCTCGGGCACTTGCACAACAAAATACCAAAACAATTGGCCTGGTGGTGGGGGATGTCTCCGATCCTTTTTTTGGTGCCATGGTCAAAGCCGTAGAACAGGTTTCCTATGACAGTGGTAACTTTTTACTGATCGGCAATGGCTATCACAATGAACAAAAAGAGACCCAGGCTATTGAACAGCTGATACGTCACCGTTGTGCGGCCCTGGTAGTCCACGCCAAGAAAATCCCGGATTCCAGGTTAATACCTCTCATGGAACAAATACCGGGGATGGTATTAATTAACAGGACATTAAAAGGGTTCGAGCAACGCTGTATTGCGCTTGATAATCCCTATGGTGCCTGGCTTGCTACTCGTCATCTTATTCAGCAAGGCCACCGTCAGATAGGCTACCTCTGCTCTAATCATAAGATTTCAGATGCCCAGGAAAGGTTACAGGGGTACCTTAACGCCCTTCAGGAACATAACATTCCTCCAGACGAACGGCTGATAGCCTTTGGTGAACCAGATGAAAGGGGGGGAGAACAAGCCATGATTGAGCTGTTAAGTCGGGGGAAAAACTTTACGGCAGTAGCCTGCTACAACGACTCAATGGCAGCGGGAGCCATGGGGATATTAAATGACAATGGCCTCGAAGTACCGAGTGCCATCTCACTTATCGGCTTTGATGATATCTTAATTGCTCGCTATATGCGCCCACGACTCACCACAGTACGTTACCCGATCATCAGTATGGCGACTCAGGCAGCAGAGCTGGCGCTGGCGCTGGCTGAAAACACAGCACTCCCTGAGGTGACCCATATATTCAGCCCGACACTGGTACGCCGACAGTCAGTACAGGTGAATAATACCGACACACTATAGGGCACTGGTAAATTAGAAAATTTCCAGTGCCAGTAGTTCAGCAATGGTCTGACGACGACGAATCAAATGTGACTCCCCATTATCAAACAATACTTCGGGCAATAATGGGCGTGTATTGTAGTTAGAGGACATGGATGCCCCATAGGCACCGGTATCATGCAGAACTAAATAGTCACCGACCGCCACAGCAGGGAGTAAGCGATTTTCTACTTTCCCGCCTTCTAGCTGGGTAAAAACATCCCCGGACTCACAAAGCGGCCCGGCAACCACCGTTTCAACCAAGTCAGCGGACGCCAGCGGACGCCCGTCACGGGGTAAAACAGAAATATGATGATAGCTCCCATACATTGATGGGCGCATCAGATCATTAAAACCAGCATCTATCAGGACAAAGTGACGCGTTCCCATCTCCTTCACAGCCCGGACTTGGGCAACCAGTACACCGGCTTCTGCCACCAAAAAACGCCCTGGTTCAATTTCAAGTTTAACCGGATGGCCTAAATGAGAGGCAATCACTTCACGCGCAGCATTCCACAGTCCAAAATAGTGCTGAGTATCAATAGTTTCATCACCGAAATGATAAGGAACAGAGAGCCCTCCTCCCGCAGAAATCGCTTCAATGTCCTGCCCAAAGTCGATCACCTGACGAACCATAGCACCACAGACCTGCTCAAGATGACCATAGTCAACACCGGAACCAATATGCATATGCATACCCACCAACTGTAGCTGGTAGCGCTGCATCACTGCTAATGCCTGGAGCAAATCCTTGTGCCAGATACCATGCTTGCTATTTTCTCCGCCAGTATTGGTTTTCTGGCTGTGTCCATGGCCAAAACCGGGGTTAATACGCAACCAAACACGATGCCCGGGGGATACCTCACCAAGCTGCTGCAGCATGTCGACAGAACCGATATTGACGGCAATATTATATTCAGCCACCAGTGCCAGTGTCGCATCATCAATCACATCAGCAGTGAAAACCACATCATCCGGATTATCCAACGGTTGATAACCCGCCGCCAGGGCACGTTCTATCTCACCCTGGGATACGGCGTCCACTTTAACGCCCTGTTCACGCATTAATTTCAGAATATGAATATTAGAGCAGGCTTTTTGGGCAAAGCGAATCACATCAAACTGACGTAACTGAGCAATTTGCTGACGAATAATTTCTGCATCATAAACCCAGACCGGGCAGCCATATTTTTCAGGCAAAGGCAGCAGATTATGTGCATTCAGAGAGGTAGTGGTATCCGTCAGCAGGCGAGGCATAGTAGAACTCCGGTAAACAATCATTTCCATTATTACGCCATACTTTGTAAAGGATAAAAAATATCGTTTTCTCTTGAGTCTATTCAAATATGATATGGATAAAGGAGAGACTATGGCTACCATCACCCTGCGTCATATTGAGATATTCCGCGCTGTTATCACAACAGGAAACCTGACAGAAGCGGCAACGTTGCTGCATACGTCACAGCCCACTATCAGCCGCGAGCTGGCTCGCTTTGAAAAACTTATCGATTTGCAACTGTTTGTTCGTAGCCGTGGGCGTCTTCATCCCACAGTGCAAGGCCTGCGTTTATTTGAAGAGGTACAACGCTCCTGGTATGGGCTGGATCGTATCCTTAACGCCGCTGACAGTTTGCGTGAATTTCGACAAGGGGAGTTATCTGTAGCCTGTTTACCCGTATTTTCTCAATCCTTTCTGCCACGGTTATTACAACCCTTTTTAGCCCGTTATCCTGACTTGAGTCTGAATATTATTCCCCAGGAATCTCCGTTGCTCGAAGAGTGGCTTTCCGCCCAGCGTCATGATTTAGGCTTGACAGAAAACCAACAGACGCCTGCCGGAACAGAACGCCAAACCTTACTAACCCTGAATGAGGTTTGTGTGTTACCCGCCGGCCATCGATTAACAGCAAAGCCGGTGTTAACCCCCCAGGATTTTGCCGCTGAGAATTATATTAGTTTGTCTCCCACTGACAGCTATCGTCAGTTACTGGATTCGCTGTTTCAGGAATTTAACGTCAAACGGCGCCTGGTCGTTGAAACCCATAGTGCCGCCTCAGTCTGTGCCATGGTCAAGGCAGGGATCGGGATATCAATCGTCAACCCACTGACCGCACTGGATTATGCAGAACAGGGCGTGGTGGTACGGCGATTCAGCGAGACAGTGCCTTTCACTGTCAGCCTGATCCGCCCACTTCACCGCCCTGCATCCGCACTGGTTGATGCATTTAGTGAGCATTTACAACGCAACACTCATCTCTATCGTGATCCACTTTGTTCACTTCTGAACTTATAATCCGGTCACAGAATAAGGCTGTGCCGGGCGACGCTTGAAGGTGATCAGACAAATAATTAAACCGATGACCGCCAGGCCAGCTGCTGCAACGGGTACTGTCGCCAGGCCATAGCCACTACCGATAACGATACCGCCGACCCAGGCCCCCAAAGCATTGCCAACGTTAAAAGCGGCAATGTTCAGAGTGGAAACCAGGTTTGGTGCACCGCTACCATGTGTCAGCACATTAATTTGCAAAGCAGGGACGGTCGCAAAAGTCGCTACCGCCCATAAGAATAAGGTAATTTCAGCCATCCAGGCCGCATGACTGGTCCAGCGGAATAGCAGTGAAAAAAGAGCAATTAAGCTAAAACTCAGTAATAAACTCACCGCAACTCGCCAGTCAGCCAGACGTCCACCTAAGATATTACCAATGGTCAGACCGGCACCAATCAGGAATAGCGTCCAGCTCACGCCTTCAGGTGTAATGCCTGTAATCTCCAACAGCATCGGTGCAATATAACTAAATAGTGCGAACATCGCAGCGGCAAAAAATACTGTCATACTCAGAGACAGCCATAGCTTACCATTAGCCAGGGCTTTGACTTCTGCTTTGATATTCGTGACTTCAGTATTCTTTTGTGACGGCAGGCTAACAAAAAGACAGATAAATGCCACAATGCCGATAACAGCAACCCCCCAGAAAGTCGCACGCCAGCCATACAGCTGCCCAAATGCAGTCCCCATAGGGACACCCAGCACATTCGCCAGGGTCAGCCCGGTAAACATCAGTGCAACGGCTGATGCTTTACGTCCTTCCGGAACCAGACTCGCGGCAACGACGGCACCAATGCCAAAGAAGGCACCATGGCAAAGTGCCGTAACCACCCGAGCCAGCATCAGGAACTGATAGTTCAAGGCAACAGCACATAATCCATTACCGATAATAAAAATAATCATCAATAAAATTAATGAGAGCTTCCGCGGTAAACGGGCGGTCAGTAGTGCCATAATGGGAGCGCCGATGGCAACGCCCAGGGCATAACCACTGATTAACCAGCCTGCTGTGGGAATAGATATATCAAGACTCACAGCCACTTCAGGCAACAACCCCATGATCACAAACTCGGTGGTACCAATGGCAAAGGCGCTGATCGCCAGCGCCAGTAAAGATACAGGCATGAAAAAACTCCGATTAAAAAAGACGCAATAACAACAGCGGAATATCTATTCGCCATGATGACGATGCTACTCATTTCGTACCATAGTGTTCTGCATCTGGCCGATAATCAGTAGCAAAATGTGTGCTGACACTTTTAATTTACAGGCTGATAACAGCCTCGTTCAAGAAATCTGTAACCTGTGCCAGTAAATGGAAAATAAAAACATTCGCTAGTCACCACTAAGCATAAAATCAACCGCAGCCTGCGCGTGAATCCCAGTGGTATCAAAGACAGGTAACACACTGTCATTCTGATTAAGTAATAAGCCAATCTCAGTGCATCCGAAAATGACACCTTCAGCCCCTAACTCCTGAAGTTCACTGATAACTTGTTGGTAGTAGCGTTTTGAAGCTGGGTGATTCATTCCCTTGCAGAGTTCATTGAAAATAACGTGATTAATTTTCATACGCTGCATTTCATCAGGAATAATGGAAGTGATCCCAAAAGACGCTTTCAACCGTCCTCTATAGAAGTCTTGCTCCATTGTATAGCGAGTCCCCAGCAGGGCGACCTGCTGGAATCCTGCCTGCTGGATGGCCAGTCCAGTGGTATCTGCGATATGTAAGACAGGTAACCTGACCTGGTCCTCGATCTGCGAGACAACTTTATGCATGGTATTCGTACATAACATAATGGCATCAGCCCCGGCTTTTTCCAGGCCCAGTGCTGCCTGTGCCAGCAGATCCCCGGCTTTATCCCATTCACCATTGCGTTGAAACATTTCTATCTCATAAAAATCAACACTATGCAGTAAAATTTTCCCTGAATGCAGGCCACCAAGGCGCATGTTAATGCCTTGGTTAATGAGCTGATAATAAGGAATCGTCGATTCCCAACTCATACCGCCTAACAGCCCAATAGTTTTCATCATTATCACCTTTTTATAGCGCGGTTTTAGCTCAGATTGAGAAGCCAAAAAAGCATGTTCTGGCATTCAGCCATCTCTATCCCATTATATTTTATTTGTATTTTTATAAGAAAAATAAAACAATATTTCACTCAACGGTGAAATGACCTTTTTTTATTCTCTTAAAGGTACTGGATCATCCATTGATTAAAAATGCACTCTCGAAATGTCACTTGCAGGAAAAAGAGATAGTCATAGATGATACAAGGTTAGTTCAATACATTACTATATCTATGAGCCGTCGTTTATGTGCCACCTACAGAATCAGAATGGCTCGTTACAGAAGCAAGTTATTTTGTAAAAAATATTTTTTACAAAACAAACATTCATAAAGGTATCGTATCCCTTTCTAATTTTAAAGCTGAATTAATAATTTTATTCCACGCCTCATTCAAAACATATCACAGTCCTCACAAATCCCCGCATTTATCACTCCATTTACAAGGACAACCTGCATTATTAAGTAAATATCTTTACTGAAAGTACATTTTCTTTCCAGGATACAACAAATCGTAAGGAAACTTTTTATTTATATTTAAAAAAGGTAAATATGTTAATTTCAAAAACGATCCTTGCGATACATAACCTACTATTTAGCAGCAGAGAATGCTCATGCCGGTACGGCGATACGATAGTGGATAGTCTGTGCCAGGAACACCCAATTTAATTGAGAAACAGAGTTCGATTTACTATAGAGGATACTATGTTACAAAGCATTACGGAATTGTCGGCTCAAAAGAGCAGTCTGTATGATATTTATCTGCATCATAATAAAAAAACACATGGTAATGAACTCTATGCGTCTGCTCTTTATGAAAAATTGAATAAGGTGAAGAATACACCTTACAATAGGGTACACAGTTCAGCGCATGCATCAAAAGATACAGCGACGAGCAATAAAATAGATTTACTGGCATGTTTACTGGTCTGGAAGACATTGATAACAGGGGTTCAGAAATATACCCCATCGACGGATATCGGCGTCAATAATAATGCCGATGCTTTCAATACATCTAGCCCCGGCCATAAAAAAAATAATCACCACGCAAATACAGAAAAACACAATCAGGACGTTGCCACAAAAATGGCAACAGAGAACCATAAGCAGGCAATAACAAAGCAGCCTGCCTCAAACGTAATGGAAGGTTTAGCAGTCGCTCATTCTGCTCACTGCCCACCGGCAGCATCGAATAACAAATACCCACATGACAGCCAGCGAAATATTTATTATGAAACAGTATCAAAAAATATTTTATTCCCGTTAGGCAGAGAAATATATGAAGCTCTGGATGAATTTTGTCAGTCAGAAATTAAAAGTATTGTTGATAAATCATTCAATGCAGACCTGAATACGCGTCATGAGTTACTGAGTTATATCATAGATAAAATCAGTAACTATAAGTTATCCCAAGATAATCTCAGGGAGATAAATGTTAACAAGAAACATTTATCTCCCAAAGAGCATGCAGAAGAAATTATAATCAGAAGAAAACTGATAGTTCTCTATTTGGCTGCTGAATCGGTCATCAGGAATAATAGTGCAAGTTATTTTCATATGATAGCAACAAGCGATCTTAGAAATTATTCAGATAAGATGCTAATACAAAAAGAGAATAACATCATGCGTTATGCATCCGGAAATGATGTTATGAATGAAGATTAATGCGTCTTTAAGTCATTTATCACAACTGTGTTTATCTGAAATGTTCAGCAACGGGTCAAAACAACTACGCCAGTATGATGCGTAAAGGATACCCGCCCGACATCCCCCTCAGTATTAATCACTGGGGGGGAACCACCGTTTTTAGCGAGGAGCCTGAGTCATTTCACCCATGACGAAAGCAAGATTAGCTGCGGCCACTAACACCGCGGTGCGGGCATCGATCTCCATTTGCTGGGCAAGCAGCAAATTATTAGCCGCTTCATTTACGACGGTGATCGTCCCGACCCCATGCTGATAGGCATCAAAAGCAGCATCATAGGTAATAAGTGCAGTTTTTACCAAATGAACTGCTGCAGTATTAGAGGCGATGGCTGACTCCAGAACGTCACTTGAGACCACGATTTCGCGGGCAGCAACCTCACGGGTTTTCTCAAAAGTGTCATGTGCGGCAGTCGCCCGGGACTGTGCTTCCTGGACCCGCACGGCGCGCATACCGCCATCATAGATAGGCACACTCACGGCCAGTAAAATATTAGAGGCTGAGGTTTGTGGCCCGATAGAAGGCATCCCTTGAATATCAAAGCGGGAATGGGCATCTGCCAGCCCACCTGCCAGTACTATTTTGGGGAAATAATCAGCTTCTGCTGCTGTTATTCCCTCTTTGGCTGCCTGGGCTAAGGCATAGCTTGCCAGGACATCCGGACGACGGGATAACGCCTGCTCGATCACTTTTTGTGTTGGGGCAACAACATGTAACGAGGAGGCTTTATACTCTTGTGCATCTACCCCCAGTTGCGAGGTTGCTGGCAGACCTGTTGAAGCCAGTAATGCCTGCCGGGCATCCCGTTCAGCCCCACGTGCCACGACACGGTTAAGCTCGGCCTGTGCCACCAACTGTGTCGCCTGAGCTACCTCCAGTGAAGTACCAATGCCCTGTTGACGTTTAGCCTCTGCTGCCGCAAGGATACGCTTGCTATTATCGAGCATTTCTTTGGTTATTCTGTACCGAGACTGTGCTGCGCCATATTGATAGTAGGTGCGGGTAACATCATAAATAATTTTCTGATGGATACCGTTAAATCCAATATTGGCCGCAAATGATGCATGCTCCGCCGCATGTAATAATGCGCGGCGCTGCCCAAAGTCAAACACCAGCCACTGTAGTACTAACGCCGGGATCACTGCACTGGTATTGGTTTCCAGATCACTTTTGTCGAGTATATTGGATGACAAAGGTGTGCGTGTGTGCTGATACCCACCAACAACACTCGCTGAAATCATGGGTAAAAATAGCGTTTCGGTTAACCCCACAGCCAACGCAGCTTGACGTGCTTGTTGCCAGGCAATTCGCGTATCCGGGTTTTCCAACTGAGCGATGTTAATCAACTCCGGTAGCGTGTAAGCCCGGCCTTGTTCAATCTTAGGCGCTAGCTGCCCATCCAGTACTTGTAAATTTGTCGGGACAGCAAAAGAGTCCACCACCGTGGTTTTGCCGGCTCCCGAAGGCTGCCAGGGTGTCGAAGGGGATGCTGGTGCACGTTTTATCGAATCGGTCACACAGGCACTGAGCAGAGAAGTAATGGTTGTGACCAGCAGCATCTTTGTGACTATTTTTTTATCCATACGCACCATGGACGTCTTCATTTCAGAAGTCCCTCAAGTCTGATTAAACTACGCCTTAGGGCATCTTGCGCAGCCAAAGGTTCAGGTGGAAGCTTGACCTCAGCCACGTCAGTATTCACACGATCTTCAGCTTTAACTAAGTCAGTACTACACAGGGCTCGTAGCCGCTCATGATCGTCGGCATTCCTTTCCATCGGTAAAAATAGCACCCGACATGCGATATCAATTTCCAGCAATATTTCTGCAAGGCGTTGATACTCTTCTTTCGATGGCCGTAAATACTTCGGCTCAAAAGGGACCAAACGTAATGACTCAATATTCTTCGCGACCGATTGTTCAATACGGGCGGCCTGCAACGTTACCTGCATTCGAGCCTGCGTCGGTAACCCAGCCAATAGCGATAAATTTTTTAAGTTACTGCGGATACCCGAACGAACCGAATCAACAATACCCACAGGCCAAATATGGGTAAAGATAACGTAAATGACAACATTACCCAACAGCACGCCCAGAATACGTCCGGTGGCAGTATCCAGATCATTAGTCGGCGCGAATCCATGCAATACGGTCAGCAGAAATGCCAGCCCTACCTGAATTCCGGCATAAGCAATACGCTCATTCCCCGTTGAAATCCAGGCGGAGAATAACAATGCGATGAAGACCAGAATCATCAGCTGACCAATATCATCCATTCCCGGGACAATAAAAATTAGCGACAACATCCCCATCGTCGCGCCAATCAGACACCCAGTGATCCTTAACACTAATTTATGTACTGTTTCACCGGTAGTGCCCAATACGGCCACATAGCAGGTTATCATGGCGGTATGGATGCTTTGCCATTCCAGCAAGGTATAGGTGAGATAACAAATAAGGCTCGCCAGTGTCGTTTTAAGCGCAAAAAAACGATGTGCTGGGTTAGTTAATGCGTCTGCGGCAAAGAAAGGTATTTTGATCCCGCCTGGCAGTGGCTTGTCATCCGGTGTCGCGAATGCAGCCAACGCACTGGCCACTTCATTATCAGCAATCAGCGGTGACCATACAGGGATCTCGGGTATTCGCCTGTCTTTAAGTTGTTTTGCAGCGACAGAACACCAGTCAGCCATTTCCTTACGCGCGGCTTCGGGCAATGTTTCCGCCAGCTCAGAGATAGCCATCAAAACACGGTAACTATTGATAACCGCCGCTGGTTGCCATTTATTTTCAGCCCCACGCCCGAGATGGAATGTTTTTACAAACATGGCTCGTTGTGCAAGGTCATTTTGATCATCCAATAGTTGCAGGCGAACCTGTCTTATCTGGCTAATATCCGGGTCACGTAACGCCGCTTCAGCGATCAGTAAACGTTCCGTCAGGCTTTCATAGACCAGCATTACGGGGGAACGACCAAACAGATAATTAAAGGCCAGTAGCAATAACATTGGTGACGCGACCATCAGCCAGGCATAAAGTATCGCCCTGGTGGCAATTTCCCCCGTCGGGGCATAACCCACCAGCCCCATAATAAAAGCGATCACCAAAGCAATAATGCTGCCAACTTCCCCTAACTGACTGGCAGATCCAAGCCACAGGAAAACGAATGAACTACCGATTAATATCGTCATCCGTACCGGGCCGTATTCCAGAGTCATCGGCAGAAGTAGCAAAATCACGCCCACAACCACGGTAACCAGTATGATAATAGCCACAGCCATTATCATACTGGTTACTGCATCAGGCTTCATAATAAAGAGGATCAGATAACAGCTAATCGCTGACTCTGGAATGCCATAGAACATGGCAACAAAACTCATCAGTGCCGCTAAAACACCAATGCGCCAGGCCATTGCAAAACGCCCAGGAAAATAGCGTAAATCCGCCTTAACCTGGCGAAACATGGAATGACCTAAATTATCAGCAATCATTGTCATTTCGCACAATAGTCACTGCTGTTGCACCAATTCTCATCAAATCAGGAGGAGGATTGTCTAATATAATTCGGACAGGGAAGCGTTGCTCAACACGTACCCAATTCAGCGATTTGGGTACATAAGGTAAACTACGCGGAATATTAATCTGCTCGTCGGACTGAACCCCCCAGCCAATACCCTGAACTCGACCCGTGATCATTTTATTACGGTTGGCCAGGACATAGACGGTGGCACAGCTACCTATTTTAATATTCTGTAAATCAGTTTCGCGATAATAAGCAGACGCATGCCATTGCTCTGTATCAATCAGAGTAAAGATGACCTGGTCTGGCACGATAAACTCACCGGAAGAGGTTTGGAGCCCCACCACTAATCCATCATGCGGTGCGCGTATTTCAGTATGTGCCAGCATCCTTTCCGCTATAGCCAGTGCTGAACGGCGAGCACTCACTAACGCTTCGGTACTGTCAGTATTACTCACCAGGGCTTCAGCTGCCACCGACTGTTTTAACGCTTGTTGCAGCATAACCTCTGCATTACGCTTGGCGGTTCTCGCGTCATCAACTTGTTGCTTAGTTACATAACCTTTAGTTTCCAATGGTAACAATCGTGCCAAGGTCTGTGTCGCTAACTGCAAGTTCGTGCGCGCAGCAACTATCTGGTCGTTAGTGATCCCCGAGTTAGATTTTTCAGCAATGACATTACGATGCTGCGTATTCATAGCAGCTTCAGCCATCTGCAAATCAGCCCTGGCCTGATCAACCTGAAGGCGATAGATGTAAGGATCGATAGTGAATAACAAGTCGCCTTTCTTGACCCGACTGTTTTCTGCTACGTTGATAGACGCAATACGTCCGGGAACCTCACTGCTAATTTTCACTACATTACTGCCAATCACCGCGTCTTCTGACATCGGACTGCGCGTATTTTCACGAAAAATAAGCCATCCAGTAACAAGAGCAGAGATAACAATAATGACTCCAATAGCAATCGCTATTTTAGATTTCAACCCTGATGAATGAGAATGATCCATTTTTTAGCCCATGAAGAAGAGCAAAGACGAAAGGAATGACACCGTAAGCATCAGACAAAGATAAACCAGAAGCCGCGCAGGTAACACATCATCAATACCGATTTTAATCAAAAAAATCCGCACAATGATCGTAATCACCAGGCCTATCGCTGCGCATACCATCCAGTAAGGAATAAAAGACCCGACCAAGGTAAAAGCAGGTGCGCCCACCTGTACACACCCTGTCAGTACCAACGTACTGACAGAAATGAGGAATAACGAGCGATGACGCAATAAGCTACTGCACAGTTTCAAATAACACTGATGCAGAGATGCCACCGTCTTATGTTCCATTATTTTAACTCCCTGAACAATGTCTATAATATTCAGTCAATAACCAGGCATTATAGGGTATGTTTAAAAATAGCCCCTTCTTTCATAATCAGTTTGAAAGACGCATCTGGTTGGGCGATTAATTCTATATTTTCCAGAGGATTGCCGTCGACAATTATCATATCAGCAAATGCGCCTTCTGTAATCACACCAAGTTTACCGGGATAAGGATTACGTGGGCCTGACATGGCACACAGTTCACCATTGACACTGGTCGCCATTTTAAGTATTTCCAGCGGAGAGTACCAGCGCTTGAGTTTTGCCAGTTGCGCACCCTGCCGGGTCGCCAGATGCTCATTAAATAAAGTGTCAGTCCCCCATGCCGTTTTAATATTATATTTCTTCGCCAGCTGATAGGCATTATCTGTACCATCAGACATTATCCGCTGTTTTGCCTGTGACGCAGGCGTTGCCATTGGGACGGCGTCTTCGTCATTCAAAAAAGGCTGTAAACACCACCACAAGGATTTGTCTGCCATAATTTTTACCGTTTCGTCATCGAGCATTTGTCCATGCTCAATACACTTCACCCCGCCCTTAATGGCCATTTGTACCGCTCGTGGAGTATAGGCATGCACTGTGACATAAGTACCCCAGTTTTCTGCGGCAGTAACAGCCGCTGCTATCTCGGCTACGGAACCTTCGGTGACATCAATACCGTCATACATGGAGGCTACCCCACCACCTGCCATATATTTAACCTGGGAAGCCCCTTTCATGAGTTGCTCACGTGCTTTTAACAACACATTATCAGCCCCATCTGCCAGTGCAGATATTCCCACCTGTTCGGTATAACTTAGTGGCGTACCCGCAGAACGTGGTATTTCATGCAAAAAACGGAAGTCACCATGCCCCCCCGTTTGAGAAATAAAAGCACCAGATGGATAGATACGTGGCCCGACGGTAATTTGCTCATCAATAGCACGTTTGAGGCCAAATACAGGCCCTCCCATATCTCTTACCGTAGTAAAACCGCGCAACAGCGTTGACTGCGCTTCTGCAATCGCCAGGGCCTGGATATAATTAAAATCAGCAGTCATTGCTGTCATCATGGAAGGTCGGGCCATGATTGCATGCCAGTGAGCATCAATCAGGCCTGGCATAAGTACCCCGCCCTGCCCATCAATTACTTCAGCATCATCTGGCAGTGGCGTATGGGCAGGCAGTAATGCGCTAATCGTGTTGCCCTGAACAACAACCTGCAATCCCTCTTTCAGCTGATCCGAAACACCATCAAAAATACGCACGTTAATAAGTATTTTGACATCACGCGTGTTAGCTGTGTTTTGCCCCTTCGCCGAGATGGCATCAGGCACAGCTGTTCTGACCGTAGCGGCACTAATCGGCGGAGCTTTGGCAGCTTCTTGTGTCAGAACAGTGTTGATGCGTATAAATGCCTTGCTGTGACAAAGACAGGGCTCATCATGCTCATGACGATGATGATAAGTGGTGGCAGTATTTGACATCAGGCGAAACTCCTTATGGCATTGCTCTTCAAAATAGGGATCACATTGTGTGATGGTTCTGGCAGTATGATCGATTATTCTCGATATCGTGCAGGTAATACCATCCAGGCATCTCAGCGTTACAGAAAAATTTCATGTAAGAGAACGTGTGATTATAAAAAATGACAAGCCAGTTCCCTATTTCATCGCTGTGAAAGGAATCATATTATCCTTCACGGCAAGGTTAAATAGCAATTTAAAATTATTTCATTGATAATTTCTCATAAACTGACCAGAACTGACAATCGCTGAAGCCCTGGAGAAAATATAATATATCAATCAATTTTTTCCAGGGCTCTTTTTCACATAAATTAGTTAACGATACAGACGAACAACGGTGAGTGAAGATTGTTAATAACATAGCTATTTTTCATTTTGGTCACACGCATATATTGCCCACCTTCTTGAGTGGTACTAAAAAACAAGCTATTCATCAACTTATCATCAACCGTTTCAGGGCTTCGCCGTGAAATATTCATCTGGGTCAGGTGATAAACTGAATCACTTTCTTTTTGATAATTAAAATGATACGTTCTGGCCACATCATAAATTTCACCAAGGTAATCAACCTTACCGATAATATCAAAAAAAGCGCTACCATCTCGTTTTACCTGCAAAAAAATATTTAAGCGCGCAACGAAACCAGGATCATTATGCTGCATGCGAAATGATGTTGAACAATGATAATCAACTTTATCATTCGCATCTCTATTATGAGACATATATATTACAAATAATGAAATTACCGCAATCAATCCGGATAACAGTAACATCAATTCATTTCTAGTCATTCGTTTCATAATCGGTCCCGTAGTAATTGTAGCATGATGACAAGGACCCTGCCTTCCTGTCTCTAATAGAACAGTCGGCAAGAAACACTCGACCTGGCTGATGATAAATAACATCGTCTGAGAAACGAACATAATAAAGACTTTCTGCTTCACAAGTAATAGAAAGCCTTTTTAATATATCCCGGGTTATTTCCATATTTCGCGGTTTAAGATTTTCCGCAATAGGTTTTAAAGCAACAACAGGGCACGCATCGATCATACCAATAGGATAAGTTTCCTGGGCAGTCGTATAGATATCCTCACCGCCATCATTAGTATCAGTGTAGAAAGTATAAATTAGTGCCCCCAGAAAGAAGACAACCATCGCAATTAATAAAATTACTCTGTAGTTATTAAAGTAATAACTTTTTCCCTTCGGTATACTTTCTGGAGCAGGCAAATCATCCAGCCCCCCCTTGCTAACCAATAACGAAACCATGACAGTCTCAGGAATGGAAAAACCCACTCTCGGGATGGTCACAATCACTTCCTCACTTACCCCCAATGTTCTGAACATTTGACGTAGCTCGGAGATATATTTATTCATACTGTGTGTTGATGCACGTAAACCATGAGTTTCCCAAACCTGGCTGAGAATCTCATCTTTCGTCACGTTATTTCCGTGATGCTCAATTAAAAACTGAAGTAAGCGAGACATCGTCACCGTCAGAGTAACAGACGCAAACGGTTCACTAAGCCGTTCAAGCGTAAAATCATCAGTATTGAACTCAATTATCTTATGGATAGTGTAATGCACTCAATGATCCTCGCGTGAAACTGCCTGGTCAGTAGCCAGGCTACATTTAGTATACTTAATATCAGCAAAAAACAAAAAATTAAAAACCCACAACATACAAAATAACAACCTCAAAAACCTTTGTATATGACTGTAATTTAGTGTTTAATTCTGTTTTATCGTTATAAATCAATACAAATAGCCAATCAGATCTTAAGGAAATAAACTTACTCCAGTTTCCAAAAAGAGCTATAACCAATCAATTAAACATTTTATGCCGGCTATACCGGAAGTAAATGTGGAGATAACACAGATGATATAAGCAGCAAAAAAAATAAATGAGGGGATCTTATTCATAGCAAAAACTATATCTCATTCATTATCAATGAATGTAAAATTTCCGCTATACCCTTAAATCTGCACGGGTAAATTAGAAAAAGACTACGCCATAGTAATTATTTTTTAAAGAAAACCCAGGCAAAATAAATAAGAATACTTTTCAGGTTTATTCTGATTCGATTGCATACTTTCAGCCACTAAACATAAAAATGGAAAATAATAAATTGAGCATAGCAAAATCTGTTTTATCAAATAATCAATTTTTTATTATCGGTATAAAAAACTTACTCAGTAAAGAGCTTCTCAACGACTACTATACAATTCTCGATCTTGATAACATCCCTCATACTGAGGGTAAAAAAATGATCAAAAAAGACAAAGAGATTATTGCTTTCGCCTCTAACGATTTATCGTCTTTAAAGGCCGAAAGTTTTGGGTCAATTCCTGTGTTAGATAAACGATGCAGTGTTAAAAATATACTAAGTTATTTCATGCTTAAAAATCAATCCGGTATTTATCATGCAACTATAGTACTGACGAAAAGAGAGAGAGAAATTCTCTATTGGTTAAGAAAAGGTATCAGTCATGATGAAATATCCAATAAACTCAATATTAAAAGTAAAACAATATATACATACAGAAGAAACATCATGAAAAAACTGGGCTGTGAAAACCGTATTGATTTTCAAAAGCAACTATTAAGAACTCAATAAAAAACGTTAACTTTCATTGTTCTTAACAACTAAATATCTGTTCACATAAAAATAACATCCTTATACATTTCACATCCTTTTACATACAGATAAATATGAAAAACCTGCGTTCTGAAAAAGTAACCTGAAGAATATTATTATTACTTACTACACCATGGGCATGGTTTTATTTTAAATAACCACGCCACATTCAAAATACCTGTTAAACATAGTATCTCATGGCAGAGTAAGCAGAAATATAACAACCGTCCATATTCAATGCATCAGAGAAACATACCAGCATTTACTTATGAGTATAAATGCCGGGAAAAAACCATAGCAATGTTTTACCGGTGAAATTGAATGCTGACACAGAGAGATCTGGTTATTAAAAACATAAGACAAGTCATTTTTTAAACAATCTAACTAATACATGGTGTTGATGCAGGTAAATTTACCATTCAGATTAAAAAGATAGAACCTAAAGTTCAAAAAATTACAAAAAACCAAAAAAAATAACATAGTTAACATAAAAAAAAGAAATATCAGCGCATAAAAAAATTAAATGAAAAGTAAATAAGAATAATCTTTTTTAAAATAATAAAATCAATTGGTTTCAATTATTAACGATGACCCGAACGATAGTCATAATCTTCTTGTGGTTTTATGACTTGGGTCATTTTCTTAGAAATCTGGCAACCAGAGATGATCGAAGCGATCGAAAACCCTACTGGGTTCCCTGAATTTTTAACGAGGAGTTTCATTATAATGATGTGATGGACATCCCTCCCCCCATCTGCGGTAGTCAATAAACCCACTGGTGTTCCCTCATATCCCCCTCTCTGAAACATCAATCCGAAGCCATGGAGGTGACAAATGAAACGCATTGCACCGGAGCGTCAGCCTTGTAACACAGGCAAAATGGTTACCGCCCTGTAATATGACCGTGACAGCCGTTATACAGATGGAAGGAATATCGGAAGCGACTCTCTATAACAGACGTAATCAGGCTAAATCAGAGGGGGACATATCGGTGGCAAAAGTGTATACGCTGACCATAACCAGCAGATCAGCGTTCAGAGTACGGTGAGTTAATCCGTTAGTGCTTGTGCGTGTTTTTCACACTATCCACTGTTTTCTTGAAGCTGGCTGTTTTATCTGCTTCACAAGCCTGTATGACCAATGGGGTCAACGTTTGAATACCGTCAACGTCCAGGACAGCATCTTCAGGCTTATCTTTATTATTTAATGCTTCACTGAAACCAACTGCCACAGGCTGAAAAGTTGAGTCAATATCCAGAAACTCTTCACATGTCCAGTTGTTAACAGGCTTTTTCTGATCGGCTGCCTGCGACATTGCAGGGATGATGAGTGATACGCCAAGAATAATACCAAGTACTTTTTTCATTTCAAACACCCTCATTTATCTGAATAAAAATCGAACAATGGATTTTTGTATCGCTTTTTATTTATAGCCAAATTCGGTCAATTTGCCATAAAAAATGACTCTTCAGCGTTTAAAAGACGACAAAATAGAGTCTCTGACAGAATGTCAGCCCTCAAGCAGCCTGCTCATTAAGGAACTGACTGGCTGCTTGCAAGGCTGATACACAGGTTTTTAATTCAGATCGTTGAGAATAAATTTTGCCAGCCTTTGCTCTAGTCTGTGTTTTTCGCTGCGCAGAGAATTATTGTCATCCAGCAAGGTGAGCACAATTGCGATACCCGGCCAGTCTAGCGCCAGTTCACGACGCAACCGTACGGCGCGATGCACAATCACAACATCATTATCGACAAATATCCAATGTCTGGTTGATGTTAGCTGTGGCTCAATGACGCCAAGACCCACAATTTCTAACAGATCTTCCTCCGACACCCCAGTACAGAAACAGAACTCACTGACATTATGGGTCGTCACAGTTATTTCAGTCATTATACTTTCCCCCACTTTTCACGTGGATCAAAGGATGTTTGTGCTTCAGCTAATGTTTTCCAGTACTCTGCAATTTTTTCATCAGGTTTTGGCGGCATGACTATTTTAATCACAGCATATAAATCACCAGTCTGGTGTTTATTCACTAACCCTTTACCCTGGATACGTAAGCGTTGTCCCGCCTGACTACCTGCTGGGATCGTTAAGCGAATACTGTCTTTCAAAGTAGGCAGTGTGACCTTCGTACCCAGCGCCGCTTCCCACGGAGCAAGTGGCAAAACAATTTCCAGGTCATGCCCAATAATATCAAACAGCGGATGGGGTGCCATACGAATGATAAGCCATAAATCTCCGTTAGGTCCGCCATTTTCCCCGGCGGTTCCCTGGCCTTTGAGACGAATTCGTTGCCCGTCCACGACACCTGCGGGAATAGTGACATTGAGTGTTTTCGCCGTTTCCTGGGTCACTCGGCCAAACATATCGTAAACAGGTAATTTAAAACTGATCGGCCGTTTGTGTGCTTCCAGTGTTTCTTCAAGGAATACGGCAACTTCTATTTCAACATCATGTCCACGTGACTGTTGTTGACGGGCCTGCTGCGCCCCCCGACGGCCAAAAATGGAGGAAAAAATATCATCAAAGTCTTCCGGACTATGATAATTCTGGCCAGGCTGCTCCTGACGGCTATACTGCCCAAACCCGGGATCATTGCGGTGCTCCCAGAGTTGATCATACTCAGCACGACGCTTATCATCGCTAAGAACTTCCCATGCCTCAGCAATCTCTTTGAAACGTTCTTCCGCATCCCCCTCTTTGCTGACATCTGGGTGGTATTTCCGCGCCAGACGGCGATAAGCGGTTTTGATAGTCTTCAGACTATCTGTGCGCTGCACGCCCATGATGGCATAATAATCCTTTAATTCCATATTGTTATCTCGCATTTCTCAGATTTACAGAACAAATTATCAGCGTAGAATTCACCCTTAAGTGTAGGATAAATGACGCAATGTAGTGGGAATAATCTCTGCTGAAGTGCCTTTACTCTACCCAGCAAAGTACTTAATTATCGACATAATACGTTCTATGATTAAAGCTACCGGGGAAGATGGTGTCCCCCATAACCGTGCCCTGTTGCCATGATGCACCAGAAATTGACCAGGTCAAATAGCCACTCGGATTAACATGCTATTCTGTTAACGGTCCGGTGTTAACCACCACACCAGACATTCGCCCATTAACCTTCTATCACGTCTCGTTAACCCCTGACGGGAAGGCTGATGACTAGTTTTAACTGTTACAGTGACAGTCGTATTTGTGTAAGGCTTCTGCTATGAGTGAGAAAAGTACAGTACAAGACGCTCCTTTCGGTACATTGTTAGGTTATGCTCCTGGCGGTGTGGCTATTTACTCTTCTGATTATGACTCTCTGGAAAATGCAGACCGTCTGGATGACTCTGAATTCCGCCACTATCTGGATAATGAATATATGGGTTATAAGTGGCAATGTGTTGAATTTGCACGCCGCTTTCTCTATCTCAATTACGGCACTATCCTGACCGATGTCAGAATGGCCTACGAAATATTTTCTCTCAGGTATCTGCGTCAGGTCGTGAATGATAATTTGTTGCCACTTCAGGCATTTGCCAATGGTAGTGAACGCTCACCTCAGACTGGTGCATTACTTATCTGGCAGGAAGGCGGGGAATTTTCGCATACGGGTCATGTCGCCATTATTACTCAAGTTCTCAGCGATAGTGTACGTATTGCAGAACAAAATGTTATTCATCATCATTTGCCAGAAGGACAGCAATGGACTCGTGAATTACCATTGCAAAAACACGAAGGTAAGTACTTTATACAGGACACATTCGACGATACGGAAATCTTAGGCTGGATGATTCAGACGGCGGATACGACTCACAGTTTACCCCAGCCAGAAGTACCAGCTCCCTACCTTGCAATTCATGAAATAGAAGTACCACGCAAAGGGCAACTTGAAGGAACCTGGCTTAATGACGAGGATCCTCTGGAGCACGCTTATATACAGGCAAATGGCGGTTGCTCCATTAATGACAACCCGTACCGCTATCTGACCATTTCCCGAAGTGCTGAACAAGAGCTGATCCACGCCACGAATGAAATGCACTTAATGTACTTACACGCCACTGACAAGGTGATGAAAGACGATAATCTGTTAGCATTATTCGATATTCCAGAAACTCTCTGGCCTCGTTTGCGTCTTTCCTGGCAGCGTCGTCGTCACCATATGATCACAGGCCGTATTGATTTTTGTATGGATGATCGTGGCCTTAAAGTCTATGAATACAATGCTGACTCTGCTTCTTGCCATGCGGAAACAGGGTTAATACTCGGTAAATGGGCTGAACAGGCGGGCAACATACCAGGGCGTGATCCCGGTAAATACTTATTAGATATGCTGGCAGAGGCCTGGAAACACAGTGATGCTTGTCCGTTTGTACATATCCTTCAGGATAATGATGCTGAAGAGAGTTATCATGCTCAGTTTATGCAGCGGGCACTGACCAAAGCAGGCTTTGAGAGCAAGATCATTCATGGTTTTACAGAATTACGCTGGGATAAAAGCGGCCAGTTAGTTGATGCTGAACAGCGTCCGGTGACTTGTGTCTGGAAGACATGGGCCTGGGAAACAGCTCTTGACCAGCTACGGGAAGAGAGTGAGGCGGAACATGCCGGAGTTCCGATTCGCACAGGACATCCGGAAGATAGCGTGCGGTTAATCGATGTACTGCTACGCCCTGAAGTCATGGTTTTTGAACCATTATGGACGGTCATTCCAAGTAATAAGGCTATTTTACCGGTACTATGGTCTTTGTTCCCGCATCACCGTTATTTGCTGGATGCAGATTTCTCTTTAAACGCAGAGCTGGAAAAAACCGGTTATGCTGTCAAGCCTATCGCCGGCCGATGTGGCAGTAATATCGGCCTGATTAACCATGAAGATCAGGTTATTGATAAAACCCTCGGTAAATTTGATACCCAAAAAAATATCTACCAGCAACTCTGGTGCCTGCCAAAAGTCGGTGAGCGCTATGTTCAGTTGTGTACCTTTACCGTTGGTGGCCATTATGGGGGCGTCTGCGTACGTTCAGAAAAAGGGCTGGTGATCAAAAAAGAAAGTGATATTGACCCATTACGTGTCATTGATGACGAAAACTATTTATAAATAATAGCGCGTCATTAATTACTTTCTGAGGTGTGTCGTTTATTCTACACGACACACCTCCCCCACAACATTCAGTGTAATACATCCCTATTGGAATATGAAAGGGAGAATGAGAATAAGAAAAGGGAGAATGAGAATAAGAAAAGGCATAATGAAAGGCTAGTATTATTATAATTAACCAAAGCATCATACAGGGTATTTACAACTTATTATAAGGAATATAAATATTCAGGATGAACATCCCCCTGGCCTGCTGAAGCATTTACCCCCTATTATCTTTAAGAAATATGGGGTTATACAGTGATGGAAACATGTATCTTCCCCCTCTGAGAGGGGTAAGCATAACTCATTGAATGACAAGTTAAATACCTTAGATTATCCTTTTAAAAATAAGCCATCGGTGCTGCAAAGAAGAGCGCCAGGTAAATTTATAAGAACATATTCAGGCCACAAATATGGGGAGTGAGCGCCACGCGTGTAATATCGAAATATGGGCTAAAACAGATTCCTGACGGAATTATTTTTTATCCATGCTTTATTAACCACTCGGCATAGCGTTCCGGCCACTCTATCGTTGCGGTACCTGGTCTTCCCATACCAAAACCATGCCCACCATTCGGGTAACGATACATTTCAACCGGGACATGTTCTCGCTGACAAGCAGCGAACATAATTAATGAATTATGCGGATCCGAGACCGGATCATCCTCAGCCTGAACCAGGAAAAAAGGTGGGGCATCTGGGGTAACATACTGTTGCACTGACCAGGCTGTATTCTCAGCCGTGGAAGCATTTTTCCCGACGAGAACGCGGTGTGTCGAAGTATGGGTGTAAGGTGCTTCCAGGGTAATTACCGGGTAAATTAGCGCGGCCGCATCAGCAGATGCGGGAATTAAATCCAGCTTGTCGCGTGCCGGATAAGAGTGAAAATCAGGCCGGGTCACCGCCATTCCCAATAAATGCGCCCCCGCAGAAAATCCCAGAACACTGACACGTTTTTCACGCTCTCGAACTATTCTTAAAGCACGCTGGGCATCCTGGAGTGAGACCATTGCCCCATCATACCAGCCCTCAGTCGGTAAGCGATAACTGAGGACATAAGCAGTATAGCCTCTGTCAACCAGCCAGTTAGCTGCAGGCAAAGACTCCTTACCCGTTTGAATCTGCTTGTAGCCACCGCCGCCAGCAATCAATACCCCATGCCCATTAGGTTTATCAGGCGACAGCACACTCAGCATCGGCATGGCAATATGACGCTGTGCACCAGCAGCTGAAGTATGCATACTGCCACCAGGGCCGCCTCCCCCAGGAGGCTCCCCTGACCATAAGGGGATTTCCTGCCATTGTCTATGGCTGGTGGCAGCCCATAAAAAACGGGATTGCAGAGTCACCATTGAGCTGGCAAGCAGTGTTAAAAAATGACGGCGATTCATAATATGATTATCCTCTTCGAGGAATGGAAGGTAGTACATTAGATAAAATCAGAGAATAGATAATTTGTTGTAAGTTGTTTCATTATAAAAATCCCCATGACCAATATGGACACTATTCTCTGAATCGGCCATAAACTTTTTACCTGTTAATTCAGTCAGAATTCGGCATTACGAACCCAGGCCAGCACAACGATTCCTTATCGGGGCGGATAAAAATGAAGTTTACAGGTGCCACAGGGTGAATTTTCTGTATTATTGGTCTTTTCAGCTGACTTCTGTTAGATAATCAGGATGCCGATAAAAAAGACTGATGTATTTTTTATAAAAGAATGCCAGATGAAATATACCGTACATATTAAAATTACCGTTAACAATATAATCAGTCATTATTATTTTATAGTAATGACTGATTAACAATTACATTATTCTGACATTGTTATCAGCAGGTATCTTGCTGTTTCTCACATTGTCGCTACATCAAAAACAATCGGGGCAATAAACTCCACTCTACCATCAATCAACACGCTTTCCGGAGGCGGCGGAAAAGGTGCAGCACGATAAATAGTGGCCAACGCTTCTTTATCGAGGATCTTACTTCCTGATGACGTCTGCAGTGTTGCACTAACAATCGCACCATCACGGTTAAGGGCCACTTGAATATGTGACACCCCCGTTGATCGGAAGCGCATGGCCTCTCTGGGATAACGTTTGACCTTTCCCAGACGCTGGTGAACTTCGCTATGCCAGCTCTGCTGACCACTCACCGCTACCGATGCACTACTGGTAAAGGTGGCACTGTTTTTTTCGGTGCTTCCGGATGCGGGGACTGACGTTACCGCAGCCTCCAGAATACTTTCAGGTGCCTCTTCCTGCACCTTTCTGACCGGTTGTATTTTCTTTTTTTGCAGCGGTTTTTTTTCGCTCACATGCGCTAAATTACCGTTTTCCACCACCGGTGTTTTCGGTAACTTTTCCATTTCATGTACCGGATCTGGCAAAACTTCCTCCCGGTTTGCCATTTGTTGCTTAGGTGCATGATTAATTTCAGCTTCCGTTTGTTGCTCTAGCTGATAATTTCCGATCTCAATAGGAATCGCCGGTGGTAATACACCTGTTACTGGATTCGCAGTAGTTAAGTAACCAATAAACATCAGGGCAAGCATCCCATGGAAAAGCACACTTAAAAATACGCTACCCAGCGGAGGAAACAAAGAACGCTCTGACATTTCCGCGATACTGCTCATAACCAACAGCCTCATGACTTTATTTTTTGCGAATTATAGGCATAATACAAAAAAAAATGATATTCCATAAAGCCATTATTAAATAAATGGTCAATCTTATTATCAAAGCAACCTGAGCAGATTTTTCATTCGCATTTTCACAATGCGCTTTAACTTTTCGATACCAATAAAATGACTATTGATAAATCTTTTGCCCATAAAATCAGTGGTGCATATCAGTCAACATATAGCCAGCTGGTGCGTTTTTTTCGCAACCGGTTAGGTAACAGCAATGATGCTGATGATTTATCACAGGATGTGTTTACCCTCTGGCTTCACCGTAAATCAGACACCCCGATTAAAGAAAGTCGGGCCTATTTATTTAAAATCGCCAATAACGTGCTGATTGATCACTGGCGGCGTAATCAGCGGAAAAACTGCAATGAAATTGATGTCGAAGAGAGTCAGCTGGAGAGTCAGGCGAGCATTGCTCAAAGTGATCCCAGTGAAATACTTGAGCAACAGCAGCGAATCCAAAAATTGACTGAAGCCATTGCATTACTTCCTCCTCGTCGTAGGGAGGCTTTTGTCCTCTACCGTTTTGATGGCCTATCACAAAGTGAGATTGCTGAACGCATGGAAATTTCAGTAAGTATGGTAGAAAAGCATATCGCTGCTGCATTAGTTCACTGTAAAAATCATCTTGCTAATAAGAGTAGTAATCCGTCATGACCGACCGGCATTCCTCCCATACAGAGGCAACTGACACCATTGATGAACAGGCTTCTTTGTGGTTTACCCGAAGACATGGCCAGCGAATGAGCAGCGCTGACTTGCGTCAGTTTGAACACTGGTTAAATGCCTCCCCTGAACATGCAAGAGCCTATGAATCCATTGCCAGTATATGGCGAGAATTTGATGCCATGCCAAAACCCACGATGGAAACATCGTCCGTACGCAAGACGCTGTTCCCCCCACTTTGGCGTCTGTTAGGACACAGCCTTGCGGCCATATTCATCGCCACCATTTTATTATTACCTTACAGTAAGTTGCCAGCATTGCTCTTCAACAACATGACGTTAGTCGCTACTGATAATCCGAAGGAAGTAACACTGCCTGATGGTAGCCAAGTCTTTCTTAATAATAAAACACGTCTCCGTGTTGCTTATGAAACCACAGAGCGTCACATCTATCTCGATGAAGGTGCGGCCTATTTCAAAGTGAAGTCTAACCCCTACCGCCCGTTTATTATTCAGGCCGATGAACGGCGTATCACTGTCGTGGGAACCCAGTTTGAAGTACGCCATTTTCAGCATCAGGTCGCGGTAAGTGTCAGTCAAGGAGTCGTCAATTTTCAGACGGGTGAACAGCAAAAGCCACAGTATTTATTGGCAGGCGACAGTGCAGTAAGTCCGGAAGCCAATAGCGCAATAACACGCAGTCGAGTCGATCCTCAAGAGGTGGCAAGCTGGCGTTTTGGTGAATTAATTTTTACCGATAAACCACTGGCAGAAATACTCAACCAGCTTAAGCCCTATTCCCCTTTCGAGGTGGAGTTATCCCCCCCTTCACTGGCTCACCGCAAAATATCCGGGCGCATCGATTTACACCAGCCTGAGAGTTTTTTCCAGGCATTACCTCAGCTTCTTCCTGTACAAGTGGTGTATAAAGATAAAAATAATCTGTTAATTATCAATAACAAAAATAATAAATGAAAATTATTTTTATTTACATGTGAGGATAATTCTCATTTCCCTATCTTCTTAAGCAGTGATTCATTTTTGGTGGCTCGTTTTAGCACTATTTTGCGCCTCTGTTTAAGAACTAGGGAAATCTATGTCCATTCACGTTACTCACAAACGGCTCACGCCCCTTGCTTTTTTGATTGCATTCAGCAGTTCAACAGCGCTTGCCCAGGACGTTACTTTTGACCTTCCGGAACAAGCGCTGGCAACATCGATAGCACAAGTTAGCCGTCAGGGACAAATTCACCTACTGTATAACCAAAAACAGCTTGATGGGTTACGTGCCCCTGCTCTTTCCGGTAATTACACCCCACAAACCGCATTACAAAAAATACTCATTGGTAGTGGACTGGAATTAGTCAGCGAAAATGACGTGTATGTGATTCGCCAGCAAAATATTGGTCAAAATACGTTGGTTCTTCCCGCCACTCAGGTCTCTGGTGTTACTCAGGCTAACCCTGCTACGGATATCATGTCAGCACCTCAGTATGTCACCTCCGAAGAGATACGCCAGCGTAATACCGGTGATGGTAATATCACCGATTTAATGAAAACCAACCCCGCGGTACAGTTTGCCAATAACGATAGTAACTCAATGAATCAGGGGGAAATTAAGCCCTCACGCATTTCGATTCATGGTTCAAGTAGCTATCAAAATGCCTATCGTCTGGATGGTGTCAGTTTTAACAACGACTTTGACCCGGCGGATAATGGCCTGGGGGAAACGGCGTCTCGTCTTAGCAGTAGCGATCAGGGGATTTATATTGATAGCCGCCTTATCGATAGTATGTCGGTCTATGACAATAACATTCCTGTCGAATTTGGCGGCTTTACCGGTGGTACTGTCGATGTCTCAACCCGTCGCTGGCAGGGGGAAGACAGCGCCCATGCTTATTATCGTTTAACCCGTTCAGGCTGGAACCATTTGTTCAACGATTCGCAACAGGGTATTGATTCATCAAAAAATGATGTTTCACGTCCTGCCCGTTTTCAGAACCGTTACAATAAAAATGATTTTGGTGGCTGGTTTGAATTAGGGGTTAGCGAAAACTCAGGGATCGTCTTCTCTGCTTCGCGCCGTAATTCAAATATTCCCATGACATTGACCGGGGGGCTATCAGCGATTCTGGATAGTAACAACGATGTGAAACTGGTGGATTTTAATTCAGGTAACAAGCAACAGCATCGAACCTCTGATAACTACTTTCTGAAATATTCACTTAACGCCTCGGACAGAACAACATTCGATTTATCAACTAACTATGCTACATACGATAGTTATATGTTTTCTTCTAATGTGATGAACTCGGCTTACAATACCAAGCATAACGGGCTGGGGATTACCGGGGTACTAAAACATAAATTTGATATTGGCCAACTGGAAATCACGGCCAACAGCCAGGATCTCAAAGATGACCGTAAAAATGAACAAAAATATGCCCTGACTCTGCGGGCTTTTGATGAAGACTGGAATACGCTGGAACTTAATAGTGGCGGTTTAGGTGACTTAGTTACTCGACAAAAGAATAACAGTCTTAAAACGGTTATGCGTTTTGACTCAATGGAGGATGGTTCAGGCCTGACGCACAGCCCAACGCTCGGCGGTGAACTTGCCTATACCAAAGGAACGTTTAAACGGGATGAGGACTATTATCGGTATACCTACCAAGGGACAATCGATAAAAAAACGGATATTTATTATGGTTCACTGGATTACATAACACGCTTTCGTTCAGGTGAATATTCTGCGGACTACACTAGCTATGCCTTATTCCTCGATGACAATATTGAGTTTGGTAAGCTGACTCTGCGCCCAGGTGTGCGCCTGGATCGTGATGATTTTGTTAATCAAACCAATGTCGCACCACGCTTATCCGGCGTTTATGATGTGTTTGGTGACAGCCATACGCAAATTATTGCCGGCGCAAACCGTTACTATGGCCGTTCAATGCTGACCTATGCCTTATATGGCGCCCAAAATGGGGGGATGCAAAACTGTTACTACTGTTCAGAAAATCCCGATGATGATGAATGGGATAATAAAAAAGACTATGAAGGGATGGACACCCTTAAGACCCCTTACAACGATGAGTTAACGCTTGCACTGCAGCAAGATATTCTGTCAACAACCTGGCGGCTACAGTATGTCCATCGCGAAGGTTATGACGAAGTAAGGACCCGCACAAAATATAATACCCGGGATACAGATAAACGTAGTATTCGTGTCTACGATAACGGAGGGCGTAGTTCCCATGATACGGTTACCTTGTCCGTCAGAAATAGCCAGCCTTGGGAATGGGCACGGGCTTCCCACGTTATGAATGCCTCACTGAGCTGGCAAGAATCAAAAAGTAATACCCCAAAAGATACGGGCTATAACGATTTTGAGTCAAATAACCAGATCAATCTGAACAAAGTATGGTACGACGGCAAAGTGATCGATGCCACTCAACTGCCCTCAACCAGCTTTAATTCCCCTTTTAAAATTAACCTCGAACTAACCAGTGTCTGGGATGAATACAATGTGACTTGGTATAACCGCCTCCAGTGGTGGGGCTCACGTCACCAGGCCATTCGTGATGATGAGAGCAGCTATTCAGATCCTGAATATGGCTTACTGCGCAAATATACCAGGCAAAACTTTGCCAGCAAATACACCTGGGATACCCGCATTGGCTGGAAGCCTGACTTTGCCTATGGTTTCGGCTTCTCCGTTGAAGTTAACAACGTGCTGAATAATAAAAATGTGGCGGACGTCTTCCCATTCGATGGCAAAACGTTGAAGTCATATGATCCAGGCCGTCAATTCTGGTTACAGGTTAATTACGATTTATAAGTTCCCATATAAAGCAATGTGATCCTCTGGAATAAAACTGAATTAACGTCATGAAGACATTGAAACAATTTTTCTACTTAGTTAAACCTTTTTTAGGGCAGCGTGCTGCCCTTTACTGCTGGGTTCTGCTCCTGGCCTCCCTGACCCTGACACTCTCCTCCGTCTGGTTCAATGTACAAATGAACATGTGGAACGGAGATTTTTATAACGCTCTGCAAAAGCTGGACGGTCAGGCGCTTTACGGTTTGCTACAGCATTTTGTCGTACTGGTCAGTGGGCTGATTTTCGTCGTTGTGATGGGTAACTACCTCAAGCAGATGTTGATCATTCGCTGGCGAAAAGGCATGACGGCGCAAATTCTGAGTTACTGGCTGTCGCCCCATAGTAAACATTATATGTTGCGACTCACCGCCCAGGAACCGGACAACCCCGACCAGCGTATTGCAGAAGATATTCGATTATTAATCGAATCAACATTAAACCTGTTGGTTACCTTCCTGCATTCGGCTCTGACACTGGTTTCCTTTGCGGCCATTCTCTGGACGCTTTCCGGCAGCCTCAGTATTGAGTTTGCCGGGCACACCTGGACCATTGCCGGGTATATGTTTTGGGCCTGTATCATCTATACCCTCGTCGGCATTGTCCTCACCCAGTGGATTGGTTTCCCGCTGCGACGTTTGCATATGGAGAAACAACGTCGGGAGGCAGACTACCGCAGTATGCTTATTAGCTGCCGTCAGCATGGGGATGCCATTGCCGGACAACGCGGTGAAAATCAGGACAAACGAGAATTGATGCAGCGTTTTAGTGAAATCATCAAAAACTGGAATCAGCTTATTCGTAATGAACGTAATCTGTCGTTTTACACCGTTGGCTATCAGCAGGTCACCGCCCTGGCTCCCGTGCTCCTGGCACTGCCTAAATTTCTCGCTGGGGAGATAATGTTAGGGGGACTGATGCAACTGCGTCAGGCGTTTAGCAGTGTAGCCACATCGTTGGGATGGTTCATTTTCGCCTATAAAGAAATTGCTGCCTGGCAAGCTACGGTATCCCGTCTGTACAACTTTGTCGTACTGTTAGAAAACGATAACGCGGCAAAAGCAAAAGTCACGGAAAATGATTCCCCACTCCGAGCCTCACTGACAGTAACAACAGCCGATAATAGCTGCTTAATACCTTCCGTTAGCCTTGCCATTCAGCCTGGTGAGCTACTGCTGATCTCAGGCCGTTCAGGCATCGGTAAATCAACGTTATTACGCACACTAAGTGGCCACTGGCCTTATTTCAGTGGCGACATCATTCGCACGCCAGATCTCATGTGGATCCCACAACGTCTCTACTTACCGGTCAGTCGACTGGATAACTTACTGGCTTACCCTCGTGATGCCACCCAATTTAGCGAGCGCGATTTACAACACGCACTCACTAAAGTCGGCCTGGAGAAATTGCATCATCAGCTCCCGTTAGAGGCTGACTGGGGTAACCGCCTTTCTGGCGGCGAACAGCAACGAATAATGTTCGCCCGTTTGCTACTCAATCGCCCCAGACTACTGTTGCTGGATGAAACAACCTCTGCACTGGATGAAGCCAGCGCACTGGAATTATTAGAGAAACTAAAAATCGAACTACGGGACAGTGCCATTATTCTGGTCAGCCATCAGCGTTTTCTGTCGTCGTTAGCCGATAACACGTTACGTCTCGGCTATCAGCCTGACGCCTCACCTTTAACCTCAGGAATACCTGAATATGTTGCGTAAATTTATCGTCCTGACCCTCTGTGGTATTGCTCTGACTGGCTGTGTGCCCAACACATCTACCCTACCTGCGTCCGGGGCAGAAAACCAAAACAGTCTGTTGCCCGTGCGCAATAATCTGCAGCATTTCACCCTGGATAATGGCTTACAAGTCTATTTATTGCCGCGTAGCCAGCCTGGTGTCGAATTGCGGTTACTGGTGAAAAGTGGTTCAGTACAAGAAAATGAACAGCAACTTGGCCTGGCGCACTTCACCGAGCATATGGCCTTTAAAGGAACATTGCATTTCCCGGGTACCACAGGTTTCAGGCAGTTAGAACAGCAAGGGTTCAAGCTAGGCAGCCATGTTAATGCGGCCACCAGTCTGAATTCGACCCTGTATCAGCTCTCTTTACCGGAGGCCACGCCCAGCCAAGTGTCTACCGGCTTACAAATAATGTCCGACTGGGCTTCAAACCTGAGCTTTGATCAACAGGCTTTCGACACCGAGCGCCCCGTTATTATAGAAGAATGGCGACTGCGTCAGGGAGTAGGATTCCGCATTAATGATAGCCTGGAAAAATTACGTTATCACGGTAGCCGTTACGCTGAACGTAACCCCATTGGGTCCCTGGATATTGTGAGAAAAGCGCCAATTGAACAGGCCATTCAGTACTATAAAACCTGGTATCAACCACAACGCATGGTGCTGGTTTTAATGGGTGACTTCAATGCCTCTGCGGTACACAAAGAAATCGATACTCTCTTTTCTTCGCCCAGAGTCAGCGCCCCTTCCACAGATGATCCTGACTGGAAGAAATTTAACCACACTACTCAAATGTTGGTGCAGCCTATCTTCGATAAAGAACAGGGGCAGCGGTTTATTCAGTTTGCCCTGCAAAAAGATATAGCAGCACCATTGAATACTCGCCAGGGACAATATGATGACTTACTGGATAGCCTGTGGCTGGCCATTCTGAATCAGCGTTTCTCAGTCCTGGTCGATAACGGTGTACTGCCTTCCATCAGTATTAATGAGCAAGGTTCAATGCTGGATAATCGCCGTTTACAGCAATTAATGATAGTCCACCCAAAAGGGGATGATTATTCCGGTGCTACGCAAGTGTTATTCACCGAACTCCAGCGCCTTGCGACCGAGCCTGTCACCCAACAGGAACTGAAAACGGTCAGACAAGCTATCCTGAAAAAACTCAGCCAACAAGCCGCAACAGAGCAGCGTTACGGGAATGACTATCTGGCGGGGCAACTCACGACGGCATTGCAGTTTGATATGCCAATGTGGAACAAACGTCAGCAGTTAGATACAACATATCAGCTCATTAAGAACGTGAAACCACAGGACGTGCAACAGCATGTGGCAAAATTTTTAACCCTTGCATCCCCACGTCTGGCGCTGATTGGCCCGGATAGTGATGCCGTGAAAGTAAACAGTGATAAGTTTGCCAGCCAATGGCAACAAACACGCGAGACGTCACCGGGCCCCTTCACCAGTCGCTCGCAGAGCATCAGTTTGCAACTACCATCCCCCGCAAAAGGAAGTGTTATCGCACAAAAAACGCTGCCAGTAGAAAAAACGGAACAATGGCAGTTAAGTAATGGTATTAACGTCATCGTGAAGGCAGATAAAAACTTAAAAGACGATGTTCAACTCAAACTACAGTTGCCAGGGGGCCGTTCATTAGAAACACGGCATACTGCCGGTCTGACTGACTGGGCTCTGAAACTGCCTGAAACCAGTGGCTATGGTCAATATAGCGCTCGTGAGCTGGCATTACTGGCTAAACAAAATCAAATTACTCTACGCCCTTACAGTGAACTTCTTACCCATGGTTTCAGGGCTAAAACTCCCGTGGATAGTCTGGGAACAACCTTGCAACTCTTGTATCTCAAGCTAACCGCACCACAGTTTAGCGGTGATAAGCTGGAACAACAGAAACAAGCCTTTGCATTGAGCCAATCAAAAGTACCAGTAGAGCGGACTTTCCTCGATAGCATCAATAAAGAAAGCTATAACAACGGTGAGTTGTTGGTCATTAATCCTCAGGGGGGGTGGCGTAATTTCACGGCGCAGCAGTTACAGCAGGCTAACCGCCAGTTACTGACATCAACAGCCGATATGACACTGGTGATAAGCGGCGCGATTAATACCCGGGAGCTGAAACCGCTACTGGAGCAATGGGTCGGTTCTCTGCCAGCTAAGAATGGACAACTTGCCTGGCAGGATCAGGGGATCACGCCCAAAATGAGCACGATGAGCCATCATTACCCGATCAGTAGTAGTGATAAGAGTATGGTCAGTATGCAATTTTCTGCACCTGCTCAATGGACACAAAAAGACCAACTAGCCCTACAATTACTGGACTCCATAGTAAGTCAGCGCTTACGTTCAGAGTTGCGCGAAAAAGCGAGTGGTATTTACGCACTCAGTTTTTCACAAATGCTGGTTAAAAAACCAACGCCTTACTACTCTGCACGCTTAAACTTCACCACGTCACCCCAGCGTACTGAAGAGCTGAGTCAAATTGCTCAAACAACGCTGCGAAAAATTCATCAGGTGGGTATCAGTGAAAAAGAGTTAAAAGAAGCAAAAAATATGTGGGTGACTGAAAATTCACAAGGAATAGACAGCTCGGGCTACTGGACGGAGGCTTTGGCACAGATTGCCGCTGACGATGCTCAATACCAGCGGCTGAACCAGGAAAATTCGATTATTAGCCAGCTAACTGTGGATGATATTAATAAACTGACTAAAGAGTATGTAGGGAAAAATCAGAAAGTTTTTACCATGACACCTTAGTAGTCTGTTGGTCTCCTGATACAGAAAATCAGGCAAGCTCGACAATCTGACGGTTCTTCATCACTCTTAAGGCTCCAGCAGGAGCCTTAACGCTTTCTAGTGAACGGAGCTTTTTGACAACAAGTTAATGATCATGACACCAACGCAGATAAAACTGATACCCACAATGGCAGGAAGGTCCAATTTTTGCCCACTGAAGATCCAGCCCGCCAGACTGATCAAAACGATCCCAACTCCCGACCATATTGCATAAGCAATACCTGTGGGCATATGACCAAGCACCTGGGATAACATATAGAAAGAAACACCGTATAACGCTAATGATCCCAGTGTAAACCCAAGTTTTGTTGAGCCTTCAGAAAATCTCAGCAGGGTAGTTGCAATCACTTCAGTCACAATAGCCACGCCTAAAAAAACATATGTATTCATAAAGTTATCTCTACCACCGCATTAAGGTATTTTGACTGTAACCCGTTAAAGTTATTTATTTGATTTTAACGAGAGTCAAATGAATCTATATTGATTCATTTTGTACTAATATGATACAAATATCCACAGAATAATTTACAGCAGTATGACAGGTTTTTAATTTATGGTGACGCTAAAAATAGAGAGTGAACTCGCGAATAAACTGGCCTTGTCTTTGAGCCAAAAACCGCGAGCAAACCTCCAGCAGCTGGCTACGATGGTCGGAATAAGTAAAGCAACACTGTATAGAATCGTTCCAACCCGGGAGCAGCTGGTCGCAACCTTGCAACAACAGGCAGAACAACATATTACCGATTCATTACTGATGGCTGACCTCTCGGTGCCCCCCTATTTAGACGCATTAAGCCGTTTTATTAAGCATATCTTACTCAAAAAAGAGTTATACATTTTTTGGACCATCTCACTCGGGATGAACTCAGATTACGGCCATGTATCAACCGCACATCACTCTGCTACCATGTTTTTAGTCAGTCCATTAGAAGCATTTTTTTTAAAAGGACAACAAGCAGGCATTTTCAGAATCGATATGCCCGCAGTCTGGCTTGCCAAAACCCTGGACTACCTTGTGTATGCGGCTGCCGACTCGTCCCTGCGTGGGGAAATTGCTTCTTTAAAGTCCGTTGAATTAGTTGAAAAAATGTTTATTGCTGGTGCCACAACGACTGAACCTCATTAGGTGATAATATTCGATTACGGAATACCGCTATCATCAGGTAACACACTCTATTAGGGACAGGTATCAAACCCCATGATCTGGATAATACTGGCTACACTGCTTGTCGTTTTCATTATTGGTTTCAGAATATTAACATCAGGAACCCGGCGCGCCATTCGTCGCCTGAGTGAACGTTTAGGTATTAGTCTCATCACTGTCGAATCAATGGTAGACCAAATGGGGAAGCATCCTGGTGATGAGTTTTTGCAATACTTACATCGCCCTAATGAATCCCATCTGCAAAATGCTGCGCAAGTCCTGCTGATCTGGCAAGGGGTGATGATTGAGGGTAGTCAGCAAAATTTACAGCACTGGTATCGTTTACTGAAAAAAAGTCGTCTTGCCGCACCGATAACTGATGCACAACTGCGCCTGGCGTTAGGATTTCTGCGCGAAATGGATCTAGAAATGCAGGATATCAGAGACTTTCAGGCACGTTACAATGCCTTATTCCAGCCTGAAGATAGCGTTGTCTGGCTGCATTAATCCCGATGCAACCAGCGCTATTCTGATGCAGATAAAACATCACACCGTCAGCGTAAACTCCTGCTGTAACCAGTATTTGACCTGCTGAATGTCCTCCCGTCCGCTTTTCTGCTGACTCGTGACAAAATAATAATTCCCTCCGGGTAGGCTACCAGGAAGCGCAATATGTAATAACCCTTGAGAAAGGGCGTGCTGGATCAGTAATTCACTTGCCAGTAATACACCCTGCCCACCTATAGCCGCATGAATAGCATGCGTCTCATCATCAAAACGAATTCCAGACTGAATGGACAAGTTAGCCGGGCCAAAAGCCGCCTGCCAATGATACCAGTCCGGCTCCGGGGCCGGTATATGTCGATTTTCAATGTGAAAGAGTGTGAATTGCGCTAAATCCTCCGGGCTCTGGAGCACCAATTGTGGGCTGGCTACCAGCACAAAGCGATCCTGGTAAAGCAAAGTACTGTCGAGAGACTCATCCGCCTGCATACTATAGCGAATGGCACAGTCAGCCATGGGACCATGAACATCAACCAAATCAGTGCTGCTGTGCAGTCGTAACGCCAGCCCGGGATACTGGTGATGAAGATGCGGCAAGCGCGGAACAAGCCAGTTAGTGAGAAAATTAGATGTGGTACTCAGGGTCAGTGTATCCGTCTCACGGCTATTTTGTATTGTGTTTACCGCTTCACGTAACGTAGTGAATATCGAGCCTGATGCCCGAAGCAGGATCTCTCCTGCCTCCGTCAGCACGACCCCCCTGGCAGAACGAATAAATAGTCGCTGTTTGAGTGACTCTTCCAGCGCGCGAATTTGATGGCTGATCGCTGTTGCAGTGACGCCAATCTCCTCTGCTGCGGCTTTAAAACTGGCATGGCGGGCAACCGCATCAAAGACACGAATGGCGGTTAAAGGTGGTAAGCGTTGTTGTTTCATGGATGAATTTAGCTCATATTATGCTGAATTATATGACTTTGATCTGCTTTATATGTAGGGCGTAGTCTATTTATCACTATCAAGAATAGATGAATATTTCTCATTGCATACTATAAAACAGGAAAATATTATGGCGCAACTCCCCTGCCCGGCGTCCCGATCATCTGTGTCTCTTTTGCCTTTGCTCGCACCGTGCATCGCCCAGGCACTGATCGCACTGGACTACGCCAGTATATATGTGGCCTTGCCAGCGCTGACACATCAGCTGGCGCTCTCCACGAGTGAAATGCAGTGGGTAATCTCTGTGTATGGGCTCAGTTTTGCTGCGTTGTTATTACTGGGTGGAAGCTTGTGTGACCGTCTGGGAGCAAGACTGGTTTTTACTGCAGGGATTTCAGTATTTTTACTGGCCTCAATGCTTGGTGGCATGGCTACTGATGTCATGCCGCTACTGATTGCCAGAAGCGGACAAGGCCTGGGAGCAGCAATGCTACAACCCGCAGTGATGGCGTTAATCGCTCAGAACTTCCAGGGTAAATCACATAACCGGGCTCTGGCTATATGGGGGGCGACAGGGGCATTGGGGCTCGTTTCTGGTGTGATGCTGGGCGGAATACTGACAGCAGTAAGCTGGCGTATGATCTTTTTCATTAATGTTCCACCGGGATTACTGGCGTTATGGTTGGTAAGACGCCACTATCTGCCAATACATACGCGGGAAATCACATCCACGTTGGGCATCGGCGCTCTGATGGGGTGTGCTGCAGCAGGTTCCTGCGTCTGGGCTCTGATGCGTTACTCAGATACGGGCGTCGCGGATTTTTTGGCGAATCGAGTAGCTTGCGTGATGTTACTGTTGTTTATTTTTCACGAACGTTATGCTGCCGAGCCTCTACTGTCCCGCACACTACGCCAGATTCCCGGACTGCAAACAGGCTGGCTATGCAGCGCACTCTATATGGCAAGTGTCGGCAGTCAGTTCTATGTAATGACTTTACTATGGCAACAGATGTTCAGTCTGGATACGATTCGTACCGGTTTGCTCTTTACCCCACTGGCACTGCTAATCGTGGTGGGCAATATTATCTATAGCCGACTCAGTGCACGTTTTACCCACGCCCGGTTGTTAATGGCAGGGTTCGCCTGTGCAGGCATAGGGTTAAAGCTACTTTCTGTTGCGTTGACTGATTCATTTTCACTCACTGTTATCACCGGTCTTGCACTGAGTGGCCTTGGTCATGGACTTATCTACCCGGCGATGTTTGCGGTGGGATTAACCAATGTCCCTCTGGCACAACAAGGGCGTGCCAGTGCACTCATGATAACCAGCCAATATATGTCGGGCGCTGTGACGCTAGCCATTATCTCGGTATTACTTGGTGTTGCACCTGCTTTCAATGACTGGTCAAGCGTGTTTGATCTACTCAGTGCCCTGGCATTTATCGGGATGATGGTTGCTATCTGACCTCACGGGATGACCGTACAAAGACATGATGAAGGGGCATAAGCAGGCCCCTTTATGCCCAAAAAGTGATTAACGATGCAAGGTAAACACGCGAACGCTCTCCAGCAGCATGCCAGACTGCTCTTTGAGTGACCCGCTCGCTGCAGAGGACTCTTCAACTAACGAGGCATTCTGCTGGGTCGTGGTATCAATTTGCCCCATTGCCGCATTAATTTGTGCAATGCCGTCACTTTGTTCATGACTGGCTCGGGCTATTTCATCAACCAGTTGCTGTACTCGTGTAACATTGATCACAATATCCTGCATGCCATCGTCAGCCTGAGCCACTAAATTACGACCATGGGCAATCCTGTCGACTGAAGCGCCAATAATATCGCGGATCTCTTTAGCTGCCACAGAACTTCTCTGTGCCAGCGTGCGCACTTCGCCAGCAACAACAGCAAAACCACGTCCCTGCTCACCGGCACGCGCAGCTTCTACTGCGGCATTCAGTGCCAAAATATTGGTCTGAAAGGCAATGCCTTCGATAGCAGTGATAATATCTGTCATCTTCTGAGTCGCGTCATGTATATCACTCATGGCAGAAGCCACCGTATGCATACGTTCGCTGCTTGCTTTTACCATCTTTCCGGATTCAGTGAATAACTCATTGACTAAGTGTGCATTGCCTGCGGTGCTCTGAATCGTGGAGGTCAGCTGTTCCAGGGTTGCAGCGGTCTGTTCTACGCTGGCTGCCTGTTCTTCCGTTCGCGAAGCTAAATCCTGATTTCCAGCGTCTATCTCATCGGCCGCCAGGGCTATACTTTCAGCCCCGGAACTAACGTTTCTGACGGTCTTTGCCAGCGCATCCAGCATCTCTTTCATCGAATGCATCAACTGACCGAGTTCATCACGAGAATGGACACTAACCACAGTGGTCAGATCCCCTTGCGCCACTCTGCCAGCCACATTCACCGCATGTTTTAAGGGGCGAGTAATGCTGAGGGTAATGATTCTGGAGATCAGTAATCCCCCTCCGACACCAATGACTAGCATAAAAAGTATGAGCAATTCATTGTGGTATGATGATTTTTTAATATTAGCGTGCGTATCATCAATAAGTTTCTTTTGGAAATCTAACAAATTCTGCAAGGCCTGACGGTAATCATCACTTACTGGAATAAAGGTTTGCCAAATAAACTGTTCAATAGCGTCATGTTGATCGCTCCCCGCAAGAGCCAGCCCAGTGGAACGTGCCTGTAAGTATTTTTCCCGTATTAAAGAGATACTATCGAGTAATTCTTTACCTTTTTGCAATTGAATAAGTGAGACCAGCTCTTTCTGAACTTTACTCGATTCCACCGTATTCTTTGCAATACTGGTCATAATTTTTTGACGTATTACTGGGTTTTCTGTGGTCATAGCGGCGATCGTATTACCATTATTTTTATCAACTTGGGCCACCCACTCTTCCACCAGCCGTTCTTTCAATAGATGTTCATTTATCATTTCGTCCACATCATTGACATTATCCCGGCTAAACCAAACAGAGCCCCCTCCCATAACAATCATCAATGCCAGTATCAGTAAAAAACCCACATTAAGTCGTACACCTACCCGCATGTTGCTTAGTTTCATTCTTTTTCCTTATTATGAAGTTAACAACGTCAGAAAAACCGACTACCACGGATGCCATTTATAGTGTTATCGGATATAAATCTAATTTCTACAGGTATAAACCAGGATAAATATTATTTTTATTTTTCATTTTATTAAGGAGAGTTGTGACATACATCACATGATTAAATGGAAAAATAAGAGTGGCATCTTTTTTGGCATTAATGCGTTTCGCAATCGAAAAAAGGTCATCCTTGTTTTTCAAAACAATCTTTCTCAGAATAAAAAAACCACCCGCATGCAGGTGGTTAATCTATAAGTTATTCATTGAAACAGGTTATTAATAACTTCAGTCATTGATACTTCGTTTGTTCAGCACCTGTCACTAGAATGTTTGCCAGTGTCCTTCATCTTCCGTTGATAATTTAACACGAGTCGGAACAATCGGCCTTATCACCGCCTGGAACTCTTTATGATCATTCCCGTCACCCAGTCGTAACTTGCTGGTTTTTTTCTGTAACTCAGCCACCTGTTGATTCAAGGTATCAGAAGAACCCGCCAACTCTTCAACCACAGAGACATTGCTTTGCGTTACCTTTTCCAGTTCCGACAGGGCAATAGTAATTTGATGAATCCCTTTTTCCTGTTCAGCTGTAGAGATAAAAATATGTTCCATCAGCGTTTCGATATTGCCCGAACCAGCCACAATATCTTTCATATTTTTCTCTGCCTCTGCTACCAGGTTTGCGCCTTGAGTGACATTTTCGTTAGTTATTTCGATCAGTGATTTAATACTCTTCGCAGATTCAGAACTCTTATGAGCTAAGTTACGTACTTCCCCTGCAACAACAGAGAAGCCCTTGCCATGTTCACCCGCTCTGGCCGCTTCGACAGCAGCATTAAGTGCTAATATATTGGTTTGAAATGCAATGTTATCAATAATGCTAATAATCTCAGTCATTTTATTTGCGCATTCGGAAATCGATGTCATATTGCTGGTTAACTTATGCATCAAATCGCTGCCATGATTTGCTGAAGCGTGGGCACTGACGGTTATCTCACTCAACTGGCGAGTATTCTCTGCATTATTTCTGGTTCCGACAGAAATCTGTTCCATACTTGCTGCTGTCTCAATAAGCATGGCTGATTGCTGCTCTGTTTTCACCGATAAACTAGCACTTTGATTGGCCAGATTATCAGATAAACTTTTTGCTGATTGTGAAGAATTCCGGATATCAAGTACCAAGTTTGTGATTTCGGAAGAGAGTTTATTGATGCCCGGGATTAAGCGGCCAGCACAATTATTTCCAAACTCGACTACATGAACAGATAGGTTTCCAGAACTAATTTCATCAATATTTTTCTTAACTTCATTGATAGGCTTAACTAAATAGAATGTCATATACGACCACAGGCAAATAAAAATAATCGCCCAGGCGATGTTTAATGTGAATAAAACGGGCAAACTCGCCGATAAAAGAAAAACCAGTATATCAATGATTACAAAAGCTAAAATCATGAATGAAGCGATGGCACTTCTCACACTGATGTTTCTAAGCATAACTCATCCTATAGTTATTATTTAACCCATACATTAGTTATCGTCTATTTTTTCAAAAAATCCAATTTTTACTGAAAATTAAAATCATCATTCGTCATCACCGTAAGAAAGCGCATTTCATCACCATAAATTAACTAAAAATCAACAGTTACGCTATTTCCCCGCCAGATCACAACAGATAAACCTGGTACATTTTCAGTTCTGGCTGTAACCGTCATTCTGGTGACAATCATGGCAAGGTCTGTAAATAACCACTCAGTCTTACGCCATCGCGTTGTTCCCTCTCTGGAGGGGCATGGCTCAGACCTTAACGAAAGCAGCGAGTCATCATTCAACAATCACCGCTAATGGACTCTGTATTGCCGTGTGAATTTGATATGCCATCCTGCTGGTAGCCAGCCCTGGCAACCACTGAATACCCCGCCGAGTACAGAAAAATACCGGGAGTTATTTTTCTCACCATGATTTAAACAGAAACAAGGGGAGATATCCGATCATCTTCTTTCGTGATAGAGTACCTGGACAGTCTGGCCATAATCTGAAAGGTGGGGTGATAATGCACAGGGATTTTTTTACTATTAGTGAAAATAAAGTGAGTTTCAGCCAGCCAGAGATCTCACTTCCTATCGGCTACGCTGCTATTTCCCGGCAGTTTTTTCACCGTGAAATACCCTCACCCTATGAAGTCGAAATGGCCATTTCGACCATTGAAGATCATATTCAGGCGACCCCGCAGTTACACCACCTGCCACCGGAGTTTAATTGTTCTGATGATTATCTGAAGCTGATTTTACATATTGCCGGGGAAGAGCATGTGATAACACAGTCCCAGCTTGAGCAAGTATTTAATCGTGTCGCAGATGTTATTTCTGGCAGCCCTAAACATGAAGGTGAATTTCCTGATGATAGAAACTTCATCAGTTACCTGATTATCATTCGAGAACTATCACATCATCTTAATATTAAATCAGTGATCAATGCGTAATTTATTACTGTAAAAAGCCACTACGATTATAACAGCAACTGACTATTACGTGAGTTGCTGGTACTTTTTTTACCAGGCATCCCCGATACTTATCACATTATATTCATACCTCAGGAGGGGGGAACACTGCGGGGCTTTCTGTACCCACGGAATATCTTACATCCCCCCCGGCAGGATACTGATAGAGCCGTAGTGAGAATTGCGCTGAAATCGCCATGATATACTCGAAAATAGCCGACTGCGTATTTTCATAACCCATCCAGAGTGTGGACGAAGTAAAACAATAGATCTCCAATGGTAAACCCGCCGGTGAAGGCTTGAGAGTCCGCACCATGATGTACATATCTTTGACGATGTCTTCTCTCTCAGCCAGATATGTCATCAGATAGTGACGAAATAACGTCAGGTTTGTCAGACCATTTTCGATAAACCAGCTATCGGCGATTCCTGTAGGATCCCTGCCATCCACCAACTGACTTAGTGGTTCACTGACACCGCGTAAACCGAGTACCGGTTTCAGGTTCTGCTGGGTAAGAAAAGCCACCGAATGCTGGTCAAGGAATATGCTGCGCATAATACGCCGGGAGCCAGAAGAAAACATGGCCTGCCAGTTAGTATAGGTTTCGGTCAGAAAATTCTTCGTCGGGATCCGCGAAATAGTATTGTCCCAGTTACGAATGGTGATGGTATGCAAGGCAATATCAATCACTTCACCACTGAGATTTTTATCTGGCATTTCAATCCAGTCGCCCAGCTGTAATACATCATTTGAGGAGAGCTGAACATTGGCGACCAGTGATAACAGAGTGTGCTGAAATACTAACATCAATACCGCCGCCGCCGCCCCCAGGCTGGAAATGATAATCACGGGGGACTTATTCGACATCACCGCAAGGATCATGATAGCGGCAATAATATGGATAAGAATTTTTCCTATCTGAATATAACCCTTGATAGAGTGATTCTTTCGCTTGGCCTTTCGTACATATGAAATATTAATAATATCCAGCAGCTCATTAAAGAAGACTGACAGATAGATAAAAAATAAAATACCGCACAGGGTATGTATCGCTGTGATCCATGGCGTGGGCATATCAGGCATAAATTGCAGCAAATAATAAACCGTTAATACGGGAATAAAGTTAGATAACTTCTCAGCAATACGCCGGTCTTTTTCGAGAGGGATACCTTGCTTTTGGCTACTAAAAAAAACTCTTCTGACAATTCTGATGACAAAAAATTTGCATAAAATGTGTACTATCATCCAGGCGGCTACTAACAAAATAATATTGAAGCCAATAGAAAGTATCTGGTCACCTTGAATATAAGTCATCATTCTTTGCAAATACACCATATCGTTACGCCTGCCGAATTAAAAAAATCATAGTGACAATTATAAGATAGGGATCTATATAAAGCGTATCTGACAGTGTTATTGATAATAATAACGCTTTATCTATATGTATAATAAGGGTATTTTAATTCTGATTACCACAACTTCAAGTGGGCTGCCTTCTGAATACCGGCGTCATACTGGTTCTGTCATGTTACTGGAATGCTTGTATCAATACGTGCGGATATTAACTGCACAGATACTATTCACGTTCGTTCTGGACGAAAAATGTGCCTCTCATCAGGTACTGTGCCTTGGCTCAAACTTATAACTGAATATCTGACTCAGTGGTTTATCATTCTCGTTGCGATCATCATCATTGAGCAGATCGATCAGCATTCTACCCGCTTCTTTGCCCATTTTTTGGTAATCAATACGCATAGAAGTCAATGTGGGATGGGTTTGATCACAGCTCTCTGAGCCATCAAGACAGGCAACCGCAATATTACCGGGAATTTTCAGCAATCGCCGCTGGCATTCAAATATCACACCAAGTGCTATCTCCTCATGGCTACAAATCACCGCATCTAAATAGGGCTGGGATTGCAGTATTTCTGTCAGTGCATAACGACCGAACTGCAGACTCGCTGAATCCGTAGTAGTGATAACGGTTTGGTCCGCATTTTTGTAATGCTCCAGCATGCCTTTATGCCAGCCATTCAATTGCTGACGTTGTAAGCGATTATCCATATGCGCCCCGATAAAACCTATGTTTTGATAGCCTCGATCCAGTATATGGCACGTGACATCATAAGCTGACTCAAAGAGTGCCGCTTCAAAGGTAATTGTCGCCCCTTTAAAATATGAACCCACCACATTAACTGTCGGAATGTTCCCCCTCTCAAGGAGCTGGTAGGCTTTCTCTGTTAACTGTGAACCAAATATCACTACTGCCGCAGGATTACTTTGCAGCAGTGTCATTACTATTTCTGTTTCTTTGTTCTGATTATATTCGTGGCAGCCCAGTAACAGCTGAAACTCATTTTTATTGAGAATTTTTTGCAGGGCCTGCATAAATATGGAGCTTGCTTTATCGGTCAGGGAGGGAATAAGAACCGCGATGATATCACTGTTCCCGGAAGCTAAAGCCCCCGCAGCACGGTTAGGAATATATCCCAGGGTTTCTACTGCCTGTTCGATTTTTTCACGTAGCTTATCAGAAACCTGTTCCGGCGTTCGCAGTGCCCTGGATACCGTCATTGAACCTACACCGGCAAAATTAGCCACATCCTGCAGAGTAACCCGTCCTGTATTACGGCGCTTACGCGTTTTTTCCATCGAGATTCCTGCCCACCCAAAAATCCTGCTTTTTTTCAACAGGCCATAACACGTTCATCCAAACAGATAACACCACGTTTATTCTGCGGCATACTTAATATGGGTATTGTATATGGCTTCCCCCTTGATAGCCAAAAGCTATCGGATAATAAATGATAGCGCTATCACAAATTTTGGTAGCGCTATCAGATAGCGCTACCAAATGAGATTTACATCACATTAATGGTGTGAATAACACTCTACTCTCAGGTTAACAGTCATCAAGAGTCATAAACATCATGTTAAAAACACTGTTAACCTCAGAAGTCATTCAGGTTGTTAACCAAGCCAAAGACTGGCGTGATGCCATCGCTATTGCATGTGCCCCACTCATTCAAAACGGGTCTATTGAACCACGTTATGTTGACGCTATATATCGCTCTCATGAAGCAATCGGCCCCTACTACGTCGTAGGCCCTGGTATTGCAATGCCTCATGCCCGCCCTGAAGAAGGCGTTAATAAGCTCTCGATGGCGTTAACAGTTATTACAGAGGGTGTCACCTTTAACTCAGAAGGTAACGACCCTGTAAAACTCCTCATCGTTTTAGCCGCGACAGACAGTAATAGTCATATCGAGGCTATTTCCCAGCTCGCTCAATTGTTCGACAACGAAAATGATGTACTCACTTTACTTGATGCCAAAACGCAGCAAGACATTCTGTCTGTTATTGCCCGCTATGAATAACGGCGTTCAATACAAAAAATAATTTTAAGGGGAAAGAAAATGAAAATTACTGTGGTCTGCGGAAACGGTTTGGGTACTAGCCTGATGATGGAAATGAGCATCAAAAATATCCTGAAAGATCTCTCCGTGAGTGCCGAAGTGGATCATGTTGATCTCGGTTCAGCCAAGGGAACCCCAAGTGATATTTTCGTTGGTACCAAGGATATTGCTGAACAGCTAGTTGCCCAGGCCGTCAGTGGCAAGATCGTCGCCCTGGATAACATGATCGACAAAAAAGCAATGAAAGAGCGTTTGTCCGTCGCATTGACTGAATTAGGCGCGTTGTAATCGGGAGGGGCTATGGATTTCTTTCGTTTTTTAATGAGTGATGTTCTGTCTGAACCGGCTGTTCTGGTGGGATTTATCGCACTAATCGGCCTGATAGCTCAAAAAAAGCCCGTGACAGAATGTATTAAGGGCACCGTAAAAACCATTATGGGTTTTGTTATTTTAGGTGCCGGAGCCGGGTTGGTCGTCTCTTCACTGGGGGACTTTGCCAATATCTTCCAGCACGCGTTCCATATTCAAGGTGTGGTGCCAAATAACGAAGCGATTGTGTCCGTGGCACAAAAAAGCTTTGGTAAAGAGATGGCAATGATCATGTTTTTCGCGATGGTTGTGAATATCTTGATTGCCCGCTTCACTCCGTGGAAGTTTATCTTCCTGACAGGTCACCATACTTTATTCATGTCTATGATGGTGGCCGTGATTTTGGCAACGGCGGGGCTCAGTGGCATTACACTGATTGCTATCGGTTCCCTGGTTGTCGGCGTCGCAATGGTATTCTTCCCGGCTATTGCTCACCCTTACATGAAAAAAGTTACCGGTTCCGACGATGTGGCAGTGGGGCACTTCTCTACCCTGTCTTATGTATTAGCCGGTTTTATCGGTAGCAAGTTTGGTAATAAAGAACATTCGACTGAAGACATGAACGTGCCGAAAAGTCTGCTGTTCTTACGTGATACGCCGGTGGCGATATCCTTTACCATGTTTATCATTTTTGTTGTGACGTGCCTGTTTGCCGGTTCAGATGTGGTAAAAAGCCTGAGTGGTGGCAAGAACTGGTTTATGTTCTCACTCATGCAGTCCATCGCCTTCGCCGCAGGGGTTTATATCATTCTGCAAGGTGTTCGCATGGTCATTGCGGAAATCGTACCTGCCTTTAAAGGTATCTCAGACAAGCTGGTTCCCAATGCCAAACCGGCCCTGGACTGCCCAGTGGTATTCCCCTATGCACCAAATGCAGTGCTGGTTGGTTTCCTGAGCAGTTTTTCCGCAGGGCTGATCGGCATGTTTGCGCTCTATTTAATGGACATGACTGTCATTATCCCTGGTGTAGTACCTCACTTCTTTGTTGGTGCTGCCGCAGGGGTATTTGGTAATGCAACAGGTGGACGCCGGGGCGCCATATTAGGCGCTTTTGCTCAAGGTCTCTTAATAACCTTCCTGCCTGTTTTCCTGCTTCCTGTACTGGGAAATATCGGTTTTGCCAATACCACATTCAGTGATGCTGATTTTGGTGCCGTGGGTATTTTGCTCGGTCTTATCGTGAAGTAATTCACTTATGCAAAAAGGCCTGGGGAGAATTAATCGCCCGGGCCTTTTGTTTCAGCAAACGCCTCAAACCACAACCATGACATGCTGTTTCTACTGAGAATAATCAGGGTAACTACGCCTTTTGTGGCCGTTCACTTTTAGGCGTTGCATACCAGTACCCCAGCCCCATAAAGACCATTCCAGAGAACATATTCCCAAGCGTTACCCACAGCAGATTATGGCCAATCCCGGAGAGTGTATAAGCCTCAGAGTGATTGCCAAACCATGATAGTGCGAGGAGGGTCATGTTGGCGACCGAGTGTTCATAACCTGAAGCAATAAAAGCCAGCAAACACCACCATATGGCTAAAAATTTTGCTGCCCCTTCAGAACGGATAGCCATCCAAATAGCCAGACAAACTAACCAGTTACACAGAACGCCTTTAAAAAAGAGTGTTGTCGCAGGTGCCATTGTCTTAGCCAGTGCCGCGGTATGTACCAGGCTGGTATCCACAGGTAACAGTGCCCCGCCGCCCCAGTGATAAAGCAAAGCAACAAAAACAGAACCCAGTAAGTTACCCAACCAAGTCTGGGGTAAAATAGTCCACATTTGACACTGTGAAACGGTACCGGCTTTCACTCCTAATGTCAGGAACATGGTATGACCGGTAAAGAGTTCGGAACCGGCAATAATCACCAGGGTTAAGGCAATACCAAAGGTAGCCCCCATGACCAGCGGTCTGAGTGCGGGATCCAGCAAGTTACCAAGGGTAAAAATCAAAATAATCCCTAATCCAACGTAAGCACCCGCCATCATAGCGCTGACATAGAATGAGAGGGGATGAGAGGATGAGAGTCGCTGAATCCGTGCTGCATTTGCTGCACACTTACTGATGGTATCAGTGAACATGATTATTTTCTCTTGAAAATCATTTGAATAAAACTTCAGCATCAGGTCAGGCGCAATGCGGCCTGACCTGCGACGGGACTAGGCTTTTACATAGACAAAGCCACCTTCTATCCGGGTGTCAAAATGCGCGATAGAACGGGACTCATCTTCCAGGCAGTAGCCATCTGTTAGTCGAAAATGCTGTTTCTTGAGTGGGCTGGTTATCCAGAGTTCATTGTGATGTTCAGCGATTAATCCACGAGACAACACACTGGCATCAAAAAAGGGATCAATATTACTGAGCGCATAAATCTGTTCATCATGGTATGGACGAAAGAGCGCGACCTGTTCGCCTTCAACTAAGGCACAAACACCAGTTTCTGGCAAAATATCACTGAGTTGACAGACCCTTTTCCACTGATTCATAGTTGTTCCTCCATATCCAGCAGCGTCACCGGGATGCGCTCATAAGGCGTCGCGGGACGATGCTGCTGTCTCTCGCTAATCACTTGCACGTTAGGGTCCCGTAATGAACTATTGATAAAGTGCCTGAAGCGAATCTGGGCCTGTGGGCTCTCTACCGTTTCACGCCATTCACACACCACTTTCTCACGCAGGCGAGCCAGCTCGCTCTCCAGTTGCGCGTTCAGACCTAGCTTGTCATCAATGATGACACTACGCAGATAATCAATGCCCCCTTCCAGATTTTCCAGCCAGACAGAAGTACGAGTAAGTTTATCGGCAGTACGAATGTAGAACATCATGAAACGGTCAAGGTAGGAAATAACAGTATCCATATCAAGATCCGCCGCCAGCAGATCAGCATGCCGTGGCTTCATCCCCCCGTTCCCACAAACATAGAGATTCCAGCCTTTTTCCGTGGCAATAATCCCCACATCTTTACCCTGGGCTTCGGCACATTCTCGGGTACAACCAGAAACACCAAACTTCATTTTATGTGGGGTGCGAATCCCCTTATAACGATTTTCCAGCTCAACACCAAAACCGACACTGTCCCCAACCCCAAAGCGACACCAGGTACTACCGACACAGGTTTTTGCCATGCGTAAGGCTTTCGCGTATGCATGGCCTGTTTCAAACCCAGCGTGGATTAATTGACGCCAAATCTCAGGCAAGTCATCTTTCTGGGCACCAAACATCCCGATACGCTGGGAACCGGTTATTTTGGTATAAAGATTGTACTCACGCGCGATACGCCCAATCTCCATTAAACCTTCTGGTGTAATTTCACCACCAGCAGAACGCGGAATAACAGAGTAGGTACCGTCTTTCTGGATATTACCAAGGAAGTTGTCATTGGTATCTTGCAAAGGTGTTAGTTCTGGTTCCAGAACATAATCATTCCAACAGGAGGCCAATAAGGATGCCACGGTAGGTTTACAGACTTCACAGCCATAGCCCTGACCGTATTTCAGGATCAATTGTTCAAAGGACTTGATGTTTTCAACGCGGATTAAGTGATAAAGCTCCTGGCGTGAGAAAGCAAAATGCTCACACAAGTTATTGTTTGTCTCGATACCTGCTTTGGCCAACTCTGCATTCAGTACTTGAGTTATTAACGGGACACAACCACCGCAACCGGTCCCTGCTTTTGTTTCAGCTTTCAGCGCTGCGACCGTGTGGCAACCTTGATTTATCGCCTTCACCAGGTCCCCTTTGGTCACATCAAAGCAGGAACATATCTGAGCCGTGTCCGGCAGCTTATCGACGCCAATCGCTGATTTAGGGCTGTTGGCATAGGCTGGCAGAATCAAGGTGTCGGGATTTTCTGGCAGTTCAATCCCATTAAGCACGAGCTGTAGCAAGTTACCATAATCACTGGTATCCCCCACCAGTACCGCCCCCAGCAACGTTTTATTATCTTCACTGACAATTAATCGTTTATAAACTTCTTTACTTTCATCCAGATAGAGGTAGCTGCGGGCATTAGGGGTACGCCCATGCGTATCACCAATCCCGCCAACATCAACACCCAGCAATTTCAGTTTTGCACTCAGATCCGCCCCAGCAAAGCGGTTATCAGTACCCAGAAGGTGATCAGCCACCACCTGGGCCATTTTGTAACCGGGCGCGACTAAACCAAAAATCTGTTTATTCCAGCTGGCGCACTCCCCTACCGCGTAAACATCAGGATCAGAGGTCTGGCAGTAATCATTAATCGCGATACCACCACGCGGGGCAGCTATTTCCAGCCCACACTGAACGGCTAATTTATCCTGAGGGCGAATACCGGTAGAAAAAACAATGAAATCGACTTCCAGGGCACTACCATCAGCAAACAGCATGGTTTTACGTGCATCCTGTCCCTGGTGAAGGATTTCCAGCGTATTTTTGCTGGTATGCACTTGCACACCAAGACGCTCAATTTTACTGCGAAGTTGCTCTCCCCCCATCAGGTCCAGCTGCTCGGCCATCAGCATAGGAGCAAATTCAATGACGTGAGTTTCTACGCCAAGGTTTTTTAGCGCCCCAGCAGCCTCTAACCCCAATAATCCACCGCCGATAACTGCGCCACTTTTACTGCGGCGCGCACAGGCCTCAATCGCATTCAGATCTTCAATAGTCCGGTAAACAAAGCAGTCCTGGGTATCAGCACCTTTGATTGAAGGGATCCAGGGGTAAGACCCCGTAGCCATAACCAGCTTGTCATAATAAACACTACGACCCGTATTGGAGTGAATCACCTTATCCTGGCGGTTAATGGTGATGGCGCGCTCCCCGACTAATATATTGACGCCATGCTTTTCATAAAACCCTTCACGAACCAGGGACAGCTCTTCTGCTGTGTGATGGGAAAAATAGGAAGAGAGATGCACACGATCATAAGCTTTGCGTGGTTCTTCACAAAATACCGTGATCTCAAATTGATCCTCTGGCGCTTTATCCAGTAAGTCCTCGATAAAACGATGCCCCACCATGCCGTTGCCAATAACTGCTATTTTGAGTTTGCTCATCATTGCCTCGATCTTTTTTATTACCCTTTACTTTATCGATTCAGCTACTTTCCTTATTGATGCAAATCAAATACACCTTTAAATAACAAGTAATAGTCTTAATGTATTTATTTTTAAGCATTTTTATAGACTGCATCCTGCCGGGAACATTGATTAACACTGGCAAGCATCAGCAGCGATACACAACCTTGCCATGGTCCAGACAGCCTGGTTTCCTCAGGCACGGTATACAGACCGGCAAATGTCACAGCACTATCGGAGTACCGTTACCAGCAGTTTATGATTGTGTTTTTATTCTGTATTATTCAGGCAAGAACAATTCCACGATAAAACGGCCAACACAAGAAAGGATCAAGCGTGAATCATCAGGATAATACTCGCTCCATGCCGCCAGAAAAAAAATGGTGGCAGGAGGGAAAAACGCCCGATTACCGTTTTACACTGGCTAATGAGCGTACTTTTTTAGCCTGGGTGCGCACTTCATTGGCATTTATGGCGGGTGCTGTCGGAATTGAGCAGTTCACACCACAGGCATCCCCGCCTGAACTCAAGATAGCACTGGTCCTCATTTTACTCGCCGTCGGTGCCTCAATGGGGTTTCTGGCCTGGCGACGATGGCGCAGAAATGAGTATGCCATGAGAATGGAACAGGATTTACCCTATACGCGCAGCGTGCCATTCCTTGGGGGATTTGTGGTTGTGCTGGCATTCTTGCTGGGCTTTTTGCTCTGGCTTGGGTAGTCATGAATAACCGTGATTCTGGGTTGCAGCCTGAACGTACCGAGCTATCATGGCAACGTACAGCGTGGTCCATGCTCATACTTTCCCTGTTATGTTTGCGTGGCTGGCTGAACAATGGTGACTGGCTGTACTGCCTCTGTAGCGGATTATTACTGACTGGGGGAGGTGTTGCTATTTTCGCCAAACCTGGCAGGAGTAAACCTGCGTTGATCTCTCTGATTATCATATTCTGCGGCTGTTTATTGATACTAATTAACGTGAAAAAATATCTTTTAATGCTGGGCTAGTCTGATCCAGTGTCTGATCAGCACCCTCCGTTATACGGGTCACACGGAGGTCAGGATGCCTGTTGCCGAGTGATAGCTGTATCCATAAATAGCGTTGAAATACCTCGATGATGCTTGACCCCGGACGGTTATTCAATATTCTGCAATTAGTTATTATATTATTTGCTTTTAATAGCTATAAATTAAAATAGCATATGCTAATTTTTAATATTTCCCATAATTGACTTTCACTCTGCCATCAATGATCATGATCACGTTCAGAGAAAAAAGGGGAGTTATTTTATTATTCACAGAACCAGTGATAATCAGAGATCATTAAAATACAGAGCAAGAGACAACACTTATATTAAAAACCATTGCAATGATACCTTGGGAATATAAGCCACACCGCTATTTTTATTATAATTTGCAACAATATGAATACACGATAATTGTATATTCTCCTGAGGGAATGCTATGAAACGTTCTGCAGCACTGACTTTACCTTTACTGTTTATTTTAGCCAGCAGTTATGGATACGCTGGCGAAACACTGGATCGTGTACTAAAAACCGGAACTCTGCATAACGTTATCGTTAATGATTACCCGCCCTTTGGTTATCTGGATGAAAATAACAAGCTGGCTGGTTTTGATGTTGATGTGGCCCAAGCCGTTGCTGATAAAATTGGCGTAAAGCTTAAGACCAGCGCACCGGGGTGGGAAACCATTGTTGGTGGTAAATGGGCTAAACGCTGGGATACCTGCATCTGCTCCATGACACCAAATACCGAAAGAGCCACCGTGCTGGATTTCCCTGTAAGTTATTACAATTCACCGGCAGTACTGGTCGTTAATAAAGATGAAAAAAATATTAAGAGTGCGGCTGACCTGAACGGTAAAAAAGTCGGGGCAGGGATCGGTTCCAGTTATGAAAAATATTTACAGGGTGAGCTAGTTATCCCGGGCGCCCCCCCCATCGCATACCCTTTTAAAAATGTCCGGGTTGAACCCTCTGAAGAGACTATCGCCTTTCAGAATCTAATGTTAGGCCCTGGTGTGAGGCTGGATGCCATCGTCTCTAATTTAGCAACGGCCCAGGAGTATATGCAAAAGGCGGATAAATTACGCATCATTGGTGAAGTCTACTCTGAGCCAAACTGGGTAGCCACCGACAAAGGCGATCCTGAGTTTGATGAGTTAATTCGTAAGACCGTCGAAGCGCTGCGTGCGGATGGTACTTTAAAAGCGATTTCAACAAAATGGTTTGGCCCGCAGATTGATATTACTCAGGATAAACCCGCATGACACAGTTGCCCTCTGATGCAGAGAATTTTGCATTAGACAATAGCGTCAAAAAGCGAATCAGAATTAAGCCTGTCGACAGTCAGATGGGCTTTAAATTTAAGGTCGCACTAACATGGCTATTAATGCTTACTGTATTGGCGCTGTTATTAATGCATTTGGGTCTGGATTATCACTTAATTCAGGCTAAACTTCCATTTATGTTAGGCCTGCATCTGACCAGTGATGGATTTATTCAGGGTGCGGCGATGACACTCACAGTAACATTTATTTCAATGTTCTGTGCCTTTACTTTATCCGTTGTTGTGGCGTTCTGTCGATTATCACACAACCCTTTTGCATTTGGTATTGCCACTTTTTATATCTCGATATTCCGTGGCACACCATTATTGGTACAAGTATTAATTATCTATCTGGCTCTCCCCCAGGTCGGCATTGTTCTGGGCGCATTTACTTCTGGAATTCTGGCACTTTCCCTGAACTATGGTGCTTATATGGCTGAGACTGTGCGCAGTGGAATTATTTCCGTGCCTCGTGGCCAGATAGAAGCCGGGCTGGCTTTAGGTGTCAGCCAGCGCACGATTATGACACAGATTGTTGTCCCCCAGGCTCTGCGTATAATAGTGCCACCGCTCGGCTCATTATTTATTTCAATGCTTAAAGATTCTTCCCTGGTATCACTACTGGGATTATGGGAGTTGAATTTCCTCGCCCAGTCATATGGGCGCAGCACCTATCACTATATGGAAATGTTAATTGCTGCCGCAGCCATTTACTGGCTGATGTCACTGTTTTTTGAATTGATCCAGACACACCTGGAGCAACGATTTAGCCGAGGCTATAGTAAATAAGGGTTTGTTATGTCAGAAAAAGTAGAAGTGCTTGATGGCGGCATGGGCCGTTTGCTGGAAGCCCTGGGTGCACCGTTCAAACTTCCTGAATGGTCGGCTCTGTCATTAATAGAAGCGCCTGAGTTTGTCAGCCGCGCCCATCAGCTTTATGCCGATAACGGAGCCAATATTCTGACCACCAATACCTATGGCTTGGTGCCGCATATGTTAGGGCAGGAACGTTTTGACAATGAAGCCAAAACACTGGCCAGCCGGGCAGGATTATTGGCTCGTGAAGTCGCCGGGACTAAGAATAATATCCGTGTTGCCGGTTCACTTCCGCCCTTATTTGAAAGCTATCGCCCGGAACGCTATCGCCCGGAGCAGGCTGAACGCATCCTGCGCCCACTGATCACTGGCCTGGCACCTTACGTTGATTTATGGATTATTGAAACCCAAAGCTCTATTGCGGAATCATTAAATACCCTTGCAGAAATTCGCCGCTATAGCGAATTACCGGTTTATATCTCCTACACCTTAAAAGATGAGTCTGGTCGAACAGCACCAGCAGAGCTGCGTTCCGGTGAAACAGTTGCAGCAATGGTAAATCACGCACTCTCTGCCGGTGTTGAGGCTATCCTGTTTAATTGTAGTCAACCTGAAGTGATGAGTGACGCCATCCAAAAAGCCATTTCTGTTATTCGCCACTCGGATACCCCTGCTGTACGCGTTGGGGTCTATGCCAATGCTTTTATGCCAGAACCTGTTTCCGATACTCCCTATGCTGGTATCTCATACCTGCGCCCGGATATGGATCCACCTAACTATTTAAAATGGGTGAAAAAGTGGGTAGGAGATGGCTCCCTGATTGTTGGCGGTTGCTGTGGTATCGGGCCGGAGCATATCGCTGAAATTCGTCGCTGGGTTGACACCTCGAGCCCTGAAAATAAATAGCCGCTGACCGTAATATCCCCCCTTTTTCAGCGCTAATACTGGCAATGAATAGATTTGTCAGATTCCCCTATATTTTGGTGCACGGATTGCACCAAAAACTCGCAAAATTATTTCATTATTTCTGCTAAGTGTTAAAAATCATTTATATTCATGATGATAATTTAATATGCACTTATTTGGCACACTGTTTGCTTTGATGAATACAACTTTGTATATCCGTTGAAATTCATTTATGGCATCTACCTTGATATATACCTTTCAGGAATGGTTCGACGACCAGAAACAGAATCGGAACAACAGGATTCTGCGGCGGAATACACCGATTTTCTATTCGATTATAAAAACTAATCGCTTTTTTTATCTGGCTGCCGCGGGGCTGATGTATATCCAGCACGCTCTCCTTCTCACTCCATTCTACGCGATAAAAAGCAGGCGTCTAAGTTCACATCAGGGCAGTACCTCTGTGAATGTGCCGCACGGTTTTGGTTCACTTCACGCGTACTCACAACAACAGGGCCGGTGTGTGCTCTCTGAAGGTGCATATCACCCGTAATACAAAAACCAACATGACAATAAATCAGACAATCAACCATTAACTAAAACAGACGGAACTTTGGGGGTTCATACAATGAAGAAAAACTCGTTATTCAGCGCACTCGCACTCTGTGTAACCGTAATGAGTAGCGGCATTACGTTTTCAGCCCAGGCTGCGGATACAATAAAAGTGGGCATTATGCACTCACTTTCCGGCACCATGGCCATTTCAGAAACACCACTGAAAGATGTGGCGTTAATGGCAATTGATGAGATTAATGCTAAAGGTGGCGTACTCGGTAAGCAGCTAGAACCTGTGGTGGTCGACCCGGCTTCTAACTGGCCACTTTTTGCAGAAAAAGCGCGTCAGTTACTGGCTCAGGATAAAGTGGCTGCCGTCTTTGGCTGCTGGACATCAGTCTCCAGGAAGTCTGTTTTACCCGTTTTTGAAGAATTGAATGGTTTGTTGTTCTACCCGGTACAATATGAAGGGGAAGAGATGTCACCCAATGTGTTTTACACCGGTGCTGCCCCCAATCAGCAAGCCCTTCCCGCTGTAGAGTATCTGCTAAGTGAAGACGGTGGTCAGGCTAAACGCTTCTTCTTACTGGGGACTGACTACGTTTATCCACGTACCACAAACAAAATTCTGCGGGCCTTCCTGCACTCAAAAGGCATTGAAGATAAAGATATCCAGGAGGTCTATACCCCATTTGGCTACAATGACTATCAAACCATTGTTTCTGATATTAAAAAATTCTCCGCCGGCGGTAAAACAGCCGTCGTCTCCACCATTAACGGTGACTCTAACGTACCATTCTATAAAGAACTCGCGAATCAGGGAATTAAGGCCACCGATATTCCTGTGGTTGCATTCTCTGTCGGTGAAGAAGAATTACGTGGCATCGATACCAAACCCCTGGTAGGACAATTGGCGGCATGGAACTATTTCGAGTCCCTGGATAATCCCGTCAATGCGAAGTTCGTTGCGGACTATAAAGCTTACGCCAAGAAAAAGAATCTCCCGAATGCAGATACTGTCGTGACAAATGATCCGATGGAAGCAACCTATGTCGGTCTGAACATGTGGGCACAGGCGGTAGAAAAAGCAGGTACTACTGATCCTGATAAAGTACGTGCCGCCATGGCCGGGCAGACCTTCAGTGCTCCTGACGGTTACACACTGACAATGGATGCAACCAATCACCATCTGCATAAACCTGTGATGATTGGCGAAGTTGGCGACAACGGCCAGTTTGAGGTGGTGTGGAAAACGGAAAAACCGGTACGTGCAGAACCCTGGAGCCCTTACATTCCCGGTAACGATAAGAAACCCGATCACCCCGTAAAATCTAACTAAAAGAAAGGCCAGCGCCCTTACCGGGTGTTGGCCTGCTATTCCTGTATCCATGCAAGGCCAGAATAATGAAAATTCACCGTTACTTCTGCTGTCTATTATTGATCCTGCCCTGGCTGACACAAGCGAGTGACAGTGCAGATTTTGCCACAGCCAGTCGTAGCCAACAGATTGTATTGCTTCAACAATGGGGAGCTGCACCACAAGCCAGTCGCTTGCCCCTGCTGGAGGCTTTGCATAATGAAAGCCTGGTTATCGACCAAAATAAGCAATTATTTGACCAACGCAATAATCGTCTCACCCCTCTTGATGATGTTCAGCAGCCCAGCGGAGAGGTAAAAAAAGTCCTGATTAATAATCGGCTGCGTGTTGCCATTGCCAGTGCTTTTGCCTCCCATCAATTAGTCAGCGATAACCCTTCGATACGTCAGCAGGCAGCCAGTCAGCTAGCCACTAGTGGTGTAGCGGATCAGCTGCCTCTGATTGAACAACGCCTTAGTCTTGAAAAAGACCAGGATGTTCACCACGCCCTGATGATGGCCGCCGCAAGGCTAAATCTTACCCAGCCTGATGTGCAGGTCAGATTAGCCGCGGTCAAATTATTGGGGACGTCGTCTGACCCCGCAATACAGACCCGTCTTCAGGTACTGACCCAGCAAGCTAACGAACCCAATGCCGAGGTCAGGGCCGCCGCATCAGAGAGTCTGCAACAGATTAAATCACGACTCATGTGGGGCGACTGGCTGGGGCAAGCCTTTACCGGTTTATCTCTGGGTTCGATTTTACTGCTGGCCGCACTTGGGCTCGCCATCACCTATGGCCTGCTGGGTGTGATTAATATGGCCCATGGTGAAATGCTGATGCTGGGTGCCTATGTCACTTGGTTAATACAGAATATATTCCAGCAATTTGCCCCGGAATGGCTGAGTTGGTATCCCATACTCGCACTGCCTGCGGCGTTCCTGGTAACGGGGATAATTGGCATGGTGCTGGAGAGAACGATTATTCGACACCTTTATGGTCGTCCTCTTGAAACATTACTCGCGACCTGGGGTATCAGCTTAATGTTGATCCAGATAACCCGCATGTTATTCGGTGCTCAGAATCTGGAAGTGTCAAACCCGGGATGGTTATCCGGCGGCCTGCAATTACTGCCTAACCTTGTCCTGCCGTATAACCGTATCGCAGTGATTTTATTTGCTTTTATGGTACTTGTCCTCACCTGGTTGCTGCTGAATAAAACACGTCTCGGTTTACATGTACGGGCAGTGACACAAAATCGTGCCATGGCTGACTGTTGCGGCGTTCCCACGGGGCGGGTTGATATGCTGGCTTTTGGCTTAGGTTCGGGGATCGCAGGGCTAGGCGGCGTGGCCCTGTCTCAGCTGGGCAATGTCGGCCCGGAATTAGGCCAGGGGTATATTATCGATTCGTTCCTGGTGGTCGTAGTAGGTGGCGTCGGGCAGCTGGCAGGAACAGTTGTCGCGGCCTTTGGACTGGGGATACTGAATAAAGTCCTTGAACCAGAAATGGGCGCTGTGTTGGGTAAGATTCTCATTCTGCTGTTAATTATTCTCTTTATTCAGCGACGTCCACAGGGACTTTTTGCCCTAAAAGGTAGGGGGATTGATTGATGCATCAGCCATTGACGTTAACGGCGGTTCGCAAAGCACCGCGCCTTACGCTTTGTCTCGGGATTGGCGTGGCCATTCTACTTCTATTGATGCCATTCTGTGCGTTACTTCCCGAACATCATCCGCTGGCACTCTCAACCTATACCCTCACTCTGGTGGGTAAAATCCTCTGCTACGCCATTGTTGCCGTGGCTCTCGATTTAGTCTGGGGGTATGCCGGGTTACTTTCCCTGGGACATGGATTATTTTTTGCCCTGGGGGGCTATGGAATGGGGATGTATCTGATGCGACAAGCATCAGGGGATGCCCTGCCCGCGTTTATGTCTTTCCTCTCATGGCAATCTTTGCCCTGGTTCTGGAGCGGGACTCAACACTTTGCCTGGATACTCTGCCTGATTGTATTGGTCCCCGGTATTCTGGCATTTATTTTTGGTTTTTTTGCGTTTCGCTCACGCATTAAAGGCGTCTACTTTTCCATTATTACCCAGGCACTGACCTATGCTGCCATGCTGCTGTTTTTCCGCAATGAAACCGGCTTTGGGGGAAATAACGGTTTCACCGGGTTTACGACCATACTCGGTTTTACGCTCACCGATACCGGTACACGTATTGGCCTGTTTATTGCCACCGTCTTATTACTGCTACTCAGTCTGGCTATTGGCTACGCTTTGTCTCGCAGCAAGTTTGGCCGCGTCTTAACTGCCGTTCGTGATGCGGAAAACCGACTGATGTTTATAGGTTACGATCCCCGCGGTTTTAAGCTCTTCATATGGACGGTTTCGGCCATATTGTGTGGGCTGGCAGGGGCATTGTATGTCCCTCAGGTTGGTATCATTAATCCCGGAGAGATGTCACCCACAAACTCGATTGAAATGGCCATTTGGGTTGCCCTGGGAGGACGAGGCTCACTGATTGGCCCCGTGCTGGGTGCTGCCATCGTTAACGGTGCCAAAAGTTGGTTTACTGTGGCTTTTCCTGAGTTCTGGTTATTTTTTCTCGGATTGATGTTTATCCTGGTCACGCTATTTTTACCCCGTGGTGTTGTTGGCATATTCCGTAGGAGACGCGATGACTGACCAATTATTTACCAAAGTTCACCCTGTTGATCGCCACCGTCGTCAGCGGGACTCGGTATTAACCCTGGAAAAAATCAATGTCTCATTTGATGGTTTTCGCGCGCTCACAGACTTGTCCCTGCAAATAGGCGTGGGTGAATTACGGTGCATTATCGGCCCTAATGGGGCAGGTAAAACAACGCTTATGGACGTCATCACGGGTAAAACCCGACCAGACAATGGCCATATTGTTTTTGACCAGGATATTGATCTCACTCGCATGACACCGGTCGAAATTGCCAGAGCGGGCATTGGCAGAAAGTTTCAGAAACCCACTGTATTTGAAGCGTTGTCAGTCTTTGATAATCTGGAAATCGCCCTGAAAACCAGGAAAACCGTCTGGTCTTGCTTGCGGGCCAAACTGAGCGGCGAACAACGGGACAGAATTGAAGAAGTCTTATCACTCCTGCGCTTAACTCATGAATCAACCCGTAGTGCCGGGTTGCTATCCCATGGCCAGAAGCAGTTTCTCGAAATTGGCATGCTACTGGTGCAAGACCCGCATCTGTTACTGCTCGATGAGCCCGTGGCAGGCATGACGGATGCTGAAACAGAGTATACCGCGGAGCTATTCCGTGACTTGGCCGGGCAGCACTCCCTTATGGTGGTGGAACATGATATGGGGTTTGTTGAAACCATTGCCGACCATGTCACAGTCCTGCATCAAGGCCAGGTTCTGGCGGAAGGATCATTGCGTGAGGTTCAGGCCAATGATCAGGTTATTGAGGTTTATTTGGGGCGTTAATATGCTACAAGTTTCTGAACTTAATCAATATTATGGTGGAAGTCATATTTTACGTGGTCTCTCTTTTAGCGCTAAAAAAGGGGAGATAACCTGCTTACTGGGCCGTAATGGTGTGGGTAAAACAACACTACTCAAATGCCTTATGGGGATATTGCCGGTAAAGTCCGGGGAGATCCTCTGGCAACAACGGGTCATCAATCGCGATAAGCCACACCAACGGGTGCAGGCAGGTATTGCCTATGTCCCACAAGGACGCGATATTTTTCCTCGTCTGACGGTTGAGGAAAATATACTCATTGGATTATCTCGCTTTTCAGGATCAGCAGGCCATCATATTCCCGAAGAGATTTATCAGTTATTCCCTGTGCTGAAAGAGATGCGAACACGTCGTGGGGGGGATCTCTCTGGTGGCCAACAGCAGCAACTGGCTATTGCCCGGGCACTGGCTTGCAAGCCTCAATTACTGATCCTTGATGAACCGACAGAAGGTATTCAGCCTTCTGTTATCAAAGAGATAGGTTCAGTCATTCGTCAGCTTGCCCAGCGCGGGGACATGGCAATTTTGTTAGTCGAACAGTTTTATGATTTTGCCGCAGAACTGGCTGACAACTATTTGGTGATGTCCCGGGGGCAGATTGTTCAGCAGGGGCTGGGTTGCAACATGGAACAAGAACACGTCAGGGGGCTGGTGACAATTTAGCATCTGATGTCACCCCATAACAAAAGGAATGCCCTTCACTGCCTCAGAAGCCCGTGCATTAACAGGCAGTGGGGGGCATCCCACCTTCCCCACTGCCGGGCGTTAACAAGCCATGTTATTGTCGCATCTTAATCGCATAGTTCATGGCCTGTGTACGGCTCCTGACATTTAGTTTGGCGTAAATATTCTTCAGATGCCATTTGACTGTTTCTGTTGAAATATCCAGCTCACGTGCTATTTCCTTATTTGATCGCCCCTCACTGATTAGTGATAACGCCTGACACTCTCGCTCACTGAGACTCAGCGTCGCATCCGGTGGTTCCGGGTGCTGTGGTTGATCACTGGCCTGGGATAACGCATTGAGTAAACGCCCCAGGGCCATGCTTTCCTCACTTTGCACGGTAAGTGAATTTTGCAGGCAGACAAGCAGGGGGATTAATGCGTCCCCAACATCCAGTAAGCTCCGGTTAAATCCCTGGTGCACAACCCGTTGCAGTACTGCATTCAGCGTAACGCAGGCAAAGCTTTCTTCTCCTGACTGCCACAGTGCCAGCCCGAGGATGGCACGTAAACGAACCACAGCAAACCAGTGATGACAGCTCTCCTCCTCAGCGACCAGCGTCGCCAGGATTCTGCTGGCCTTTGGTGCCTCATGCTGGGCTATGAGTAAACGGCTTTCGCTGAGTACGGCATATTGAACAATTCTGCCCCGGCATACAGGGTCGATATTATGGGCCGTAGAATACGCCAGTCGGTCAAACTGTTGCTGCAACTGCTCCGCCCCCGTCTGATCGCCCCGTTGTAAGCGTACTCTGATTTGCTCGGCTAGCAGACGAGCTTCCAGGCGGGGCCATTTTCGAGAAACTGCAAGTCGGCCAGCATGTTCAAGTAACCGTTCGGCCTCTTGAGGGGTATCATCATACAAAGCCTGACGCGCCAGACTGATATAACAACCGCCCAGGGCATCTGGTGGGCTAAACCGGTCAATAAGTTCAAGTTTATCTGCCAGCAAGCCGTCAAGGTCATCAATTCCCCCCCGTTCATAGGCTATTTCTGCCAGTAATGGGGCCAGTGTTGCACCACTGGTTGACCTTGGCCCTGTATAGCGTTCGGCCCTGTTCAACTCATTACTGGCGCAGTAAACGGCCTCATCCAGATGGCCCAGACAGAGGTGACACTGGGCAATAATGAAGGCGCGGTAAACGGAAACGAACAAGTTATCAGGAGGATCGTCCGACTGGGGCATATGCTGCTGTACCTGTAGGGCTTCGGTATATCGCTGGCCAACGAGGTAGCAATAACTGAGAATATTGCAGACCAGGCCATCAACCCAAGTATCCCCGCAAGGAACGTCCCCCAATAAAGGTTCCACAATAGCCATACTCTGGGAAATATTTTCAGCAAATGCTTCACAAATTCCGCGCACCACCTGCAATTTTATCCCTGTGCTATGGGGTAATTTCACGCAGTAGTGATCAAGAAGTTGGTTGAGGTCATCAAGCACCTGTCGTGATTCTTCAAAACGAAAGTGGTGTGCCAGCGCCCAGGCAAGATTGATCTGAATATCGATACGTGACGCATCAATGCTGGCCGGAAGGTGGTGGACCCAGCGAACGAGGGTGTCAATATCCCCCTCTTCTGCCAGGGATTGTGCCCCTGCCCCATCCTGGCGAGCTTCTGGAACATTCTTTCCTGCAGCAAGGGCATGGCGCACTGCTTCAGCCCAGAGCTGCTGTTCCACAAACCATTGGCTCGCCCGCTCATGTAGCTGCTTGATATCAATATCAGGGAGCTGAATTAACTGGCCACTCAGGCACTCCTCTAACAATGGGTGATAGCGGAACCAGTAGCCTTGTTCATCCAAGGCGGAAAGAAACAGGTTGTGTTGCTCTATCCATGCCAGTATCTCCTGCCCATCATCCCGACCAGTGACAGCATTACACAACCGGGCATTTAACCGTTTGAGTACAGATGTCCTCACCAGGAAATCGATCACATCTTCAGGAAGGGCATCAAATACCACTTCCTTCAGGTAACGAGCAATGGTACGAGTCCCCCCCCGAAGATTATCAATCAGTTTGCCAGGAAAGAGTTGTAACTCAGGGGAAAGTGAGGCAATTTTTATTCCCGCGATCCACCCCTCTGTCGCGGACTGGAGTCGGCGTGAGTCCGACCCGCTGACGGGGACTTTAATACTCTGGCTAAGATAGCAACGCGTCTCTTCAAGGGTAAAGCGCAAGTCCTGATCATCAATGAAGATCAGCTGATCCTGGGCAAGAAGCCAGCTCAGAGTCAGATTTGTGTGAGAACGGCTGCCGATGATCAGGTGCAAGGCAGCAGGCATATGCTTGAGCAGGTAACTTAGTGCATCTTGCACCCCGGGATCATTAACCAGGTGAAAATCATCGATCACTAAATAGAGATCATGTGGGCAATAGTGCAATTGATTGATCAACTCGATCAAGCAACGCCGGGGATTTAATGCCCCAGACTCCTCAATACGTGACCAAAAATCAGCATTCCACCCTTGATATAACGGCCTCAATGCCTGTAACAAATAGGGAATGAAATGTCCTACCCCGTCATCATCTTCATCAAGAGCCAGCCAGGCGACACGTTCCCCCTGATGAATTAACGTTTGATACCAGTGAACTAATAATGTGGTTTTTCCAAAACCCGCGCCAGCACAAACCAGCGCCATGCGCCGCCCGCGAACTTGGTCGAGTTGCTCAAGTAGTCGCGTGCGCTGTAGCTGCTCACCAGCAGAACGTGGTGGTGTAAACTTGGTAAGAATTAATGGCAACCCTTGTACCAGCTGCCTCTTTCCCGAAACCAGTAATGCAGATGGATAATCTATCGGGTGTAAGTGCTTCATCCGTCGCGCCCCCCCCACTCTTCAATTGCTATCAGTGTACCCAGTCGCCGGGATGAAGCGGAGCCACATTGTGCAAAATCTTTGAGCTGACGCATGAAAAAAACCATTATCCCCCCTCTTTGGAGTGGCTAACCCCCGCCTCTAATCCCTTATCTTTTGTGCAGTGGCGTGGCCCAGCATGAAGTCCCGTCCCCTTATAAAAAGCCCGCCTTATCCGACCATCTTAAGGAGAGTCAGATGTCGCTAAGTAAACAAGCATTGTTACAGGCCTATCGAAAAATGCGCGAAATCCGCGTATTTGAAGAACGTCTGCATGAAGAGAACACCAGCGGTGATATTCCAGGATTTATTCACCTTTATACCGGGGAAGAGGCGATTGCCGTCGGTGTCTGTGAGAATTTAACGGATGCCGATTTCATCGGATCCACACACCGGGGTCATGGTCACTGTATTGCCAAGGGTTGTGATATTCACGGCATGATGGCTGAAATTTTTGGTAAAGACACAGGGCTGTGTCGTGGTAAAGGCGGCTCGATGCATATTGCCGATCTCTCAAAAGGTATGCTTGGGGCCAATGCTATCGTCGGCGGTGCACCTCCACTGGCCATTGGTGCCGCACTCACTGCCAAAACCTTGAAAACCGGCAATGTAGGCGTCTCTTTCACCGGTGACGGCGGCTCCAACCAAGGACTGGTCTTTGAAGCCATTAATATGGCGGTGGTATTACAACTTCCGGCTATCTTCATTTTTGAAAATAACGGCTATGGGGAAGGTACCGGTCATGATTACGCTGTCGGTGGCGGTGATATCGCCGGACGCGCTGCCGGTTTTGGTCTGCCAGCCGTTGTCGTCGATGGTAATGACTTCTTCGCGGTTTATGAGGCAACTGCCGAAGCGGTTAAACGTGCTCGTGAGGGAGGAGGCCCAAGTGTAATTGAGGCCAAAACCTTCAGATGGCATGGCCATTTTGAAGGGGACCCCGGGCTATATCGCTCACAGGGGGAAGTAAAACGACTACGGGAAGAGCATGACCCACTGAAAATTTTCGCAGCTCAGGTGGCAAAACAGATCACTAAAGAAGAGATGCAGGCCATCGATGCAGAAGTTGAAGCACTGGTGGACGATGCGGTGTTAAAAGCTCGCGCTGCGGCCTATCCGGCTCCAGAAAATCTGCTCACTGATGTCTATGTATCCTACTGAGGGTGATAAAAATGGCTATAAAAACCTATCGTGAAGCCGTCAAAGAAGCGCTAGCGCAAGAAATGGAACGGGATTCAAGCGTTGTCTTAATTGGCGAAGATCTACGGGGTGGGCACGGCGGTAATGCACCAGAAGAAGATAAAATTGAAGCCTTTGGTGGTGTGCTGGGTGTAACCAAAGGGCTCTGGACGCAATTCGGTTCAGATCGCGTTATTGATACCCCCATTACCGAATCTGCCATTATTGGCATGGCGGCGGGGGCTGCTGCCACCGGACTTCGTCCGGTGGCTGAACTGATGTTTATGGACTTTTTTGGCGTCAGCCATGATGCACTGTATAACCAGGCAGCCAAGTTCCGCTATATGTTTGGCGGCAAGGCCAAGGCCCCCATGGTTGTGCGGGGAATGATCGGAGCCGGTTTCTCTGCTGCAGCACAACATTCCCAGTCACCCTACAATATTTTCGCCACCACGCCGGGGCTAAAAGTTGTCGTTCCCTCAAGCCCTTATGATGTCAAAGGGTTACTAATTCAGGCTATCCGTGACGATGACCCCGTGGTCTTTTGTGAACACAAGATCCTCTATGACATGAAAGGGGAAGTTCCGTCAGAAATTTATACCATTCCTTTTGGCGTGGCTAATTATACCCGTGAAGGTGAAGACGTCACCATCATTGCGTTATCGGCCATGGTACACAAAGCGAATCAAGTCGCCGACAAACTGGCAAAAGAAGGGATTTCGGTCGAAGTGGTTGATCCACGAACCGTCTCACCACTGGACGAAGAAGGCATTCTCGAATCAGTGGCTTCCACTGGGCGCGTAGTCATTGTTGACGAGTCCGGTGCACGTTTTGGTTTTGCCCATGATGTCGCCGCACTGATCGTTTCTCAGGCATTTCATTTCCTCAAAGCCCCGGTAGTCCTGGTTACCCCGCCACATACCCCGGTGCCTTTCTCACCTGCGCTGGAAAAACTCTGGGTACCGAGTGTCGAGCGTATTGAGGCCGCCGTTCGCCAAGTACTGGAGGACTAAACCATGAGCGAAATAAAAACCCTCGACATGCCGAAATGGGGCCTGTCCATGGAGGAAGGAACACTTTCCCACTGGCTGGTTAAAGAGGGCTCCACATTTACCAAGGGCCAGGAAATTTGCGAAATTGAAACCAGTAAAGTGGTCAACTCACTGGAAGCCCCTTTCACTGGCACTCTGCGTAAATATCTCGTTCACGAAGGGGATACTGTCGCCGTGGGGGCTGTGCTGGCCCTGGCCGCCGATGCTTCAGTAAGTGATGAGGCCCTGGATGCTTTCGCGGCCAATTTGGGAACAGAGAAATCAAGTGCCCCCACACCACCTGCGGCTCCGACTTCAGCCACGCCGGTTACCGTCGCCACGGAGTCACTGCCAGCGACGACGTCACCCTCTTCACTGACCAAATCCCCCCAGCCCGCCTCTCCTTCATCGCAGCCACGGATCCCGGAAAGTTTACAGGGTGCTACTGATGTTGAAAGGGTTAAGTCAACACCACACGCTCTGCGCCAGGCGAATAAGCTGGGCGTCGATCTGGGCAAGGTGAATGGCAGTGGGCGAGAGGGGCGAATTTCCGTCGCCGATCTTGAACGTGCCATCATCGATGCCGGGGGACAACTGGCTCCAACAACGTTGCCATCCCGCTCGCTTAAACGTCCACGTTCACACGCTGATGATAGCCAGGTCTCCGCCACGCCGCTAGCGCGTCGTCTTGCCAGCCAGCTGGGAATCAACTTGCATGATTGCCGGGCCAGTGGCTCCCAGGGTCGTGTCAGCCGGGATGATGTGCAGGCTGCTGCACTACTTCTCAATGACCAGCCTCAGGCCGTTCCTGAAGTGGAAACCCTGTCGGCAGCTTTTGAAAACTTGCCCATGTCGGGTATGCGTCGAGCCATCGCAACACGTTTACAAGAGTCCAAACACAATGCTCCGCACTTTCGCCTGACCATCAACCTTGATCTTGATCCTTTGCTCAAATTGCGTAAGGAGATTAATGCTGGTGTAAAACAGATTAAAGTCTCAGTTAATGATCTTTTGGTGAAGGCCTGTGCACAAGCTCTGGTGACAGTCCCAGATGTCAACGTGCAGTTTGATGAAACCAGTCAGAGCATTCGCCGTTTTGCTGATGCCGATATTTCCGTTGCTGTGGCGTTACCCACTGGACTGATTACACCAATCGTTCGTATGGCAAACCGGAAGTCTATCAGCGAGATATCACAGGAGATCCATACACTGATCACTCATGCCAAAGCAGGAACTCTCAAACCTGAACAGTTTCTGGGGGGAACGTTTAGCATCTCCAATCTGGGCATGCTGGGGGTGAATCAATTTGATGCCATTATCAACCCGCCCCAGGGCGCTATTCTCGCGGTCGGGGCCGGGGAAGAACGGGCGGTTGTCCGGGGTGGGCAGCTTGTTGCATGCCAACAACTAACGGTGTCATTGTCCTGTGATCACAGGATGATCGATGGCGCACAGGGGGCTGTTTTCCTGCAAGAACTCAAGCGGCTGGTGGAAACACCCACCTTAATGCTGGTTTAGGGGGCCATCATGAATGAAAAATATGATGTATTGGTGATCGGTGGTGGTCCTGGGGGATACGTCGCTGCCATCCGGGCAGCCCAATTAGGGCTGCGCACAGCGGTTATCGAAAAACAGCATTTGGGAGGGATTTGTCTGAACTGGGGATGCATCCCCACGAAGGCTCTGCTCCACGGAGCAGAGGTGGCGCATACGATCAAACAGGCAAGTCAAGTCGGTTTCAGCACCGGTGATGTGAGCTTTGATTTGCAAAAACTGGTGCAATTCAGCCGAACAGTATCCCAGCGACTCACCAGCGGTGTTGAGTATCTTTTGAAAAAGAATGGTGTGACCGTGATTAGTGGCACGGCACATCTTGCGGCTAAAGGGTTAGTGTCAGTGACTGATGCTGAGGGGAGCCAGCATCACCTTCATGCCGACCATATTATTCTCGCTACCGGCGCCCGCCCCCGGGCATTACCTGGCATCACACCAGACGGGGAGCACATTTGGACCTACTTTGAAGCATTAAAGCCCAGGCGTTTACCAAAGTCTTTACTGATTATCGGCTCTGGTGCCATTGGAGTCGAATTCGCCAGCCTCTATCATGACCTTGGCTGTGAGGTTACGCTGGTCGAACTGGCAGGGCAAATCCTCCCGGTTGAAGATGCCGAAGTCTCATCTGTCGTGCGCAAGTCATTTGAAAAACGGGGGATTCATATTCATACCCAAACCCAGGTCAAAGCAGTGCATATTTCCGGCACAGGTGTGTGCTGTACCTTGCAGGGCCCCAATGAGGCGCTGCAAGTGGAGGTTGAACATGTTCTGCTGGCGGTCGGTGTTCAGCCCAATATTGAAGGACTTGGCCTGGAAGCCCTTGGCGTGGAACTGGATCGGGGCTTCATCAAGACTGATCCCGTTTGTCGCACAAATCTCTTTGGTCTTTATGCCATCGGTGATGTTGCTGGCCCACCATGCCTGGCGCATAAGGCCAGTCATGAGGGAATTCTTTGCGTCGAGGCACTGGCTGGCATTGCTGGCACACATCCCCTGGATCGTAATTTTGTGCCTGGCTGCACTTATGCAAGGCCACAAGTTGCCAGCCTGGGGATGACTGAAGCCGCTGCCCGTGCCAGTGGCCGACCACTAAAAATCGGTAAATTTGCTTACCAGGGGAACGGCAAGGCACTGGCCAGTGATGAATCGGAAGGTTTCGTGAAAACACTCTTCGATGCCAGTACCGGGGAGCTATTAGGAGCTCATATGGTGGGGGCGCAAGTCACGGAGCAGATCCAGGGTTTTGGTATTGCCCACAGTCTTGAAGCCACTGATGAGAGTTTACTGGGGGTTATGTTCGCCCATCCAACCCTCTCTGAAGCTATGGGGGAATCTATCCTTGCGGCAAATGGACGGGCACTACATCAGTGACGCCATGATCAGTTAAGCAACACCAGATAAAGGTTTATCGGGGCAGGAAACTGCCCCTCTTTGTCCCCTCCCGCCACCAGCTCATATGAATAACAACACATCAATAGTTCAATGCAAAATGGCCAGAAAGGTCGTCAATGCAATTCATTATAAAGAGAATAAAAAGAGAAAAAATATCTGATTATTAGAGCATTAATCACAATAATCAAAAATACCTGTTACTTTAATAATAAAATCTGCCGCGTAGACTTCACTTTTTTTAAAAAGAAAAAAATAAATTTTCAAATAAAAACAATAAAAAAGATATCACAGCACGCGATCCTCCCCCATTTACCACCAATAGAATGACGGTTTAACCCAGGCATATTCAGCAAGCGGATTTTGACACAACAGTAAAGTGCGATCAGTGTCAAAGTTATGATCTCTCCCACGTTATCTGTTTGATCAAATGCTCACATGCAATTAAAGTGTTCACGCATCCCTTCTTTCCCTATTGCGATACCCTTACCCTGCCTTATAAGGAGGAGTTCATATGAAAATAACCACTGAGTTATATCCTTCCGCACACATTGCCGAGCTTTTTTTCCCACTGGCCGGTGATGAAAATGCAATGCTGCATGTGATTCAAAGAATCGCCAGCATCGATTATTATCAAGGATTCGAGACAGGTATTATCCATCAGTCGCATATCGCTAAAAATATTCGTCAGCTCGCTGAAAAACACCCTTTACATGTCACCCAATGGTTAACCTTCGAGTTATTGAAAGACCATCTCAACCTCAGCAGCCTGGACCCTGAATTACGGGAGAAATCCATTCGTCGGGCCTGTGAATTGGTACACTTGGCGGCAGAATGCGGCACCAGTAAACTCTCCCTCGTAAGCGGTAGTGACCCCGGTGACACCCATCGTGAAGACGCTAAAAAGGGCTTTGGGGAAGCGCTTGTGCGCATTGGGGAAGTAGTCAGCCAGTATGACAACATGATACTGCAAGTGGAGCCCCTCGACCGCTTTGCACATAAATGTCAGCTTATTGGCCCAACGGATGAAACAGTAGCATGGATGAAAGCCCTGCGAGCAGACTGTCCAAAACTGTACCTCGCCTGGGATAGCGCCCATGTCGCGCTGAATCAGGAAGATCTTGTGGCATCACTGACACTGGCAGCACCGCTGATCTCACAACTGCATTTGGCTAACGCTATCCTTGATCCACAGGCCCAAGGGTATGGAGATTATCACATGAAATTTGGCGAACCAGGATTCCTTACCCTGGCGTCAGCGGCACAGATTATCAAAACCGCAATGCAGCTTGAACTTCCTAAAGAGCTCGCCCCCATATCCATCGCAATCGAAATGCGAACCACAAAACAGGACGATCTCTGGGATAACGAACGTCAGTGTCGCGAATTTTTGCAACATGCCTGGCAACAGGCTCAGAGCTAATCGCCACATTGACTCGCCCTGGTCGCTGAATGCCACGTCAGACGGCCAGGAGCTTCTACCACCGTGTAAAATACCAGGGAAAATAACTTACTTCTGACTGAGAAATATTAAGCAGGCTGGGAATATTATATATTATAAAAAATAGCCGTCACCGATATATTATGCTGAATCATTTCTATAACCATATTATTTCAATGGTTTTATCATATATATCCGCCTGTTATCGTATTGTTTTTTATTATGATAATACCTGCAGCGTGTCTTTTTGAGTGACGACGTCATCTGAAAAATACGTTTAAAAATATTGGGTTGCCCCAAGTTACCCCCCCCCCTGGCTTTTGCAAAAAGAAACCATTCTCATCTGAATATCATGGCGATAACATTACGCCTGCTCACGTTAAAAACAGCCATCAGCGTGAAAATGTAGGATATATCAAAGATATTACATTTCATCCTGTGGAATTATTTTTAACAGATAATTAAAAATAATCTGGTGCCTTTCTCAAGATATTATCTATATTAGAAAAGATACGTAAGTTATCAGCAGGATGTTTCCCGAACAGTTTGCGAAAAATTGAGGGGCGTTTTAACATGGTAAAGGATGTTTTATCTTCATATTACAGCGAATTAGATAATACTTACGCCTCACTGATATTATCTCACTCGCCCCCACAAAAAACATTACCTGTTATGACGCCAGATCCCCGCAGTCTCTTTAATGTGATGTGCGATGATCTTCTGGATACGAATACCGCCCAGAACCTTGCCACCTTCCGTCGGGCTACACCACAGAATCCCGGCAGGCAGGTTCCAGCCTGTTCAATACCTGCAGCTCGTGAAGATTTAATCGTACAAGGTATGTTGGTCTACTTTGATAGTCATCCGCTCAGTATTTCTCTGACGGAAAAGAGGGAGCGGCTTTTCACCACAGCTGAGACTTGTTAAGCGTTATGGTCGTGACTAGTCAGCAATGCAAATTATCCAGAGGAACCATTCTTACTGCTCAGAAAGGTTCGGTTATACGGGTAGCCGGTAATCAAGGCAATAAAAGTCATTGTTATTATTGACAGCATTCACTTAGGGACAAAACTTATGGCAACAGCAACTCCAGCTGCGAAACAACTGACACTGATCGGTTTTTTCGCAATCACCGCATCGATGGTTATGGCCGTCTATGAATATCCGACGTTCGCAACGTCGGGTTTTAGTCTGGTCTTCTTTTTATTACTGGGAGGGTTTCTCTGGTTTATTCCCGTCGCACTCTGTGCCGCTGAAATGGCCACTGTAGAAGGTTGGGAAGAAGGCGGAATATTCGCCTGGGTTTCTAATACATTAGGAGAACGTTGGGGGTTTGCGGCGATTTCTTTCACCTATTTAGAAATTGCCATCGGTTTCCTGCCCATGCTCTATTTCGTACTCGGGGCCCTGTCTTATATTCTTAACTGGCCAGAACTGAATACCGACCCTCTGCTTAAGACAATCGCGGCGTTAGTTATCCTATGGGTATTAGCATTTACTCAATTTGGTGGCACAAAATACACAGCATCAATCGCCAAGCTCGGGTTCTTTGCCGGTATTCTGTTACCGTCGCTGATTTTGCTGGTACTGGCCATTTGCTATCTGGCAAGCGGCGCTCCGCTGGCAATCGAAATGAGTACAGAGACCTTCTTCCCTGACTTTACTCAGATAGGCACACTGGTAGTATTCGTGGCGTTTATCCTGAGCTATATGGGAGTAGAAGCCTCAGCAACGCATGTGAATGAAATGAAAAACCCAGGGCGGGACTACCCTATCGCCATGCTGTTGCTGATGATAGCCGCGATTTGCCTGAGCTCTATCGGTGGTCTTTCTGTTGCCTCGGTTATCCCTGGGGATGAAATTAACTTATCTGCGGGTGTCGTCCAGACCTTTGAGCTATTAATCAGCCACTTCAGCACCTCAGCAGAATGGGTAGCAAGAATCATTGCCGCTTTATTAGTATTAGGCGTTCTGGCTGAAATTGCGGCATGGATTGTTGGCCCTTCTCGCGGCATGTATGTGGCTGCTCAGAAAGGGATCCTGCCGAAATCTTTTGCGAAGGTGAATAAGAATGGCGTGCCCGTCACTCTGGTGATTTCTCAGTTACTGCTAACCTCTGTGGCACTGATTGTGTTAACCAATACCGGTGGTGGCGGTAATATGTCATTCCTGATTGCGTTAGCATTAACCGTAGTCATTTACCTGTGCAGCTACTTTATGCTGTTCCTCGGTTACATTCACCTGGTCCGTAAACAACCAGAGAAAAAACGTGCTTTTAATGTGCCAGGGGGTAACGGTTTTAAACTGCTAATCGCTTGTGCTGGTTTCATTATTTCTGTTCTGGCATTTGTTGTTTCATTCTTCCCGCCAAGTTCCTTACCGGCAGGCGGCAGTGCTGATACCTATGTCATGATCCTGACAATAAGCTTTATTGTGATTTTCCTGATACCTTTTGTTATCTATGCTGTTCATGACAAAAAAGGCAAAGAGACGGGTGTCACAATGGTACCTATCAAAACGCACAATGCACCGGCGAACCATTTCTTTATTCATCCCCGGGCGCGTTCTACCCACCACCTGATCCCTGACGATCAACAGGGAAACAGTTCTAACGATAAAAAATAGCAAACTCTCCCGCCGTTATGTGCACAAGAGTGCCGTGACGGCGGGCTATTTTCCTTACCGGGAGACCAGCACACCGTTTGTTATTGCGACCTTTTTATAATGCATTCACAGGAGTCAATTTTATGTTAGAGCATGATGCTATCCAGTCTGCAGTCAATGATGCCTATCACTCTTTCGGTCAGGAGACCGGCGGAAAAAATGCAGACTATATTCCTTTCCTCGCGGGTGTGGATCCCAGCCTTTCCGGGCTGGCGGTAGTCACTGCTAAAGGTGATATTTTTACCGCGGGTGATACCGCTTACCGCTTTGCCATTGAGTCTATTTCCAAAGTCTGTACCCTGGCACTGGCTCTGGAGGATTTTGACCCCCAGACTATTCAACAAAAAATCGGCGCTGATCCTACAGGCTTGCCGTTTAACTCCGTCATGGCGTTAGAGCTACACGGTGATAAACCCTTGTCCCCTCTGGTCAATGCCGGCGCAATGGCAACAACCAGCCTGGTAAAAGCCAGTTCAGCAGAGGAGCGCTGGCAACGAATTCTGAAAATGCAACAGCGGTTAACATCATCACAAGTGGCGATCAGTGATGAGCTTAACCAGTCAGAACAGACCACCAATTTCCATAACAAGGGCATCGCCTGGTTACTTTACTCCGCGGGGTTTATGTACAGTGACCCAATGGAAGCTTGCGATGTGTATACCCGTCAGTGTTCCACGCTACTCAATACGGTTGAACTCGCGACTCTTGGGGCGACAATTGCCTCGGGCGGGCGCAATCCGGTAACCAATGAGCAAGTATTAACCGCAGCTAACTGCCCGGCGATCCTCGCAGAAATGACCATGGAAGGGATGTATGACAGCTCTGGTGACTGGGCTTATACCGTAGGGTTACCCGGTAAAAGTGGGGTGGGTGGTGGTATCTTAACTATCGCCCCAGGCAAACTCGCTATTGCGGCCTTCTCACCGCCACTCGATCCTGTTGGCAACAGTGTTCGTGGGCAGAAAATGGCTGCTGCAGTTGCCCAGGCCCTTAAGCTGAATTTATACCAGTGTTAATGGTCTGACGGAGATAGCGGCAGGGTTGCCGCTATCCTGACTGCTTTCTGCCTCTACGACACGACAGCAAAACGCCTCTCCCGGAAGCCATCGAGCAGCGGAGTAAAAATCACAGTAACCCCGCAATAAAAACGCGACTCCAGCCAGAATGTTTATCCCCTACTGCCTGGCATAGGCAGCTGCACTGGCAAATAAGTCATCCGATGGACGTACTCCCGTGTACAGGCTGAATTGCTCCACAGCCTGAATGGCAAACACTTCTGCGCCGCTAATCACCGCTTTGTTGTGTGCACGAGCATAACGGATCAATGGGGTTTCAGCAGGCAATGCAACAACATCAAAAATCACCGTTGCAGCATCAATTTCCTGAGGTGAAAAAGCCAGTGTTTCCGATTCTGGCCCACCTGCCATACCCAGTGGGGTTGCGTTAATCAGGACGTCAGCAGTTACGCCAGTCATATCTGTACTGTGCTGAAAACCCTGGGATTTAGCTAATGCCTGACCACTTTCATCGTCACGGGCAATAATATAGCCCTTGGTAAAACCATGATTTTTTAACGCACAAGCAACGGCACTCGCCATACCACCGCTGCCTTTCAGAGCAAAAGTCAGCCCTGCAGGAACCCGATACTGGTTGAGCAGCGTTTCAATGGCAATATAATCCGTGTTATAGCCTTTGAGATAACCGTCGGTATTCACGATAGTGTTAACCGAGTGGATCACACTCGCAGAGGTATCAAGCTCATCAATAAAAGGAATACAGGCCTGTTTAAACGGCATGGATACACCGCAGCCACGGATACCCAGCGCTTTAATTCCGGTAATAGCACCACCTAAATCATTGGTGGTAAAAGCTTTATACAAGTAGTTCAGATTCAGTGCATCATACAAATAATTATGAAAACGGGTACCGAAATTAGTCGGCCTCGCTGCCAGTGACATGCAGATTTTTGTCTCTTTATCGATCATTCTTGTCATGGGATTCCCTGCTAATTCGATTGATTGTAGAAAAATATTGCTTTAAAAAGAGGAAATAAAAAATTGATGTGTTTCTCAGTCTAAAGTTCACCTTTTATGAATATCCAACGTCTTGAACAGCATTACCAAAAGATTATAGCTATGTTCCCGCAGCGTGATGTGTTTACCACCTTGCAGGAACTGGCGGATATCCTCTATTGCAGTAAACGCCATATGCGTACACTGATTATTCATATGCAGCAAGCCGGCTGGCTGACCTGGCACAGTCAGCCCGGCAGAGGACACAGAGCGCGTCTGACACTGCACTATTCTTCACAGGCCCTGATACTGGCAAAAGCAGAACGACTACTGGATCGCAATGATATGCATGGTGTACTGGCGGTTCTTGGTGACGACCGCCAGTATCTGACGCAGTTGCTACGTAACCGCATGGGATACAGTGTTCATGAAGATCGCCAGTCACTGCGTATTCCTTACTACCGAACACTGCATAATTTATATCCAGGAACGCCACTCCGCCGCTCAGAGGTCCATCTGGTCAAGCAAATCTTCAGTGGCCTGACAGGTATTGATGAAACCACAGGAAGCGTCAAAAAAGGGCTCGCCCACCACTGGCGCCAGCTCACGCCATTATGCTGGTGTTTTTTTCTGCGCCCAGGTGTCTTATTTCATGATGGAACGCCTTTAACCAGTAAGGATGTTGTCGCCTCTCTACGCCGCAGTGCCACGCGTCCTCTCTTTTCGCATTTTCGCACTATAGAGGCCCAGGGAGAGCTGAGTATTATCATTGAACTTGCCTACCCGGATGAAAACTTACCCCTACTCCTGGCTAATGCTGGCGCACTGATTTTGCCTGCGGATCACCTACAGCGTGGCAATTTTGCCTCACATCCGGTGGGTACCGGCCCTTATCAGGTGACGGAAAATAATGACTGGCACCTCGTGTTGAGTGCCTTTGATCGCTATTTCGGTTTCAGAAGCTTGCTGGATACCATTGAAGTCATCACCTGCCTTGATAATACCGGCCAGGGTGATGTTACCCGCCCTTTCGCTTTGCTGAGTTCAAGTATGAGTGACGTGGAATATGTTTCCGCCCACGGGGAGGATTTTTCAGCGGCTGCCGATAATCGCATACTGGAAAGAGGGGGATACTTTTTGCTGTGTGACAGTCGCTCACCCCGGTGGCAAAGCATTGAACAGCGCCGATGGTTGCAGCAGACCCTGTCCCCTGCCCTGATCCTCCATAATCTGCCTAAAGAAATCCGTCCCTTGTGGTCGCCTGCCACCAGTTTACTGCCAGACTGGCATCATCAGATAGTCTCCGGCCCGATGCGTGATCCCTGGTCACGAGATCCTGTTCACCAGCCACAGCATTTACGCATGGCCTATCATTGCCAGCATTGGGAGCTCCCCAGACTCGTCGAGGCTTGTCAGCACCTACTCGCCGCACATCATATTACCCTTGAAGCGATAGAACTGCCTTATGATGCCTGGGCCAGAGGAGAAGGCCAGGCAGATATATGGCTGGGTACGGTGAATTTTACGTTGCCAGAAAAGTGGAATGTAGGTGCGTGGTTACTGGGAATGCCATTACTGAAAATCTCTATCTCAGGTGGCGATCAGCAACGTTTTGCCGACTGGCAGCAACAATGGCGAAACAAAAGCCTTTCATCACAACAGCTGACAGCAGAGATCATTAGCGATGGCTGGCTCCAGCCTTTGTTTCATCACTGGATGCATATCACAGGTTCCGAGCAAGCTCAGGGGATTCATTTAAATAACTTAGGCTGGTTTGACTTTACGTCAATCTGGATTGAACCACATGAAATATCCCGATGACGCGAGACAAGGCTTCCGGCAAGAAAAGCATGCCATCATTCAATCCAGTGTTCCCTATTGGAAATTTCACGTAGCCACATCTACGCTTAATACAGTCAACTGAGATCAACGTGCTATTCAAACGCGAGCTCATGTTTGGCTATCTATCGGAAAAAGGAGAGTTAAATATGAGGCGTCTTTTTAGCGCAGTAATGATCACAGCCGCTCTGTCCACAGTTCCGTTTTTGGTCAGTGCCCAGGAAACGTCAACCGTAGCACAGCAACAAGCGGCTGAAACACTCAAAATTTCTGAACAGGGTTTTACCGCCGTGCAAGATGTACGACTCGCCCGGCTGGCTATTTTTCAAGGGGTGCCTGAACACGCTGTTAAGCTGACAGAAAACGCAGCAAAACTGCTAACCGATGACAGTATCGACTGGAAGAAATTTGCCACCACGAATAAAAATGCCGCACTGATCGGTGATCAGTATATTGCGATTGATGGTACCGTGGGCATTAGTGAAAACTTCATTTCCACACCGGAAAAACAGGCTGCGATTAAAAAAGCAAATGAACAGCTGTCACAAGGTGATAAAAAAAGTGCCATGGAAACTCTGCGCCTGGCAGATATCTCCGTCACACAGAAACTCTATTTACTACCACTGAAGCATTCTCAGATAGCCGTAGCAGAAGCCCAGAATTTGTTGAAAGAGAAAAAGTATTACGAAGCAAATCTGGCGCTTAAAGCTATTGAAGATAGTGTGCTGGTTGATAATACAGGCATTGTTGCAGAATAATATAACCATAGCCTGACAGGTGAAATACTACCTGTCAGGTGCTGAATCCCTTGGTATGACATTTATTTTCCAGTCCCCTTCCCTTCAGCTAAACAGTTCAGTGCGTAGCAGAAAAACTTAGCCAGCATTTAATTCATCTAAATCATAAAGAAAATCAGCAAGCCCCCAGATATCTTTGTCATGACTAATGTTTATTATTGTGGCGTCAGGGAAAAAAGATCTGATGTTATTCAGAACTGTTTTTTTGTTCATTTTATCCAGCGAAGCCGTGGCTTCGTCCAATATAATGACCTTTGGATTCCGGAGAAAAAGCCTCGCAATTGAAATCCTCTGCTTTTGTCCACCCGATATATTATCACCAGAATCCTGAAGTTGCATATCAAGCGAAACATTTTCGCCGTTTATTTTATCAATACATGCAAGACGCAATGAATCTAACATATCAGCATCAGTAGACAATGGGTTCGCCACTGACAAATTAAACCTTAATGAATCCATAAAAATAAAGTCATCTTGTGTTACATGATAAACTAACTCACACAATACATCATCAGATATATCTTTAACAGGAATACTATTAAAATAAATCTCACCGGAGTAATCACTGACATAATTTGTTATTATCTGAGCAAGCGTTGTCTTTCCTGAGCCACTATCACCACGAATCGCGATAAATGCCCCCGCTTTGAATACAGCATTAAAATTATTTAAAATTTCTTTTTCACCACTAGAATATGAAAATGATACATTTCTACAGGTTATCTCTATTTTTTCTTTTGGAATTTCATATTCTCTTGCATGAATGAACTCTGCTTCTTTATGTTCATCAATAAAACGCGATAAGCTATTATAAGATCTTTTCACATCAGAAATAACATTAGACATAGATTCAACAGGTGAGGTGAACAAATTTATATATGAGGTAATAAGAACAAATGAAGCAATAGACATCTCACCGTGTATTACACTATATACACTATAAAAAAATAAAAATACAAAAAGCACAAAGCTTTGTGAAGAACTCAATGAGAATAGCTGGAATGTTTTCTTCCAATATCTTTTTTGAGCCTTTTCTTCCTTATCTAAAAATAAATCATATCTTTTTTCAATGGACTGAAGACAATTATTCTTTTTTATTGCAACGATATTTTGTACAGAGTCACTTAATTTCATATAGGAGTTTACTGTTGAATCCATCATCTTAATACGCAATCCAGAAATCCTTTTGTTCAGGATTATCGTAGTTAAAAAGAACAGAAAGATATAGATGGAAAATACCATGGCAACTAATGGAAAATCAGAAGTTAAACAAATGGCAGAAACAAATAGCAGCTGTAATAAAGGGCTGACAATGCCCTGGGAAAATGTCTTAATTAAGATATATATATCATTAGATGCTTCTGTCAACATTTGGCATATATAACCACCATTTTTATCCTTCAAGTATTCTATAGGGTTTGATAAAATCGCTTTCAAATAAGAACTTGATATATTTTTTAAAAGCGACACTCTTAAAAAACCCTGTGATGTATTTAAAATGATTTCACAAAATTTAGTGAGTAACATAATGATCGCATACAATAGTATATAAAATATATAATCATCTAAATGATTAGCCATCCCCATATTAGAAATTATCTCGGCTAATATTAAAGGCGCGGTTGTTATTGAAAGAGAAAATAGCACAGTAAATAAAAATGTAGACCAAAAAAAAAGCTTACTTTTTTTATCTAATAATGCATAAATATAAAAAACAACTTTCATTATTAACACCTCTATTATTAAAAGCCATTTACCAATAGAAAAATAGCAACCTGATATAGTTTATGTATGAAGAGATAATCTTTTGGTGTATACATCACACATGATTGGTACAGCAGCTTTTCATTAAAACAGTCATCCGTAACCTCAATCAACTGCAATAGCTTTGCTTTATTAACAACATACCTGATTTGTTCTTTCTTCACATTTAAAATATTGAAAATAACATCAGATGATGACTGTTTTGAACAATTGAAAAAACATGTGTCACCATATCTTTCGTTAGCCATTTCTCGCATTAACGCTCTGTCATAGTTGGCATTAAAATGATCATAAGATTTAAAACCCAAAAAACACGCTATGACATTTTCAAATAACAAAGGAGACACAATATCTATTTTTCCATTACTGCTCACTCCATTTTTTGAATATATTGACTCAATGATATTAATAGCATGTTCATGTTTCCCTGGCGCAGGGTGAATCATCAATCTCCTTTCTGCATAGATATTCATTATTATTTCTTTAAATGTAATACCTTTTAGCGTCGCCAGTTCAGCCATTTTTTTAACACCTTTAAAGAAACCTTTATCTTTAAAAGCATCCACACAAGATAATCCTATGGAGTTTTGACCAAAAACAGCATCCCCGCCATGCCCACAAAAAAACTGGACAGGGGAATGACTTACCTTTTTTTCACCTAACAGATCATATGAAAGACATATTGGAACTTGATGTGGAAAATCAAAACCAACTCCAGAATATGAATCAAGAGAATAATCAAGCATCTCTTTAACCTTTATTAACTTAATGCCAAGATGCTTACATTTTTCTTCTGCTATATATAATTCACCATTATTAATGAAGTTTGACAATGATTTATAGTAAGGGCTGAACACAAGGTTCATTTCCTTCATCGTATAAAGAAGCAGTGTTGAGTCAAAGCCACCAGAATAATACAGGCCAATATCCCGCCCATCTAATGATGATAAGATATTGTTTTTTATAATAGAAAAAATATTATCACTTTTAATTATTTTCTCTTCACACCTGAATGATGAGCTCACTTCGTTCAAATTAAAATCAATTTTTTCTATATAGCCAGGTTTAAAAAAAACAACATTATAGAATATTGTTTTATCATGGAAAAGCTTATTGCTAAATACATATTCTTTTATCTCTTCAGGGTTTACCTCAGGTTTTTCTTTTTCATTTATAACACCACTCATGCCAATGGAAATAGTTATATTTGTTTTATTTTTACAAATAAAGACATAACATGCATTATGTGTTGTCGTATAACATTCAATAAAGCTTTTTTCCAGGCATAAACAAATAAAAACCCCACTCCCTGTTATATTGCCCATAATATAATCAGTGCTATTACAGAAATGTTCCTCTGTAAATTTTTCACCGTCTATCCATAAATCGCCAAACCATAAAAAAAGACAACCGTTATCGTACAAGAAAAACCTATTATCGATGAAGAAATAGTTTCCCTTATGATTAAAAGAATAGTCAGTCATTATAATCCAACCTCCAGTATTACACTTAACAATTTCCTTAAATTAATATCATCATTTATAACAACACCCTCTACTTCAACCCAGGCGTGAGCAAAAAAAGGTCTGGTTTTTACACCAAGAACAAGGACACTACTAATCCCTCTGTGTGCCAAAAAATGCTGTAATGCTACAGACGTAATTATACAGTCAGTCTTGCTGTTATTCAGATAGAACGTTTTTCTTATTAACCATAGATAAGCACTGATTATTAAATGCTTGTCATGTGTTATTTTATTCTTTAATTTCGGTTTTTTATTTAAAATAAAATCCCATTTGTCTTTTATTATTCTGTTACTTATTCTTTTTAACTTAAAACCATACCAAATAAGTTTGAAGAAAAGCAAAAAACCATTCTTTGATTTTAATGATGGCACCTTCGGAGACCAGCGCTCTTCTAATATATGTTGCTTTGGCATTTGACCGGCATCTGTTAAATTCAAAAAAATCATCTTATACTCACCCAGAAGAGTAATTGATTCTTTAATCATATCCTTATCAACTATTTCATCACCATTATTTTCAATAAGATAAAATTCATCACTATTAAAATCAAGTATGATAATATCACTATTATAAATACAGGCTGCTATTTCATTCAAATTTAAATCCTTTTTTATATTATACAGCGTAACTTGACGACGTGAAAAAGCAATGATACATATGGCTTCGTAATATAAATACCTGTTTATATTGCACTGACATTATTAATTAGCTTCGTAGCATTCTGTAAATAAAAAGGAGATTTAGCGATGATTATAGGAAGAAATAAATTTAAAGCAAAAAAAATAATCAAAGTTGGAAGTGCGATAGCATTGACAAAAGGAGGTGGAGGCCAAATAGTTGAATACTTTACTAATGGGGGGATCGGTCGATATAGTTAATTAACTATATCATTGAGCAAGGTGCCATTTATGGCGCCTTGCTTCAAAAATAAACCCGCAATATACTTGAACCATAAAATAAAAATAATCAGCCAGTTGTCCGTAAATCATTCCATGGCATGAAATTAGTCTGAAATACCATTCCTTGATGATATATTTAAAATATGGCCTCAACCCTATTAGTTATGACATTTGACTGCGGATAGTATTATCACAATCATCTTCTTATCAGTGGGTTTGCAAATGCTATTACCAGCCCTCGCCCAAGCAGGGCGTATCACATCAAAGATCTTCGTTTACGACAATGCCAAGTATACAGAGACAGTGGCAAGCAAACCTAACGAGCAGTGCAAATACCCCAGGATATTCGAGGATGAGTGCCCTCTCTTCCCTGGTTGTTACGAAACATAGTTTCGCTTAAGTCTGATATTTGTTGCTCATATAGTCATTGTTTGTAAAATAGCCAATGAAATAATTTCTATAGCACATAAAGGGACTTATGAAACAGTACACCAATGAGCTCACCCCATCCGTGCTCTCATCATTCAAGAAACCATGCAGCACAGAACGACTGGCGAACGCAGACAAAGAACAACGCCTGCTTCTCAAATCCCGTGCTGAAGAAATGAAAGACCGTTCTTTAATGGTGATTTGGCATTTTTCCACAACTGGAACGCTCACCCGAAATGGTGGGAAGATTGAGAAAACCAGCAACTCATTTACTCTCGAAGGCGGGGATGAAGTGAATCGGGCGATAGTTGGGGATTACGCTGTTTATCCTGATGGAACGCGCGTAAGAATCATCAACGGGTCAGGGGCAAATACCAACGGCAGCGGTGTTTCTTTTGCTCTATTTGGAAGCCATCCTGATAACGGTGACGTGATTGTCAGCCCCCCACAAGGTTATGCCCCCCTGCGCCAGTCAGACAATAGCCTGGCAATGCCAGCCGATTTTCTCCCTGCAGTACTCTAAAATAATAAGGCGTTCAGAAAATGGCTACAGGCTTTTGGATAGTACAGGGCGATAAAACAACATGCGGAGGATCTGTACTGGCTGGACACCCGAAAGGGAAGATGATTGGCCCGAATCAAAACAGACAGGCAACAGTGGGCTGCCAGGTATCCTGTGGTAAACACCCGGGTAAATACAGCGTGACAGGCGGATACCCAGGCGAGTACATTCACGGGCAGTTAGCTGCCAGCACGATATACAGCCGTTCAACCTGCCCGTGCAAGGCTTTTTTCATCCCCACCCATACCTTTATGCGACACGGCCCTTATCAGGCTCCGGTGCGGTCAACATCAACACCAGCGACAGCGAAATCCTCACCTGATTCAGTACAAGAACCACGCCAACACTCACAGACAGAGAGGAAGCAAAACAGCGTTGCTGACACCTGCAAGCCAGAAGATAACCCGCTATTGAACGGCGTTTACATCTGGACTGAAACCAAAAACGCTGGTCACGCTTTCGTTTCGGTGCATGAGAATAACAACATCTATCTGTACACGTATGGTCGCTATGGACGCACAGACAGAAGCACGCTAACCGGGGATGGGATTTTAGATTTCTTCCAAGATGAAGATGCACGGAAGTATTACCGTTACGAACTTTATGAAATGGGTGCTCGTGCATTTCGGATTGATGATGCCGATCCTGAATTAATCCGTAAGTTCTTCGAAAAGTTATGGAATAACGGTGTATCACCAATTCAAACACCAAAGATGCAGGATGGCACAATACGAAGAGGCCGTACGATTGATAAGTATGACGTAACAGGCAATAACTGTACCACTCATTCTGTTGACGGGATTAAGTTTGCTGGTTCAAAGTTATTCGAACACGGTTATACCTCCACGACTACACAGCTACCAATCGACATAGAAGAAGATTTCACTATCCCGGCATCACTGCAAAGTTACCTTGAATCAAAGAGTGCAGATTATTCCTCAATGCTCGTTGTCGAGATGACAAGCACGTTCAAGCAGCAGTATCCAAACATTGAGAACAAAAGCCCTCAACCGATGGGAGGAAGTGCAAAAATCCAACAAGTAGCGGCTGATTCTGCTGCTGTTGCTGGCTCAACATCTCCATACTCAGGCGGTACAGTAGGCGGGTCATTGGGAAGCACATACGATGATGAATAAAAAGTTCTGGATCAGGTGGGTGAGTATCGCGCTGATCTGCATAGCTTATTACGTTATCGTGCTATATTTCGATCTGGTCTTCGCGCTTAACTTTTCAGAGACAATGAGCCAGGGCGGGGAGTTTACGCCTTCTCAATGCACCTGGTTTGTTAAGGAGTTATCGCAAAATCACTCTGATTCAGCGTTAGCCTCTATTATTGGTTTCGCTGTCTGCGTCCCTCTTATCCTGCTAATCTTCAAGAAAGTGAGATAACTGCCAAAGGCTGGAGAGATCCAGCCTTCCCTCCTTTTTCCTGATGTCAGATAATAGACGCCATAAAGCCCGTTGGTGGTACAGCAACAAGCGGGAGCGCGGCCGAAAAGCGGATAAAGCCTACATGTCATTTGTAGATACGTTATTTACGTGATTCATAAAGCCGTACATTGGCTTGAATGCGTGTGATCAATCTGTCGATGACATAACGATGCCTGGATGGGCCTTTTCTTCACATTTTGCTATCGCGGTGTGAGGATGCAACTGCCGCCAACACGGGGTTATACTGTCATCTCACCATGTAACGTAGCGTGGCAGTCCCTAAAGGCAGATCACAATGGCAGAATCCACAGGTGGCTATTTAATCTACTGATAGAGAAGGATTTTAAGGATTATCCACAAAGGGGGGAACCTGGAGCGGGTGAAGGGAATCGAACCCTCGTATGCAGCTTGGGAAGCTGCCGTTCTACCATTGAACTACACCCGCTTTCTGTAGTGCTGGTTATTATAGACCTTCAAAGAACGCTGGCAAGGGGTAAGCCGTTCAGTTGATGTTTTTTAAAGCATTTTCAGTTAACACGAATCTTTCAGATAGCGCTGTGGGTCAATGGCAGTAGCCCGGTAACGAAGCTGGAAGTGTAAACGTACGGAACTGGTGCCACTATTCCCCATTGTCGCTATTTTTTGCCCGGCTTTAATTTTTTGCCCATTACTGACTAAGATGGTGTCATTATGAGCATAGGCAGTAATGTAGTCTTCGTTGTGTTTGATCATCACCAGATTGCCGTAACCCCGAAGCTGATTACCGGCATAGACTACCGTTCCCGGGCCTGAGGCATAAATGGCCTGCCCACGAGAACCAGCGATATCAATACCTTTGTTACCCCCGTCCTGGTAGGAGTAGCCCTCAATCACTTTGCCTTTGGCTGGCCATAACCAGCAACGTGAACCCACTGGTGGTGCAGTGACCTTGGCAACCTGAGCCGGGGCCGTTTGGCGGGAGGGTGTACTCTTCCTGGCTGTGGCCGTATTTTTACTCGCCGTGCGGCTGGCGGTGCCTTTAGTTCGCAGACGCTGCCCAACTAACAGCTTGTAAGGTGGTGGCAGGCTATTCATCCTGGCAAGCTCACCTACACTGGTCCCGGTCATACGGGATACTTTATATAAGGTATCACCACGCTTTACGGTATAGACAGAACCATTAAAGCTCCCCTCATTACGCGTACTTTTAGCCGTATTCTTTGAGGAACACGCCGTTAACAGAAGAGTCATCAATAAACAGAGGATGATTTTCCAACGGTTGTAGGGGATGTCCTTATACAAAATAGCCCTCGAGACAGGAGAGAGGAAAATGCCCCCTTTACCAGGGGGCATCAGGGTTACTTAGACGGACGCAGTGCCGGGAATAAGATAACATCACGAATCGTATGGCTATTGGTGAACAGCATCACCATACGATCAATACCAATCCCTAAGCCTGCTGTCGGTGGCAAACCATGTTCCAGGGCAGTGACATAATCTTCATCAAAGAACATGGCTTCATCATCACCAGCATCTTTAGCGTTAACCTGTTCAGCAAAACGCTGTGCCTGGTCCTCTGCATCATTCAGCTCAGAGAAACCATTACCGATTTCACGACCACCAATAAAGAACTCAAAACGATCGGTGATTTCAGGGTTCACATCATTACGGCGCGCCAAAGGTGAAACTTCTGCTGGGTATTCCGTAATGAAGGTTGGCTGAATAAGTTTGCTTTCTGCCACTTCCTCAAAAATTTCAGTAACCACACGTCCCAGGCCCCAACTTTTCTCAACCTTGACACCAACAGACTCAGCAATAGCGACAGCTTTATCCATATCGTCAAGGCTTGCCAGATCGGTTTCAGGACGGTGTTTTTTGATAGCCTCACGCATGGTGAGTTTTTCAAAAGGCTTACCAAAATCGAAAGTTTCTTCACCGTATTGCACTTCAGTGGTACCGAGCACTTCTTCCGCAACAGTACGGAACAGAGATTCAGTCAGCTCAATCAAATCACGATAGTCCGCATACGCCATGTAGAGCTCTATCATGGTGAACTCTGGATTATGACGTGGAGAGATACCTTCGTTACGGAAGTTACGGTTGATTTCAAATACACGATCAAAACCACCCACCACCAGACGCTTCAGATAAAGCTCCGGGGCAATACGCAGATACATATCAAGATCCAGCGCATTGTGATGAGTAATAAATGGACGAGCCGCGGCACCACCTGGGATGGTTTGCATCATTGGCGTTTCTACTTCCATAAACTCACGACCATTCATGAAGTTACGAATAGAAGCCAGGATATGAGAACGGACTTTAAAGGTATGACGGGACTCATCGTTAGAGATAAGATCCAGATAACGCTGGCGATAACGCGTTTCCTGATCCGCCAGGCCGTGGAATTTATCTGGCAACGGACGCAGTGCTTTCGTCAGCAAACGCAGTTCGCTACAGTGAATAGATAACTCGCCGGTTTTCGTTTTGAACAATTTACCCCGTGCTCCCAGGATATCTCCCAGATCCCACTTTTTAAATTGTTCGTTATAGATACCTTCAGGCAGGTCATCACGAGAAACATAGAGCTGAATGCGCCCACCTACATCTTGTAAAGTGACGAAGGAGGCTTTGCCCATAATACGGCGGGTCATCATACGCCCGGCGACGGCAACCTCAATATTCAGATCTTCTAATTCTTCATTTTCTTTTGCATCGAAGTCAGCATGAAGTTGGTCTGAGGTATGGTCACGACGAAAATCATTTGGGAAAGCAATACCGTGCTCACGCAGAGCAACCAGTTTTTCACGTCGGGTTTTCAGTTCATTATTGAGTTCAACTGACGCATCTACGTTGTGTTCTTGTTGTTCAGACATGTTGATTCCTATAGCCCCGCTTTCAAACTTGCTTCGATAAATTTGTCCAGATCCCCATCCAGTACCGCTTGCGTATTACGAGTCTCAACCCCAGTACGCAGGTCTTTGATACGAGAGTCATCTAATACATAAGAGCGAATCTGGCTACCCCAACCGATGTCAGATTTGTTTTCTTCCATAGCTTGTTTCTCAGCATTTTTTTTCTGCATTTCCAGCTCATACAACTTAGCCTTCATCTGCTTCATCGCTTGATCTTTGTTTTTATGCTGGGACCGATCGTTCTGACACTGGGTCACGGTATTGGTTGGTATATGGGTAATACGCACCGCAGATTCTGTCCGGTTAACGTGCTGACCACCGGCACCAGAAGCACGATAAACATCAATACGCAAATCGGCAGGATTGATGTCAATATCAATGTCGTCATCCACTTCCGGGTAAACAAACGCCGAGCTGAATGAAGTGTGGCGTCGACCACCGGAGTCAAATGGGCTTTTACGTACCAGGCGATGGACGCCAGTTTCAGTACGCAGCCAGCCAAAGGCATAGTCCCCTTGAATACGAATGGTGACCGATTTAATACCGGCGACATCCCCTTCTGACTCTTCAATAATTTCTGTTTTGAAACCACGGGCTTCAGCCCAGCGCAGATACATACGTTCCAGCATGCTGGCCCAGTCCTGCGCTTCGGTACCGCCAGAACCCGCCTGGATGTCAATATAGCAATCAGCGCTATCGTACTCGCCTGAGAACATGCGGCGAAACTCCAATTGAGCCAGTTTGGCGTCAAGCTGATCCAGCTCAACCACGGCTTCATTGAAGGTTTCCTCGTCTTCGGCTTCTACCGCCAGTTCCAGCAAGCCTGAAACATCGTCCAGACCTTGCGTCATCTGGTCCAGAGTATCGACGATCGCCTCAAGTCCTGAGCGCTCTTTACCCAGCGCTTGCGCACGCTCAGGTTCATTCCAGACGTCGGGTTGTTCCAGTTCAGCGTTTACTTCTTCAAGACGCTCTTTCTTGGCATCATAGTCAAAGATACCCCCTAAGAACGTTACTACGCTCAGTGAGATCCTGGATGCGGTTTTTTACCGGGTTAATTTCAAACATGCTTAAATTCTTATATTGATGTCAGAAGACAAAATGCGCTTATAAACCGTAAAGTTTACCGGAATTACGCCCTGGTTTGTAGCACTGCTTAGGGTTAAATCGGCCAGATATGATCAATCAAAAGCTGTACGCTGCGATTGCCCCTGAAGTGATTCACATCAAGTTTATAAACCAATTCGACTTCACGAACACTATTATCAGGCCAAACCGTCGGATCGATATTAAAAGCGATACCGTCAAGTAATGGCCCCCCATTCAGTGGTTCAACCATCAGTTTAAGATGACGTTCCCCCACCAAACGCTGTTGCAATATGCGAAATTTTCCATCAAACAACGGCTCAGGGAACATTTGGCCCCAGGGGCCTGCATCTCTGAGCATATCGGCAATATCCAGCGTCATTTCCTGACCACTTAACGCCCCGTCAGACCAGATTTCCCCTTGTAACATGGAAGGATCCATTCGTTCATTAACGACAGCGGCAAAACGGGTACGAAACTCGTCAAAACGTGACTCGTCCAGGGACAAACCCGCAGCCATAGCATGGCCGCCAAATTTCAACATTAACCCCGGATGCAGAGTATCAAGGCGCTCCAGCACATCGCGCATATGGAGCCCTTGTACTGAACGACCTGAACCTTTGAGTATCCCATCACCAGCAGGCGCAAACGCAATCACCGGACGGTGGAAACGTTCTTTAATTCTGGATGCCAAAATGCCAACCACCCCCTGATGCCACTGCGGGTGATAAATAGCGAGCCCATATGGTAATTCTGTATGACTACGTAGCAGGTCATCACACAGTGCCATCGCTTCCACCTGCATTCCCTGCTCTATCTCTTTACGGGTCTGGTTTAATGCATCTAGTTCATTCGCCAACACCCGAGCGTCAGCAATATTTTCACTCAATAATAAGGCAACACCGACTGACATATCATCCAGTCGGCCAGCGGCATTCAGACGAGGCCCCAATGCAAAGCCGAGGTCACTGGCTGCTATTTTTTGTGGATCACGATTGGATACTTCCAGTAAAGCTCGGATCCCTGGACGGCATCGGCCTGCACGAATACGGCTCAATCCCTGCCAGGTTAAAATTCGGTTATTTGCATCAAGGGGAACAACATCGGCAACGGTTCCTAAAGCGACTAAGTCCAGTAATTCAGCAAGATTAGGGACAACCAAACCACGCTGTTCAAACCAGCCCTGGTCACGTAAATGACTGCGCAAGGCCAGCATCAGATAAAAAGCGACCCCGACACCAGCCAGTGACTTGGATCCAAAAGTACAGTTTGCCAGATTTGGATTGATAATCGCTTCTGCTGCTGGTAATGACTCACCCGGCAAGTGGTGATCAGTTATCAGCACAGGGATGCCTAACTCATGGGCACGTTCTACCCCACGGTGGGAGGAGATGCCATTATCCACCGTCATTATCATCCGGGCACCATGATTGTGAGCCTGATCTACCACTTCAGGGCTCAACCCATACCCGTCTTCAAAACGGTTTGGTACCAGATAACCTATATTGGTCGCGCCCATACTACGCAATGCCAGCACACTCAGTGCAGTACTGGTCGCGCCATCGGCGTCAAAATCCCCCACCACAATAATACGGTGATTTTCGCAAAATGCGCGGTATAACATCGCGACAGCTTGTGAAATACCCTGCAATTTTTGCCAGGGGAGCATCCCCTTAACACCACGTTCCAGGTCGTGTTCGTTATGAACACCCCGGCTGGCATAGAGGCGTTTTAATAGTGGAGGGAGCGTATCGGGAAGTACCGCCGTGCTGTCCACAACACGGCGACGAAGTTGCGTTCTTTCTTTCACCCGGAATTAACCACTCGTTTTCGTCATTTTTTGATGAGCATCCAGCATCTGTTTCATTTCTTTCGGCCCCTGATACCCAGGGATAATCGTGCCGTCTTCGAGAACAATAGCCGGTGTGCCCTTAATTCCGAACTGCACGCCAAGATTGTATTGGTCTGCAATGCTGGTATCACAGCTGGCTGGCACCACTTTGCCGCCACTCATGGCGGTATCAAACGCTTTTGCCCGATCTTTCGCACACCAGATAGATTTCATATCCGCTGCCGCCTGACTTTGTAGTCCCTGGCGAGGAAAAGCCAAATAACGCACGGTGATACCTAACCCATTATAGTCTTTCATTTCTTCATGAAGTTTGTGGCAATAACCGCAGGTGATATCGGTGAAGACAGTAATAACGTGCTTCTCATCTGGTGCTTTGTAGATCACCATATCTTTTTCCAGCGCGTTTAGTTTGCCCATCAATAACTGGTTGGTAACATTAACCGGCTGCTCGGAACTGATATCGTAAAGTGTTCCTTGTAGAACATATTTGCCGTCTTCAGTCATATACAAAATGCCATTGTCAGTCAGCACGGTTTTTAAACCCTTTACTGGGGCATTCTGGATATCAGCCTGATCGATTCCGAGCTTCCCTAGTGACTGCTTAATCGCTGCGTCATTTGCCTGTGCCACGCCGGACATGGCCGCCATTAACAGAGACAGCAGAAAAAATGTCTTTTTCATAATAATTCCTTTTTTAAACACTCACGCTCGAGGGTGGTGCTGTTGATGTAACAAACGTAAACGCTCAGTGGCGACATGCGTATAAATCTGTGTGGTCGATAAATCGCTATGCCCTAACAGCATCTGTACGACGCGAAGATCAGCACCATGGTTCAAAAGATGCGTGGCAAAAGCATGACGCAGAACATGTGGCGACAGTTTATCGCTATCGATACCCGCTAGCACAGCATAATGCTTGATACGATACCAAAAGGTCTGCCTGGTCATCTTCTGGGCTCGATTACTGGGGAATAAGATATCTAAAGAATGCCCGTTTAATAGTTCAGGCCGGCTGTATTTTAGAAAATATTCGACCCAGTAAACAGCCTCTTCCCCCAAGGGAACCAGACGTTCTTTATTACCTTTACCCAGAACTCTGACTACGCCCTGACGCAAGCTGATATCACTCATCGTTAACCCAGTCAGTTCCGAAACACGCAGTCCCGTTGCATAGAGTACCTCAATCATCGCTTTATCGCGCAGCTCAATAGGGTTATCGATACAAGGCGATTGTAACAAGCGTTCTACTTGAGCTTCGCTCAGATCTTTCGGTAATCGAAGCGGAAGTTTAGGTGAGGATAATAATGCACTAGGGTCATCTGAACGTTTTTTTTCTCGGTATAAATACTGAAACAATCGACGAATAGTGCTTAACATTCGGGCTGAACTGGTCGCTTTAAACCCCCCATCAAGTCGTTCACCCAACAACTCCTGTAAATCCACAGACTGTACACTAGCCAGTGTGAGCTTTCGCTGATCAAGCCACTGTACCAGCGACGTTAAATCACGCCGATAAGCCTCCAGGGTATTGTCGGCCAGATTTCGCTCAAGCCATAGGGCATCAAGAAATTGTTCTATTTGTGCCTGGTCTTGTTCCACATCCAGCTCCTTCGCCATCAAATTATGTCCATTATGCCTGATGCAGAAAAGGATCTGGTACACTTGGCAAACTTGCACGTGACAAATGAGCTTTTATTACTATGAACATTGGTCTTTTTTACGGCTCCAGTACTTGTTACACCGAAATGGCCGCTGAAAAAATTCGTGACATTATTGGGCCAGAAATAATTACTCTGCATAACCTGAAAGATGATGCCCCTGCTCTGATGGAGCAGTATGACGTATTAATTCTCGGTATCCCTACCTGGGATTTTGGTGAATTACAGGAAGACTGGGAAGCTGTGTGGGAACAACTCGACAGCCTTAACCTGACCGGTAAGCCCGTAGCCTTATACGGCATGGGCGATCAACTGGGTTATAGCGAATGGTTTTTAGATGCCCTCGGCATGCTCCACGATAAACTGTTACCCCGCGGAGCTCGCTTCATTGGTTATTGGCCGACAGAAGGCTATGAGTTCACCAGCAAAAAACCTGTCATTGCTGATGGTGAACTGTTTGTGGGGCTCGCTTTAGACGAAACAAATCAATACGACTTAAGTGATGAGCGTATTGAAAACTGGTGTGAGCAGATCCTTGGTGAAATGTCCGCACATTTTAGCTAGCACTACTCTCTCCCACTCGCCTGCTGTTGCAACAGCAGGCGGCGTAAATCACGCCACTCTTCACTATCAATGCTGTCAGCCCCTAACCACAGATGCAGGCTACCGCGTTGCCCCTGTCGTTTAAGCTTTAGCATAATGCCGCTGTCAATAATCCACGGTTTTCTCATCATTTGCCACTCATGGCCCTTCCAGTAGACACGAAAGTCTTCGAGAAGTTTGAAAGTGCCCTGACAAGCATGGATACGACGCTGGCTGCGCACACAGCTAAAAACCACGATTAACAGGAGCAGCATCCATAACAAGGTATAATTTATCGGCCATGGCATCAGCAACACAAGGAGTGCCAGCAAACCATGGAACAACAATGAAATCCATTGTGCTCGCCAGGAAACGCTCAGGTCAGATTGCCACAGGGCCACGTTCTTTATTCCGTGTTTGAATCAAGGCAACCATGCGCTGGAGGTCCGTATCATCGGGTGAACCGTGATTCATCAGCCAGTTGAAAAGGTCCGGATCATCACACTCCAGAAGCCGAACAAAGACCTGTTTGTCCGAATCACTTAAAGTGTCATACTCATGCTCAAAGAAAGGCATGATCGAAATGTCGAGTTCACGCATCCCACGCCGACATGCCCAGTGGATACGGGCTTTATTAAAGATATCCATGTATTCTGTCCTGTTTAGCTCTCTGGTAAGAGACATCCTGCTATTAGTGTAACGTGTTTTTATCTCAATGATGTTGAGAATATTGCCTTATGCGAGTCTTATCGAAATTGGTGTGTGAGCTGACTACAAATTATCTTATGTATACGAAGTCCTGCGTAAACGCACAAATAGCACTATTAAACTACTTGCATTGCCCTGGTGCTATTTTACCATGGGCCAAATAACCTGTTTGACAATCTGGGGTTCACTCTATGTCTCTTACACCATGTCCCGCATATACACCTGTTGCTGCCGGTGAATTACCACTGACACTGATGACATTAAACGACTGGGCACTGACCTGCGTAACGGGGGCTGATGCGGAAAAATATCTTCAAGGTCAGGTCACTGCAGATGTCGCTCTGTTGGCCGAGTCCCAGCAAGTCCTGTGTGCGCATTGTGATGCCAAGGGAAAGATGTGGAGTAACTTACGCCTGTTTCATCGTAACCCAGGCTTTGCCTTTATTCTACGTCGCAGCGTGCGCGATACTCAGCTGACTGAGTTGAAAAAATATTCAGTATTCTCAAAAGTGACTATTGTTCCCGATGACGAAAGCGTACTGCTGGGTGTTGCTGGCCAACAAGCGCGAGAAAGCCTGGCTCCTTTTTTTGAACAATTACCTGATGAACAAACACCTGTTGTCCAGTCCGGGACTACCTCTGTTTTATGGTTAAACAGCCCCGCTGAACGGTTTCTACTTGTCATGGCCCCCACTGATGCTAAAGCGCTTACTGAAGAACTCACAGAAAAAGCTCAGTTCAGAGATAGTCAGCAGTGGCTGGCACTGGATATTGAAGCCGGATTGCCTGTCATTGATAGTGTGAATAGTGATCAGTTTCTCCCTCAGGCGACAAATATTCAGGCACTGAATGGTATTAGCTTTAAAAAAGGCTGCTACACCGGGCAAGAGATGGTTGCGCGCGCGAAATTCCGCGGAGCCAATAAGCGCGCACTCTGGACCCTCGCCGGTCAGGCGGGACGAGTACCGACCGCGGGTGAAGATCTCGAACTACAACTAGGGGAAAACTGGCGTCGGACCGGTACGATACTGGCAGCAATTCAACGGGATGATGGCCAGGTCTGGGTTCAGGCTGTGATGAACAATGATCTGGCCGAAGATGCTGTGTTGCGAGTACGTGATGATACGACTGGCACATTAGCGATTATCCCTCTGCCTTATAGCCTGACAGAAGCATAACAATATCCAGTATCGCCCCATTCCTGGGGCGATACTGGTTTAAAACAGGTAGAGATAAATAGCGAAGAAGTGGCAGACACTGCCACCGAGTACAAACCCATGCCAAATAGCATGATTGTATGGGATACGTTTGCTGACATAAAAAATAACCCCCAAAGAGTAAACAACTCCCCCGGCGGCCAGTAACGTGACACTGCCTGGCGCCAGCTTGATCGCCATTTGATAAATAACCACCAAAGATAGCCAGCCCATCAGCAGGTAGGTTACCAGGGAAAGCACTTTAAAACGGTGTGCAATTGTCAGCTTGAACAAAATACCCACCAATGCCAGGCTCCAGATAACGACCATCAACCCTTTTGCCAGGGGGGAATTTAACCCTACCAACAGAAATGGTGTATAGGTCCCGGCGATAAGAAGATAGATAGCACAGTGGTCAAAGAGCTTTAACCAGCGTTTAGCACGGGCATGGGGAATGGCATGATAAAGCGTGGAAGCCAGAAACAGTAAAATCATACTCCCGCCATAGAGGCTATAACTGGTAATGGCCGTAGTACTGGCATTCGTTTCTACTGCCTGAACCAGTAGCAGTACCAGCCCGACAATGCCAAATACCAGCCCTATGCCATGGCTGATGCTATTAGCCACCTCCTCGGCTAATGAATACCCATGAGCGACAAGTGGTTTACGAACCATCGAGCTCCTCCTGTTGAGAAATAGAATGATGATGCATACCTATCCTAACTGAGAATGATTTCAGTGAACACGTGTAAGCTAAAATAAATATTTTGCTGCTAAAGCAGTGCTCGCTTCCTGCCTGTGGGTCTCTCTGCAGCCTGCTTTTCAGTCGATATGATGCCCCATACCGAAAACGAGCCGCTTTCACGACGCACGCGCAAGAATGAACAGAACTGTGGCAATATGTTGAAACTCAGTGATAATTAGCACAGGAATAACGGAGCAGGCTGGACGGTCTGTTACCCGTGAATTTATAGCGGCAGGAAAAGAGTATGTTTACGCACACCACTATTACCCGTTTGAATGGCCTGGAAATGAGGGTCTATCAGTACGTCATTAAAAATAAAGATAAAGTGATGTACATGACTATCCGTGAACTGGCGGATGCTGCTGAGGTGTCAACCACCACTGTGTTACGCTTTTGCCGTAAACTCAATTGCTCAGGATACTCTGAATTTCGAGTACGCTTTAAATTGTATCTTGAACAAAATAGTATTCAACCGGTTAATTTTGGTAGCAGTGAAATAATCAGTTTTTTCAAAGGAACCAACAACAGTGAATTTGACGATTTAATTGATCGTGCTGTTGATATTATTTGTAGTTCAGAGCGTATTGTCTTTATTGGCGTAGGAACTTCTGGGGCCCTGGCTAAATACGGCGCTCGTTTTTTTTCCAATGTCGGTAAATTCAGTAACCATATTGATGATCCTTATTTTCCAGTGACCCGTGACATGGCTAATAATGCACTGGCAATTATGCTTTCTGTCTCCGGTGAAACAGAAGAAATTTTGCGTTTTGCCAGCCAGTTCAGCCTGCATCACTGCAAGGTGATGTCCATAACCAGCCATGAAAACTCATCCCTGGCAAAACTGGCCGACTTTAATTTGTCATGGCATATTCCCCCAATGCGTGTCAGCGATGCTTATGACATCACCACGCAGATCCCCGTTATTTATATTTTAGAAACAATAGGGCGTCGGCTGGCGATAAAAATAGCATAAAAAAACACACTGTTTTTTTATTGTGACAAATCACATTTTATCTATTTTGTTATATCGTGACAAATCGCTCTCATTTGTTAGACTCAGCTCAGAGACTATTAACTTTACGTCTTAATGATTAATCTAAATCATTATTTCAGGTATTTTCTGTGAGGCCTAAACATTATGAAACAGCTCAAATTACCAAAAGATTTTTTATGGGGTGGTGCCGTCGCCGCTCACCAGGTTGAAGGTGGCTGGAACAAGGGTGGCAAAGGCCCAAGCATTTGTGATGTCCTGACCGGTGGCGCACATGGTGTCCCACGTGAAATCACCCGTCAGATTGAGCCAGGAAAATACTACCCCAACCATGAAGCCGTCGATTTTTATGGGCACTATAAAGAAGACATTAAACTCTTTGCCGAAATGGGCTTTAAATGCTTCCGCACTTCCATTGCCTGGACGCGTATTTTCCCACAGGGTGATGAGCTCCAGCCAAATGAGGAAGGGCTTAAATTTTACGATGACATGTTTGATGAACTGCTCAAATACAATATTGAGCCGGTCATCACGTTGTCTCACTTTGAAATGCCACACTATCTGGTCACCCAGTATGGTGGCTGGACTAACCGCAAAGTAGTTGATTTTTTTGTCCGTTTTGCCGAAGTGGTGTTTGAACGCTACAAAAGCAAAGTAAAATACTGGATGACTTTTAACGAGATAAATAACCAGCGTAACTGGCGCGCCCCCCTGTTTGGCTACTGTTGTTCAGGGGTTGTTTATACTGAACACGAAAACCCTGAAGAGGTGATGTATCAAGTTCTGCATCACCAGTTTGTGGCCAGTGCCCTGGCGGTTAAAATCTCTCACCGCATCAATCCTGAGATGCAAGTAGGTTGCATGCTGGCGATGGTGCCACTCTATCCTTTCTCCTGCCAGCCTGAAGACCAGATGTATGCCCAGCAGTCCATGCGTGAGCGTTATCTTTTTACAGATGTACAGTTACGCGGTTACTACCCTGCTTACATCCTGAATGAATGGGAACGTCGTGAATTTACCATCAAAATGGAAGAAGGTGATGATCAAATTCTGCGTGAAGGGATCTGTGATTATTTAGGTCTGAGCTACTACATGACGAATGCCGTAAAAGCCGAAGGTGGCAGTGGTGATGCCTTATCCGGTTTCCAGGGAAGTGTACCTAATCCCTATGTAAAGGCTTCTGACTGGGGATGGCAAATCGATCCCGTTGGTCTGCGCTATGCCCTCTGCGAGCTGTATGAGCGTTATCAGAAACCCTTATTTATTGTTGAGAATGGCTTCGGGGCCCACGATACCGTTGAAGAAGACGGCTCCATTAATGATGATTACCGCATCGCCTATTTACGCTCCCACGTTGAGGCCATGAAACAAGCAGTGACTTATGATGGTGTTGAACTGATGGGCTATACCCCCTGGGGCTGCATTGACTGCGTTTCTTTCACCACCGGTCAGTACAGCAAACGCTACGGCTTTATCTACGTGAATAAGCATGACGATGGTACTGGCGATATGTCTCGCTCACGCAAGAAAAGTTTCAACTGGTACAAAGAGGTCATTGCCAGTAACGGCGAAAACATTTAATTGCAGCAGGGTCGCCTTTTAGCGCCCTTTTATCCTTTATAACGGTAAACCGAAATGGAAGCTGGCACCCCGCCCGGGGAGCTCCACCAGCCTGATGTCACTACCGTGTAGCTGGAGCATTTGACGCACAATCATCAGTCCCAGCCCACCTTCAGTACGGCGTGACACATTACCTATTGAGGGGCGGATAAATAGCCCCTCTTTCAAGATTGGCGGTATACCCGGCCCACTGTCGCTCACCTCCACCATAAGCTGATCATCGGCAAGCCAGAGGCGCACATGAACATTACCCTGATCCGGAGTGTGGCGAATAGCATTATCCAGAAGATTTGTCAGTACCCGTTCGATCATGCTGACATCTGCATAAATTATCGGTAGTTTTGGCTGAATATCTGCCAGTAGCTGAATTTGGTGGGTATGGGCCACCAGTTCAAATTTCTGATACACATCCTGGAGCAGTTCCCCCACAGAAAAAGGCTCTTTCACGGGTTTAACCACGCCGTATTCCAGCCGTGCCAGCTCAAATAGCGACTGAGCCAGTAGGCCGACCTTTTGGCTTTGTGCCAGGGCAATATCAAGATAACGTTTCTTTTCTGCTTCACTGAGCGTGGCTGACATCACTGACAAGCTCTCCAGATAACCATGCAGTGATGTTAGTGGAGTACGTAAATCATGAGAGATGTTAGCGATAAACTCTCGCCGTAGTTGATCTTGTTGCGTCAGGCTATGCCACTGCTCGGAGATGCGTCGAGCCATTAAAATCACGCCCTGACGCAACTGATACAGTTCGTCTGCATCGTTTTTGACCGTCAGCGGTAAGGCTGCCATGGCCTGCATTTCGTTCATCCCCCCTGTTTCAAGTGCTTTAACCTGACGTGATAACTGTCTGAGGGGGCGTGTTACCCAACGAAATGCAAGCGCTCCCATCACCAGACCGGACAGGCCAATCACGGCTATCAACAACAAGCTGATAGTGAGAATGGTATCGAACTGAGCATCCCGGGCCAGATAATTATACTTTTCACCGAGCAGAATAACGTACAGGTAACCATCAACTTGACCATTGCGTAACATTGGGGCGACGCTGAAGACTTTTTGTCCATTCAAGCTACGGGGATCATCCCCATATAACGGGAACGGGTCACCCGCCATAGCGCGTTTTAACGGTTCAAGATTAACGAGGTGACGTTTAATATGCCCCTCTGGGGCGGCATCACCAATGATGTTTCCCTGTTTATCCAGTAAGTAAACCTCAACACTGGGATTCACTTCCATCAAGTTATCGAACAGTTTATGGAGCAATACTTTATTCAGCCCCTCCTGTCCTAATAATGGGTAGGTCTGATTAATATGTTGCGCCAGATTACTGGATAATTGCTGGATCACCGACTGGCTATACTGGGTACTGGTTTGTACCTGTAACCAACCCAGCAATACGCAAGCGGTAAGCAGCAATGTGGCAAAAGTCAGAGTAAGACGGCGGGACAGTGTCAAATAGCGCATAAGTCACTCACGGGGTCCGGGGGAAAACTTATAACCTTTACCCCATACAGTACGAATAAAGTCTGGTTCAGCGGGATTGGCTTCAATCTTGATACGCAGACGGTTGATATGAGTATTTACCGTATGCTCGTAGCCTTCGTGCTGATATCCCCACACATTATTAAGCAAATCAAGCCGGGAGAATACCGCCTCAGGATGCCGGGCAAAATAGTAAAGTAAATCGAATTCCCGTGGTGTCAGCTCTATCGGTTGCTGATTCAGGTGTACTGTTCTCCCCAGGGGATCAATAGACAATCCCGCCACACAGAGAAAACCAGACTCCAGATGTAAATCCTGGCTCATGGCCTTCTGGCGACGAAAAAGGGCTTTGACCCTCGCCACCAGTTCCAGCATGGAAAAAGGTTTAGCCAGATAGTCATCCGCACCCAGTTCAAGCCCCAGTACACGCTGAGTTTCACTGGAACGAGCGCTGATAATAATGATCGGGGTATAACGGGTGAGAGTTCTGGCAAAACGGCAGATCTCCAGCCCGTCTACGCCGGGCAGCATCAAATCGAGAATTAAGGCATCAAAACCGCCATGTTTAACATGCTCAATGCCTTGATGACCCTCTGAGCAATGGGTGACTTCAAAGCCTTCTTTGCTGAGATGTAACAGCAGTAATTCAGCGATATTTTCGTCATCTTCGACGATTAATATTTTCTTTGATTCACTCATGGATAGATTCCCCGATGATTATCAATCAAGTCTACACAAGTTGTGCGGGGAAAGGTTTCACATTTAATTTAACTTTTTTACACTACATATATCGTCGATTGCCCGAATCGCTGTTTTGTACAGACTGCTGCATGAATAAAAATGTCAGTAGCATGCTGAACGGCCCCCACTGGAAAAAAAATGGTTTTTGCCATACTTTCCGGTTTATCACCATAATCAAGAGCGCAGGTTTTGACTTTCCCGGAGCCTCAGCGAGACACCAGTAAATCCTGTGATACGCCCCCTGTTGTATATGTCCAGTACCGTGATTCTGCGCCCCCCCAGCACAGGGCGGGCTGCCACCGTCAGAAATAATCTGCCTGCATTCAAAAAACTCATAATAATAGCCACAGATAAATACCGACCATATTTCTGATTATCAATGCTGGTGTTAAAAAAAACCTCAGAAATGACAACCAGAATTATAATTTTAATTGCCTGCTCCCTCACCCAATATTTAACCAGACTTTAGAGTTATTACTCAACCACAAACAACCAGTAATTTCCAAATACATACTTATAATATTCATAAGAATCAGGATTTATAAACACTAACGGTAACAGCCGAACATTGTATCTTGACACTATTATTTTTTGCTAAATACTCTCAAAGCATTCGTATTAATAACAAATAACAAACATCAAATAACAGGTCGGAGGTCTTATCATTTAAAATAATCAAACATTTTCAGTTGGTTACAGAAGCAGCTCACACCTGAATTTGATATAAAACATCTCTTTATCAGGAAGATTATTAGAGAATCATTAAAAACTCACTCATCGTTCACATATATTCTATTTATTGGCTGTATTTACTGTATGGAACTATTCTGTTACTCTTCCACAAAATCACGGTCTGACAATCGCGATTATTCGTAAACTACACGGCAGTTTTATCAGGGATGATGATGTTTCAATACGCTGTAATGGATTCGGCTAAATTTTTTTGTTCTGCATTGATAACTTTGGCAAATATGTTATTTAAATCATGCATGCCTGTGTTATCCGATCCCTCTTATAGCAACGTTCCTCCTACAGAAACTGATCTTCCAGAATAAAACTACCGTTCATGCCGGCACGGTAGTCAGTGCTATAAATATTTTTTTAGCCCTATGTTTCATATGGAGTTCTTATGTTATTACGTACCATACCTCTTTTATCCGTCATGTTCCTGGCTGCATGCTCAACAAATATGGCAAAAAATACTACTAAGCAAAGTCCTGCCCCCACAATAAAGTATGCCCAGAATAATAGCCGTATTGTACCCGTCAATTCGGTGGCATCGAGCAATAACCCCTGTGTCGACCATTTCAATTTCCTGCGTCAGGCAGGTGACAATAAATATCAGAAGTATTCCCGTGACTACATCCAGATCGGTGATGGTTATAACTTCCTGAATACCAATAAAAACATCATGAATGGTGATGCCAAGCGTGTGTATACCAATACGCTGGATATGAAGCTGAATACGCTGTGTTCCGAAGTCAACTACGCCGGATTCCAGGTTATTCAGCAAAAAATCAATGCACTAAGCAATATCTAAAACTTTCTGAATCAGACAAAGATGATAAGAGATAATGTGACCATTATCTCTTGCTAAGTATTTTTCTCTCAATGGAATGAGTGACTGTTATGTTCTCTAAATTGCGCTTGCGTAAGAGTATTGCCTACCTGCTTATCTGGCTACAATTGTTGACGCCGGGATTATCATTGCTTCCCGTGATAGCCCGCGCCAGCGAACCTGCTGATATACAAAATACGATTCAGGGACTTAACGCACTCATTCTGAATGACGCGACACCGGCACAGACCTCACCTCAACCCAACGTGCCCAGTGTCAGTGCCCCAACCAGTACCCAGTCAGATATCGCTGTACCCGCGCGGGATTTTAGCGATTACTTTCATGTGCAAACACCTGACACGGTGCCCTCCCCTGCTGTCACCGGGCTGCCATCGCTTTCCTCGCCACAAGCATCATCTGCTGAGACTACGTCAGCCTTGCCACAAAAAGCTGACAACGACGCTCAGGAAAATCGACTTGCCTCAGGGGCCTCACAAATGGGCTCACTGTTATCCCAGGATAACACCACCGATGCCACAATTAATTATGCACGGAGCATCGGGGAAGGCCTGATTAATCAGCAGGTTAATGAGTGGCTTAACCAGTACGGGAACGCCAAGGTATCACTGGGGAACCATAAAAACTTATCCGGTGACCTGCTGCTTCCCCTGGCTGAAACAGACCAGAGTCTGGTGTTCTCTCAGTTGGGAATGCGCACCAATCAAGACCGCAATACCGTTAACCTGGGGGTTGGCTACCGCCAGTATATTAATGACTGGATGCTGGGCATCAACGGTTTCTATGACTATGACTATACCGGGGAAAACAAACGTATCGGTGTCGGCACCGAAGCCTGGACGGACTATTTAAAACTGGCGGCCAACGGCTATATCCGCCAGACCAACTGGCATCAGTCCAAACTTGGCGAAATGCAGGATTATGACGAACGCCCCGCCAACGGCTTTGATTTACGGGCCAACGCCTATCTGCCTTCCTGGCCTAACTTTGGCGGCAGTCTCAAGTATGAGCAGTATTTTGGCAAAGGCGTGTCGATGGCTGAAAGCGCCAGTCCTGATGATCTTAAAGATAACCCCCAGGTGATCACGGCAGGAATTGATTACACCCCGTTCCCGCTGATGACGCTCTCAGCCAAGCGTTCTGTTGGAGACTCCAACGCCACCAATGTCGGCGTGGATTTCACCTATCGCTTTGGCGTGCCCTGGTTGCGACAAATCGATCCCGATGCTGTTGGTCTGATGCGCAGCCTGGTGGGCAGCAAGTATGACTTTGTTGATCGTAACTACAACATCGTGATGCAGTACCGTAAACAGGAATTGATAACCATTTCGTTGCCTGCGACAACAACCGCCCAGGCAGCAGAGACCGTGCCGGTTACCCTGACGGTATCAAAAGCTAAATATGGGCTGAAAAGCATCAGCTGGAGTGTTGACCCGCTGCTCACCGCACGCGGTGGTCATTATCAGCAAATATCGCCCACTGAGCTGCGGGTGACACTGCCGGCCTATGTGTTTGGCCAGAGAGCCAATGCGGCACAAAATTACACCATTAGCGCTATCGCCACTGATAACCATGACAATAAGTCAAATACGGCAGAAACGATCATTGGCGTCATACCTTCCGAAAATACAGTAGGCAACCTGACGCTATCACCAAGCGATCGTATCTTACCTGCCAATGACAGTGATAGTTATACCATTACCGGGATGGTCACTGACGGCAAAGGCGCCCCACTCACCAATCAAAACATTACTTTTAGCCTTAATGGCCTGCTCAATGCTGCAGGCAAAGCTGGCACCACATTAGCACCCGTTGGTGGTAGTAATGGAGATAACCGTAAACTGACAGTCACTACCGGACTCGATGGAAAAGCAGCGGTTACACTGCGTAGCCAAGTGGCTGGTGAGGGGCAAATTACTGCAACCATGGATAACGGCAATGCCAGTACGGCAAAAGTGACGTTCACGGCTGACAGTACCACAGCGGCGGTACGTAACGTCACGCTGATGGATAACACCACGACCAAAGTAGCGGATATCAAAAATGACTTCACCTATACCGCACTGGTTCAGGATAAATTTGGCAACGCCGTGGCTGATACCTCAGTGTTCTGGGCTAAGAATCTCCCGGGCGTCACATTATCAGCATCGACCACCCCGACTGACAATAGCGGCAGTGCTACTGTTAAACTACAAAGTGGTACCCAAGTTGTCACCAATATTATGGTCAGCGCCAGTACAGCGGAACAGAATGTTGTTACTGATGCCGATAAAAAAGTCAGCTTTATTGCCGGCGACATCGCTGCAGATAAATCTACCCTGACGGCCTCACCAGACAGTATCATCGCCAGCGGGCTGGAGGCCTCTTCCCTGACGCTGACTCTCGTTGATATTAACAGTAACCCAATCACAGGTGTGGCAAGTTCACTGCGTACAGTCATTACCGGGCTGGATAAGGTGAGTGTGAGCAACTTTGCCGAACAGACTCCTGGCGTGTATCTGGCAACGCTGACGGGCACAAAAGCAGGTACCGCGACCATCACCGTAATGTCGGGCAGTAAGCAGGCCAGTACACAAACACCGAAGGTGACATTAAGCGCAGATAAAGCCACAGCCGAAATAACTGACAGCCACTTAATCATTGCCCCTGACAATGCTATTGCCGATGGCAAAGCAACAAATGGCGTGAAGGCAACGGTCACTGACAAGCAGGGTAACCCGGTATCCGGCATGGCAGTAGAATTTAGCGTAAGTACTGGTGCCATATTGACCACAGTAAATGGCGAAAGTGATGATCAGGGGATTGCGACCGCTTTAGTGACCAGCACTAAGGCAGATAACTATACCGTTACTGCCTCGGTTAACGGGCGGAGCATGACCAAAAAGATGACATTTGTTGCTAACATCGCCACGGCTCATGTAGAGAGCGTGGTGCTACAGGGCTCTGACGTCAGCAAAATCGCCAACGACACGAATAAATTTACTTATACGGTAATGGTGAAGGACAGTAACGGCAACCCGGTGCCTGGTGCGACCGTCACCCCCACGGCGGACAAATCCGAGGTGAATGCAACCTCCAGTGGCATCACCAACGCCAGTGGCGAGACAACCATCACCCTGACCAGCACCAACGTCGCAGTGGCCGATATTACCGTTATGGCCCGTGT
>NZ_JAERJD010000008.1 GCF_018257795.1 Citrobacter sp. JGM124 | reverse complement strand
GACAAATCCAAGGTGGATATAACCTCCAGTGGCATCACTAACACCAGTGGTGAGACAACCATCACCCTGACCAGCACCAACGTTGCAGTGGCCGATATTACCGTCAGTGCCCGCGTGGGTGACACCGCCATAGTGAATGCCGACAGGCAGGTGAGCTTTATCGCCAACATCGCCACCGCTCATGTGGTGAGTGTGGCGCTACAGGGCACTGACGTCAGCAAAATCGCCAATGCCACGAATAACTTTGCTTATACGGTGACGGTGAAGGACAGTAACGGCAACCCGGTGCCTGGTGCGACTGTCACCCCCACGGCGGACAAATCCGCGGTGGATACAGCCTCCAGTGGCATCACTAACGCCAGTGGCGAGACAACCATCACCCTGACCAGCACCAACGTCGCAGTGGCCGATATTACCGTTATGGCCCGTGTGGGTGACACCGCCAGAGTGAATGCCGATAAGAAGGTGAGCTTTATCGCCGACAGCGCCTCAGCCAAAGTGACCTCCGTGAAGCTTCAGGGCTCTGATGTCAGCAAAATCGCTGACGGTATCAGCAGCTTTACCTACACGGTGACGGTGAAGGACAGTAACGACAACCCGGTACCCGGTGCGACTGTCACTGCCACGGCGAATAAATCCGGACTACCGGAAATCCCCAACGGCGTCACCAATGCCAGTGGTGAGGCAACCATCACCCTGACCAGCACCAACGTCGCAGTGGCCGATATTACCGTTATGGCCCGTGTGGGTGACACCGCCAGTGTGAATGCCGACAGGCAGGTGAGCTTTATCGCCGATATCGCTACCGCGCTGATCAAGAGCGTGAATATCGAAATGAATGATGTGAAAGCAAATGGTGAGGATACCAATAAGGTCATCATTACAGTTGAAGATAAACAGGGGAATGTGGTTCCAAATGCGCAGGTTACCATTACTGTGCCTACCACTGCAGGCTATAGCACGGTTCCTGCGAATGATACGACTGATGCCAACGGGCAATTAACCGTTAGTATCACGAATACCAATGCAGGTTCAGAGGACTATACCTTTAGTATCAATGAAAGCAGCAAAACGACTGTTCTCACATTTAAAGCTGATTCGGAAACTGCAGAGTTGAAATCGACGGACTTTACCATCGTCACGAATAATAGTATCGCTGACGGCAAGGCAGAAAATAAGGTCCAGGCAATCGTCAAAGATGCACAGGGCAACCTGGTGCCGGATGTGAGTGTCGTCTTTAGTGCAAATAACAGCGCAGCACCAGCCACACAAACCATTACTACCAATGCCAGCGGACAAGCCATATTCACGTTAACCAACACAAAAGCAGGCAACACGCAGGTCCAGGCCTATTTGGGCAGTCAGCCAACCACGACAGCCGTAAGTCTGAACCTGTTGTTTGCGGCAGGGGCGCCGGTTGTCGGAACCTCTTCTATCGAGACAAACCAGAGTGCTTATGTGGTTAAGACAGATATGCTGGTCACAGTGACTCTCAAAGATGCACAGGGTAACATCGTCACAGGAAAAGTCAGCGCCTTAACAGACTCTGTTGTTGATGTCGCCAATGCAACCACAAAGGCGAATAGCAATTGGATAGAGAATAGCAACGGGACTTACAGCCGTACCTATACTGCTAATACGGTAGGGACAGGGCTCAAAGCCTCGTTGCAACTCACTGACTGGGGAACCGCCACCGAGTCACCAATTTATTCCATTGATGCTGATGCCGCGAGTGCTGTTATCACCGCATCGGTACTGAGTAACGGAAAGAAATTAACGCCAGCGGATGGGGCAACAAGTTATGACATTTTAATCACCGTGAAAGATCAATACGGTAATACCGTGCCATCATATGAGCTGACGTTAACCTCCCCTGTGTTAACAGAAGCCAGAAAAATCAGTACGTCCAGTGATGGGACGGTGACCACAGCCGTATCAAGTTCTATTGCCGGATCAAACAATGTAACCATAGCATCCACAATGAATTCATCAGTGGCGGAGGCAAGCGTTACACTGAAATTCAGTCTGGCTACAGTGAATATAGTTACGCCATCGTTGTAAGTTGTATCTATTGGTCACCTTCATCATGATAAATATTTCATGGTGAAGGTGAAATAATAATTAATATTTAACCTGACATTTACTATCGGGTTATCAGGATCTTAAAGACGCTGACGATATCATCACAGTGCCATTAAGCTGTAATGACATTAAGGATATAGATAATGAAAATACTTCTCTCTATAATGTTTGTTTTTTTACTTTCCTTTTCAAATTTTTCATTTGCATTAGATTGCTACGCCGTTATTAATAATGTGAAGGAAACTACAGATTCTGAAAGTGTTGCAGATATTATTATACCCGAGTCCGCTCAGAATGGTGAAATCATCTGGCGGTCCATGGAATATACTAGAAATATATACTGCGATAAGGCAGACGTTGATGAATATGTCTATTTCTATCCCTTCCCTGATAAAACCACACTACCAGCAGGCATGTCATTTGGTCTGGTTTATAACGGGAAAACTTATGACTTAACAACCAGTAAAATACAAACTGATATTCATGTTTCAAAAGGAGGTTCGCAAACAGGACAAATCACAGTTCAGGTTTTCATAAAAAAAACGGGGAATATTTCATCTGGATTTAATGGTGATTTGGCTATTTATCAACTTGATGGACAAGGTGGCATAAACAGCAATAATGATGCCAAAAACTTCAAATTTTCTTTAAAAAATCTCAGCAACATTGCGACAGGGAATTGTACCTATTCACTCAATGGTATTCCAAGTACAAAGCCCATAAATATTAATGATAATCTAATATCAAATGGACAGACTCTCACGTCTATTGGTTCTGCTAGTGTTTCCTGTACCCCGGTAGATTTGCTGAAAAACAGAATCGTGAATATGAAACTATACACAAATAGCTCTTCTGGCAATAGCTTATTCAGTACAGATAAAAGCGGATTAGGTTACCAGCTATCCATGTCAGGAAAGACCATTCTTCCATCCACAACATCGTCATCTCCTGTGGAGATCAATTTCTCTCTGGATGCAAATGGCAATGCGACAAAAAACTTCGATCAGAATATTTTCCTGACAAACGCAGATGAAACCTGGCTGTATCAGAATAATCAAACCACCGCCACAAGTACAAACCCAAATTTAGCTATGAGTATCGATTCATTTGAATAGCCGGATAAAAAACATCCCTTAGGAAGATATCAGCACTATAGTTTATACACTGCTCAAAAAATATAAACTATAGTTCGCTGACTTTCGATGATAACTATTATAAAGAATGACTCAGATATCGCATACTGTATAACAGCCTCCCAAAATGAACTATATTCCAGGCCAGATCCTTTATTATAAAAAAGGGCATGTTCATGCCCTTTTTTATTTACAAATCAATTTACTGATAATCACTTACTGGTGCACAGGAACAAAATAAATTTCTGTCACCATAAACATCATCCAGCCGTTTGACCGTCGGCCAGTATTTATTCGTATAACCGGCAGGGAATACTGCCTGCTCGCGACTGTATGGATGTCCCCATTCCGCCACCATCTCATCCTGGGTGTGTGGCGCATTAACCAGAGGATTATCAGCCAGCGGCCACTCTCCCTTAATCACATATTCAATTTCATCACGAATTGCCAGCATGGCATCAATGAAGCGATCCAGTTCAGCCTTACTTTCTGATTCCGTTGGTTCAACCATCAGCGTGCCTGCTACCGGGAATGACATGGTCGGAGCATGGAAGCCAAAATCAATTAAGCGTTTCGCAATATCCAGTTCACTAATCCCGCTGCTCTCTTTTATCGGGCGAATATCAAGGATGCACTCATGGGCAACCCGGCCATCTTTGCCAGTATAAAGCACCGGAAAAGCATGCTTCAAACGAGTAGCAATATAGTTAGCATTTAAGATAGCAACCTGGCTCGCTTTTTTCAGGCCCTCAGCTCCCATCATACGAATATACATCCAGCTGATGGGGAGGATAGATGCGCTACCGAATGGTGCGGCTGAAACAGCACCTTGCTGAGTCAGCATCCCATCAATCTGTACGACACTGTGTCCAGGAACAAAAGGAGCTAAATGCGCTTTAACACCAATGGGCCCCATGCCAGGCCCACCACCACCGTGCGGAATACAGAAAGTTTTATGGAGATTAAGGTGGGAAACATCCGCCCCAATATATCCGGGGGAGGTAATCCCCACCTGGGCATTCATGTTGGCACCATCAAGATAAACCTGACCACCAAACTGATGCACTATTTCACAGACTTCACGGATAGTCTCTTCATACACACCATGTGTGGAAGGATAAGTCACCATAATACAAGAGAGAGCATCACCTGCAGTTTCTGCTTTCAGACGTAAATCTTGTAGGTCAATATTACCGTCTGCATCACAAGCCACAACGATAACGTCCATGCCAGCCATCTGAGCAGATGCCGGATTTGTTCCATGAGCCGAACTCGGGATCAGACAAAGATGGCGGTGCCCCTGCTGGCGATTTTCGTGATAACGACGAATCGCCAGTAAGCCAGCATACTCCCCTTGTGCGCCAGAGTTGGGTTGCATACACAGGGCATCGTATCCAGTGAGTTTCACCAGCCAGTCAGAAAGCTGGGAGATCATTTGATGGTAGCCTTCCGCCTGGTTAGCCGGACAGAAAGGATGCAACTCGGCAAATTCTGGCCAAGTAATCGGGATCATCTCCGCAGCCGCATTCAGCTTCATGGTGCAAGATCCCAGCGGGATCATTGCCTGATTTAAGGCCAAGTCTTTACGCTCAAGGCTGTGCATATAACGCATCATCTCGGTTTCACTGTGGTAGCGATTAAATACCGGATGCGTAAGAATAGCATCATGACGTATTAACGACGGAGGTATTGAGGGGGCGGCCATACTCACTTGCTGATCAAGAGTATCGATATCCAGTTGATGATCTTCACCCAGGAGTACATCAAACAGCGCCAATACATCTTCACGTGTCGTGGCTTCATCAAGGGTGATACCCACGGCATTGAGAATATCACTACGCAGGTTAATTTCCCGGGCTTCAGCACGCGCCAGCACATCTGCTTTATCAACGACATCAAGGCAGAGTGTATCAAACCAATGGGTATAACGCAGCGACTTACCTTTCTGCAGCAAGCCAGCTGCCAGAATATCGGTCAGACGATGAATACGAGAAGCGATACGCTTTAGCCCCACAGGACCATGGTAAACCGCATACAGACTGGCAATATTGGCCAGTAACACCTGTGAGGTACAAATGTTAGAATTCGCCTTTTCCCGGCGAATGTGCTGCTCACGTGTTTGCATTGCCATACGCAAAGCCGTGCGCCCCGCTGCATCACGTGATACGCCAATGATGCGCCCTGGCATCGCCCGTTTAAACGGTTCACGAGCGGCAAAAAAAGCAGCGTAAGGCCCACCGTACCCCATTGGCACACCAAAACGTTGAGCCGAGCCAAAGACAATATCCGCCCCCTGCTGACCTGGAGAGTCAAGCAAGACCAGCGTCATAAAATCGGCAGCAACAGCAACAATAATGCTACGCTGTTTCAGCTGCTCAATCAGTAACTGATAGTCATGAAGTGCACCAGTGGTGCCCACTTGTTGTAATAAAACGCCAAATACATCCTGGTGATCCAGTACCTTTTCAGCGTCATCGACAATGATGTCAAAACCAAAAGTCTCTGCTCGGGTACGCACGACATCCAGCGTTTGCGGGTGAACATCTGCCGCGACAAAGAAGCGGTGCGCATTTTTCAGTTTGCTGACACGCTTTGCCATTGCCATTGCTTCGGCAGCTGCTGTAGCCTCATCCAACAGTGAAGCTGAGGCAATATCCATGCCGGTCAAGTCGAGGGTAACTTGCTGGAAGTTTAACAGAGCTTCAAGTCGTCCTTGAGATACTTCAGGCTGATAAGGTGTATAAGCCGTATACCAGCCAGGATTTTCCAGCATATTGCGCAGAATGACCGGCGGGGTCTGTACTGCCGTATACCCCATTCCGATGTAGCTTTTAAAACGTTTATTACGCCCGGCAATCCCTTTGAGCTCGGCAAGTGCGGCAAATTCAGTGGCAGCGTCACCAACAGGCGGAGGGCTGGAAAGCTGAATATCTTCTGGCACGAGAGAAGAAATCAGTGCGTTCAAAGAGGGAGCACCAACAACATCCAGCATATCCTGCTGTTGTTGTTGATTAGAGCCGATATGGCGGAGAATAAAGGCTTCTTTATTTTCAAGCTGGTGTAAAGATTCGGTCATGGGCAGCAGTTCCTGAAACAGGCGAATTTTTGAAAGGAGATAAACACCGGATAGTTCAAGTTGCAGGAAGGCCACAACACAGAGAATGCCCTGCTGCCTGAACTATGACATGTAACGCATCAGAAACTGGCTCTGTGCTTCCAGAGCCAGTGCTTCTGGGCGGGAACACCCACGTGTTCCATCTGAGCTAAGTTACTCGTCTTCCAGCAAAGCCTCATAAGCAGAAGCAATAAGCAATGCTTCCAGTTCGGCTGCATCGCTGGCTTTGATTTTAAAAATCCAGCCATCTCCATAAGGTTCGTTGTTAACGAGTTCTGGCGAATCTTCCAGTGCCTGGTTAACTTCAACAATCTCACCGCTAATGGGCGCATAAATATCTGAAGCTGCTTTTACTGACTCAGCGACGGAGCAGTCGTCTCCCTGGCTGACCTGGGTTCCTACCTCCGGTAAATCAATGAAGACCATATCACCCAGTAATTCCTGGGCGTGCTGTGTAATACCTACAGTAAAAATACCGTCAGATTCTTCACGCAACCACTCATGCTCTTTGGTATATTTTAATTCATTCGGCACATTGCTCATTGTTTTCTCCTGACATCATATCGCAATCGATTAAAATGGCACTGGTTCACCCGCCCGTACAAAAACAGGCTTGGTGACCTTAACAGGTAGCTCACGCTTGCGTATCTCAACAATCGCCGTATCACCAATATTTTTTGGGACCCGCGCGAGGGCGATACTGTAGCCGAGTGTAGGGGAGAAACTGCCGCTGGTGATTTTGCCTTCATAAAGGTGACCGGCCGCATCAGTAAAGCGAACAAGTAACCCACTACGCAGGACTCCTTTGTCTTCCAGTACCAGGCCCACGAGTTTTTCTTCTACCGTTGAACGCTGTGCCTCCAGTGCCTCGCGACCAATGAAATCACGATCTTCAGGTTGCCAGGCAACAGTCCACCCCATGTTCGCAACCAGTGGCGATGTCTCTTCATCCATCTCCTGGCCGTATAAATTCATTCCTGCTTCAAGGCGCAAGGTATCACGCGCGCCTAATCCGCAAGGTGTAACACCGGCGGCCAGTAACCGTTGCCAGAAATCCGCCGCCTGATCATTGGCAAGGGCAATTTCATAGCCCTCTTCGCCGGTGTAACCGGTCGTGGCGATAAACAAGTCACCCGCCTGAACACCAAAGAATGGCTTCATACCTGTAACGGTCTGACGCTGTTGATCACTGAGTAGTGTCGCAACCCTGGCTTTTGCATTCGGCCCCTGAACAGCAATCAAGGCGAGGTCATCCCGTACAGACAGAGAAACCGCAAAGGGTTCAGCTTGTTGACGTATCCAGGCGAGATCTTTCTCACGCGTGGCAGAGTTCACCACCAGGCGAAAATAGTCAGTTCCCAGGAAATAGATGATCAAGTCATCAATCACACCGCCGGATGCATTGAGCATTCCGGTATAGAGCGCTTTTCCTGGCTGAGTGAGTTTCGCGACATCATTGGCGACCAGGTAACGTAAAAATTCCTGAGCCCGGCTACCATGAAGATCAACGATAGTCATGTGAGAAACATCAAACATACCGGCATCAGTACGGACGGCATGGTGTTCATCAAGCTGGGAGCCATAATGCAATGGCATCATCCAGCCATGGAAATCAACCATACGCGCACCACATTGCTGATGCTGTTCAAATAAGGGGGTTTGTTGAGTCATTTTTTCCTCTTTTAACCCATCGGTCGGAAAGCAATATAAGCGCCTGCAACCGCCAGATAAAACCCGCACCAGCCACTGTTAAGGCAGCGCTGCAAACACCATTCTTTGTTGAAGTTATCACCGAATAACCAGCGAAACTATAAGCTAAAATGGCTTTTGCATTAGCTTATTGTCAAATCAGAAAAAACAATGTCTGGTGTTCTCATGGGGTAAATTGAGATATTCGTCACATAAAAATGATTATTGAGATTGAATAACGTGATGAACTTTACATTTATTACTTTTTCATAAATGAAAAAACTCTCATCCCAAAACCATCAGATTAGAAAATATAATGCGAAACTTTACCAAGGATTAGAATATTTCAAACGAAGAAAAAACACCCTTTCAGGAAATCTGAAAGGGTGTGATGAAATGATTTACGGATATCTGTAATCAGGAATCAGCGTAACCAGGCTGGCAGGTCGTCCAATCCCATTGCTTGTCGGATCAGTTTAGGCTTCATACCCGGTAAAGTATCCGCCAGCTTAAGCCCAATATCCCGCACTAACTTTTTCGCGGGATGGTTACCGGCAAACAGTTCACGGAAACCCTGCATGCTGGCAAGCATTACTGCGGCACTATGCTTACGGCTCCGTTCATAGCGCCGTAAATAGAGATGCTGCCCAATGTCTTTACCTTCTCTGTGCAGGCGACGCAGTTCGGACACCAGTTCAGCGGCATCCATAAAGCCCAGATTCACCCCCTGCCCGGCTAAAGGATGAATGGTATGTGCAGCATCGCCAACCAATGCCAGACGATGTGCTGCAAAACTGCGTGCATAGCGTCCCGTTAATGGAAAGACCTGACGCTCACTTTCCACCTGACATAGCCCCAGCTGGAAATCAAACGCAGCAGAAAGAGCCCGGTTAAATACCTCATCGCTTGCGGTATGCATGTCCTGTGCATCAAAAGGGGACAATGACCAAACAATGGAACAAAGATGCGGATCACTCAGGGGAAGAAAAGCCAGAATGCCGTTACCATGAAACACCTGGCGGGCAACAGCCTGATGCGGTTCGGCGGTACGAATGGTCGCCACTATGGCATGGTGATTATAATCCCAGAAGGTGAGTGGAATATCAGCCTTGTTCCGCAGCCATGAGTGGGCTCCATCCGCGCCAACGACCAACCGTGCGGTTAACATATCACCCTCTTTCAGGGTCAGAAAAGCCTCGTTCTCACCCCAGGCAACTTGCTGAATTTCAGCCGGGGCAAGTAGTGTCACATCAGAACATTGCTCGGCACGCTGCCATAATGCTGAATGAATAACGGCATTTTCAACGATATGCCCCAAGTGGCTGAAACCGAGGCTTCTATCATGAAAATCAATTCGCCCGAAGCTGTCCTGATCCCAAACTTCCATACCATGGTAGCAACTGGCTCGCATGGCGATGTTTTGCCAGGCTCCCAAATGGGTAAGGAGTTTTTCACTGGCCGCATTGATAGCGGATACACGTAATCCTGGGGCAGCATCCATAGGCAGAGGTTCAGGAATACGGTTTTCCAGTACCGCAACTCGCAACCCGCTACCCTGAAGGCCACAGGCCACCGCGAGCCCGACCATGCCACCACCGACAATCGCCACATCAACGCTTTGCAAATTGACTCTCCTTTAACGCGCAACCCAACCTAGCGTGCGCTGAGCCAGCACATCACGTGCTGGAGTAAAATATTCCATCGCCAACAGGCCCAGATTTCGCCCCACCACTAAAGGAGACCAGTCATTGGCAAACAAATGAACCAGACTGTCTGTCATACCGATGGTCATTCCTCTGTCTGCCGACCGTTGTTGCTGATAGGCAGCCAGTACCGGATAACTGCCCGGATCCTGTTGTTGATGCCAGGCCTGAGAAAGATTCTCTGCCAGTGACATCACATCCCGCAAGGCAAGATTAAACCCCTGCCCGGCAATAGGGTGTAACGTTTGTGCCGCATTTCCTGCTAATACCAGGCGATGGGAAATAGTTTGCTCGGCCGTGGTCAACGCCAGTGGGTAGTGATGACGCTTCCCAACATGAGTAATTCGCCCTAAACGCCAGCCAAACTCTTGCTGCAAGTGTTGACAGAACTCGCTATCGCTCCAGCTTGCAACCTGTTCACTGGCATCCTGAGCATGGCTCCAGACCAGTGAACAGCGCCTGTCGGACATGGGCAGCATCGCCAATGGGCCATGTGGCGTAAAACGTTCAAAAGCGCGTCCATGATGCGGGCTCGAGGTGGTAACATTGGCAATGACAGCCACTTGCTGGTAATTATGAGATTGCCAGACGATGCCGCATTGTGCCGCCAAAGAGGAACGGGAACCATCCGCTGCAACCAGTAAACTGCCTTCAAGCCGGGTTCCATCACTCAGAGTGACATTCACGCTGTCCTGCTCACGCTGAAAAGCGGTGACACGTTGCGGGCAGTGCAAGATGACCCCAGGTGCTTTTTGCAACAAGGCAAACAAGCGCTGGCCAACATCATGCAGCTCGACTACCTGCCCAAGCGCCGGGATATGATAGTCCTCGGCCTCCAGCGTGACGAAGCTGGCATGGCCACGCTCGCTCACATGCACCGTGCGAATAGCGGTCGCACAATCAGCAATAGCAGGCCAAATACCAATACGCGTGAGCTGCTGACAGGTACCCTGAGCCAGAGCGATAGCCCGGGCATCAAAGCCTGGATGAGACGTGTTGTCAGGGCTCACGGCTTCAATTAAATGAACCGTGAGTTTCCCCTGTGTTAGCCGGGAGATAGCCAGTGCCAGTGTGGCGCCTGTCATCCCTCCCCCTACAATAATGATGCTGCTCATAGGATGCTCTTCACTGCCGTGCCGCGGCCATCAATGCTTCAATATCATCAGCGGACTTCACAACACCGGCGGTTAAATTCTCACTACCGTTTTCAGTTATCAGGATATCGTCTTCAATGCGGATCCCAATCCCACGGTATTCCGCTGGGACATCAGCATCGGGGGCAATATAGAGTCCAGGTTCAATCGTCAGAACCATACCCGGCTCCAGGACACGTGACCGTTCAGGGCCATAAAAACCCACATCATGCACATCCAGTCCCAGCCAGTGACTCAGGCTGTGCATAAAAAATGGCTGATATGCTTTTTCGGCAATCAGAGTATCCACATCCCCTTGCAGCAAACCCAGTTTAACCAACCCCGTGACCATAATGTGCACAACCTGTGCGGTGACATCCTGAATCGTCGTGCCTGGGCGATATAGCGCATGTGCTGTATCAAGAGACTCCAGCACAATGTCATAAATGGCACGCTGGGGAGCACTAAATTTGCCATTGACGGGAAAAGTACGGGTGATATCCCCGGCATATCCTTGGTATTCACACCCCGCATCAATAAGGACTAAATCTCCGCTCTGCATTTTACTTTCATTTTCAGTGTAATGCAGAATACAGCCATTTTCCCCACTACCGACAATGGTATTGTAGGATGGATAACGGGCACCATGGCGGTTAAATTCGTGGTGAATTTCCCCTTCCAGCTGGTACTCAAACATGCCCGGGCGACAAACTTCCATTGCGCGGGTATGGGCCAGAGAGGTGATTTCGCCCGCACGACGGAGTATTGCGCACTCCTCTTCCGATTTGAACAGGCGCATTTCATGCAAGACGGGGCGCCAGTCAATCAAGGTATCTGGAGCCTTAAGATTTTTGCGGCTGCCACGGCGCAGCTTATCCAGGGCAGCAAACACAATGCTATCCGCATAATCGTACTCACCCTGAGCGTGGTACACCACATTCAGTCCATTCAGCAATTGGTAGAGCTGTTCGTCGATCTCATTAAATGCCAGTGCTCTGTCCACCCCCAGTTTTTTAGGGGCGGCATCCTGCCCAAGGCGACGACCAAACCAGATCTCTGCGTTTTTATCCCGTACGCGATTAAAAAGTACGGTATGACTGTGCGTCACATCGCTCTTAATCAGCACCAGTACCGCTTCTGGTTCATTGAAACCGGTTAAATACCAAAAATCACTGCTCTGACGATAGGGATATTCACTATCAGCATTACGCGTTGCTTCAGGTGCCGAAAAAACAATAGCGGCACTTGCCGGGGCCATTTTGGCCAATAAAGCCTGACGACGACGGTGAAATTCAAGCTGCTGTTTCATCACTCCCCCTGAAATTTTTTTGATTAATGAAGTGTGGGTTTGTTGGTTTCTGGTGCAACAGGCTGGGTACGGGTAAAACTATCATGGCACAGTAAAGCTGCAACACGAACGTACTCAATAATTTCTTCCAGAGACATTTCCAGCTCTTCCTGGTCGTCATCTTCGTCATAACCCAGTTGGGCGATATTACGTAAATCGTCAATCGCTTCGCCAGTTTCACCCGTCACTTTATCCAGTTTAGGCTGTGTCACGCCCAACCCGAGTAAAAAATGGTTAACCCAGCCAGAAAGTGCATCTGCCCGGTCAAACACGGTAGCGGTTTCATCATCAGGGAGGTAGAGCTGAAACAGGAAACCATCGTCTTCCAGTGCATCAGCAATTGCACCCTGCATTTCTCGTAAGGCATCAGCCAGGTTTTTGCTAAACGCCAGGCCTTCGTTGGTTAAATCATGAAGCAGGGTTTGCCAGTTGCTTTCACTATTGTTACCACCGCACAACATTCCAGTGATTAAACCGTGCATTTCTGCCGGGGTTAGCCCGACACCTTGTTCATTGAGTAACTGGCCAACCGCATCATAGGCAGGCATTGCATTTTGTATAGACATGCGCATTCATCGTCGTTAGCAGGAGGAGTGTGTTATGCTACCACTTGGACCCCTCCAGATACCAGAAAAGGGCTTGTATCTTAATATTAGGGTGGCTATAGTGACGCCCCTTACGTTATTGGAGACCCATAACGTTAAGGCGGGCGAGTCAACAGCAGGAAGGTAGCATGTCTGCACAACCAGTCGATATTCAAATTTTCGGTCGTTCATTACGCGTTAATTGCCCACCGGAACAGCAGGATGCGCTGAATCAGGCTGCGGAAGAACTGAGTCAGCGTTTACAAGATTTAAAAGTTCGTACCAGAGTGACGAACACAGAGCAGTTAGTGTTTATTGCAGCACTTAATATTTGTTATGAACTGGCGCAGGAAAAAGCCAAAACTCGTGACTATGCCGCGAATATGGAAGAACGTATCCGCATGCTGCAACAAACAATTGAACGGGCCTTACTGGAACAAGGCCGTCCGGCAGATCGTCAGACTCCAGCGTTTGAATAACGCGTAAAAGTCGATTATACTGCTCAGTAACAGATAGAATTTCTCTGAGATGTTTGCAAGCGGGCCAGTCCCCTGAGCCGATATTTCATACCAACAGAATGTGGCGCTCCATGGTCGGTGTGCATGCTCGGTTCGTCCGAGAAGCCTGAAGACTGTGACGACATGTTCACCTTGAACCAAGGGTTCAAGGGTTACAGCCTGCAGCGGCATCTTGGAGAACCCCCCTCTTTGAACAGGCATTCTGCCTATGACTCACTGTAAATCTCGTACTGAACTTCGCCAAATTGTGCGACAGTCACGCCGCGCGCTGTCAGCGGATGAACAAGCATGTTCCGCCCGACTTGCCGCTCAACGCATGATGGCCTTGCCGCAAGTTATTCAGGCAAAAAATCTGGCATTATTTCTCTCTTTTGACGGCGAACTGAATACAGCCCCTCTGATTCATGCCCTGTGGCAAGCCCATAAAGCTGTCTATTTACCGGTTTTACACCCCTTTAGCAGGGGAAACCTCCTATTTCTGCGCTATAACGAAAACACACCATTAATCAAAAACAGACTAAATATTATGGAACCCAGGCTGGATGTCAGGCAGGTACTGCCCGTCAGTCAGCTGGATGTTCTGGTCACACCGTTGGTTGCTTTTGACAGTGAAGGACAGCGACTGGGGATGGGCGGGGGATTTTACGATCGCACTATGCAGAACCGGCAGCAACACCATTTTTATCCTGTTGGCCTGGCACATGACTGCCAGTGGGTCCCGGAACTTCCCGTTGAAGCATGGGATATACCGCTACCTGCCGTCGTCACACCATCACGCCTCTGGCAATGGCAATAACGCCTCGACTAATGCACCGAGGCGTGGCTGTCTTTTAGTAAAGCAAACGTGCGCGGATAGTGCCCGGAATAGCTTTCATCTGTTTCAGTGCGCCTTCCGCGACTTCTTCAGACGCGTCCACATCAATAACCACATACCCCATGTGCGGCGTTGTCTGTAGATACTGAGCGGCTATGTTGATGCCCTGTTCGGCAAAAATCTGGTTCAGTGCCGTCATCACACCCGGACGATTTTCATGAATATGCAGCAAACGACTGGAGGTTCCCCCATGCAATGGCAAAGAAACTTCCGGGAAGTTTACCGCAGACAGAGTTGAACCATTATCGGAATATTTAGCCAGTTTCCCGGCAACTTCCAGGCCAATATTTTCCTGTGCTTCCTGAGTGGAACCACCGATGTGCGGCGTCAGAAGCACATTATCAAACTCACACAACGGTGAACTGAAAGGTTCACTGTTGGTTGCGGGCTCCGTTGGGAACACATCAATTGCGGCACCGGCAAGATGCTTACGGGATAATGCATCGCACAAAGCAGGAATATCAACCACAGTACCGCGTGAGGCATTAATCAACAAAGCCCCTGGTTTCATCATCTCGATCTGAGATGCCCCCATCATATTTTTAGTGGAAGCATTTTCAGGCACATGGAGACTGACGACATCACTCATATTCAGCAAATCAGAGAGATGCTGTACCTGGATAGCGTTCCCCAACGGCAATTTGCTCTCGATATCATAGAAGAAAACATGCATCCCCAAAGATTCAGCCAGGATACCAAGCTGAGTACCAATATGACCATAGCCAATGATACCGAGCTTTTTACCACGAGCTTCATAAGAACCCACTGCCAGTTTATTCCAGATACCTCGGTGGGCTTTAGCATTGGCTTCAGGAATACCGCGCAGTAACAACAACAGCTCACCAATAACCAGTTCCGCAACGGAGCGGGTATTCGAGAAAGGCGCATTAAACACAGGTACACCACGTTTAGCCGCTGCATCCAGATCGACCTGGTTAGTACCAATACAGAAGCAACCGACAGCCACCAAACGTTCTGCAGCAGCAAGAATATCTGCGGTCAAATGAGTGCGGGAACGTAAACCAATGAAATGTGCATCACGAATCGCCTCTTTTAATGCCTCACTGTCCAGGGCGCCTTTATGATATTCAATGTTGGTATAGCCCGCTGCACGGAGATTATCGACGGCTTTCTGATGCACGCCTTCAACCAGCAGGAATTTAATCTTGTCTTTTTCCAGTGATACTTTTGCCATTTCCCGACCCTATGATTCTCAGATTTGTTGTGTACAACCAGATGTGTCCCTCCTGTCAAAATATCAAAATCTACGCTCGGGGCAATATAAACGATTGCGCTTTCCCTCAGGAAAAAGCGCAGAAAAATGACGTATCAGAATAATCTACTGAGTAACAGTGATTACCAGAGATGAATAACAGAACTGCAATATGAATGTGATATATGTCACCAAAATACCCCTAAAAATAATTTCCTTTATTTATTGTCCGGTATTGAAGACAGGTTTGGTACGCAATAATCCTGTTAAAACAAATTAAATAGCCACAAAGCAGATTAAAAACAACGAATTCTGGTTATTTTTAATATTAAAACCCAGTAATGATATGGAGTGCACCTGATAGTACAATCCGTACTCTTATGCATTTTCGTTGCACATGATGGTCTCACACAACCCACTCAGCTATAAATTCACATTATACTGGCATGAAATATACCCTTCGCTTATGGCTGACGGGCGTCAGATGACGCACGCCTCAAAACAGTGTTAGATTTATGCACTCGTCTATTGGAATGAGTTATTTAATGATGTCACTACTTGACCATTTAACAACAAAGTATCCGGACGCCCAGGCATGGGCAATGGGTGACAGCCCTGAAATGGCCAATCAACTTGCAGATTTAGTGGTAAAAGGGATTAAAACTGCATCCTGTGGCTCTCTTGCAGCCTTCCTTGCTGAAGCATCCTCCCCCAAAGTAGGAAGCCATAATATTATTCTTGATGGACAGGGGAACCCTGTGTGTGTCATCAGAATGGTTTCAATGCGTCTGTTGCGTTTCTACGAGGTCACTGAAGAATTTGCCAGAAAAGAAGGGGAAGGAGATCTGAGCCTTGAGTACTGGCGGCAAGAACATAAAGCCTTTTTCACCCGGGCTGGTTTTTACTCTGAGGATATGGAACTGGTAGCCGAAGAGTTTGAGGTCGTTGAAGCAGTACCATTCGATTGAATATGCGGCCCGCTCCCTGTAGCAATATTACTGAGTACAGGGAACGCAAAGCGTCCCCTGAAGAGTATGCTATTTCTTTAATGTAATCACACCATTTTCACTACCGATCAGCGCAATATCAGCACCACGACGCGCAAAAAGCCCCACAGTGACGATACCAGGAATGCCATTTATTTCATCTTCAAGTTTAATCGGTTCCATAATGCTCAAACCGTATACATCCAGAATCAGGTTACCGTTATCAGTCACTACCCCCTGCCGGTACTCAGGGCGCCCACCCAGTTTGACCAGTTTACGGGCAACAGCGCTACGAGCCATGGGGATCACTTCTACGGGCAGTGGAAATGTTCCAAGAATACCAACTTGCTTAGATGCATCCGCGATGCAAACAAACGTATCAGCCACTGAAGCGATGATTTTTTCACGTGTTAATGCCGCACCGCCGCCTTTAATCATCTGTAGTTGATCATTAATCTCGTCAGCCCCATCCACATACACACCCAGGGAATCAATCTGATTAAGGTCAAAAACAGGTATCCCCAAACTGATCAGTTTGGCGGTAGAGGCCTCAGAACTGGAGACGGCACCTTCAATTTTGCCTTTAATTGTCCCCAGGGCATCAATAAAATGTGCTGCGGTACTCCCGGTACCCACACCAACAATGGTACCTGGTTGTACATATTGCAATGCTGCCCACCCCACTGCTTTTTTCAGTTCATCCTGCGTCATAATGTTCTGCCTGTGCTATGAAGACTGGCGCATATTATAAATCATGTTGGCAAAAATGTGCTCAACCAGGTCGCAATATTGCGTGTTAATCCCCGAACATAGTCAAAAGATCGCCTGAATAATACAATTCATAGTAGGGGTCATCAAAAGAGAGCCGATCAGTAGAGAACTGTTGTGCAAGCAGCACGAAATAAACGAACACCAGCTCTAAGCAACCTGGAGTATGATAGTTACCAGAGGATTTAATCTGGATCGGTAATAAATATATGTCATAGTGCTACCATAGCGCAGATAAGAGTGAATAAATAATAATGAAACGCCCGGACTATAGAACATTACAGGCACTGGATGCCGTCATTCGTGAACGTGGATTTGAACGCGCGGCCCAAAAGCTGTGTATTACACAATCAGCGGTATCACAACGTATTAAACAACTGGAAAATATGTTCGGCCAACCACTCTTGGTTCGTACCGTTCCGCCTCGCCCCACTGAACAAGGGCAAAAATTACTGGCACTGCTGCGTCAAGTTGAACTACTGGAAGAAGAGTGGTTAGGTGACGAGCAGACGGGCTCAACTCCCCTGCTGCTTTCTCTTGCCGTTAACGCCGACAGTCTGGCGACCTGGTTGTTGCCCGCCCTGGCACCAGTACTGGTTGATTCCCCTGTCCGCCTGAATCTTCAGGTAGAGGATGAGACACGGACCCAGGAACGTTTACGTCGTGGTGAAGTGGTGGGTGCAGTCTCCATTCAGCCTCAGCCGCTACCCAGCTGTCTGGTAGACAGGCTAGGAGCCCTGGACTATTTGTTCGTCGGCTCCAAAGCCTTTGCCGAACGCTACTTCCCCAATGGGGTAACCCGCCAGGCATTACTGAAAGCTCCTGCCGTCGCGTTTGACCATCTTGATGATATGCACCAGGCATTTTTACAACAAAACTTCGATTTATCCCCCGGTAGTGTGCCATGCCATATTGTGAATTCATCAGAAGCCTTCGTGCAGCTGGCCCGTCAAGGGACGACCTGTTGTATGATCCCACACTTGCAAATTGAGCGTGAATTAAATAGCGGGGAGTTAATTGATTTAACACCCGGTTTGTTACAAAGACGGATGCTCTACTGGCACCGCTTTGCCCCAGAAAGCCGAATGATGCGCAATGTTACTGATGCATTACTGGAATATGCCCATAAGGTGTTAAGACAAGATACAGAATAACAATCTCCCCTGTATAAAGCGGGAGATTGTTGATTATCACTTACTGGGCGACAGAGGCTTGTGGTGGTTCAAGTTCAAATACCACATCCACTTGGTCATCAAATTGAATAGACTGCCTGTCGTAGGTATCTTCGGCAGAAACCGGTGCGGCGGAGTCAGCTTTCATCATACGAACCATAGGGGCTGGCTGATAGTTAGCAACATGGTAGCGTATGCTATACACCGGGCCTAGCTTACGGTGAAAACCTTCGGCTAACTGTTGAGCCTGATTAATAGCATCATTAATCGCGGCCTGGCGAGCTTTGTTCTTAAACGCGTCTGGTTGGGCAACGCCTAACGAGACGGAACGAATTTCGTTCAACCCCGCTTTCAGTGCACCATCAAGCAACGGGCTCATTTTATCAAGCTGGCGTAAGGTGACTTCCACCTGACGCACTGCACGATAGCCTTTCAGCTGGGTTTTCCCCTCTTTGAGGTACTCATACTCAGGCTGAGTGCTCAGATTGGCAGCGTTAATATCTTTCTTTTCTACCCCATTCTGCTGTAAGAACGTCATATACTGGGCTACACGTTCATCAACCTGTTTTTTAGCGTCAGCCGCATTTTTCGCTGAGACACTCACTTCAATAGCCAGTGTCGCCATATCAGGCACTGCACTGACACTGGCAGCCCCGGAAGTCACCACATGCGGGCCATTGGGTAATTCATTCGCCTGAGCTGAAACAGCCCCCAGCCCAATCAATGCAGATAATGCTAACATTTTAAACGTCACTGTATTTCCTCCGCAGTCGGTGTCAGAAGTGTTACTCTTGTTATCCTCATCAGCATAAGATCTTGCCGGTATTTGTCTATCAGACAAAAGCGAGTTATGTGATTAACTGCCTGAAAAGTGTCATTCCATCCAGAGCCAATTGTAGGGCAATAAACCACATTACGGCCCCGACGATCAGGTTAATTGCACGCTGCGCTTTTTCAGTCTGCAGAAGAGGAGCTAACCAGGCCGCCATCAGCGCCAGGCCATAGAACCAAATAATCGAAGCACTGGCAGTTCCGAGAGCGAACCAACGTTTTGGACCATCGTCCAACTGCCCTCCCAGGCTACCCAAGACCACCAAGGTATCAATATAGACATGGGGGTTAAGCCAGGTAACGGCCAGAACCAGTGCCAGCACCTTCCAGCGCCCTTGTTTCATTGTCTCGACAGTGGTCAATTCAATATTGCGACTCAATGCAGTACGCCATGCTCCAAAGCCATACCAAAGCAGAAACAGAACCCCACCCCAGGTCACCAGCATTAAGAGCCATGGAGACTGCATCAGCAATGCACTACCACCGAATATCCCCCCCCAAATCAGAACCAAATCACTGATAGCACATAGCGTCGCAATCATGATGTGATACTGGCGACGGATCCCCTGATTCAACACCAGGGCATTTTGTGGTCCCAGTGGCAGTATTAAGGCTGCGCCTAATGCAATACCTTGAAAATAATAAAATAGCACAACACACCTCTTCGGTTTCACCTCACTGAAACGGAGTGTAATGACTTTTTATTATTAGATTAAATGGATAATTTTAATGAAACATTAATAAAATTAATTTAAAGCGCAGGGAAGAGAAATGAATATTTAGCAGCGGCGTATTAATGATACCCAGCTGACAACCGCTACAGGGGAGGAGCACGTCCCCTCCCCTGTTTCTTAAATACTATGCCTGGTCTGTGCTTTTGATCTGGTTTACATGCACATCCATTTGTGGATATGGCAGGCTGATACCATTAGCATCCAGTTCTTTTTTAACACGCTCCAGCACGTCCCAGTAGACGGCCTGTAAGTCGCCACTGTTACTCCATGCCCGCATAATGTAATTCACCGAAGACGCCCCCAGCTCATGTACACGAACAATGATGTCACGATCCTGAAGAATGCGCTCTTCCGACTTCAAAATATTAGTAAGAATCTGTTTTACCTGATCGATATCGGCATCGTAAGAAACACCAATAATAAATTCATTACGTCGCGCCGGCTCACGAGAGTAGTTGATAATATTGCCACTAATAATCTTACCGTTTGGCACCACAACAATTTTGCCATCCGATGTACGCAACGTAGTGGAAAAAATTTGTACACTCAGCACAGTTCCCGCAACACCACCTAAGTCAACATATTCTGCAGAACGTAGCGGGCGGAAGGTCACCAAAAGGACACCTGCGGCCAGGTTTGAGAGTGAGCCTTGTAATGCCAGTCCCACAGCCAAGCCTGCGGCGCCTAATACCGCAATAACTGAAGCGGTCTGTACCCCAACACGCCCCAGGGCTGCTATCAGGGTAAAAGCGATAATGCCATAACGAACCAAAGCCGAAAGGAAGTCAGCCACGGTGGCATCAATATGTCTGGCTTTCATCAAACGATTAATCGTTCCAGATACAATACGCGACACCACGATACCAACTATCAGAATAACAAGGGCAGCCACAATATTGACCACATAACTTAACAGTAGCTCCTGGTTGTCAACCAACCAGCCACCCGCGCTACCAATCTTATCTACTACATGAAGTTGTTCCATTAAAAATTCCTTGTCTGATAGGTTATACATAACGGTTACGCCCAAAAGCGACCACGCGTCATCCGTACAGGGTAAACAAGAATAAACCAATATGCCAAAGAGGTTTGCTGTCAGGTACGAAAAGAGTCTGAATAGGGAGATAACGGACGATTGTCCCGGACAAAATATTCTGGCTTGCAATAAGCAAACAGACTGGAATAAGGAAGGGGATGAATAACGGGCAGATATGCCACGCTATACCTCAATAGCATCAAGCCCGCATTCGCGGGCTTGATGTGGATAACAAACGTAAATTACAGAACGTCTACCGCATTCAGTTCTTTAAACGCTTGCTCAAGACGTACGATCATAGATGTCTGGGCTGCACGCAGCCATACACGTGGATCGTAGTACTTTTTGTTCGGCTGATCGGCGCCTTTCGGGTTACCCAACTGAGCCTGGAGGTAATCTTCGTTAGTTTTGTAATACTGCAGGATACCGTCCCATGTTGCCCACTGGGTATCGGTATCAATGTTCATTTTGATAACACCGTAGCTTACGGAGTCTTTGATTTCCTGGGCAGAGGAACCTGAGCCACCGTGGAATACGAAGTTCAGGCTGTTGTGTGGCAGGTTATGTTTCTTAGAAACATAGTCCTGAGAATCACGCAGGATAGTTGGAGTCAATACCACGTTACCAGGTTTGTAGACGCCGTGTACGTTACCGAAGGAAGCCGCAATGGTAAAACGCGGGCTGATTTCAATCAGTTTAGAGTATGCATAATCAACATCTTCCGGTTGGGTGTACAGAGCAGAAGCATCCATATGGCTGTTATCCACACCGTCTTCTTCACCACCAGTACAGCCCAGCTCGATTTCCAGGGTCATACCCATTTTTGCCATACGAGCCAAATATTTAGAGCTGATTGCAATGTTCTCTTCCAGTGACTCTTCAGACAGGTCAATCATATGGGAAGAAAACAAAGGTTTACCGGTAGCAGCAAAGTGTTTTTCACCCGCATCCAGCAGGCCATCGATCCACGGCAGCAGTTTCTTCGCACAGTGGTCAGTATGCAGAATTACAGGTACACCGTAATGCTCAGCCATCTGATGAACATGATGTGCGCCAGAAATTGCACCCAGGATAGCAGCGCCCTGAGGAACGTCAGTTTTTACGCCTTTACCGGCGATAAATGCTGCACCACCATTAGAGAACTGAATAATAACTGGAGCTTTAACTTTTGCAGCCGTTTCTAACACAGCATTGATGGAGTCAGTACCGACGCAGTTTACCGCAGGCAGTGCAAAGTTGTTTTCTTTTGCAATCTGGAAAACTTTCTGTACGTCATCACCAGTCAGTACACCTGGTTTTACGAAATCAAAAATTTTAGACATATGGATGCGTCCTGTAAGTCTGTGAAAAATTGAGCTTATCCCACGTATTATTCCGGGGAAATAAAACCAACGGGCAGATATCTCTGCCCGCTACCATTACTGCTTCGCGCGTTCTTCAAGCATCGCAACGGCTGGCAACACTTTGCCTTCGACGAACTCGAGGAATGCACCACCACCGGTAGAGATATAGGAAATTTTATCAGTAATACCAAATAGATCGATTGCCGCCAAAGTATCACCACCACCCGCGATAGAGAATGCGTCACTCTCCGCGATAGCATTCGCCACGATCTCTGTTCCTTTACGGAAGTTAGGGAATTCAAATACACCCACTGGGCCATTCCACAGAATAGTTTTGGCATTTTTCAGGATCTCAGCCAATTTATTCGCAGAAACATCGCCCATATCCAGGATCTGTTCGTCATCTTTGATATCGCTGGCTGATTTCATTGTTGCTGTTGCTGTCTCAGAAAACTCAGTAGCAACACGAACATCAGTCGGTACTGGAATATCACAAACCGTCAGCAGACGTTTGGCTTCATCCACCAAATCAGCTTCGTACAGGGACTTACCAACATTATGCCCCTGAGCTGCAATAAAGGTATTCGCGATACCACCACCGACGATCAACTGGTCAGCAATATGAGAGAGCGAGTCCAGTACGGTCAGTTTAGTAGAAACTTTGGAACCACCAACGATAGCCACCATCGGACGAGCAGGATCTTTCAGTGCTTTACCCAGCGCTTCCAGTTCACCTGCCAGCAGTGGGCCTGCACAGGCCACTGGCGCGAATTTACCAACACCATGAGTAGAAGCCTGAGCACGGTGAGCGGTACCAAAAGCATCCATCACAAATACATCGCAAAGCGCCGCATATTTCTTGGAAAGGGTTTCGTCGTCTTTCTTTTCGCCTTTATTGAAGCGAACGTTCTCAAGAACCACCAATTCACCTTCTGCAACCTCAACCCCATCGAGGTAATCTTTAACCAGTCGTACAGGGGACGAAAGTTTTTCTTTCAGGTAATTAACAACCGGCAGCAGAGAGAATTCTTCGTTGTACTCACCTTCAGTTGGGCGGCCCAAATGAGAGGTGACCATGACTTTTGCTCCTTGTTTCAGAGCTTGTTCAATCGTCGGAAGAGAGGCACGGATACGTGCATCACTGGTGACTTTGCCGTCTTTAACAGGCACGTTCAGATCAGCACGAATAAAGACACGTTTTCCCGCAAGATCCAGATCGGACATCTTAATTACAGACATGGTGAAACCTCTCATTGATTCTTAAAATTTTATAGACGCTATTTGCGTCTCACCTGAAATACATTGAGCCATTGCTAACGTCGTATCAAGCATTCGATTAGCAAAGCCCCATTCATTATCACACCAGACAAGCGTTTTGATCAGATGCTGGCCACTGACCCGAGTTTGAGTACCATCAACGATTGCGCTATGCGGATCGTGATTAAAATCAATTGAGACCAGTGGTAATTCCGTATAATCAACTATACCACGAAATGATTCTCTTGCTGCCTTTTGAAGCAATGCATTGACTTCATTAGCTTTTACTGCATTTTTTACTGTTACGCTCAAGTCAATCGCCGTCACATTAATGGTCGGTACTCGTACTGCTATCGCCTCAAAACAATCAGCAAACTTTGGCAAAATACGTGCAATGCCGGATGCAAGACGCGTATCAACCGGGATAATGGACTGACTGGCAGCACGTGTACGACGCAGATCCGGATGATAGGCATCAATAACCTGCTGATCGTGCATAGCCGAATGAATAGTGGTTACTGTTCCTGACTCAATGCCATAAGCATCATCCAGTAATTTTATTATGGGAATAATACAGTTAGTCGTACAGGATGCATTAGAAACAATATTATGATGCGCTTCTAGCAACTGGTGGTTAACACCAAATACCACTGTCGCATCAATATCCGCTCCACCTGGGTGTGAAAAGAGCACTTTTTTAGCCCCTGCCGCCAAGTGTGCATCACCATCAGCACGTGAGCCGTAAACACCAGTACAGTCGAGGACTATATCGATATCAAGCTCGCGCCAGGGAAGTGCTTCAAGGGTAGGTTCATGCAGCAAGCGGATCGTATCATTGCCGATAAAAAGAAGTTCGCGTTCCTGGCGTACATCCAGGGCAAAACGACCATGGCTGGTATCATACTTGAGTAAATGAGCCATACCTGCAGAATCGGCTAACTCATTAATGGCAACAACGCTGATTTCCGCCCGGCGACCAGACTCATACAGCGCCCGAACAATGTTGCGCCCGATACGGCCAAATCCATTAATAGCGATGCGTACAGTCATATCTCTCCTGCCAGTATCCTGGGAATTACGTGGTTGACAGAGTAATCCAGCCACCACCTGAGGGGAATCCTCTCTCCCATGAAACAGCAATTATTCGCTTTATCGTCTGATGAAACCAGAACTGAAACGGTTCAGCTATATTAAGTGATCCGATGAATAAATGGAACGTTACTTCCCCCATTAGCACACCAAGTTCTGACGAACATCACATTTTTGATGGGAATAAATGCAACAAAAAATGATTCCGATGGAATAAAAACCAAAGCATTAGCAAAACCGGGCAAAGCAAAAAGGGTCGCCCTGGCGACCCTTAATCACAATAATATCACTTATTGTGCTTACAGAATGGCTTTCGCCTTGGCTACCACGTTTTCTACTGTGAAGCCAAACTCTTCAAACAATTGCTCGGCAGGTGCTGACTCACCGAATGTGGTCATACCGACAATGGCGCCATTCAGGCCTACATACTTAAACCAGTAGTCAGCAATGCTCGCTTCAATTGCTACACGGGCAGAAACCGCTTTAGGCAGTACAGTCTCACGGTAAGCGGCGTCTTGTTTATCAAACGCATCCGTTGACGGCATAGAGACAACACGAGCCTTAACCCCCTCAGCAGTCAGTTTTTCCCACGCTGCCACAGCCAGTTCAACTTCAGAACCGGTCGCGATCAAAATCAGGTCTGGCTGACCGTCACTGTCTTTCAGAATGTAGGCACCGCGCGCGATGTCAGCCAATTGCTGTGGGCTGCGCTCTTGTTGTGCCAGATTTTGACGCGAAAGAATTAACGCGGTTGGACCATCATTACGCTCAACAGCGTATTTCCATGCTACTGCTGATTCCACCTGGTCACAGGGACGCCATGTGCTCACGTTCGGTGTCACACGCAGGGCAGCAAGCTGCTCTACTGGCTGGTGAGTCGGGCCATCTTCCCCCAGGCCGATAGAATCATGGGTATACACCAGAACCTGACGCTGCTTCATCAGTGCAGCCATACGCACGGCGTTACGCGCATATTCAACAAACATCAGGAAGGTTGAGGTATAAGGCAGGAAACCACCGTGCAAGCCAATACCGTTCGCTATAGCAGTCATACCGAACTCACGAACACCGTAATGGATATAGTTACCCGCTTCGTCTTCATTAATCGGTTTAGAACCAGACCACAGGGTCAGGTTAGAAGGTGCCAGGTCAGCAGATCCACCAAGGAATTCTGGCAACCATGGACCAAAGGCTTCAATTGAATTCTGGGAAGCTTTGCGGCTAGCAATTTTCGCCGGATTGGCTTGCAGTTTGGCAATCAGTTCACTGGCTTTCGCATCGAAATCTGCCGGTAAGTCACCTTTCACACGGCGAGAGAACTCTGCAGCTTCCTGAGGGAATGCTTTTGCATAGGCGGCAAATTTCTCATTCCAGGCGGCTTCTTTCTGTGCGCCCGCAGCTTTGGCATCCCACTGGGCATAAATGTCCTGAGGAATAACAAACGGTGCATATTTCCAGCCCAGAGCTTCGCGTGTTAATGCAATCTCAGCATCCCCCAGCGGAGCGCCGTGAGAGTCGTGAGTCCCTTGCTTGTTCGGGGAACCAAAACCAATGATGGTTTTGCACATCAACAGTGACGGTTTGTCAGTAACCGCACGCGCTTCTTCCACTGCACGTTTAATGGCGTCAGCATCATGACCGTCAATGCCGCGAACCACATGCCAGCCATACGCTTCAAAACGCTTCGCGGTATCGTCAGTAAACCAGCCTTCAACATGCCCATCAATAGAGATGCCGTTGTCATCATAGAATGCGACCAGTTTGCCCAGTTTCAGGGTACCCGCCAGGGAGCACACTTCATGGGAGATGCCTTCCATCATGCAACCATCACCAAGAAAAGCGTAGGTGAAGTGATCAACAATATCATGGCCCGGACGGTTAAACTGGGCTGCGAGGGTGCGTTCTGCAATCGCCATGCCTACCGCATTGGCAATCCCCTGACCCAGTGGCCCAGTCGTCGTTTCAACACCGGCGGTGTAACCTACTTCCGGGTGGCCTGGAGTTTTAGAATGCAGCTGACGGAAGTTTTCCAGCTCTTTGATTGGCAGATCATAGCCGGTGAGGTGCAGCAGGCTATAAATCAGCATTGATCCATGGCCGTTAGAAAGCACAAAACGGTCCCGATCAGCCCATGATGGATTCTGAGGGTTATGGTTTAAAAAATCACGCCACAGGACTTCAGCAATATCGGCCATCCCCATTGGTGCACCAGGGTGCCCGGATTTCGCCTTTTGTACTGCGTCCATGCTGAGCGCACGAATTGCATTTGCAAGCTCTTTACGAGAGGACATTTTAACTCCAGATCGGATAGTGGAAGTTGACGCCATGGCTAATATAGATTAGCTAAATAACCTCCCGACAATGTACACCAGGGGGAGTTACATGTACATGTAGTGTCAGCGTAACGCCTGATAAATCTGACGAAAACGCTTGCATCTTATGCAGTCTACTGCGTATACCGTCTTGCTTATTTAAGAATAAACAACCTGGTCACGGGCGATTAAGCTCAATATTATTCCACGATTACCACGGTCAAAAGGATATGAACATGAAGTTACACCCCATTATCATCACTCTGGGCGTAACCCTCTTTTTGAGCGGCTGTCAAAACATGAACTCTGATGGCCTGTTAACTTCCAGTGTTGGTGCACTGCAAGCCTATACACTCAGCGATGCTCAGGTAAAACAACTCAGTGACGAAGCCTGTAAGCAACAAGACAGTAAAGCAACGCTGGCTCCGGCAAACAGTGTCTATACCCAGCGCTTAAATAAAATATCCAAAGCGTTAGGGGATAATATTAACGGGATGCCAGTCAACTATAAGGTCTATATCACTAAGGATGTCAACGCGTTTGCCATGGCTAATGGCTGCATTCGTGTCTATAGCGGTCTGATGGAGATCATGAATGATAATGAAGTGGAAGGCGTACTCGGCCATGAAATGGGACACGTCGCACTGGGGCATGTAAAAAAAGGAATGCAGGTTGCGATGGGAACGAATGCAGTACGTGTCGCTGCGGCCTCTGTTGGCGGCGTTATTGGTGATTTATCCCAGTCTCAAGTCGGGGATTTAGGTGAAAAACTGGTCAATGCCCAGTTCTCCCAGCGCCAGGAATCCGAAGCCGATGATTACTCTTATGATCTGTTACGTAAACGTAATATCAGTCCGAATGGGCTGGCAACCAGCTTTGAAAAGCTGGCCAAGCTGGATGGGGGGCATTCCAGCTCTATGCTGGATGATCATCCAGCATCCAGCGGACGTGCTGAACATATTCGTGAACGCATGGCGGCGGACGGCCTGAAATAAATCCCATTGACAGAGTGAAGCATATCAAGGGGCGTTTCAGGTTATCTGAATACCCCTTGATACCTCGCTGATTAAAGAAGGCAGGAAAAGAAGATGGAGAGGCTCGACTGTGATCGGATGTTCATTGCCGTAATGGAAACTGGCAGTTTTACTGCCGCCGCACAGCGGTTGTCCACCAGCCATGGACAAGCATCTAAATTGATTACCAGACTGGAGCACGAGCTGTCAGTCAGCCTTTTCAGCCGCAGTACCCGCTCGTTAAAAGCGACCGAGGTAGGGCTGGCTTACTATGAACGAATTCGCCCACTACTGGCAGAATATGACGCACTGAATGATGACGTACTCAATGCTTCTAAGACCCCCGCAGGTTTATTAAAGGTCTCAGCCCCAGTCACTTTTGGAACGACCCAACTGACCAGACATTTGATTACTTTTGCCCGTCGCTATCCTGATATTGAACTGGACGTAAGTTTTGCTGACCGTTTAGTTAATGTGGTCAATGAAGGTTTCGACCTGACACTGCGTATTGGTCACCTTACGGATAGCAACCTGATAGCCCGTAAGCTTTGTGATATTCGTATCGTCCTGGTTGCGTCAAAAACCTATTTACAGCAACACGGGACCCCATCCCACTGGAACCAGCTTTCAGAACATCACTGTATTGTTGACACAAACTTTCGCGATCCACTCGCCTGGCCATTTATCGACAAGGATCGACGGCAGTATCTGCATCCTATTCAGGGACGAATGAAGTTTTCCAATGCAGAGGTTTGCCTGCGTGCAGCGGCAGAAGGGTTAGGTATTGCACGGGTGCCAACGTTTGTTGCAGGGGAAGCCCTGCAGAATGGCGCAGTAATTCCGGTACTTTCCCAGTATGAGGCCCCCCCCTTGGGCCTGTATGCCATCTATCCGCCGGCGAAATACCTGGCAAAAACGCTCCAGGGCATTTATTGACTTCCTGGCAGAATCCTTTTCCGGTCGCCCCGGATGGGAAGATAATTGGCAATAATTTCCATTTTGGAAATAAACATGCTCTTTCTGATGGGATAATAACTTAAGCAGAAAGAGCGTATCTTCCTCTTATCAACCTATGAGAGGAAAATATTATGTTAGATCAACGCACAGCACCTTATGCCGCCTTCATCATGCGCCTGGCTTTAGGCATTTTGTTTCTGGCACATTTCGGCCTGAAGTTTTTTGTCTTCACCCCTGCGGGCACCGCACAGTTTTTTGCTTCTCTGGGGCTGCCCGGCGGTCTTGCCTACCTGACCATGGCGATTGAGTTTGTTGGTGGTATTGCCTTAATCCTCGGGATCTATGCCCGTGTGGTCGCCATCATACTGATCCCAGTACTGTTAGGTGCCATTGCCACAGTACATGGCCCTGCTGGATTCTTCTTTACCAATACCAACGGTGGATGGGAGTTCCCGGCATTCTGGATTGTGGGTCTGATTGTGTTTGCCCTCATCGGTGATGGTAAATATGCATTAAAACCTACGTCATTCAAACGTTAAGGAGAGCAACATGCTGGTTAACGGGAAATGGACGGCTGAATGGCATCCGGTACAGTCTACCGACGAAAAAGGTGGTTTTGTTCGTCAAACATCAAGTTTTCGTCACTGGGTGACACCTGATGGCCGTGCTGGCCTGACGGGAGATGCGGGCTTTATCGCCGAACCCGACAGATACCATCTCTATGTGGCACTGATCTGCCCATGGGCCTCCCGAACACTGATTGCCCGCAAGCTGAAGGGACTGGAAGAGGTGGTCAGTGTGTCCGTGGTGGAACCTTGGCTGCTGGATGAAGGCTGGCATTTTGGTGATTATCCCGGTGCTAACCGGGATACGCTGAACCATGCCGAATGGGTACATCAGCTCTATACCCAGGCCGACGGCACTTTTACCGGGCGGGCAACCGTCCCCGTATTATGGGACAAAAAAACGCATACCATCGTTAACAATGAGTCTGCGGATATTGTACGCATGTTTAACAGTGGCTTTGGTCATCTCGCCCAGTCGGATATTGACCTCTGCCCACCCGACCTCCTGCAAGAGATTGAGCGCTTAAACGCTGAAATATATCCCTCACTGAATAATGGTGTGTACCGGGCGGGTTTTGCGACCACGCAAATCAGTTACGCTGAAGCCGTAAGAGAAGTCTTCGGCATGCTGGATAAGCTAGAGTCTCGCCTTGCTGACGGGCGCGATTTCTTACTGGGTGATGTCTTTACCGAGGCAGATATTCGGCTGTTCGTGACACTAATCCGCTTTGATGCGGCTTATTATGGCCTGTTCAAATGTAATCTGCGCCAGCTGAGAGAATATGCCTGTCTTGACAGCTATACGCGCCGTATTTTGGCTATACCGGGCATCAGGGATACCGTCAATATTGACCACATCAAACAGGGATACTATTCAATCCGGGCTTTGAACCCGACCGGGATCGTACCTGAAGGGCCAGATATGCGTGCCTACGCACTGGAGGGAAAATCATGAGCAAAAATTTGATCGTCATGTTACATGGTGTGGGCAGTCGAGGCAGCGATCTACTGCCCGTCGTAGAATACTGGCAACAAGCCATACCCCAGACACAGGTCGCCTCACCAGATGGCCCGCTAGTTTTCGATATGGGGTCTGGTTTTCAGTGGTTTAGCATTAATGGTATTACTGAAGCGAGCCGCCCCGCACGTATTGCCGCCGCACGGGATACCTTTGATGCCAAATTAGCAGAGGTATTCAGGGAGCAAGAAATTAACCCGGGACAGGATCGCGTAGTTCTGGCTGGTTTTTCCCAGGGGGCAATAATGGCTTTGGACGCATTAGTACGGGGAAACTATCCCCTGGCGGGTGTGGTTGCCTTCTCCGGGCGACTCGCATCCCCCCTGCCACTGAGACCAGCTGCTCAATCCGCTGCATTACTGATTCATGGTAAAGCGGATCCAGTGATCCCCTGGCAAGAGAGTCAAAAAGCGGCGGAAGCATTAAGCGCTGCTGGCGTTCAGGCGGAACTCAGCGTGGAAGATAACGTGCAACACACGATAACTCTGGCGGGGATCAAAACAGCCAGTGCTTTTATTACACAACGATTTGCCCGTTGAGCTAAGGAAGCAGAAGGAGCATACGCGTTTCCCTTCCCAGAACATCAACACACTCAATTTAAGAGCTTACCCTGAAAGGGTAAGCTCTTAAGCTTATTCGCCTTTCCTGGCCGCCTGAATATACAGCAATTCCAGTGCCAGAGTCGCTGCAGCCAGTGCAGTGATTTCTGACTGATCGTATGCTGGGGCAACTTCTACAACGTCCATGCCCACAATATTAAGATCTTTCAGGCCGCGTACCAGTTTCAGTGCCCGATCAGAGGTCAACCCACCGATCACTGGCGTTCCTGTACCCGGTGCAAAGGCAGGATCAAGACAGTCGATATCGAAGGTCAGATAAACCGGCATATCACCGACAACCTGCTTGATTTGTGCCAACAGGTCGTCAACAGTACGATCATTGACCTGTGGGGCATCCAGTACGGTAAAACCATTGTCCTTGTCAAATTCAGTACGAATACCGATCTGCACTGAATGGTTAGGATCGATCAATCCCTCTTTCGGTGCAGTGTAGAACATCGTACCGTGATCAAATTCGCATCCATTAGCATAAGTGTCAGTATGGGCATCGAAATGCACCAGCGCCAGTTTGCCAAAATGCTTCGCATGAGCACGCAATAGTGGCAGAGTCACAAAGTGGTCACCACCAAAAGAAAGCATGCGTTTACCGCTGGCCAGGACACGTTCCGCATGGGCCTGCAAGTTCTCACTCATTTCCCGCGCATCACCAAATGCGTAGACCAAATCGCCACAGTCAACCACCTTCAGGCGATCGCGCATGTCAAAGTTCCAGGGAAAGCGATTACCTTCCCAGGCCAGATTGGTGGAAACCTGACGAATTGCCGCTGGCCCATGACGCCCGCCCGCACGGCCGGAGGTCGCCATATCAAATGGCACCCCCGTAATAACCCAGTCCGCATCACTGTCATAGGGTTGGAAATTTAGCGGAAAGCGTAAAAAACCAAAGGCATTGGATACCAGAGAATTATCGTATTGATGGCCTAAGGTGCTCATTGTCTGACCTCTCGTTTGATTGCCAGGATAATAAAAAAAAACCCTTCCGCGTCGTTAAACCCGACGAGAAAGGGATTTATGCCCGTCATTATCCAAGTCACATGTGTGCTGGCGGTGTTAGCTAACCCGTATCACTTACCTGAGTAAGCCACCCGGGGTGCATCCACTTACCCTCTTCCTGCAACGTGAACAACTCAGGGACTGCAGTAACTGTTTGAGTAAATTATCGTCGCTACCGGTGTCAGATTCAAGCCAGCATCAAGCCCCTGTGTTGAATCTTTCATCGCGTGAATAACTTACTCATCTTCCAAATAGGTATATCCGTACAAGCCAGCTTCAAACTCTTCCAGGAACTGCTGTTGCAATTCACTATCCAGATCCGTCTGTTTCACCTGGTCACGGAAATGCTTCAGCAACGTGTTCGCATCCAGCTGGACATACTGCAGCATATCAGCAACAGTATCCCCCTCATCAGACAGTTCCACATTCACAGCACCATCAGCTGTCACAAAGACATCAACGGCTTCGGTATCACCAAACAGGTTATGCATATTGCCAAGAATTTCCTGGTATGCGCCCACCATAAAGAAACCTAATAAGGGCGGATTCTCCGGGTCGTACTCAGGCATTGGCATCGTGGTCGCAATACCATCCCCATCAATATAGTGATCAATAGCCCCGTCTGAGTCACACGTGATATCCAGCAGTACTGCACGACGTTTAGGCGTCAGGTTCAATCCTTCCAGTGGCATTACCGGGAACAGTTGATCAATGCCCCATGCGTCTGGCATTGACTGGAACAAAGAAAAGTTGACGTAAATTTTATCCGCCATTCGTTCTTGTAGCTCGTCAATAATCGGGCGGTGTGCGCGATTACTGGGATCTAACAGACGCTGAATTTCATGGCACATCCCCAGATAGAGCTGTTCTGCCCAGGCTCGCTCTTGTAGCGAATAGCTTCCTGAAGCGTAGCCCGTGTGGATATCATGTAAATCCATCTGACTGTCATGCAGCCATTCCCGGAGTGAGCGACGGTTGTTTGGCTCGTGCATCTCCCCCCAAGTTTCCCACATGCTTTGTAAAGCTCGCGGGGCATCCTCCGCTGGCGCCGTCGGCATGGTGTACTCATTGCGCTCAACACCAATAATATTAGAGACCAGTACTGTATGATGCGCAGTAACAGCACGCCCGGATTCAGTGATGACTGTTGGGTGTGGGAGATTGAACTCTTCACAGGCATCACCAATCGCCCAAATAATGTTATTGGCGTACTCATTCAGACCATAATTTACTGAGCAATCAGACTGGGAGCGCGTTCCTTCATAATCAACCCCTAAGCCTCCGCCCACATCAAAGCACTGAATATTGACGCCCAGTTTATGCAGTTCTACATAGAAGCGAGCGGATTCACGCACCCCAGTCGCGATATCACGAATATTCGCCATCTGTGAACCAAGGTGAAAATGCAGCAACTGCAAACTGTCAATATGTCCCGCTTCCCGTAACATCTCAACGAGCTGCAAAACCTGCACTGCCGCCAGACCAAATTTGGACTTTTCACCACCAGATGCCTGCCATTTGCCAGACCCCTGGGAAGCCAGACGCGCACGAACCCCAAGACGTGGGATCACATTCAAGCGTTCAGCCTCTTCCAGAACAATGCTAATTTCCGACATTTTCTCGATGACAAGATAGACTTTATGGCCCATCTTCTCGCCAATCAGTGCCAGACGAATGTATTCGCGATCTTTATACCCATTACAGACAATGACCGAACGCGTCATCCCCGCATGGGCCAGTACCGCCATCAGTTCAGCCTTTGATCCTGCTTCCAGGCCTAAAGGTTCACCTGAGTTAATCAGCGATTCAATAACACGTTTATGCTGGTTAACCTTAATGGGGTACACCAGAAAATAGTCGCCGTTATAACCATAAGACTCACGGGCGCGCTTAAAGGCCGCATTAATTGAGCGTAAACGGTGCTGTAAGATCTGTGGAAAACAGAATAATGCTGGCAAGCGCTGCCCTTGAGCTTCACGTGCTTTTACCAGCTCGGCCAGATCAACACGCGCTTGCGGAACATCGGGATCCGGGCATACGGTGATATGACCCAGCTCGTTGACGTCATAGTAATTATTACCCCACCAGGCAATATTGTATGTACGCAGCATTCTGCTGGCATCCTCAGAACTCATAGCAACCTCCTGCATGGAGCGGTGTTGATCTTGCTCGCCTACTGACGAACCCGAAACAGAAGTGATTTTGTCAGTCATGGCGAACCTCAAGTTGTTTCAAATTTACGACATCATTGACTACTGTCGCAGAGTGATTTTCCAATAACAACCCATTACCAAAGCAATTGGGTAGCAGAAAAGTCTGACAGTCAGGCTGTACAATCGGCTTCTTCTTCATTTAATTGTAAAACACATAAACGAAATCTGTATGACAGATTGGGAAAACCACGAGAAAACTCTTGTCAAACAAGAGCGCCCTTGTTCAGTCAACACGACGGCTCAGAAGCCGGCCTGTGAATTCTGAGAAGCACCGAGATAGGTATCACATCGGCTGGATGTAAAACTCGAGAGGCACGTTGCGAGGGGTAAATTGATACCAGAACGGTATGCCTGTGGTAACAAATAACAACGGTTCATTAATCAACTCACCTCCACGCATACATTGATGGGTATGCAACAAGCTAACACGTTGAGCACTGTATAAAACAAGCTCTGGAAAAATGCGCAATCCGGCTGGAAGTTGGCAGCACAAACATCGTGTGCTTTAGTGAAGCCGAGTGGGCCGCTTTATACCGATAACCAAGGAAAAATGCAAAATAAAAATGCGTACGCCGCAAATGATTCGGTCCCCTCAGTTCCCTGCCGTTATGATACGCCCCGAATGAGATAAGGCAGTGCCACATCAGTAGTGAAACCTCATCTTCCCATGGCACTGGAAAACACATTCCTGACAACGCATTTGCCCCAAAAAATTGATAGACTGATACTCTGTCCACAAAAGATTCATAATGAAAGTACATTATGAAACCCTGGAAAGTTAATCTCATCTCTGTCTGGTTTGGCTGTTTTTTCATCGGGCTGGCCATCAGTCAGATATTACCATTTCTGCCCCTCTATATTTCACAGCTAGGGGTCACCTCCCATGAGGCTCTTTCCATGTGGTCAGGGCTGACATTCAGCGTGACCTTTCTGGTTTCAGCCATCGTATCTCCAATGTGGGGCAGTCTGGCTGACCGTAAGGGGCGCAAATTAATGTTGCTCCGTGCCTCCCTGGGTATGTCGATAGCCATTTTACTTCAGGCCTTTGCCACCAATGTATGGCAGCTTTTTTTGCTGCGGGCCATCATGGGGCTAACCTCAGGATACATCCCGAATGCGATGGCCCTGATTGCCACCCAAGTCCCCAGGGATCAGAGTGGCTGGGCACTGAGCACCCTTTCGACGGCACAGATAAGCGGGGTGATTGTCGGCCCGTTACTGGGGGGATTTTTGGCAGATATGGTTGGGCTGCGCGCTGTTTTTTTCGTAACAGCTGCCCTGCTAGCCATCAGCTTTGTAGTAACCCTCTTACTGATTAAAGAAGGGCCACGCCCACAGGTCAACAAAGCCGAACGCCTGAGTGCCAAAGCTATATTTGACTCTTTACCCCACCCGGGGCTGGTGATAAGCCTGTTTTTCACCACACTGGTCATCCAGCTGTGCAACGGCTCCATCGGGCCAATACTTGCTCTATTTATCAAATCGATGACACCTGACAGCAACAATATCGCTTTCCTGGCCGGGGTTATCTCCGCTGTACCCGGTATTTCTGCCCTGATTTCCGCCCCCCGTTTAGGCCGCCTGGGAGACCGGATAGGTACCGCACGTATTCTGATAGCCACCTTGTGTTGCGCCATCGTGCTGTTTTTCGCCATGTCGTTTGTCACAACGCCACTGCAGCTTGGTATTCTCCGTTTTTTGCTCGGTTTTGCAGACGGTGCCATGCTCCCGGCAGTACAGATACTGCTAATGAAACAGTGCAGTGATCGCATTACGGGACGCATTTTCGGATACAACCAGTCCTTTATGTATTTGGGCAATGTCATAGGGCCATTGATGGGAGCCTCTATCTCGGCCGTCGCCGGATTCCGTTGGGTATTTATCACCACAGCAGCGGTGGTTGTCATCATGCTCTGGCAGCTACTCGTCATGATGCGCCGCAGTCGCCGTCAGGTTTGACAATACGCGGGATACGCTCCCACTGAGTGTATTCCGTCCCTTCTCGTCATCATGATGACAGCAATACCGGGAAACAATATCATCAGCCAGGGACTCATGTGTTATGCCCGGAACTATGGCCTGTCGCCCCGCTGTTCCTTGCAGTAGTACTGTTATTCCCTCCCTGAATACCTTGATTCCCGCTCTGTTATGGGTTCATGTTACATCCCCGCCGGGCAGTAAGCCGGGGATTGTTCTACCGGCACTTTTGTATATACTGGCGGACGCGACTCTCATTGGCAGTAACCTTTTTCTTTACGGTTAGAAAAATATGTTGCCCTATTCCCATTCTGTTTCAACCCGTGAAGCGGGGACACAATTTCGGGCTGGCGTGATTGCCTGCCTGCCGACGGTAACCGGCTACTGGAGCATCGGTTTTGCTGCAGGTGCTATGGGGACACTCTCAGGTTTCTCCCTGTTACATACTGCATTGCTGGCAGCTTTTCTTTATGCCGGCTCCGCCCAGTTCCTGTTTTATTCATTATGGGCAGCCGGGGCGGATATTGTCTCTGTGGTCGTGAGTGTAGTACTGGTTAACTTACGTTATCTGTTGATGAGTTCAGCCTTAAGCCTCGGTTTCAAAGAACATACATTTGGCCAGAAAATCATAAGCGGTTTGTTACTGACCGATGAGACTTTCGGCGTCGCCGCGCAGCATAGTGCCCGTCATGGCACCATTCCTTTTTACTGGATGGCCGGGCTCAATCTGACCGCCTGGATCAACTGGATTATCGCGTGCCTCGCGGGTGCATGGCTGGCTTCAACAATCCCGGCATCAGTGATGGACGGACTCAGTTTCAGCCTGGTATCGATGTTTATCGGTTTGGTATTAATGACCTGGTTTGCCAGCCAGCAGAAGGGGCTGGAAACACTGACTATCATCGTGGCTATTATTCTCACACTCTGCTCTGCTGATTATCTCTCCATCAGTCTGTTGGTGGTTTTTGCCGCCGCAATATCTGCCACCCTCGCGACTCTGGTTCTGCGTCTGACGGCCCGGCAAAGGAAGCCAGATGATGTCTGATATTATCCTTGCCATTATCCTGTGCGCCGTTCTTACCGCCCTGATGCGTACGCTGCCGGTGATTCTGCTGTCCCGTTTTCGACTGGCGATCACCGTCCGCCAGTGGTTGGGTTTTATTCCCGCGGCTATCATGTCTGCCCTTATTGCGGCAGAATTAATCACCAAACCCGCCCTGACATCGGGGGGGATCAGCCTGTCACTGATTGCTGCCCTGATAGCCACACTTGCCGGGGCATTGTCCCGCAGCCTGTTTATCACAGTTATCAGTGGAATGGTCAGTTACTCCTTGCTGCGTTATCTGTTCGGGGTGGTCTGACACGCTGGCAAGCAGCGACCACCCACAAGTCCCCTGGACACTGGTATATCGATCAAAAATATTCCTCCCCCCCGACAGGCAAACGATTGCTTTTATATTTGTTGTCCTTAAAATAGCCTGACAATGTGTGATGAGGCTCACGATGACCATGTCCTTCCCTACTTCTTCCCCGGCGGCACCTTTTGCTGTGCTGGCCACGGCATTCACCGCCAGTGACCCAGAAACTCTCCATCTACTTGAAAAATATCTGATTTGCGTTGATCAAAACGGAATTATTTCAGCGGTTATCCCACCAGCGGATCCCCGTTATGCTGAACAGAAAAGTGCATACCAGCAAAACAATGCACTTATCGAGCTTGGTGATGATCAGTATCTGATGCCCGGAATGATTGACGTCCATGTACATGCCCCCCAATGGCCGCAAATGGGAAAGGCGCTTGATCTGCCTTTATACGCCTGGTTACAGGACAATACCTTTCCCCTGGAAGCACGGTTCAGTGATACCGACTTTGCACGTCGGGTCTATGCCCCAATGGTGGATGCCCTGCTGGCCAATGGAACCACCACCGCCATGTATTTTGCCTCTGCGCACAATGCAGCAAGCCTCGCCCTGGCTGAAATTTGTGCCACCAAAGGGCAACGGGCCCTGGTCGGTCGCATTGCTATGGATAACCCGGAGCAATGCCCTCCTTTCTACCGCGATAGCAGTGCACATCAGGCTGTCGACGATACCGCGCAGTTTATTCGCGATGTACAGACCCTTGTTACCCCGCAATCGAACCTGGTGTTACCGGTCATCACCCCGCGCTTTATCCCAAGCTGTACCGATGATTTGCTCACCGGTTTGGGTGAATTAGCAGGCCAGACAGGCTGTCATGTACAGACACACTGCTCTGAAAGTGACTGGGCACACGAGTATGTTAAAAATCGCTTTGGGATCCATGATGCTCAGGCCCTGCACAAATTTGGTTTACTGACCCGGCAAACCATCATGGCTCACTGTAATTTCCTGAGTGATGACGACATGGACACGTTGCGGGCAACAGGAGCGGGTATAGCCCATTGCCCACTCTCTAACTTTTACTTTGCAAACAGTGTGTTCCCTCTGCGACATGGGCTGCAACAGCCCTTACACATCGGCCTGGCAACGGATATCGCTGGCGGGCACAGCCCCTCGATGTTCGACAGCTGTCGTCATCTTCTGACCGCCGCCTGCGCGCTGAATGATGGCGTCAACCCGCAACTTTCCGCGAAAGAACGCGGCCGGCCCGGTGCTAAAGCTGACTTTATTCATGCTTTTTGGCTGGCTACCGGCGGAGGTGGGGAAGCCCTTAACCTGCCAATCGGTCAGCTGGCACCCGGCTTTGCCTTCGATGCTTTATTGATCGACTGCCAGTCTCCTGACTCCAACGTCATTATCTGGCCCGAGTTTGATGATCATCGTGATGTTCTGCAAAAAATTATTTATAACGCCACTCGCTGTAACGTTTCCCGTGTCTGGGTTCAGGGGCGCGTGGTTACCGAACGCTGATTTAACCTTTTGCTAATCAGGATATAAACCGTGGAAAAACAGGTTTTTGAAGGTAATCTGGTTGTCAAGCCAGACGAAAAACTCCCCATCAGCAAAGCATTCTTACTGGGTTTGCAACATATACTTGCGATGGATGTTTATGTCGTCCCGTTTATTATCGCTTCAATTTTGTCCCTTTCTGTCGCTGATTCTGCCTCACTTATTCAGTCAACATTTATCGCCGCTGGTATTGCCACCCTGATACAGACCCGGTTCTGTATGCGTTTACCTATTGCCCAGGGCCCTTCCTATATTCCGATTGGGGCCGTCGTTGCCATCGCCTTTTCCGCAGGCGGTGGAATGGCCGGATTATCTACCCTCTACGGAGCCATGCTACCCGGCGCTCTGCTACTTATTGTGCTCGGAGCCTTCGGCCTGTTTCATAAAATCATCCGCTTTCTGGTACCACCGCTCGTTGGCGGAACAATCATCCTGGTGGTGGGAATCGCCCTGCTGCCTGTGGCACTGAAAGCCAATGTGTTTACCGTCTACGGTAGCGGATCAATCAATAACAATATCTTACTGGCCACCGTCTCAGCCGGGTTACTGGTATTGTGCATGATGCTGGGAATAAAGCGCGGCGGGCGTGGGATTTGGTTACGTCTGTGCTCTGTGCTGATTGCGCTGGTGGGAGGATGTCTTGTGGCTGCTGCCCTCGGCCAGTTCCACCTGGGTGTCGTTGGCGATGCAGGCTGGCTGATGCTGCCACGAATTGCTCTGGTGGATTATCCTCTGACCTTCTCCTGGCAGGCCGCCGTGACATTCATCGTTATTTACCTTGTGCTGATGGCGGAAACGACGGGGACCTGGTTCGCTGTCGGTGCCGTTATTGACCATTCAGTAACGGATCCACAGCTTGACCGTGGAACCGTTGGTGAAGGGCTGGGATGTGCAGCGAGCGCCCTGATCGGTAGCACAATGGTTACCGGGTATTCCTCCAATGCAGGGGTTATTGCCATCACCGGGATCGCCAGCCGTTCTGCCTTTATGGCTGCCGGAGTACTGTTAATCATTTTCGGGTTATTCGGGAAGCTGTCCGCTGTGATTGCCTCTATTCCGGCTGCCGTCATCGGTGGCGTATTTGCAGTGTTGTGTGCCACTATCGCCATGAATGGCATCCGCGTGATCCGTTTTGTGAAATTTGATGAACGCAATATGCTGATTGTCGGTTTACCGATTATCTTCGCTTTTTTTGCCAACCTCGCGCCCGAAGATTATGTCCGTACCCTGCCTGAGCTGGTGCAGTACTTCCTGGGCTCCTCCGTGGCGGTAGGGGCTATTGCGGCAATTATCCTCAACCAGTTAATTCCCGTCTCTACAGCCGGGGAACCAGACGTAGTCTGAGACTGATATCAGGCCTCACTCAGCAGCCGCATCGCCTGATGCGGCTGTATTGCTGTGGTTGACGCCCTTTTTCGGAGTAAGGTTCTCAGCGTAATCCCACTAATCCCTGGTGTTATCCATAGCAATCCAGCCAGGTACAACAACCTCAGCCAATCCCCCCTGTCAACGCGGTAATCCATTGCCGCCAGAACGCCACGAACCACACTCATGGCAAAAAAGCGACACGCCCCATCCCGGATAACTCGACTTACCAAAACGAGCCCATTACAAACAGGGACGCAAATAACTCTGGCTATCTGTTAAATGAATAATCTAAAATAGCCGTCCGGATGTGAATCCATCTATATCGATTCACTGTTAGACTGTCTGTTTTTCAATCTGTGCCAATGAGTTATCAGATTGATTTATTCCGCTACACTTACTCATTCAACAGCAGCCTGAACTAAACGAATTCTCTTAGGGTGAAAAAAATATGGCCAAACACCTTTTTACGTCCGAGTCAGTATCTGAAGGGCATCCCGATAAAATCGCAGACCAAATTTCTGATGCGGTTCTTGACGCAATCCTTGAGCAAGACCCGAAAGCGCGTGTTGCGTGCGAAACCTATGTCAAAACAGGCATGGTATTAGTCGGTGGCGAAATCACCACCAAAGCATGGGTTGATATTGAAGAAATCACACGTCAGACCGTGCGTGACATTGGATATATACATTCTGACATGGGCTTTGACGCTAACTCTTGCGCTGTTCTGAGCGCTATCGGTAAGCAGTCTCCTGATATTAACCAAGGTGTCGATCGCACAGATCCACTGGAGCAAGGTGCTGGTGACCAGGGGCTGATGTTCGGCTACGCCACCAATGAAACTGACGTTTTAATGCCTGCACCTATTACTTATGCTCACCGTTTGGTACAGCGTCAGTCTGAAGTCCGTAAAAATGGCACCTTGCCATGGCTGCGTCCGGATGCAAAAAGTCAAATTACCTTCCAGTATGACGACGGTAAAATTGTTGGTATCGATGCGGTTGTTCTCTCTACTCAGCATGCGGAATCCATTGCCCTGAAAGATCTTCAGGAAGCCGTCATGGAAGAGATTATCAAGCCAGTTCTGCCTGAAGAATGGCTGAATGCCCAGACTAAATATCACATCAACCCAACAGGGCGTTTTGTGATCGGTGGCCCAATGGGTGACTGTGGTCTGACGGGTCGTAAAATTATCGTGGATACCTACGGTGGTATGGCACGTCACGGGGGCGGCGCTTTCTCAGGTAAAGATCCCTCTAAAGTAGACCGTTCAGCCGCTTATGCTGCACGCTATGTGGCAAAAAATATTGTTGCTGCTGGTCTGGCTGACCGCTGTGAAATTCAGGTTTCTTACGCGATTGGTGTGGCTGAACCCACTTCCATTATGGTGGAAACCTTTGGCACCGAGAAAATTGCTATCGAACAACTGAACCTGCTGGTACGTGAGTTCTTTGACCTGCGTCCATATGGCTTGATTCAGATGCTTGACCTGCTGCACCCTATCTATAAAGAGACTGCCGCTTATGGTCACTTTGGCCGTGAACATTTCCCATGGGAAAAAACGGACAAAGCCGCACAATTACGCGAAGCTGCTGGACTGATTTAATTTATTTCAGCATTACAGCATAAAGGCCAGCATTGCTGGCCTTTAATATTTTTGCTCGGCAGAGAGTGATAACGCCCTGCCAGCATACTCTGCTATTTAGAGGCAAAAGGGTTAAGCCAGCGATACCACCATGTTGGACGCCAGTATTTTCTAATAACAGGAGCCGTTGATGGCCGACGATTGTGTACTTTCAACGTCACCCAGTTGAAGTTCAGAAAGATACGGCTATGCCCATACTCCTTACCAAACAAATTGCACTCATCGCGCTTGCGTAAATCAACCGGGGTATTCGCTGAGAGATCACGGTTCAAAGAGTGATAACTCTTTTTACGATCCAGTTCACGCTCATAGCACCAGACAGACTTCGGCAAATAGCGCTGACGTGATCCCTGATATTTTTGGTACTTAACAAAACGATAGTCTTCAGCCCCATAGTTACCGGAAAATTCTTCATCATAGCCATGGAAACGCATAAAGCGAGCGCGGCTCATAAAGAACAGGTTCGAGTGACCTTTATAAATTTCACCATCCGGTTTTTTACGACGCATTTTATAAAAATTACGTCCTGGCTCTGGATGGTCAGCCAGATAACGCAGCGTTTCAGCGGGAAAAGCATGGTCAAGGTCAGACAGCAGAATTTTATCCGACTTGGCGTAAGTCACCCCAAGATTACGTGCTCCGCCCTGATTCCATTTGATATCCGTGGTGATACGCAGCCAGGTGAAATTCAGGTTCAGATCAGGAACGTCATACTCCAGGGGCGAGCAGTCATCAACGATAATGAATTCAACGCGATCCAAAACATCTGCCGGATAAGCCTCATACTCTCTTAGTAAGGAGGTTACAGACTCTATAGACTCTTGATTACAGTAAAAGTGGGTCACATATGTCAGGTCGATGTGAGACTTGTCTAACGGGTGACGGCTATTAATTAAGCTTGTTATTGAATTTGTCATAGTTATCTATCGTGTCGTTCGTCCACATCCATCGTCTCCAGGGGCGTAAAGAATAACCTGAAGCGTGCCATGGGTTAACAGAAAAACACTCCCATCATAAATATAAGAGTGCTCACCCTTTCAGACATGATAACAAATCTCAATTAATTGCTCTCCTCCGTAGATGACGATAATTTCACGTCACAGAGCCAGATGAAATATAACCGCCTGACTTGTCACTACTGGGTTACCCTTTAGCGCTTCAATATTGAGGGGTTGCCCCCAAGGCCTTGTGGCATTATTCTCACCGCTTATGAAAGTACCTCGTATCCCTATCGCCATTCAGCAGGCCGTTATGTGCTGTCTGCGAGAAAAACTCACACAAGCAAATACCTTTTTGCAATGTGACTACCCTCTTCCCAGTGTGCTCTACCAGCAGCGCGGCACGGCTGCAGGCACCGCCTGGCTTGAAAAGAACGAAATCCGTCTGAACCCAGTACTGTTACTGGAAAACCAACAGCCTTTTATCGATGAGGTCGTGCCCCATGAACTGGCGCATATTCTGGTCTGGAAACACTTTGGCCGTACCCCACCTCATGGTAAGGAGTGGAAATGGATGATGCAGACTGTGCTGGGTGTTACCCCCCGCCGTACACATCAGTTCGCAGTACAATCTGTGAGCACCAACACGTTTCCCTATCACTGCCCTTGCCAGCAGCATCAGCTCACAGTGCGTCGCCATAATCGCGTGATACGTGGTGAAACACAGTACCGCTGTACTCGCTGTGGTCAGCCACTTAAACCCGGCCTCACCACGCAATAGATTTACTGACTATTTCTGGACGTTATTACCGAATCACTGATTGAAACTGGATAAATCATCAGGTAGGGTTTCCGCGTGTTTTTGAAAGGGTTTTGGAAATGTCTCGAAAGTTATCTTCCGCCATTGCATTTATTGCATTACTCAGTTCATTCAGTACGTTTGCCCAGACCATTAATAATTTTTCCCAGGCGAAAACAGCCGGGGTTAAAGTTAATGCCGATGCTCCCGGTGATTTCTATTGTGGTTGTAAGATAACCTGGGAAGGAAAAAAAGGAATACCAGACCTGGAATCATGTGGCTATAAAATCCGCAAAAATAAAGAACGGGCTACACGCATTGAGTGGGAACATGTGATGCCCGCCTGGCAGTTTGGTCATCAGTTACAATGCTGGCAGGAAGGTGGGCGTAAAAACTGCGCCAAAGACCCTGAGTACCGTAAAGTCGAAAGTGATATGCATAACCTTCAGCCCGCCGTCGGAGAGGTCAATGCTGACCGCAGTAACTTTATGTACAGCCAGTGGAATGGTGGCGAAGGGCAGTATGGTCAATGCGCCATGAAAATTGACTTTAAAGGAAAGCTTGCCGAGCCGCCAGCCCGGGCTCGCGGTGCTATTGCTCGCACTTATTTTTATATGCGTGACCAATATAAATTGCCACTTTCCCGGCAACAGACCCAACTGTTTCAGGCATGGGATAAACTCTACCCAGTAACAGACTGGGAGTGTGAGCGTGATAAACGTATCGCTAAAATTCAGGGGAATAGTAACCCTTATGTGCTACGGGCTTGCCAGGGGCGAAACAGCTAACCTACACTAGCGGCAACTGCTTATTTTGCCGCGGTGATTTGTTTCCCGCCAAACCTAAACCGGAAAAAATTTCATGCGTATACCTCGCATTCACCACCCCTCCCCGTTAACCGTGGGTCTGGTGACGCCACTGAACGAAGATGCGGCCAACCATGTGGGCCGCGTACTGCGCATGCAGGCAGGCCAGGCACTACAGCTCTTTGACGGGAGCAATCAAGTATTTGAAGCTGTCATTAAACAGGCGGATAAAAAAAACGTTCTGGTAGAAATACTCTCTGCCAGCGAAGATAACCGGGAATCCCCACTCTGGCTGCACCTTGGGCAAGTGATGTCCCGGGGCGAAAAAATGGAGTTCACCATCCAGAAAGCGGTTGAATTGGGTGTCAGTGTTATCACGCCCCTTTATTCCGAACGCTGTGGTGTCAAACTTGATGCTGAACGCCTCAGTAAAAAACTGGGGCAATGGCAAAAAATTGCTATCGCGGCCTGTGAACAATGTGGACGAAATTGGATCCCTGAGATTCTCCCCGTGATGAGCCTGGAAGCCTGGTGTGCAGAACAAGAACAAGGGCTTAAACTCAATTTACACCCACGGGCCTGTGCCAGTATTAATACTCTGCCTCAACCGGTGGATCGTGTTCGCCTGCTGATAGGCCCGGAAGGTGGGCTTTCAGCTGATGAAATCGCCATGACAGCTGGACACCAATTTACTGATATCCTGTTAGGACCTCGTGTTCTGCGTACTGAGACAACTGCGCTCACCGCCATTACCGCACTTCAGGTGCGCTTTGGCGACCTGGGCTAAAGAGGAAGTAACTATGATTAAGCTCGGCATTGTGATGGATCCCATCACACAGATTAATATTAAAAAAGACTCAAGCTTCGCCATGCTTCTGCAAGCACAACATCGCGGTTATGAGCTGCACTATATGGAAATGGCTGATCTCTATCTGAATAATGGAGAAGCGCGTGCCCGTACTCGCTTGCTGAGTGTTGAACAGAATTACGAGAATTGGTACAGCTTCGGTAGTGAGCAGGATATTTCCCTGTCTGATCTTGATGTTATCCTGATGCGTAAAGATCCGCCCTTTGATACCGAGTTTATCTACGCCACTTACATTCTTGAACGTGCTGAAGAGAAAGGGACACTCATCGTTAATAAACCACGCAGCCTGCGGGATTGTAACGAGAAGTTGTTTACAGCCTGGTTCTCCGATCTGACCCCGGAAACGCTGGTCACCCGGAATAAAACCCAGCTCAAAGCTTTTTGGCAGCAGCATGGGGACATCATTCTGAAACCGCTGGATGGCATGGGTGGCGCATCCATCTTCCGCGTGAAAGAAGGGGATCCTAACCTGGGGGTTATTGCTGAAACTCTCACGGAGTTGGGTACACGTTATTGTATGGCCCAGAACTACCTTCCCGCGATTAAAGACGGTGATAAGCGCGTCTTAGTGATCGATGGCGAGCCAGTACCTTACTGTCTGGCACGGATCCCACAGGGGGGGGAAACCCGGGGGAATCTGGCTGCAGGTGGACGAGGTGAACCTCGTCCATTAAGCGACAGCGACTGGGAAATCGCACGCCGTGTTGGGCCTGAGCTCAAAGCAAGAGGTTTAATTTTTGTCGGGCTGGATATCATTGGTGACCGTCTGACAGAAATTAACGTGACCAGCCCAACCTGTATCCGTGAGATTGAAGCGGAATTTCCGGTGTCCATTACCAGCATGCTGTTTGATGCCATTGAAAAGCGACTGGCTAAATAAAACTCCCTACGGGTCTTGTCCCTGTCCTGTCGCACCATCACGCCTTGTATCGGTCTCCCAGGGTTCGTTCCTGGGTAGCCCGATTCTGTTTATTAATGATAGACTGCGCAGAATACGTCCATTGACTGCCGTTTTTCTAACCGGGACAACACGCACTGACAATGAATTTACAGCATCATTTTCTTATTGCCATGCCGGCGCTTCAGGACCCCTTGTTTAAGCGCTCTGTCGTTTATATTTGCGAATATAACGAAGATGGTGCAATGGGTATAATTATTAACAAACCACTGGAAAACCTTCAAATTGAAGGCATTCTTGAAAAGCTCAAGATTGAACCGGACCCTCGTGATATCAATATCAGACTTGATAAACCTGTTTTTATCGGTGGTCCCCTGTCCGAAGACCGGGGGTTTATCCTGCACTCTTCAGCCAGCGAGTTTGGCTCCAGCATTCGTATCTCTGACGATGTGGTGATAACCACCTCCCGTGATGTCCTTGAAACACTTGGCACCGCTCAACAGCCAGAAGATGTTCTGGTTGCACTGGGTTATGCCTCCTGGGACAAGGGTCAGCTGGAGCAAGAAATCATGGAAAATGCCTGGTTAACCGCCCCCGCAAGTGCAGATATTCTGTTCCGGACGCCTATTTCTGAACGCTGGCGTGAAGCCGCCCGCCTGGTCGGGGTTGATATCCATAACATGCCAGCTGAAGCGGGGCACGCCTGATGAGTAATGGTACCTTGATGGCCTTTGACTTTGGCACCAAAAGTATTGGTGTCGCCATTGGTCAGCGCATTACTGGTACGGCCAGGCCATTAACCGCATTAAAAGCTCAGGATGGAACACCTGACTGGAACGTGCTGGAAAAGCTTATCAAAGAATGGCAACCAGAAGAGGTCGTGGTTGGGCTCCCGCTTAACATGGATGGTACAGAACAACCACTGACGGCCAGAGCACGTAAATTCGCCAATCGTCTTCATGGCCGGTTTGGCGTTAAAGTCGTCTTGCAAGATGAACGTCTCAGCACGGTAGAGGCCAGGGCTGGTCTGTTTGAGCAAGGAGGATTTCGGGCGCTGAATAAGGGTAGTGTTGATTCAGCTTCAGCAGTGATTATTCTGGAAAGCTGGTTTGAGTACCATCCCTGAATATTTATTTTTACATACCTTGCCTCAAAAATAAGCCCCTGGCGCCACTAAACAGCCAGGGGCTTTTTGTTTGCCCAAAAAGCTGGCATAAACCGTCAGACAGCTTTCTTTATCTCTGCGTCTGTTTCATTCGGGTTATGTTCCAGCTCTTTGCTTAAGAAATAATTTAAAAATGTTCGGATAACCGCAATGATACCCAGTTTGATCAGACTGTCTAAATCAGGATCTACGGTGGTCACTAAAATATCAGCCGCCAACTGAAACTCCAGTGCGGTAGCTAGCCAATTTCCAAAACAGTAACGCGCCGCACGCCCCTGTTTTACTTTGATCAAAATAACTAACGTTTTCCCTAACCCGATAACCACACAGATAACGGAAATCGTCTCCAGCAACAGCTGGAGGTAGCTAACACATGAAACGAGTAATTCCCGTAAAAACAGTAAATCTGGCATCGAATCATCCTAATAAGCAGATTAAAACATCTCATATCTTCAATATTAAATAACTCACATTGCCGGGGATCATCCCCCGATCTGAACGGTGAATGGTATAAAACAGTATGTCGCGCATTATATACTAAATAATCAGAATGGCGGGAAGGGGTTAATGCAAGACGCCCCCGCAGGCAGCATGGTGGAAGACCTCATCACGATATTATGAATAGGTTGCCTCCGGGTTAAGGTATCCCTCCTCGCCAGAGTCCAGCAACTGCCTCCGGCTCTGCTCAAAGCTTTGCATCCCTTTGCGCTGACCCGTTTGCAGTATCCCCGGGAGCTGCCAAATTTTTCCTTCCCGAATAATATTAGCCACCGCGGGGAGATTCAGTAACAGTTCAAACAGGGCTTGCTGCCTGCCCGTTGGCGTCATTACTAATTTCTGTGCCAGTATGGCACGCAGGCTCCCGGCTAACTGATAACGCACCCACTCTTTCTCTGATGCTGGAAAAACATTGATCAGCCGTTCAATCGCCTGAACTGAATCACGGGCATGTAATGTGGCCAGAACCAAATGGCCAGTTTCCGCTGCGGTTAAGGCCAGACGAAGGGTGTCACAGTCCCGCAATTCCCCCAGTACAATAACATCGGGATCCTGCCGCAAGGCCGCTTTTAACCCACTGAAAAAGCAGGCACAGTGCTGGCCTATTTCCCGCTGTTGTATCAGGCAAAGCGCTGACTGATGCAGATACTCCACAGGTTCCTCAAGCATCATAATGTGCCCGGAAAATTGCTGGTTGATCTGTTCCACCATCGCTGCCAGCGATGTGGATTTACCGCTACCAGTAGCCCCAGCCAGTAAGATCAAACCGTCTGTTTGTTGTAGTAATGGCAAAACACTGGCAGGCATTCCTAACGCATCAAGACGCGGGCATTGATCGGGTAATAACCGCACGGCCAGGGCATAGCCCTGTTGCTGGCAGAATGCTTGTCCACGCAGCCTGATACCGTTGTTTATTGTCAGACTAAAATCCACCTGACCGTCACCCAGAAGCTGATCCTTTTGGGTTTCGTTTAACCATTTATCGATAACCTCCCCAGCAGAAGGCCCGGACTCAGAACAGACCTCCAGCTTTCCCTGTCGTCGCCAGCGTATCGGTTGGTGCGGACACAGGTGTAGATCAGACGCATTATGCTTTACACTAAGGGATACAATTTCGTCGATATCCATATCACTCCCAACATCATGACTGAAATAGCGCATAACTTGGCACAGATTCATCAAAAAATCGCAACAGCTTCAGCGCGTTGCGGGCGAACACCAGAAGACGTTATATTGCTTGCAGTGAGTAAAACGAAACCTGTGCAGGCTATCTCAGAAGCCATAGCAGCAGGACAGCGGTTATTTGGTGAAAACTATGTTCAGGAAGGGGTGAATAAGATTCATCACTTTGCGGAACTGGGGATCACTGGCCTGGAATGGCACTTTATCGGCCCGTTACAGTCGAATAAGAGTCGTCTGGTGGCTGAAAATTTTGACTGGTGTCACACCGTGGAAAGTCTGCGTATCGCCACCCGTTTAAATACTCAGCGTCCGCCACATTTACCGCCGCTGAATGTCCTGATTCAAATCAATATCAGTGATGAACAAAGCAAATCAGGCATTTCTCTGGAGCAACTGGACACTCTCGCCACAGAAGTGGCACTGCTCCCTGGGCTCAAGCTGAGAGGGCTAATGGCGATTCCCGCGCCTGAACCTGATTATGATAGTCAGCTTGCCGTTTGCCGCAAAATGGCTGCCGCGTATGAAAAACTTAAACATCGTTACTCAACGGTTGACACCCTCTCCTTGGGCATGAGTGATGACATGGATGCCGCTATCGCCGCGGGGTCAACCATGGTACGTATTGGAACCGCCATTTTTGGCGCACGAGATTATTCTGCTCGTTAATTATTATCATTATTGAGGAACACCATGCTGACGTTGACTTTTCTGGTCAAAACCCTAATTGAGTTGTACGTGATGGTGCTACTGATCCGTATCTGGATGCAGTGGTCACGTTGTGATTTTTATAACCCCCTGGCACAATTTATTGTCAAGGTGACTCAGCCCATTATCAGGCCAATGCGTAAAGTGATCCCAGCACTGGGGCCCATTGACACTTCATCATTGCTGTTAGCTTTTATACTCACCACCTTGAAATACCCTGTTCTGTTATTGATCCAGGTTGGTGTGTTGTCACTTGATCCCATGAACCTGCTGGTTGGCCTGCTGTCACTATTGAAGTCCGCCGGTACTGTCGTGTTCTGGGTAATTATCGTCCGCTCCTTAATGAGCTGGATAAGCCAGGGACGCAGCCCCATTGAGTACGTATTAATTCAGATGACCGAACCAATGATGGCACCGATTCGTCGTATTCTGCCTGCTATGGGTGGCATCGATTTTTCAGCCATGATTGTTATTCTTATCCTTTATGCCCTGAATTATCTGGGAATGGATATTTTTCCGGGGCTCTGGTATTTACTGTGAGTCCAGTAAGTAAGGTACCTGATGGGCTATTACTGCGGCTGTATGTTCAGCCAAAGGCCCATCGGGATAGCCTGGTCGGATTGCATGGGGAGGAGCTGAAAGTTGCCATTACGGCTCCCCCCGTCGACGGTAAAGCCAACAGTTATCTCATCACTTTTTTAGCCAAACAGTTTCGGGTTCCTAAAAATCAGGTGGTTTTAGTGAAAGGTGAAACCAGCCGTCATAAACAGATTAAAATCATCGACCCGCAACAGATCCCAACAGACGTCGCAGCCCTGACTGACCCTTTGGCACAATGACAGGATTCCCCCCACTATGAAACAAGTTGTTCTGGCCACCGGCAATAATGGTAAAGTTCGTGAACTTGCCTGTTTACTGGCTGATTTTGGCCTTAATGTCGTCGCACAAACAGAGCTTGGTGTCAGCTCCGCTGACGAAACCGGCCTGACCTTTATTGAAAATGCCATTATTAAAGCCCGTCATGCAGCTCAGGTTACTGGCTTGCCTGCCATTGCCGATGATTCCGGTTTAGCCGTCGATGCACTGGGTGGTGCGCCGGGGATCTATTCTGCACGCTATGCGGGCGAAGAGGCGACCGATCAACAGAACCTGGAGAAGTTGCTGGTTGCCCTGAAAGATGTTCCAGATACAGAGCGTCAGGCTCAGTTTCATTGCGTTTTGGTTTATATGCGCCACGCCGAAGATCCTACGCCGCTCGTCTTCCATGGCAGCTGGGATGGTATCATTGCCCGAACACCTGCTGGTGAAGGCGGGTTTGGCTATGATCCTATTTTCTTCGTTCCAAGTGAAGGGAGAACAGCCTCCCAACTTTCCCGCGAGGAGAAAAGCGCTATTTCCCACCGAAGACAAGCCCTGAAACTGTTACTGGAAGCTATGCGTAATGGCTAATTTGCCACCTCTGAGTCTTTATATTCATATTCCATGGTGCGTACAGAAGTGTCCTTACTGTGATTTCAACTCTCACGCCTTAAAGGGTGAAGTTCCACATGATGACTATGTCAGTCACTTACTGAGTGATCTGACGCTGGATGTGCCATTAGCCCAGGGGCGTGAAATACAAACCATCTTCATCGGTGGTGGCACCCCGAGTCTGCTATCCAGTGAGGCGATGCAGACCTTGCTCGATGGGGTCAGAGAACGCCTGATACTGGCTGATGACGCAGAAATCACCATGGAAGCCAATCCGGGGACGGTGGAAGCAGATCGTTTTGTTGGGTATCAGCAGGCGGGTATCAACCGTATTTCTATCGGCGTACAGAGCTTCAGTGAGCCTAAACTCAAACGATTAGGCCGTATTCATGATGCGGGGGAAGCCAAACGAGCGGCACACCTGGCTAGTGGCCTGGGATTACGTAGCTTTAATCTTGATTTAATGCATGGCTTACCTGACCAGACACTGGAAGAAGCGCTGGATGATTTACGCCAGGCCATTGCCCTGAACCCGCCTCATTTATCCTGGTATCAGCTGACCATTGAGCCCAATACACTGTTTGGTTCTCGACCACCAGTACTTCCTGATGATGATGCCCTGTGGGATATTTTTGAACAGGGGGATAAGCTACTGACTGCCGCAGGTTATCAGCAATATGAAACCTCGGCTTATGCAAAGCCCGGTTATCAGTGTCAGCATAATTTGAATTACTGGCGATTCGGGGATTACCTCGGCATTGGCTGTGGCGCCCATGGTAAAGTCTCTTTCCCGGATGGCCGTATTCTGCGCACTGAAAAAACCCGCCATCCCCGGGGCTATATGACAGGTAAGTACCTCGATCGCCATCATGATGTGGCACAAAAAGATAAGCCATTTGAATTTTTCATGAACCGCTTACGCTTGCTGGAAGCCGCGCCAAGGGAAGAGTTCACCCGATACACAGGGCTCGAGGAGCATGCTATCCGGTTACCGTTAAACGAAGCATTAGCTAAAGGTTATCTGGTAGAAACGGAAACACACTGGCAAATTACTGAAAAAGGTAAACTGTTTCTGAATTCGTTGCTGGAGCTATTTTTGGCTGAATAATATTTCCGGTGGGTTGCCTGGCAACCCACCATTTTTTTATTTCAGGGTCGTGACCAGAGCTTTACGTTGATCTTCCAGGGATACCACCTTATTACAGACGTCCCGTCCAAACTGTTGGAAGTCTGCCTGCTGGCTCTTCCATTCCGATTGAATAGCTGTTTGTAGTCCCCCCAGGCTGCCGAGTACATTCTGTAGTGGATTTCCCCCCCCACCCAGAACCGCTTTGGCACCCATCTCATTAATGCTGTCCTGCAATAATCCCCCCATAGCCTGATTAACCAGCTGCTGCCCTTCACTACGCACCTGATTAATGGCCTGATAATGGAAAGTTAAACCGTCAGAACGATGTTCTATAATACGATTCATTTGCTCTTTGAGTTGATTATCGAGCGTGGTCAGACGCCCACGCATTTTGCTGTTCTCACCCACTTCCTTGGCAATAATACTATCAAGCGCAGTACGCCCTTTCTCGACACGTTCCCGGGCACCATTATCGATCCATGGCAAATCAGTGCGCAGGGCGGACTGGTATTTTATCGCCTGTTGACGCTGGGCCGCAGTAAGCTGTTTTTCTGCACCATTAAATTGCACATTACCATCTGGTGCAATCACCAGGTTGCCATTCTGGCCCACCACCTGAACCGACTGCGGAGTAATCACAATGTCATCTTTGGGATTAACCCGGCACTGATAATCAGCCCGGGCAGACATGGCCACTGTCACCAGAAGCGCACCTAAAAAAGCCTGACGAAACATAATATCTCCTAAAAAGACAAAGAGGGAAAAACACTGTTTTTCCCTCTTAAGATTCAATTCACGGCTATTATCTGACGTAGCCTCAGTGGATAACTCAATCCCACCATACGTCGAACAAGTCGCTGGTACGAATATTGGTCAGTTTACGTGCCTCAAGCCAGTCACGAATCTGTGCCTGATGTTCCGGAGTACATTTACCAATGTCCTCTGTACAGACCAGCCCTTCCCATGCCAGGTAACCACTGCCATCAAAAGCCAGTTTGTTGGGTGCAATGACTTCAGCAATCAGCGCATCTACAGTTTGATCAATCTGTTCTTCAGACGTGCCTTCTGGAAAGCTCCAGGCAACTGAAAAGCCCACTTCCTGGAACTCATCAATATGCATTTTTTTACGCAAACGACGGCTGCGATTCTTTGCCATTACTTTATCCTCTCGAACATTAAGTCCCATACACCGTGGCCAAGACGCTGCCCACGTTGCTCAAATTTTGTCACCGGGCGTGACTGGGGACGTGGAACATAGCCATTGCTTTCAGACTGGTTTTGATAACCTTCCAGTCCAGACATAACTTCGAGCATATGTTCTGCATAAGGTTCCCAGTCTGTTGCCATATGGAATACCCCCCCAAGCTTCAATTTACTTTTTACCAGTTCAGCAAAAGGTGCCTGAACAATACGGCGTTTATTATGACGCGCTTTATGCCATGGGTCAGGAAAGAATAGCTGTACCATATTCAGTGAATTATCAGGAATCATCTGCTCCAGCACTTCGACTGCGTCATGGCACATCACTCTCAAATTATCGACGCCCATCTCATGGGCCAGGCCCAGGCAAGCACCAACTCCAGGTAAATGCACTTCAATACCGAGGTAATTATGGTGTGAATTCGTGTTCGCCATTGTGACCAACGAAGTCCCCATACCAAAGCCTATCTCCAGGGTGACAGGGCCTTCATTGTGAAATAACGAGGTGAAATCCAGTGGTTCAGCCTGGTATTCAACGCCCATCACCGGCCAGTAGTTATCCAGCGCAAGTTGCTGGCCTTTAGTCAGGCGTCCTTGACGACGAACAAAGCTACGAATACGACGTAGAGCGCGGCCGTCTTCGTTAAATTCCGGTGAAATGACATCATTCTTCATGATTTATTAGTGCTTCGGTTAAGATTTAAGAAAAAAGGCATTATCCAAAGTTAAAGATGAGAAGCAAGTGACTCACCCGACAAAGCCTGTAGCCCTTAAGTTTAGCGTTTTCTATAGCATATATACTAGCCTATACGCCATATGAGCACCGAGTCTTCTTTTATCCACTCACATCTATAAAGAAAGTTCCGGTTTACAGCAGGTTTTCTCTGTGCTGGAATCAGGCCCCCTGACTCACCCTTTGCGGATATTTCCCGTTGATTTTACAAGCTGCCCAATTTTCCCGACAAGTACTGGACTGGTATGATAAATACGGGCGTAAAACCCTGCCCTGGCAACAAGAAAAAACGCCGTATAAAGTCTGGTTATCGGAAGTGATGCTACAACAAACGCAGGTGACGACGGTTATTCCCTACTTTGAGCGTTTTATCGCACGTTTCCCAACGGTTAACAGCCTGGCCAGTGCCCCACAAGATGAAGTTTTGCACTTATGGACGGGGCTTGGCTACTACGCTCGGGCACGCAATCTCCATAAAGCTGCGCAGAAAATTGCCCAGGAATATGACGGGGTATTTCCGGAGACCTTTGAGGAGGTCGCCGCCCTGCCCGGTATCGGTCGTTCGACAGCCGGCGCAGTACTTTCGCTCTCTTTAGGGAAGCATTTCCCGATCCTTGATGGCAATGTAAAACGAGTTTTAGCCCGTTGCTATGCGGTGGATGGCTGGCCTGGGAAAAAAGAGGTAGAAAAACGCCTCTGGGAGATCAGCGAACAAGTGACACCAGCACAAGGTGTTGGTCAGTTTAACCAGGCCATGATGGACTTGGGAGCACTCGTTTGTACTCGTTCCAAGCCTAAATGCACACTTTGCCCGCTCAGTAACGGTTGTGTCGCTCATGCTAACGCAAGCTGGGCCAGTTACCCGGGGAAAAAGCCCAAGACTTCCCTCCCCCAACGGACTGGCTATATGCTGATGATGCAGGAAGGGAATGAGGTATTTCTGGCTAAACGCCCGGCCGTTGGACTTTGGGGAGGGCTTTTTTGCTTTCCACAATTTGCGACGCTGTCTGAGCTTCAAAACTGGCTGACACAACGTGGCCTACCGGCAGGGCAAATAAAACAGCTCACCGCTTTTCGTCATACGTTTAGCCATTTTCATCTGGATATCGTCCCGGTATGGCTTTCGGTATCCTTATCGGGCGGCTGCATGGATGAAGACTCCGGTCTCTGGTATAACTTAGTCCAGCCGCCATCCGTTGGGCTGGCTGCTCCCGTTGAGCGTTTACTACAACAATTACGTGCTGATCCGGTCGTATAAAACCGAATTAAATAAATAAAGGAAACCATAATGAGCAGAACTATTTTTTGTACTTACTTACAACAGGACGCTGAAGGGCAGGACTTCCAGCTGTATCCCGGTGAACTGGGCAAACGGATCTACAATGAAATATCCAAAGAGGCATGGAAGCAGTGGCAAACCAAACAGACAATGCTGATCAACGAAAAAAAAATGAACATGATGAACCCTGAACATCGTAAGATGCTGGAAACCGAGATGATAAATTTCCTGTTTGAGGGTAAAGATGTTCATATTGAAGGCTATACCCCACCAGAAAAACAGTAACCCTCGCAGCTTTTTTGCTAACACAAAAGCATAATGCCGAATGATGAAAAAATTTCTCGCACTGGTCCTTATTGCACCGCTGCTTATCTCTTGCTCCAGCAAGAAAAATGATAATGTCCCTAACCTGGCCTATGAGAAAGATACCAACGGATTCGATATTTTAATGGGGCAATTTGCCAACAATATCGAGAATATCTGGGGGATAAAAGAGGTCTTGATCGCAGGCCCAAAAGACTACGTCAAGTATACCGACCACTATCTTACTCGCAGTCATATTAATTTTGATGCTGGTACAATTACGATAGAAACGATAGCCGGCACTGACCCCACCGGGCATCTGCGCCAGGCTATCGTGACAACGTTATTAATGGGTGATGATCCGGGATCGATCGATCTCTATTCTGACGCCAATGATGTGCTTATCTCAAAAGAGCCATTTTTATACGGGCAGGTTGTGGATAACACCGGGCAGCCGATTCGCTGGCAAGGGCGTGCAGAGAAATTTGCCGATCATTTACTGCAAACCCAGTTGCGTAAACGTACTACTGGGTTAAAAATTGTCTATAGTGTGACGATTAATCTGGTTCCTAATCACCTTGATAAACGTGCCCATAAATATATGTCCATGGTACGTAAAGCATCTAAAAAATATGGTATTGATGAATCACTGATTTTGGCAATTATGCAAACAGAATCAAGCTTTAACCCTTATGCCGTCAGTCATGCTGATGCTTTAGGCCTGATGCAGGTGGTGCAGCACAGTGCCGGTGTGGATGTATTCAGATCCCAAGGGAAAACGGGCAAACCCAGTCGTAGTTTCCTGTTCGATCCGGAAAGTAATATCGATACCGGAACAGCCTACTTAGCGATTCTGCACAATACCTACCTGGGGCAGATAACAAACCCAACCTCACGTCGTTATGCCGTGATAACCGCCTATAATGGTGGGGCAGGAAGTGTACTGCGGGTATTTTCCAGTGATAAAGAACGAGCCTTTAATATCATCAACAGCATGCAGCCTGGAGATGTGTATCAAACCTTAACCACCCGGCATCCCGCCGCAGAATCGCGTCGCTATTTGTATAAAGTCAATACCGCCAATAAAAGTTACCGCCGCAACTAAAAACCCCCCTTCACCTGTACAGGATGAGGGGGAGTTATCCCCCCACCCTATTATCAAAAATAATCATCATCATTTGAATTATGATAATTTTCAGTTAATAGTTAATAGTTAATAGTTAATAGTTACAATTTGATGGTGAATCGTTACTGATTATTAAAACAATCAAAACTGACACTAATATTATTCGATACATGTTCTCTGGTTCCATTTAAAAACGAACATAAATGGTGCACTGGTAACATGTCACTCCGTATTGTTGAAACATTTTTAACAATGGTAAACATCATGAATAAAGTGTTTAAAGTCATCTGGAACGCCACTCTGGGAATCAAACGGGACAGCTATCCAGGGTGAAGGTGACAATAACGTTCAAACACGACTGGGGTTCCGTAGTTACCTGGAAGGACAGAGTGCCATTGATAAAGGCACAGGGCGAGAATTCCAGCCCTTCGTTGAATTAAACTGGATCCATAACACGCATGATTTCGCCACTCAAATGGATGGTGTCAGCATCCATCAGGATGGTGCCCGTAATCTGGGGGAGATCAAGACCGGTATTGACGGGAAAATAAGTTCACAGCTCAATCTCTGGGGGAATGTCGCCGTCCAAATTGGCGATAAAGGGTACAGTGATACCTCAGCAATGATAGGTGTGAAATATCACTTTAAATAACAAAAGGGGCAGTTCGCCACTGTGCTGCGATTGTTCGGCTCAGTCCCCTGCTCCCCCTTGATTATTCTCTTAATAAAGGGGGAACAACGAGGACAGTGTGGCGATCTTGCATTCAGAAAGCTGAACGTGATTTATGCATTAGGTGTTCACCATATTGCCATACAGGCGCTTGATGCCGTCAGTATCCGTTTCGCTGTAAACCCCCTGTAACTCCGGCGCGAAACCAGGCAGGCGATTAATCCCCTCTTCGAGTGCCAGAAAGTAGTTCAGTGCAGCACCGCCCCATCGTTCCCCTGGCACAACACACAGGACGCCAGGAGGATAAGGCAGGGCACCTTCAGCCGCAATACGTCCCTCGGCGTCTTTTAAACGAACCAGCTCCACATTGCCGCGGATAAACTCCCGGTTCGCATCCTGGGGGTTCATCACCATCTCCGGTAAACCTGCTTTACGGAACATCGCTTTTTGTAGCGCTTTAACATCAAAGCTCACGTAGAGGTCATGCATCTCCTGACAGATTTGGCGCAGTGTGTACCCCTTATAGCGCAGGGGATACTTGTGATAGATCGTCGGCAGTACGTCAACCAATGGCGTATCATTTTCAACGTGGTGCTCGAACTGTGCCAACATAGTGACCAGACTAGCCAGTTTTTCTCTACTCTCAGCCGGGGTTAACAGGAACAGGATAGAGTTGAGATCTGACTTTTCAGGAACAATACCGTTCTCCCGCAAATAGTGCGCCAGAATCGCGGCTGGAATGCCAAATTCAGTATAGGCACCATCTTCTGGGGATATGCCCGGTGTTGTCAGGAGTAGCTTACAAGGATCAACAAAGTATTCATCCCGGGCATAGCCCTCAAAGCCATGCCATGAGGCGTCAGGTTCAAAGCTAAAGAAGGCCCGATCCCTGGCGATCACCTCATCAGGATAATCCTGCCATGGCTGCTCATACACCACCGGAGGAATAAAGGGTTTTATCATTTTACACTGGGCAATTATCGCCTTACGCGCCTCAATGCCTTGCGACACACACTCTGCCCATAAGCGGCGGCCACTCTCACCCTGATGAATTTTCGCGTTGACATCCAGTGCGGCAAACAGTGGATAAAATGGACTGGTCGAGGCATGCAGCATAAAAGCATTGTTCAGACGTTTATGAGGACAAAAACGCGCCTGCCCACGGATATGATTATCCTTTTTATGGATCTGCGAGGTTTGTGAGAATCCAGCCTGTTGCTTATGTACTGACTGAGTCACAAAAATACCGGGATCTTCAGGCCCCAGCTCCAGAAGGAGTGGTGAACAGTCTGCCATCACAGGAATAAATTGCTCGTATCCAACCCAGGCCGAGTCAAACAGAATGTAGTCACAGAGGTGACCAATGCTATCAACCACCTGGCGCGCGTTGTACACAGTGCCGTCATAGGTACCAAGCTGGATCACCGCCAGTCTGAAAGGACGTGCTTCCTCTGCCCGATCTGGCGCGACCTCCGCCACCAGGCCACGCAAGTATTGATCATCAAAGCAGTGGGCATCAATACCACCAATAAAACCAAAGGGATTACGGGTTGCTTCTAAGTAAACAGGGGTGGCTCCCGCCTGAATTAATGCACCATGATGATTAGATTTGTGATTATTACGATCAAACAGCACCAGATCACCGCGGGTCAACAGTGCATTGGTGACCACTTTATTCGCCCCGGAAGTACCATTCAGGACAAAATAGGTTTTATCCGCGTTAAATACTTTGGCTGCAAATTTCTGTGCATGTTTAGCGGACCCTTCATGGATCAGTAAATCGCCTAATTTCACATCCGCATTGCACATATCAGCACGGAAAATATTCTCGCCGAAAAAATCATAAAACTGTCGCCCGGCTGGATGCTTCTTAAAAAATTCACCATGCTGATGCCCCGGACAGGCAAAAGTGGTGTTATCCATTGCCACATATTGCGTCAGGGTTTTGAAAAAGGGAGGCAGCAGTTGCTCTTCATACTCGCAAGCGGCCCTTTCCATTGTCAGGTAGTCCTCGGCCTGCCCGGTGATAACCCCCGTCACTTCGGGTAAATCATCTGTCGCTGTTTCCGTAAAGATAAATACTGGCAGATGAAACCCTGTTCGTTTTAGTAACGTCAGGATCCCACTCTGGCTATCGGCAACAGAAACGACAACCGCTGCTACATCCGTAAAATCCGTATCAGCAAGCACCACAACTTCACGATGCGTTAAGAGCGAACCAGCAATGCTATGGCTGGCAGCAATTTTAAGTGACTTCATAAGCACAAATCCCCGTGGTCAAGGATGAGTGAGTGCCCAAAGGGCACGGCAAAGGGAGTACTCCCCGACGAAAGCGTCTTGAAAGTCTTGAGAGGTAAATCCACTCCGACCGTCAGACATCAGTAAAATCAGGTCATCCTGAGTTTACTGATATCCTACAGTGAGCCAGCGTTGCCCTTACCTCATAATGAAATAAAGGCTTCGATCAGGCATTGGCCTACAAGCGGGCACGCCCCCAAAGAATGGGGAGAGAGGTATATAAACATCAAGGTGCCCCGTGGTGCCCAGCCAGCAACGGATAGAAAAATTCGCGCAATAATCGCACCTTCTGCCCCGTGGTTCAACATTCCTGCGAATAGCTTATTCTGCCATCAGAAGCCAAAAGATAAATGGTAGGATACCGGTATCAGACTAATCTGCAGACAGGTGGATTTATCGGCATTATGCTCAAGAACCCTGCAACAAATAGCCTGCCCGCCCCCTATTTGCCGTAAAGTTAATCAAACGCACCATTCTTGAAGAAATTTCGTTGACGGCAGATACAGATTACGGTTTAATGCGCCCCGTTGCCCGGATAGCTCAGTCGGTAGAGCAGGGGATTGAAAATCCCCGTGTCCTTGGTTCGATTCCGAGTCCGGGCACCACTATTTAGAAAAACCAGCCTACGGGCTGGTTTTTTGCTTTCTGGGGTTCCGGTAGATATCTGGTCATTAAAACACGTTATTTGGCCTGAATTTATCGCCGACTTTCGCAGGTTCTCGTTACTTTTATTTCCCCCCCCCCAAATACCCTCTACGTACCTTTCACTCGCTTCACTACTATTTTTTTTCCATTCCTGACTGAATATAGTGATGCAAAATCACGGGGAAACGGGATATTGGCATTTTACCTTTATCTTCCGGCCCTGAACGGATTCTGTCGCGGAAAAACCTGACAACCCCCCCCCACTGTTCATATGGGGCTCTTAACCAGGCCGTCTACTCGAACACAACGCTCATTTATAACAGATACAGAAAAGGTGCTGATATCTTGAAACTGGATGATCTGGCGGCGTACTTTGAAGAAACGCGCGGTATAGCAGCACCTGTAGTATCTGCCCGGCAGATTCTGGTTTGCTTGTGTATTAACACACTTATCCGGTCATATTGGCGACTGAAGCCGTAATCAGTTTGATTAATGCTTCCTCGTTCAAGTCTGCTTCGGCCAAATTTTGGCGCATCGCTGTTTATTGGTCATGCTTAAGTGTTGTACCTGGTTGTCATTTCTACCACTACACTGAAGGGTATCTATTTATTTGATTTACTAAAATACTTCGGGCACCTGGTTTCTGTATTTCCTAAAGGTTAGCCGCTTCATTTTTCAACCACCGTTGTAACAGTTTCCCATCCGGCGTCATTTCGCTGTCCTGGCGAACACATAAGTAATAATCTCGCCCGTCCTCTATTGGCAGATCGAAAATCTTTACCACATCGCCATTATCAAGATAGGGTTTTATGAGCGGTTCACGCATCAGAGCACAGCCTAATCCTGCCTGTACTCCCGCAAGTGTCAACAAACCATCTTCAAAGAGAGGACCGCTACGAGGGGGCGTTCGCCTTACTCCTTGCTGCATAAACCATTGGTGCCAAGTCGTTCTCTCTTCATCATGTAATAAAGGCATTTGCAGCAGTTGCTCCGGCGTATCGATATGACCATGCAATCGCAAAAAATGGCTACTGCATACTGGCACCATTCTTCCGGATATCAGCATTTCACTCTGGTATCCGGCCCACGTTCCATTACCGAAACGGATCGACATATCCGAAACATCACTTAAATAGTTGCGATGATTGGCATACACCACATTAATTTCAATATACGGATTCGAGTTCATGAATATAGGCAGGCGAGGAATAAACCATCCCATACCAAGAAGTGGAATCAGGCTAATCGTGACCTGCCGGGTCTGGGCTTGATCCACCAGATGTTCCGTCGCTTGACGCAAAACAGTAAATGCCGCGCGAATGGAACGATAGTATTCACGGCCCTGTTGACTTAAAACCAGCCGTCTTCCATTCCGCTCAGTAAGAGCGATTTGCAGATATTCCTCAAGTGATTTGAGCTGATGACTGACTGCGGACGGTGAAATCGACAGTTCCCTTGCGGCCTGCGTGACACTTCCCAGCCGAGCAATAGCTTCAAAGGCTCGAACCGCCCGGAGTGGTGGATCGTTGCAAAGACCACCATCTTTTAGTAACCCCGGACCTGTAGAATGTTCTGTTTTATTCATATATTGATTTCCTTAGAAATTAAACCAACCTCAACAAAAACAAAAAACCATATATATCAATGAATTGTTAAAACACACATTTATTATAAGCAATAATTTATGTGTATTTTACAAATTTATTCAATTATCGGATGGTATCCACCGAAAGAGCAATTTGTCGGGTACAAACGTTGGACACACTCATACAACAACTAATAAACGGTGTGATGCTGGGCAGCATCTACGCACTTATCGCACTGGGCTATACCATGGTGTATGGTATTTTACGTATTATTAACTTCGCTCATGGCGATATCCTGATGGTTGGTGCGCTCACTACGCTTTCCGCCATCAATACCCTCAATCATACCTTCCCTGCTATGCCACTGTTACTGCAACTCGGTGTAGCGCTGCTTATTGCTATGGCTGTCTGTGCCTTGCTGGCAATGGCGGTAGAACGTTTTGCCTATCGCAGGCTGCGTAATGCTCCACGACTGGCTCCGTTGATCTCCGGGATCGGTGTTTCCGTATTACTGCAAACCGTGGCGATGATAATCTGGGGTCGCAACCCATTAATGTTCCCGCAGATCCTGTCGATGGACCCCATTGCAGTGACCTCTGGCGACGAAACCCATCCCCCCGCGATTATCACTATTACCGGCATTGTCACCGTCGGGCTGGCGCTGGCGGTCATGATTGGTCTGTGGCTACTGGTTGAATACACTCGCCTTGGTCGTGGTATGCGTGCAGTGGCAGAGAACCCACGAGCAGCTACGTTGATGGGCGTTAACCCAAACGCCATCATTACCCTGACATTTGCTATCGGCGGCATTTTTGCAGCGCTGGCCGGCGTGATGATGGCGAGCAACTACGGCAATGCAAGCTTCTCAATGGGCTTTCTGCCCGGAATTAAAGCGTTCACCGCTGCCGTACTTGGTGGTATTGGCAATATTCGCGGCGCGATGATCGGCGGGATTTTGCTGGGCATCATAGAAGCACTGGGTGCAGGCTACCTCGGTGAACTCACTAACGGAGTCTTTGGCAGTAATTACCAGGACGTATTTGCCTTCATCGTGCTGATCCTTGTGCTGGTATTCCGTCCGGCGGGTTTGTTGGGCGAGCGCATAGCGCACAGAGCGTAAGGGAAAATCAATGACAACCGCACAACTACAAGTCCCAGCCGCAACACACAAATTCTGGTCAGGCATGACCTTGTTCTGTATCGCATTGCTGATTGCTCCCGTCATAGCCAGCCAGCTTGGCGGTAACTACTGGGTCCGCGTGATCGACTTCGCCCTGCTCTACATCATGCTGGCACTGGGGCTTAATATCGTCGTGGGCTATACCGGCCTGCTGGATATGGGGTTTATTGCCTTTTATGCCGTCGGGGCTTATCTGGCTGCTCTGCTGGCCTCTCCCCATCTGTCTGAGGTGTTCCCAATCCTCACCGTCTGGTTTCCGGACGGGTTACATACCTCGTATCTGTTAATCATTCCTGCTGCGGCACTGGTCGCTGCCATATGCGGCATTTTACTTGGTGCACCAACGCTGAAACTGCGCGGGGATTACCTGGCAATTGTTACGCTTGGTTTTGGCGAGATTATCCGCATTCTGATGCGCAACCTTGATCGCCCGGTGAATATAACCAACGGTGCAAAAGGCATCACCGGGGTGGATACACTTAACCTGTTTGGCCTGAAGTTCAGCGGTGTTTATCACTGGTTCGGCTTTAAAGTGCCCGCATTGTGGTTGTGGTACTACCTGCTGATGCTGGTCATTGTGGTGATCATTTTTGTCTGCTTACGCCTTCAACACTCACGTATCGGTCGCGCCTGGCACGCGATTCGTGAAGATGAAGACGTGGCCCGCGCGATGGGCATTAACGTGCGCAACTATAAGCTGCTGGCTTTTGCTATAGGCGCCTCATTTGGCGGTGTCGCTGGCGCACTGTTTGGTGCCTTTCAGGGATTTGTCTCCCCGGAATCCTTCACCCTGCAAGAGTCCATTGCCGTACTGGCGATGGTGGTGCTGGGCGGTATGGGTCATATCCCCGGGGTGATTCTTGGTGCGGTGCTCCTGGTCGCATTACCGGAACTACTCCGCAGCCAGGCTGCCCCTGTCCAACAGATGCTGTTCGGCACAGTGCTGATTGACCCGGAAATTTTGCGTCAGCTCTTCTACGGCCTTGCACTGGTGCTGGTGATGCTGGTTCGCCCATCCGGTATCTGGCCTGTTCGCCACAAAGGGGTGAAAGCATGAGCCTGTTAACCGTGAGTAATATGTCCAAACGCTTTGGCGGCCTGACCGCCGTGGACGATGTTTCACTTTCCATTAATAAAGGCGAGATCTACGGCCTGATCGGCCCCAACGGGGCCGGAAAAACCACCTGTTTTAATCTGATTACCGGACTTTACCCGGCAGACAAAGGGGCGTTTTTTATTGCCGACCAACCCTATAACCCAAAACAGATAGAGAAAGTCACCGCTGCCGGAATTGCACGAACGTTTCAAAACGTGCGTCTGTTCAACGAAATGTCGGTACTGGAAAACGTAATGATCGGCCGCCACGTTCGTACCCGTAATGGGCTATGGGCTGCACTGAGCCGCCATAAACGAGCCCGTGAGGAAGAAGCGCAAACTCGCGAACAGGCCTGGCACTGGCTGGAATACACAGACATCGCAAAGTTTGCCCATTACCGCGCCAGTGATCTGGCCTACGGCCACCAGCGTCGCCTTGAGATCGCCCGCGCATTGGCTACCGATCCGCTGCTTCTGGCACTTGACGAACCTGCAGCAGGGATGAATGCCGCCGAGAAGGTCGCGCTTGGTGAGTTGTTAATCCGTATTCGTGAAGACGGCAAAACCCTGCTGATGATCGAGCACGACGTCAAGCTCGTGATGAACATCTGCGACCGCCTGACGGTGCTCGACTATGGCAAAACGCTGGCCTGCGGCACGCCGGATAGCGTGCGTCGCGACCCGGCAGTTATCGCAGCCTGGCTTGGGGGCAATAAGCATGTCTGAATTACTGAAGGTGGAACACCTGGATGTGCATTACGGCGGTATTCAGGCCGTTCGCGACATCTCCTTTACCTTGCATGAGGGTGAACAAGCCACATTGATTGGCGCCAACGGTGCGGGTAAAAGCTCCACTGTGCGTGCCATCACCGGGCTGGAAAATTTTAACGGCAACATTGAATTCAATGGTAAAGCCGTTGGCAAACAAAAACCGGAGGCGCTGCTGCGCAACGGGCTGGTAATGGTGCCGGAAGGTCGCGGCATCTTTGCCCGCATGACGGTTCTTGAAAATTTGCAGATGGGAACATGGTTAAGGCGTGACACCACCAACGTTAAGCGTGAAATGGCAGAGATTTTTGAGCGTTTCCCGCGTCTTGGTGAACGCCAGCACCAGCTTGCAGGACTACTTTCTGGCGGTGAACAGCAACTACTGGCGCTCAACCGCGCTTTACTGAGCCGTCCGCGGTTACTGATCCTCGACGAGCCTTCTATGGGGTTAGCCCCGAAGATGGTGGAAAATATTTTTACCGTGATCGCAGGTCTGCGCGCACGCGGCGTCGCCCTGCTGCTCATTGAACAAAACGCCCGACTGGCCTTGGAAGTAACCGACAGCGCCTGGGTGATGGACAGCGGCAGCATTGTGCATCACGGCGAGTCGAAAGCGATGCTTAATGACGATCAAATAGTACAAATTTATTTAGGCGAAATGCCTGTTTAACACTCTCACCAACAGCAGGGAAAAACGATGAAAACAGTAAAAATCAGTGCAATCAGCGCCGCTATTCTGCTCAGTAGTTTTGCCTCGACAGGTGCATGGTCAGCGGAAAGCGAAACCGTGTCTATCGGTCTTGCAGGCCCGCTTACTGGCCCGTCTGCACGTATTGGTAAAGATCTGGAGAATGGCGCCCAACTCGCGATTGATGATATCAACAAGCAACACCCGACCATCGGTGGTAAAGCGGTGACTTTCAGACTGCAATCTGAGGACGATCAGTCCGACCCGCGCACTGCCGTGGCTGTGGCGCAGCGTCTGGTTGATAGCGATGTGGCGGGCGTTGTCGGCCACTGGAATACCGGCACCAGTATTCCGGCGGCACGCGTTTATCACGATGCGGGTATCGCCCAGGTCGCGCCTGTTGCCACCGGTCACGCCTACACCAAACAGGGCTTTGATACCAGCTTCCGTGTGATGGGCCATGATGATGACGGTGGCCAGCTTGCCGGTCAGTACGCGGTGAATACCCTGAAGGCAAAACGTATTGCCGTAATTGACGACCGTACCGCATTCGGTCAGGGGCTGGCTGACGAGTTTATAAAGTCACTTGAAGCGCAGGGCGTGCAAATTGTTGACCGCCAGTACATTGACGATAAAACCGTGGACTTCAGCGCCGTGCTAACCGCCATTCGTAGCAAAAATGCTGATCTGATCTTCTTCGGTGGCGTGGATAGCCAAGCCGCGCCGCTGGCACGTCGTATCAAACAGCTGGGTATGAACGCCACGCTGATGGGCGCAGGCGGCTTCGTCAGCCAGACGTTCCTGCAACTGGCCCAGAAAGAAGGTGAGGGCGTCGTGGCACTGGAACCTGGTCTGCCGGTTGAGCAGATGCCAGGTGGTAAGGCATTCGAGCAAGAGTATCAGTCTCGCTACCACACCCATATTGAACTTCATGCCCCATTCGCCTATGACGCCACCCGTGTTCTGGTTGCCGCGATAGAAAAAGCCGACTCTGTCGATCCGTCTAAATATCTGCCGGTTCTGCACGCAATAAACTATTCCGGTGTTACCGGGCAGATCGCTTTTGATAATGAAGGCAACCTGAAATCGCCGTCTTTCACCGTCTACAAAGTCGTGGATGGCAAATGGCAACCGCAAACTGTGCTGGGCGGCGCCAAAACGAAGTAACGCAGTGAGGCAATGTGATGAGTGATAATAATGAGCTGGGCATTCTCGCCCGCCGCAAAATAGAAGCAGAGATTATTAAACCAATCTATGAAATCCTGGTACGCGAGATAGGGAAAACCCGCGCCCAGGCGGTCATTGGCGAAGCCATTGAACAGGCGGCGATCGATGCCGGCAAAGAATTTGCGAGCAAGGAGTCGAATGGCGCAGACGTAAAGAGCTTTATCGCCCTGCAATACCTGTGGGAGAAGGATAATGCGCTGGATGTCAAAGTGATCAACGCCGACGACAGGCAGTACGACTATAACGTCACCCGCTGCCGTTATGCAGAGATGTACCACGAGATGGGGCTCGGTGAGATTGGTCACCTGCTCTCCTGCGCCCGCGATGAGAAATTTATCGTCGGCTACGCGCCCGATGTGGAGCTGACCCGTACGACTACCATTATGCAGGGTGGCGCATGTTGTGACTTTCGCTATCGCTCCAAAAAGGATGACGTATGATCCGAGTGAATACAGAGCGTTTATGGTCGACGCTTGAAATGATGGCGAAAATCGGCAACACCCCAGCCGGTGGCGTCACCCGACTGGCATTAAGCAATGAAGATCGCCTCGCCCGTGATTTACTACGCGACTGGGCACAGGAAGCCGGATTTCGCTGCGAAATCGATAGCATGGGCAACATGTTTATTTTCCGCGCCGGTAGAAACTCACAGCTTGCGCCGGTGATGACCGGTTCACACGTTGATTCTCAGCCGCTGGGCGGGCGATATGACGGAATTTACGGTGTACTTGCCGGGCTGGAAGTACTGCGTACATTGAATGATCACAACATTGAAACCGAACGCGATATTGTTCTGGTCAACTGGACCAATGAAGAAGGTGCGCGCTTCGCGCCAGCAATGCTCGCCTCCGGTGTCTGGAGTGGGCAGTTCACACAACAATACGCGTGGACGCGTGAAGATCAGGACGGAATCAGCGTCGGTGAGGCGCTTGAGACCATCGGTTATCGTGGCGAACAGCCCGCCGTCGCCTTCCCTGTCCACACCTGTTACGAGGTACATATTGAGCAGGGCCCGATTCTCGAAGAAGAAGGTATTGATATCGGCCTGGTACATGCCGCGATGGGCCAGCGCTGGTTCAACGTTGTCATCCGGGGATTTGCCGCCCATGCGGGCACCACGCCAATGGCCAGCCGCCGCGATGCGTTGACCACTTTCGCCCGTCTGGCGCTCGCAGTGGAAGACATTGGTAATCAGCACGAACCGGACGGCAGAGCAACAGTTGGCATGGCACAGATTTCACCGGGGTCGCGTAACGTAGTACCAGGGGAGGTACAATGCAGCGTGGAGTTTCGTCATCCACAGGCTGACACCCTTCAGGCTATGGAAACAGCGCTTCGCAAGGCGGCGACCGATCTGAATCAGCAAGGTATTCATCTCGATGTGGAGCGTATCTTCGATTATCCCCCCATCGCATTTGACGAGCGCAGCCTGCAGCGCAGCACAGAAGCGGCCCGGGCGCTGGGGTACAGCAGCAAACGGATGGTATCCGGTGCCGGTCATGATACCTGTTATATCAGCAAAATCGCGCCCGCCAGCATGATTTTTATCCCCTGCGAAAAAGGCATCAGCCATAACGAAGCAGAAAATATTCAGCCAGCATGGGCAGAAAAAGGCGCGAACGTTCTGCTGCACAGCATCATGTCTGCCGCGCTTGAATAACAAACTGGATAGACATGTTTAAAGCATAAATCTATCCAATTGCCATTGTTGCCCTCAGCCACAAACATCGGCTTGCACATGCTGCATGAACACTTGCATATCAGTGTTCATGCAGCAAGCCAGAGATGAAAACGCCGTCTCAAACAGATGTTGCTGATATCAGCCTTGAATGCCGGGCATTAGCCCGGCATTCTGCTGCGGTTGTTGCTGACTACTTTCGTATTGATCAGTTATAGGTTTGATGGCCCACCATCGTTACTCAGAATACGTCAGAATGGCCTGATGCCCATTTTGGGATAGCCGTTAATATCCCACCACCGCACTTGGCTTCAAAAGGCGGAGTTTGCGTGGCGGCTAACGGAAGACGCACCTGTCGCCCGGGATTGAAATCAGGCAGTTGCATCCGATCTCCACTCATGGTTATCTCGTTTCTGCTGGTGAGCGTCACGACATCAAGCACTGAATTTCTTACCTGCTCATAACACTGAAAGAGGCACGAGAAATCAAAGAACGCTGGATGATTGAAATATGAAGTCTGAAAAAATCATGCCCGGGAAAAGCCTTCCCGAGACAGGTTCATACCCCGCTTTATTAACCATCAGAACCTCAGTCATAGACTGATCAGGACAGTGTGAATCTTGTCATTATTTCAATAGGTAAAAACGTGTGGGAAACAAGCGCACTACCTTTTTGTAACTCGCTTAATTTATCAACAGTTTCCAGTAACAGCCGGGGCATGTTCTGTGAAAGGATATAATCGATTTTCTCATCCATGATGAGTTTTTCGGTTACACAATTGACCTCATGCGTGATGATAACAGGCCGTACAGGGCTCTTAAACTCGTCCAGTGCAGCGGCCGCACTCAAAATGAGTAAGCACCCTGAAAATACGGTTATTTCCTGACGACCGGATCAGGCGTAACGCAGGGGCTGGCATTGAATGATCCGCCCGTCCCTGTACGAAGTACGCTGTTTAGCCCACAGGCTGAAAACCGGGGTACCATTTGCATTGGCAACGCGAGTTAAACAGATCAATAGTCGGTTTCCGTGATCCATCAACCCGGTAAGGATCATGAAATATCTGCCATCACTTGCGCTTGCTCCAACAGGGAGCAGTGCTGGTTTGCAGGCCATTCAAATTTTAAATCACTTATCTCACCCTGATGGATGACGAAACAGGTAAGCAACCACTAGTCAGTAAGTAGCTGATTCAGTAAGTTGCGGCTTTCATTGAGTGCTTCAACCTGATGTTCAATCAGGGAAAGTTGTTCGCGTATTTTTATTTTCAGGGCATCACAGGGTGCCGTTCCGGCGCGAACACATGTTAATAACCCACGAACGGCGGACAGTGTAAAGCCCGCACGGTTAAGGAGCAGTATACGTTTAACCACCTCAATATCTTCCCCAGTGAACCGGCGATAGCCTGCCTCGGTTCGAGTCGGATGCAGTAACCCTGCATTCTCATAATAGCGTAGCATCCGGATACTCACACCCGTCACTGCGGCCAATTTACCAATCTGCATCCCTTTCCCCTTGACCCTGACATTGCTGTCAGAGTGTATGATTTGAACCTCTCAAATGAAAGGAGCGACGGTATGCTAAAGCTGATTATGTGTGTAAAAAGACAATCGCATTTAACACGGGAAGAGTTTGATCATTACTGGCGTCATAATCACGCCTCACTGGTTGCAAAACATTCCAGGACTCTCGGTATTCGACGATATATACAGACGGTTCCTCATGCTGATACGGCGTTACAAGCAGCACTTCAGCAAACAAGAAACGCGGCGATCGTGGATTTCGACGGGTGTGCTGAACTCTGGTGGGATGATCTGGAATCACATCTTTCGGCCCGAAAGACCGCAGAAGGCCTGAACGCCCTTCGGGAACTTATTGACGATGAAAACAGGTTTGTGGATTTGGAGCAGTCGCAACTCTGGTACGGTGAGGAACGAAATGTAATTTCTGAGTGAACACGCCCACAGAAAAAGCTATTTTTAAGGGCATTTGCCGGGACATTATTGCGTTATGATCACAAAGAGGGGAAACATGACTTTCCTCTCATTGCCAGCAGGATGCGGGATCTCCGTCATGTGATGTGTTCCACCATAACGTCTGAAAATCATCATCGACTCTGCCACCATACGATAAAAGCGATGCAAATAGAGTAATTAATCAACGAGCCTTCTTTTCCCCCGACTTTTAATGATTAACACAGCCCCAAAATTGATTCCCGGCATTATTTGCGCTGAAGATTTCTTGTCCACATTTCCCCACTGAGCACCGGTATAATAATCGGGACGATCCAGGATCTGTGCAGTAATAATCTTATGAAAAGTCGGGGTTATTAAATTATTTCACATATACCGATGTAAAATATCACTATCCCGCTGACCCTAAGCACCTAAAATTAATCATAACACAATGAAAATAAAGATATAAAATAAGACTGGTGAAATTTAGCACCAGGAGCCAGAGCTCGTCCCCCCGCCACCAATAGTATAAAATAAGGTTGTTTTTTACTTCGATACTCAATAACTCCATATTCTAGTCAATTTGCAATAACCTTTTAACAAACCGTTATGTTTTTCCCTATATATCGTGCATATACCGAAAGAACTGAGTCAGAAAATAACCCTGATTAATGATGTAACGCACAGAATAATAGACCATCTGATTATTTATAAGACTATTCCCATCATCGGTATTGCGATTGCTAATAATTATCATTACCGCTTTTTCTCAATCCTCAGGATCACTCATGTCTATGCACTATTGCTACTCTCGGCTGGCCGTCGGTATATTTGCTGCTCTGTCCTCAGCAACTGCCTTCGCCCAAACGGATACAAATACCGATACTCTCGTTGTTACCGCTTCTGGTTATGCCCAGTCACTACGTGACGTTCCCGCGAGCGTCACCGTGGTACCCAAAGAAGAGCTTCAGAATAAGCCCATACACGACTTGGCAGATGCAGTAAAAAATGTTGAAGGTGTCAGTATTGTCGGCAGTGCTAATAAACAAGACATTAATATCCGTGGGTTACCAGGAGAATACACACTGATTCTGGTCGATGGACGTCGTCAGAATAGCCGTGAATCTCGCCCTAACGGTAGCGGGGGTTTTGAATCAGGCTTTATGCCACCAGTTGAAGCCATTGAACGTATTGAAGTTATTCGTGGACCTATGTCCTCACTCTATGGTTCTGATGCCATGGGTGGGGTAATCAATATTATTACCAAGAAACCCACTAATGACTGGCACGGCAGCCTCTCTATGGGAGGCACCCTGCAAGAGAACCCTAACAGCGGTAACTACGCTGACAGCAACTTTTACCTTGCCGGACCACTGATTCAAAATAAACTTGGGTTACAGATATACGGGGGCGGGAATTATCGTCAGGAGGATAAAATTGTTGAAGGCCATAATGGTCGCGACAATAAAAATCTCACCACAACGCTGACATTTACCCCAACCGATAAGCAAACCTTTGTCGTGGAAGCGGGCCGAACCACCCAGGAACGTACCTCTACCCCTGGTAAGTCCATGGCGGAATACACCATCCGCGGTACCAACAAACAGGCCAATACCAAGACTGAGTTGCACAATGATCGTAACCACTATTCCTTAAGCTACAAAGGTGACTGGGATTCACTGATCACCGAACTGAGCGTCTACCAGGAAAACACCAAGCGCACCACAAAGTCGGTTCCCAAAGGTGCGGCGCCTGACGACTTAGTCTATGAAGCCCGCGTGCCTGAAATTACCAATACCGTGGTTGATGGCAGTGTGGTAGCCCTGCTGCCTTCCAACACGCTGACCGCAGGGGGACAATTCCAGCATTCAAAACTGAAGGATACTTCAGCAACCGGTAAAAGCACCACTGAAGATGCCACGCTGCGTGCGGAGCAGTATGCCTTCTTCCTCGAGAATGAGTTCACCGCAACGGATGACTTGCTGTTAACCGGTGGGTTACGACTCGATCACCACGAATATTATGGCAACCACCTCAATCCACGCGGCTATGCTATTTACCACCTGACAGATGAAATCACTTTAAAAGGTGGGGTGTCTCAAGCCTTCCGCGCCCCAACGCTGCGTGAAATCAGCCCGACATACGGCACCTCCACTGGTGGCGGTGCGGGGATCATCTACGGTAATCGCGATCTGAAACCAGAAAAAAGCGTCAACGAAGAAATTGGTATTGCCTATGACCACGCCTCAGGTTTCAGTGCAAGCCTGACGTTATACAACACTGACTTCAAAAATAAGCTTACCAGCTATAGCCTGGGTGAAAATGATCCCGTGACGGGACTGGAACTCTACAAATATGCGAATGTGGGTAAGGCCAATATTAAAGGGGTAGAGGTGGCAACCAACATCCCTCTGGCTGATGCCTGGAACCTCAGCATGAACTACAGCTATACTGATTCAAAGCGTAAAAGCGATGATGAAAAGCTGTCCAACGGCATTTCGCTGCAGGGCTATGCCCTGGATAAAACCCCCAAACATTCGGCAAACGCTAAACTCGACTGGCAGTATAACGAGGATCTAAACTTGTATACCCGTGCCCACTATGAAGGTGAACAAGTTTGGGCTGCCCAGCGTAATGGCTCCACGGTTCCACGCTATCGTAGCGGTTACACCACTGTTGACGTCGGTTTAACTTACCAAGTATTGAAAAATACCAAACTTAATTTGGCGGTGCTTAACGTCGGTAATGAAAAAGGACCAAGCATCGATACCAATGGCGGAAACTGGGATGTGGAAGATGGTCGCCGTTACTGGGGTAACGTCACCGTTAGCTTCTAATAGCCAGCATTGGCGATATCCTTTTTAACACCTGTAATAAGCCGACTGGGGAAGGCAACCAATGCCTCACCCAGTCGCTTTTCTCAGACCGGGTTAATCAGGTCTTCCTGTTTAACTTATCCGTAACGGCGTTTCACACGTAATCTAACCACGACAGTGATACATCATGATTAACAAATGCCTATTCTCAGGGCTGTTACTTTCCATCTCGATGGCAGCCTCAGCACGTCCTTCACAGACAATGCCAAGTATCGATCCTGATGCAGGACAATTTTTTCATCTGGATACTCACGATGTCCCCCCTGCCGATAGCCATGAAGGGAAGCAGTTTCGCCTCTATAGTGCCGTTCCTTTGGGTATATCCTCGCCAAGACCGGTTCTTTATATGCTCGACGGTAACGGAATGTTTCCCCTGATGGTCAACCTGGCTATCCGTAAGCTACCCGCAGAGAGAATGCCTGTCATTATTGGGATTGGTTACGCTTCAGATGAAGCCTTTCCCAAGAAATGGCGTGATTATGATTACACTCCCCACGTATCTGACCCGGATTTTGCCTATGGCGGCGGCGCAGAACAACTCTACACGCTGCTTGAGAGTAAGATAAAACCTTGGGTTGCGGCTAATTACCCCATAGATGAGAACCGACAAACGCTCTTCGGACACTCCTTTGGGGGCCTGTTCACCTTGATGGCTTATCAAAACCATCCTGAATCTTTCCAGGCTTTTGTCGCTGCCAGCCCGTCGCTCTGGTGGGGAAAAGGAGAAATGATCAATCTGCCCCTGATGACTGAACGCCAGGCTGCAGCGTCATTATTCGTCACGCAAGGGGGGGCAGAGGAAAAACCCAACTTGGAGAAAATGGACGAGAAACAATTGGCCCGTTACCATTCTCGCACCAGTTGGATTCAGCCCAGGGCACTGTGCAGTGCGTTGGAAGCAAGTCACCATTCGTGTCAGTTCACGCTTTACCCGGGGAAAAATCACGGAAGCGTGATCCCGGATGCACTGGATAAAGCCCTGGACGTTGCAGCCTTGCCCGATACGTTATAATACCCGGTTGATTCCTTCTTTCTGCCAGAATGGCCGCATCATGCCTTTCCATGACGTGATGCGTCTTAAATTTAAATCACCGATTAATGTTAATGGGTATATTTTACTTCAGGATTAGGGACATAGAATTGATTACAGGCAGCAGGATCACGCCTGTTACCTGTATATGCGTTATATTGTCAGAGCCATTGAGTATGGATGCTCAGAACCCAATATTCAGTCTCAGCTGTGCTCCATTATCATTCGATCCATTGCCGTACTGGCCACTGTAAGACAATGAAAGATCGGCATTATCAGTCAGTTTTTTGCCAATCCCCGCTTCAACGCGTGCGCTATTTTCAGCCAATCGCGTACCAATGATGCTATGGTTATCCGCCCCGCTGAAACGCAAACGTGCGGTAGGATCCGTGTCACCAAAAGCATGCCGCCAGCCCACACTGCTATTCACCGTCCATGGACGTGCCTGGCTACCAAAACTACGCTCCAGACGAACACCGAGGGTAGAAAAAGTGGTCTCCATTTTGAGTGACTCACCACTCAGTGCCGCAGCCCCCCCTTTTTCATTGAAGCCATCCATTTTACTGGAAACATGTGCTAATCCCACAAACGGCTCAACGGTCACGATATCAGTGGCAAACTTCATACGAGCCTCACCAAAGACTTGCAACGTTCTGCTATCCAAATCAGCAGATAACTTCTCATTTAACGAGCCCACTGTCACATTACGCTTCGCGGTGACATCTCCCCAGCTTCCGACCGTACCAAAGGTCAGTCCCAGTTGGTTATAGGTATAGTTGGCATAAGCACCAAGCTGGTAATTATCAACATCAGCAGAGAAATCACGGTCATTTACGTCGAAATCACCTTTACTGGCACCACCGAAAACACCGAGCTGCATATTATCAGACAGGGTGCCATTCGCACCGAGCAGAAAACCATGCTGACGATAAGCCGTATTCGCAGTCCCACTCGCACCATCTGCGGTCTGACGTCCACCATAGACATTGAGCCAGACGTTTTTATCATGCGTCGCACGAGCCTGTTCTGTGGCCATATCACTGACCGTTAATGCACCGCGAGTCATGGCCCCTGCAAGAGAGGCATAGCCCTCGCCTGACAACGCATCAAAAGCGTACTGTGGCGCACCTTTGTCAAGCATTGCGATGGCGTTATACACCGCATTGCCAGAACCTAACAATTCAACAGCACTGGCGGTTGAAACCTGGTTAGCGGTAGTGGCAGCAGAGGCAAATGCAACATCATTACGTACGAGTTGCATAGTAACGGCATTCGCCGTGTAGCCAAGATTAGCATCGAGGAAAGCATAACGGCTGGTCACGTCGCCGAAGGTACCCGATATCCCCTTATCAGCCGTCAGAATGGTGTAAGTTGAGGCAATGCGATAATCCCCATTCTGGCCAATATGCAACACAGAGGCATTACCCAGCGTGGCAGTTCCCGCTACAGCAACAAGATCACTGCTATTGGTCTCTGGATCCACTTCAACTTGATACATAGCGCCGTTTTCCAGCGTCAGATCTCCTTTTACATTCAGAGTTCCAATCGAGTTACCTGGTGCCAGTATACTGCCATTAGCAACAGTCAAATTGCCCAACGTACCATTACCTGAAAGGGTTGCCCCATCAGTCACGGTCATTGTCCCCCCCAGTACACCATTCACTGAAAGTGTGCCATTTGCGACTTGTGTCGTTCCCGTGAAGGCTGTGCCATTACCGGTATAGGTCAGCCTGGCGGCCCCATCTTTACGCAAGATTCCGTTGCCTGAAATCTCATTAGCCAGCACATCATCACTATAAATATCAAAGGCTAATGTTGCGTTATTAGCAATAGCACCGGTGCCAAATGCCTGACCATTCGTTCCTACCAGCGTCCCGTCTGAGACCGTGGTTCCGCCACTCCAGCTGTTACGGCCTGCCAGAGTGAGCTGACCGCTACCTGACTTAGTCAGTGAGCCTGTACCCGCAATATCATTCAACCACAGATCCGCCGCAGAAAGCCCTCCCTTTTCAGCATTCATGTCGACAGTCACATTGCTGTTAAATGCGCCATAACCATTTGCCGCTTTCAATAAGTTCAAACGGTCATAGCCCATGCCATTATCCATCACACCACCTGATGCGCTTGATGTGGTCGCTAAAATATCACGAAGCTGTTCGGTGGAAAGATAAGGGTAACGTGTTTCAATCAGCACCTCTGCATTTTGCGGAACAACCGCAGCAGCCTGGGTATCACCAATAGGTGCGAAGGTATTTTCAAATGTATATTTGGCGTACAGCGACTTATCTATTTGATACTGGGCGTAGGCTGCCTCTGCATCCCGACCGTTGGTATAGCAACCACTGATAGTGCCCCCACATTTTTCCGCGAAGAAGTCTCTGGCTTGCTCATAAGCTTCTGCACGCAATTCAGGGTTAGCAACAAGGGCCTGAATGGCATAATAAGTGGCATGCATCCGACCACCAATCACATCCAGCGGTGAGTGGATACCTGTCACGACGCGACTATAACCAATCTCCCCTGCCCGAAGGATCAGGTCTGAATATTGTTGTGGAACCGCATAGGCCAGGCCGAAGGCTGAAAGATAGGCCGCATTCGTATGTCCGCTTGGAAAACCACCATCACCACTTCCTGTTGCTGGTACTCGGGCAACCAAGGAACGTTGCAGCACCCAGCTAAGATCTTCCCCGTCCAGCGTTTGACGGAACGGGCGCGGATAGTTATAGGCATTTTTGGCCGGTGTGGTCGATCCGGGATAACGTACCGCACTGACCAGTTCTACGACTTTACCCAGGCCATTATCTGTTGAACCCAAACCATTGCCGCCATCGCTCACACGACCGCTATATGCACTTTCTGGAATACCCTTAACCGTAGTGAAAGCACCAGTTTCTGTTTTCAGGATATCAGCTAACGGGCCAAGGCCTGCGATAACCGCATAGTTAGCATCCTGTGTATCGAATTCAAAAGCAGCAATTTCTTGTTCTTCCTTACGGACACTGGCTATGTCAATGACTGTCTGAACATTCTGTCGTAGTACCACTTTGCCAAGCTCAGTGGGGGTGCCGTTATCCCATGCGGTACCCGCAGTCCAAAGTTTGTTATAACCAGAAAGTACATCTATCGCTGAGGTGGGCTCTGCAGCCAGCGTGGTGAAACTCATGGGTATCAATGAAGCGATCGTCGTTGCCAATAGTGCTTTCGAGGGAAATGCCATGTGTGTTGTGCCTTTTCTTTTTTGTATCAGAATATTTCGTGCGGCAGTGTAATGGCTAAAAATGACTGATTTGTGACACCGATGTGAATATCAGAGAGTGACAGGAATAGCAGAAAGAACTTGATTAAAAAATGAAAACTAACGACTTCGTTGTAAATCGGGCATTGAGAAAATTAACTAATCCTTTTAATTCACTACTCACCACCCTAATATAAAATGAAAGTATTACAGCAATATAACATCAGCATATCTTGCATAAAAACCAGCCCGGCAATATATCCAATCAGCGCTCAAAGCAAGGGGACTGACACCCACACATCCGCCAGAAAAAACCATTTACCTGCGTCAATCTGAGTGTATAAATTAAAAACAGAACATCCCTATTCATATTATTCATCACCACCAGGACATTTATTTATATCAAAAACCGGGGGTTATATTGAACACTGTACGACATTATTAATTACTCTAGCCAATGGCAAATCGTACGTTTCTTCACTGTCAGAATGAATAGATTAACCCAGCGGAAATCATTGAGTTATATCGGCGTTCAACAATAGGGCTGTCTGAAGCTTTTTGGCTTAACCGTGTATAATTATAACTTGTCATCGTTGACCAGTTATCGTTTATTTTATGTGCCCAGACCAGACTTGCATCATAACCAAAGATACCACCGGAGGTATTATATTGTCGGAATCCAGAATGTGCGCTTTGTTTTTTATTAACACCATACCAGGTATTAATATAACGAGAATCACCAAATAATATTCCCGCATCAAGAGATACCCAGTCAGTGGTGTTTGCAAAAAGCATGACACTGGTAGAGGTACGATAGTGGAGCCCCTGGCTATCACTGATCGGGGCATTCGCCTCAGCCTCAAATGCCAGCCAGTCTGTTGCGGCCCACCCCAGGGCCATGCGGCTACTTACTGTGGAGTCAATTTTACCCATTCCCCGTAACCTGTCTGAACCACTTTCTATTCGGGTATTTTTGTCTGTTCGTCCGGGTGCATAGTTCAGACTGCTCTCCATATACCACCCATTTTCACTCTCCAGGCGAAATCCAACGCCGTCAGTGCTGTCAACAAATAAATGACCATACTGGAGCCTTAATTCTGGCGCGACCATCCAATGTTGTTCATTAGAACCGCTGTATTTTGGCGCATTGATGACTGATAGCCCTACAGAAAAATCACTGTGGTACTCTTCTGCAATCGCCGTACTATTATGCAGGAAGCATGAAAACGCTACCATTGTAGTAATAACTCGCATTGACCTTACCTTTTTTAATGAAAAATGACTGAGTGTAGTTTTATATTTCGCTAATAAAATAATATTAAATACAACCTTAAAATTATATATTTCAGCAGTTACCTTGTCTTTTTTGTTCTTTTCGCCATTTTGCTGGTGATATCTCATACATTCGACTGAACATCCGGGTAAATTCTTGTTGGGTATCAAAACCGTAACAAAGAGCAATATTAATAATACTCACATCCGTATTAACCAAGTCAGCTGATGCGCGTGACAGTCTTCGCTCTCTGATATAACACCCGAGTGTTTTTTTCATATTGCTGGAAAATATACGTTGTAAATGCCATCTTGAATAACCTGACCGTTCAGCAACGATTTTCATCGTCAGTTTTTTATCCAGGTTATTTTCTATCCATTCGATAACGTCTGAAAGAATTTCTTTTTGTAAGTTCAAAATAAATAACCTCCATAAGAAATATGCATTTTTTAGCGCAGAGCAACATCGTTGCCCTGCGCATTTTTATTACTGTTTTTTCATCATGACATTACGAAATCGGTCCACTGCCGTAATGATGAAAATGAAAAATGCAGGCACAAATATCAGTGCCAGAATGGTTCCCGTGATCATCCCACCAAATACCCCCGTCCCGATGGCATGCTGTGTCGTTGAGCTGGCACCAGTAGCAACCATTAATGGCACGACACCCAGAGTAAAGGCGAGCGAGGTCATCAGAATGGGTCTTAGTCGCATTCTGGCGGCCCGAATAGTGGAGCGAACAAGGTTCCCTTCCTCTTCATAAATTTGCCGGGCAAATTCAATAATCAAAATGGCATTTTTTGCAGAGAGGCCGATGATGGTGATCATCCCCACTTTAAAAAATACATCATTCGTCATATCACGCATCAGGACAGCGGCGACCGTGCCCAATAAGCCAAGGGGGACAACCAACATCACAGAGACAGGAATTGACCAGCTTTCATAAAGCGCTGCCAGTACCAGGAAAACCACCAGCATAGAAAGCATCATCAGCATCGGAGCCTGAGAGGCAGATTCCTGCTCCTGAAGCGACTGTCCCGTCCATTCAATGGCAAACCCTGCAGGTAACGCTTCGGCTAATTTCTCCATCTCAGCCATAGCTTCACCAGAAGAATAACCGGGAGCGGCAGATCCACCGATACGAAATGCCGGATACCCTTGGTAACGGATCAGTTGCAGAGGCGAGTTTTTCCAGTCTCCTTTGACAAATTCACTAAGAGGAACCATGCCGCCAGTTTTATTCCTGACATACAGTGAAAGCACACTTTGTAACTGCATACGATAGGGAGCATCCGCCTGGACAATCACCTGTTGCATGCGACCATGATTAGGGAAATCGTTCACATATGAAGATCCCATAGCACCGGATAATGTCTGGCTGATATCCACAAATGAAACGCCCATGGCTTCCGCTTTGTCACGATCAATAGTCAGGTTAATGCTCGCCCCATCAGGTAAGCCATCAGGATAGACATCCTGTACTATTTTACTTTTAGCCGCCGCGGCCAGCAGCATATCGAGGGCCGCCTTCTGAGCCGTGTAATCATGACCACTACGATCCTCCAGACGTAACGTGAAACCAGATGAATTACCCAACTCAGCGATAGGAGGTGGAATAAGGCTCATCACCGTCGCATCAGGGACGGATGCCATCATTTTCTGGGCATGGGCAGCCTCGCCCTGCGCCGTTGCACCATTACGATTATTCCAGTCTTTTAACAAGGTAAATGCCAACGCAGAATTGGATCCCGAACCAGAAAAACTGAACCCCAGAATAGAAAGGTTACGATCGATACCCGGGCGTTCATCAACAATAGATTCATATTGCTCAATGACGTTTTTGGTCCGATCCATGGTGGCATCTGCAGGTAACTGGATTGAGGTAATGAAATACCCCTGATCTTCTTCAGGTAAGAATGACGATGGAAGATTTTTAAAACCGATAAACAGAACGCCACAAAGCACAACATACAGCAGCATCATACGACCGGTTTTCGTCAGCATCCGCTGCAGACGCGATTCATAACGCATTGATGCCTTATCCAGGCTGCGATTAAACCAACTAAAAAAACGGCCTGTGTGATGAGCGTCTTTATTAACAGGCTTCAGCAAGGTTGCACAGAGTGCGGGAGTCAGGGTCAGAGCAAGTAATGCTGAGAACAGGATAGACACCGCCATGGAAAGCGTAAACTGTCGATAAATAATACCCACTGACCCACTTGCCATCCCCATAGGGATAAAGACTGCGGTTAATACCAGGGTGATGCCGACAATCGCCCCACTGATTTCACGCATTGCTTTTTCGGTTGCCTGGCGAGGAGAAAGCCCCTCTTCTTTCATCAACCGTTCCACATTTTCAACCACCACGATGGCATCATCAACAATGATACCAATGGCCAGGACCATCCCAAACATCGTCAGCACATTGATCGAAAAGCCGCACAATAGCATGACGGTAAAGGTACCAAGCAGCGCGATAGGGGCCACAATTGCAGGGATAAATGTATAGCGGATATTTTGTAAAAACAGAAACATGACCAGAAAAACTAACACCATCGCTTCAACAAAAGTATGGATTACTTTTTCGATTGAAATTTTTACAAAAGGTGAGGTATCAAAAGGTATGGAATAGTGCATCCCTTCAGGCATCGATTTAGCCATTTCTGCCAGCCGCGCCTGAACGGCTTCAGAGGTTTTCACCGCATTCGCCCCTGGTGCCAACTGGATCGCCGCCGCTGTGGATACCCGGCCATTTTCACGCGTAGTAAACGAGTAAGTTTGCAACCCCAATTCAACCCGGGCGACATTCCCCAGCGTCACTTTTGAACCGTCAACATTCGCTTTCAGCACGATACGGCTAAATTCTTCAGGTGAACTCAGCTGTCCAGTGATAGTCAATGGATAGGCCGAACGCACGCCTTTCGTGGTAGGTGTCTCACCAATACGCCCCGGCGCAATTTGTGCATTTTGCTGGCTGATCGCCTCAGTAACGTCATTTATCGTCAGGTTATAGGCAATCAGTTTGCTCGGATCAACCCATACACGCATAGCCTTTTCGGCACCAAAAGACTGTACTTTCCCCACGCCTTCTACACGACGAAGTTCCTCTGTCATATTACGGGCAAAGTAATCGCTCAAATCTGCTTCAGTAAATGCTGAGTTCGCGGCATTTAAGCCGACAATCATTAAGAAATTCGAGGAAGCAGCTTCCACAGTAATACCATTCTGGCGTACCACTTGCGGAAGACGGGGCTCAACAATTTTAATCTGGTTCTGTACATCGACCTGGGCCAGTTTAACGTTCGTACCAGGCTTAAACGTCACCGTAATGGTAGCCGTCCCTGAGGTATCGCTGGACGATTCAAAATAGAGCAGGTCATCAACTCCGGACAGTTCCCGCTCAATCAGTGATACAACAGATTCATTCATCGTTTGCGGCGTGGCGCCCGGATAACTTACCGTTATAGAAACACTGGGAGGGGCAACTGACGGATATTGTGCAATGGGTAACTGGGGGATCGAAATAAGCCCCGATAGCACAATAAACAGTGCGATAACCCAAGCAAAAATGGGGCGTTTAATAAAAAAATGCGGCATATTCTGTATCCTGTTAAGTCAATCAGTGATGGATAATCAGGCTTTTGTTTTCAATGAATTGGCCCGTACTTCCATGCCTTCATGTAATTTATCCTGACCTTCAATGACCAACTTTTGCCCCTCTTGCAGGCCATTCTCTACCACCTGGCCAAGTGTCGTTTGTGCACCCAGCTGTATTTGTTTGCGTTCGGCTTTATTCTGCTCGTCGATAACCCAGACAAAACTCCGGTCTTCCTCACGCTGGATTGCCTGTTCTGGAATGACTATCTGGTTATCATCAAGCTGATGGACTATCTTCAGTCGGCTATACATACCTGGCATCAATTCACGCTGGGGGTTTTCGGCTTCAGCTCGCAGCACAACATCACCAGTCGCATCATTCACACTGGTTCCAGAAAAAAGCAGCTTGATATTGACATCGAATGGCCGGCCATTTTCATCCAACAGGACAAAGTGAGTCGTTGAATGGTCACCACGTAGGGAAGATGGTGTCACAACATTTCTTAATTCAGCGGCAGGCAGACGTGCATCAACGTAAACACGGCCAGTCTGTTGCACCGTGGCCATTGCTTGTGAGTCAGCGGCACTCACCAGAGCCCCTTCGGTGATAAATTGCTGATCAATGCGCCCACTAATTGGCGCACGGATGGTGGAGTAGGCAAGATCCAGTTTTTTACGGGTCAGTGACGCTTTGGCCTCAGCGATGCTTGCCGCGGCTTGCGCTGCATTCGCCTGAGCATCGTCATAATCCTGCTGACTGATAGCACCATTCTTTTCGAGCTTTTTAAGTCGTTGAGCCCGTAAATTTAACTGGCGATAAGCTGCTTCAGAACGCGCTAATACGGCTTCTGCCATCTCCACATCAGCTTTGAAAGGTGCGGGATCAATCTGGAACAAAGGCTGCCCGGCGACCACCTCTGAGCCTTGAGAAAATAAACGGGCAGTGACAATCCCCCCAACTTGGGGACGAATTTGCGCAGTCTGTAATGCATTGATTCGGGCAGGCCAAGTGCTTTCAATAGTGACAGCTTGAGGTAAGAGGGTCTCCACAGAAACAAGAGGGAGTGACACAGGCTGACTGGCTGCTGCCTCCTCATTTTGCCGACACCCATTGATCATCATCACGCCTATAATCATTACCAGGGTCACCCCAATTTTATTTCTCACAGCACATCCTCACCAGGAAAATCAAACACGAAAAGTAATACAAAGGTGTTGAGGATCCGTGGAGCAAATGTGGAGAATAGATGGAGATGAAAAATAAAAAATAATCGTTAATTTTCGCTTTCAGATGCCATAAGGTATGGGAAATGAACAACTCACAATTAATTCTTGTTGTCGAAGATGACACCGAAATTGGTGACATCGTTACCGCATATTTACAGCGTGATGGATTTCGTACGCTATATGCAGATCGTGGCGAGTTAGCACTTGAACTTCACGCGCAGGAGTCCCCTGCGTTGGTTATTCTGGATATTCGTATGCCGGGAATGGATGGCTGGCAAGTTCTGGCAGAACTCCGGCGGCGGGGCAATACCCCCGTGCTGATGTTAACGGCAAATGATGATATCACTGACCGGCTCTCAGCCCTGCGCATTGGTGCTGATGACTACGTGATAAAACCCTTTATGCCCGCTGAGGTTGTCGCACGTACTCATGCTATTTTGCGCCGCACCAGCGGGCAGCAAGATAATACCGTCAGCCCTGTACTCGAGAGCAAGCGGCTACGGTTATACAGCGACGAATTTCGAGTAACCAGTCAGCAAACAGGGGAACCAATAGCAACCCCACTGACCACAACAGAATTTCGTTTACTGGCTCATTTAATGCGCTACCCACGTAAGGTATTCAGTCGTCAGGAATTACTGGAATACTGTCTGCTTGAAGGTGAAGCCCTGGAGCGTACCGTGGACAGCCATATTAGTAAATTACGTCGAAAACTCGAAGACTCGGATATCACAGGGATACCGATAAGCGTCCGGGGAATCGGTTATAAACTGGGGGATTAATTGTCTAAAGCAGGAATAAGTCGTCACCTTACATGGTTACTGGTACAGGTTACCGTCACATCCATACTCCTTTCATTTCTGACCTATTATGTCTGGTATGGCGTTACCCTGCTTATTGCTCCGGTGAACGAACCCGCTTATGAGCTCACGCTACGGGATTGGATATTATTTGCTATCTCCTCCATTCTTTCTCTGACGATTGCCGTTCTTGCTGCCATCCGGTTTGCCCGCAAGCTTTTACTCCCCCTGGATTCACTAGCTAAAAGTGCGCGAAAAATTGCGGAAGGTGAATTAAACGCACGCGCCATTAACGGTGACCCGCGCCTGCGGGAAATTTCGTTACTGGTTGCAGACTTTAATAAAATGGCCAGCAAACTGGAAAAAGCCTCCGGTGAAATTACGCTCTGGAATGCAGCTATTGCACATGAATTACGTACCCCGGTCACTATTCTCCAGGGGCGATTACAAGGCCTGGCAGATGGAATTTTCCGCCCGGAGCAAGCATTGTTTGAAAATCTAGTCAAGCAGACTGAAGGCCTGGCCCGCTTGATTGAAGATCTACGAACACTGAGTTTGACTGAAAATGGTCATATGCCTTTACATTTTCAGAGCATAAGGCTGGACAAAGAAATTCAGGCTGTCGCCGACCTTATGAAAGTGTCCCTGGCAGAGCATCAACTTTCTCTGGTGCTAAAACTTGATGATGTCTCACTCCAGGGCGATGCTACCCGCATAAGACAAGCCCTGTTAGCCCTGTTCAATAATGCACAACGCTATGCTGTACCCGGTGTGGTGTTGATTTCCTGCTATCGGGAAGATGATGGTGTGGTTATTTGTATTGAGGATGAAGGCCCGGGGATCCCGGAAGACATTATCCAAACGTTATTTGAGCCCTTTACTCGGGGTGAGCAATCTCGTTCCCGAACCAGTGGTGGCAGTGGCCTGGGGCTGGCAGTCGTTAATGCGATTGTCATCGCACATCAGGGGAAAATCACCTGTGATCCCGGTATTATGGGGGGGGCGCGCTTTATGCTGACCTTCCCTCATAAACAACAAATCCGGACAAACGGCTCCTGACAATAAACAGATGGCCGGATTTTCCCGTATCGCACTGAGCATCACACCGATTATTTAGAGGGATGCTCTTTGTATCTTTATGGCCAGGGAAAATAACCATATGAAATTAATATTATTTAAATATTAATTTAATGCATAACAACGGGATGTGGAAATATTCTGATCCCCCCCATCACCCGCCCCGATCAGCAAACACATAATATACTGATCGCCTTTTTTTAAGGTAACCACTGGCCCATGCTTACCATGTTGAGCGCTAATCACCGCCCCACCCTCATTTAGCAACTGATCCAACGGTTTTTCCACTGGTTTCAATGTAGTGGGCAGTTCCAGCGTATTACCCGGTACTTTTGCACTATCCTCAGGAGGCCAGTCAGCCATGGCACTACCACTGACAGTTAATAACGAGAATAAGATGGAAAGTGTGACAGCTTTCATAATGACCTCTTTTAGTTCAACCTGTTATCATAAAGAATATCAATACCTGGACGAATACTTAATACATTGTTATTTCTATTCAAGATAAAAATGTAAAAGTTGCACCCTATACGAAGAGATAAACAGGAAAAATATTAATAACTGATTATGAGTTTACCGTGTTGAAGATTTTCATTTCAGACTGAAGCATTTTTAGTAATTTTCCCGCCCCCATACTCAATTGTCGCCCAAGCCGAGTGACCACATGCGTGCGAGTCGAGGAAAATGCGTCATTGTGAAGCGGTAAAAAACAGAGCCCATCTTTAAAGTCTGATGCCATAAAAGCAGGCAAAAGTGTCACACCGCCATTACATGCATAAGATTTAAGGAGTGATAAATTATTACAAATTAGAGAAGGAGTGAGGATAATACCGAGATCGTCTTCTGCCTGAGCAACAATCTGCCTTATTCCATGAGAGACTTCCGTTAAAGCCAGACGGTAGTCTTTGAGTTGATTCACTTCAATTTCACCTCCTGATGAACGCAGAGGATGTTGATGATTCACCACAGCGCAGAGTGGGTGGGGCACACTAATATGACTTCTTATTTTTGGATCTCTGGCCGGGTTAAATACCACTCCAATATGGGCTTCATCTTCGGTGATCTGCCGTAGCACGTCATTACTCCCACAGATTGAAACGGCCAGCTCAACTGACGGGTATTTTTCAGCGAAATGGCTTAACACCGGAGACACATCCTCAATATACCCTTCCCCAATAGCCAATGAAATTGAACCACTCTGTAAACCATGGAGTGCCTGTATCGATTCCATTAGCAACTCCTGTTGCGCCATATGGACCCGATAATAAGCGATGACCTGCTCACCGGCTTCAGTTTGCCTAATCCCACGACGGTGCCTTTCGATCAGTGGGGATGCCAGTTCAGCCTCAAGCTGGCTGATATGTCTGCTAACGGCAGAAGGAGCAACATTCAGAAAATCGGCAGCAGCTCTGACACTGCCCCGCTGAACTGCTTCAAAAAAAAAGCGGATGCGATGATCTTGAATCGAGCCCATAAAAACGTTCTCCAGTGTTGACTTAGTCGCAACAAAACACGAAGCAATGATTATTGAATAGAACTCTCACAGCTGTCTATACTCATATTAAATATTACCCAGCGGTGAATGGCATGAATTATTCAGACAACAATGCCCAACAAAAAAACATATCACTTAAATATATGGTGATTTTCAAATGGGAAAAAACATTAAATCCCTGACATTTCATAACAGCATCACCCATTTAATTTTGTTCAGCAAAAATACCGGCCAGATGATTCTGTAATATATAAAACTTTACATCCTAAGCATTGAACCAGTAAAACTGGAACTTTACCCTACAAATGACACATCAATAGCATAAGAAATATTTATATTAGGTAACAAGGTGTAGTGACATGCATAAATCAGGATCGGCACTGAAGCAGTGCTATTCAAAAAAGAGAAACTAAAAAGTGCCTCACAATATAACACCGCACATTAAGTTTTCCGGGTTGATATAAATTCATAACTTAATCCGCGGCGGCTCACTACTGTGAAAAAACTTATCAATTAATACATTTAGTAACCTTTTTATTTATTAACCGATGCTGTCGGTTAAAGAAACAGGGTCTGTTACTTATTTTAAGACTTACAGAAAAATAACTCTGAAATTTATCAATCGTATAATGGGAGTAAACATGATGAGAATTGGTGTGCTTGGACTGGGTAATATGGGTGCCGGAATGGCAGCCACACTGGTTTCAAAAGGATTTTCCGTCTCAGGTTTTGATTTGTCTTCCACCGCACTGGCGAAAGCTGCCCAGCAGAGCGTTAAAATCGCCACGTCTGCCGCCGAGCTCACAAGCAGTGTTGATTTACTGATTTTGTCATTGCCTAAAGCAGAGCATGTCCGCGCCGCCTGCCTCGACGATGGCGGAATTTTTTCTTCTGGCAACCGTGGACTGATCGTGGTGGACACCACAACATCAACCCCGGAAATGAGCCGTGAAATGGCTGGAATACTGGCAGAAAAAGGAATCGACTTTATGGATGCCCCTGTTTCTGGCGGGCCAGCAGGAGCCGCATCAGGCACCATGACGATGGTTATTGGTGCAAAAGATGATGTTCTGACAAAAGCGCTTCCAGTACTCGAGGCGATGAGTGGGACCAGAGTACATGTTGGTGACGTGGGTGCCGGTAATGTGGTCAAGATAGCAAATAATCTTCTTTCAGCCGCTCACCTGATAACCACCGCAGAGGCCATCAGCCTTGCGGCACAAGCCGGTGTAGAACCCGATAAATGCCTTGCAGGTATTAACGCCGGCTCAGGCCGTAGCGCAGTAAGCCAAGTCTCCTTCCCACGCTGGATCACCAGTAAATCCTATGATTCAGGTTTCACCATGGGCTTGATGCGTAAAGATACGGGCCTGGCCCTGGCCCTGGCGGACCAGCTGGGGATGGCACTTCCTCTTTCACGTGAAGTCATTCGTCTCTGGGGGGATAGCCGTTCAACCCTCGCTGATAGTGAAGATTTTAACTGCATCGTATTGCGTACTGATAGCGCACTTTTTGGTAAGGAGAAATAAGCATGAGTAAAACCAAAATAGACGGGATCCTTAGCCAATTTTTCGGCCCTGATTTTCAAATTGGTAGCTATGTTAAAGGTGAGATCATTAAGGGGCATGGTGAGATCATTGAAATGCGTCGGGCACATGATGATACCCTGTTGTTTTCATATCCTGATGCCGATGAAAGCCTGGTGAAAATTGCCAGTGATGCGGCAACCCAGGCGGGAAAACAATGGTGGGCAATGGCGGCAAAAGATCGTGGCCGCATTATGTATCAGATAGGTGCCGCCATCCGTCAGGAAATAGATAACCTTGCTTTTATTGAATGTGCAACAGCTAATAAACCTTATAACGATGCCCGTGGTGATGTCACTCGGGTTGCGGAGATGTTTGAATACTACGCTGGCTGGGCTGACAAACTACATGGTGAGGTGATCCCAGTACCCACCTCGCACCTTAACTATGTTTGTTATGAGCCACTGGGTAATGTCATGCAAATTACCCCATGGAATGCCCCACTTAACACCTGTGGCTGGCAAATCGCCCCTGCCATTGCTGCCGGCAACGCCGTCATTCTGAAACCATCAGAACTTACCCCACTCAGCTCAATGATTATTGGGTTACTCATTGAACGGGCTGGTGCACCTAAAGGCCTGGTGAGTGTCATTGTCGGTTATGGTCATACTATCGGGCAGGCAATGATTGCAGGTGCCGATATTAGAAAAGTTTGCTTCGTAGGTTCCCCCATGACAGGACGCCATATTGCCATCGCCGCAGCTCAACGGTGTATTCCAGCGATCCTCGAACTGGGAGGTAAATCTGCCAATATTGTCTTTGATGATGCAAATATTGAACAAGCCTTGCGCGGTGCAATGGCTGCTATTTTTGGTGGTACAGGGCAAAGTTGCGTCTCGGGTTCTCGTCTGTTAATTCAGGAGACTATTTATGACCGCTTCGTGGCTGATCTTGCACTAGCATCCGCGAAAATTCGTGTCGGCGATCCGGAAGAACAAGGAACCGAAATAGGTCCGGTCAATAACCCGAAACAATATCGTCACGTTTGTACCATGCTCGAAAAGGCGCAAGCAGAAGGTGCTGTAGTCGTTGCGGGTCGTGAACCTATTCCTGAAGGCGCTGGTTATTATGTTAATCCGACGATTCTGAATGGAAACAATGAGATGTACTGTGCCAGAGAAGAGATTTTTGGTCCCGTCGTTGTTGCGATACCATTTCGTGATGAAGCAGATGCTATACGTATTGCTAACGATAGCCGTTTCGGACTGGCAGGGGCCGTCTGGACAAATAATGTTGCACGTGCGCATCGTGTCGCATCAAAGGTCAATGCAGGGACATTCTGGATAAACGGTTATAAGTCTATTCATGTCAGTTCGCCTTTTGGTGGATACGGAGACAGCGGCTATGGTCGTTCTTCTGGCATAGAAGCGCTTCGTGAGTATAGTGAAGTAAAAAGTGTATGGGTTGAGACAGCAGAGAACCCAGTATTCAGCTTCAACTACGGAGCAGGAGAGGAATAAATTATGGTGGTTTCATCTTCACTGATTGCCGAGGCGGTTGCATGGCGTCGGGAGTTTCACGCCAATCCTGAATTAGGTTATCAGGAACATAAGACCTCTCAGAGAGTGGCTGATTTACTTGAATCTTTCGGGTTACGGGTTCATCGAGGGTTAGGGGGAACAGGCGTTGTTGCAACGCTTGAGAATGGGCAAGGGCCGGTGATAGGCCTGCGGGCAGATATGGATGCCCTGCCGATAACCGAGCTGGGTAATCAGGAGTACCGCTCCTCAATCCCTGGCGTGATGCACGCCTGTGGGCATGATGGCCATACCGCAATACTGCTGGCGACGGCAAAATATCTGTCAGAGACCCAGAATTTTAGCGGCACCGTTCATTTCATCTTCCAACCAGCGGAAGAGAACCTTGGTGGCGCAAAAAAAATGGTTGAAGATGGTCTGTTTGATTTGTTCCCTATGGATGGAATTTATGCATTGCACAACTGGCCGGGGCTTCCTTTAGGGCATGTGGGAATTAACAGCAGCACCATGATGGCCTCACTGGATTCTTTTGAAATTGTCCTTACAGGTAAAAGCTGTCATGCGGCGATGCCAGAGAATGGGGCAGACCCGATAGTCGCCGCGTCCCAATTGATCATGGCATTACAGACGATCCCTTCCCGCAGACTTTCCCCTCAGGAATCTGCCGTGGTAAGCATTACACAGATTGCCGGTGGTGAAGCCATTAATGTGCTGCCTGAAAAAGTCACATTACGCGGCACGTTCAGATGCCTGAATTCAAGCGTCCGTGAGCGCGTAAAAACTATGATTAACACTTACGTCGTGGGTATCCCACAAGTATCAGATGTTAAAGGCGAAATTTCATATTACCCGGGGTATCCGGTTACCGCTAACCACAAGCGTGAGGCCCAGAATGTTCGTGAAGTGGCCGTGGCAACATTAGGAGAGTCTCGGGTTAACTGGCAGCTGAAACCCTCCATGGCATCAGAGGACTTTGCCTGCATGCTGGAAGCCTGTCCTGGTGCATATTTCTGGATTGGGGCCGACGGGGATGTTCCCTCCAAGCCGCTGCATAACGCTTACTATGACTTCAATGATGACCTGCTTTCCAACGGCATTGAATTATGGGTGTCACTGGTTGAAAGGCTCCTCTTAAAGAGCTGAATTCAATCCCTCCTGGAAAGATCAAACACGCCACTGAACCTGTTTGATCTTTCCAGCCAGGACATTGGCTCTTCACGTTCACATACCAATAAAAATGGAAGGTTATGGCCTCTCGCCAGCACGCGACCACAGGGCATGGCACTTGGGTTAATCGAGCTTTCCGTAATAAAACAAATACGAAGCGGTATGTTTGCCACAATATTCCATTCATTCTATCGCCCCACCACTGGCATTATCCAGATTAAGTATACCGGTGTATAAAGCCAAGACATTAGAAAATAGTATCACAAAAGAACCCGTCACCGCTTTCCATAAATAAATCCATTAATTACTGAATCAGATCAAAATCCTATTTTTGGTTGATAATTAAATTATTAATATAACATATGACAATTTTTTTATTTTATCTGAAAATGTTAACACCCACTATCAAAACCAGTAACTTCCAGCATTTCAACAATACCGTTCATATCAAATCATGATGAAGATAAAAATAATTCAAAAAGCCATTCAGCCATAAGGAAAATATATACACATCATGTTGTTACAAACGCAACAAAAATGCAAAAATAATGCATTGTTGAGCAACATGAATAATAAACATACTGCAACCTCCCTGGCATTTTATTCGTGCGTAAAATGATAATGAGGTTCTGACAATGCAAACACAGGTATTTGATCTTGGCCGGCGACCGCCATTTTTAGACGTGCTACCAGTATATATGTGGGCTTTTATCGTTGTTATCGTTGCTGAAGGTATTGGTTCTATATCAATCCCTTTAGGATCAGCTAAAGTTGTTTTATTACCTATGATTTGGGCTCTTATTGTTGGGGCGGTGATCGGATGTCTGAGTTATCGATCGACGTCATTTCTATCGCTTACAAAAAGCCGTCAAATTCGTGCCTCTCATATTCTTCAGCCTGCACTTCTTATTTTTATTGCAAAACTGGGGTTAGTCGTTGGTTCATCACTGCCAACAGTAATTCAGGCCGGGTGGGCACTTGTCTTTCAGGAATTGGGGCATTTTGTTGGTACAGTACTGCTCGGTATGCCTGTGGCTTTACTGTTAGGTATCAAGCGTGAAGCCATTGGTGCCACCTTCTCTGTAGGCAGGGAACCTAGCCTCGCGATTATTGGTGAAAAATATGGCATGAATTCACCGGAGGGCCGGGGAGTTCTTGCAGAATATCTCACGGGCACATTGTTTGGTGCATTATTTATCGCCATTGTCGCTGGAGTGATTGCCAGTTTAAATATCTTTGACCCACGCTCACTGGCAATGGCCTCCGGTGTCGGTTCTGGCAGCATGATGGCAGCAGCAGCTGGAGCCATTGCAGCCCAAGTCGATGCCAAAACGGGCGAAACAGTGATGGCTCTTGCTGCCGCCTCAAACCTGATTACAACGACATTTGGGACATACTTTACGTTGTTTATTTCGCTTCCATTAGCCGTATGGGCATATCGGGTATTTGAACCAGTTTTAGGGCGTCGATTTAAATTTAATAACAGTACAAATGAAAAAGAAAATCTGGATAATAAAACCGTCCTGGATGCTTACGAGGAGTCGGCAGAACACAATTCAGGGCTGACCTGGCATGAGAAAATTTTGGCATGGTCAGTTACTTCAGTATTCGCAATGCTGGCCAACTGGATGGCATTCGGGAAATTCTCTGAGAGCGTCGTGATAGGGTGTGTGCTTTTAATGGTGCTTTCCTTACTGGGGGACATGGTCAATACCCTGACCAGAAAAAAGATCCCTGCCGTTTGCTGGGTTTCAATTTTAGCAATGTATGCTTCTTCCCCTTGGTGTCCCTGGGCCACACAGATTACAACGTATGCCGCATCGGTCAATATTCTTGCGGTGATCACACCAATGCTAACCTATGCCGGACTCTCTATTGCGAAAGATTTACCCGCTTTTCGCCGCCTGGGATGGCGAATTGTTGTCGTCTCATTCGTCGCTAACTTTGGTACCTTCATCGGCGCTGCTTTTATTGCCGAAATCTTTCATTAATGTGAAAAAATTTTCTCAGCCAGCAGGTCATAATGATGTTTTGCTGGCTTAATTCACCATCAAGATAAGTGCGTTTCTTCCCCTGAAGACAAAGATAACACGCCAGGTTTCCCCTTCTGTATTTCCATACGTCAGCATAAGTTGTTACCTTTAAAAAGTGACACCGAAAGGGGCAGGGAAAACACCCCATTGTAATTTCATGGCACTTAATTCTTCAGACAATACCGATTAAACTGAGCATCAATAATTCTAACGTCCAGACAATATAAAATAACGGGAAGACCCATGAGTATGATTATCCGTCAGGCCACTCCAAACGATGCACAAGCCATTTATGACATGATCTATGAACTGGCGGTTTATGAAAAAGCACCGGAAGAAGTCGTGACAACACCGAATGAGATCCGCGAGTCACTGTTTGCTGCCGATAGTAAAACTGAAGCACTTATTTGTGAAATAGCAGGAAAAATAGCAGGTTATGCAGTCTTTTTTACCAGTTACTCAACCTGGCTAGGACGTAACGGCATTTACATGGAAGACCTCTACGTATCCCCTGAATTCCGCGGCCATGGCGCAGGCAAAGCCCTACTAAAAACTATCGCGAAGTATGCCGTTGAAAGGAGATGTGGCCGTCTGGAATGGAGCGTACTGGACTGGAATCAACCCGCGATTGATTTTTACCTGAGTATCGGCGCCGCAGCACAAAGCGAATGGGTTCGTTACCGTCTGTCGGGTGATGCGCTGATCAATTTTTCAAAATAGCACACTGCTAAAAATCAGTCAGGGATCAGATCATAGCCACAATAAGCCTGGTGGTCCTCAATGGGCCGGAGATTGCTGGCCCATTGAGATAACTCAACAACATTGGAAGCTTAAATTTTTCGACGGTCACTCTCCGGAGAAAGATATGCTTCCTGCGGGTTTAGCATTACTTCATGCTGTCAGCAATGACATTCACGTTATGCTTGAATGCCTGCACATAAGTGGCCGCGGGACCGTCTTTACCGGAAAGTGATTCCGGGTAGAGTTCCCCTCCTGCCTTGGCTCCTGTTGCCTGAGCGATCTGTTTCACTAAGCGTGGGTCTAGCTGATTTTCCATAAACCAGGTGTGAACATGCTGCGCTTTAATTTGCTCAATCAGCGCAGCCACATCAGCGGCACTGGCTTCACTCTCGGAAGAAAGTCCTTGTGGCGCTAAAAAGTGAACATGATACTGATTGCTAAAGTAACCAAAAGCATCATGGCTTGAGAGTACAGTACGCTTTTCAGTAGGAATGTCGCTAAAACGTTTTTTCGCCCAGCCATCCAGTTGATTTAACTGAGCAATATAGCGTTCTCCAGACTCTGTGAGTGCAGTTTTATCTTGCGGATCGCTTTTAATCAGGCCATCCATGATATTTTTCGCATACACGGCACCATTGGCAGCACTATTCCAGGCATGGGGATCGACGACCAGTTTGCCATCTTCATCCATGGAGTGGGTTTTAACACCATCTGACGCGACAATTAACGTCCCCTTAAACCCGGAAGCTTTAATCAGTCTGTCCAGCCATCCTTCCAGTTCCAGTCCATTAACCACAACGACATCGGCTTTGCTTAAAGCAGCACTATCCTGTGGTGAAGGCTCGAAGGTATGAGGATCACCATCAGGCCCAACGAGTGATGTCACCTTGACATGATCTCCCCCTACTTGCTGGGTAATATCGCCAAGAATAGAAAAGCTTGTCATGACGTTCAGCGTTTTAGCCAAAGCACTTTGCGACACTATTCCCGCAGTGATGGCGATAAGTAAAGCAACACGTTTCATTATTTCCCCTTGCTAATCATTGAACGCCGCAGACCAGAAATTAGACTGCTACGTTTGCCACATAAAATCGAAAAAAAGAAAAAACAACTGGCGCATAGCACAATCGCCGGTCCTGCTGGCAGACCCAGAGTCCAGGAAAGTACCAACCCCAGCCAGGAAGAAAATAGCCCACTGACCCCCGCAATCAGTAGCATCCAGGGTAAAGTTTGCACCCAGCAGCGGGCGGCGATCGCTGGCAACATCATCACACCGACGACCATTAGCGTCCCCAGCACCTGAAAACCAGCGACCAGGTTAATCACCAGTAATGACAGAAAAAGACCATGAAACAGTGCCGGCAGATGTCGTTTGTTAACCTCAAGCCAGGCACTATCAAAAGCTTCACTGAGCAGACCTCGATAGAAAATAGCCATGCAGATCAACGTCAGACTAGCCACCCCAGCAACAAACAGCAGAGCATCCTGTGAAACCGCCAGAATAGAACCAAATAACAAGTGCAGAAGATCGACACTGGAGCCACGGAGAGAAATAAGAGTAATACCCAAGGCCAGGGAACCGAGGTAAAACCCCGCAAAACTGGCATCTTCTTTAAGTGGCGTTCGTCGACTCACCCAGCCCGATACCAGAGCCACCGTGATCCCGGCAATAAACCCTCCCACGCCCATTGCCAGCAAGGACATGCCATACAGTAAATATCCCGCAGCAACACCAGGTAAAATCGCATGGGATAGTGCATCCCCCATTAAACTCATGCGCCGTAACAGGAGAAATACCCCCAGAACGGTAGTGCTGACTGACAGTGTCAGACAGGCCACTAAGGCTCTACGCATGAAGCCATATTCTATAAACGGTTGAAATAAAAAGTGATAAATCATCAGATGGCGCCTTTTTGAGTTAATGGACACCATTGGGCAGCATCGCGATTCAATCGCAATGTAGTGGTAAAATAGCGTGCAGTACGGGGGGTATCATGCAATACCGTCAACAAGGTCTGTCCACGCTGACACATCTGCGTCATTAAAGACATCAGCGTGTCACTTGTTCCTTCATCAACCCCAGTGAAAGGCTCATCCAGCATCACCAGCGGGGCCTGTTGTAGCCAGACTCGGGCAAAAAGCATTCGCTGAAATTGCCCTCCGGACAGGGAGTCGATAGGGTTATCTGCCAAATGGAGAATATCGACACGTTCCAGCGCCTCCCCGATACGCTGGCGCTGGCTCGCACGTACAGAGCGGAAGAGTGACAGCTCAGGCCAGAGCCCCATTGCCACCACATCTTTTACCCGCACCGGAAATTGCGATTCCATCGTCTGTCGCTGCGCCAGCCAGCCGATCACCGGGCGTCCCGTCGACCATCTGAACTCACCACCAACGGGCGGAATAAACCCTGCCAACGTTTTTAATAATGTGGATTTGCCGCAACCATTCTCGCCAACAATCGCCAGCATACAACCTTGAGCAATCGTCCCGCTTATTTCTGGCGTTACCGGGCTACCGGCATAACCCACGGTTAATGATGATAATTCAATCATGGTAATGAAATAGCCCATATGACTGACAGCCACAGTGTCGCCAGGATGAAAAAGCTGCCCAGTAAGCGCATTAAGATTGAGGCAGAAAAAAGAGAAGAAGAGATCATAATGCCACCATTGAAATGTTATACCATAACAATACGAGGCAATTTATCAAATGTAAAGAAGTGTCATTAATTGGAATTTAACAGAATGTTTCAGATGACTGATTCAGTGATCACATCAAGAAATGATTTTACAGGGGTATAACAAACCATAAGTACTGTTGATTTATTAGGGCAGGCTCCGATAAAAATGCGGAGCCACTAAAGCGGTCACACCGAGTGAATAGCAAAAAGAATCACTGGCAGAAAAACAAGATAGATAGCAATAGAAGCGGAAAGTGACTCGGTAGCAAAAAGAATATTGACTTTATATTTTTCAGCCAGAATAACCGTGGTATTGGGAATAGGCAAAGAACAGATTAACGTTGTTATCTTGATCATTTCAGTATCAATGGCAAACAGTTTACCCAGTAATAGCACCATGGCCGGGGCAAGAACAAACCTAAAAATAACAACAAAAATCAATCCCTTAGTAAATGTTATTTTTTGGAAACCTGAAAGATAAATGATGGCTCCAACAACCAGCATCGCTAATGCTGATGTCATCCCGGAAAGAGTATTCAGAAATGCATTAATTACCTGAGGAACAGGTATCCCCATCAGTAAAATGCCAACCCCGACAAAAAAAGCGAGTAATGGCATATTAATGATCTCTTTCGCGACAGTACGAAAAAGGCTTTTACTCTCACTTTTTTCTAATGAATCTTTTTCAAGAAGATAAAGACCGAGTGTCCAGTAAATGACGGTCTGAGAAGCATAGGTCATCAAAGCATATGGCAGCCCATGGCTGCCATACACCGCCAGGGTAATCGGAATACCAAAAAAAATGGTACTGCTCATTGAACATAATCCAATGAATAATCCGATATCTTTCTTTTCTATTCTGATAATTTTTGCGGTGATAAAAGATAACACCATTAAGGACAGGATAACCGTCACCGGCAGAATGATATCTGGCACTAATGCAAGAAACTCCCGGCGGCTAAAATCACTGTTAATCGACAAGATGAGTGTAGAGGGCAGAGCAACATTAATAAGCAGTTTTGTAAACAAGCTATTGCTGGATTTATCTAACCATTTTGCCTTTGTCAGCAGGCATCCTAAACCAACCACCAGAAAGAGTACCATTACGTTCAAATAATCATGAAGCATCACTATTCCCGGAAAAATTCATCAATAATCCAGACATAAACAATAGCGGGTATTCACGGAGAAACGAAGAATTTTTGACATTATGTCCAGGGGAAAGCGATGCCAGCCATTACCTCTTTATATAATCATTAAAAACAGTGCAGCCCGGCAGCCGCCTAACCACCCACCACTGCCACAGGCCAGCTTACCAGTACGCATCCGAACATTTAAACATTACCCCTGCTGGCGATGGGATCAAAACGCGACCTTTCTCAGCGTATCTGCTCATGATACACAGCATATTCAACGGCTATTTTTAGCGTTTAGCACACCATAGGTGTAGTGATGCGAATATAATAACAGCAGCCAATAAATAATTATTGGCAGCAAATGGAAATAAAAACATTCTGAAAAGCTAATTATTATCAGAGCAACACATCCATAATATTAACTAGAAGCGTCAGGTGTTATATCATTCCTGGCGCAATATCATATTAATTTAACCTTAAAACCGCAATGAAATAACGATCAGAATCTCACTTCAGTATTTCACCCCCATTATAATTTTTTAGAAAAATCAACCATTATGATAAACCATCATTTCTTTAAATGATAATTGAATAGTAATCATCAGATTTCAACATCGCTTTTAGGGAAAGTGCAGCATGTCAGAATAAACCCTTTAGCAATATTTCTTCTGGAAATACCACCTGCATGTTCAAGTCTGACGCGCCCCTCAATCAAACGCATTTTACAGCGTCCACAGTATCCAGAGGCACACTGATATTCTATTTTCAGCCCATTTCTATAGGCGCATTGCAAAATGGTTTCATGTGGACTAATTTCAAAAAACGCCCCACCAATCTTTAGGTTAAAACATTTTTCACTCATCCATTTGCCCTCGAGTTCCTGTGAATAATCTCATTTTATTTATCTTTCAAGCACGACTGGTTACAATATCGGCGTTACCGATGCAGTAACAACAATCTAATATATTGATATATAGAAAACAAAATCCCACTGACTGATAATTCATACACAGCGTTGACTTATTTTTTCATTGCCATCTAAAAGATCATGACTGAAAAAACGCCACCCTGTTTTTTACATTGATAACGACCCTCCAAATAAGGCATTTTAAAATATGTTAAACCAAGTAATTACAATATTAAATAATATAACATAAAGTCAATAATTAAAATAAATTTATTCTTTAAATAATCAGGACATATGCAGTGTAAAAAACAAAGCAAATAAATTAATAACATTAATAAAAAAAACCAAAAAAAATTTAAAATGCGCTCTTACAGACCTATTTTCTGCAAAAAAAACAATCCATGTATAAAAAAGTCTAATGAATAAACCACTCAGCCAAACAAAAAACTCGTTATGGTATAACGCCAATAGTTCACTTATATTAACCATTCAAAATTCTGATGCCTGCATTATATATCACTGAATTAATACGTGTTATTTTTACATAGCAGGATTATGTTAATCATTGATATCATTTCATTGTAATTCACCGACTAAAAAATGAAATACTATTCTGTCAATAATGCCCTCACCGTAATAAATCTGTCTTATTCCTCTCGTAGTATCCCTCCCCAGTGATTAAGTCCCAAAGAGGATAACAATTTATGCAAGCGACTCTCTCTCCAGTAAATGGAGCTGTGGGTGCCCTGCCCTGTACATCAGTAACGGGTGGGTCATCTATGATTTCCATAAAAAATCTGTCACACGCTTTTTCAAACCAGTATGTACTTAATGGTATCGATCTTGAGGTATCAAAAGGCACGATCCTCGCGTTACTAGGCCCATCAGGCTGCGGCAAAAGCACACTACTTAAGTTGCTCGCCGGCCTATTACAACCTACCGATGGCACGATCCACTTAGCTGACCGGTTAGTTGCCAGTTCGCAGCATCTGACCCCCCCGGAGCTGCGTAATCTTGGAATGGTATTTCAAGATTATGCCCTCTGGCCTCATATGACGGTCTCGCAAAATGTAGCCTTTCCCTTGCGTATGCGTAGAACACCTCGCCATACCATCCAGGAACGTGTTGATGCCGCGTTAGAAAGAGTGGGCTTAAGGGATTTTTCGAAACGAAAACCAGCAGATCTCTCCGGTGGTCAGCAACAACGCGTTGCCCTGGCACGCGCCATTATTGCTGAACCTGAAATCCTGCTATTTGATGAACCCCTTTCCAATCTGGACATCGCATTACGCCATTCACTCTGTGAGGAAATGGCGCAGTTATTAAGAACATTAGGTATTACCGCGGTATATGTCACCCATGACCCAGCGGAGGCGACAACCCTTGCCCATCAGATTGCACATATGCAATCCGGGAAAATTGAAAGTCTGACAACATTATGAAGAGAGATAATCCAATGCAAAATTTAATACCGAGATTGGCTACACCATCATTAAACTGTTTTTCACTGAAAGGTATTGTAATGACTTTAGGTCTTTCCTGTGCTCTCTTCTCCGCGTCTTCTCACGCGCTTACCGTTTATACTGCTGGCCCTGGTGCCATGGCAAAACAGTTGGCTGCCGGTTATGAAAAGCAGACAGGTGTCAAAGTTGATGTCTTCCAGGCAACCACTGGTAAGGTGATGGCACGCCTGGAAGCAGAGCAAGCAAATCCCCGTGCGGATGTTCTGATTTCAGCCTCCTGGGATACCGCCGTTGACCTGCAGAAAAAAGGCTGGCTGCTGGCTTATGAAAGCCCGAATGCCGCACAAGTCCCTGCACGGTTTAAAACACCTTACTATGTTGCCCAGGGGATCTCTGCTTTAGGTATTGTCTGGAACACTAAAAGTGGCACACCTAGGCCCACTGAATGGAGTGACCTGGCCACTCCACCATTCAACAACAAAGTCACCATGCCAGACCCGGCGCTTTCCGGAGCCTCGCTCGATTTAGTATTAGGGCTAGAAAATGCCAGAAAAGCAGCCGCGTGGAAACTTTTTGCTGACTTGAAAGCAAACGGCATGGTCATTTCTGGCCCAAATGCTCAGGCCCTGACCCCAGTACTCCAGGGGGCTAAAGCCGCCGTATTTGGCGCAGTGGATTATGTCGCTTATAGCAGTATTAATAGCGGTGAATCCATTGAGGTTATTTTCCCGAAAAGCGGTACCGCAATTGCCCCGCGACCAATGATGATTTTGAATAGCAGTAAACAACAAGCAGAAGCCAAAGCCTTTATTGACTATGTACTATCACCTGAAGGACAGGCCCTTGTTGCCAATGCCTGGTTAATGCCAGCCAGGGCTGATATTCAAGGTAAACGTCCTGATTTTTCAGCATTATCTATTCTGCCTGAAGCAACAACTGACAGTGCTGAACGTAATGACGTTTTGTCACGTTTTAATGCCATTTTCCGTTAATATTATTATATAAGACCGCGCTGGGTAGCAAAATACCCAGCAGGAGCATTAAATTGATGATAAGAATTCGTTTTCTTCCGTCCGTTGTTATTATCTCACTCGTAATATTGGTCATTATTCCATTACTCTTTATTATATTACAGGCACTCTTCCCATCACTGGCCAAAGAAGGGTTTCACCATCCTTTCGCACCACTCATAAGCTTATTTAATGATCCCGATCTTCCGGGTTTATTAGGCAATACCTTACTGTTAGGGCTAGGGGTTGCGATAATTAGTGCACTTATTGCCATTCCACTGGGAGCGTTAAGGGGCCTCTTTAACCTTCCTTTCTCACACTTATGGGATTTACTTTTTCTTATCCCGTTTCTTATACCACCTTATATTGCCGGACTCTCATGGATGCTCACACTGCAGCCCAATGGATATTCATGGCAGCTATTACGAATAAGTCCGGGTGAGGCGATATTCTCGCTCGGGGGCATGATGTGCATTATGGCACTTAATTTATTCCCGGTGCTCTACTTTGCAGTTTCTCGTAGTATGGCAGCAAATGGTAACCACCTGGCTGATGTCGCACGCGTGCACGGCGCTTCCCCCTGGAGAGCCTTCTTTAAAATAACCTTTCCACTATCGCTACCCTCAATTGCTGCCGGGGTACTACTGGTTTTTACTCTCTCCATTGAAGAGTATGGGATCCCTGCTGCGCTGGGTACACCAAATGGTATACGGGTATTTACCACTGCGATTGAACAGCGCCTGGGGGACTGGCCTATTGACTTACCCGGTGCGGCCTCACTTTCCCTGCTACTCGCCAGTATTGCGTTGTTTGCCTACACCCTTCAGCGTTCACTGGTATCAGGTCGTAACGTGGCGACGACCAACGGCAAAGCCACGGCACGGGTAACCCGCTCACTCGGGCACTGGCGCTGGCCAGTGATCTGTTTATTCACCCTGGTGGCTTTCCTGGCTGTCGGTATGCCATTGCTGGCGATGTTCAGTACGGCTTTTACAGCCACGGTTTCCGGTGGTCTGACTTTTGATAACCTGACGCTACGGCACTTCAGTGGGTTGCTGGACAGCCAGACAGAAGCCATGGATGCTCTTTTGACCAGCGTATCTCTGGCCGGTGCAACGGCCATAGTTACAGGAGTGCTTGGTTTTTTATCAGCCTGGCTAGTGGTTTCAGAACGCATTAAAGGAGCCGTGATTATCGATGCGCTTTCCTTATTGCCTATTGCCATTCCCGGTATTGTTATCGCCGTTGGCCTTATTCTTGCCTGGAACCAACCGTTCTGGTTATTAACCCCCTACCATACATGGTGGATCCTGTTAATGGCCTACAGCTGCTTATTGCTGCCTTACCCAGTACGTTATTGTAGCGCCGCGTTGACCCAAATTGGCGGTAGCTTAGTGGACGCGGCAAGAGTTCATGGCGCAGGAGCTATGACGGCGCTACGTTTAATACTTTTTCCCCTGGTAATGCCAAGCTTACTGGCAGCGATGATGCTGGTATTCGCAGTGGCATCCAGGGAGCTGGTCTCTTCTTTGTTACTTGCCCCCGCAGGAATGCAGACTGTCTCTATCTATGTCTGGCGTCAGTTTGAACAAGGTTCCATTGGTAGCGGGATGGCCATGGCCTGCCTTGCTGTCCTGATAAGCCTGAGTTTGATGCTGGCGGCACAGTTAATACAACAACGTACTCAACGTGAGTAGTACGCACTGAAAAAGAGACTCAATTCGGATCGTTGCAAGTCCAGATTGAGTCTCTCTGGCTACCAGAACAGATGCATAATAGTTTACTTAAAAAAAATATTTTTGTGACGTCAGGGCATAACTATCTTAGTTGTTATTTTAATTCACTAATATATCAGAGCAGATATTGGTTTATCCGAAGCGATCCCTGCCATATTACAATGGGGCACCCCACATCCCCGAGCCCCTTTTCACCCGCAAAATATGTATTTCGTCATTAATCAACCCAATGAAATCAGCACATTAACCATCACTCAATCATTTGAGAATTCAGCAATTGGATAATGAGCACTAAATAGTGTAAATTCTCACCTTTCACATTTCTGTACCTTTATTTTTCAAATATTGGGTATTTAAAAAATCATTAAAGTTTCTTAATCGCGCTATATTTACTGTTCATTATAAATGAGACAACCTCCAACGCAGTTTACACACATTATCCGATTCAATGGCCAGGCCCATCGACTAAAATAAGGAGCAATATTCTTATGTCTCAGGACAAAGACAGAAAGGTACTTCTTCTTTTTATCAGTTTTCTCATTATTTATCTGTTACCAGGCATTTACGGCCACACCCCCTGGAAACAGGATGAAAACTACAGTTTCGGCATTATTCAAACGATGTATGAAACAGGCAACTGGCTGGTTCCCACCAATGCTGGTGAACCTTTCATGGAAAAGCCTCCGCTTTACTACTGGGTGGCAACCCTCACCAGCAAACTATTATCGGGAATATTACCACTCTACGATGCGGCAAGAAGCGCCTCTCTCTTGTTTTCCGTGATCAATTTTTCATTCTTTATCCTGCTGACCCGGAGAGTTCTTCAAAGCAAAAATTTTTACGATTATCGTATCTGGGTCATCTTTGCCATTTACATTAGCGTCCCTGGTATATTACGTCATAGCCACGATATGTTTACCGATGTTGCTCTGGTTGCTGGTACCACGGTTGCACTTTATGGCCTGGTCGGCATTATCTTGCAACAGAAAGTGGCAACATCAGCACTGTGGCTATGTCTGGGCACCACTGCGACCTTACTGTCCAAAGGCATTTTTATTCCGGGCGTTTTGTGGATAACACTGTTTGCCTGCCCTGTCCTGCTGACTCAGTGCCGCACCAAAGCCTTTTGGCAACCTTGCCTGTTCGCAGGAATAGCTGCGCTGGTGCTTATTCTCCCCTGGCCGGTGATGCTTTATCTGCAGCATCCCGATCTGTTTATAGTTTGGTTTTGGGATAATAATATCGGTCGTTTCTTGGGTTTTTCAGTTCCTGTTCTGGGAGCTCATGCGAAATTTATCCGTATCCCTGAAGCAATGGTTCTGTTTGCCTTCCCTGTCGGAATATTGTCTGTTTTCTATACTCTGCGCCATCCTATTAAGCGCCTTACCGATGCACATAACGTTGTTATCATACTATTCCCTGTCCTGGGCATCATTTTTCTACAAATGTCCGCAAGTAGCAGAGCCCTGTACTTACTCCCTTTTATTGCCCCGATGGCAATACTGGCTGGCAAGTTATTTATCGATTTTCCTCCCAGGACATTGAAATATCTCGCCTCATTTTCGGCGGGTTTGTGGTCAGTTGCCATCCTGCTGACGTGGGGGATCTACCTGTTTAAAATAAGTGAGTACCAAAGCCATTGGTTATCATTCCTGGATAAATGGTTACCCCAAAACTATCAGCTCTATTTATTGTGGCTACCGTTAATTTTTGCATTGGCAATAACCCTGCTATGGTTCTGTCGTAATACTTTATTCCCCCACATGAACCAGGCCATGCAGGCCGCGCTGAACTGGGGACTGGGCGTGACCATCACATGGGGGGTCGTATTCAGTTTGCTGGTTGGCTGGATAGATTACTCGAAGGGGTATGAGAGCGTCTTCACTGATTTACGCCACCAACTTGGCGGGAAGTATCATGACACAGACTGTATGGCTTCATATTCTCTTAATGAGTCCGAAGCCCCAATGCTTTATTACTTTACGGGGATTCTTCATCAACCTCAGGAAACACTCAGTAAACCTGAACGCTGTCACTGGTTGATTATATTATCAGATGATATTCAACCGCCCCCTGAAGGCATGTCACTCTTTTGGTATGGCAACCGTCCGGGTGAAAAAAAGAATAACCTGATCGTATATCAAGCAGACAATTAAACAGTTTCGTCTTTTTACAGAAAAGCCGCTGATCATTACCTGATGGTCGCGTGCTTTTCTGCATATCCGCCGCATATTTGGGTTTATTTCCCATGCCTTCTTTAAAATTCATTGAGTTACATCATATTCAGATCACTAAAAACGGTCATTTATGCCTGCTGTTTCACATTTTCAACAGGCTTATGTTGTGATCCTGTTAAAAAGTGTGATTTAAGTAGCTCCAATTTGGTTTTGTTTTTGTTTTTTGATTTTTGTTTTGAATGTTATCGCAGATTAAGATCCCGACACTGCCTATTCTAATAAGCATTACTGCGGAGGTACTTATTCATGTTCTCAGAAGAGCGTAGACAGGGTATTTACTCGGTTATCCGGGAACAGAAAAAAATTAAAGTGACTCAGCTGGCTGAAAAATTCAGTGTCACATTAGAAACTATTCGCAGTGACTTAAAATACCTTGAGAGTGAAGGTCTGATTCAACGTTGTCATGGCGGGGCGATACTGGGCCAGCAAGAGATAAAAAAATTGAGCAAATTTAGCAATAATTTTGATATCTCATGCTTATTACATGATTTTCTGGTGATGCAGAAACCACAAAAAAGAGCCATGATGGGTAAAGTCTGTGTTCTCGGCTCTTTTGTTGTGGATATTATTGCTAACGTGGAATCCTTTCCTCATGTCGGGGAGCTGGTTTATTCAACCAATAATAGCTTAAGCCCCGGGGGCAAAGGAACCAACCAGGCTATTGCTGCCGCCTGCTGTTTGGCTAAAGTTCATTTATTAACTAAAGTAGGTGAAGACCATTTCAGTAAATATGCATATAAATATTTACAAGCCAGTGGTATAGAATCATTTACCATTTTCCAGACTGATACTGAACCGACAGGCAGTTCCATCAGTTATTTAGCAAACGAAACCCATAATAATATTACTGCTACTTACCTGGGTGCCAACAGTACTTTTGGCGAACAAGAAATAGGTCTTTCTTTACCTTACGTGGCGGAAGCTGATGTATTATTATTACAAGGTGAAATTAATATTGAAGCCAGCCTTCGTGCAGCACAATTCGCGACTGAAATTAAAAAAATGGTTATTTTAAATGTTGCACCTTATCATGTATCACTTAAAGCACTGTATCCGTATGTAGATATTATTACACTTAACATTCATCAGGCATCAAACTGGGCTGATATTCCTATTAATGATGTGAAGGATGCTCATCAGGCATTAAAGATTATTTCAGCGACTGAAAATAAAAAAGTAATTATTCATTTGGATCAATTAGGTGTTGTTTATCACGATGGAAGCTCTTCATTCCATCTTCCTCCAATGCCCTGCTTACGTGTTGATACCATGGCGGCAACGGATGCTTTTAATGGTGCGTTCGCTTCCAAAATAGCTGAAGGCTGTACTTTGCATGACAGCGTTCAATTTGCCAATGCATTTTTATCTGCCTTTATCGAGAAAAAAGGGGTTACCTCCATGCCGGATTTAACTCAAGTACAGGCTCGTTTAACTTCCTATGTGAAGCACGCACGACCTCAAGTCATCTGTAACGAGAAAAGGTTTATATAATGAAAAAAACACTCCTTGCCTTTACCCTGTCTACTGTATTGATCCCGGCCACCGCCCTGGCTGAATGGCCTGAAAAACCTGTTACTATTATCGTTCCCTGGGCTGCGGGTGGAAATACCGATACTGTTGCCCGCCTCACAGCAAAAGGCTTGCAAGAGGAACTGGGGGTTAATGTTAATGTGGTCAACAAAACCGGTGGCAGTGGTGTTGTAGGCCACGATGCAGTCAAAAGCGCAAAACCAGACGGCTATACTCTGGGGATTGCCACCGTTGAAATTGCCTCTATGCATCATCAGGGCATGACTAAACTCAGCTATCAGGACTACACGCCAATCACCCGTCTGGCCGTTATCTACGGTGGCCTTCAGGTTAGTAAGTCTTCACCATTCAAAAGTGCTGAGGAAGTCATTGAATTTGCAAAAGAGAATCCCGGGAAGCTTAAAGCGTCTGGCAGTGGCCTTAACTCAATCTGGCACCTGAATAGTATTGGCATGCTACGCTCTGCTGGCCTGAAAGATGACGCCATCCGTTATATACCCACCCAGGGCTCAAGTGCCGCGTTACAGGAGCTGGCTGCTGGCGGTATTGATATTGTGACCTCATCACCAGGGGAAGCAGACAGCATGGTAAAAGCAGGGCTGGTTAATAACCTCACCATCATGTCCAAAGAACGCTCACCCTTTTACTCTGATGTTCCCACATTTAAAGAAGCCACAAATCGTGACTGGGAACTACAAGCATGGAATATGCTGGTCGCACCAGCTGGACTGGATAAAAGTGTTCAGGAAAAACTGATGAACGCAATGAAGAAAGTCTATGCCAAAGGTGAATTAGCTTCATTTGCAAATAAACAAGGTTTTGAGGTCATCGAATTATATGGTGACGATGCCCATACGTTTATGGCGAATGAAGACAAAAAATTTGGTGACATCCTGAAGAATTAATCAAGGAGACGGTCGTCGATACGGCCGTTTATTGCCTATGCTAAATCGTCATATAGTTTCTTTAGTGATGCTCTTTTTCGGTGTATTCCTTATCGGCTATAGTACCTATTCATTAGGTGACTTCAGCGAATATGGTGCAGCCTTTATGCCATCGGTAGTCGGTGGAGGAATTATTATATTTTCACTCACCGATATGCTGTCACATAAAAAAGAAGAGGACATTCCGCTGGTCACCTGGCATGAAATTAAATATGTCATCATGATCGCCGGGTTGATTATTTTCTATATTCTGGGTGTCGATTACTTAGGGTTTATTTTGACAGGATTAATTATCACCGCACCATTAATGATGAAATATGCAAGAACAAAAGCAGTGTATAGTTTCATCATATCTCTGGTGGTAGTAGTCGGCGTCTATTATTTGTTTACCGCTGTTCTTTTAGTTCCGTTACCTCAGTTATTTTCATAGAGCAGGATAAATAGCATGGACATTTTAATCAGTGCGCTAGCTTACCTTGATTACACCACCTTTTTAGTGATTATTGGGGCATGCTTATTCGGCCTGTTTGTTGGTGCTATTCCTGGATTGACATCAACAATGGCCATTGCATTAATGGTCCCCTTTACCTTTTTCCTGGATCCCATACCAGCTCTGGCTTTAATGATATCGTTGGGGGCGTCTTCTATTTTTGCCGGTGATATTCCTGGGGCTTTACTTAATATTCCAGGAACCCCAGCATCTGCAGCGTATACCAATGATGCCCATGCCTTGGTCAAAGCAGGTAAAACAAACAGGGTGCTGGGCCTGTCTCTGACCACTTCGGTGATTGGTGGTGTGATTGGTACCATTGTGCTGGCATTCACCGCCCCTGTTCTGGCTGATTTCGCCTTGAACTTTAGCTCTTATGAGTATATGTGGCTCTCTTTGATTGGCTTAAGCTGTGCCACTATTGTTTCCGGCAGTAATATCAGTAAAAGCATCCTGGCGATGCTATTTGGCATCGCCCTGGCCACCATTGGCTTTGACGAATTCACCGGCCAGCCACGTTTTACTTTTGATCAAGTATCGCTAATGCAGGGCGTCAGTTTCATCCCGGCAATGATTGGCCTGTTCGCCATTTCTGGTGCAATTAAATACTACGTTGAACGCTGGAAAGATAACAATCAGCCCGTCGACGTTATCGAAGGGGACGAACGCTCATACAATCTGTTCAAAGGTGTTGGCGGTGTTTTATATAAACGCAAATTCAGTGTATTACGTGGTGGGGCCATTGGTACACTCATTGGTGCTTTACCCGGTGCCGGTGCAGATATTGCTGCGTGGATCTCCTATGCTGTCTCAAAAAAGTTTTCCAAGAAACCTCAAGAATATGGCAAAGGATCTGAAGAAGGTATTGTCAGCGCATCAACCAGTAACAATGCCAGCCTTGCGGGTAGCTGGATACCCTCATTAGTTTTTGGGATCCCCGGAGACTCTGCAGCCGCCATCATTATTGGTGTTTTGTATATGAAAGACATGCAACCAGGGCCAACATTATTTCTTTTTAATCCAGACAAGCTCTATGCCGTATTTATCATATTTTTTATCGCCAACATTATTTTATTACCAGTAGCATTTTTCGTTGTTAATTTGCTGAAAAAGATTGTAGCTATTGATAATGCGATCATCTATCCCGTGATTATATTATTCAGTATCGTCGGTTCGTATGCTATCACCAACACAATTTCTTCCGTGGTCGTAATGCTCGTAATGGGTGTTATCGGTTATTTTTTACAAGAAAGAAAATTCCCAATATCGCCCATTATTCTTGGCTTAATACTGGGGCCAATGTTAGAGAAAAACCTCCTGTCATCATTGATGAAGTCTGATGGGGATTTCTTTAACTTCGTAAACCGCCCTGTATCAATGGTCCTGGCGCTATGTTTCCTGTTTATTGTGATCATGCAAATCAGGGCTGTATTTAAAGAAAGAAGGCCGGCACATACTCAGTGATATAACAACACTAAAGATCATAGCATTTGGCTACAGGCTAAATTGAACAGTCGGCATTATTTCTTTTACTGAAGGATGAAAAGTGAATTACCGGGACATACAGGGAATGAGATGCCTCACTATTTTAAATAAAAGTCATTTGCAATATTACGGATATATAAACCACGCATCGTCGATTGATTTAACGTCGGGAAATATGTATGAAAAAAATATTGAATACATCAGAATCTTATGTTGATGAAGCCCTGGCAGGGTTGTGCGCGGCTCATAGCCATATTTATCATCAGCCACAGCCACGTTTAATTACGCGGGCAAAAAAAACCAATACGAATAAAGTCGGTATTGTTACCGGTGGGGGTTCAGGCCATTTACCCGTCTTCACTGGCTACGTTGGGGAAGGGTTACTGGACGCAGCGGCGGTGGGGGATGTCTTCGCATCCCCTTCTGCAGAACTGATGGCAGATACAATTCGTGCCGCCGATAATGGTCAGGGCGTTTTACTACTGTATGGTAATTACGGTGGTGATGTCATGAATTTTGATATGGCATCCGAAACAGTCGATTTTGAAAATGACATCCGCTGCACCACCGTGCTAGCCACCGATGATATTGCCTCTGCGGCTGTCCATGAAGCGGAAAAGCGCCGTGGCGTTGCCGGAATGATCTACGGTTTTAAATTGGCCGGGGCCAAAGCCGAGGAAGGAGCCTCCCTTGAGGAGGTGACCCGTATTGCCACCTCCACCATGGCAAACACCCGTACTATTGGGTGTGCGCTCACTTCCTGTGTATTACCCGCTGTTGGTCATCCGACTTTTGATATCGGTGACAATGAAATGGAAATGGGCATGGGTATTCATGGTGAGCCTGGGATCTGGCGCGCTGCATTACGTTCAGCGGATGACATTGCCGGGGAAATGTTTGAGCGTCTACAAGATGAACTCCAGCTAAAAAAGGGGGATGTTGTTTCTGTACTCGTTAACTCACTGGGCGCGACGCCTCTTGAAGAACTCTACATTCTCTATCAAAAAATTGAACAACTGATTCATGCCAAAGGTACGCGTATTGTCCAGCCATTGGTTGGTCGGTATGCCACATCAATGGAGATGACAGGCGCCAGCCTGACACTGTGCAAGCTCGATGATGAACTTGAACGGCTGATGAATGCCCCCGCCCATTGCGCATTCTGGAGGGTGTGATCATGGCTACTTTTACTGTGAATGATTTGAAACTGGCTTGTCAGCGTATCGCCACCGCTTGTCAGCAATCCCAGACGATGCTGTGTGAGGCAGATAGCCGCCTGGGTGATGGTGATTTAGGCCTCACCATGGATAAAGGCTGGCGACAAATTGCTGAAGACGCAGCGAACTGGCCAGATAGCCTGAGTCAGTCCCTATTCCAGTGCAGTAAATCTTTGCAAAAAGCCTGCGCTTCTTCTTTCGGTACATTGCAAGCCACCGCATTTATGGCCATGGCAAAATACTGTAAAGAAAAACAGCTGAACGCGATAACGACCAGTGACATTGCCCCCCTGCTCACCACAGCTTACCACAGCATGATGTCACGCGGTAAAGGGGAGCTAGGGCAAAAATCTGTGCTGGATATTCTCTACCAATTGTCTGAAGCCCTTACACCTTACCTTGCTGACAGTGAATTAAAAACTACCGCTATTTCCAGCGTGAATAACACATTGGATGAATTCCGCCAAAAACCCAATCAATTGGGACGGGCTCGTATGTTCCCTGAAAAGTCTATTGGGCTAGATGACCCGGGCATGCTGGCTATTAAAGTGATTGTTGAAGCTATTTAATTAAAGGTCTAATTATGAAAAAACTTTTTGGTGTTACTGTGGCAATGACCACACCGTTTGATGTAAATGATAATGTGGATGTTAACGCACTCGCTGCATTAACAGAGATGCTAATCTCCAAAGGGGTCAGTTGCCTTTACCCCTGTGGTACCACAGGAGAAATGCTGCGTTTATCAGTCGAAGAGCGAAAGACTGTGGCGGAGACAGTGATTAACACCGCCAAGGGGCGTCTCCCTGTCTTCATTCATGTAGGGGCCATGACATTAAAAGAAACAATTGCCTTAGCCCGGCACGCCGCCAGTGCGGGTGCGGATGGGGTTGGCGTGGTGACACCTCAATTCTTCTCAGCAAGCGATCGTGAGTTGGAGAATTTCTTTGTTACTGTAGCTAATAGTTTACCTGCGGACTATCCAGTTTATCTGTACAACATCCCCCAGTGTGCGGCCAATAATTTAAAACCAGAAGTTGTGGCCCGCATTCAGCAACAGTGTAAGAACGTGATTGGTATTAAATACAGTTTCGCTGACAACAATACCACCCTGGGTTATCTTGCCGTTACTGATAACTTTTCGGTCCTGCATGGCTACGATAAATTCTTCCTGGGCTACCTTGATGCAGGCTGTGATGGCACGGTATCGGGCTGCGCTTGTGTCTTCCCTGAGCCGTTCGTCAATATGTACCGCGCCTATATTAACCATGATCTAAAAGCGGCAAAACATTGGCAATCAGTCTGTGTGAAATTTAGCGATACACTGAAATCAGGTTCCAACATGGCAATATTCAAGGCGGCGCTGAAAATGCGTGGCCTGCATGAAAGCCATATGCGCTTACCTCAACTGGATCTACTGGCAGAAGAGTACAGAGCGCTGGAATTCGTACTCAAAGAATTGTGTGAGAGTACTGGGGTCAGTTTTACCGCATAATAAAAATGATTCACAAAAATTGAATGCCCAGTAAAAAATGGGCAGGAATGCTCCTGCCCTGAGTCATAAAATAATGATTTTATTTCTTGAGAGTATCGATTTTCTCAAATACTGGTTTAGTTGAATTTTTATATTGAGCCAGTGAATACTCTGAATAATTAATATCTTTATAGCCTCTGATCATCATTTTCCCGTTAGTCAAATCAGACAGGCTCGTCCAGACGGTATACTCTGATTCTGGTTTGGCATTGACAGTTTGACTTTCACTGATGGTATCAACCGTAATATTTTTAGTACGATCAAAGCGATTCATAATATGAGCTAAAGTATTCATCGCCTCAGCAGGAGAATCACCTTTGAGTGCATAAGATGAATAATAAACTGCGCGAATGAAACGCCCGACGGAGGTATCTGAAGACGGTAAATCCGAACTGGCAATACCACTATCAGGCTGTGTTACCTGAATATTCCCCAGTTTTGAAGATGACCTGTCAACATTAGTTAATTGAGTATAATTGTTTAAGTTTGTCAGATGCCATGGGAAATCAGGGCCATTGGTCATAGCACGGGTCGGGTTATCGTAGACATGCAGTTTACCGTTTAATGCTTCAACGACAATACTGCCACCTTTTTTATCATAAAAGGCATAGTGCAGTGGTGATTTTACGTTGCCGAAGTTTTTCAGCACAGGTGCCCAAAAATAGCCATTCTCTACCGCTTTTTTTACTTCTTCAACAGTGGAAAAATTTGACAGTGCCCATTCGCCAATGGCGGTAACGGGAATGGTTTTATCATAATACTTTTCTTCTGGCGTGATCAGATTCGCTTCAGGCACCATATTCGCGCTGAAAGATAATCCACCACTGTTTAAACCTTGAAAAATATTGTGGTCATCACCATCGAAATAAACTTCTGTGCTAATGGCAAGAATTTCATATTTGGAGTCATAGCTGATGCCATTTTTACCATCAGGAGTCTTCTTTTGAAAATGTGTATTCTTGGGGTAATAGGTAAGCCATGATGGCAAATCAGCACTTAGTTCCAGTGTTCTGCCATGATAAATATTGTTCTGCTTATCCGTAATCGCCAGGCTTGAACAGGCAGCACTGGACAATGAGGTTACTAATAATGCTGACAACATACAATTCAATATCTGATTAACTTTCATTTACACTCCCTCGATTATTATATAGCAATCATAGCCTTGATATAAAAAATATCACTGAGATTATTCCCGTAAATCATACCACGGCACAATGACCTTTGACTATCATTGAGCACAGCATGAATATGCACGACTGGATCACTAAAATTCATTATCACAAAATCATTTCTGATAACCAGAATATTTCACTAAAATATATTCTCAGCTAATATGTTGATAGATAAGGAATGAGGAATTAATGATAACCATCATGATAATTGAGTTACGACAGACAGCCCTGACAAGCTGAAATCCAGTCACCAGATACCTTCTGAATTCAGCCATATCATCACAAGTAAGCGATTGAATCGTTATTCAAGGGGCCGCAGATAAAAAGCCGTCATAAGCATGCCTGCTAACTGATAAGCATGGATCACTCACCCGGGAAACGACTTACTCTTTCCCCCCGGGACGGGCTCCAGCAATGATATTTTCACGAATGATAGCGGGGCACTGATACTCTGGCCAAATCAATGCCACTAACTCAGGATAGGCTTTACCACTTAGTTCATTAAAGCACTGGCGTAAATTAATCACTTCAATATCTGAAACTGAAACTTTTTCGCCATCTGCGCAACGCTTTTTTATATTATCATAATACCGATACACTGCTGAATTTAAGTCACTGCAGCGACGTTGAGCATTGAATAATTCTGGCTGTGAGACAATGTCATCAATACTCATTTTTTTTATTGTTGCTTGTATAAAATCAACATACTCATTGTGCACTCGCCAATAGAACATGGGTGTGATCTGTGACATCAACAAGCCGAAATGGTCTTCACGCTCGTCCCGAATGAGCGGAGGCAATTTATCATAGACTTTATCATCACGTTTATTATTGCTGCTGCGCATACTGCGAAAAACTAACACTACACAAAGCAAAATGGCTGCTGCTAATATGAAATTCAATAAAGTGTTCATAAGTAAAGTCTGTTTTTTTTATTTAGGTTTTAGTGCATCCTGTCGTAGGCTTACGATACTGAATTTTTTTTAGATAGCAAAGGATTACATTAAATGTTACCCGACTCGTTTATCAAACAACCTTTCGCTGTCGCGAACAATGACAATGCAGGAAAGGCCATCGTTGACGATACCATTAACGACAGATTGTTATCATTAGAAAAAAAAATTCTGAGTGGCAGCCATTATGCTGGCCAGTCACGCAACAGACTTCTTGAAGAGACCGACCAACATATCAAGGCACGTCTACTGTCTGCCGTTAGAATAGAAACGTTGTATAACGTGATTACCGAACTGGTCGCTGATGGGGCAATAAGCCTGGAGCAGTTAAACGAATTATTGAATGACAAAACAGACGTTATCATCAGTAAACAACAAGATATTTGGATAAATCAGTTAACGCAGGAAAAAAATTGGCCGTTATATTACTCATTTGAAGGATAAAACGATGGGTGATCAAGTGACATGTATACCGTTATCTGAAAACACTGTTGATACTGTGGATAGCAGCGATGCTGAATGTCAGTTAACAGCCAATATTGCTGCACTGGTTGATTTCAGGAATGCAAATATCACCAGGCAAACCCAGGAAATAACCCCTATTCCCTCTGCGCTGGTAAACTTGAAGTGGATGAATCGCCGGGATATCCACCCATTGCGGGTTAAAGAAGAAATTTATGGTCTGGTCCTCGCAACCGTTGTGAAAGCGAACCCAACACAAGAAGCAAAGATTCTTGAACTGCTTGAAAAACACTATCAGCGAATCAAGGCTGAAGAGGCGGAGACTCTCACCATAACACGTCGACTGGCGGATGGTAGCTGGCAGGGATCACTGCTCTGAACGCGGCGTTGAAAAGCCTTCAAGTAAGAGATATAAGAGAGAAAGGCCCTCCTCCCCGGCAGGAGAGGAGGTAAACGGCCTAATTTGCAGCGGCTGTGGTTTCCTGGCCAACAAGGCCAATTTTGAGATAACCAGCCTTATGCAGGATATCCATCACTTCCATCAGAGTTGCGTAATCTACTGTTTTATCAGCACGGAAGAAAATAGTGGTGTCTTTTTTGCCGTCGGTTGCCGCGGTCAGCGCTTCGACCATGGTTTCTTTTGTTACCTGATCATTACCAATGAACATCTCGCGATCAGCTTTTACCGACAAATAGACCGGTTTTTCTGGACGCGGCTGCGGTTCGCTTGTGGATGCGGGCAGGTTCACTTTGACATCGACCGTAGCCAGAGGGGCGGCAACCATAAAGATTATCAGCAGCACCAACATAACATCGATAAATGGCGTTACGTTAATCTCATGCATTTCACCGCTGTCATCCAGCTCTTCGTTCATGCGCATAGCCATAACGTATCAACCTGCTCGTAATTGTTGCGCTGTTCTTACTGAGGGAACTTCAGCACTCGCGGCCAAATCAAGATCACGGCTCTGAAGCAGCAACACTTGGGCTGCGACATCCCCCAATCCCGCTTTAAAGTTGCCTATCATGCGGGCAAAGACGTTATAGATAACGACGGCAGGAATCGCTGCCACCAGGCCAATAGCCGTTGCCAGCAATGCTTCTGCGATACCAGGAGCAACCACCGCAAGGTTAGTTGTCTGTGACTGAGCAATCCCGATAAAACTGTTCATGATACCCCAGACGGTACCAAACAAGCCGACAAAAGGTGAGATAGCCCCGATAGTGGCGAGGAAACCATTACCACGACCCAAGTAGCGTCCGACACCCGCAACACGACGCTCCAGACGGAAACCGGTGCGCTCTTTAATGCCTTCGTTGTCGTCACTTCCCTGAGATAACTCACGCTCGTTTTGCGCTTCGCCAATCAGTATCACACTGATACTGTTCCCATCGAATGCTTTTGCAATATCACTGGCTTCATTTAAAGAACGCACACCAGCCAGTTGCTGTTGTTCACGCTTCAAGCGGCGGTTGTAGGCAATCAGCATCGTCACTTTTCTAAAGAAAATGGACCACGTCACCACCGATGCCAATATCAGACCAATCATCACCAGCTTTACGACGATGTCGGCATGGCTATACATACCCCAAACGGATAAATCCGTCTGCATCAAATCACTTGTCACGTCTTACGCTCCAGCAAAAAAATAGACACGAATACTGAGCACTAATATAGCAAAAATAAGCTGAATTGATAGTAGTTCTCATTACTATTTACGTATTCATTATGAGAGTTCCTGTTTTTTATAGGCTTAAATAATCATCAACAAAAAACCGGGAATGGCATTATTTTTCTAACCTGAAAAAATGCCATGATGAAACCAGCAAAAACCATGCTAAGTTATGTTTAGACATCCAGATGGTTAAATGGGGCAAGCTAACATGGCTGAAAAGCATATTGAAACAACGCTGGTTAACGCCGGGCGCAGAAAAAAATTTACCCATGGTTCAGTCAACACGGTTATTCAGCGGGCTTCATCTTTAGTCTTCGAAAGTGTCGCAGAGAAAAAACTGGCAACTCAGAAACGGGCACAGGGAGAGCTGTTTTATGGGCGTCGTGGTACGCTCACGCACTTTTCCCTGCAAGAAGCGATGTGCGAATTAGAAGGGGGGGCAGGATGCGCGCTCTTTCCTTGCGGCGCGGCCGCCATCGCTAACACTATTTTAGCCTTTGTGGAGCAAGGGGATAATATCCTGGTGACAGAAAGCGCTTACCAACCCACCCAGGACTTTTCTCGCGGTATTCTTGCCAGGCTCGGTATTACCACGACGTGGTTTGACCCAATGAAAGGTGCCGACATAGCCGAGTTGGTTCAACCCAACACCCGAATTGTTTTTCTTGAGTCCCCGGGTTCAATCACTATGGAAGTTTGTGATATTCCTGCCATTGTTCAGGCGGTACGCCGCGTTGCACCAGAGGCGGTGATTATTATGGATAACTCATGGGCTGCCGGGGTGCTATTTAAAGCGCTTGATTTTGATATTGATATTTCTATCCAGTCCGGGACTAAATATTTAGTCGGACACTCTGATGCCATGATCGGCACTGCGGTGTCGAATGCCCGATGCTGGGATACCCTTCGCGAGAATGCCTATTTATTGGGCCAAATGGTTGATGCAGACACGGCTTATGTCACCAGCCGCGGCTTAAGAACGCTGGCTGTACGTTTGCGTCAGCACCAAGAAAATAGTCTAAAAATTGCACAATGGCTTGCCAAACATCCTCAGGTTGAACGAGTTAATCACCCTGCACTGCCAGAGAGTACAGGCCATGAGTATTGGCTGCGGGACTTTACCGGTTTTAGTGGGCTATTTTCTTTTATCCTGAAAAAGCGCCTCAATGCTACAGAATACGCTGACTACCTCGATAACTTTACCCATTTCACCATGGCGTACTCCTGGGGGGGTTATGAATCACTCATTTTGGCTAATCAGCCTGAAGAGCTTGCAGGAATCCGGCCCGTCAGCGGGGTTAATTTCACCGGAACACTGGTAAGGGTTCATATCGGGCTGGAAAATGTTGATGATTTAATCGCCGATCTGGAAGCGGGTTTCCAGCGGATTGCATAAATTTATATTTAGATAATAAATTTTTACCCATCGAAGTGTATTGTTAGACCACTATTCGAGATGTTATACACATTTTAGCGTTACAATAGGAACTATCGAAATAAGAACTTATCCCAGTAGGCACCATTGTTGTCACCAATTTGGGAATGGGCATGCAAAAAACCTGCCGTGTGCATCTGGCACACTGGTGCATCTGGCATGACCTTTAGCCAAAATGGTCAGTAAAATCGCCCTAACGGGATAGGTTCTGAACCTGTGTGGTGGGTATGCTATTCCGCACTTGGTTATTTAGTAGTGGTTAACAGGATCCTTCATGGCTGTGATACACGAGATTTTTCAGGCGCTTTGGCATAATGATTTTGTCGCGCTGTCAGACCCTCACGTTATTGGTATTGTCTATTTCGTGATGTTTTTAACCTTGTTCCTTGAGAATGGACTGCTGCCAGCCGCTTTTTTACCTGGCGACAGCTTGCTGGTTCTCGCCGGGGCTCTGATTGCTAAAGGGGTAATGGGCTTTATTCCAACCCTGGCTATTTTGACAGTAGCCGCCAGTCTTGGGTACTGGCTCAGTTATCTGCAAGGGCGGTGGCTGGGGAATACCCATATTGTTAAGGGCTGGTTAACGCATCTTCCTCAGCAGTATCATGACCGTGCTAATCATATGTTTAACCGTCATGGTCTGGTGGCCCTACTGGCCGGGCGTTTTATTGCCTTCGTGAGAACACTGCTGCCGACCATTGCCGGTATCTCAGGGCTAAGTAACAGCCGCTTTCAATTTTTTAACTGGTTGAGCGGCTTCCTGTGGGTGCTGTTAATTACCAGTTTTGGTTATGCCTTAAGCATGATTCCTTTTGTTAAGCGTCACGAAGACAAGGTGATGACTTTTCTGGTACTGCTGCCCATCGCGTTGTTGGTAATCGGTTTAACTGGAACGTTAATCGTCGTATTGAAGAAAAAATTCTCAACAAGTAAATAAGCACTTACTTTTCAGGTTGCGGATATACACTCCGTTATCCGCAACATAAGGCTGTTATTTCAGGGTCATGCTTTAATACGGGCAGTATCTTCACCTGGCGTTACCCCAAAGTAACGCTTAAATTCACGGCTAAATTGTGACGCACTTTCATACCCGACCTGAATTGCCGCAGCATTCACTTTCATACCATCCTGTAACATCAGTAAACGTGCTTTATGCAGACGGTAGCTTTTAAGGTACTGCAATGGTGATGTGCTGGTCACTGACTTAAAGTTGTGGTGAAAAGCGGAAACACTCATATTCGCCTCAGCAGCCAGCTGATCCACTGTCAGGTTTTCGGTATAACGGGTTTCTATTCTTCTGATTACACGGCTTATCTGGCTAAAATGGGTCTGTCTGGTCACTAATGCCAGTAATGCCCCTCCCCCCGGCCCTCTTAAGATTAGGTAGAGAATTTCACGCATAATTTGTTTGCCGAGAATTTTAGCATCCAGAGGGTGTTGCATTGCATCCAGCAACCGCTCCGCGGCACAGAGAATATCTTCAGACAACGCCAGCGAGTTAATACCTTCAGCAGAGGCCTGGGGGCAAAAGCAGTCATCTTCACCAATATCCATTACCAGACTCTGTAGCTGTAACAAATCAATGTTAATGCTAATACCTGCAAGGGGGTTTTCAGGTGTCGCCCAGGTTACACACTCAAAAGGGAGTGGCACTGTCAGCAGTAAATACTCATTGGCGTCATAGTGAAATTCCCGGCCATTGAGAAAGCCCGTTTTATGCCCGGAAAAGAGAAATATAATACCAGGCTCATATAAAACAGGTGCGCGGACCCTCGGCTCAGTGCCATATAAAAGGTGTACCCCCGGAATGGAGAAACGATCATTATCTTTTAAAGTCATCAACTTAATCTTTTCTGTTAGTTGCTGACAGACTACCTGACGATTCATTATCTATGATTCCCCTGACCACTTTTAGCATTGATATTGTGCTCTGAATTATTTTATTTCTCCAGTAAATAAGAGAAATAGGCAATACAAAAGCAGGAATAAGTATTGAGGGTTCGCCGGGCAACCACCAGAATATTGCCCATTGCAATGTGTCGTTATGTCCGAATTACCAACAGGAAAATAATTATGAATAACTTCAACCTTCATACCCCTACACGCATTCTGTTTGGTCAAGGGGCTATCACCGAGTTACGCGCGCAGATCCCAGCACAGGCACGTGTACTGATTACTTACGGCGGCGGCAGCGTCAAAAAAACAGGTGTGCTCGATCAGGTTTATAAGGCTCTTGAGGGTCAAGATGTGCTCGAGTTTGGGGGGATAGAGCCTAATCCTTCTTATGAAACTCTGATGAAAGCGGTTGAACTAGTACGTGCTGAGAAAGTCACTTTCCTGCTGGCTGTTGGGGGAGGCTCTGTACTGGATGGCACAAAATTCATTGCCGCCGCAGCCAACTACCCAGAAGATAAAGATCCGTGGAATATTTTGCTGACCAACGGGAGTGATATCACGAGCGCTATCCCGATGGGTTCCGTATTGACGTTGCCAGCAACCGGTTCTGAGTCAAATACTGGCGCAGTCATCTCTCGTCGGGCTACGGGTGACAAGCAGGTATTCATGTCCCCATTTGTCCAGCCGATCTTCGCTGTTCTCGACCCGGTATATACCTATACGCTCCCCGCAGTACAGGTCGCTAACGGTGTGATTGATGCTTTCGTTCATACCATTGAGCAATATCTGACCTACCCTGTTAATGCCAAAGTTCAGGATCGGTTTGCCGAAGGCTTACTGTTGACCCTGGTTGAGGAAGGTCCGAAAGCCTTGGCAGAACCTGAAAATTATGATGTCCGTGCAAATATCATGTGGGCCGCCACCATGGCGCTGAATGGTCTGATTGGGGCCGGTGTCCCCCAGGACTGGGGAACACATTCACTCGGCCATGAGCTGACGGCTATGCATGGCCTTGATCATGCACAAACCCTGGCTATCGTGCTACCTGCATTACTGAATGAAAAACGTCGTGAAAAACATGCAAAACTGCTGCAATACGCAGAACGTGTCTGGAACATCACTGAAGGTGACGAAGAGGAACGTATCACTGCAGCTATCGACGCAACACGCCACTTCTTTGAAAAAATGGGCACCGGGACACGCTTATCCGCCTACGGTCTTGACGGCAGCTCCATCCCTGGGCTACTGATTAAACTTGAAGAAAAAGGCTTAACGCAACTCGGCGAACACCAGGATATTACCCTTGATGTCAGCCGCCGTATTTATGAGGCCGCACGCTAAATTTGCAACACAGTTCCCCTGCTGGGGAGAATATTTGACTACACTTAAATGTCAGGCTGCGTCATTTGATTATGGCGCAGCACCATCAGCCACATCCGCTACAGCTATTCCCCTGCGAGCAGGGTCTCATACAAAAACGTAATACTATGTTTTGTACTTATTGTGACCAAAAACTTGCCTGAAACTACATTAAACCCAAAAGGAGATGTTATGACTCATCCGGCCTTAATCACCCTTCAGGATGGGAACCAGATGCCCCAGCTGGGGCTCGGCGTCTGGCAAGCCAGTAATGAACAAACCCAGAGCGCCATTGAAACAGCACTGTCAGTAGGCTATCGCTCTATTGATACTGCCGCGATTTACCAGAATGAAGAGGGTGTCGGGCGCGCTCTGCAGAACACCAATGTCGCACGAGATGATCTGTTTATCACCACAAAACTATGGAATGACGCCCACCTTCATCCCGAAAAAGCACTGGAAGAAAGCCTGAAGAAACTCCAGCTGGATTATGTTGATCTCTATTTGATCCACTGGCCCGTCCCTAAACAAGACCAGTATGTTCAGGCCTGGAAAGGTATGATCAATCTGCAAAAACAGGGGCTGATAAAAAGTATCGGCGTTTGTAACTTTCACCAGGCGCATCTGCAACGTCTGATTGATGAAACCAGCGTATCACCGGTTATCAATCAAATTGAACTCCATCCTCTGTTACAGCAGCGTTCACTCTATGCCTGGGATGCTACCCACAAGATTCAGACCGAGTCCTGGAGCCCACTGGCCCAGGGTGGTGAAGGCGTGTTTGACCAAAAGATCATCCGTGATCTGGCGGATAAATATGGTAAAACTCCGGCACAGATCGTGATTCGCTGGCATCTGGATAGCGGGCTTGTGGTGATCCCTAAGTCAGTCACGCCATCCCGTATTGAGGAAAACTTTGCTGTCTTTGACTTCCGTCTGGATAAAGATGATCTGAAAGCGATTGCCACCCTGGATACAGGTAAACGTTTAGGACCAGACCCGGATACTTTTGATCGTATTAAATAAGCCGGATACGTCCAGGCCTCTGTTAATGGGAGAAGGACAGGCTATTTTCTGCCTCTCTTCTCCCGTCCTGCCATTGTGCGTAAACCCGTCTGCGCTATTTTTGTACTGATTTCCGTTTTACTCCTGCACGGCTCTGCTGCGCCAGGGGAGTGTGTCGGGTTAGTGCAGGTCTTGAGTTATCCCGCTTACGGCGTGCTGACCGTATTTCGTCCAGCGAGGGAGCCGGAACCAGACATTCACGGCGTCCGCCAATCAAATGTTGTTTACCCATCCCTTCTAGTGCTTCACGTATCAATGGCCAGTTTGCTGGATCATGGTAACGCAATAGAGCTTTATGCAGCCGTCGCTGGCGATCTCCACGTGGGACCACAACATCTTCACTTTTATAATTCACCTTAGTGAGTGGATTTTTACCGGTGTAATACATCGTGGTGGAATTAGCCAATGGTGAAGGATAGAAATTCTGCACCTGGTCAAGGCGAAAACGATGCTGTTTAAGCCACAGTGCCAGATTCACCATATCTTCGTCCCGGGTTCCTGGGTGGGCCGAAATAAAATAGGGGATCAGATACTGTTCTTTCCCTGCTTGCCTGGAATAGGTATCAAACAGCTCTTTAAAGCGTTCATAGCTGCCCATTCCTGGCTTCATCATCTTCGACAGTGGACCCTGTTCGGTGTGCTCAGGGGCTATTTTCAGGTAACCACCAACATGATGGGTAGCCAGCTCCTTGATGTATCGTGTATCAGCCACAGCAAGATCGTAACGAACTCCCGAAGCGATCAGGATCTTCTTCACACCACGCAGTGCTCTCGCTCGTCGGTAGAGATCAATCGTTGGTTGATGGTTAGTGTCCATATGCTGGCAAATGTCCGGGTAGACACAAGAGAGACGACGACAGGTTTGTTCAGCCCGCGGGGATTTACAACGTAGCATGTACATATTGGCTGTTGGCCCCCCCAGATCAGAGACAACCCCGGTAAAGCCAGGAACGGTATCGCGCATCGCTTCAATTTCATTGATGATCGACGCTTCAGAGCGACTCTGAATAATCCGCCCTTCATGCTCGGTAATAGAACAAAACGAACAGCCACCAAAACAGCCACGCATGATATTGACGGAGAAACGGATCATCTCATAGGCCGGGATTCTGGCCTTGCCATAAGAAGGATGAGGCACGCGCTGATAAGGCAGAGCAAAAACGCTGTCCATCTCCTCCGTAGACAGAGGGATCGCCGGGGGATTGATCCAGATATAACGATCCCCATGCTTTTGCATCAATGCCCGGGCGCAACCGGGGTTAGTTTCATGATGTAGAATGCGCGATGCGTGTGCATAAAGCACTTTGTCACTTTTGACTTTTTCAAACGAGGGCAGCAGTACATAAGTTTTTTCCCAAGGCTTGGGCCGAGGTGCCTGAACGACAACCGGTTTAGCGGAAGACTCGGGGTTCCCCGCCTCTGCACAGGGTAGATCCTCCCCGTAAGGATGGGGAATCGGATCAATGCGCCCGGGGGAGTCCAGGCGAGTTGAATCCACACCACTCCAGCCTGGTAAGGCGTCTTTACGCATCATCGCGGTATTACGCACATCATCAATATCAGTGATCTTTTCACCGGCCGCCAGCCGATGAGCCACTTCAACTAACGGGCGTTCACCATTACCAAAAATCAGCATGTCTGCTTTAGCATCCACCAGGATGGAACGTCGTACAGTATCAGACCAGTAATCATAATGTGCAGTACGTCGCAGACTAGCCTCAATACCTCCGAGAATCACCGGCACATCACGCCATGCCTCTTTACAACGCTGGGTATACACCAAAGAAGCGCGATCAGGACGTTTACCGGCAATATTATCCGGGGTATAAGCATCATCATGACGTAATTTACGATCCGCCGTATAACGGTTGATCATCGAATCCATATTGCCTGCCGTCACCCCAAAAAACAGATTGGGCTTACCAAGACGCATGAAGTCCTGCTTTGATGTCCAGTCAGGCTGGGCGATTATCCCTACTCGAAAACCTTGTGCTTCCAGCATGCGCCCACAAATCGCCATACCAAAACTGGGGTGATCAACATACGCATCACCGGTAACCAAAATAATGTCGCAACTATCCCAGCCGAGTTTATCCATCTCCTCACGGGACATAGGCAAAAATGGCGCAGGGCCGAAGCAAGCAGCCCAATATTGGGGCCATGCAAACAGTTCCCTGTCTGGCTGGATTAAGCTTTTGACAGACATAATGATTCCGTAAAAATGAGGGATAATTGAGCAAAGGGGAGGGATTATACGCCTTTAACCTTGATAAGCTAAAGGCTTTTATTAAGCAGGGTTTCTCTTCCGCTGTGAATGAAAGAAGACGATGATTTACGGCGCGGGATGCACCACTAACTGACCTTTAGAACCACGATCCCCCATTTCCAGAGTCTGGCTGGCATACAGGAACGGGAAATTAACCCAAGAGGGCTGATTAAAGTAGACCAGCAGTTCAACCTGGCCGTCGACCCAGACCGTATCCTTCCAGCCACGATCCTCGCCAAAAGGCGTTGCACCGTTGACATTGCGTACCAGGAAACGAACCCCCTCAATATGAAATGACTGAGGCATATCCGCCCGGACAGTCCAGCGCTCCCAAGTGCCTTGCTGTGCCTGAATATCAGTACGGTTCACATCCCAGAGCTGGCCATTTATACCAGGATCGTCACCAAGAGTGATTTCACGACTGCGTACCGGGCTACCAGCCATGGCCTCTTCCGAAAGCAAACGCATCGGCAAAGGTTCCGTCACTAAAGGGAGGAGACCAGTTGGGCGTAGTGTCAACACCAGCGTGGAGCGAAGAATCGATGAAGGCTCAAAAAGCCCCCGGATACGATCCATGATCCCTGCAGCTTCACCACAGGTTATCGAAACATCTTTCCCCGTGGACATATCCACCAGAATTTCCCGACGTTCCCCGGGAGCCAGTGACAATTGAGGGACAGAAACAGGCGCAGGTAACAGGCCCTGATCGCCAGCAATCACATGCATTTTGCGACCATCACTCATTTGCAGCAGGTAACGGCGAGCATTAGAGGCATTCAGCAACCGCAGACGCACCCAACCACGCGAGACGTCAACATAAGGGCTCTGTGCACCATTCACCAGTAAGGTATCACCGAGGAACCCTCCGCTACTGGGCTCACTATACTCAGGCTCACCAAAATTATTCAGCCGTTTGTCCTGGATTATCACCGGGAAGTCATCAACACCATAATGATTAGGGATGGGTAACGATTTACTCATATCGTCCTCAACCAGCCACATCCCCGCCAGCCCGTTATAAACATGCTGGGCGGCACGATTAGGTGTATTGGCATAATACCAAAGTGTCGCTGCATTCTGACGAACGGGCAGAATAGGCGCCCAGTCAGCCCCCGGGGCAATCATGCGCGCAATGCCACCCATTAATGCTCCCGGAACCTGCAGCCCCGCTACCGTCATTGAAACACTTTCCGGCAGGCGATTACTGTAAATCATTTTAACGTCATCACCACTCCAGACACGAATCGTTGGCCCAAGATAACGTCCATTTATCCCCCAGATAGGGACTTTTGGGCCACCGTTAAATGACCAGTGAGCACGCTGCAGTGTCAGAAATAGTGGCTGGCCACGCCGTGATTCAAGCAAAGGCGGGATCGGTAAAGGCTGCTGTTGTCCTGCCGTATTAGCCCTCGCAGGCAGGGCACTGGCACCGATGACCAGTCCTGATGCCTGAATAAACTGACGGCGACTGAATGACATAATTACTCCATTAATGCGGAACATCGTCAATGGATACCAGCCTGAGGCATCCTAATAAACGTTAATTAGCCAGATGCTTTGTCAGCTTTTTTTCGCTTCGCGTTCAGCAACTTCTTTATCGAGCTGTTCAATTTTTGCTCTCATTAATTCACGGCAATGGGTCGCGAGTTTACGAGCCTCATTTTTATCATAGCCGCTGGTATCAACAGGTGGCAGCATTTCCACAATCACCAGGCCATTATCCCAGCGATTAAGTTTTACTTTGTTACTGGTGTTTGAGACACAGACAGGAATGATGGGGACCCCGGCGGCCAGTGCCGCATGAAACGCCCCGGTTTTAAATGGCAGCAATCCCCGGCCACGGCTGCGTGTTCCTTCCGGGAACATCCAAATAGATACATTACGTTTCTGAATTTGCTCAACCACTTGCGTCAAGGTACCGTGTGCTTTTGCACGATTATCACGATCAATCAGCAAGTTTCCGGTCAGCCAGTAGAGTGGGCCAAAAAAAGGAACCCATAGCAGGCTTTTTTTACCCACAGTCACGGTTGGAGGCTGCACGATGCTCGCAGCCGTAACCATATCGTAGTTATTCTGGTGATTACCGATATAAATAGCCGCAGGATGTGATTCAGCCCCTTCAGGTAAACGAAGTTCAACCTTGAGACCAAAAACAGGTGCCAGACGACCAAAAAGATGCCCAAAGGTAGCGACATGGCGGGGATTACGTGGGCTAAACAGGCAGTAAATCGACCCGAAAATACACACCAAAATGCAATAAATAACGGCAATAACAAAACGAATAATGGCTAACATAACGACCTCTTAAGCTTAAGCCGACAACCTGTGTCGACTTGAGCGTGGACATACACCGACGAGGCAGCAAATTAGCTACCTGTAAGTCGATTATTCTTCACTGTCTCCAGTGGTTGCTGATGCAGGTGAGTCTATCTCGACACGATCGATGCGTTGCAAGCCTCGCATCAAAGTACCGCGACGCCCTCGTTCACCCTGCACTTTTTGTAGTTCTTCCGGGCGCAGTTTTATTTTTCGTTTACCGACATGTAAGGTCACTGTACTTTGCCCCGGGAGGATAAAGAGGTGAGCCAGTTTATCTTCACCCTTAGCCGCTTCCGCCGATGGAATAGAGATAATTTTATTCCCCTTCCCTTTTGAAAGTTCGGGTAAGTCACTGACGGGGAACATCAACATTCGTCCGGCCGCAGTAATCGCCAGCAACATGTCATCCGCACTGTTAATTTCAATCGGTGGCAAGACTCTGGCGTTCTCAGGCAATGAGATCAGTGCCTTCCCGGCACGGTTACGTGAAATCAAATCGTTAAAAGTACAAACAAACCCATAACCCGCATCAGAGGCCATCAACAATTTACGATCTTCCGCTGCCATAAGGATGTGCTCAACCACTGCACCTGGTGGAGGTGTCAGTTTACCAGTGAGCGGTTCCCCCTGACTGCGGGCAGAAGGCAGGGTGATAGGGTCTAACGCATAACTACGGCCACTAGAGTCAATAAAGACCACGGGCTGATTACTTTTCCCTTTTGCTTCAGCAAGATAACTATCACCCGCTTTGTAACTCAGTCCCTGGGCGTCAATATCATGCCCTTTTGCACTACGCACCCAGCCCATCTGAGACAAAATAATCGTTATCGGTTCAGATGGCACAATATCGTGCTCATTCATGGCCTTCGCCTCTTCCCGCTCGTGTAGAGGAGAACGACGATCATCACCATAAGTGGCGGCGTCTGCCTGTAACTCTTTTTTCAGCAACGTGCTCATTTTACGCTCTGAAGCGAGGAGCCCTTGTAAACGATCACGCTCTTTCGCCAGCTCGTCTTGCTCACCGCGGATTTTCATCTCTTCCAGTTTAGCAAGGTGGCGCAGTTTTAACTCAAGAATCGCTTCTGCCTGGGTCTCACTAATATCGAAACGTGACATCAATACTGGTTTAGGCTCATCCTCAGTACGAATAATTTCAATCACTTCATCAATATTGAGGAACGCTACCAGCAAGCCTTCAAGGATATGCAGGCGTTTAAGTACTTTTTCCAGACGGAAATTAAGACGGCGGCGTACTGTTTCACGACGATAGACTAACCATTCATTAAGGATCTCCAGCAAATTTTTAACTGCCGGACGCCCATCAAGGCCAATCATATTCAAGTTAATACGGTAGCTTTTTTCTAAATCCGTGGTGGCAAACAGGTGGTTCATGACCTGGTTCATATCCACACGGGAAGAACGCGGCACAATCACCAACCGGGTCGGGTTTTCGTGGTCGGACTCATCACGTAAATCCTCCACCATCGGTAGTTTTTTCGCACGCATTTGGTTGGCGATTTGCTCAAGTACTCGTGCGCCAGAAACCTGATGAGGTAAGGCGGTGATCACCACATCCCCCTCTTCTTTTTTCCAGACTGCACGCATACGAACTGAACCACGACCATTCTGATAGATTTTGCGAATTTCAGTACGCGGAGTAATGATCTCCGCTTCCGTGGGATAGTCTGGTCCTTGCACGATATCCAACAATCCATCCAGGGTGGTCCGGGGATCGTCAATCAGCGCTATCGCGGCGGTGGCTATCTCACGTAAATTGTGTGGTGGAATATCCGTCGCCATACCAACGGCAATACCGGTGGTGCCATTAAGCAGAATATTGGGCAATCTGGCAGGTAACATTTTTGGTTCCTGCAAGGTGCCATCAAAATTTGGCTGGTAATCAACGGTTCCCTGCCCTAATTCACCCAGTAGCAGTTCCGCATACTTTGATAACCTTGATTCGGTATAACGCATCGCTGCGAAGGATTTAGGGTCATCCTGAGCCCCCCAGTTTCCTTGACCATCCACCAGCGGATAGCGGTATGAAAACGGCTGTGCCATTAGCACCATTGCTTCATAGCAGGCACTATCTCCATGGGGATGATATTTGCCCAGGACATCACCAACGGTTCGTGCCGATTTCTTAAACTTTGCGCTGGCGTTTAACCCCAGCTCAGACATCGCGTAGACAATACGCCGCTGGACAGGTTTAAGACCATCACCAATAAACGGCAGGGCACGATCCATGATGACGTACATGGAATATTTGAGATACGCATTCTCCGTGAATTCGTGCAACGCCAGGCGCTCTGCACCATCATGAGTTAAATCACTCATTACTCATTCATCCTCAAACTAACAAGTCAACCAAGCCACAGTCGACACAATTGGGGGCGATAGTACCTTATCTGCCCGGTAGAGTCATAGTAGGCATCGTGTTAGCAAAATCATAAAACAGGGAAGGCTCCCCCCTTTACGATGTGTGGCTATCCCAGACGCTTCTACGTAATGAACACATGACAACAGAAAGAGTACTTTCCCGGTCAAATACTTAAGGTCAAAAATGGGGAATCGGCCTGGGTAAGAAAACATAAGCAGCACAGCTGCTCTCTGACAGTGCCCTGCCAGCCACTCACCAAATGAATGGAGACTTTTATGTAAAAAGAGTCGAACAGATTATTGCTTAAATAGCAAAAGCCTTTGCATATTCAGACTATTTTTTAATACATCATGACCCAATACAATACTTCAAAATTATTCGCAAAGGTTAATTATGAGCAACATACTTATTATTGATGGTGGGAAAAAATTTGCCCACTCTAACGGCCAGTTAAATCACACCCTGACGGAAACGGCAGAGGATGTACTACGCGAACTTGGCCACAACGTTCAGGTAACGCTTGCCGATAGCCAATACGACGAAGCCGCCGAAGTTGAGAAATTTCTTTGGGCCGATACCGTTATCTGGCAAATGCCTGGCTGGTGGATGGGTGCCCCCTGGACGGTCAAGAAATATATAGATGACGTCTTTACCGTGGGACACGGCAAACTGTATGCCAGTGACGGCAGGACACGCTCCGATGACAGTAAAAAATATGGTTCAGGCGGCCTGATACAAGGCAAAACCTATATGCTTTCTTTAACATGGAATGCCCCACTGGAAGCCTTTACTGATCGTGAGCAATTCTTTCACGGTGTCGGTGTCGATGGCGTATACCTCTCATTCCATAAAGCCAACCAGTTTCTTGGTATGGAAGGTCTGCCGACATTCATTGCTAATGATGTGATGAAAAAACCAGATGTTCCTCATTATATAGCAGAATATCGCAAGCACCTTTCACAGATTTTTGCTTAACTGTTTACCTGCTTACAAAAGGAGCTAACCATGTTAACTGTGCTTGCTGAAATACGTACCCGTCCTGGAATTCATCATCGCCAGGCCGTTATTGATTCTTTTGCTGTCGCTGTTCCATTGGTGTTAAAAGAAGAGGGATGCCACGGTTATCAGCCACTGGTTGATCATGCTGCAAATGTCGCTTTTCAGACCACGGCCCCCGACTCTATTTTTATGATTGAGAAGTGGGAAACCGCCGCTCATTTAGAAGCACACCTGCAAACTGCTCATATGAAAGAGCACCACGAACGCGTGAAAGACAGTGTACTGGATGTGCATATCCATATTCTGGAAGATGCCCTGAAAGCTTAAGAACTGCCCCTTAAGTAGCCCAAATTGCAGGATAGAATCCCCCCTGCAACTTGGGCTGGACGGTATCCTGCTGCGGCCCCTGATTACCAATGCCTTACTTCTTTTAGGGTGCAATATTTACGCAGTGAATAACGATGCTTTCACAACATGCGCTTGACCTCATTTGCAATAGTAAATAACTCTTCCGCCCCCCTGGCACTTTCAGCAATATCATTTTTTACCAGCCCATGAGGAATGTTCTGCTCCAGGAAAGATTTAAGTTTATCCGCGATAACGGCAATAAGAAGCTTTTCACCACCATACACTTGATTAAATACCTGATTTAAATTTATAAACACCGTTTTTAACTGTGAGTAATGAATAAATTCATTTTTAAATGCAACACCGACCACCCAATATATTTTTTGATGACGACGTCGTCTGAATGCGGTGACTTTTTGAATATCAATAAACTCAGATATCTCATTTTTAAAGAGCATGAAGCCTTTTTTCACCCAGCACGGGCAGATGTTTCCTTCATTAATGCTATTATCGTTATGACAAGACGGTGTTGAAAAAACTGTGCTCATCAAAAGACTATTATCCGATGTTCGATATTTACTTATACTGACATTTTTTAATACCTGTTTAACCCCTCCCCATTGACCGCCTGCCACCATCATCCTTACCGATTGATTTAACAATATTTTTGTTATTTCCTCCCTACCCTGATCTGGGTAATCCTTTGACTTTATTTTATTACTCAATACAGAAAAGCTATCAATATCTTGCTGAATAGCCAGGCAGGTTTCACGAAAGCTACCATAATCTTTTGAGTTCAGTCTCAGAGCAATATTTTGTTTTAGCTCCGTAGGGAGATTTAATATGCCAACTATTGAATTAACTGATCGCTGTAATGTGGGAACGCTATTTTTGCTTGTTTCTTCAGACATAGATTTTAATGTTGAGAACGGTTCCTCAAATAAACTTACATTCAACATCCCACCTCAATATATGTATTGATAAAAAAAATAACATAGAGATGAAGTTACAGTCATACTTTCAAAAAACAATCTTACCTTAACCAACACAGTAACCACTACATTCTGTTAACACAATTTTTTTAATAGTTTATCCTGTGGATTAAATTATATAAGTATTGAAAGAGATATTATTAATAATTTATTAATTTAACTCCGTTAATAAGAGTAAAGGCAAACCACATAGGTCAAACACGGATGATTTCCTGTTGTATGACACAAAAAAGAAAACCTCTGCAGGAACCTGATGCTCCAAACAGAGGTTTACAGTCAGCATGCCATCATGACTCAGACTCAGACTCAGACTCAGACTCAGACTCAGACTTCAATATCAGCTAAATCACCTTTCTCTTGCAACCAATTGCGCCGATCTTCAGATCGCTTCTTCGCCAGCAGCATATCCATTTTTGCAAGTGTTTGCTGATAGTCGTCATCACTAATGGTGAGCTGCACCAGACGGCGGGTATTAGGGTCCAGTGTGGTTTCACGCAACTGTAATGGGTTCATTTCCCCCAGCCCTTTAAAGCGCTGTACATTGGGTTTGCCTTTTTTGCGCTTAAGCTGTTCAAGTACGCCAGCCTTTTCTTCTTCATCCAGGGCATAGAAGACCTCTTTACCAAGATCAATGCGGTACAAAGGAGGCATGGCAACATAAACATGTCCCCCTTTTACCAGGGCCCGGAAATGGCGAACAAATAAGGCACAAAGTAATGTGGCAATGTGCAGACCATCAGAGTCAGCATCGGCCAGAATACAGATTTTACCGTAACGCAACTGGCTGAGGTCTTCACTGTCAGGATCGATTCCTATCGCCACTGATATATCATGCACTTCCTGGGAAGCCAGGACCTCATCAGAAGAAACTTCCCAGGTATTCAGAATCTTACCCTTCAACGGCATAATGGCCTGATGCTCACGATCACGAGCCTGTTTAGCAGATCCTCCCGCAGAATCTCCTTCTACGAGGAAAAGTTCGGTGCGGGTTAAATCTTGTGCCGAGCAGTCTGCCAGTTTGCCAGGTAACGCAGGTCCACTGGTCAGCTTTTTACGTACCACTTTTTTGGCTGCTTTCATCCGACGCTGGGCGCTGGAAATAGCCATTTCTGCGAGTTGCTCTGCGGCCTGAACATTTTGATTCAGCCACAAGCTAAAAGCGTCTTTCACAACACCAGAAACAAAAGCAGCACACTGACGTGAAGAGAGGCGCTCTTTGGTTTGCCCTGCAAACTGTGGGTCCTGCATTTTGACGGACAGCACATAAGCACAGCGCTCCCAGATATCTTCCGCCGACAGTTTTACACCACGTGGTAAAATATTGCGGAACTCACAGAACTCACGCATCGCATCCAGCAGGCCCTGGCGCAGACCATTAACATGAGTCCCTCCTTGCATGGTGGGGATCAGGTTAACATAGCTTTCTGTTAACAGTTCGCCACCTTCAGGTAACCATACCAGAGCCCAGTCTACCGCCTCAGTCTCCCCTGAGAGATTACCGATAAATGGCGTGTCTGGCAGAGTAATCAGGCCATTAACGGCCTCGCAAAGGTAATCTTTAAGGCCATCCAGATAACACCAGCGTTGTTCAGTATTATTAACCTTATCAGTAAAAATAATCTCAACGCCGGGACAGAGTACCGCTTTAGCCTTCAGCAGGTGACTGAGGCGTGAGACCGAAAAACGTGGGCTATCGAAGAAACTCTCATCTGGCCAGAAGTGGACACTGGTACCCGTATTACGTTTTCCACAGGTACCAATCACCTCAAGATCCTGGACCTTTTCCCCATTTTCAAAAGCGATACGGTAAACCTGTGCATCACGGCGTACTGTGACCTCTACTCGCTTTGACAAAGCGTTAACTACGGAGATCCCCACGCCATGCAAACCACCGGAGAATTGGTAGTTCTTATTGGAGAATTTTCCGCCTGCATGCAAGCGGCAGAGGATCAGCTCAATGGCAGGAACTTTTTCTTCCGAATGGATATCAACGGGCATACCACGACCGTCATCGATAACTTCCAGTGACTGATCAGCATGCAGGATAACTTCAACACGTTTAGCATGTCCAGCCAGTGCTTCATCGATGCTGTTATCGATAACTTCCTGCCCCAAGTGGTTGGGGCGCGTAGTGTCAGTGTACATACCCGGGCGACGGCGAACAGGTTCAAGCCCGGTGAGTACCTCTATATCATCGGCATTATAGGATTGAGTCATGGCTCTTATTCATTCAGATAAAAAACAGAAATCGGCCATCAGGCCTTAAGGCTGGCCGAAGAAATCGACAATTTGTGTGAAATAGCTGTCGAAACCGATAAAAGCATGATTACCACCAGTTTCAACGGTCTGGCGACATGCAGCGTAGTAATCCACTGCCTGACGATAATCAAGCACCTCATCCCCCGTCTGTTGCAACAGCCAAATTAAATCCGGCGCTTCCAGCGGGTCAATATACATTAATTTCAGAAAGCTAATATGCCGTGACTCTAGCACATATTGCTGTCCAGTGTAGGGATTCTCGTTATTGCCGAGATAATCTGCCAATAATTCAAAAGGCCGTACTGCCGGGTTAACCACGACCGCAGGAAGCCGGAAACGCTGTGATACCCAAGTGGCGTAGTAGCCTCCCAGTGAGGAGCCCACAACCCCGGTTATCCCATTTTTACTGTCGAGCACTAAAGACTCCAACAGCGTGCTGGCCTGTTCCGGGTAAGCAGGTAACTGCGGCACTATTATATTGATCCGGGGATGATGCTCTGCCAGCCAGCGTTGCAGTGCCACTGCTTTAGCCGAACCAGGCGAACTATTAAACCCATGCAAATAGAGCAAGGTTGACATCAATACCCCTCAGACTCCGTATCAGGATTAAAAATGGTTCCATTTAAACGATGCACTTCAGTGGTCAGTGAACCATCCGGGTACAACTCTAACCAGCGCCAGCCTGGTTCAATCGTATCAAGAGTAAAGTTGGCGCAATGGGGTTTAAACTGGACACATGTGGAAGGTGTGGCCAGTAAGCGGCGACCATTCCAGTTTAAATCGAGTTCTTGATGAATATGACCGCAGAGCAAATTCTTTACCTGAGGAAATCCGTGCAGAACATCATCCAGTACTGCCGCATTCCTCAGGCTGTGCTGATCCAGCCAGCTGCATCCAGACGGATGCGGATGATGATGCAATAGCACCAAAGCGTGGCGCTCCGGGCTATCGGCCAGCTTGCGCGTCAGCCATTCCAGCTGATATTCACTTAGCTCTCCGTGTGGAACCCCGAACACTTGGGTATCCAGTAGTAAAATTTGCCAGTGTTCACCAATAAAGACACGCTTGGCTGGGGAGATACCCGCTTTAAACAACGTATCAAACATCGCCGGTTGAAAATCATGATTTCCGGGTAGCCAAACACAAGGCACCGTCAGTTGTGTAATACCCTCAGCAAAATGCTGATAGGCTTCTACACTGTGATCTTGTGATAAATCACCTGTTGCCAGAATCAGATCAAATTGACACTGCTCAGCCATTATCGAGGCAAGTACCGCCTGATAACTTTCCCATGTGTTGATACCGAGCAGTGTTTCATTCTTTCCTGCGAACAGGTGAGTATCAGTTATTTGCAGTATCCTGATTCGACCATCAGTGGTCTCAGGAAGGTTTAACAAGCTTTCCAAAGGATATCCTTAGGTTTAACACTCAATTACACGCCTTCCCTCATTCCAAGCGTTGCGATTTACGCTCCTGAAAATTAGGTATAAATAGGAATTTCTACTGCGCCATGAGCCAAGCAATAGCGCAACCAGTCAGCTAAAAACTGATTAATTTGATGCTTTTCGTCGCGTTGATGCAACCTTTTATTCGGGTAATCATAGCTCGCTTTGAACCGAAAGATCTGCTGACTTGAACACACTTCCGCCACCCTCGCATCATGATAAAGCCTTACAGACATTGAAGGCAGGCTCCAGTAAGTCACAGTAGGAAACGTTTGTTCTATCCTGACCAGCTGAGTGTAACGGGTAGACTCATCTATAGTGAGTCGGTAATGGGCACCATTAACCTGATAAGTGATGCTTTCTCCCGGGAGATCATCAGCGGGTAACAAACGACGCAGCTGTGCGAAATTCGTTTCGCATAAGCGCATCATTTCCGGGAAATCAGGGGTATAGCGCTTCATTATCAATTATCCCAATCTGCTTTTAACTTCTCGTGATGCAGTTGCAGCCATTGTAAAGCAATAACTGATGCCGCATTGTCAATGTGTCCGTCTTCAACCCACTGATAGGCCTGTTGTCGACTCACCACATGCACGCGTATATCTTCCAGTTCTTCCGCAAGACCATGTATCCCACCGGCAAGGCTGGCATCCACCTCACCAACCATAATCGACAATCTTTCACTGGTACCGCCAGGGCTTGCCAGATAGCTTAACACGGGTTGAGTACGCCCCACTTTCAGGCCCGCCTCTTCCAGCGCTTCGCGCCTCGCAACTTGCTCAATGCTCTCACCTTCTTCAATCATGCCCGCTATCATTTCTAACAGCCATGGTGTTTCACTGCTATCGTAAGCAGCAATGCGAATTTGCTCAATCAACACCACTTCATCACGTATTGGGTCATAGGGCAACAGCACGGCTGCATGACCTCGTTCAAAAATTTCTCTCTTCACCTCTCCACTCATCTCGCCATTAAACAGACGGTGACGAAAACGGTACAATTCAAGAGAAAAAAACCCACGGTATAATGTTTCCCGTGCAATAATTTCTACATCTTTTTTGGTAAATGTAACTGCCTGTTTTGCTGACTGACTCATAATGAGGCCCCAATAATCGTTGCGTTAAACCTGTGTGATTTATCGTCCACAGGACTGCCGTTTGGTTTTCGATGTGATAGATTGGTGAAAATTTGGAACCGATGGCACATTACGCCAATCTGGCCGGCTCACAGACTCGGTAGAATTGGCGTTCATTTTCGACTCATTGTCAGTGTTAAACAAAATAATTCTGCTTCACAACAAGGAATGCAAATGAAGAAACTGCTCCCAATACTTATCGGCCTTAGCCTGACAGGCTTCAGCGCCATGAGCCAGGCAGAAAACCTTTTACAAGTTTATCAGCAAGCCCGCGCCAGTAACCCGGACCTGCGTAAATCTGCCGCTGACCGTGACGCCGCATTCGAAAAAATCAATGAAGCACGTAGCCCATTACTGCCACAACTTGGTTTGGGTGCTGATTACACTTACAGCAACGGTTATCGTGACAGCAACGGTGTCAATTCTAATGCCACCAGCGCTTCACTACAGTTAACGCAAAATATCTTTGATATGTCAAAATGGCGTGCTCTGAGTTTGCAGGAAAAAACTGCAGGTATTCAGGACGTCACTTATCAGAATGCACAGCAAACCCTGATTTTAAACACCGCAGTAGCCTATTTTAACGTGCTGAATGCTATCGATACCCTTTCCTTTATCGAGGCGCAAAAGCAGTCTGTTTATCGTCAGTTGGATCAAACCACCCAACGCTTCAATGTGGGTTTAGTGGCGATTACTGACGTCCAGAACGCCCGGGCCAACTACGATACCGTACTGGCAAATGAAGTTACCGCTCGTAATAACGTGGATAACACGCTAGAACAGCTACGTCAGATTACAGGCAACGACTATCTCAGCCTCGCTTCACTGAACGTAGATGGATTTAAAACCAATAAACCTGATGCGGTCGCTAATCTGTTAAAAGATGCAGAAAAACGTAACCTGACATTGTTACAGGCGCGTTTAAGTCAGGACCTGGCTCGCGAACAAATTCGTCAGGCAGAAGATGGCCACTTACCAACGCTGAATTTAACTGCATCAACGGGTATTTCAGACACCAACTATAATGGTTCTAAAACCTCGAATAGTAACCAGTATGACAGTTCTCACGTAGGCCAGAATAAAGTTGGGTTAAGTTTCTCGGTACCTATTTACCAGGGGGGTATGGTTAACTCTCAGGTGAAACAAGCACAGTACAACTTCACTGGCGCAAGTGAACAACTGGAAGCTGCACACCGTAGCGTTGTACAGACCGTGCGTTCTTCTTTTAACAATATCAATGCTTCTATCAGCACAATTAACGCCTATAAACAGGCAGTAATTTCTGCCCAAAGCTCTTTAGATGCAATGGAAGCAGGTTATACCGTCGGTACCCGTACCATTGTTGATGTGCTGAACGCCACCAGCTCACTGTATAACGCCAAGCAGCAATTATCCGATGCACGTTATAGCTATTTAATTAATCAGCTGAATATCAAATCCGCGCTGGGTACATTAAACGAACAGGATCTGGTAGTACTGAACAACGCTCTGGGCAAATCAGTATCAACCAGCCCGGATACCGTTGCCCCGTTAACACCACAGCAAAATGCACGTGCTGATGGCTATGCTGCCATGCCAGCGTCAGCCACTAAAACAGGTCGTAATTAGTTTCACCGTAGCAACCTGTTATCTCACTGATAAGGGCGCAAATTGCGCCCTTTTGTCTTTATCTCCCTCGTTAAACGTAAGGCAACGTAAAGATCTCCCGTCAAGTGTACCTGACTGCTTTAATTTCAACCGTTCATACCTTACTCTTAGCAACAAACCGACTGGGCTCAGGACTGATAAGATGAAACGGACAAAACAGATAAACCATTCGTCATTCCGCAAAAGCTGGAATGCTCGTCATTTAACGCCAGTTGCTCTGGCAATTACTGCTGTATTTATGCTGTCTGGTTGTGAACAGAGTGATGAAACGGTCTCTTTGTATCAAAATGCAGATGACTGCTCTGTCGCCAATCCAGGCAAAAGTGCGGAATGTACTACGGTATATAATAATGCGCTGAAAGAAGCAGAACGCACAGCACCAAAATATGATTCACGGGAAGCCTGTATTGCTGAATTTGGTGAAGGCCAGTGCCAGCAGGCTCCAGCCCAGGCAAGTTTAGGTGGTAGTGGTGAAAACCAGGCCCAGGCGCAGAGCAGTGGCAGCTTTTGGATGCCCCTGATGGCGGGTTATATGATGGGACGCCTGATGGGCGGCGGTGCGTCACAACCTCTCTTCTCTTCTAAAAACCCAGCAAGCCCGGCTTACGGTAAATATTCTGATGCCAGTGGAAAAAGCTATGGCGCCGCGACCCCTGGCCGTACTATGACGGTTCCTAAGACAGCCATGGCGCCTAAACCAGCAACCACATCAACGGTAACCCGTGGTGGTTTTGGTGATTCCGTTGCTAAACAATCAAGCATGCAGCGTAGCAGCGCCTCTGGCACTAACAATAACCGTACATTAGGCGGTTAAGACATAATGGAAAGAGTGAATATTTTTGAGCGCCCGAACTGGCGTGAGAAGGCAGCAGAATACGGCTTTAATTTTCATACCCTGTATGACGAACCGTACTGGTGCGAGGATGCTTATTATAAGCTGACTTTGCCTCAGGTTGAACGACTGGAAGAAGTCACCGCTGAACTGCACCAGATGTGTCTGCAAGTGGTTGAAAAAGTGGTTGCCAGTGATGATCTGATGGCCCGTTTTCGCATTCCTAAGCACACATGGGAATTTGTGCGCCAGTCCTGGCGTAGCAAACAACCATCACTCTACTCTCGTCTGGACTTGGCCTGGGACGGTACCGGAGAACCTAAGTTACTGGAAAATAATGCCGATACACCAACGTCATTATATGAGGCCGCATTCTTCCAGTGGATCTGGCTTGAGGATCAACTCCAGGCAGGAAACCTGCCAGCCGGGGCTGATCAGTTCAACAGCCTGCAAGAGAAAATCATCGAACGTTTTGCAGAACTCAAAGCGCAACATGGTTTCAATCTGCTGCATTTTACCTGCTGCCAGGATTCGGTGGAGGACAGGGGAACCGTTCAGTACCTGCAAGACTGCGCTGCAGAGGCAGATCTCGCCAGCGAATTCCTCTATATAGAAGATATTGGCCTTGGTGAAAAAGGGCAATTTACCGATCTTCAGGATCACGTCATCAGCAGCCTGTTCAAACTCTACCCATGGGAGAATATGCTGCGAGATGTGTTTTCTACTAAGCTAGAAGACGCGGGCGTCAGATGGCTTGAACCTGCCTGGAAAAGTATTATCTCCAACAAAGCATTACTTCCCATGTTGTGGGAAATGTTTCCAGATCATCCTAACCTGCTACCCGCCTACTTTGCGGAAGACCCGCATCCATTAATGGACAAGTACGTCGTCAAACCCCTGTTTTCACGTGAGGGGGCCAATATCACCATCATTGATAATGGCAAAGAGATTGCACGCGCAGAGGGGCCTTATGGTGAAGAAGGAATGATCGTGCAGCAGTTCCACCCACTGCCGAAGTTTGGTGACAGCTACACACTGATTGGCAGCTGGCTCATTAATGATCAACCTGCCGGGATCGGCATTCGTGAAGATAAGGCCCTCATTACCCAGGACTTGTCACGATTCTATCCACATGTTTTTGTTGAATAAAAAATAAAATACAGAGGGGAAACTCGTTACGTTTCCCCTCCTGTTGTGATTATCCTACCTGTACCGTCAACATACTCAGTGAACCCATCTCAATACCTTCCACAGGAAGAGTCACCGGCTCTTGACCATCCCATGTTCCCAGCGTGTACAGTAGCGGCAGGAAATGATCAGGGGTCGGATTCGACAATGCGCCACCTTCATGTGACAGATAATTCACTAGCGGATGCTCTGCTTCAGGCCCTTGCCAGGTCAAATTATCTTTAACATACTGATCAAAAGCAGTCGCCCATGGATAAGGCTCGCTATCTCCTTGCCAACGAACCATACGCAAGTTGTGAACCACATTACCACTCGCGATTAACATCACACCTTCATCACGCAATGCTGCCAGTTTTTTCCCTTGCTGCAAATGCCACTCGGCGGGTTTAGTTTGATCAATACTGAGCTGTACCATCGGAATATCAGCATCAGGGTACATCTTTGTTAAGATCCCCCATGATCCATGGTCAAAACCCCAGGCTTCTTTGTCTAAAGCAACAGGCACTGGAGCCAGTAAGTCCACTAAGTGCCGGGCCAGCTCAGGTGAGCCAGGTGCCGGATAGTGAGTGTCATACAATGCCTGTGGGAAACCGCCAAAGTCATGAATGGTTCTCGGTTTTTCCATTGCAGTGACACCCGTACCACGCGTGAACCAGTGGGCAGAAACCACAACAATTGCTTTCGGCCGCGGCAATGTTTCACCTAAATGCTGCCAGCAGCGTGTATAGAGATTATCTTCCAGAACGTTCATTGGGCTGCCGTGCCCAATAAATAACGCTGGCATACGTTGGTTTGTCATGATGGCGTCCTTAAACAGAATAATTATTTTCTGTCTACAGACTACGCTGAATTGTGGTGAAAATAACCTGGATAAGCATGATGAAGTTATTCAGGAATTTTGATGGTGGGCAGAGATGAGCTAAAAGACCCGGGAAAACCGGGCCTTTAAATATTCAAAAAATGATTAGCTCGCTTTGCGTTCCCGGGACTGGCGATATGCTATCAGATCTTCGATAGTGACAAGCGCCATATTATGTTTACGCGCAAACTCAATACACTCTGGCGCACGTGCCATTGAGCCATCGTCATTTGTCAGTTCACATAACACGCCCGCAGGACGGAAGCCCGCAAGGGAAACCAGATCAATGGTGGCTTCAGTATGCCCGCCACGGGTCAGAACACCACCGGGTTGGGCACGCAACGGGAATACATGCCCTGGGCGATTCAGGTCAGAAGGCTTCGCACCATCAGCAATCGCTGCACGTACCGTAGTGACTCGGTCAGCGGCTGAAACGCCCGTAGTCACCCCACTGGCGGCCTCAATAGTGACGGTAAACCCGGTGCCATATGCACTGGTGTTATTTTCCACCATCATAGGCAGTTCAAGTTGTTTACGGCGTTCATCCGTCAGACACAGGCAAACAATTCCGCTACCGTGGCGGATAGTCAGAGCCATTTGTTCAACCGTCATGGTTTCTGCCGGGAAAATCATATCCCCTTCGTTTTCGCGATTCTCGTCATCGAGAACCATGGCACCACGGCCTTCACGTAGGGATTCAAGTGCACGCTCGACACGTTCAAAAGGCGTGCCAAATGCAGAGAGGAGCGTCTGATTCATGGTAATAAAACCTCATTAAATATATGGTTACCAGAATCAGGGCAGTCTTAGGAGCTAAAAAAATAACGCGGACAGGCCGTAGCCTGACGCCATCGTTACTCTCTCCCATCCGGACTTTAACCGTCGGCCCCGGAATCACACCGGATCTGCTGACCTTCAAAAAATAATCTGAAGCGCTCGCGGGCTTTCAGTAGCTTGGCTGCTGATTTACCGCCGGTGGGGACTTTCACCCCGCCCTGAGAATAAGCGCATTTACTATACCGCTAATCTATTTACCCAGCAACGTGATCCGATAGAACATTTCTGGTTTATACCCTGCCATTCAGGCATTACAATGAGTCCAGTTAAACGAATAATGGAAAGCCCTATGATTGACCCAAAGAAAATTGAACAGATCGCTCGCCAGGTTCATGAGTCTATGCCGAAAGGCATTCGTGATTTAGGGGACGATGTTGAAAAGAAAGTACGCCAGGTTATTCAGGCACAGTTAACCCGCCTGGATATGGTGAGCAGAGAGGAGTTTGACGTTCAGACCCAGGTGCTACTGCGCACTCGTGAGAAACTGGCTTTACTGGAACAACGTATCAGTGAGCTGGAAAAACGCGCGGAGCAAGGTGTAGCAGAGTGATGATAAGCCCTCTCTACTACAGAGGGAGTCAGTCTGAATACAAATAAAAAGGGAAAAACACAGTTTTTCCCTTTTTATCATTAACCGCCGAAAATCAGCAGGTCGGCGTTGATCATTTTTTGTGCCGCGTCGCTGGTTAAGCCCGGGCGTGTTATTCCGCCCATGAGCTTGTTTTCCTGTGAGGGACTTAATCCCTCACATCGGTTCAATAATACAAGAACGCACGGCCTATTCCTGAACTGAAGAGTCAACTATCTGAATAATTGCTCTTTTTGTTCACTCAGAACTTTTCCCAGTTATCATCTGATGCTGACTCTGTCGGCGTCTTGCGTACTGTCACCGCGGGAGCACGCACCGGAGTACTGGTTTCAGTTGCCTGCTGTGGTGCTGACGGTGATTCCGCAGTAATACGGAATACAGAAACTGCTTGTGTCAGATGGCTCGCTTGCTCTTCCAGTGCAGCAGCAGCAGCGGCAGATTCTTCTACCAGTGCGGCGTTTTGCTGAGTAACACGGTCCATCTCCGCAACCGCGAGGCCCACCTGATCAATGCCACGACTTTGTTCATCTGACGCTGAAGCAATTTCACCCATGATGTCTGTCACACGAGTGACCGCATTGACGATCTCGCCCATTGTCTCCCCGGCGCTTTCCACCAGAGTAGAACCCGTATCGACACGGCTAACAGAGTCGTCAATCAACTGTTTAATTTCTTTTGCCGCCTGGGCACTACGCTGGGCCAGATTACGAACCTCACCCGCTACAACCGCAAAACCACGCCCTTGCTCACCCGCACGAGCGGCTTCCACGGCGGCGTTAAGTGCCAGGATATTCGTCTGGAAGGCAATACCATCAATAACACTGGTAATATCAGAAATTTTTTGGGAGCTGCCCGCAATTTCGCTCATCGTTTTCACTACGTCATCCACGACTTTGCCACCACGGCGAGCGGTGTCAGAAGCACTTAGCGCCAACTGGCTAGCCTGACGCGCATTTTCAGCGTTCTGCTTAACCGTTGCGGTGAGCTGCTCCATACTGGCTGCTGTCTCTTCAAGAGAGGCTGCCTGTTGTTCCGTACGAGAGGACAGATCATTGTTACCCATGGAGATCTCACTGGCGCCGCTATAGATGGAGTTAGCACTGTTACGTACATCACCAACCGTCCGTGCCAGTTCATTCTGCATATGGCGCAAGTTCTCAGCCAGCATCCCCATTTCGTTAGTACCGTGGACGTCAATCTTACGCAGCAGGTCCCCACTGGCAATATAACGAATACTCTCTATCAAACGATTCAGAGGACGAATCAAGGTGGAGCGCATTCCCATCCAGACAAACAAGACCAGGGCGATTAATACGATCAGTAATCCTCCCAGGATAGCAATCGCCATTTGATAAGAGTTTTCACTATTATCAATCGCTTGCCGATATAGCTCACTATGCTGCTTGGTGTATTGATCAAACTGTTTCTGAAAATCATCCTGATAGCCCTGAGTGGGCTGCTGGAAAAAGCCATTAATATCGCCGTCACCCAGCATTTTTATCAATTCAGTCAGCGCCCCATGGAGTGCTTCATATTTCTGTTTGATTAATTTGCTGTCAGCCTCACTGTCCTGGGCTATCAGCGGCGATGACTCATAAACCGCCCACTGATCTTCCGCTGTTTTCAAGAAACTTCCTGCCATAGAAACCAGCGCATTAGTGGTGATGCCCCCCGCCATCTGCTCATCCCGCATCATAAAACGGATACCAGCACGGTTGAGTGTATTACGAGTATTGAGTAACGCAATCCAGCTATTGTTGAGTGATTCTTGTTTTTCACGCAGGTTTTGCAACAGATGGAGATTATCTTTCTCTTGCTTCAGTGCATTAAAAAACAAACCACCAGAAGCTATTTGCAGAACAGTAAACAGCCCAAGGACTAAGAGTATTTTTTTAACGATTTTCATACGGTTTAACATGGCATGTTATTTCCCTAAAGAGATGCCGTATCATCGGCGCCGCCATAAAAAACTTTAATACTCCCCGAGTTAATTTTGCACAACTGGATACGCATTAAGCAATATCGCGCCAAAACCACGTTGCGATAATTGTTCTGAAGATCGTATACAACACAAAAGGTTTAATCAGGTTTTATAAAAAGCGGTAAACTGTCCGGTTTCCCATTAGCCCTGTGTTGCGAACTTAAAATATGGATAATACTTCTATTACCCCGCCCTTCACTGATACGGTCACTCGACCTAACTGGTCAGCAGTTTTCGCGATTGCCTTTTGCGTAGCCTGCCTGATAACGGTTGAATTTCTTCCAGTCAGCCTGCTAACTCCCATGGCGGTTGATTTGAATATTTCTGAAGGTCTCGCCGGGCAAACAGTAACAGTGACTGCATTTGTCGCCATGTTTAGCAGTCTGCTGATTACGCACATTATCGGCACCCGAGACCGCCGCCACATCGTATTGCTTTTTGCACTACTGCTCACCCTGTCCTGCGTACTGGTGTCATGCTCTGATAACTTTATGTTGTTATTACTGGGTCGTGCCTGCCTTGGTATGGCTCTGGGTGGATTTTGGGCCATGTCAGCGTCTCTGACCTTGCGTCTGGTGCCCGCGCGTACCGTCCCCAAAGCACTCTCTGTTATTTTTGGTGCTGTTTCTATTGCGTTGGTCATCGCTGCACCATTGGGGAGCTTCCTGGGTAGCATTATTGGCTGGCGTAATGTCTTTAATGCCGCCGCCATAATGGGTGTGATATGTATTGTTTGGATTTGGCGAGTGCTGCCCTCTTTGCCCGGTGGAATAGAACAACAAAAACAAAATATGTTCAGCCTGCTCAAGCGCCCTGGGGTCATTGCTGGCATGCTGGCAATATTCATGGTTTTTGCTGGTCAGTTTGCCTTCTTCACATACATTCGGCCGATATACACCACTCTTGCTGGTTTTAGTATCAGTGGCTTAACTTTAGTGCTATTAAGTTTTGGTATCGCCAGTTTTATCGGCACGTCATTGTCCTCAGTACTTTTAAAACGATCACTAAAATTCGTTTTAACTCTGGCACCATTCATTCTTGCCCTGAGCGCCTTGATGCTAATGTTATTTGGAAAAAATCAATGGGTTGCCAGCATCGTAGCTATAGTATGGGGATTCGCTTTTGCTATTATTCCGGTAGGCTGGTCAACCTGGATAACCCGATCTTTATCCGATCAGGCTGAAAAAGCTGGTTCAATTCAGGTGGCTGTCATCCAGCTGGCCAATACCTGTGGCGCTGCTGTCGGCGGGATCGCTTTAGACAGTTTTGGGCTGTTTGCCCCCTTGACCTTATCCGCAACATTGATGCTACTCACGGGAATATTAGTGGCGGTAAAAGTTCGTGCATAACCACGTGTTTTAAATCACCTGCTCCGGGGTTCAGGAGCAGGTGAACAACCTCGACTAGGCTAAGTCGACGTTTTTACTGCCAAAAAACCACGTCATCACAAAGCCGGCCAGGTAAGCAATTACGATACCCGCAACGTATACCGCCATACCAGCAAAAATCCCCTGGTGAGATGTCATTAATGGAATCGCCACTAATCCCGAAGGGCCGAATACAGTATTAAGCCCAACCGGCAAACCAAACCATGCGACCAGACCAATAAAGAATCCCCCGACAGCACCTCCAAGACAAGCGGTTACAAAGGGTTTCAGGCGCGGGAGTGTCACACCATAAATTAACGGTTCGCCAATCCCCAGTACCCCGGGAATAATGGCGCCTTTAATTTGTGTTCTAAGCACTGAGCCATGGGCTGAACGGGCAAATAATGCCAGCGCGGCACCAACTTGCCCGGCTCCTGCCATTGCCAGAATAGGGAACAGGGAATTAAAACCCTGAGCATCCATCAGAGCAAAATAGACCGGTACAAAACCTTGATGAATACCAAAGACAACTGCAATAAGAAATAACCCAGCCAGAATAGCCGTCCCGAATGGGTTACCATTCAGGTGCATGAATAGCCATGACATCCCTTTAAATAGCTCCACGCCAATGGGCATAATGGCAGTAAACGTAATCGCGCCAGTGATCAGCAACGAAATTGTTGATGTCAGTATCATATCCAGATTATCCGGTATGATGAGCCGCACCTGGCGTTCAACCCAGGCCCCAAGCATACAGGCCAGTAGTACACCTATAATATTACCCCGTGGATCTATTGTTAATCCGAAGAAACTTTCCATCCCTGCGTAGTAACCCACTGTCCCTTCAGGAACATAACGCAAAATAAAAAGTGACGCGATAATCGCCCCATTAACGCCAGTGCCACCAAAAGCTTTTTGGGTATTAAAACCGATAAGAATACTTAAGAAAGTAAACAGGCCAATACTGAATACTTTCATATAAGCAATCAGTTGAGTGAGCCAGACTGCTGGAGCCACACCATCAACAATGAGTGTTTGTTGTAATAATGTCGCAATTCCCAGCAATAAACCGGCAGCAATAAATCCGGGAATCAGGGGGGTAAAGATGGTGGCAAATTTAGTCAGAAAGTTATGCACCGCACTGTTCTGCTTTGCCTTCATCTGTTTTTTATTCTCACTCGCCAGTGTACGCAGGCTGGTATCCTCAAGGGAGGAACCCACATCTTCACTGGTTGATTTCAGAAGTGCATTCATGAGGTCACTGGCCGTTTGCGCCTTCCCCGGCCCGAGAATAATTTGTAATTGGGTATCACCATTTACAACCCCCAGCACGCCAGGAATTTTCTTCAATGCATCATGTTGAACCTGTTCACGGTCTTTCAACGTCAGGCGCAGGCGGGTCATACAATTCCCACACACCAGAATATTATAACGACCACCAGTAAGCTGGAGAATCTGTTCCATCATCGAGCCAGTAATTTTCGCCATAGTGATATCGTTACCCTCTGCCATATTTTGCAAATAAATTATAGATATTCAGCACGTTACACCCTGGCCCGACGATATAAAAACCACGTGTACGGTGTAATCATCCAGCAGGCGTTGACTCAGCATCCAGCGTCATACCGGGTACCCTATTTATTACAACATCCATTAATATTTACCGTAGATCATTTTATGGAATATTTTATTACTCCACCGTGACAAGTATCACGATGAAATGAAATAATAAAAAAACAAAACAATGAGTTAACTGAAACTCCTGTTTTTTATATGACATAAAGAATACCTGACATGCTCACTCTTTTTATTAGAGTAACTGTGCCGGGGTTAAGTCTTCCCTTCTGAATACAGTCATTTTCTTCTCAATACGGCTTTGATAAAAAATCCGTATATAACAACATGATCAAAACCATTCAGATTGAGCAATGTTAAATCTTACATATTCAGCAGCGTTGTAAATATAAATACGTCACTCTCATAACGCCTTATTCTATTTCTTTAAAATAGATACCTGAAAAGTATGACTCCCCATTACAGCAAGAAAACCAACTCATTGATAATACAAGTTATTAATGCTAACAAGATGATCTGTAAGGACATTAATGTATAAGACCTTTGAAACAGAATGGTTATATTGGGCAAAATGATAGTTCAGATTATTAAATACAATATTCATTCATGCTGGAATGCTCTGACCAGTAAAGGGTTCTCCCCCTAAATAGATAATCACTTTCCAGGTATCAATCTCCTCACATTACAATCAGTTTGCTTCATAAAGAATGTTATTTATCGCCTTAATATTTCCAGTATACTACACTTGAGAATAAGGCTTTATTGTCTCTTGGTTAGTCGTAAAAATATATGATTTATCATGCAGTTAATAGTAAATCATTGTGGGTCATGGCGTTATTGGTATACGACTTGTTGATATAAAACTTTTGAACAATGCGAGAACAAGTATGGACCAGTATGAAGACTTGCAAAAATTTAACGAAAAAACACATATGAAATCAATAAGATTTATTGACTTCACCAAACAAAACAAAGAAGTAAATCATGGACACTGGTCCATTATGCAGCAGCTCGCAGGAGGCAATGCACCAGCCACGCCAGCACCACCTTCAGGTCTGAAACTACCGATTCCTGATGAACCTGTGCCCTTCAAGGCTGCAAACCCAGCACATTTAACGCCTCTGGATATGAATCAGGCCCCTTTAACCACAAAACCCCAGGCAGAAAAATATGCATCTTCTCTGGTTAAAGAAATTGGGACGCAGTTAAATCGTTCAGTGTCGTCTCAGCCAGAAGCCCAGCAGGCTCCTCAGGCTGAGGTGCAAGTGCAAGCTCAACCACAATTTCAGCCCCAGTCGGGGATCCAGGCTCAGGCACAGTTTCAGCCCCAGCCGGGGATCCAGGCTCAGTCACAGTATCAGCCCCAGCCGGGGATTCAGGTTCAGCCACAATTTCAGCTCCAGCCCGGGGCTCAGGAACCGCTTTCATCTAATTTTTCGCATTTGTTTGCCACATCATCAGTTGATAAACCTTCTGTGGATGGTAAAGATGCGCCCTTGCAATCACTATTAAAAAGAATCGCAACATGCCGTTAATATGCGTTTGTTCCCCTAAGGGTGGTGTCGGAAAAACGACTCTGACAGCAAACCTGGCTTATGCCCTTTCACGCGCAGGCAATAAAGTTCTGGCGCTGGATTTTGATGTCCAAAATGCACTACGTTTGCATTTTGGCGTTCCCCTGTCTGAAACACGAGGCTTTGTCGCTAAAGCGACCGAAGTTCAAGACTGGAGTCAGTCTGTATTAACCGTCGGCACCAATCTGTTTGTCCTGCCTTATGGTGAAGCCAGTGAAACGCAAAGTGAATTGTTCACAGAAGCCCTGAAACAGGATAAACATTTTTTGGCCCGCGGGTTAAACACACTACTGAATTATCCCGGTCTCATTATCATTGCAGACTTTCCACCGGGCCCTTCTCCGGCGCTTAAAGCTATATCGCCAATGGCAGATTTACACTTGGTGGTACTACAGGCTGATAGTGCATCGCTCTCTATGCTGCCCTATGTTGAAAACCAACGGCTCACGGGTGATGTACTGAATCAAAAATCGGGACATTATTTTATTCTGAACCAGACTGATAGTCGTCGTCAGGTCAGCCGGGATGTGGCGAGTTTTGTCGAACAACATCTTGGTGACCAACTGCTGGGCATGGTACACCGTGACGAAAGTGCGGTAGAGGCCAATGCATCACAACAATCTATCTTCGATTTTAATCCCTCGTCTGCCGCCGCTTTTGATATTGAGCTTATTGCTAAAAAAGTGGTGGGAATTCTGGGGATCGAAGTCGGGGATGGTACTGTCCACTCTGTTCCGCGGATGTCGGGAACCTAATTTAACTCGGCTCTATATATGAAAAAGCTACTGTACGTTTTAATAGCACTGGCCATTATCCCCGTTGCCTTACTGGTCATTATCACGCCAATGGATAGCCAAAAACAGTATATCTTTGGTCTGATCAGCATCGGTCTGCTTTTCCTTATGGGATGGAGCAAAAAGCGCAGTATTTCCGTGATCATGGTGGTGATGTCATTATTGATGTCAACGCGTTATATGTATTTCCGTTTAACACAAACCCTGCATTTTAACTCTGAAATTGAAACGATACTGGGTATCGCTCTGTTTTGTGCCGAAGTTTATGTCTGGGTAATGTTAATACTGGGCTATTTGCAGAGTCTCTGGCCACTTCAGCGAGAAATAGTCCCCCTGCCTGAAGACATGTCAAAATGGCCAACGGTAGATGTCTATATTCCAACCTATAACGAATCACTGGATGTCGTGCGCGACACTGTTCTCGCAGCACAATGTCTCGAGTACCCTGCAGATAAATTAAATATCTATATTCTTGATGATGGTAAACGGCGGGAGTTTGCTGTTTTCGCTTCTGATGTTGGGGTCGGTTACATTACGCGTAATGATAATGCTCACGCAAAAGCGGGTAATCTCAACCATGCAATGAAAGTGACGAATGGCGAATTGCTTTGTATTTTTGATTGTGACCATGTGGCCACACGAATCTTTTTACAAGCCACAGTAGGGGGATTTTTAAAAGACCCCAAACTGGCTTTGGTACAAACGCCCCATTACTTTTATTCCCCCGATCCCTTTGAACGTAATTTGTCAGGTGGACGTAATATCCCTAATGAAGGAGCGCTATTTTACGGGCCACTTCAAAAAGGTAATGATTACTGGAACGCGGCTTTCTTCTGTGGTTCCTGTGCCGTGATCCGCCGCAGTGCCCTGGAAGAAACCGGCGGTTTTGCCGTCGAAACCGTCACCGAGGATTCCCATACTGCCCTGAAAATGCAACGCCGTGGCTGGAATACTGCTTTCCTTGGTATTCCATTAGCGGCAGGGCTGGCGACAGAACGTTTGGTGCTACATGTTATTCAGCGTACTCGCTGGGCCCGTGGGATGACACAAATATTCCGTCTTGATAACCCCCTATGGGGGAGAGGGCTAACGATCCCTCAACGGTTATGTTATTTAAGTGCAATGCTCTACTATCAGTTTGCCCTGCCACGGATCATCTTCCTGGTAGCACCACTGGCCTATTTGCTCTTTAACCTTAATATTATTTATTCCTCCGCCAGTCTGGTATTTGCCTATGCCTTGCCGCATCTTTTCGTGGCAATTTATGTAACTTCTCGCTTAAATGGCCGCTATCGTTACAGTTTCTGGGGCGAAATATACGATCTGGTATTAGCATTCCATATCCTACTCCCGACAATGGTCACTTTGTTGTTCCCAAAACGTGGCAAGTTTAACGTGACTGACAAGGGAGGGTTATTAAACGTCGGATATTTTGATTTTAGCGTGGTCAGGCCGCACCTGATTGTGGCTATTTTACTTATCAGTGGAATTATTGCCGGCATCGTTAGAGCTTTTGCTCATGACTACTACAGTGTTGATCCCAAAGTTATGGCTTTAAATGTGGGCTGGGGGATCTATAGTTTGATATTCCTGCTTGGCGCTATTGCCGTCGCCCGTGAAACCAGACAAACCCGTAAAAATATCCGTATTGATGTCAATATACCGGTGATTATTCATTATGCCAGCGGCGTTTCATCACGCAGTCAAAGCATTGATTTATCAATGGGAGGGTGTCGTATTATCCCACCAGATGATCGCCACCTCACAGATCAAATTGAAGAGGTTGAACTCTTACTGGAGGCTAGTGATATCAGTATTCCAGTGACCTTAATTAGTGCTGATGATCACTCGATCCGTTTAATGTTTGAAGAAATCCCACTGTCTCGCCGCCGTGAGCTGGTGCGTGTAGTGCTGGCGCGTGCTGATGCCTGGATCCATCCTCCAAAACCGCAAGATAACCCACTGCGTTCGATGATGATGATTGTGAAATGCGTCTTTGACCTGTTCTGGCTGACGTGGAAGTCACGCCGCAAAAACCGCCAATTGCGGGCACAGGCTAAACAGGATGGTCACGCATGAAGCATTTACTCTCTACTGCTTTACTTGCTGGTGCATTTTTTACAGCCCCTTTATACGGGGAAGAAACGACTCTTGATAATTTACTGCCGTTGAATTTGTCAGCACCAGCGTCCCCTGTCGCCCCCGTAGTGCTGACCCCGGCGATGGTAAGCAATCTCAAGATAGCGCAAATGGGACAACCTGCCGGGGTAAGTATGGGCGGCGGACAGCTACAGGCGGGGATCAACTTTACCTTACCTGTAGATCAGGTCATCACTAACGCACGTTTAGTGCTGCATTTGAGTGTTTCACCGGCGATAGCTGAACATAACGCAACCTTGCAATTAATGCTGAATGGTCAGGCATTAGGCTCTGTACCATTAAGTTCTGCAGAACAGGATGATTCCCGTTTTCAACTTGATGTACCCGCACCACTACTTGTCTCAGTGAATAACCTGAGTTTTAAGATTAACAATGTAGATACCATGCTGTGCCAGCGGGATGCCAGTGGAGAATACCGGGTCACTATTCTGCCCGACTCCCAGTTTGAACTTGAGGGGCAGCAGTTAAACATTGGCAATGACATCAGTAATTTCCCACGCCCATTCTTTGACGATATGCAAATGTCCCCCTCAACCATATCGTTTTCATTCCCGGAAAAGATCAGCAATGATGGGGTCAGTGCGGCGGCACTGCTGGCATCCTGGTTGGGTATTGAGGCCGATTATCGGGGGATCCACTTTGATGCACAATACAACGTGTTACCAGAGAAGAATGGTATTCTGATAGGCCACCCGGGGGATAAAATTGGGGGCATTGTTCTGCCTGATAGTGACAAGCCATTACTGCAGTATATTGATAACCCAGCAAACCCTGCCTATAAATTATTACTGATTGTTGGGAAAGATCAGGCGGCGCTGCGTACTGCGGCCTGGCGACTGACACAAGGCCAATTTCAGCAACAAACGCCCAGCATGGTAGTAGAGCCTACCGCTATCCCAGTGAGTCAACCTTATGATGCCCCACGCTGGATACCCACGGATCGGCCGGTAAAACTGTCCGAACTGTTGCGTAAAGATCAAAGTCTGACCTCCTTAGGCATCTGGCATGAACCACTCAATATTGCCTTTCGTGCCGCCCCGGATCTCTTTTTGTGGGATGGTGGCAGCATTCCAATGCACATTAATTATCGCTTTCCTACTGAAGAGTGGATCAATGAAAGTCACTCCTGGCTGAGCGTCACCCTGAATAATACGTTTTTACGCAACCTTCCCGTTAACAAACAGGGAATACTGGAGTCCTTGTGGCACAAAGTAGGGGGAGATGCCCGCCAGGAACAATCGGATATCTCTATTGAGCCCTATCAGATTTACGGTGATAACCAGCTATCACTCTATTTTAATATTACTCCCCAGGAAGATGCGCCCTGTAGTGTTCTATTAAATAACAATATTAAGAGCCAAATTGACGACAGTTCGTCGATAGACTTGAGCCATACACGCCACTTTGCTTTGCTCCCTAATCTGTCATTTTTCGTTGGGGCATCATTCCCCTTTACCCGGCTTGCTGATTTCTCACAAACCGTCTTACTGCTCCCTGAGAATCCGTCCGAGACTCAGATAGTCACACTGCTTAATATGGTGGCCCGCTCCGGGAATGCGACGGGAACGGCTCTGGCTAACAACCATGTCATCTTCGGTATACCAGCGGGAGGTTCCAACCTTGAGATGCTACGTACCAAAGATGTACTGGCAGTGAGTGATATGACCCAATATTTATTTAACCAGCAGTTACTTAACCAGTCCCCATTTGGCACCAGGGACAATACCCTGATTGCGAAGAAACCCACATACTGGCAAAAAATACTGCGTTGGCTGGGGGGCGACTGGACAGCTGACAGTGTGGATGCTGACCGTTACTTTTCATCCAATACAGACTGGCGCGGCTTTCTCAGTTTCCCTTCCCAGTGGAATAGCGACCGTCTGGTGGTCATGATATTGGGCAGCAATAATGATCAATTATCACGGTTATCTACAGATTTAGACTCAGCCAAAATCAACGCAGGTATTCGCGGTGATGCGGCTATCATTACTGATGAGAATGGTGTTCGTAGTTTCCGTGTTGGAAGACAATACCCTAGTGGGCAAATGCCGGATCATATGATGATTGTTTGGTATGCCAATCAACACGCCGTATTACTGGCATTTTCGGCTCTGTTGTTCAGTATCATTTTTGGCTTGCTGTTATATGCCGTATTGAAAAAACGGGCACGTGAGCGTTTGGATCTGGATAATAAAAAATGAAAAAAATAACAGTAAAATCGGCAATATTGCTCACTGGAATGATGGGCTTTAATGCTGCGGCGCAGACGCCGCAAAACGATGCAGCGCTGAAAGCACTATTTGACCAGGCAAATTACTGGCACGAAAAGTCACATGATGTACGAGCCAGTGAGTCATTACAGAAAGTGCTGATGGTGGACCCTGAAAATACGCAGGCTATGTATTTGATGGCACTTTGGGCACAACAAAGTAACAATGAACAGCGCGCAGCACAATGGCGCGACAGACTGAAGAAAGCCGATCCTGGTAGCGCGTTGTTACAAGCTCTCGATAATGCAAAACAAGTTGAGAAAATCCCGGCAGGTACGCTGACACTCGCACGCCAGCAAGCACGCAGTGGCAATATTCCGGCAGCGATGGCAACGTGGCACACCCTGTTTAATGGCAGTACCCCGCCCCCGGGCCTTGCTGCTGAGTATTACCTCACGATGGGGAGTGATAAGGCTAACTATTCCCAGGCACTGGCGGAGTTACAGCGCTTTGTCGCCCAGAATCCTGGAGAAATCTCTGCCCGTGTCGCATTAGGAAAAATGCTGACCTGGAATGAAGGAACCCGGCGTGACGGTATCGCGCTGTTAGAGCAAACAGCAGCCACTAACAAGGATGCTGATGACGGGCTGCGCCAGGCGTTGCTTTGGTTATCGCCCACCACGGGTGATGCGCAAAGTTATGAATCCTGGATACAACGCCATCCACAGGATACCCAGCTCCAGACCTACTATCGTAATTCGATTGGGAATACAGCAAAAGGTGAAGGCTTTAACGCCCTGAATCGAGGGAATAGTGCCGAAGCACAACGTGATTTTGAACAAGTGCTCCAGAATAACCCAGAAGATGCAGATGCCTTAGCTGGTTTGGGCTACCTTGCCCAGCAGAGTGGCGATTATCAGGTCGCCTCACAGTATCTGAGCCGCTCCGCCAGCCAGGGGGGTGAGGCATCCGCTGAACGTAAACAGCAAGCAGATGATGCGGCATTCTATGGCCAATTATCCCAGGCACAACAAGCATTTAAAACAGGCAATATCAGTCAGGCCTTAGCGTTATCAGCGCCTTTAGCGCAAGGTAATGGAGAGCAGGCGATATCGGCAAAACTGTTTCGTGCAGACGTATTACGCCACAATAAGGACTACCTGCAGGCTGAACAGGCACTCCGTGACGTTATCAATACACAGCCTCAAAATGCGCAGGCTCGTGAAAACCTTTATTACGTACTTAAAGAGCAAAATAAAACTGCGGAAGCCGATACGGTGTTGCGGACTCTGCCAGCCTCCCTCCAGGCAAGACTTCAGCCTCGCGTGGTGACGGGCACCCCGAGTGACCCTATCCGGCAACAAGCTGAGCGACTGGCTAATGCAGGGAATACGACAGAGGCGATTGTGCTTCTGCGCCAGGGGGTGGCACGCTACCCTTCTGACCCCTGGATGCGCCTGAGTCTCGCCCGTTTGCTGCAAAAAACTGGTTATAATGGTGAGGCAGCAACCATTATGCAGCCAGCCTCGCGTGTTGGCGCAGAGAACAATGCGCTATTTGCCGCCGCTATTTTTGCCAGTGAGAGTGAATCCTGGCCACAAGCCCAGGCACTGCTTGCCCGTATTCCTGCTTCTGCACAGAACACCCAAATGCGTGAGCTTGCCCAGCGAGTCAACTACAACCTGAATATCGCCACAGCACAAAATTATCTCGCCCAGGGCAATGCCGTCGCAGCAGCCAATACACTTAAAGCGCTGGCCTCCCATCCACCACAAAGTCCTGTTGATGCAGGTAAGCTGGCCAGTCTGCTGGCTCAGAGTGGTGATGTTAATGGCGCCGTTGCTATTGTGCGTAGCAATATGCAGAACGGGGTACAGGGAAATGCCGGTGATTATGCCGACCAGCTAGCTGTACTCAATCAGGCCGGGCTTACCAGTGAAGCGCAGCGCTTTATTTCTGATCCGACCTTAATGGCCAGGAGTACTCCAACACAGTTGGCTAGCGCACGTAACGGCTACGTTATCAACGAAGCGGACACACTGCGTGAGCAGGGAAATTATGCTGCTGCCTATGACAAGCTGATTCGGGCCCTGCAAAACGATCCTAAAAATACCGACCTGATGTTCGCCATGGCGCGACTTTATGAATCCGGAAAGATGAATAAAGAAGCTGGGGTAGTCTATGACTATTTAATGACCCACGACACGGCCAACCAGGATGCCCGGGCGGGGGCAATAAACATCGCCCTGGCAGAAAATAATGTCTCCAGAGCCAGACAGTTAGCTGCGGGTTTGAATGCCAGCCAGTCTCCTGAGCGTCTGTTCTTATTAGCACGACTGGAAGATGCATCAGGCAATCATCAGCAAGCGATGACCTATCTGCGTAGTGCTCGTGGCAAACTACTTGGCCTGCAGCTGACCGGGAGCGCTGCCACGCCAACAGTCGGTGGCTTACTGGCAGCAGATAATCCGTTTGTCGGAAATAGCCCGGGCAGCAACCTGGCAACGAGTCGTGCTTTACCATGGCAGGTCTCACAGAAGGCCGCCGAACCAGGTACCGTTCTGCCTGGCATTATGCGCACCGACCTGCCCCAGGATACGGCGCAAAACAGAATGCTGCGTCAAGTGGATGACATGATGCAGAACATTGACCAGGATATTGGTATGTGGGCACAGGGGGGGATCACCGTCCGTGGACGTGATGGGGAGTCAGGCACCAGTAAACTCACTGAAGCAAAAGCCCCGTTAACCTGGTCTGCATCCCCTTTTGGTGAATCACGTTTTGAATTTACTGCAACACCTGTGGTGCTTAATTCCGGCAGTGCAGCCGGTGATACCTGGCGCCGTTATGGCTCTAACCCACTATCAAATGCATCATCCAATTTAATCTCAGCTATAGAAAATGAGCAACGCACGATCGCGAATATGGATGAAGACCAGAAAAAGAAATATTTTGCGGCAAACCCTTACGCCAGAGCCTTTGCCGAACTGCCTCTATCAGATCTACCAAGCCCGAATCTGACCGATACCGATGAATTAGCAGGCCTTAAGGAACTATTGGGCTACGATAATGGCAATATCGCGAAATATCTCCAGTCTTTAAATTATAAAAACAGCAGTAGCCAGCAGATAAGTGATTCAACTGAATCCAAAAATGCCAATGGTGTAGAGTTGAGCATGGCATTAAGCGGCGAAAATTACCGGGCTGATATCGGGACGACACCCTTAGGACAGGATCTGAAAACAATTGTCGGGGGTGTTAAATGGTCACCAAAACTCACTAATTATTTATCACTGATCCTGACCGCCGAACGCCGGGCCGTGAAAGACAGCTTGCTGTCCTATGTGGGGCTGGAAGATAAATATTCCGGTAAATCCTGGGGGCGCGTCACTAAAAACGGCGGGAGTGTACAACTCAGTTATGATGACGGTGATGCTGGTTTCTATGCGGGTGGCGGGGGCTATAGCTATCTTGGTGAGAATGTTGCCAGCAATACCAGCGCCCAGGCAGGGGCCGGGGTTTATGTTCGCCCGTATCATGATCAATTCCGGCAAGTACAAACCGGTTTAAGTTTGAGCTGGATGAATTTCTCCAAAGACCTCAGTTATTTCACCTTCGGCCAGGGGGGCTACTTCAGCCCGCAAAACTACATCAGTATTGCCCTGCCAATTGAGTATAGCCAGTCAATTAACAACTGGAAGGTCAAACTAGGCGGTTCCCTGGGTTACCAGTCTTATACCCAGGACGGTAGCGACTATTTCCCAACGAATAAAGCCTGGCAAGAAGGGTTGGAAAGTCTTGAAAGTATTGGTGCCGCGAAAGAGTCTCGTTACGGTGGTACGTCACAAAACGGCATGGGGTACACCATGCGTGCTGGGCTCGATTACAACCTCAATAAAGATATAACCATCGGTGGTGAAGTCGGCTACGATACCTTTGGCAACTATAACGAAAGTACGGCAGGTGTCTATTTTCGCTATATGCTGGGAAGAAACTAATGACATTACATATTGAAAATAACGCATTACTGAACTGGTTTCAGCGTCAGCAAACCCCGCCGGGTTGGTTTGATTTGCTGGCGATCATGATTGATGGAATGGCCCAGAATGCCAGCGCACAGCAAAGTCGTCCCTTTTTGCTGCAGATGGGGGATAAATTAGCACAATCTTATCCCTTATCAGCCTCAGAGACCCTTCAAGAGCTGGAAAATAATATCAATCAGCATTTGAGCTACTTTGGCTGGGGTTGTATTGATATTACCTCCACAGAAACAGCATTACTCTTCCATCATCAGGCATTTCCTGTTTGTTATGGTCAGGACGAAGAGCGACAGATTCGCTGGTGTAATGCATTCAGTGTGATTATGGAAGGTGTTTATACTCGCTGGATGTTACAGCAAGGGGGAGAGGCTCACGTCATTGTTACCCGTGATAGCATACTTTCATTATCTGAGATCCAGTTCCGCTATCATACCGCACAATGAGCCTGACTATGTTAAAACCCGTTTGGACGACACTAATCGTCGTCATGGCACTAATGTGCTCACCTTTCACTCAGGCCAGCCCACAAGCCTGGGACGTCTATAAAGCGCGCTTTCTGATGCCTGACGGGCGCATTATTGATACAGGAAACAAGGGTATCTCGCACAGTGAAGGACAAGGGTTTGCCATGCTGGGGGCGGTCTATAACAATGACCGACAGACCTTTGACAAGCTATGGCAGTGGACCAGACAGACACTGCAAAATAAGCAAACTGGCCTGTTTTACTGGCGTTATAACCCGACATTAGCTGACCCCATTACGGATAAAAATAATGCCACTGATGGCGATACGCTCATCGCCTGGGCATTACTCAAAGCGGAATCACGCTGGCAAGATAAGCGGTATGGTAAAGCGTCCGACGAGATAACCAAATCTCTGCTAGCGCATATGGTTATCGATTATGCAGGCTACAAGGTAATGCTACCGGGGAAGGATGGGTTTAACCACAATAGCGAAATCATCCTGAATCCATCTTATTTCGTGTTTCCTGCCTGGGCTGACTTTGCGAAACGTAGCCATTTACAGGCATGGCAGACCCTGATTCAGGACGGACAAACTCTGTTAGGTGAAATGGGCCAGGGCTCGGTTAATTTACCTACCGACTGGGTATCTTTACGGGCTGATGGTCAACTGTTGCCCGCAAAAGAGTGGCCTGCGCGCATGAGTTTTGACGCAATTCGTATCCCACTTTATCTCTACTGGTACGATAAGAAATCTCCTTTACTGTTGCCATGGCGCATCTGGTTTAGCCAGTTCAGTCGGCTGCAAACACCCGCGTGGGTGAATGTAGAAACTAATGAAAAAGCGCCTTATATGATGGCAGGAGGTTTATTGGCAGTTCGTGATTTAACCATGGGTGAAGTCATGACGGCTCCGCAGATAACGCCACAAGAGGATTATTATTCGGCAAGTCTGAGTATGCTGGCCTGGCTGGCTTATCAGTAAGCGTCACGCTCACCAGTGTCATACTCTATTCAGTAAGCCACCGCTATCGTCAATAACCCGCGCTGTCAGATGGCAGCGCATCCCTTTTCAGTATCATAAAAATCACGAGATTATTATCTGTAAGGAATGACATTGAGCACCAACAACGAAATGTTTATGAAAGAGATCCAATGGTCTTGCCTGCATATGACTCGCACGCTGAAACAAGTCGAGTCGCTTCCTGACCTTAGCCATGTCCGCATTGCTTGTAATATGCACCTCGACTTAAAAATGATCCCACTCGTTGAAGGCTTATTAAAGAAAAATGCACGCGTATTCTTAACGACCTGTAACCCGACGACTGTTCAGGACGATGTGGTCGCTTATCTGGTCGCTGCCGGGGCTGAAGCCTGTGCATGGCGCAATATGACCCATAACGAATGGCATGAATCATGGGAAAAAGCCATTGCCTGGCGCCCAACGCACCTGTGCGAAATGGGGGCAGACATTACCACGTTGCTGCATCAGCGTGGTGATTTCGGTGATGTGGTTGCCTGCCTTGAGGCGACCGGATCCGGCGTTAGCCGCCTGCCTTCTGACAGACCTGGCTATCCCATATTTAACTGGGATGATTTACCTGTTAAAGAGGGCCTTCACAACCGCCACATGGTTGGCTTAACCGCCTGGCAAACTTTCTTCCAGACCACCCACCTGACACTGCACGAAAAACGCGTACTGGTCATTGGCTATGGTCTGGTAGGCCAAGGTGTTGCAGCCGCGGCTAAAGCCTATGGCGGCCAAGTCATGGTGGCAGAACGCGACCCGGCTCGCCGTTTGCAGGCAGCGTATGATGGCTGGCACGTGGTTGAAATTGAAGAAGTGATTACCACGACAGATGTGATTGCCACTGCAACTGGGGCAAAAAAAGTACTTGGTTCCGCACTACTGGATCAAGCAAAAGACGGTGTTTTTGTGCTCAACGTGGGCCATGTCGCCGAAGAGATTGATTGTGCGTATTTGAAAAAATACCCGAATCAGGAGGTGATGCCTTTTATCAATGCTTACAGCCTGAAGGGTAAAACACTGTATTTAATGGCGGATGGATCCATGCTCAACCTCACCGCCGGGTTTGGTGATAGCCTGAATGCCTTCGATGTGACACTGGCAGTCATGGCCAGTGGAATCAAACATATTGTCACTGCCGGGCAAGATGCAGAGCCAGCTGTCTACTTACTGCCCCAGTCAGTATGGGAAACAGCTTTATAGAATGCATTGCCAGCCTGATTCATCAAAAAGGTGGCCCTGCATTCATAACTGTCGCTATATCATAAACGACAGAAACAAAAAAACCCGCAAATGCGGGTTTTTAGCTAACTTAACGCAGGGCTGAATTACAGCGCAACAACGTTAGCAGCAGCTGGGCCTTTAGCACCATTCTCGATGGTGAACTCAACTTTCTGGCCTTCATCAAGAGTTTTGAAGCTGTCGCTCTGGATTGCAGAGAAGTGTACGAATACATCTTTGCTGCCATCAGTTGGAGAAATGAAGCCGAAACCTTTCTCAGCGTTGAACCATTTTACCAAACCAGTCATTTTGTTAGACATAAATATTACCTTTTTCAATTTCTTGAGCCACGATTCGCGGCGAACATGGTCTGTTCAGCAGAGTTGGACTTAATCTGGCACTTAGGAGGAGACTCGAGAAAAAGGGATATCTAAGATAGCGCTTGAACTGAGGACTGCTTTACTAAAACTGCTTTCATAAGGTCTGTATTCCAAACCGATGCTATTTACTCACATCCCTAAACATTTAGCAATCCCAATTTGAAAAACTCACCGTTTTCACGAATATCCGCTGAAGAAAGAATCAATTGCTTGCAGCGATAAAACAAAAAAAATCACAATTTGATGGAAAAATGCCAAAAAACACAGCGCAACTATCGATCTAAAAAAAGCAGACCAGGGATCAGTCTGCTTACCATTTTTAGCTCAATACAGTGACAGCGTCTTGTAAGCGCGTTGCCCGATATTTTACCATCGCTGAAACCTGTGCCCCATCGTCCACCAGTCTGGCATTTTTTTCAGTGATCGTACTGAGTTCAGCTATCGAGCGCGTCACATCAGCCAAACCATTAGCCTGTTCAGCCGTTGCCTGACTGATCTGCCCCAGTAGCTGCGTCACGTTCTGCACTTGACCGACAATATCCTGCATGGTCCGGCCTGCCTCATGAACCTGTATTGTGCCCGACTTAACTTTGCTGGCACTGGCATCAATCAGTTTACGAATATCATTCGCTGCGCTGGCACTACGCTGTGCCAGGTTACGAACTTCACCGGCAACCACAGCAAAACCTTTACCCTGATCCCCTGCGCGTGCAGCCTCAACGGCCGCATTCAGTGCCAGAATATTGGTCTGGAAAGCAATATCATTAATCAACGTCGTTATCGAGCCAATACGCTGGGTACTGTCAGAGATATCATCCATAGTGTTGACTACTGTTTCCATGGCGTTAGCCCCCTGGGAGGCCGCTTCACTGGCTGAACAGGACAACTTATCTGCCGCTAATGCCGTTCCTGAGTTGTTCTGCACTGACGCAGACATCTGATTCATCGTGGTGACGGTCTGCTGAACATTCTCGACCGTTTGACGAGTACGCACATTAAGATCATCATTCCCTTTCGCCATGGCTTCACTACCATTGTGAACATTCGCCACTTGACCACTGACGTCATTAATTAACCAACGGCACATTAAACCTAACTGCCCCACGGAACGTAAAATAATCCCGATTTCATCACTGCGCGGTAAATGCTGAACCCGATGGTTATTACCAGTCGCCACTTCAAGCGCCTGACGGGAAACATTCTCCAGGGGACGGGCTATTTGCCACTCTAATAAGCCACAGACCAGTAATGTCGAGACAGCCCCGATCAGCCACTGTAAAAGCGGCAATGCCTGTGCATAAGCCGAAACCAGTAGAATAATCAGCAAAATACTCATGATGCTACGAATACGTGCACGCAGTGACATTGTTGGCAATCGTCCAAACAATCCTTTACGCAGTACCAGCCCCTTAAAAAGCTTTTTTTTACAACGACCTTCGTTTAAAGCCTGATACAACGGCTCAACTTCGGCTATCTCTTCGGGTGTGGCTTTAGTACGAATAGACATATAGCCGGTCGTTTTATCTTGCCGGACTAAAGGCACGACATTGGCACGAACCCAGTAATGGTCACCATTCTTGCGGCTATTCTTTATGATCCCGGTCCAGGGTTCGCCCTGTTGCAAGGTAAACCACAAATCAGCAAATGCCGCTTTCGGCATGTCAGGATGGCGCACAATATTATGGGGCAGGTCTTGCAGCTCATGTAATTCATAACCACTTACCCTGACGAAGGCATCGTTTGCATGCGTTATGTAGCTTTTCAGATCAGTGGTCGACATTAAAGTCGTGTCGTCGTCCAGCATAAATTCTCGCTGTGTAACGTGCTGGCGGGTAGACATAGCAAGGCCTTCCATGAGGTTATCCCAATAATTCACTTTTACGTGTTAGGTATTTCGGCATGACAATATTTTACTTTAAGTCAAAACCTTGATGGATATCACAGTTTAGAATAATTACTATAGCATCGACGGATGTTCATACTTAGCAACAAAGCGGATAGTTGCTTGTTGTTATCATTTTTAAACTTATTTTCTCCCTGTTTCTTACCAAAGCTGGATGTTAATGACCTACTCACTCAACATCGCACTACACTTAAGTAAGAGCCCACAAGCGATAACCTTGTGTGGAGAAATACTGAGGATAAAACATGTTACGAAGAAAAAAGAAAGTCAGACCGATAAAGGTCAGTGACGTTACGATTATTGATGATGCGCGTCTGAAGAAAGCCATCACTGCCGCCTCCTTAGGCAACGCGATGGAATGGTTTGATTTTGGCGTGTATGGCTTTGTAGCCTTTGCGTTAGGTAAAGTCTTTTTCCCTGATGCCAGCCCTGGCGTGCAGATGATCGCTGCACTGGGCACCTTTTCTGTTCCCTTTCTGATTCGCCCACTCGGTGGCGTATTCTTTGGAATGCTCGGCGACAAATACGGGCGTCAGAAAATTTTGGCGATAACTATCGTTATCATGTCACTCAGTACCTTCGCTATTGGGTTGATCCCCTCCTATGCCGCTATTGGCATCTGGGCCCCGATATTGCTCTTACTGGCCAAGATGGTACAGGGCTTTTCGGTTGGTGGTGAATATACCGGTGCTTCTATTTTTGTTGCCGAGTACTCACCTGACAGAAAGCGCGGGTTTATGGGGAGCTGGCTCGATTTTGGTTCCATCGCCGGCTTTGTCTGCGGCGCAGGGGTCGTCGTCCTGATTTCAGCCCTTGTTGGTGAAGAGAGCTTCCTTGAGTGGGGATGGCGTATTCCGTTCTTCCTTGCTTTGCCATTAGGTATTATCGGCCTTTATCTCCGTCATGCACTGGAAGAGACACCTGCATTCCAGCAACATATTGAAAAAATGGAAAAAGATGACCGTCAGGGTCTGGCTGAAGGGCCAAAGGTCTCTTTTAAAGAAATTGCCACAAAACACTGGCGTAGTTTGCTGGTCTGCGTTGGTCTGGTGATTTCCACCAACGTCACCTACTACATGTTGCTCACCTATATGCCGAGCTATCTCTCCCATAATCTTCACTACTCAGAAGACCATGGGGTGATGATTATCATCGCCATTATGATTGGCATGCTGTTTGTGCAGCCGATTATCGGACTGTTAAGTGACCGCTACGGTCGCCGCGTGTTTGTTTTCATGGGAAGTATTGGTCTATTTTTCCTCGCTATTCCAGCATTCATGCTGATTAACAGTGATGTTATTGGACTGATATTTTTCGGACTGTTGATGCTGGCAGTACTGCTGAACTTCTTTACGGGAGTCATGGCGTCAACCCTCCCGGCAATGTTCCCAACCCATATCCGTTATAGTGCACTGGCGAGCGCCTTTAATATTTCCGTTTTGATAGCCGGTATGACACCAACCTTAGCGGCATGGCTGGTTGAAGCCACGAATGACCTGATGATGCCTGCATATTATCTGATGGTGGTCGCAGTCATCGGCCTGGTAACAGCAATCACCATGAAAGAGACGGCGAACAAACCGTTAAAAGGGGCCACCCCTGCTGCATCGGATATTGAAGAAGCACGAGAAATTGTGCAGGAACACTACGACAATATTGAACAAAAAATTGAAGATTTAGATAAAGAAATCGAAGACTTGCAACAAAAACGTACCCGCTTAGTGGACCAGCATCCACGCATCAACGAATAAGTGATTACATCAGTCATCACGGGGGCCGTACTCAAATACGCCCCCGTGCTGGCTTGTTATTTATCACAGTACAATGCGCTTTAACGTCTGAACGACTATTCTGTTAACGGGATATAAAAACAGAAACAGAGGATAAGCCAAATGATGAAGGTATCGGCACGTAACCAGCTCACCGGTAAAGTGACTCGTATTATTACCGGCGCAGTAAACAACGAAGTGGATATCACCCTTGAACACGGGGAAGTGTTAACCACGGTAATCACTAAAGAAAGCTGTGAAGCCCTGGATATTCGTAACGGTAAAGAAGCCATAGCGATCATTAAAGCACCCTGGGTGGTGCTGGCCAATGTAGACAGCGGCCTTCGCTTCTCTGCCCGTAATCAATTTCGCGGTAAAATCACTAAAATAGTCAATGGTGCCGTGAATAGCACTATTCATCTGAAAACAGAAAAAGGTTTGCCACTCACAGCAATCATTACGAATGAAGGTCGTGATGAGATGGAGTTACATGAAGGTAATGAAGTCATCGCGCTAGTTAAAGCCTCTGGCGTTATTCTGGCAACTCGTGCCTGATACATGCAATAAGTATCCAGTCTACGATTATTGCCAGGCACTATACCCGGACAATTTGCAGTATCGCGAATAGACATACTCGATAAACAATGGAGTGCTACGATGTTAAATATTGATCGCAAGAAACTACTTAATCTGGACCCGGATTTTATAAAAAAACAGCGGACATTAATGCTGGTAGTGGCCTTTCTGTTACTATTGGGCGGTATTTTTTGCCTGATTAATCCCTTTGCTTCTGGTGCGGCTCTCAGTACCCTGGTCGGATTTCTGTTTATTCTGAGTGGGGTTGCCTTAATCAGTGGCATGGTCATTAACCGCAGCCATAACTTTCTGCCAATGCTTGGTTCAATTCTGTTAGGGATTGCCTACTTTATTCTGGGTTATGTATTTATCACCGATCCCGTTGTGGGCATTATGACCATGTCAATGATGCTGGCGGTATTGTTTGCGATTGGTGGTATTTTGCGTATCTCTGTCGGCTTTAAGCTTGGGGGTAAAAATGGGTCCTGGTTGCAGATTGTTATTGGGGCATTAGACTTGATTATTGCCGTTATGCTGGCAACAGCCAACCCTGAAATGTCGATAACGCTAGTCACCGTAGTTGTGGGTATTGAACTGCTATTTAGCTCTTTTGCCATCTTCCAGATTGCTAACCTGTTCCGTGTGAACCGTTAGTTATCAGTATTACTGACTAGCCCTGATTATGTTGACTCTAATACAGGGCTAGTCAGATCTGATTAAAAATACGTATTCTATTAATATTCTGGAGCCCGGCACTCCCGCACCATTATTAATACATCGCCCCCCCAAAAAAGACTATTTAAAACCTGCCAGATTTTTATTTGTGATTCACACGCTCATGCCAATATAAAAAAGCCAGCTGTTTGTCTATAGAAATCTTAAGGTCATCACGAGCTAATAAATCAGCAATAATCTTCCCCGTCGCCAGCAACTCGGAATACTGAGAGGAACACGCCGTTAAGTTATTTGTTTTTATATTATCCGGAGGTATTTGTGCCCAGTGATTTCGCAAATAAAATGCAATAAGTGCCACAATGAATTTTGCGTTGGTTTTATTTTCGTTGAAAACTTTATTGAATGCTGAAAATATCGAATTTAATGTATATCTGTCAATTTCAACGTGTGCAATCTTCAGGCCAATTCTGTGCCACTCTTTTTGACCATCAGGAGTCAAGAAAACCTGTTGTTCCAGCTCAGGATTAACTAATTGATGCGATGACCTGATGATCTCATCCCGACAGGGAAATAATATCAAACCACTCCAGTGGCACTCTGTATTACGTCGGTGAGATAAATATTTTGTGGTAATTTCAGTACCGTTATCAAACCCAGCAGCCCTGCCTACATGAACATGCTGTAAGCTCTGTATGATATCACCGGTAATTTTAATTTCCCGTAATAGCGAGTCAATAATTGATTTTTCATATACCAGTTCACTGCTTAATGTACTGATATTGCTGCTTTTTGAAGGTCCAGAATGAAACACTGAAGAAAACAAGTCGTCCATAGCATAGCATGAGACTGAGCGTAAATGAGAGTAACACCCTTTATCAAATACAATTCCTTTTTTTAAATTGGCATGCGGATCAATGGAAATAGCTGCGTCATTACGCACTTTATTTATATTACCGACAACCTGCCCACTTTTATTCATAGCATCAGAATGATTATTCTCAGTATGATATAAAGGTGTGGAGTTAAAATTATAAAAAGCCCTAATCATTTACCGCCCCGATTATAAAGAATGGTTTTAACACCCCATTAGTCTATAATCAATATATTCATTCGTTCTATCAAAAAATATTATTGATATTTTTAATGGTTATTTAAATACCCGTTAACATCATTAATATCTATAATATTAAATAATTATGTAATTCAGCGAAAACGACAGGCTGGAGCATCAGCGCCTGGATGGTAAAGGGCTGTATATATTAATTAACGGCAATACAATATCTGGTGCAGACAACATGATCACCCGTGCCGGGCATAATCCTTGATCAGTCGTAGTTCAAGTGAGATGCCCTGCAAGCAATAGCTCAGGGCACCCATTTAACATTCACGACTTAACGATTACGACCTAATTTTACTGCCTTCAGCACAACGAACTTACTGTTGGTGGCAATCGTGGTGCAGTTCCCGAAGATCTTCTTCAGTTTCCGGAAGTAATCCAAATGGCGGTTTGCCACGATGTATAACTCACCATTTATTTTCAGGCAGCGGCGCGCGTGGTGAAACATTTCCCAGGCAATTTGGTCGGTGAGTGCATGTTGCTGGTGAAATGGAGGATTACACAGTACCGCATTGAAACTGAACGGTTCAACACCTGACAACCCGTTATTAATCATAAATTCACAGCGAGCTATCTCTTCTGGCAAGTTGGTTTCAACATTGAGCCGGCTAGAAGCAACCGCCATCGGTGATTCATCCACAAACACGACTCGGGCCTGAGGACTGTTTTCCAGTAACGTCAGGCCAATAACACCATTACCACAACCTAAATCAACAATCTCACCTTCCAGATCCTGAGGGAGATGTTCAATAAAGAAACGAGCTCCGATATCAAGCCCCGTGCGGGAAAAAACGTTCGCATGGTTATGAATTGTCCATGACGTTCCCTCCAACGGCCAGCTCAACGTTTCTGGCGCTTCACTCAGTTTAGGGTTACTGAATGTGGTGTTAATCAGACGCGCTTTTTTCCATGCGAGTGTGGTGGTAGTCGGGCCGATTATTTTTTCAAACAGTGCCAGGGTGGAGTTATGAATATCCCGTGCTTTAGCCCCTGCAATAATGCGTGTCTGTGGCGTGATAACACGTCGTAAGGCCCGTAGCTGCTGTTCAAGTAACGCCAGCGTTTTAGGAATCTTGATCAGTACCAAATCAGGATTTTCTGGATAATTAGCCGTACTATCAAGAAAAGTAACACTGTTTTCGGGAATATCATTGATATTCAGATTCTGCCGCGTGGCTAACTCACTGAGATAAGAGTCACTGATGCTGTAAGGTTTATGGTCGGCCAGCACACAGGCAAGTGCCCCAAAAGTATCATTAAAAATTAATACCGGGCCGACAGGTTTCAGCTCGTCTACCTGCTGTAACAGGTAATCATCTGCCGCTTCCCAGGCTTGAAGTGGGTTAACGTCGTCCGTTTGTGGAAAACGTTGCAGCGTCAGTGAACGAAAACCGCTGTCTAATTGGCTCATCGGCCCTCCTGAATGGTAAAGTTTTAGTCATCTCTTACTCGTTCAAATAAATTGCAGATCTCACGCAATACCACCAATTACACAGGAAAACCTATGGTCGGTGAGCATATGACAGGCAATACCCTGGCAATAATTTGAAGTATGACGGATGGTATCTCCCCGGAATGGGGGCGAGAGTATACCCTTTTTTCCCCTTTAGTCTGAGAAAAGCATGAGCGAATTAATTTATTTGAATGGATACCCTGAAAGTTTACTGGCACAGGTTCGCATACTGATTGCCGAAGAGCGTCTCGGCAAAGTGCTGGAAAAGCGCTACCCACAGTACCATGACATCACGACCGATAAAGCACTTTATCAGTACACTCAAACCTTGAAAAACCAGTTTTTGCGTAATGCATCACCCATTAATAAAGTTATTTTTGATAGTAAAATACATGTTCTGAATAACGCGCTTGGTTTGCATACGGCCCTTTCAAGGGTTCAGGGTAATAAACTAAAGGCCAAAGCAGAAATCCGTGTTGCGACCATTTTCCGTCAGGCTCCGGAAGCATTCCTACGGATGATTGTGGTGCATGAACTTGCCCATCTGAAAGAGAAAGATCACAACAAAGCGTTTTACTCATTATGTTGTCATATGGAACCACAATATCACCAGCTAGAGTTTGATACCCGTCTTTGGCTCACTCAGTTATCATTACCTGACACGGCCTGATGACCCGCTACTTTCAACTTTATGGAGAATATCCCAGTCTATGATACGTTTCGCTGTCGTTGGCACGAACTGGATAACCCGCCAGTTTGTGGATGCTGCTCATGAAACTGGCAAGTACAAACTTAATGCCGTTTACTCTCGGACCCTGGAGCAGGCCCAGGCATTTGCCAGTGATTATCCTGTAGAGCACCTGTTCACCTCCCTTGCAGAGATGGCCGCCAGCGATGCGATTGATGCGGTCTATATTGCCAGCCCGAATTCACTCCATGCGCAACAGAGCATGCTGTTCCTGCGCCATAAAAAGCATGTGATTTGTGAAAAACCACTGGCCTCAAACCTACGGGAAGCAGAAGAAGTGATTGCCTGTGCCCGGGAAAATCAGGTAGTACTTTTTGAGGCCTTTAAAACGGCCAGTTTGCCAAACTTTATTGCCCTGCAACAGGCGTTACCGAAGATAGGTAAAATTCGTAAGGCCACACTGAATTATTGCCAGTACTCTTCTCGTTATCAGCGTTATCTTGACGGAGAACACCCGAATACCTTTAACCCTCTGTTTTCAAATGGATCAATCATGGATATCGGTTTTTATGTTCTGGCTTCCGCCGCCACCTTGTGGGGAGAACCTGCGACAGTAAAGGCCAGCGCTTCATTACTAGAGAGTGGCGTCGATGCCCATGGTTCGGTATTACTGCATTACGGTGACTTTGACGTTACGCTGCTACACTCTAAAGTCAGCGACTCCGTACTGGCGAGTGAAATTCAAGGTGAAGCAGGTTCCCTGGTCATCGAGAAGTTGTCTGAATGCCAGAGCGTTACCTTTATTCCTCGTGGTGAAAAACCACAAAATCTCAGCCAGCCTCAGCATATTAATACCATGCTGTATGAAGCAGAGGCCTTTGCCTGTCTAATAGAAAATAAGCACATTGAACATCCAGCGTTAAAAATATCTCGCATCACTTCTGCCTTGTCGACAGAGATTCGCCAGCAAACTGGCGTAAAATTTCCTGCCGACGAAACTGCACAGGCCTGAGAGTGTAAAATTTAAATAAAACAGAAACAAAATATTGACCCAATACATACTTAGTCTTATTTTGTCTCTCGCAAAGGGGAGTAACTTCATTGCCGGTTAATCGTCATTACGATGCGTATAAGCATCCGGTTGCCGGGCAACGTGTTGAGCGTTGTAAGTGAGACCTTGCCGGAAGGCGGTATTCCCTGTTGCAAATGAAAGCGGCTGGCGTCTTCTGACGATGGCCGTTTTTTGTTTTAAGGAATAAGTAAGTTATGAATAGTGTTGGCACTCCATTGCTATGGAGCGGTTTCGCTCTCGTCGTTGCCATCATGCTGGCAATAGATCTGTTTTTACAGAACCGCCGTGGCGTACACACCATGTCAATGAAACAGGCTGCCGTCTGGTCTCTGACATGGGTCTCGTTATCACTGCTTTTTAACCTGGCACTATGGTGGTACCTGAAGGAAAACCAGGGACGTAGTGTCGCCGACACACAAGCCCTCGCTTTTCTTACCGGTTATCTGATTGAAAAAGCCCTGGCTGTGGATAACGTGTTCGTCTGGTTAATGCTTTTCAGCTACTTCTCAGTGCCACCGGCGTTGCAACGCAGAGTACTCGTTTATGGTGTGCTGGGTGCCATTGTGTTGCGCACCATCATGATTTTTGGCGGTAGCTGGCTAATTACTGAATTTGAATGGCTACTCTATATTTTTGGCGCATTTTTACTCTTCACCGGTCTGAAAATGGCGTTTGCAAAAGAAGATGATACCGCCATTGGTGACAAACCGTTAGTTCGCTGGTTGCAGAGTCGCCTCAGAATGACCGATAAAATCGAATCAGAGCACTTTTTTACCCGTAAATCCGGGGTGTTATATGCCACTCCGTTGCTGCTGGTTCTGATTTTGGTTGAATTGAGTGATGTCATCTTTGCACTCGACAGTATTCCGGCTATTTTTGCGGTGACAACCGATCCCTTCATCGTACTGACATCTAACCTGTTTGCCATTCTGGGTCTGAGGGCCATGTATTTCTTACTGGCAGGTGTTGCGGAACGCTTCCCAATGCTGAAATATGGCCTCTCCGTCATACTGGTATTTATTGGTGTGAAGATGCTGATTATGGACTTCATCCATATTCCTATTGGGGTATCACTGGGGGTCGTAGGTGGAATTCTGGCTCTGACATTAATTATCAATACCTGGGTTAACCACCAGACGGCTCGTAAAGAGGGAAGCAAGTAGCCATTCTTACTCATGGCTGCTTCACGCAGCCGTGCCTGAACTCGCTATAATAGAGATTACTGGCTGTATCAAACGGCCAGTAATCTATAATGAGTAGATAAAATAGTTAACCTGTTAAACAAAACCGTAAAACGTGAACATATTAGTACTTTTATCATCGTCAAGATAATAACCCAGACAATTTCGTTAACTCCTTTAATATATTTTTCAAATACCGATAAAACTGTCTAATCAACTTATTGATTTTCATATGACTAAGTTTTATGAAACGACCATCTTACGTTATATTAAATACCGCACATTCGCAGATAAATTTGGGGCTATGCATCGAATTAACTGTCCGTGATTTCCTGGGAATCAGCAGGTTCATATGAATAGCATGACGAATGGTCAAAAAAAGTCATTTTTCAGGTAGTGGGTAAGCAAACAAGGAGTAGTGTCAGCGTGTGTAAATACCCTCGCCAGCACTCCCCCGAATAAGCAAAATCACTTAATAGTAAACGCAAATTCTGTGACGTACTGCATGGAGTTTTGTTACAATTAGACGCAATTCCACCACTGAAAGGACTGTCTGGGAGGTTTCTTGCCAGCTATCGCTTTGACCAATAGGTTCAGCTAGTGGGTTGTCATTAATAAATATAAAAAATAGTACTGCACTCTACTCATCCGTTTGTATTCGGCGGCCGCCAAACGAAGTGCCAGGAACACTGAATGGAACTACTGACGCAATTGCTTAACGCTCTCTGGAGCCAGGATTTTGAAACGCTTGCCAACCCCTCAATGATTGGCATGCTTTATTTCGTCCTGTTTATGATTATTTTTTTGGAAAATGGACTGCTTCCAGCCGCATTTTTACCAGGTGATAGTCTGTTAATCCTGGTCGGAGTGTTGATTGCAAAAGGGGCGATGGGCTTCACTGAAACGGTTGTTTTATTGACTGTGGCTGCCAGTCTGGGCTGTTGGCTAAGTTATATCCAGGGACGATGGCTGGGCAATTCCCGGACGGTACAAAATTGGCTGTCACATCTCCCGCCTCGGTATCATCAGCGAGCCCATCAGCTATTTCATAAGCATGGTTTGTCCGCGCTACTGATCGCTCGTTTTATCGCCTTTGTTCGTACATTGCTACCCACCATTGCTGGCTTATCAGGTTTGAGTAACACACGTTTCCAATTTTTTAATTGGATGAGTGGCCTGCTGTGGATCCTGATTTTGACTACACTGGGATATCTACTGGGAAACACGCCCATCTTTATGAAATATGAAGATGCCCTGATGTCATGTCTGATGCTGTTACCAGTAGTCCTGCTTGTCATTGGTTTGGTTGGATCACTCATAGTGCTCTGGCGTAAAAAACGCAGCTCACGTAGTTAGAGGTACATGATGAAACTCTTTTCATGCCATCTTCGGACGGCATTATTCTTCGGCGTGATAGCGCTTGCATCCATAGCCTTATGGTCAGGTATGCCTGCTAAAGAGACGACAATAGAGATTCGCGTCGCCCGGCAGGGCAACAGCCTGCCGGATGGCTTTTATGTCTGGCATCATCTGGATGCTAACGGTATTAGATTCAAAAGTATTACACCACAGAACAATAACTTACTTATTACCTTTGCATCCAGCGCACAGAGTGAAGCAGCAAAAGAAGTGCTCAATCGTGCCTTGCCTGGAGGGTATGTTATTGATCAGCGGGATAGTAATAACCAGGATGCCCTGACGTGGCTATCTATATTGCGGGTCAGCAAACACGTGTGATCGTTTAACTTCAATGAATCTGAATTTTATCAACACAGCTTGGGATTTAGTCAATTAATGGCTATGCTGTAAAAGCTTTACTTAGAAGTTAACTGCTTTTTTCATGCCGTTACGCCAATAAGTTCTCGCTCAGTAAAGCTTTGTGTCTCGTTAACTACTGGATGGTTACTTCTATGAAACACATTACTACACTCGCTTTAGCACTTTTTATCTTAGTACCCACAGCACAAGCCAGTTCCCTCTGTGGCGAAAAAGAGCAAAGCATCCAAAGTGAAATCAACTACGCAGAACAGCACAACAACTCACACCGGGTTGAAGGTTTAAAAAAAGCGCTGAGTGAGGTGAAGGCCCATTGCACTGACAGTCAGCTTATTGCTGAGCATCAGGAAAAAATCACCAAACAGAAAGCAGAAATTGCCGAACGTCAACGTGACCTCGACAAAACCCGCCTGAAAGGTGATGCTGATAAAATCGCGAAACGCGAGAAGAAACTTGCAAAAGCAGAGTCTGAACTGAAATCACTGGAAGAACGGAAATATTAACCGTAAAGGCCATTGAATCTTAAAAGTCATCCTCAACTATACTGGAGAGAATTATGTCTAAAGATTATACATCAGAACATTTGCGCGCTGAGCTTAAATCCCTTGCGGATACTCTTGAAGACGTCCTGGATACCTCAACCGAAAAATCCAAGGGCGAGCTGGACAAACTACGTAACAGAGCAGAGCAGGCACTCCGTGAAAGCCGTGCTCGTCTCAGTAATGCGGGTGATGCAATCAGTCATCAAACCCGTGAAGCCGCGGCTAAAGCAGATAACTATGTACGTGAAAACCCATGGACTGGCGTAGGTATCGGTGCCGCCGTTGGTGTGGTGCTGGGTATCCTGCTCGCCCGCCGCTGATATGGATAGTTCTCGTTCAAATCCTGGGCCGGGCAAAAGTTTGCTCGGCACAGGCCAACGACTGATCACCATTATTGTCGGGATGGTTGAGACCCGCCTTCGCCTGGCGGTAGTCGAGCTTGAAGAAGAGAAGGCTAACCTTATCCAGCTGCTATTGATGCTGGGTTTGACAATGTTGTTTTTAGCTTTTGGGTTAATGAGTCTGATGGTGTTAGTGATCTGGGTTGTTGATGCTCAGTATCGGCTGCATGTCATGATTGGTACCACGCTTGCGCTACTGATTTGTGCACTCATATGTGGATTATGGACACTCAAAAAATCTCGCCAGTCTACCTTGCTTCACCACACCCGTAATGAATTAGCCAATGACAGAACTTTTCTGGAAGAGGATAAATCATGAGCGATACGGAACGTGACCAGCGTAAAGCAGCATTGCTCATACAGGTGCAACAACAGCGAATTGATCTTTCTATGGCAAAACAGGACTGGTTAGAGGTTACCGCACCCTACGATCGTGGATGGGGTGTACTGGTTAGCCTGCGCCGTTATTTTGTCGTAGCGGGAGGTATGCTGGCGATATGGAATATTCGTCGCCCGGGTAGAATAGTCCCTCTTGCAAAACGAGGACTAAGCCTCTGGAGCACATGGCGAGTGATGCGCACCAGTCTGAATAAACTGTTCTTTAACCGCTGAAAATGCCGCTGATGAAGCGGCATTTTTTTATCCCTTGGTACTTAACGCAATATATTTGAACAAGTTTGACAATTTTCCTTGCTAACAATTATTCATCATCCGCTTTATTCTCCACTCCATCGACGGCAACCGCCAATTATGTGCTGAATCCAAGACAGATTAAGCCTCGCCGTATTAAACCAGAAAAAATATCGTTGGAGAGCAAAATGAAAAAATTAGAGAATGTTGGCGTACTTGTTGCCCGTATTTTAATGCCAATTCTGTTCATTACCGCAGGCTGGGGAAAAATTACTGGTTACGCAGGCACTCAGCAATACATGGACGCCATGGGGGTTCCTGGGGCAATGTTACCGCTGGTTATTCTGCTTGAATTTGGTGGCGGCCTGGCTATTCTGTTCGGTTTTCTGACCCGTACGACAGCAATCATTACCGCTGTGTTCACTTTACTGACCGCATTCCTGTTCCACAGCAATTTTGCTGAGGGTGTGAACTCAATTATGTTTATGAAAAACATGACAATCGCGGGTGGATACTTACTGCTGGCGCTGATGGGGCCAGGTGCTATCAGCATCGACCGTCTGTTGAAGAAAAACTGGTAAGTTTGCCTTCATATCGCTGATTACCGGGTAATCTCTCGCTTAACCTGGTAACAACAAAAAAGGAGCATAATTGCTCCTTTTTTGTTTGTATTGATACCGCTGATAACAGGCTACATCACTCAGCGACTCACGCGTTATCCCGTTTTTGCTGTTCTTCTTTATGTGCCAGAGCATCCAGCAATTTTTGATGAATACCGCCAAACCCACCATTACTCATGACCAGGATGGTATCACCCGGCTGGGCCGTTTTTACAATCATGTCGACCAGGGTATCAATATCAGCGCTCCAGTGAGCGGGCTGTACGCAGGCATCAACAATATCAACTACCTGCCACGGAATATTCTGGGGTTGCAGAATAAAAACTTCGTCAGCCCTACCCAGTGATGGTCCCAAATCATCTTTACTGACACCCATTTTCATGGTGTTAGAACGAGGTTCCAGCACCGCCAGAATACGAGCAGTCCCACCCACTTTGCTACGTAAAGCGGCAAGTGTGGCTAAAATAGCTGTTGGATGGTGGGCAAAATCATCATATACGGCAACCTGATATGCTTCACCACGTAATTCCAGGCGACGCCGGGCATTAATAAACTGGCCGAGTACCGTTGCAGCTGCCGAAGGAGTGATCCCCACATGGCGCGCTGCAGCAATAGCCATCAGGCCATTATGCATGTTGTGCTCACCAACCAATTGCCAGTTAACTTCCCCCACCGCTTCCCCATCAAGGAAGACACGCCATGAGGATGCATCAGTAGTCAGTTTTTCAGCTCGCCAGTGGCCTTGCTCTTCCCCTACCAGCTCTTGCTCACTCCAGCAGCCCATCGCCAATGTCTGCTTAAGGTTATTGTCACTTTCAGGCCAAATAATGCGGCCTGAGCCAGGAACAATACGGACCAAATGGTGGAACTGTTTTTGTACTGCTTTTAGATCATCAAAGATATCAGCATGGTCAAACTCAAGATTATTGAGGATCAGTGTGCGTGGGCAGTAGTGAACAAATTTTGAGCGCTTATCGAAAAATGCGCAGTCATACTCATCCGCTTCGATAACAAAAAAATCACTCTCACCTAAACGTGCCGAAACGGAAAAATTGCCAGGAACACCACCAATAATGAAACCAGGCTGATAACCACAAGCCTCAAGTATCCAGGCAACCATCCCTGCCGTCGTTGTTTTACCATGCGTCCCTGCAACGGCAAGCACCCAACGGTCACGCAGGACGAAATCGTGCAACCACTGGGGGCCAGACATAAAGGGAATGTTTTGTTCTAACACGGCTTCAACACAGGGATTACCGCGCGTCATCACATTACCGATTATGACTAAATCAGGTTTAGGAGCGAGTTGAGCTGCATCGTAACCCTCTACCAGAGTGATCCCTTGTTTTTCAAGCAAGGTGCTCATCGGCGGGTAAACATTAGCATCAGAACCCGTCACCTCATGACCGAGTGAACGGGCCAGTAACGCCAGTCCCCCCATAAACGTGCCACAAATCCCTAAGATATGAATGTGCATAAAAAAACCTTTTCTCAATTTGGTGTATATTCTAACCGCATGGTTGGGTGGTAAGAAACGCATTTCTGGAGATTAGTTGTTTTGCTGACGCGATTAACCCAAGCATAATGTTTTTAAATTTTGTTAAGATTGTTTTATATGAATTAACCAACATCCCTATCCAGGAAAAAAGACATGAAAACGTTAGGTGAATTTATTGTCGAAAAGCAGAATGAGTTTCCACATGCTACCGGTGAACTTACTGCTTTACTGTCGGCAATAAAACTGGGTGCCAAAATAATCCACCGGGATATTAACAAAGCCGGTCTGGTTGATATTTTGGGTGCCAGTGGAGCTGAAAACATTCAGGGTGAAGAGCAACAAAAACTGGACTTGTTTGCTAATGAAAAACTTAAGGCCGCACTGAAAGCGCGCGGAATCGTCGCCGGCATTGCTTCCGAAGAAGAAGATGATTTTGTTGCCTTTGACGGCTGTGAAAACGCAAAATATGTGGTGTTAATGGACCCACTGGACGGTTCTTCTAACATCGATGTAAACGTTTCCGTCGGGACTATCTTCTCCATCTATCGCCGTATTTCCCCTGTCGGGGCACCAGTAACCAAAGATGACTTCCTACAGCCTGGTAACAAACAGGTTGCTGCAGGTTATGTGGTATATGGTTCCTCAACCATGCTGGTGTACACCACCGGCTGTGGGGTGCATGCCTTTACTTATGATCCTTCCCTGGGCGTTTTCTGTTTGTGTCAGGAGCGCATGCGTTTCCCTGCCCAAGGGAATACGTATTCTATCAATGAAGGTAACTATATTAAGTTTCCGGTAGGCGTGAAAAAGTACATCAAATATTGCCAGGAAGAAGATGCAGCAACTCTGCGCCCTTATACTTCCCGGTATATTGGCTCCCTGGTCGCTGACTTCCACCGTAATCTGCTGAAAGGCGGGATCTATCTTTATCCAAGTACTGCCAGTCACCCACAGGGTAAGCTGCGCTTGCTATATGAAGGCAATCCAATGGCATTTCTGGCAGAGCAAGCCGGTGGCAAGGCCAGCGATGGTAAAGAGCGTATTCTGGATATCATTCCGACTGAACTTCATCAACGCCGCTCATTTTTTGTTGGTACGCAGCAAATGGTCGAGGATGTTGAACGCTTTATTCGTACCTATCCAGACGCATAATGCTTAAAAAAGGGTGGCCCTGAATAGCCACCCTCAGCTTGCCAATCAAGAAGGAAGAATGTTTCTTTTCCTTCTTTATCGCCTTTAACAGCGAAACGAGGCTATCGCCGTTACCAGTTGCTGTGATTGTTCTTCCAAAGAGCGGGTTGCTGCCGCTGACTCTTCAACCATGGCGGCGTTTTGCTGTGCCGCTTCATCCATTTGGCTTACCGCAATACTGACCTGTTCAATACCACTACTTTGTTCATGAGAGGCCAGGGAGATTTCCCGTACCAGCTTAGTCATACGCATGATCTCTTCAGCGATGTTATCCATCGTTTCGCCTGCTTTATTGGCAAGCTGATGCCCTTCATCCACATGAGTTTGGGAGCGAGTGATCAAGGTACGAATTTCTTTCGCTGCATCGGCACTGCGACTCGCCAGCGTACGAACTTCACTGGCAACCACGGCAAATCCCCGACCTTGCTCCCCGGCCCTTGCCGCTTCAATCGAAGCATTCAGTGCCAGAATGTTAGTCTGGAAGGCGATACTGTCAATAACCCCTAAAATATCAGCAATGCTCTCGGAACTGGCAGAGATATCACGCATTTTTTCAATAACATAACATACCATTTCGCTGCCTTTATCGGCAGTATCTGATACGACATTGGCCATGCTATGCGCCTGTTCCGCATTACTCGCATTTTGTCGTACTGTGGCTGTGATTTGTTCCATGCTGGCGGCAGTCTGCTCAAGAGATGAGGCTGTCGACTCCGTACGACTTGATAAATTTTGATTACCTAATGCCAGTTCATGACTCCCAATATCAATCTGTGCGGTAGCATCACGAACCCGACGAATAGAATCCACCAGCGAATCACGCATCCGAGTAATGGCTCCCGTAAGACGACCAAATTCATTATTTCCGGCCGCTGGTAAGCATTGCGTCAAATCGCCATGTGCCACAAACTCGAGCTGACTGATCGCATTATTGAGTGGTTTAAGCAGCAAATGCCCCAGTGCCAGCCAGCCAAGAAAAATCACCAGAACCGCAATGGCAGCGGCAAAAATAATGAGCCCCAGAACAATATTCTTCTGCCACTGGATCGCTGCGACTTCATGGCTACCACGTTCTTCTCCCCAACGCAGGAAAGTTTGTACCGCATCATCAAACTTTTTACCCCGTGGCGTCAGATGGTTTTCCAGTACATCGTAATAGCCATCAACATCCCGTTTTTCCAGGGCACTGAGCATAGGTTCAATACCCTCTGCCATATAAGTATGATAATCCTGAACCAAACTGGTGAGCAGCTGCTGGCCTGTTTCATTTCCTTTTTCTGATTCGTCCTGGATAGACTCAGTCATTTCCTGACGCGCATGCATAATGCCAAGATCGATATTTTTTACTGAATTTTTTGCATCATCCAGTAAGCCGATTTCCATCTGACGTACCGCTTGCCCGGCCTCATTACGTGCACGGAGTAAAGAAATATACCCTTCGTTAAGTCTTGCCATCTGTCCATTTTGCAACTGATTCATTCGCTCGAGGGAAGCGGAACTATGTTGCAAGGCATAAATACCTAAGCAGCTAACAACCAACAGCAGCAGGGCCATCACAGCTAACAGCGAAAGCAACCCGGTGCGAATAGACAAATTCTTCAACATGCTGAGATCCTGAGCTCACAATAGCTAATATAAGACGTTGAATGATTATCGGCACCCAAAGAATAATATTTAGACAACTTGCTTTCTTTACACCGCTAACCTTTTGTTAAAAAAAGGTTAATATTAATTAAATATATCTAAGTCAGAAAGATAATCGCTGCGGTGCTCCCTTTTTCATAAAACAGCAGATAAAAGAGCAAAAGACATTTAAGTCCAGTTGGCTATAATAGCCGACACGTGAAATAGAGCTGATTAAAGGAAACAAACATGAGCTTACTCAATGTTCCTGCTGGCAAAGACCTGCCGGAAGATATCTATGTTGTTATTGAAATCCCTGCCAATGCTGATCCGATCAAATACGAAGTAGACAAAGACAGTGGCGCGCTGTTTGTTGACCGTTTTATGTCCAGTGCCATGTTCTATCCTTGCAACTATGGTTATATCAACCATACCCTGTCTCTGGATGGTGATCCGGTAGATGTCCTGGTTCCAACTCCATACCCATTAGAGCCAGGTAGTGTTATCCGCTGCCGTCCAGTTGGTGTTCTGAAAATGACTGATGAGTCAGGTGAAGATGCTAAACTGGTTGCAGTCCCTCATAGCAAACTGAGCAAAGAGTACGATCACATCAATGATGTGAACGATCTACCTGAGTTGCTGAAAGCACAGATCACTCACTTCTTCGAGCATTATAAAGATCTCGAAAAAGGCAAATGGGTTAAAGTTGATGGCTGGGATAATGCTGAAGCTGCTAAAGCTGAAATTATCGCTTCTTTCGAGCGTGCCGCTAAAAAATAATGCATACCGTATAAAAACAAACACCGCCATTGGCGGTGTTTAAGGTGGCTAACAAGGGAGGAAAACACGGTTTTCCTCCCTTGTCGTTTTATTTTTAACTGCACGCGACTATGCTGCACTCACGCCCAGCGTAACCACATCACTCCTTGTCCCTATCAAGCCAGTTACCACTCTCTATTTTGGTAAGCCCTTCAATCGGGCGCTGATAGACGTACATCCATGCACTTCCGTAAGGCGTTTGAATCAACTGGCGCTTGTATTCTCCGCCCTGAGTGCGAAGCGCATCCAGCTCCGCCAATGTTGATGCGTCAATTCGGTAGACTTCCCCTATAACGCTGCCATCACCGGGTACAGCACCAGGGTAATGCCCAAGGCTGTATAATACCAGGTTATCTTCCGTATGTGCGCCCATCCATTGAGCATTAGTCATCCAATGGCTGTTGCCTTGCTTGCGTCGTAAACTACCGTAGACAAATATTCGCATTGCTAAAACTCAAACTGATAGAGCAGATCTAGCGCCTGATCAATACCAGACACCGCTTCCAGATATAACTTAGGCATTAAGCGATAGCGCAAGGTTAACGTCGCTAAAGAATCAAAAATACCTACGCCATACTTCACCTGTAGACCCGGCAGTACATAGCCACTGACCACCACCTGAGAAGAGTCACCTACCCCTGCGGTATCCAGCGTCAGATTACTGACACCGAATGTCTCACCGATTTTACCCACAATTTGACCACTTTGTGCAACCCCCAGCCCCACTAACATCGAGGTCATCACATCTCCATCACCGCCAGAGCTATTTAAGCCCTGTCCACGTAACAGATATGAGAGGACCTCTTGTTGTGACATTACCGGGTCTGAGAAGATTTCCACTTTCGGTTCAGGGGCAAGTCCCATAACCCGTACACCGGCAATAACATTATTCTCGGTTGCATCCGGGTTACGAATCGCTTCTATATTAACATAGGGCTGTTCTGGCGGGCCGGAGAATAATAACTCACCTTTACGCACCATAAGATCCTGCCCATAGGCACTGAAACGCCCCTGAGGGATCTGTATCTGCCCATTCAGGCCGAGACCTTGTTTGTCCTGTGTAACAGCAAGCTTCCCGGTTAAGCTCGCCTTTAATCCAAAAGCATCTAACTTGACATTATTACCAATATTAATCATCAGATTACTATTGACAGGAATCGATGTCGACTTGGGTGCTATGGGTTGCTGATTTTCATTTAACATCACCAGATCACTGGAAACACCTACCGCGCTTTCTGGTAGAGAATGAACGGTAATACGCGCCCAGGGAATATCAACACTGCCATTCAGGGTAAATGCACTCGGGGTTGCAATGAACTCCACATCCGGCGAAACATCCAGTCGTGCCATGGGTGGAACAGTGATACGAACTTTATCCCCTTTCGCAGCAATGCGCGCATACCAGTTATCAATACGAGCCCAGTCAGCCTCACCATTCAGGACAATCTGCCCTTGTCGGGTACGCAATGTGCCCTGCAGCAGCGAACTCATGCCATTAAACTGAACAGCAACCTGGCTCGGTTGCATTTCAAAAGGCATAAAGTTACCCGCAATATTCAGGCTGTTTAACTGCAACTGCCCAAATAGCTGAGGTTGCTGAAGGTTCCCTCCCAGACGCAAATCTGCATTGAGTATGCCTTGTGCTTTTTCACCTCGGGTAAAAATGGCATTGATAATATCCAGTGAGATGCCCCGAATATTGACATTCCCCCCCAGGTTACGTTTGCCCTGAGGATCACTGATTTTTACTTGCCCATCAAACTGTCCATTCTTTGCCAGCCGGATTAACCAGCCAGCCTGTGCCAGGTTATTTTTCAGATCCGCATTAATGTTTAAGGTATCAAAAGCCACAGGAAGTGACTGTCCATTAACATTTTGTACAACTTTAACCCCCTGTCCAGTAAGCGTCACCGCCCCCTCAGGCAGGTGACCGCTTTCACTATCCCAGCTTGCATTGACCTTGCCAGTAAACCGACCGCTGGCCTGTGTTTCTGGTGGCATAAAGGGTTTGAGCATGGACAAGTCAAAACGGTTAAGATTGATGGCGGCATGACCTTTTTTACCCACCTCAATCGTTTCCGGTATACAAAGCTCGGCATCAGGATTAACCCAGCAATGGGGGCCAATATCCACTTGTTGTGTCTGATTACTGAAATCAAGCGCCATGGCCCGATTCAGGTTCCAGGGACCAACAGGCGTCTCAAAATGCGTGTCACTGAGCTTGCCCGTCCAGCGTTCTTGCTGCCTGTCAAAATCACCTGCCAGCGTCAGCCGGCCGGAAAAAGGATCACCTTGCACACGTAGCTGTAGCTGATGACTCTTCTCATCACCGTTGATACCCAGAGTAACCTGCGAGAATTTAATATCTGGCAACGCAATCCGTTCCATTCGCAAGTCCAGCTTGCCACCTATCACATCATGGGATGTGATATCCCCTTTCAGCCCAATGCGGGCAACGGAGAATGTCTGGAAACGAAGGTTACTGCCATTGATATCCGCCAACAATTGTGGTGCATCCACCTTGCCGCGAATGTTGATCATGCCTTTAATCATCCCACCCAGCCCGGGCAACACATTATCCAGACCGGGGGCATTGATAACCGTATCCAGGTTTAACGTTTCCTGGCCAAACTCCCCTTTGACATCAATCAGGTTACGGCCCAACTGTAAGTGCAGCCCTGGAATATTCCACTGCATATAGTTATTGCCACGAACCTGTCCCTGAACGTTAACTTTATTTTCTTTAACGTTGCCCACAATTTTCAGCTCGGGAATATCAACCTGCCAGCTTCCTCCATAAAGGCTGCCGCTAGTTTTCACATTACCGTCAAGTTTTGCTGGCCATTCAGGGAATTGTTTCCCTGTATTGATACCTGTAAGCTTCAGATCTGCACGCCAGCTAATAGCCTTAGCCCAGTCAAGGATACCCGTCAGTTCGGTATTTCCCTGTAAAGCGGCAAGACGTAACTTATCAATATTAAATTGTTCCAGGTTGCCCTGGCCATCAAGAAACAGAGTCGCAGGGGGTAACGACTCACCTTTCAGGTCACTTTTTAATGACAGCTTGTAGTTGCTTATTTTACCGTTAAAACGGAATTTGAAATCATTCGCCTGATAGGCTTTGTCTCCACTCAATGGCCAGTATAACTGCTGACTGTCAATGGCAAGATTGAGAGGTAATCCCACCTCTGCCAACTGAGTTTGTGCTTTCAGCCGCGCATCAACCGGCCCGGATAGTGCCAGATCAATATCCAGTGTTTCGCGCAGAGCCCCACTCACCTGTAGCTTAACTTGTTCCCCACTGACAGGTGCCATATTTAACGTACTTGCTAATTGCAGGCTGACCGGCCAGTTGTCTTCAAGTCTGGCACTACCCCTGGCGTCAATTTTCCCTTGTGAGGAATCGACCGCCAGGGTATCGAGCTTGATATCACCATTAATACTGCTGGCTTTGAGCAACAATGAGTGAACCGTCAGGTCCGTGTCCCCCTTTAAGTGCAGCTCACTGGCAACAAATTTCTGGATATCCAAGTTAACGGGCAAATGGACATTCGCCACTGCGGGCAAAATGGGTTCAGCAAACAGCTTGTTAAGCGTTTCACCTAAAGGGGGGGCTTCCCCTGCAGGCTGTTTTTCTTCTACGGGGTCGGGTTCTTTAGTAACGGTTTTGGGCAGTACGATCTGCAGCCCTTGCAACTGAGTAGGTAGCAGGGTCAGGTCAATATTCTGCCATTGTAACCCGGATGAAAAATCAGTCACTGCGACAGAAGTACCATCAATACTGACATGAATATTTTGCAGCCCGACATGGCTGAGAGTCAGTGGATAGGGTGTTGAAAGATTCAGTGGCCCAGTATCTTCTTTTTGCACGGGTGCTGAAGGTGGCATTTTGCTGGTATCAATAATGACGTCAACATTAGCCAGTGAAAAATTATTCACACACAGGCTACTGTGTAACAGGCAGCCTGGATCGAGAGCAAGATGCAGAGTACCTGCTTTAACATCCACTCCCGGTTGTTGGTAACTGACATCTGTTAAGGTCAGGTCACGCCATCCACCTTCAACACTGGTGATGTTTAATCCCGGGACCCAACGATTGGCGGCATTAAATAATATGTGCAAACCCGGAGTCGTCGCGACCAGGAACCCTGATATCGCCACAAAGACTAAACAGACTGTCAATACCGCGAGGCTTATCTTTTTCCAGCGACTCATAGCTCAGGCCCCAAACCAATGTAAAACTGTAAACCATGCTCATTTTTATCTGCAACTGGCACCGCAAAATCTAACTTAATTGGACCGACCGGCGATTGCCAGCGGACGCCAACGCCAGCCCCTGTCTTGAAATCATCTTTCGTGAAATCGTTCACTGCTTCACCACTGTCAACAAACACCGCCCCCCACCATTTCCCGGTGACGTTATATTGATATTCCAGTGATCCCGTGACCATTCTTGATGCACCAGTCAGCTTCCCATTACTGTCACGGGGTGAAATTGATTTGTACTTATACCCACGAATACTGCGATCGCCACCGGCAAAAAAACGCAGATCTGGTGGGACACGGTTAAAGTCACCGGTCTCTATCCAGCCGATATTGCCACGTACCACAAAGCGATTTTTCTCTTTCAGGGTACGTATCCAGACGTTCTGTGCCTGGAAAATACCGAAGTCAACATCAGAGCCCCAGGTGGTATTTGAGACATCGATAGAATAACGTTGTGAGTCCCCCCACACAGGCATCAGGCCCCCACGAGAACGGGTACGACTGAGATTAACCCCCGGATAAAGCAACATGGTGGTATTGGTAATATCAGCCTGAGTAAAGTGGTCAAGGCTCCAGCGCAGGTTAATGTTACGCTGCCAGCCACTGGATAAATCCCAGTAACGGGAAAGCACTGCGGTGGTGGAATCGGAGCGGGTATCATTCAAATCTGTTCGTTTAAAGCCGCCCTGCGCCAGGTAATACTGCTCGATTGGATTTTTCAGAAGTGGAATTTTATAGCTAAAATCCAGCGTTTGTTCCGGGGCAGATACCGTCGTGCTGACGCTCAGGCTTTGACCGTATTCATTCACCCATGGCTTTTTCCATGAGGCTTTAAGGCGTGGCCCGACGTCAGTAGCATACCCCCCGCCGAGCTCGACTGAGTTCTGCGTTCGTGGTGTGACAACCCCCTCCATCGGCAGCACTTTCGTTTCCCGGGATTTATTAAATTCCGGGGCAACCACAACCGAGTTGAACCAGCCCGTTGCAGATAAACGCCGATTCAGTTCTGCTAATGAACTCGCCTGGTAAGGGTCCCCCTCTTTGAAAGGGACCAGGCTTTGCAGGTAATCATCACGAATTTGTGAACCTTCAAAGGTCACTTTACCAAAACGGTAGCGTGGCCCACTATCAAAGTCGATATCCCAGAATGCCTGATGCTTTGCCAGTGAGACGCCAAGCTGACTTTTTAGAAACTCACTGTCGAAATAGCCATCTCTCATGGCCAGGCTACTGAGCTGACTTTTAAAGCTGTCATACTCGCCCTGATTAAGCACAGTACCAATTTTTGGCTGTTGTTTGAGTAATTCAAGGTACTGTTCGTCAGTGCGTGCGCCGCCGCGTAATACCACATCGGTGCCGCCAATGCGTATCGGTTCCCCAGGGGAAACATCAGCCAGCAAAACCTGGCGGCCTTTACCTACTGGTGGTGGCTGCAGGGTGAAGTTAATGGTGGGCTCAAAATATCCCAGCGCTTTCAGACCTTCACGAATTGCATCATCTACGCGAGCCTGAAACCGTAAATCCGGGGTCACTTCATCACTTTGAATCGTAGAAAGTTGAGCCCTTACGTTTTTTTGTAGTTCGCCACTCAGCCCTTCAACCTGTAATCGAATATTTGCTGCAGTTGCCCAGGCACTCATCATGCAGAGACTGGTAATACATAATATGCGGATTGCTGGCACATTTTCTCCTGAATATCTTTTTCCCCTGGACGGAAACATTCATGCTATTGGGTAGACTAATCACCCCATAGCATAGACGTTAAAAATAGCGTACTCGCCTCAACATTTCTTATATAGTCTTAGTATCCGGGTGTATCGTCAGCCATTATTCTCATTATGGCAACCCTACATGACGCATTCCATAACAGTGGAGACACAGATCGATGCCTTTGTTTGAAAAAACGCAATCCATTCCACAGGGGGATGCCCTTCCTGGTCGGAATATTCCCATGCCCGTTGCCCCAATTCATGCTGTAAACGGCCATTCTATGACAAATGTACCAGATAACATGGAAATTGCTCTTTTTGGGATGGGATGTTTCTGGGGAGTAGAGCGCTTATTCTGGGAGACGCCTGGAGTTTACAGCACCGCAGCGGGCTATTCTGGCGGTTATACGCCTAATCCAGGCTATCGGGAAGTCTGCACTGGGCAGACGGGTCATGCGGAAGTCGTCAGGGTAGTTTATGATCCCAACGTAGTGAGCTTTGATAAACTGCTGCAAATATTCTGGGAAAATCATGACCCAGCACAGGGTATGCGTCAGGGCGGAGATATCGGGACACAATATCGTTCCGCCATCTATCCACTCACCCCGGAGCAGGATACTCAGGCACGTACCAGCCTTGAACGTTTCCAGGCGGCGATGAACGCATCTGGTGATACCCGGCAGGTCACCACTGAAATTACGCCTGCCAGTACGTTTTACTATGCAGAAGACGATCATCAGCAGTATTTATACAAAAATCCTGACGGCTATTGTGGCCTGGGTGGTATTGGTGTTTGCCTGCCCCCCGCGCGCTAGCACTTGGTATTAGCGTTACGGCAACAGTCTATGCACGCTGTTGCCGTCGTCATGACCAGTCAGTAGTGCCCAGCCTGAATACCGCTGCCCAGCATGTGGTCATACACATCACTGCGGCGATCTTTAAGTACCTGGTTAAAATCATTCCAACAGCGATGACGACGTGCATCGGCCAGATTTAACTCTGCCAGTAGGGTTTGTGGATCGTCGGCACTGGCGGGGCCCGATACCGGCCAGCCGGTATAACTCACCACCACGCTTTGACCAATAAAAGGCTGTCCACGCTCAGTTCCCACCCGGTTTGCCGCTGCCACAAATACGGAATTGCTGTGTGCCGCCGCCATTAGCAGAATATTAGCCATCGCTTCCCGTTTTGGGTCTTGCCCCGGGATAGGCACCCAATTGGTAGGAATACAAATAATTTCAGCCCCCTGTAAAGCGGCCAGGCGGAAGCTTTCCGGGAACCAGGAGTCATAGCAGATATGGCATCCCAGCGTTCCAATAGCCGTTTTAAAAACAGGGAATCCCAAGTTACCTGGGGTGAAAAATAATCCTTCATCCCCCCATAGGTGCACTTTACGATAGCGGCCTATGAAGCCTTCTGGCCCCAAAATCACCGCGCTATTGTACAAATCGTGCCCTTCTCGCTCGGTGATCCCTGCCACCAGATAAATCCCCAGGCGCTGTGCACAAGCAAGCCAGGCTTGGGTGCTTGTCCCTTCAGGGATTTCCTCAGCCAACTCCCAGGCTTCAGCGCGATCGGCAAAGACATAACCACTATTGCAAAGCTCGGGCAAGACCATGAGTGTTGCCCCCTGTGCCGCGGCCTGTTCAATTAATTGAATACTGGTAGCAACATTCTGTTTTACTGCACTAAAAACAGGCTCCATTTGAATGCAGGCAACCACCACAGGTGCTTCGGGATGAGCTAATATCATGAAATGACCTCCTCATGAGTTGTCAAAATAAATCGCTATCGGGCCGTTAACCAATTCAGCATATTGATCAGCAACTGCTTGTATCCCGGCCAGTCAATGAAACTTTGGGGCAACCAGTGTGGGCTAATGTCCGATGTCCAGACCAGGGTTCGCCCTTTTTGATACCGTCCTGTCACCAGAAGCGGGTACCCGCCCTGCTCGGCTGGTAACCTGGCGAGTACTGTGGCCCCTTCTTTCACGATCACTTCATTTGCGCCCAGCAAATAGGGCCATGGGCCGGTGATTCCATCCAGAATGGGATGACTTGACTGCCCGGCAACAATCTGTGGATGAAAACCTTCGGGAACTTCGATGCGATCATCAAAAGGCAGGCAATGTACGGGTAAGGCTTGCTCCACCGCGGTGCGGTGCCAGCGAGCCTTACCATCAATACCCTGGAAACTAAAATAGCCACCGAACATTGCCAAAGCTCCGCCTTCAGCAGTCCAGTCACGTAGAACGTTCAGGCGGTTAGGCACTGTTTTGCTGTGTAACCAGACATCCGGGTGCAGCAATAGTGTATTAGCGCCAATATCGGACAATAATATGACGTCATACTCGTTAAGGTCCTCTTTGGTAAAGGGAAGATCTTCCGCTGCCTGATGTGCTGGCAAATGCGTCAATACAAAATCACTCCCCTCCAATGCTGCAATCATCGCCTTAGCGCCAGAATGAAAGGTTACGCTCCCAAACTGATCAAACCCTTTGTAATGAGTCGCAGAACTTACCCAAGTTTCTCCCACTAATAACACTTTCTTTTTCGTCATGATAACGCCCCCTCCTTCAATGGATCATTTTAGTGCAGTAATGCACCATTTTTTCGCATAAGCATTCGTTATAATTGAACCGGTTCATTTATGATTATTTGATAATTTTGTTTTATAAATCAATATATAATTTTTTATAAAATATAATTGACATCAAACATTGAACCGATTCAATATAAAATCATCTGCATGATTATTCAACAACCAACACCAGGGGAAATAACATGAAAAAAATCATTTTATTGAGTGGTATCGCCTTAATGGCAGCCAATATGATTGCAGGCAGTGTCCCTGCAATGGCTGCCCAGAACCCACCTTTGACCAAGGTGACATTCATACAAGAGTGGCCTGTGGCGGATGGTTTTTGGATCCCCTGGATACTGGGTAAAGAAAAGGGTTTTTATGCTCAAGAAGGGATTGATTTAGATATCGTTGCACCGCCCACGGTAGCCGATACCATGAAATTCCTGGGAACCGGCCGCGCAGATGTCGCCTTTACCACACCGATGGACATTATTTTTGCCAAAGAACAAGGTGCCCCCGTCACTGCAATCGGCCGTTACAGTAAGGGGAATAACTGGGGGATTTTCAGTAACGAAGGTAAGCCCTATACCGTGGCAGAACTCAAGGGCAAAACAATAGGTATCTACAATGATGCCTGGACCAAGGCCCAATTGGCAATGATGCTACAAAGTGAAGGCCTGACACTGAATGATGTGAATATGGTGACGGCCGCCGATGATACCGTTCCGTTATTACTGCAAAAACGCGTGGATGCCATTACCGGCATCACCACTGCTGAAGGTACAGAAATGGTCACCATGGGCAAACAGAAGCCCGAGTTTTTATCTGCGGTAGCACATGGTGTGCCTGACATTCCTATCCTGATGTTCGCCGGTAATCAATCCTGGCTGGAAAAGAACCCACAACTGGCTAAAGCGTTCCTGCGCGCCACACAAAAAAGTATCGCTTATGCCGTTGAGCATCCAGATGAAGGAATTCAAGCCTTCTCTGATGCTTACAGCAAAGCCTATGACCCGGTTTATATCACTCAGCAATGGCAAGACACTATCCCGTTGCTCTCCCCGGTTGATAATCAGTCATTAAAACTGGATATCGACAACTGGAACGCCCTGCTGAATGCGGTAAGTGCACAGAATATGGTGAAAAACACACTACCTGCCGATCAATATTTTACTAATCAGTATCAGCCTTAAGAGAGGTCAGGCCTATGTCTCACTCCATCGCACTGCGCCCGGCGTGGTCCTATCGCCCGGGGCCTGATATTGCACCACATGCCCCTGCTGGTTTGTACCAGGTACAAACATTGGCAAAAAACGCAGCCGAAGCCGGGCTGGCTGCGGCCATGACAGGGATAAGTGAAATCGCCATTGAAACCGTTGTGCACGATTATTTGCTTCAAAATGGGGCTGCAGGCCTGTGGACGATTACCACCGTTGGGCTCGGGAAAAATGCACACACCTGCTTCCCCACTCATGGGCCAGGCAAATTCATCGCGGCAGCCCAGGATGTGTTGATTATTGATGTGCACCCCATCACTCCAGAGGGCTTCTGGGGGGACTGTACACGCAGCAAGGTGCTGGGCCACTACCCTGAGGCAGATCAAGCACTCGCGGATTTACAGCAGATTCATCAACAGACACTTGCCTATTGTCGGCCAGGCATTACCGCCAGTGAACTGTTTAAGTTTTGCCATAACTTACTGGTGCAACAAGGCTTTACTTTGCTGGACCTGCTGGGAAATATCGGCCATTCCCTCACCGCTGGTGAGGCTTACACTCATGGTTTCATCGATGCCAATAATCATACCCCCATGTGGGGAGCATGGGCGATAGAGCCTTTTGCTCAGCGTGGCGGAATAGCGGTAAAAGTTGAAGATTTGGTGTGGTTCGGTCGTGAACAATGCACAGTGCTGTAGTGATCATTCACCGTTATAACCGCTGCCATTATAGAAATGAATAAGGATACGCCATGTCTGTTCCTAAGCTTGCGATTCAAAAAGTTAGCAAAAATTTTGGGGCAATGACGGCCCTTGCCGCTACTGATTTGACCGTCGCCAGAGGTGAATTCATCTGTATTGTCGGCCCTTCGGGTTGTGGCAAAAGTACCCTGTTTAATTTAATTTCCGGTGTGTTATCCCCTGACAGTGGTCAGATACTGATAGATGGACACGACGTTACCGGAAAAAGTGGTCATGTGGGGTATATGTTGCAGAAAGATCTACTCCTCCCCTGGATGACCGTTATCGACAACATCGTATTAGGCGCTCGTTTAAGGGGTAGCGTGAGCCATGCACAGCGTAAAGAAGGAGCGGTATTGGCAGAACGATATGGGCTGGGCGAATTTATCGATCACTATCCGGCCTCCTTATCCGGGGGAATGCGTCAGCGCGTCGCGCTCATGCGAACACTGGCGATGAAACCCGATGTAATGTTACTGGATGAACCTTTTGGTGCTCTGGATTCACAGACCCGTTTATCCATGCAGCAGTGGCTGTTGACGGTCTGGGCCGAGCAGCAGAGCACCGTTATTTTTGTCACTCATGATATTGATGAAGCTATTTATCTGGCTGACCGAGTCGTGGTCATGTCTCCCAGGCCTGGACGTGTCCAACAGATCTTACCTGTTGATCTCCCGCGTCCCAGGCTGTTGTCGAGCCTGACCAGCAGCAGCTTTACCCTTTTAAAACGCCAAATTCTGGATCTGATTTATAACGATCATGCTGCTCAGGAGTCACCGATAAATGGATAAAAATAGAAAACTAATGCTGTCGATTGGCGGCCCAATTCTGGCATTCTTGCTCGTACTGGCTATCTGGGATCTGGCGGTACGTATTTATCAAATCCCACCCTATGTGTTGCCCTCACCAGAAATGACCTGGCAACATATATTATCTGACTGGCCAGTACTCTGGCTGGGCTTTCAAAGCACTTTCATCACATTTTTAATGGGGTTTGTGCTTGGTGCCGGAGCAGGATTCACTTTTGCCGTGCTGATGGATTCCACTCCCCTTACACGTAGCGTGTTATACCCCATTCTGATTGCCAGCCAGGCCGTGCCCGTCATCGCTATCTCGGCAGCCTTAACGATTTGGCTTGGTTTTGGTTTGGCCCCCAAACTGGTGATTGTCGCCCTGGTGGTATTTTTCCCGGTGGTCGTCAATGTTCTGGATGGTTTGAGTGCCGTGGATCGTGACATGCTTAACCTGGTTAAATCGATGGGGGGCTCCCGCTTGAGTATCTTCCGTTATGTGAAATTGCCCGCGACCTATACACCTCTGTTTTCAGCCCTTAAACTGTCCGCCACCTTCAGTGTCACAGGGGCAGTTATTGGAGAGTGGACCGCATCCACTAGCGGGGGTTTAGGTGCTTATTTACTGCAGGCCAACTCTCGCCTTAATACCGCAGGTACCTTTTCTGCGATAGGCCTGCTGGCAGTGTTGGGAGTAGTCAGTTTTCTGTTAGTCATTTTATTTGAGTACGTTATCACGCCCTGGCGTTCATCAGCGAAAGCACGTCGATGGTCGAGATATCGCGCCTCACATTAATAAATAATAGGGATATCAAACATGGTTGATGGCGTTACCAGAAGTGCGGCAATACGCCGCCCGACCATCCGTGATGTGGCTCAACTTGCCAAAGTCTCTGTGGGAACGGTGAGTGCTGTTATCAATAACAGTGGTCGCCCGGTTGCAGAGAATACCCGTGATCACGTATTACGCTGTATTGCCGAGTTAAACTTTGAACCAAACAGTGCCGCCAGGGGATTAAAGCATCAACGTTTATCTTCCGTGGGTTTTATTGTCCCCGATTTGAGTAACGCTTTTTTTGTGGATATCGCCGAAGGTATCCATAGTGTACTTGACCAAGTGGATTGCTTACTCGTTCTCTGCCTTACCGGGTCAGATATGCAACGAGAAGAATACTATGCCAAAGTACTGCGGACCCAGCGGCTGAATGGCGTTATCTACCTTTCGGGTAGCGGCTTACCAAGTCAGTCACTGCTGGCTCTCGCGCAGAAAGGATCTGTCGTGTTTGTCGATGAGTGTTTACCTGGGGTGGATATCCCCTTTGTCAGTTCACAAAATCTAATTGGCGCTCGTTCTCTGGCACAATATATTCTTGCCCAAAATCATCGCAAGCTGGCTATTGTGAGTGGCCCCCAAGGATTGTGGACCAGTGAACAGCGTCAGGCGGGTTTCCGGGAGGCCTTTATTGGTGCCAATATTGAACCTGATGCCGTGCCATTGGTACGGGGTGATTACACCGAAGCATCCGGACGGCAAGCTGCGGATTATCTGACCTCATTACCTAAAGATGAACGTCCAACAGCAGTACTGTGTGCCAATGACTTGATGGCGATTGGTTTTATTCACCGCTGTCAGGAGCTCAACATAAACGTACCAAAGGAAATAAGCGTCAGCGGCTTTGACGATATCCCCGAAGCTCGACTGTTACAACCGCAGCTGACCACGGTACGTCAGCCGGGGAGAGAAATGGGACGCGCGGCGGCAGCCTTATTACTCCAGCATATTGGTGCCCGCAGCCAGCCCGTTGAACAGCGAGATTTTGCTACTGAACTCTGTATCCGACAATCGGTTAGCCCACTATCACTCTGACTGAGAGAGATTTGTATGCCATCACAATCCCCGTGCGTTACACTGACCCAGCAACTACTGAGCTTTAATACGATAAATCCACCAGGTAACGAAACAGCCTGCATGGACTTTCTGGCGAATTGGTTAAAGCAGCAGGGCTTTGTGGTCAGGCAAATAGAATTTAGTGAACAACGCAGTAATCTGATAGCCCATTTACCGGGGGAAAAACCGGGTCTCCCGTTAGCGTTTACCGGGCATATAGATACGGTGCCATTAGGGAATCAGCCATGGCAGTACGATCCCTTTGGTAGTCAGACGATTGATGACCGTCTTTATGGACGAGGTAGTAGCGATATGAAGGCCGCAATTGCCGCCTTTATATTGGCCTGTGTGGCTTGCAAGACGATGATCCGCACGCAAAGCAGTGGCATCGTGCTGATACTCACGGGCGGCGAGGAGACGGGATGTGATGGCGTTCGCGCCCTGCTTGGCGGTTCAGAACTCCCTCAAGTTGCTGCTTTGATTGTGGGCGAGCCAACAGCCAATTACCCAGTGATTGGCCACAAAGGGGCACTCTGGTTACGGGCCACCACCCAAGGAAAAACCGCCCATGGGGCCATGCCAGAACTGGGCATTAATGCTATCTATTTAGCCAGTGATGCCATTAATAAAATTCGTCATTTTAGCGTCGGAGAGGCGCACCCGCTGATGAAACACCCGACCTTAAATGTCGGGTGCATTCAAGGAGGGCTTAATATTAACTCCGTCCCCGATCATACCCATTTTGATGTGGATATTCGCACAGCACCTAATCTTGAGCATAAACGTATTCGCCAGCGCCTGGCTGAAGAGCTGGGCAATGATGTGAGCCTCGAAACGCTGATAGACTTGCCCGCAGTATTAACCAGTAACCAACATCCCTGGATCCAGCAGGTCATGGCCCGCTGCCAGCGATTACACCAGGAACCTCTGCAGCCCCGAATTGTCCCCTACTTTACCGATGCTTCATTACTGCTGGCAGCTATCGGCCACCCTCCTTGCATTATTCTCGGCCCAGGTGAACCAAGCCAGGCACACCAAACCGATGAATATTGCCATATCAGTAAGCTGGTCGATGCCCAACAGCTGTACCAGACGTTAATTGAAGACTGGGCGAATAATGAGGCGGCGGCAGATAATCATTAAACACGTGCCTGACATGGCGAATGCTTTCATGCAATAACGGAGATACTGAAATAATGGACTGGAGAAAAAAACATCGTCGATGACCTCTGGCGGCCTGTCAAAACTTTAGGCTATACTACCAGCGCTACAATTATCGTTTTGATATCACTCGTTGTTGTTCGATATCTTTTCACCTGTCCGTTATAAATTACCCTCCAGAGGATCTGACCACAACAGTCAGATAAATTATGTTAAACAGTATTTTGATAATACTTATTCTTATTGCTATCAGTGCCTTTTTCTCCGTTTCAGAGATTTCTCTCGCGGCATCCCGCAAAATAAAACTTAAACTCCTGGCTGATGAAGGCAATATCAATGCCATGCATGTGCTTAAAATTCAGGAAACACCAGGAACCTTTTTCACCGTAGTACAGATTGGCCTGAACGCCGTGGCGATTCTGGGCGGTATTATTGGTGACGCGGCTTTTTCACCTGCATTCCAAGTACTGCTTGAGCGTTTCTTGTCCCCTGAGCTGTCAGAACAACTCAGTTTTATTTTATCCTTCACTGTAGTGACCAGTCTTTTTATCCTGTTTGCCGACCTGACCCCAAAACGCATTGCAATGATTGCACCTGAAGCTATTGCCCTTCGTATCATCAATCCAATGCGTTTCTGTCTGTACATATTTAAACCGTTGGTTTGGGTTTTCAATGGGCTGGCAAATTCGATATTTCGTCTTTTCAAACTCCCTATGGTCAGAAAAGACGATATCACTTCGGATGATATTTACGCCGTGGTGGAAGCAGGTGCGTTGGCGGGTGTACTCCGTAAACAAGAGCATGAACTCATCGAAAATGTATTTGAACTAGAATCACGCACGGTGCCTTCATCAATGACATCACGTGAAAACGTAATCTGGTTTGATTTACATGCTGATGAGCAGAGCCTGAAAGCCACTATTTCTGAACACTCCCATTCAAAGTTTTTAGTCTGTAATGGTGATATCGACCATATCGTTGGCTATGTTGATTCTAAAGACTTACTGAACCGTGTACTGGGCAATCAAAGTATGGCGCTTAACAGCGGGGTACAGCTGCGTAATGCCCTGATTGTGCCTGACACACTGACACTCTCTGAAGCCCTTGAAAGCTTTAAAAGTGCGGGTGAGGATTTTGCCGTCATTATGAATGAGTACGCTTTAGTGGTCGGGATCATCACACTAAACGATGTTATGACCACACTGATGGGGGATTTAGTCGGCCAGGGGATGGAAGAGCAGATTGTTGCCCGTGATGAACACTCATGGCTTATTGAAGGTGGTACCCCCATCGAGGATGTGATGCGCGTACTGGATATCGATGAATTCCCGCAATCCGGTAACTATGAAACCATTGGCGGGTTCATGATGTTTATGCTGCGGAAAATACCAAAGCGTACTGATTCCGTACTACTTGCAGGCTATAAGTTTGAAGTTGTTGATATTGATAACTACCGCATTGACCAGCTACTGGTCACGCGTATTGATACTAAAATGCCCTCGATAACTCCCAAGATCCCAGACCTGCCTGCCAGTCAGGAATAATTGCTGTCAAAGATGATAAAACATCACCTTTTTATTCAGTAATCTGAAGAGAAACGGCCCGTAACGGGCCGTTGAACCAGAGGAAAATCATGCCTTCCTCTTTTCCGCAATTTGTTTATATCGCCTCAGCCTGCATTCTCGTCACCTGACGGTTAACTTCAGACATCACTGAAAAGTGCTGCTTATCCTTGATCCTTGGGGTAAGGATTTTCCCTTTATCAAATTCAAATGCTCCGACGTCCTTGATATACAACCGTCCACGAAACAGGATCTTCACGTACTTAGCCACCTGGAGGGGATTGTAGCGTTGGAAAATTTTCATTTTTCTTTCTCTCCTGCAATAGTGTCGTCTCCGCGATACCACACTTGGTCCAACGAAATGAGACGAAAAATTTGATGCGTAAGAACTATAGTTCAGAAACAAATCTGCATCGAGTATGTATAAGTTTTTTTACTTAACGATGACAAAAAGTAAAAACTCATCACAACGAAACACCGTGTAAAAAATGCGGGTTTATTACGGAATAAGCGTTGTAATACCGAACAAACGGCTCCGAGAAAAGAGCGTTGGATCATTAGAGTGCTGCAACTGCCATCAAGTTCAGTCACCCATGTAAGGAATAAAGCAGACGTAAAGGAAGGGGAATACACTGGGATAAGGGACGCAGCAGACAGCAAGCCTGCTGCGCTGGTGAATCAGTAAACTGTTACGCGAAAGCCTGGATTGAGGAAGGACTCTCGGGGGGTATAATCGAGTACCCGACCTTCCCAGTCATGCACTTGAGCACCAGCAGCCACTGCGACCGCATGGCCTGCAGCCGTATCCCAGATATTCGTAGGCCCAAAACGGGGATAAAGCTGGGCTTGCCCATCAGCAACCAGGCAAAACTTAAGTGAGGAACCAACCGCCGTGGTATGGTGCTCACCCAACTGCTGCAAGTATTCTTTCAGTTCACCGTCACTATGAGAGCGGCTCACAACCACAGCGGGTGGATAAGCATTAGCTGTCTGAATCGCGTAACGAAGCCCATCCATTTCCTTCCAGGCTTTACCTTCAGCAGCTGCATACATGATATCCAGTACCGGGGCATAAACTACACCAAGTACAGCCGCCCCCTTATCGATGAGGGCAATATTAACGGTAAACTCACCGTTACGGTTGAGGAATTCTTTTGTGCCGTCCAGAGGATCAACCAACCAATAGCGTTGCCAGTGTTGTCGGGTAGCCCAGTCCTGTGGATCTTCTTCTGACAAGACCGGAATATCTGGCGTCAGGGCTTGTAAGCCTTTCACGATGATGCCATGGGCAGCAATATCCGCTGCGGTAACAGGGGTATCATCCGATTTTTTAACGGATTCAAGGGGTAACTTCCCTTCATAGACCTGCATAATTGCAGCGCCTGCTTCCCGCGCCAGTTGGCAAATTTTATCCAGCATTTTCCACCTCAAGTCATGTCCCAGTACTACATATCGAAAAAATTGTCTTATTTATAATCTATTGTGTTGTAATCCATGCTTAATAAGCAACATCTGGATGAACAACAACACTGACGTTTTTCAGTCATTCAACCGAACTAAGTCTGCCTCACTCAACCCGGTCATGTGCATAACAGATGCACCATCAATCCCATGTTTCAACATTGCCCGGGCGACATCCAGCTTGCCTTCCAGCTTCCCTCTCTGGATGCCACTCTGTTCCCCTAACGCAATACCTTTTTTTATTCCATTTTGCTCAAGCTGTTGTGCAATTGTCATCAGTTCTTCCTTATGTTGTGGTATCCGTAGTGCCAGCTCGCGAATAAAGGCTTCGGCATCCGCGGTGTCACCGGCCAAAACAATGTAATTGATCAATGCTACCACTTGGGTTGAAGCCAGGTGCCCGGCCAGCAGTAATGTCGCCAGCCGATCTATCAGTACTGCCAGATTACGCTGGCGAATATGCTTCTGCAACAGCGTTAAAGCCGCCATACTGCGATGGAGCATAATATCGTCATCGGGAATAACAGTGATATCCACGAGAGGAAAATCACTGCTATAAAGCCTTTTCGCCAGTTCCGGATCAGAAAACTCTTGTAGCCAGTTTGTCGAATAGGGGTAAGGTGTCCGCTTACCAGTATAAAATAAAACAGGAATAACGAGCGGTAGTTGCCGATGCCCCGCATCGAGATGGCTCTGCATGGCGGCCACAGCGTAACGTACCATACGAAAAGCCATATGCTTATCAGGACTGGACTGATGCTCAATCAGCACATGGATATAACCCTCCCCCCCATTCGTCGTTTTCATACTGTAGAGCACATCGCTGAAATACTGCCGCAGGCTCTCTTCAACAAAAGAACCATTCAGTAGCGTTAAGGTCGTAAAATCACAGATGGCGCAGAGTTCCGCTGGCAGGTGAAGCTCCATAAAATCACGGGCTATCTCAGGTAGCTTCAGGAACTGCCGGAAAGTGGCATCATGTGGTGTCGGTACACGGTTTTTTGGTTTCATCTATCCCGGCTCTAAAACGAACCTTCGCAGGATATGACGGTAGCACCGACGATAGATATCAATAAACCTGACAACTTCCCGCCCTCACCATCGCCCCTTTTTTAAGGGGCGCGGCACGAAGGATCAAACTCGCCGGGTGATTTTGGCGACCAGGATGGCACAAATCATCATAACCACCGCAGCCAGGAAGGTCAGCTGCATTCCTGCAGCAATAGAGGAGCCACTGGCCTGAGCAAATTCAGACGTTCCTGCACCATAAGAAAAGAGTGCCCCCATTCCGGATGCACCAATAATCAAACCGATGTTACGTGAAAGGTTCAGTAATCCAGATACCGTACCTTGCTGGTTCTTCGGTACATCCGTTAAGGTCGTGGTATTATTGGCGGCCTGAAATAACTGGTAGCCGGGAGTCAGAACCACAATCGCCAGTATATAGCCGGTAACCCCTGCCATATTGGGAAGGAAAGCGAACAGACAGGCACCCAGGGTTAACAGAATCAGCCCGGACAGCATCACCGGCGCACTTCCCCAGGTATCAACCAACCGACCAGAAGGCACTCCACTGACAATGGAAATAACGGGCCCTATCGCCATGATCATACCCACCAGGGCGGCTGGCAGCATCAGGCCCAGACTCAGAAAGTAAGGCCCAACCAATAGCGTGGTCATCATGATGGCGAACACTAACAAATTCAGAACAAGGCTCGGTATCAGTCGTTTGTTCAGTACCGACCATAAACTGGCAGCAGCAACTCGATTTTTCCCATAACCACCTGGTAATGTTACAACAGCAAAGATAAAGGCAATACCTGCCAACAGGCACTGCAGTACAAAGAGACTTCGCCACCCCGTCAGTTCAATCAGTACGCCTCCAAGAGAAGGACCAAGTGCCATACCTAACGCAGAAACTGTGCCGAGTAACCCCATCGCTCGTCCAATACGATCAGGCCCTGCGGTTTGACGAGCCAGAGCCATCGAGAGCGTCATTAGAAATGCGGCACCAACCCCCTGAAGTGTGCGAGCACCCACTAACAACCACAGATTTGTAGCCACACCACAAAGCAGCGAAGACAGACCAAAAATAATAAGCCCAATGATCAACATCGGTTTTAACCCATGACGGTCACCTGACCGCCCTGCAACCACCACCGTAATAGTCAATGCGGCCAAATAGGCAACCACAACAGCCTGGACTTGAACAAAAGGGGCTGAAAAGACGCTACCTAATGTGGGTAACGCAATATTGGCAATACTGGTTCCAAGCGAAGCCAGTAACATGGATAACGCCAGTGTGGTTGTGATCCCCGCCTGCCCTGTTGCTGCTGATGGTAATTCAGACTGCTGCATTCTGTTTCTCTCTTGCCTGAAGTGGAGGTGGAGCGCATGATACGAGTTAAAGTCAACTTCAGGTCAAGTATGAAATTTCTCGATATTGGTGAAGTCACTGCCCAAACGGGCGTGAAACCTTCCGCTCTCCGCTATTATGAAAAGGTGGGACTGATCTCCTCAAGTTCACGCCTCGGCCTACGACGGCAGTTTCCACAAGAAGTACTGTTGCAGATTAAACTTATCATGATGGGAAAGTCAGCAGGTTTCTCACTGGAAGAAATAGCCAGTATGTTTTCTGACAGGGGAACACCAGAACTACCCCGGGTAATGTTGCATCAAAAAGCGGATCAGATAGACCAGCAAATCCACAAGCTGATAGCCCTGCGTGATACTTTACGACACGTGGCAGACTGCCCGGCATCTTCCCATATGGAGTGCCCTACTTTTATACGTCTGGTTGAAATGGCAGGAAAAAACCACCTTAAACAGCAGCGAAAAAAAGCCGAATAACCACAGGTATAAAAAACCATCAGACATTTTACTGGCTGCGGGAAGCCTCAACCCGTGGCAAGTTGATCTCTATCCAGTCTGCTAACGCTTCAACTTTTTCTGCTATCTCAACGCCTAATGGCGTTAAGGTATATTCAACGTGCGGGGGGACCACTGGATAGGCGTGACGCACAACAAAACCATCTGCTTCTAGCCACTGTAGCGTTTGGGCCAGCATTTTTTCACTGACCCCACCCATCTTGCGTCTTAACTCACTAAAACGATGAGTCCCCCGTTGTAAGGCTATCAAAATTAACACCCCCCAACGGCTAGTAACGTGTTTCAAAACATCCCGAGAGGGGCAACGAGCTGAGAATAAGTCTCCATCACGCTGTTGCTCAGACAACAGACGAACGCCGGTAGTGAGATCACGCATTCATACTTACCTTTTTGTACGTACTTACTAAAAGTTAGCTATGATGATAGTGTGACACAACATTGTTAAAACATCACGCAGGAGAATTCCTATGCTAGCCATCACAGGTGCATCCGGCCAATTAGGCCGACTGGTTATTGAACAGTTATTAACAAAAGTCCCTGCCGAAGAACTGGTTGCGGTGGTACGTAATCCAGCCAGGGTGAGTGACCTTGCACAGGCAGGCGTGCAAGTCCGCACTGCAGATTACAATGATGTGGCCGCACTCACGGCGGCATTCTCTGGCGTTGAAAAAGTCCTGCTTATCTCTTCCAGTGAAGTTGGTCAACGCGTAGCACAGCATCGCCACGTGATTGAAGCAGCTAAAAAGGCTGGTGTGAAACTGATTGCCTATACCAGTTTACTCCATGCAACCAACTCCCCACTCGGACTGGCAGCAGAACATGTGGCAACAGAGCAACTGCTCAGTGAGTCAGGCATTCCTTTTGTACTGTTGCGTAACGGCTGGTATAGCGAAAACTACCTCGCCTCTCTGCCTCCGGCACTGCAACACGGTGTCTTCATTGGCAGCGCTGGCGAGGGTAAAATTGCTGCTGCACCACGGGCGGATTATGCGGCAGCCGCCGCCAGTGTCCTGACTCTGGACAACCAGAACGGTAAAGTTTACGAACTGGCCGGTGATGATGCCTGGACCCTGACAGAGCTGGTTGCTGAAATCAGTCGACAAACCGGTACCCCACTTCATTACCAGAACCTGAGTGAGGCTGACTTCAAGGCTGCGTTACTCAGTGCCGGCTTGCCTGAAGGGCTGGCCGCAATGCTGGCAGATTCCGATATTGGTGCTTCCAAAGGTGGACTATTTGATGGGCAACGTCAGCTTAGTCAGTTAATTGGTCATCCGACTGAGGCACTCAGTATCAGCGTTAAAAAAGCTCTGGTAGCACTGAACGGTGGCTAATTTCTGGTTCTCCCCACAGACTTATCTATAATGTGGGGGATAACCGAACTGGAGAAATACAGTGCAAGGCGTTCCCGCCTCTTTTCATGATGAACGCGACAGGGCTCAATTCCGACACCTCCCGCAGTTGGATGGCGTTGAGCTCTATCACGCCCATATAACGAAATATGCTTTCGAGCCTCATACCCATGAGGCTTTTGGTATTGGGGCTATCACGCTGGGGGCGGAACGATTTCGCTACCGCGGTGAACAATTAGTCGCGCCGGTCAACTCATTAGTATTAATGAACCCTGATGAGCTGCACACCGGTGAATCTGCCAGTGAGCATGGCTGGCAGTATCGTATGATTTACCTGGAACCTGATTTTCTGGAATCACTTACCGGTGAACATAACTGGTGGTTTAATTCTGCCGTCAATCATCATGTCTCGGGGGCGCAACGCGTTGCCAGACTGATCGGTGAATTATGGCAGGCATCAGACACCCTGACACAACAGGGGTTGCTCCTTAATTTAGTCGACACCTTCCGTCCTTATGCTTGCCACTCGCCGGGCAAAGCTCCAGATGCAGCACACCGGTTTATGCGAGTACGAGAGTACCTCTATGATAACTACATGCATAACATCACGCTGGATCAACTCGCGGCACAAGTCTGCCTGAGCCCGTACCACTTTCAACGCCAGTTTAAGGCTCACTACCATGTCACCCCACACCAAATGCTGATGGCCATTCGTCTTTGGTATGCCAAACAGTTTCTGACTCGGGGCATCCCTGCAGCTGAAGTGGCTGCCCGCTGCAGACTGACAGATCAAGCCCACCTGACCAGAGCCTTTACCTTACGCTATGGCATTACACCGGTTCGTTACCAAAAACAAGTAAGAAGCAGGTAAAAGAGCAACCTGGTACAATACCGCTGTCGTTAAGCCCCCTACACTGGCGTTATATTGTGACTCTGTAGGATGAGAAAATGTTGACTGGCGTGTTATATGCCCTACTGGCCGGGATCATGTGGGGGTTGATTTTTGTTGGCCCCATGATAGTGCCGGATTACTCCGCCGCTTTGCAGGCTACCGGCCGCTATCTGGCTCTGGGGCTTATTGCTGTCCCTATTGCCTGGCTGGGACGCCGGCGTTTGCGGACACTCACCCTCAGCGACTGGCTTACCGCTCTGAAACTTTCCACCTTCGGTAACCTTGTCTATTACCTTTGTCTCGCCAGTGCGATTCAACGTACTGGCGCGCCTATTTCGACCATGATTATTGGCACGCTTCCTGTGGTAATACCTATCTTTGCGAATCTGCTGTATAGCAAACAAGATGGTAAATTGCCCTGGCGTCGCCTCACACCATCACTGGTGGTGATTGCAGCCGGTTTAATCATGGTAAATATTGCTGAATTGCGCCATGAGCCACTCAACTTTAGCTGGTGGCGCTATGTGAGTGGCATTCTTCTTGCCATGATTGCGGTGGTCTGCTGGGCATGGTATGCCCTGCGCAATGCCCGCTGGCTACGTGAAAATCAGGATAAAAACCCGATGATGTGGGCAACAGCTCAGGGACTGTCGACACTGCCTTTATCACTGATTGGTTATATTGTGGTCTGCCTCTGGACAGCTCAGGATAACAGTAACTTTGCGTTGCCTTTTGGCCCTCGACCATTCATCTTTGTGGGTCTCATGTTAGCAATAGCCATTCTCTGCTCCTGGGTCGGTAATCTGTGCTGGAATATTGCTTGCCAGCGTCTGCCTACCGTGATTGCCGGGCCGTTAATGGTATTCGAAATACTTACTGGTCTGGCTTATGCTTTTATGCTGCGTCAAAGCTGGCCGCCACTATTAACCATGACAGGCATTTTCTGCTTGATCATCGGCGTGGTACTGGCAATCAGTTCTAAACCCGAAAAACCGCACGTCACCCCAGCATCAGAAACATAAAAAAAGCAGGAGAGTTAATCTCTCCTGCTCTGTGTATGGATTGTGGCGACAGGCTGATTAGCGGCCTGTCGTTATCTTGCTTATTTTGCTGATGTTCTTTTCGACAAAAAGAACCAACCAATCCCTAGCAGTACGAACCACAACGGCGTCACCATAAGTGCTTCACGCGTATCCTGTTCCAACGTCAGCAGTACCACAACCGCAGCAAAAAACGTGATACAAACCCAGCACATCAGTTTACCCAGTGGCATCTTAAAGATGGAGTTCTGGTGCAATTGTGGGCTGCGTTTACGGTAAGCTAAATAGGAGCAGAGGATGATAGTCCAGACAAACATAAACAGAATCGCGGAAACGGTGGTTATCATTGTAAACGCAGAGATAACGTTAGGGTTTACATACAACATCACCACCCCACCTAACAGACACATACAAGAGAAAGTTAACCCCTTCGCCGGGACGGCCCGTTTAGAGAGTTTAGCAAAAGCTTTAGGGGCCACACCGTCCTGGGCGAGGCCATAGAGCATACGGCTGGTAGAGAAAATACCACTGTTCGCTGAAGATGCGGCTGAAGTCAGTACCACGAAATTGATAATACTTGCCGCCGCAGGCAAGCCCACAAGGACAAATAACTCAACAAATGGGCTTTTCTCTGGTACCACGGAGCTCCATGGTGTTACAGACATAATAATTATCAGAGAAAAAACGTAGAACATGATGATGCGTAATGGAATTGAGTTAATCGCCCGTGGTAATGATTTTTCTGGGTCCTTAGTCTCAGCCGCAGTAGTCCCAACCAGTTCAATACCCACAAAAGCAAAAATCGCTATCTGGAAGCCGGCAAAGAAGCCACTGAGCCCTTTAGGAAACCAACCGCCATCATTCCACAAATTAGTGAAAGAGGCTTCAACACCTGATGGAGAATGGAAATGCATCGCAATCATCACCAAACCGATGACGATCAAAGCAACAATGGCGACAATTTTGATCATAGCAAACCAAAATTCCATCTCACCAAACATTTTTACCGTGACCAGATTCAGGCCAAGCAGTAACAGTATTACTGCCAACGAAGCCACCCAGTCTGATAATCCAGGAAACCAAAACTGGGCATAAGAGGTGATCGCCACCACATCAGCCATTCCAGTAACAACCCAGCAAAACCAATAAGTCCAGCCTGTAAAATAACCCGCCCAAGGTCCCAGTAAGTCGGCAGCAAAATCGCTGAAAGACTTATATTCAAGGTTAGAAAGCAGTAACTCACCCATTGCTCGCATAACAAAGAACAGCATAAAACCGATTATCATATAAACAAAAATAATCGACGGCCCGGCAAGACTGATGGTTTTACCCGATCCCATAAATAATCCGGTACCAATGGCACCACCAATAGCAATAAGCTGAATATGCCGGTTGGTCAGATTACGCCGGAGTGATTGTTCAGGCTGAGTCTTCTCAGGCTCTGCATTTTTTACCTGTTCTGTCATAGATTTTTCCTGTACCTGTCTGAATTCAGGCTCTTCTGGCCTGTATTTATGGTAGTTAAGACAATGATCATTAATGATTCCAGTGCCCTGACTACTATGTTCATGACTGCCTGCACAGCCATAGCTATTGATATTCTTATGCCTTGTCCTGGTTACTCTCGCTATTATTATCTTAGCGGCTGTTATTACCTGTGTTGTGGCTATCGTTATTGATATTGCTCATATAACACTCTGACAATAATAAGAAAAAATCACAATCGTGAATACTTATACAACGCCATAATATTAATTTATTATATAAATCCAGTATGAAATGCTCATTTCACATACAAATTACTGTGCCTTTCACCAAAAAAGCATCTTACTATAAAATAAAATTTTATTTTTTGAATATCGATGAATAAACTTAGAAAGATACAGTAGAAATAATAAAAATATTGATGCCTCACAGTTGGCTGAATGTAACCCAACAGACTGCAATGAAACTTACCCTGCATGCCCGGAGAAAATATCGAAAACCAGACGGCGTCGCCCCTTTGCTTAACATGTTTAAATACCCTCTCGACTTGCTCTGAATACCCCCTCAATTCGTACAGGAAGATCACTTAATCAAAAAAAACGGCCCTCAATAGGGCCGTTTAATACTGTCAGCTGGTGATTATAAAATATCTAACAGTTCAACTTCAAAAATCAGGGTGCTGAATGGTGGAATAGAGGCACCCGCACCACGTTCACCGTAAGCAAGGTTGTAAGGAATAGCCAGTTCCCATTTGGAACCCACTGGCATTAATGTCAGCGCTTCAATCCAGCCAGCAATAACACCATTAACCGGGAATTCAGCTGGCTCGCCACGCTGCACAGAACTGTCAAACACCGTCCCATCAACCAGTTTACCCGTATAATGGACACGGACATGATCCGTACGAGCAGGAATAGCACCGTCACCCTGGGTCAGTACACGAAATTGCAGGCCTGATTCAGTGCTATTCACACCTTCTTGTTGCGCGTTAGCATCCAGGTATTTCTGACCTTCCACAGCCAGCTCTTTTTGACGTTCCTGACGAACTGCATCAGCACGTTCATGCACTTCACGCAGAGCACGGTGAACCACATCCACCGGGACTACAGGAGCATTGCCTTCTAATGCATCAGTCAGTCCAGCGAGTAACGCTTCTGGCAGTAAACCCTCTAAGCCGGATTCACTGAGTTGCTGGCCTATTTGTAAACCAATACCGTAGCTTGCTTGTGCTTCAACGCTGTCAAAAGCAGGAGTTGTCATGGATTATCCTTTCATAAGGTTTGAATATCAGGGGCAAGCATAACAGTGTTCTACCTGCCCGGTAAATGCAAATGCCCCGTAGGTGACAAATCCAAATAAAACGGGAACAATGTTATATAAAAATAACAGGCTGCATTTAGCCACTTCAAAACCGACTATTTCCCAATGCATAAGGCAGCATGCGTTATACAATGAACGTCTGTAGACATGAGGGGGTTACCGATGGGATTCGCCGTTAAGCCATGGTTGACAAAGATTTGGCACGCACCTGAACAGTTTCGTATTCTGGACCCACTTCCTCCTGCTCATCGCCGTGGAATTATTGCCTGCGCTCTGTTGATTGTGGTTTGCTTCTTATGGCCGGCCAAATCGCCCCAGCGCCTTCAGCCACAGGTGATCTCACTCGACTCACAGGCAGCACAACCACTGCAGGCCAACCTGGTTGTCCCGTCTTACAATGCCAGTGAGAATGAACGTAACAGTTCACCAGCCGCAGAGGCTTCCTCCACGTCACGGTCTGAGACACCCGTGCAAGATAATGATACCTCCCTCCCTTTGCGTACCTACCAGATTGCACCAGGGCAGACGATGGCACAGCTCTTTCGCGATAATAATTTACCCCCGACGGACGTCTATGCAATGGCTCAAGTCGAAGGAAATGATAAACCTCTGAGTAACCTGCAAGCGGGCCAAACGGTTCACATTCGCGAAAATAAAGAAGGTATGGTCACAGATCTGACGATTGAAAATGAAAAAGACAACAAGCAAGTCCATTTCATCCGCCAGCAAGATGGGAGTTTTATACTAAGCCGTTGATGTTGCACTTTATAAAGTAAAACGCCAGCACGAGGCTGGCGTTTAACAACGATATGCAGAATTAATTATTCAGCAACAACGTTGATGGTCAGTTTTGCGAATACTTCGCTGTGAACCTGGAAGTCCACTTCGTGCTCACCGGTAGTGCGCAGAACGCCGTTCGGCAGGCGAACTTCACTCTTAGCAACGTCAGCGCCAGCTGCAGTAACTGCATCAGCGATATCACGTGTACCGATAGAACCGAACAATTTACCTTCATCACCAGCTTTAGAAGTGATGACGACAGTTTCCAGTGCTGTAATTTTCGCAGCACGTGCTTCGGCAGCAGCCAGAACGTCAGCCAGTTTAGCTTCCAGTTCAGCACGACGAGTTTCGAAAAATTCAACATTTTTCTTAGTTGCCGGGACAGCTTTACCCTGTGGTACTAAGAAGTTACGAGCATAACCCGCTTTAACGTTAACCTGATCACCCAGGCTACCCAGGTTTGCTACTTTATCAAGCAGAATAACTTGCATTACCTTATCCTCTCAAAGTCGTATTAATGGACCGTGACCGATTACTGATGGCGATCAGTGTACGGCAGCAGAGACAGGTAGCGAGCGCGTTTGATTGCGCGAGCCAGCTGACGCTGATATTTAGCACGGGTACCGGTGATACGGCTTGGGACAATCTTACCGCTTTCGGTGATGTAGTTTTTCAGCGTAGCGATATCTTTATAGTCTATCTCTTGAACGCCTTCCGCGGTGAAACGGCAGAACTTGCGACGACGGAAATAACGTGCCATATGGCTAGTCTCCAGAATCTATCAATTCAATCTGCTCGGCATGCAATACCATTTTGTTCAGGCCATTTTTTGTCTGATGACAACTGATAAAGCCATGAACAACTAATTGCGCACCGACCGTTATACTGTGAGTAATGGCTTGGTTCGCTTGCCCGCTAACTATCACTGGCATTCGGCACCACGCCTGCCGATTAAGACCGGCTTCCTTTTGTACAGAACGATGCTCAAGCACGAACTGACAATGAGGAATTCCTGAGGGGCTGACCTTACGAAGTGGTGTCTTGCACACAGTGCCAGACAACATCAGTCGGTTGGTCATCATCAGAATTACTCTTCAGAATCCCCAGCATCTGCATCATCAGCGGTTTCGCTAGCGAAATCATCACGACGCTCACGGCGTTCATCTTTCGCTTTAACCATTGGAGATGCTTCGGTAACCGCGTGCTTAACGCGCATAACCATGCTGCGGATAACGGCGTCGTTGAAGCGGAAGTTAGTTTCCAGCTCATCAATCACTTCCTGCGGCGCTTCAACGTTCAGCAGAACGTAGTGAGCTTTGTGCAGTTTGTTGATTGGGTAAGCCAGCTGACGGCGGCCCCAGTCTTCCAGACGGTGGATCGTACCTTCTGCTGCAGTGATTGCACCAGTGTAACGTTCGATCATACCCGGAACCTGTTCGCTCTGGTCAGGATGGACCATAAAAACGATTTCGTAATGACGCATCGAATTGCTCCTTACGGATTATTCAGCCTCCTGTCAGGGTCAGCCGCGGCCCATGGAAGCAAGGAACGTTGTTTAAAAGGCGGCTGAAAAATTGACGCGTAATGATACTTATACCGCCGGACAAACTCAAGGCCTGAAGGGTTTAATTCTAATCAAAAGATAAAATAATATTTAATCCAATGAATTCAAAGATAAATAACCCCTGAGCAAAAGTGAACGAAGCCTCTGGTCAGGGCAAAAAATGCCCCAGCCATACTGAAAAGCCATCGCTTCTCTGCCTGTCATGGCAGGTAACTAAAAATTGTGTGTGAAAAATCGGGTTGTGGCGTTCAGCGCCTGGGGGGTAATACGATGCCTGACTCCTGGCTCTAATAAGTAGGTCAGATGAGTATCAAGCTGTTGTCGGACAAGGGCTTGTTGCAGGCGCTCAGTTTCAGTAACGGGCACAACATCATCCTCCTCGCCATGCCATAATAACAGAGGGCGGTTACCTATATGCTCAAGCTGATGTTCAACAGCGTAGGCCCCTAAGCCCGCGATCACGTGTTCTTTTGCTTCAAGTTCTGGCGGATACAGCGTCTGCGCTAATGAAGGAAAATAACCCGACCCCATCAGACAGGCGACAGCATGCACCTCTGGATGCCGTGCCATAATACCCAGCGCCGTCATTCCCCCCATTGAAGCCCCTGCCACGGCAATTCTTTTATCTGCTACCCATGCTTTTTCTGTCACTAATTGATGCAGCGGTGAGAACTCATCAATGTTGCTTTTAAGGATATTCCAGAACTGCCCAAGGCGCTGATTTTCGTTACCGTTAAAACGCGCACCATGTTGATCAGCATCAGGCATGATCACCCTGAATCCCGCTTGTGCAAGCGCGACGGCAAAATAGCTATAGACCAGTTTTGAAGAAAGAAATCCATGGTAGAAAAACACCGTGGGTAATGGAGTATCCCGCAATCCTGAAGGGGTGGCGTGTAAAAACTCGCGTCCGCCAAGCTTATCCAGATTAATCTCTATCATGTAGGGGCAATCCTTAATCTTTAGTGTCAGAAAAATCAGGGCTCACCGTCAATGACAAACAAGATGAGATCTGGCTTGCAATTTTCATTTTTCACTGGCTGAAAAACGTGTCAGGGGTAACAAATAGCAGGCATTTATGCTCCCCACAAGACCATTCAGCCTATAATAATTCCAGGATGGCATGAAATGGAAGAAATGAGCCCCCGGATAATACCTGACGGGTTAACATATTGATGTTAATAACAAGTTACAGATATCCGCACCTGTGAATAATGATAAAACACATAGTCGGATTAACCGTAGTAAGACTGCGTGCTATTTTTAATAGCATCCCTGTTGATAATACGCTTTTTTTATCGGATAAATCTGTTTTATTATCAACAATGAATAAATGTTATTTATTGATATTTAAATATTTTTTCAAAGCTCTATCTTTTAATGTGCACAATAAGTGGGTTTTTCGGGATATGTGTCTGAAGGAGCTGATAATGCAACAATCAAATGCCTTAACCACCTTGCTCGCCTCTATGGGGTTACTGCCGTCCCTCGCCCAGTCTGCTGAAGATGTTGCCGCAGACTGTGTCACCGGTTTGAATGAAATTGGCACCATTTCTGTCAATGATATGGTCGGCAGCCCTGTTGAGGTCGAAAAAGTTATCGCCCTGAAAGCCAGTGAACAGGGGGCATCCTACTATCGGATCATTCAGCTCCAGGAAGATTTGCCCACTGAACGCTGGCAAGCACAAGTGATCATTTACGCTTAAAAATCTAGCGAGTGTGTTTACGCATACTGCTGTAAGGGTATTCAGCAGCTAGTCTGGCGCTCCATCCAAAAAATAAAGGGGCTCAAATATTGCTATTGAGACCCATTAATCTATGGCATTCCATTACTCATTCAAAAACTTGGCCATCGCGTCCCCAAGAACAATACTAGCCATTTTCAGGCTCGGGATTAACCCATGTGGAGCCCGATAAAACGCCCCCATCAATAGTAATCGCCTGTCCAGTCAAATAGGTGGACGCCGCAGAGCTTAAAAAGAGAACTGCGCCAATCAAATCGTCAGGATTCCCTAAACGTCCCTGAGGAATAAAATTCTGAAACCACTTTGAGCGATACTCATCGTCCCATAATGGCCGCGTAAACTCTGTCTTAATAAAACCTGGTTCAATAGCATTTACCTGGATATTGTCATCAACCCACTCACGTGCCATAGACTTGGTTAACTGGCTAACAGCCGCTTTTGAGGCGGCGTATACTGAAATGGTATTGAATGAATGTTTCGCACTTAACGAGCTAATATTGACAATCTTTCCGCCACCTTGTTTTGCCATATAAGGCTGGACGGCTTGCCCCAAGAAATAAACACTACGCAGGTTTATATCAATAATGGCATCAAAATCATCAGCGCTGACCTCAGTGATCGGTTTTCTACGATTAACCCCGGCACTCGTCAGTAACACATCAATATGCCCCAACTTGTCATGCACTGTATCGACCAATTGGCGGCAAGCTGTAACATCACTTAAATCAGCCGCAATAGATAATGCTTTTCCCCCGTCAGCCTCTATGGAGGCTTGAATCGGCTTCAGGCGATCAATGTCGATATCATGTAATGCTACTGTCGCTCCCGCTTCCGCCAGTGCTTTACTCAACACACGGCCAATAGCTCCACCCGCGCCAGAGACCAAGACAACTTTTCCCTGTAATGAAAACAGTTTTTCAATAATATTGCTCATAAATACCCTCGGAAGAATCACCCGCCGGCACTGTCGCCAGCATGAACATGAAATGACTAACGGCTACAGTTCCACCGCCCGGGACGGGTCGGTAATCCACTCACTCCAGGAACCAACGTAATGCCTGGCATCGCCCAGCCCCGCGTAAGCCAATGCCAAGAGGTTCTGTGCTGCAGTAACACCTGAACCACAGTAAAAAATGGTGCGTTCAACAGGTACATCTCCTAGTAAAGCGGTGTAGTGCGCGCGTAACTCTTCAGGGGTACGAAATAGTCCATCGCTGTTAAGTGTATTGGCACGGTCAGCCAGCCTGGCTCCTGCAATATGTCCACGAATTGCATCATGATAAACCCCACCACCGTGGAATCCTGCCTCAGAGCGGGAGTCGAATACCGCCCACTCTGGATTAAGGCGAACGCTATCCACCAGCCCGACATCGACTTGAAGTTCAGGGCGCTCTTTTGCTATAAATAATCCAGGAATCGGGACAGGGATATCATTCGATGTCGGGTATCCTGATTTGAGCCATTCTCCCCAACCGCCATCCAGTACTGCCACGGCATCATGCCCAAGCCAACGTAACATCCACCATGTTCTGGAAGCCGCCATTAGGCCACCACTCGCGTCATAAACCACAACTTGTGTATTAGGACCTATTCCCCACAGGGAAAGTGTATTGATGAATTTATCTCTCGGTGGCAATGGACGCCTGCCTGTACGACCAGGAATAATATTACCTGATAAATCAGAGGCTAAATTGGCATAGTAGGCCCCTGGAATATGACGATTCAGATACTGACTGAGCCCCCAGTTTTCATCATCCAGTGTGAAACGTGCATCCAAAATAACCCAATCGGTATCATGTAGATGTTTCTCTAATTCATGTGCGGAAATGATTGTTTTATAAGTCATATAGCCCTCTGGCAAAAATATTGACACACATCTATAGCGGCAGGCCAGGCAATGGAATATGTTCAGCTATTAATCCCTGCGCTCTTAGTGTCTGCCAAAATTCGGCCGGTATGGGATAGTTGAAATGAGCAACGTTTTGAGTAACTTCAGTCGGTTTAGATGGCCCATACAACACACTCGTGACCGCACTGAAACCCAGTGGAAATTGCAATGCAGCAGCGGCAAGAGGAATATGAAACTGATCAGCCACAGATTGCAGTTTTCTGACTTTGCTGGTCACCGAATCCGGCAACTTTCCATAGTCATAACGGGCTGTATCATGAATACCTGTAGCCAAAACACCGGAGTTAAATACCCCGCCAATAATAATCCCGGCCCCTTGTTGTTGGGCCCTCAGCAGCTCTTCAGCATAAATGTCTTGTTCAAGTAAAGTGTAGCGGGACGCGACTAAGAAGAGATCTAACGGATATCGGTCTAAAAAACGGTTAATCATCCCAGGTTCATTAATTCCTGCCCCAAATGCAGCTATTTCACCTGATGCTTTCAGCTCTTCCAGCGCCCTGAAACCACCAGACTCCAACTCGCTTAATTTTTCTGATAACACGTTTTGATCGGGAAAATAGCCCGTATCCAGATCATGGATATAGAGAATATCCACTTTGTTAATGCCTAAACGCTGCAGGCTGTCCTCATAAGAACGTAAAATGCCGCCGTAGGTATAATCGTGAACATGATCGAAAGCCAGTCCCCCTTGCCAGGGGGCGGTCTGAAACGTCGCCCTTGAACGCGGAGCAATAAGACGTCGTCCCACCTTGGTTGACAACACATAATCAGCCCGAGCCTTTCGGTAAAGAAACTGTCCTGTTCGATGCTCCCCCAAACCCCGACCGTACCATGGAGCAGTGTCATAAAACCGAATACCATTATTCCAGGCAGTTTCCAGAGTGGCTTGTGCCACCTGATCGGTTATTTCCTCAAATAATTCACCCAACGGACATGTTCCAACGCCAACAATAGGTAGGTGTAATCCCGTGTTGCCTAATGGGCGAGTATTGTCTATCCCCATCATTATCCCCTTAAAGACTCAGTCTCTTTCTGGCACAACTTGCTGTCCTGTTGATGCTGATAGATAGGCTGCTTCAAGCAACCCATATGTCAGCAAGCTATCCCTACCCGATGTTTCTGGCTCAATGCTATGGCGCAAGCTTTCCACAAAATGACGTTGGGTATGCACCACACTATCTTGGATCTGCGTCCAGGGTTCATAGGTCCATGAGTGCGAATCGTGGGTTATTTGCTCTTCTCTGGATTGGCCATCAGAATGGACAGTCAGTACCTGATTAGGACCGATGGTTAATGTCCCCAACGTTCCTTCAATTTCCACTAACGTTTGTGGGAAGAGATCTGGATGACGCCGGGAGGCATAGCTAAAATCAAGCACTGTTGTTGCCCCATTGTCATGGGTAAGCAGAATGGTCGCGGCATCTTCCCCTGTGATCCCTTCTTTGATTTGTTGGGTACGGCAAAAAACCCCCTGAGCCTCGCCAAATAAAAAGCGGGCCAAATCCAGTAAATGGATCCCGACATCCATTATCATGAAACGCTTTACGTTGATCAGATAAGGCTGGTTTGAATAAACATCGATAGCCGTCCGCCATGAAAATCTGCCAAAGGTCAGTTTTCCTAATGTCCCACTGTCGATAATTTTTTTTGCAGCCCTAAAGACATTCTGAAAACGAAAATCTTCATGTACCATCAGTGTCACATTCCGCTCTGCCGCTGCCGCCACCATGCGGCGACATCCTTCAAAGTCAGGAGCAAAAGGTTTTTGCACAATAACCGGAATATTCTGTTCGACTGCTGCGCCCACAAGGCTTTCATGTGTTTCCATCGTGGTTGGCAAATCGACAAAATCCAGAGTTTGTGTTGCGAACAGGGCATTCACATCATCGGTATAATACGCAATGCCAAATTTCGTCGCTGCCGCTTTCGCTTTCTCAATATCCAGATCGCAGACTGCCACAATCTCAACATCTTGAATGTCCTTCCAGCCAGCCAAGTGGTTCTGGGCAAAGAAACCACAGCCCACAACAGCCCCTTTCAATTTTGAAGTCATTAACTAATTTCTCTGATAACGGATTGTGGCCACGGCGTAGGCATCCAAATCGATACCTTTCTCGATGTTTTTTACTTCACTGCTGTGACGGAAAACTTGGGGGGATAACACCGCGATCTCAATGTGTTCCACATCCAGCAATCTCACCTGTGCCCACGCCACATCAACCAGATTTACTTTCACTGGTTCGCCAGACAGGTTAGCAATCAGCACCGTATTCTGGCCCGCGTCCAGCCAGCCAATGACCGCCAGTTGTTCACTGTCTGAGGTCGTATCGAGGCGAGGTTTACTACTCCCGGATGCCAAATCAGCGACGACATGAAACAGTGGATAGACATGACCTTCCTCTTGATCATCCCACCATTCCCGGAGATAGGGCTGTCGTGTTGAAACCACACCAAACGGCCCTGTCGGTGCCCCCATAATCAGGGCATCAACACCATATTTGGCGACAATAGCGGCATAACCAACATGCCATGCGGCGGCAAACAGACCACGCTGGCGAGGGTCATTAGCGGCCAGCCCTACTCGGGCTGAATCAGGGTTAGCTACAGGGCCATTTCCATAGGGATTTAAACGTGCACCAATTCCAACAGGCCCGATACGATAAAAAACACGCTCTTCATGCTTATCAGCACCCTGAATAATCTTCCTTGCCGACTTAATGATGTGGGGCAGAGACTGCAAAGTTTCGATAACTGACACATCATCCGCTGCATGTACTGTGGGGGCGGTAGCATGAGTAATGAAATCAAATGATCCCGGGGAGGGCCGTTTGCGATTAAATTCAGTAAAGAAAGCGGGGCTACCACCACCAACAGGCGTATCAGGGAAGGCTTTTTTCGCCTCCGCGTAAATATCCGCATCTGAAGGTGATTGCGGACGCAGCTCCCCAGGCTGGAAAGAGCGCTCGTCATTTTTTGGGAAAATAGCGACAGATAATGGCGAAATTTCGGCTTTTTGCAGTAATTTCGCCACAGAACCTATCTCTTCTGCCGGATCATGGCTTGCTGTGAGTAACAATTCCAATGCAATCGGCAGATTCGTCGTCGCCGCTAGCTGGCCTGCGGCCAGTAGATGTTCTGCATTATGCGGAGTGGTAGGATCATAGCGCAGTAAAAAATGGATTGGCCCCAGGCGGGACAATTGATCGGCATAATCCAGCGCTTCCGCACTGGCATCAGCAGATAACCCAAGCCCTATAACGGGAACTGATTGACGGGTTACAGCCCCGACTTCAACACGGGCTGCACGGGTATTATCGGTGACACAATGATCATCCTGACGAGTATTATCGTCCTTGACCCGAACCGTGACCGACTGCAATAACTCTTGCCCTGCCTGTAACGAGTAAGGATGTGGGAGAGCAATAGGCCGGTTATATATTTTAAAAGAAGCATCAGACCAGTTGCGATGGTCTTCCGCTTCAAAAACATCGCCTTCAAAACGGGTCGCCACCGACAAATTTTCTACAGGATGATGGGTAATAGCATGAATGTTGAAAATCGGTTGTCCCGGGCTAATAGCATCAGAGATAACAATATTGGTATTTTCCCCATCAGCATGTTCCACCTGAACAGCAGTACCAACAACCCCCTCCAGGGGATAGAGAACAACGAATCCTGTACGGTTGGTCGTAAAGTGGGTATCAGCCACAATACGAGCACTTGCTGACAAAAAACCTTCACTATGGCCTTCAAAAGAGACATCAACAGTGAGTTGTTCCTCACCATTGACGTAATGTGCCTGATAGCGAACCTTAAAAGCATCATCGTTCTGTTGAATTGATAATTCGCTAATCTGTGGCTCTGGCGTCCCCCACCCAGGAGTTCGTACCAAGAATGCCACACCACGCAAAATTTCAATTCCCCGCCAGCGTATCCAGCGTAATGCCCCCTGATCAAATTCAGCAGATAAAGAGGCTGCAGATAACGTTTTTTTTGGTGCCTCTGTAATCGAGGTTCCCATCAAGAAGACGGCTCTACTCATCTTTTTTGCCTCTTGATCAAGATATCAAATGTCACCGCGGCCACAATAATGAAGCCAATCAACAGCTGCTGTATGTAGGGCGAAATGTTCAGAATAACCAACCCGTTTAACAAGACACCTATCAGTAAAGTGCCAATCACTGTTCCCCAAATACTGCCAGTACCGCCATACAGGCTAGTACCACCAATAACCACGGCGGCTATCACATACAGTTCATATTGGTTTCCTGCGACGGCCTCTGCAGAATTGAGGCGAGCAGTGAGCAGAAATCCCCCCAATCCTGCCAGAAGACCGGTCAGAACATACACACTGGTGATAACGCCTTTAACATTCAGCCCGCAAAGTCGGGCTGCTTCAGGGTTGGAGCCAATGGCATATATTGAGCGGCCATAACGCGTAACATGCAGGGTGATAGAAGCAATAATAGCGACGAGGGCAAACACAATCACAGGTACCGGAACAGGCCCCACCATGCCACGCCCCCACCAGCCCAGGGCATCATCGAACCCACTAACAGGGCTACCATTGCTGATAAGCAACGTCAGGCCACGGAAAACTGTCAAACCGCCTAAGGTAACGACAAATGCTGGCACCGCCAGCCGTGCGATAATCAATCCTTGTAGCGCACCAGCCAGCCCACCGGTTAAAATCGCAGCTAAAGCAGCCCACTGCCAGGCCAGGCCCTGTCCATCAGCAAACAACATAAATTGACCATCAATGCCCCCTTTAGCCACTACGGCTGCCACCATCCCTGAAAGGGCAGCAATAGCACCCACAGAGAGATCAATGCCACGAGTTAAAATAATAAAGGTCATGCCGACAGCAATAATTCCGTAGATAGAAACCTGGCGAACGACGTTAAAAAGATTGATTGAAGAGAGAAAACGTGGAGCCAGTAAAGTAAATAGCGCCATTAGCAATACAAGAAAGATCAGCGGGGCAAAACGTGCCAAAATGGCTTTCTTATTATTGCCACCTTTATTCTCACTCAGGATGGTCGAACTCATAGTCATCTCTTTGATCCAAAAGTTAATTCATATCTGGGGAATATGTCGTGTCATTAGCTGCATGACGCTCTCTTCATTTGCTTCATGTGCTAGTAACTCCCCCGTTAAGTGACCCGCCCGCATCGTAATAATCCGGTCACTCACCGCTAACACTTCCGGTAAATCAGAGGAAATCAAAATAATCGCGACCCCCTTTTTTGCCATGTCACGCAGCAATCTATGCACATCAGCTTTTGCAGCAATATCGACCCCTCGCGTAGGCTCATCGACAATCAGAATGGACGGGGTTTGTGCCATCCAACGTGCCAAAACCACTTTTTGCTGGTTGCCCCCTGACAAGGTGGCAATATCTGCCCCCAGGTTGATCGCCCGCAAATTTAACTGTTTCTTAAAATCAAGGAACGAAAGCCGCTCCCCCTGTCTGTCAATAACGAGTCGGGAACTCTGTAACGGCGAATGGATAATGGCGAAATTTTCTTCTACAGAGAGTGAAAGAAACAGTGCCTGCTGTTTACGGTCTTCCGGGACCAGACCAATACCTGCGGCAATAGCATCCCGTGGCGAAGAGGGGTGATAGGGCTTACCCTGTATGCGTAATGTGCCACTCCCTATGGGGTCTGCGCCAAATAATAACCGTGCAATTTCCGTTCTCCCGGCACCTACCAACCCGGCAAAACCGACAATCTCCCCGCCTTTTACACTGAAACTGGCATTGTTAACACGAGGGCCATCTCTTCCTTTTGCCGCACTCGACAGGTTTTCAACTTCCAATACAGGAGTCGTGCTGATATTACGTTCAGAGTGGTCATACGCCACTAAATCACGCCCAACCATAAGTCGAACCAGGTTATCGATAGAGGCATGCTTCACCTCCCCTTCCCCCACCAACTCACCATCTCTTAAGACACTGTAGGTGTCACACAGATCCTTAATTTCTTCCAACCGATGACTGATATAAATAACCGCCACACCATTTGCAGAAATAGTACGTACCACCTGTTTTAATTTATCTACTTCCGCAGGACTTAATGCGGCAGTGGGTTCATCCATGATAATCAGGCGTGGTTTTGAAGTAAGTGCACGGGCAATTTCAACGAGCTGCTGTTCCGCCACACTTAACTCAGAAACTTTGCGCAATGGGTTGATCGAGACGCCAAGTAATCCAAGCACATGCCGTGCTGCGCTCATAATAAATTGCCAGCGAATAAAACCGATTTTATTTACTGGTAAGTGGCCGGTAAAAATAGTTTCCCCAACAGTTAACTCAGGGAACAGACTAAATTCCTGATGAATAGTGGTAATACCTGCATTCCAGGCATCAAGAGGCCTATAAAATGAGAAAGGCTGTTCTTCCAGAAAAATATTGCCACTATCAGGTTGATGCACACCACTTAACAAATTAATTAATGTAGATTTTCCTGCACCATTCTCTCCCAATAGCGCCCTTATTTCCCCTGGCTGTAAAGAGAAAGATATATTATTCAATACCGTCTGACCGAAAAAAGATTTGCTCAGATTGCGGATGCTAATATATTTATAGGAATGCTGGCTTCCCTCTTGCACATCAGAATGAGAAGAGAATGAATACAGTTCAATAGACATTATTTTACAAGTCCAATACGTTCTGCATCATTAAGATTTTTATTCGTAATAGCAACAGGGCTGATTAATACATCGGATGTCGCCGGACGAACACCATTACGAATATAGTCAGTGATAATTTTTACTGCTTCGCGCCCCTGTTTCCCTGGATACTGATCAACCGTTGCCGTTAATACACCATCGCGAACCCCTTTGAGTGCATCTGTTGAACCATCATAACCAAAGATAGCTATTTTACCTTTCAGGCCACGAGCCTCTACAGCCTGAGCCGCACCTAATGCACTATCATCATTACCGGCAATAATGACAGTGGGGGGCGTCGCCAGTCCTGTTAACAAGTTTTCTGTTACTGATAACCCCTGGTCGCGGTTAAACCGCGCCGTCTGTTCCGCAACAAATTTATAAAGCTCAGGATGCTTGTCTAATGCATCATGAACACCTTTGTTACGGTCATTGGCCGTTTTGTCTCCTGGAATACCTTGTAAATTAATGATTGTTGCACCTTCAGGAAAAAGTTTTTCCACTGCTTCTCCCTGATGCTGTGCACCAATTAAATTATCGGCAGCGACATTCGCCAGAACTTCAGGCACACCATTAACCGGACGGTCAATTGTCACAACAGGAATACCTTCTTTAATAGCTGTCCGTATAACCGGAGCCAAAGCTGTTGCATCAGCAGGAGCAATAATAATCCCATCAACACCTTGAACAATTGCCGCTTCAATATCAGCAATTTGTTTTGGTGCACTTAATTGACCATCTGAACGAATAACTTTCACATTACCCAATGTCTTGGCTTCATCTTCCAGTTGCTCTTGTAAAAATACAAAATGCGGAAAGCTATAAGTTAATGCCGAAACGAGAATCGTCACTGGAGCATCTTTACCTTTCGGCTCCGCATTTGCGGAAAATGAAAAAGCACTTATAGCCATAGCCAATGTTGTTATTAAATAAGTTACTTTACGCATAAGACAACAGTTCCCCATCCACACAAAACTATTTAATAAATAGAAATGTAGAAATCATTAAGTTTGAGAGAAATTAAAACTATAGCGTCTGTATTCATTCGCGATGACAGAACTCGAATATATCACAGAGGAAATTATTTAAAACGACATTCAGATATAACATTTTTATATTTATTATCTTAAAAGATAACACTATTATTTCGATAAAATAGATAACTAAATAACATTATTATATTTACACCACGGCAACGCACTGTTGTTTCTTACGTAAATAAGGAATGAGTGTCAGTAAACCCAATAATGCCAGTACAACACCGACCCAAAGTGGTGAGCGAAGTCCAAGCCCGGCATCAATAGTGTAGCTGCCCGCCCACGAACCTAAAGCTAACCCAGCAGTAATAACCGAGGAATGCATGGTATTGACTAATGGGCCTGGAGTGGCCGCGCGCATCACACGGGCAACCATAGCCGGATTTAGCGCCACGCCAGTCAGGCCGATAAGAACCAAAGCACCGAGGCTTATCATTCGGTGTTGGGCATACACAGCAAAAATAACTAAACCCAGGCAAAGAAGGGCCAACCCCATAGCCAGCGTGATGATGGTATAACGATCAGCAAAACGCCCGACAAAAATATTGCCTATTATGTTTGCAACACCATAAATTACTAGCAACCAAGGGATTGCAGATGTGGGGAAATGAGTGACTTCAGTAAATATCGGTACAAAAAAGCTAAAGGCAGAAAAGGCAGCGCCAATAATCAAGCCACTCGTCGCATAGGCGGCCCAAAGCTTACGACTATATAAAGAACGCAGCTCAGTTTTCAGGCTCAGACTGTTGCTTTCATTCATGTCAGGAACCCGTTTGGCAATAATCACGGCACACAGTACCGCCAATACCACTATTGCCCAAAAACTGAAACGCCAGCCAAAATATTGCTCAATCAACGCCGTCGCTGGTACACCAAACACGGGTGCCAGCATTAATCCACCCAGAACAAAAGAGGCGGCTTGTCCCCGCTTCTCCGGTGCGACAAGGCTGGCACAAATGGTGAGTGCCACACCGAAACAGGCGGAACTACTGATTCCCATAATAATACGGGCCACGGCCATGACGTCATAACGACCAGCAACAGCGGCCAGTACACCACTGGCTATATAAATCAGTAATAAGCAGAATAATGCCTGCTTATTGGACGTCCCCAATACCAGTAATAGCGCTGTTAATAATGGGCCACCGATTGCCATACCCAGGGCGTAATAGGTAATCAAGTAGCCAATTTGCCCAACGCTAACATCGAAGGCGACAGCCAGCGCAGGCATCATACCAGCAACCATGAATTCAGCCGTGGTTAAAGAAAAAATCGTCAGACCAAGTAAATAAATAACAAATGGCATACCAACCTCCAATACTGTAATGATCATTACAGAATAACTTAAATAAAAAGGACATAAGACTCCCGTAGCGCCTATAAAGCTAAGGTAGTCTTATGATTTACAACGCTATAATCTGGCAAGGGTTTCTGTCATCACATCCTCAAGGAAAGATCTGTCCGGCATTGATCGTCCCAGAATTCTCAACCCGTAATAGCTACTAAGAAAAGTGCGAGCCATCGCGCGTGGTGAGCGGTCACTGGAAAATTCACCATTCGCTTGCCCTTGTGTGAATAGCTGGCAGAGTGCCTGCTCGAGCTTCGTCACATAAACACGGCTAATTTGCACCACTTTTGGATCTTTACCTGATCGCTCCAGTGCAGCAAATAATGCCATGCATCCACGATTCGTTGCAGGATCAAGATCCCCCTCGATCCCCCACTGCATTAAATTACGTAACCGGGATTTAACCGATCCTGGTCCAGTAAGAATTTTAACCTGAGCCTCAATACCCAGCTCCTGATAACGAACCAGGGCTTCATGATAAAGTTTCAGTTTGCTACCAAATGCATTGTATAAACTTCCGCGACCGAGGCCGGTTCGTTCAACCAAATCCTGGGCAGACGCCCCTTCATAGCCGTGTGACCAGAAGACATCCATAGCCGCTTCTACCACTGCTATGTCATCAAATTCCCGTGGTCTGCCACTCATCGCCGCCCCCTGAAATAGCGTATCACCCTACTCTGGTGATCACTCTATTTCAATCTGTAACGTACAGTCAAATATTAGTTTACGTACTGCGGTGGTGGTGATGCTCAAGTTTTGCAGGAGGAGTCTATCAGTAGGGAAAAATATCAGGGAATACTGGCAGGAATAAAAAGGGAGCTCATAATCATCGCCCCCTTATGTTATGCAATACTTAGCGACGCTGGCGCACAATTTCAAACAAACAAACACCCGTCGCGACCGAGACGTTGAGTGAAGAAACTGTCCCTGCCATTGGAATGCTAATCAGCTCATCACAATGTTCGCGAGTCAGTCTGCGCATGCCTTCACCTTCAGCGCCCATCACCAGGGCAATGGGGCCGTCGAATTTGCTCTCAAACAAGGTATGTGTTGCTTCACCGGCAGTACCCACTATCCAGACATTTGACTCCTGTAACAGGCGCATAGTACGAGCCAGATTAGTGACACGGATCAGCGGTACATTTTCCGCAGCACCGCAAGCCACTTTTTTCGCGGTAGCGTTAAGCTGGGCAGAACGATCTTTCGGGACGATGATCCCATGCACACCTGCGGCATCAGCACTGCGCAGACAGGCGCCAAGGTTATGGGGATCGGTAACACCATCAAGGATCAGCAAGAATGGGCGTTCATGTTCAGCCAGCAGATCCGGCAGATCATTCTCCTGATACTGACGTCCTGGTTTCACCCGGGCGATGATCCCCTGGTGGACGGCACCTTCTGCTTTTTCGTCCAGCCACTGGCGATTCGCAACTTGAATTACGACACCCTGCGCCTCCAGTGCCTTGATAAGCGGCATTAAACGTTTATCTTCACGCCCTTTCAGAATAAACACTTCCTGAAAGCGTTGTGGGGCGTTTTCAAGCAAAGCCTGAACCGCATGAATGCCGTAAATAATTTCACTCATTGATTTCACTCATCTCAGACAATGGCCTGCCTGTATTTGGGTTTGTTGCTTATCTACCCCGCCAGAGAATTCCTGGCGGGGATAACGTCAGTCAGCCTGCTTTTTGGCTGCCCGCTTGGCCTTCGTTGCCGCCGCTATTTTACGGGTTTTTTCTGAAGGCCCTTTTGCTTTTTTCTCTTTACTGCCTTTTTTTTCAGACTTCGCCTTTACACCGCTTTTCTCTTTACGGAAGGTGCTATCTGATTCAAAATTTTTACGTTTTCCTGCCTGGCGGCGTTTTGAAGCTCCGCCCGATTTTTTCTTCCCTTTGTCTTTTTCTGTTTTACCGGCTCCCCGAGGCACTCGCTGGCTGGAGATAAGCGCAAAGTCGATTTTACGCTCATCCATATGGACAGCTTCAACACGAACTTCAACTTTATCGCCAAGACGATACGTTTTGCCCCCTGACTCGCCAATCAGTCGCTGGCCAACCTGGTCGAAGCGATAATAGTCATTATCAAGTGAAGAGACATGGACCAGTCCATCAATAAACAGATCATTGAGACGAACAAAGAAGCCAAAACCGGTCACACTGGCAATGATACCGTTAAATGTCTGCCCAACCTGATCTTGCATAAAGTCACACTTCAGCCAGTCGGAGACTTCACGTGTAGCTTCGTCGGCACGGCGTTCGGCCATTGAACAGTGCTGACCCAGCTGTAGCATCTCTTCCATGCTGTAGTGCCAGCCACCTGACTCCGTACTATTCCCGGTATTACCTTGTTCTTTCGCCAGTAAATACTTAATAGCACGGTGTAACAGCAAGTCCGGGTAACGTCGGATAGGTGATGTAAAATGGGCATAAGATTTTAATGCCAGCCCAAAGTGGCCGCGGTTCTCTGGATCATAAATAGCTTGTTTCATAGAGCGCAGCAACATGGTCTGCAGCATCTCATGATCAGGGCGATCGGCAATGGAAGTCAGTAATTCTGCATAGTCCCGTGGCTCTGGTTTCTGACCACCGGGTAGTTCTAATCCTAATTCTGCCAGTACTGAACGGAAGGCCGTAATGGCATCATTGCCTGGCCGGTCATGATCACGGAACAGAGAAGGTTCATTATGTTTTTCAACAAAACGCGCTGCTGATATATTGGCGAGGATCATGCACTCCTCAATCAGCTTATGAGCATCGTTCCGAACGGTTTGTTCCACTCGTTCTATACGACGATCGGCATTAAAAATAAATTTAGCTTCTTCACTTTCAAAAGAAATACCACCACGCTGAGTACGTGCGACTTCCAGCACTTTATAGAGGTGGTGTAACTCTTCAATGTGCTTAACCAGTGGAGCATACTGCTCACGTAGCTCTTCATCACCCTGCAAAATATTCCAGACTTTGGTATAAGTCAGACGAGCATGGGAGCGCATCACCGCCTCGTAAAACTTAGAACCTGTCAGACGTCCCGTGGCAGAGATGGTCATTTCGCAGACCATGCATAATCTGTCAACTTGTGGGTTCAGGGAACACAGGCCGTTGGACAGCACTTCCGGTAACATGGGTACCACTTGTGATGGGAAATAAACAGAGGTTCCACGGTTACGGGCTTCGGTATCCAATGGTGTTGGGGGGCGAACATAGTAGCTGACATCCGCAATCGCTACCCAAAGACGCCAGCCGCCACCGCGTTTTTTTTCACAAAATACGGCGTCATCAAAGTCACGTGCATCTTCACCATCAATGGTCATCAGCGGTAACGCCCGCAAATCAACACGCCCTGCTTTCGCCTCTTCCGGTACCTCTTCCTTCAGCGCCGCAATCTGTGTTTCTACCTCTTTTGGCCATACATAGGGGATCTCATGGGTACGCAGTGCCATATCGACTGCCATACCTGTTCCCATGTTGTCGCCCAGGACTTCAACTATTTTACCAACCGCTTTAGTACGACGAGTGGGGCGTTGAGTCAGTTCAACCACGACCACAAATCCCATGCGAGCGCCCTGAATATCTTCAGGTGGGATCAGGATGTCAAAACTCAGACGGCTGTCATCGGGCACCACAAAGCCTACTCCGGCTTCGGTAAAGTATCGCCCGACAATTTGCCCGGTTCTCGGCTCCAGTACTCTCACAATGCGCGCTTCACGACGCCCCTTACGGTCAGCACCTAAAGGTTGTACCAGCACTATGTCGCCGTGCATGCACATTTTCATCTGCTCGGAAGAGAGATAAAGATCATCTTTACGCCCTTCTACACGCAGAAAGCCAAAACCATCACGGTGACCAATAACTTTACCCTTGAGCAAGTCCAGACGCTCAGGCAGGGCATAACACTGACGACGAGTGAAAACCAGCTGTCCGTCACGTTCCATCGCTCGCAGGCGACGACGTAATGCTTCTAGTTGATCTTCATCGGTAATATTCATCGCTTCCGCCAGTTCATCCCGACTGGCTGGTTTTTCTCGTTGGGAAAGGAGATCGAGAATAAATTCCCGACTTGGGATCGGGTTTTCATACTTTCCGGCTTCTCGTTCCTGAAAAGGATCTTTTGACATTGCGGTTCCTCCGTTGTCATCTGCTGCTTGGCACACAGGGCACCAGCATCAGTAAAATAGATAAAGCAATGGGGTGGGCTCTTTTGCGCCAGCTCTTTTCATCTGACAGTACTGAACCGCACGCCCCTTATACAGATCGCTCTGACGCACCAGGCTGAAAGAGTATGATCAATGTATTGCTATTGTTCGCCCTTGGGCGAAAGTTCTGGTTATTAGCCTTAACAAAATACATGGCAAGGCTGGAATCTACCCACGTGAGAGATCAGTCATCTCACCGGTGGTTTGTTCGTTCATAATGTCACCCGTTGTGATGGGTGAGTCAAAGATCATTGCCACTTTAATCTTAGCTGTACCCGTCTTACTTTGCTGTGCAACATGCTGTGTTATCAACCAAAAGCAAGTAGCACTTTATCTGTAAAACGGAGAAGTGCCATCATTCAGGTTACTCTCTGCAATGGCAGGAAGGTTGCCGTTAAGTCTGGCGACGCGACTGACGGAGTAGAGGCGATACTCAAGTAACTTGAAGTATGACAGATAGATACTGCCGTTATGGACGTATTGATGATAAACCAGCCCAGTCACTACCAGCTAATTTATTTACGGAAGAGGAGAGATACAAGGTAGGAAACACAGTGAGCAGGGTGTGCAAAGCACACCCTCCAACCTGTTATGCGTCAAAAGGATCACGCAGAATCATGGTTTCAGTCCGATCCGGGCCCGTTGAGATAATATCAACCGGGACACCTGTCAGCTCTTCAATACGCTTAATATAGTTCAAGGCAGCTTGCGGTAAACCTTCACGCTCTTTCACACCGAAAGTCGTCTCAGACCAGCCTGGCAGGGTTTCATAAATAGGTTCGATACCTTCCCAGTCATCTGCAGCCATTGGTGTGGTGGTAACTTCACGGCCATCAGGCATGCGATAAGCCACACAAATTTTCACCTCTTTCAGGCCGTCAAGAACGTCCAGCTTGGTCAGGCAGAAACCAGACAGGGAGTTCAGCTGAACGGCACGACGTACCGCAACCGCATCCAGCCAGCCAGTACGACGACGACGGCCCGTGGTTGCACCAAACTCATTACCCTGTTTGCACAGGAACTCACCAATATCATCAAACAGCTCAGTCGGGAACGGACCAGCCCCTACACGAGTAGAGTAAGCTTTGATGATACCCAGGACATAATCCACATAACGTGGGCCCAGGCCAGAACCTGTCGCGACACCACCTGCGGTAGTATTAGAAGAGGTCACATACGGATAAGTACCATGGTCGATATCCAGTAATGTACCCTGTGCGCCTTCAAACATGATGAAGTCGCCACGCTGGCGCGCCTGATCTAATAAATCAGAAACATCAACCACCATACTGGTCAGGATGTCGGCCACTGCCATAACATCATCCAGCACTTTCTGATAGTCAACGGCTTCGACTTTATAATAGTTAACTAACTGGAAATTATGATAATCCAGCACGTCTTTCAGTTTATCAGCAAAGGTTGCTTTATCGAACAGGTCACCCACACGCAGACCACGACGAGCAACTTTATCTTCGTATGCTGGACCGATACCACGACCGGTAGTACCGATAGCTTTAGCACCACGCGCCTTTTCACGTGCAACATCAAGTGCAACATGATACTCAAGAATCAGTGGGCAGGCTTCAGATAACAGAAGACGTTCGCGTACCGGAATACCACGATCTTCAAGCTGCGTCATTTCTTTCATCAGTGCAGCCGGAGACAGTACAACACCGTTACCAATGACACTGGTGACGTTATCCCGAAGAATACCTGATGGAATAAGATGGAGAACGGTTTTCTCACCGTTGATTACAAGAGTATGGCCTGCATTGTGTCCACCCTGGTAGCGCACAACATATTTAGCCCGTTCGGTCAGGAGATCGACGATCTTCCCTTTACCTTCGTCACCCCATTGGGTGCCCAGTACGACGACGTTGTTACCCATTTTTCAAAATCACCGTTTGCTTAAAAAAGGATTCTATCATCGGTTTCCAGGATGATCAGCCACTTTAGTGAACAAATTAGTATTCTGATGAATGATTTTCAGTCACCCAACGCTACGACTCAACATATAGTAGATAACTACCCCAGCAACCACAAGACCACCCCCAAAACGACGCAGCATGGATTCAGGTAGCTGCGTGAATGACAGTATCATTCGCCGCCAGAGCCTGGGATAGAGCATCGGCCCTAAGCCTTCGATCACCAAAACTAAAGCCAATGCCAGCCAAATTGTCGAGTTCATATAAAGTTATTCCTGCATCACATTAGCGGCGAGGTAACACCTGCCGCCCTCTCACAGCACGCCGTATTGGGTACCTGTATCATTTCGGCGATGATAGTAACCTCATTCGCCACAATAACGAGATTTTTATTGTTTCATTTCCTTTTTCCTGGGTAGCACGACTCAGGAAAAAGGAAATGAAACCGATGTATTTACCCTGTTGCGTACGCGCAGACAGCTTACAAACAACTTAAAAGATACCGAGTTCACCATACTCCGGACATAAAAAAAGAGCCGGTTTCCCGGCTCTTTTCTCGTTGATTAAATCAATACTTACTGACGAGTACTTTTCTCAGGTGATTTCATATAACGGAAGAAATCATCATCCGGGCTCAGTACCAGAACATCTTCGTTGGACTTGAAGCTATTCTCGTAAGCACGCAGGCTACGTACCAGCGCATAGAAGTCCGGATCCTGACTGAAGGTTTCGGCAAACAGTTTCGCCACTTCAGCATCTCCTTCACCACGCGTTATACGACCTTCACGTTCAGCTTCCGCCAGAGTACGGGTCACTTCGTAATCTGCCGTTGCGCGTAGTTTTTCTGCCTCTTCCTGGCCTTGTGAACGGTGACGGCGAGCAACAGCTTCACGTTCAGCACGCATACGGTTGTAGATAGCCTCGGATACTTCAGCAGGCAGGTTGATCTGCTTGATACGCACATCAACTACTTCAATACCCAGAGCCGCCATACTGTTTGGATTCACGACAGGTACTTTGCCGTTAGTCTCTTTAGTAATACGTGCGGCAGCAGAAGCAATCGCATCATCAGCTGCGGGTGTAGCCACTTCATCGTCAGCACCGGATGAACCAGAGTTCAGTGCGTCACGAACATCCAGTGTCAGACGGCCACGGGAGTCAGTAACGATGTCTTTCACATCCAGACGACCAATCTCAGAACGCAAACGGTCACTGAACTTACGTTTCAGCAAAACTTCGGCCTGAGAAATGTCACCACCACCGGTTGCTAAGTAGTAACGGCTAAAGTCGCTAATCCGCCATTTAATATAGGAATCAACGATCAGATCTTTTTTCTCTTTGGTAACAAAGCGATCAGCCTGGTTATCCATCGTCTGGATACGTGCATCAAGTGTTTTCACTGACTCGATAAAAGGGATCTTAAAATGCAGACCCGGGGCGTATACCAGAGGTTTGTTTTCGTCATCACGGACTACTTTACCAAACCGTAAAGTAATACCACGTTCGCCTTCATGTACCACGAATACCGAAGTAAAGAGTACAAACAGCACGACGATAATCAGTGCAATTATAGACTTACGCATCGTTATTCACTCCCTACGCGCTGTGCATTGGCGCGACGCTGATCCATAATGTCGCTGTTCCTGGTTGGCGAAGAGGTACTCACACGACTGTTACTGTTAGCTACAGGCGCTGGCGGCAGACGTAACAGATTCTCTGTAGTGCTGCTAGTGCTGTTCTCCGCAGGTGCCTTGCCTCCTCCTTTCAGCATTTGATCAAGTGGCAGAACCATCAGGCTATTGCCTTTATCGTTGACCAGTACTTTACGCGTATTACTCAGGACTTTTTCCATGGCTTCAATATACAGACGCTCACGGGTAATCGCCGGCGCAGCTTTATATTCTGGCAACAATTTAGCAAACCGAGCCACTTCACCCTGTGCTTCCAGAACGGACTGTGCTTTGTATGCACGAGCTTCTTCCAGAATACGCTGGGCTCTACCGTTAGCGCGTGGCTGCACTTCGTTAGCATAGGCTTCAGCTTCGCGAATGTACTGCTGCTCATTTTCACGGGCGGCAATCGCGTCATCAAATGCGGCTTTTACCTCTTCAGGTGGACGAGCTGTCTGGAAGTTCACATCCAGCAAGGTGATCCCCATGTTATAAGGGCGTATCGTCTCTTCCAGTTCACGCTGAGTATCATTACGAATGATCGTACGCCCCTCAGTCAGAATCTTATCCATTGAATATTTACCGATAACGCCACGTAATGCGCTATCTGTTGCCTGGCGCAGGCTATCATCAGCACTGGTCACGCTATACAGGTAATGTTCAGGATCGGTAACACGATACTGTACGTTCATCTCGACCCGTACCACGTTCTCGTCAGATGTCAGCATAACGCCAGAAGCAGCCAGCTCACGAACCGACTCAACGTTGACCGGCCTGACACTATCAATAAAGGTCGGCTTCCAGTTTAAACCGGGCTCCACCAAATGGCTGAACTTACCAAAGCGAGCCACAACACCACGTTCTGCCTCTTTGATGGTGTAAAAACCCGTTGCAGCCCACAGGATAACAACAGCGGCAACGGCGATCCCCAGTAAACGGCCACTCACCGGTTTACCCGGCCCCTGAGATGAACCATCACCGCTTTTACCGCTCTTACCCCCGCCAAGCCCATTGAGTTTGTTACTCAATTTGCGGAAGATATCATCCAAATCAGGTGGTCCTTTATCGCGACCTCCTTTGTTTCCCCCAGAGTCGCCGCCAGGCTTGCTGCTTCCCCACGGGTCGCGGTCCTGTCCGTTATTACCGGGCTGATTCCACGCCATGTTTATGCTCCATAATTGTTGTGCGGTGATATCCCCTCAAAGGGGAAATAGTCTTCAGGATAAGGGTGAGCCGACAGCCTCTACGACTTAACGATATAGTCTGCTAATGCCGGTTCTTGTTTACAGAGTCGATTCCAGTCAACAATGGGCAGGCGAACCTCCAGCCCAACGTAACCATCCTCTTCTGTCCACTCTTTTTCTATTGCCTGAAGCTGATATAAACGGCTCCGAAGTCGCCCTGCCATCGGTGGCAAACGCAGCGCATGCTGCGCAATTTCACCAGACAGACGTTCTGTCAAAGCCTGAAAAAGCAGTGGGACACCAACCCCGGTCTGGGCTGAAAGCCACACCCGAATCGGCACATTCTCATCGTTACGATCAATGCGCGGAACAAGATCATCCAATGCATCAATTTTATTCATGACCAACAACGTTGGGATCTCATTCGCTTCGATTTCTTCCAGTACGGTTTCAACCGCCGCAATGTTTTCCTGAAGCCGGAAATCGGCCGCATCGATCACGTGTAACAACAACGTTGCCTGACGTGTCTCCTGCAGGGTGGCCTTAAACGCTGCTACCAAATCATGTGGCAGATGGCGAATAAAACCGACAGTATCCGCCAGCACCGTTTCGCCAACATCTGCAACGTCAATCCGGCGCAGTGTAGGGTCAAGTGTGGCAAATAGCTGATCCGCAGCATACACATCAGCCGCGGTAATTCGGTTAAATAAGGTAGACTTACCCGCATTGGTATAGCCTACCAGAGAGACTGTTGGCACATCGGCTTTCGCGCGGGAACGTCGACCTTGTTCACGTTGTTTTTCAACCCGTTCCAGTCGCGAAAGGATAAGCATAATACGATTACGCAGCAGACGACGGTCCGTCTCAAGTTGGGTCTCACCAGGGCCTCGCAGGCCAATCCCGCCTTTTTGCCGTTCAAGGTGAGTCCAGCCTCGCACCAGACGAGTCGCCAAATGGCGTAGCTGGGCCAGCTCAACCTGCAGTTTCCCTTCATGGGTGCGCGCACGTTGGGCAAATATGTCCAGGATTAATCCTGTACGATCAATGACTCGACACTGGCATAGTGCTTCAAGGTTGCGCTCCTGAGCTGGCGACAACGCATGATCAAACAACACGACCGATGCTCCCGTGGTTTTAACTGCTTCAGCAATCTCAATTGCTTTACCTTCACCAACAAAATACTTGGGGTGTGGGGCCTTGCGAGTACCTGTGACCACCTGGAGTGCTTCAACGCCGGCAGAAGAGACCAGGGATTCAAACTCCACCAAGTCCTCCATATCTTTGTCTTGCGAAAAATAGATGTGTACTAGTACCGCCTGCTCACCAGCATCGTAACGGTCAAACAAATGCATAACCTCTCAAAAGACCAGTGGGGAACGCAGCTGAACTGAGCCCCCCGCACTGGAAACAACACGCAATATTATTCAGCTTCTTCGCTGTCTTGTTGCGCTGCAGAACCTGCACCCTGATGGTAGTTACCAGACGTTCCAGCTGCTGCATTATTACTGTGATGTGAAACCGGACGTGACGGCACCACGGTAGAAATAGCATGCTTATAAACCATCTGGCTTACTGTATTTTTCAACAGGATAACGAACTGGTCAAAAGACTCAATCTGTCCTTGCAACTTAATACCATTCACCAAATAAATAGAAACTGGAACGCGTTCCCGACGCAAAGCGTTCAAGAACGGATCTTGTAAAGATTGCCCCTTTGCCATTCTCTCTTTTCCTTATATGTTTGTTGTTTGTCACTCAAGAGCAATTTGCTCAGAAAAACAGCGTAAAATTTACACACGTCGCCCTGTCAATTGTACACTTTCATTTATGGTTCGCACTAACTACCTGTAATACGTTGCGATAAGCCTGCTCAGGGAGATCGCTATCCAGCCAATGGACACTTTCCCACCCACGTAACCAAGTTAGCTGACGTTTTGCCAATTGTCGTGTTGCACAAATGCCTTTATAGGTCATCTCATCGTGTGAAATTTCACCGTTCAAATAAGACCACATCTGTCGATAACCAACGCATCTAATCGAAGGCATATCCGGATGTAAATCTCCGCGGGCAAAAAGAGCCCGTACTTCTGCTTCAAAATCTGAAGCTAACATCTGATGAAAACGCTGCTCAATCCGTTGATGAAGCAGTTCACGTTTCGCGGGGGCGATAGCAAACTGATGCACCTGGTACGGTAAAGCCTCTCCTGACGTTTGCGTCAGTTCCGTTAAAGTTTTACCCGAAATGAAAAAAACTTCCAGTGCTCGGGAAAGTCTTTGTGGATCATTTGGATGAATCCTGGCTGCCGCAACAGGGTCAATAGACCGGAGTTGTCCATGTAACGCCTCCCATCCATGCTCTGCGGCCTGCTGTTCTATTTCTGCTCTTACCTCTGGTGAGGCTGAAGGCAAAGGCGATAATCCTTCTAATAATGCTTTAAAATAAAGCATCGTACCGCCCACCAGCAGTGGGATACGTCCCGCGGCACTAATCTCAGCCATCTCCGCCAGCGCATCCCGCCGGAAGTCTGCGGCAGAATATGCCTGTGATGGGTCCAGGATATCCAGCAGCCGATGCGGCGCTAACGCCTGCTCTTCTGCTGTCGGTTTAGCGGTTCCAATATCCATCCCTCGGTAGATGAGGGCTGAGTCAACGCTGATCAACTCTACAGGCAATGTTTGGCGCAAATTAATTGCCAATGCCGTTTTACCTGAGGCCGTCGGCCCCATCAAAAAGATAGCCTGTGGCAGGCTTTTATTCAGTTCAGTCATGTTTCAGGGCGTTCATCGCCATTTGTAAGTCAATAGGTTGCAACAAACCGCCAGGAGGCGTCTTCACCAACTGAGGGCAAATTCGCTCAACCTCGGCCAGTAAGGTAATTGCCTGCGACTGGCTCCACTGCTCATATTCACTGACTAAATGACGGGCAATATGTGTTGCAAGCAGGCCTGGTGTCACCTCTGACTGTTGTGTTAAGTATCTTGTCAGTTCGTGAATCAAGATTTGTAAATTTTGTTTACGCAAAGGTAAAGGTACACCCCGAACGGTGATCTGTTGGGCTTCTATAGCCAGTTCTATCCCCATCTCAAGCAAAAGTGCTTGATTTTCAACCAGCACATCATGCTCTTCCGGAGTCACTTTCAAACGCAGCGGAATTAATAACGGCTGCGCACGCAAACTCTCCGCTTCAGGTAAAAGCTGTGCTTGTTTCAACCAACGCTCCGCCACCACTAAGGAAAGCAGCGCAAGTTTGCCATTACGTTCCAGCAAGGCCAGATCCGGAGCGAGGACGGTAAGCACCCGACCAAAACTGTGTGTATTCCCTTCTAATGCCGTGGGCTCTTCAGCTCGTGACACAACAGGCTCGCCCGTTTTAGGGGTCGCAAGTAACTGCTGGTACAAAGCCCCCTGTTGTTTTTGATAACCCGGAGTGGCATGAGGCCAGAGTGGTGGTGCCGAACGATGACGATCTCCATCTGTGTTTGGCGCTGCACTTACTGTTTTGCGCGGCACTGAAGGGCTCGCAAATTGATTACGTCCTGCAGCAACACGATTTTCTGGTGGGCAAGGCAGGGTGCTGGCAGACGTTTCCTCCCCCGCCGGGACTATTGGGAGAGTCTCTTTTTGCTGCTGCAGTACACTCAATACCCCTTGATAAATAAAATCATGCACTAAACGTGACTGATGGAAACGTACTTCATGCTTCGCGGGGTGTACATTCACATCAACCTGATGCGGATCCACTTCCAGATAGAGGACAAAAGCGGGTTGCTGGTCGATGCCCAACTGATCTTCATAGGCCTGACGAATAGCATGATTAATCAGGCGATCTCGCATCATTCGACCATTCACATAGCAGTACTGAATCTCTGCCAGCGCGGCGGTCGATGCTTCAGGTTCCACGACCCAGCCGCTCAGGGCAAGATCACCATGCTGCCACTCAATCGCCAGAGCATGTTCCAAAAATGCATTACCACAAATGGTGCCCAGTCGACGCTCACGCGCCGCCCCTTCCTGAACCGCACGGTACTGGCGCACCATTTTGCCGTTATGGCTGAGGTTAATCGCAATATCAAAACGCGCCAGGGCAATACGTCTGACTATTTCATCAATATGATTAAATTCAGTTTTTTCCGTGCGCATAAATTTACGACGCGCGGGTGTATTATAAAAAAGATCCAATACCTCGAGGGTCGTTCCTACAGGATGCGCTGCGGGCTTAACGCTCACATCCTGATCCCGGCCTTCAGCATAGGCTTGCCATGCCTCACTTTGTTCTGCAGTACGTGATGTCAGCATTAAACGCGATACTGAACTGATACTGGCCAACGCTTCCCCACGAAATCCCAGACTGATGATGGCTTCCAGATCGTCCAGAGAGGTGATTTTACTGGTTGCATGACGAGCGAGTGCTAATGCCAGCTCTTCTTGCTTAATACCGCAACCATTGTCACGGATACGAATAAGCTTCGCACCACCGCGTTCAATGTCGATATCAATGCGCGTGGCTCCCGCATCGATACTGTTTTCGACTAACTCTTTCACTACCGATGCGGGACGTTCAACAACTTCACCTGCAGCTATCTGATTCGCCAGTTGCGGTGGCAATACCTGAATCGGCATGATCTCTCCCTAGTGAATGGTAATCACTTTATTTCAGTGCTGCAGCAGGGACACCAGGTGCCGCTTGCAACGGGAATTCGGTAAAGTAGGCTCGTAGCCCTTCATAAATTGCTTGAGCAATCTGCTGCTGATAGCGGTCACTGTTCAGCAGCTTCTCTTCGGCAGTATTACTGATAAACCCCGTCTCAATCAGCAGCGAAGGTATATCTGGTGAGCGTAGTACCCCAAGACTGGCATGTTCCGGGCGACGTTTATGCAAACTGCCAACTCGTTGTAGTTTCGAGAGTACACGCACGGCCACATCGTAGCCCACCCGCTGAGAATGCCCGAATTGTAAGTCCAGCACAGCCTGGCTGAGATAAGGGTCGGCTTGATTATTGGCCAGCACATCGCCAGCCCCACCCAGTAACTCTGACTGCTTCTCGTGCTGCTCCAGCCAGCTTGCCATTTCACTGTCAGCCCGGCGGTTAGAAAGAACCCATACCGATGCCCCACTAGCCTCACGGTTAGGTGCTGCATCCGCATGGATGGAAACCAGCAAGTTCGCATTCTGCTTACGAGCCACATCAGAACGCCCCATAACAGAGACAAAGTAGTCACCATTACGGGTCATAACCCCCCTGAACATCGGATCAGCATTCAGGAGCACTTGTAGTTTATTCGCAATCGAGAGCGTAATATTTTTCTCTCGACTCCCCCCCGGGCCTATTGCACCAGGATCCTGCCCACCATGTCCTGCATCAATAGCGACCACGACCTTGCCAGCATTTTTGTTACCTGAAACGGCAACGGGTGCAGTGGCAATCCCTTGGGTGCTGTTAATAGCAGCAGTTGCTTTCTGAGTGTTAAACGGGTTGCGCACGGGTTCACTATTACGAACAGGCATCGTGGGTACTGTGGGTGCAGGGGGGTCAGCATCAATGGTGAAGATCACCAAGTCAGTGCCCCTTTGCTTCTGTTTTACAGCTCGCGCTTTACCGGCTTTGGTCAAGTCAACGATCAACCGTATGAATTGATCATCTTTTGGTTGCCCGGCCTGGATACTTTTCACCAGATTAGCCCCGCTAAATGAGAGAGGCAGGCCCTGAATAATGCCGGTTTGTTTAATATCCAGCACTAATTTTCTGTTACTTTCCTGGATAAAATTATACTGCGGATCACCCTGAAAACTAAAAGTAATGCGAGCCTGATTATCCCCGTTAGAAACCTGGATATCAGACAACGTTGCTGCCAACCCCGGCCAGGCACATACCCACAATAGACCCGCTATCAACCCACTTTTAACACGAGAGATCATCCAGTTATCCTTGCTATTTGGCGAATCTGGCCAGCAATTTCTCACCTGATGTGGAAACTGCACTAATCAATGCCTCACGTCCTTGGGCTTGATAGGTCAGATGCAATTCTAAATCAGGTGCCGGTAGCACACCGGCACCTTGTTGTGGCCACTCAACCAGGCAGATAGCATCATGAGTAAAATAGTCACGGATCCCCATAAACTCCAGTTCTTCAGGATCCGCTAATCGATAGAGGTCAAAATGGTAAACCCATTTTGTATCAAGCTGATAGGGTTCAACCAGCGTGTAGGTTGGGCTTTTCACATTTCCCTGATGACCTAATGCTTGCAAGAAGCCCCGACTAAACGTGGTTTTCCCGGCACCTAAATCACCATAAAGATAGATAACAGTGGCCCCTTCACAGGCGTTAGCCAGGCTTGCACCCAGCGCTAATGTTGACGCTTCGTCAGGTAATTCAATAACTCGATTTATCATGGCTTCAGGTATTCAAGTCTGGATTAATAAATGGATAAAGTGCTGCGAACAGGTCAGTCGCCAGCATACCGCGGGTTCCGGTGCTCCGGGCAATCATATCTGCTGCCGCACCGTGGGCGACACAACCGGCACAAGCAGCCTCAAAAGGTGTCAATTTCTGTGCCAGTAAAGCCGCGATAATTCCGGATAAAACATCCCCCATTCCACCACTCCCCATCCCGGCATTACCCACATCGATTATCGCCAGCGCATACTCGCTGGCCACTATCGTTCCCGCTCCTTTTAAGACCACAACCCCCCCATATTGTTTGACCAGCTGGCGAGCTGATTGCAGGCGGTCACTCTCAATTTGGGCAATAGAACAGTTCAGTAATCTTGCGGCCTCACCAGGATGCGGCGTAATAATACGATTTTGACGCTTATCAGGGCTGATTGCCAGAAGGTTAAGTGCATCCGCGTCCCATAACATCGATTTATCACTCTTTTCAACACGTTTTAAAGCCTCCTGCCCCCATGTCTTTTGCCCCAGCCCCGGGCCAATGGCAATCACATCCGCCCATTCCAGCGCTTCGTCCAGAGATTCTGGTGTCAACTCATGTACCATTAATTCGGGCCGGGCTGTCAGTAGCGGAATACTATTCTCGGCGCGCGTCATCACACGTACCAACCCGGCACCGCTGCGTACGGATGCCTCTCCCGCCAGACGAATGGCACCTGCAGTTCCACTGTCACCGCCAATGATGGCCAGCCGACCATTATCCCCTTTATGGGACGTTGGCCGCCTGGGGGGTAGCCAGCTGGCGAGGTTTTGGCTATCAAAACGCATGATGGGCGCAGGGTTTATCTCCAACCAGGCATCAAGCCCCAGGCTTGTATGATGCAGTTCGCCAACCACGTCACGCGCTTTTCCTGTCAGCAAACCGGGTTTGAGGGTGATAAACGTCACACAGTGATCCGCCTGCACTACCGCCCCTGGTGCTGCTCCCGTATCCGCAAGCAGCCCGGAGGGAATATCCAGCGCAATAGTCGGTGCTGGATGGTTATTGATCTGTGTTATCAATGTCGCAACGTTGTTTCTTGGTGCAGTGTTCAAGCCCGTTCCAAGTATGCCATCAATGATTAAGTCAATGGATTCCGGCCAGGGTGCCTGTTCGTGGTGGGGAATACCACCCGCATTCAGCCATGCCTGACGTGCTTGTTGAGCCTCTTCAGGTAACGGTTTATTTCCACCTGCATCCAGTAACGTAACCTGTATCCCAGCTGCCTGGCATAATCGCGCGACAACATAGCCATCACCGCCGTTATTCCCACCACCACAGAGAATCAGCCAGTGGCGGGCTGAGGGATAATGTCCACGCGCAACCTGAAATGCCGCCTCCCCCGCCCGTAGCATTAGCTCATAGAGCGTAAGACCAAGGATATCGGCCGCCTCTTTTTCAGAGTGCCGTAACCAGTCTGCTGGCCAAACTGAGTGTGGTATACTTTTTGAGTACTTTTTCAGATAATGGTCAGTCATGTCACACCCCCTCGATTACAATCAGTTAGCACAATTAATAAAACAGTGGGGCATCGAGCTGGGTTTCCAGCAAGTGGGCATCACTGACACGGATCTTTCTGCCAGTGAACCTAAGTTACAAGCCTGGCTGGATAAACAATATCACGGCGAAATGGACTGGATGGCGCGACACGGGATGATGCGAGCACGCCCGAATGAGTTACAGCCAGGAACGCTGAGAGTGATCAGTGTGCGTATGAACTACCTCCCGGCGAATGCTGCCTTTGCTTCAACGCTTAAAAATCCCCAGCTCGGCTACGTCAGTCGTTATGCCTTGGGACGTGATTATCATAAAGTACTACGCCAGCGTCTTAAAAAACTGGGTGAAAAAATCCAGTCTCACTGTACTACCCTTAATTTTAGACCTTTTGTTGATTCAGCACCGATTTTAGAGCGCCCCCTGGCGGAAAAAGCGGGCCTGGGCTGGACAGGTAAGCACTCACTAATATTAAACCGTGAAGCAGGATCTTTCTTTTTTCTTGGGGAGTTGTTAGTCGATATTCCACTCCCCATTGACCAGCCGATACAAGAGGAGTGTGGTCGCTGCGTCGCCTGCATCAAAATTTGTCCTACCGGTGCTATTGTGGAGCCTTATACGGTTGATGCCCGTCGCTGTATATCGTATTTAACGATTGAGCTCGAAGGCGCTATCCCGGAAGTGTTTCGCCCACTCATTGGGAACCGGATTTATGGCTGTGATGACTGCCAGCTAATCTGCCCATGGAATCGATTCTCGCAGCTCACAGAAGAAGATGATTTCAGCCCACGCAAGGCATTGCATGCCCCCCCTCTGACGGAGCTGTTCAGCTGGACAGAAGCCCATTTCTTACGTATTACCGAAGGCTCTGCGATCCGTCGTATTGGCCATTTGCGATGGTTAAGAAATGTGGCGGTAGCTCTGGGAAATGCCCCCTGGGATGAGGCTAACTTAACCGCTCTTCAGCAGCGTAAAGGAGAACATCCGTTACTGGATGAGCATATAGAGTGGGCGATAAAGCAGCAATTACAACGACGTTCCGAGCAGGAAATAGAGGTTCAGCTACCGCAGAAGCAGCGTCTGGTCAGAGTAATTGAAAAAGGACTTCCGCGTGATGCCTGACATGTCCACAGCATGTGAATAAAATTCCAGACGTATCACAAATAAATGCAAAGAAAAATCTTTCAGATGCTAATGCAATAATCAAAAATTAAATTAAGTTCATTAAAATCAACGAATTAAAATAACGACGCAAATCTTACCTATTTTGTAGATAAAATGAGAGGATAGCGATGGCCTGTGGATAAACCTGTGCGCAGAAAAAAAGAAACAAAAAAATACAGCCGATTAGCATACCTTTTTAAGTAAACTAAAACTGTAAATTATCATTATGATGACAAAAACTTGGAGCGGGAAACGAGACTCGAACTCGCGACCCCGACCTTGGCAAGGTCGTGCTCTACCAACTGAGCTATTCCCGCTCTGGGTATCGTCACACATTTTACTGCGTAAAATCTGTATCGGTACGGGAGGCGCATTATACGAGAATTCGTTGCTGTAGCAAGCCCCCAATGACTTTTTTTCGAGTTTTTTGTTTGATTGCTGATTAAACCGACAAAGCGGTGATTTAATCAGCAGCCCTGTATAGCCCGATATTGCTTTACCTGCAAATACCACTCAACTCTGGATAAAATGCTCACGGTAATAAGCCAGTTCAGCAACGGATTCGCGAATATCATCCATTGCCTGATGCGTGCCCTGCTTTTTAAAACCTGGCAATATCTCTGGTTTCCAGCGGCGGGCCAGCTCTTTTAAAGTACTTACGTCCAAATAGCGATAATGGAAATAAGCTTCCAGCTCAGGCATATATTTAAACAGGAAGCGTCGATCCTGGCCGATACTATTACCACAAATAGGAGAAGTGTTAGCAGGTACCCACTTTCTAAGGAATTCAAGTGTCTCTTGCTCGGCTGCTTGCTCGTTTTTTGTACTGGCCTTAACTCGTGCCACTAAACCGCTGTGGGTATGCGTCCGCACGTTCCAGTCATCCATCAGCCCAAGTTGATCATCCGACTGATGAACAGCAATAACTGGCCCCTCTGCCAGAATATTCAGATTAGCATCGGTCACCAGGGTGGCTATCTCGATAATACGGTCATGTTCAGGGTTAAGACCGGTCATTTCCAAATCAATCCAAATCAGATTGTTTTCATTGCCACTCATGCTATTTTCCTTCTTTCAATGTGCCACCCTGCGATGACGGTGGGTTAATTCAGGTCAGATTGTGTGTATCATAGAACTTTTGCCCATCATGGGCGACCAGGAGTGAGTACGCTTGAGCAAAAATAAACTCTCCAAAGGCCAGCAACGACGTGTAAAAGCAAACCATGAGCGCCGTTTAGTCAAAACCGTGGAGAAACACGATGCCGATGATGCACAGTTCGATGAAGGACGTGAAGGGACGGTAATCAGTCGCTTCGGCCAGCACGCTGACGTGGAATCCGCAGACGGGTCAGTACATCGTTGCCATATTCGACGGACCATTCGTTCTCTGGTTACCGGGGATAAAGTCGTTTGGCGCCCGGCGAAAGAGAATGCTGAACAAGTCTCTAAAAAAGGGATTGTTGAAGCCGTCCACCCACGTACCTCTGTGCTGACACGCCCGGATTTCTATGATGGGGTAAAACCTATTGCGGCAAATATTGACCAAATCATCATCGTGTCGGCTATTTTGCCAGAGCTATCTTTAAATATTATTGATCGCTACCTGGTGGCCTGTGAAACCCTGGATGTTGAACCATTACTGGTTCTCAACAAAACCGACCTCCTTGATGATGAAGGCCGGCAATGGGTCGACGAACAGATGGATATCTATCGTAAGATAGGCTACCGCGTATTGATGGTTTCAAGCTATCGGGCGGAAGGGTTAAAAGAACTGGAAGACGCCCTGGTTGGACGCATCAGTATTTTTGCTGGTCAATCTGGGGTGGGCAAGTCCAGCCTGTTAAACAGACTCCTCGGTTTTGAAGAAAATCAAATCCTGGTCAACGATGTTTCAGACAACTCAGGATTGGGACAACATACCACAACGGCATCACGCCTCTACCATTTTCCGGGTGGTGGTGATGTTATTGACTCCCCGGGAGTGCGTGAATTCGGTTTATGGCATCTGGCGCCGGAACAAATCACCCAGGGTTTTGTCGAATTTCAAGACTATTTGGGTCACTGTAAGTATCGGGACTGCCGTCATGACAATGATCCAGGCTGTGCCTTGCGTGAAGCCGTTGAGCGGGGTGATATCGCCGAAACCCGCTTTGAAAACTACCACCGTATTTTGGAAAGCATGGCCGAAGTAAAAACGCGTAAAGGTCTTTCTGATACGGAAAACTGACAATTAAGCTGGACATCGCTAGAATCGTTGCCTTTTTATGTCCAGCTTCTCATTTGAGACATTTAGCCAGGAGGCTATTTTGTTAAACAAAATCAAACTTTCGCTCCAATATATTTTGCCAAAACTGTGGCTGACTCGCCTGGCTGGTTGGGGTGCAAGCAAACAAGCAGGATGGCTGACTAAGCTGGTCATTGACCTGTTTGTTCGATTCTATAAAGTCGATATGAAAGAAGCGCAGAAGCCAGACACAGCAAGCTATCGTACTTTTAATGATTTTTTTGTGCGTCCATTACGTGAGGATGCTCGCCCACTCAATACTGACCCGAATATCCTTGTCATGCCTGCTGACGGTGTCATCAGCCAGTTAGGGCGTATTGAAGAGGACAAGATTTTACAAGCCAAAGGGCATGATTACAGTCTGGAAGCCCTGCTGGCAGGAAACTATCAAATGGCAGACCTGTTCCGTAATGGCAGTTTTGTCACCACCTATCTATCACCACGGGATTATCACCGTGTGCATATGCCTTGTAACGGCATTCTGCGTGAGATGATCTATGTCCCAGGGGATCTTTTCTCAGTCAACCACTTAACCGCACAGAACGTGCCAAACTTATTTGCCCGTAATGAGCGCGTGATTTGCTTGTTTGATACTGAATTTGGCCCGATGGCACAGATTCTGGTCGGTGCCACCATTGTCGGCAGTATCGAAACAATCTGGTCAGGAACGGTTACCCCACCTCGTGAAGGGGTGATCAAGCGTAAAACCTGGCCTGCGGGTGAAAGCGAAGGTTCTGTTGCTTTACTCAAAGGCCATGAGATGGGCCGTTTCAAACTGGGCTCTACGGTTATTAACCTGTTTGCACCAGGCAAAGTTGATCTGCTCGCGTCTTTACAGAGCCTTTCTCCTACCTTGATTGGTCAGCCACTGGCGGTATCATCCGAAGCCACCAATGAACCGACCGTTCAGGAAGACACAACACATGACAAGTCCCCCGTGACCAGCACTCTGGCCGGGGAAAGCACCGAAGAATAATGTGACAGGCAGACTCGTGCGCCCAATTATCTTTTTCCTGATAGCTTTTTGCTTCAGTATGGGGGTGGCGCACGCTGCCACCGTCCCTGATCAAAAACAAGTTTCACAAGATCTTGAGCAGATCAAAGCCGCCGGAAACACCCCCAATCAGGCGGAAGTTATCGACGCGTTACAGTCTGCCCTTAATGCGCTTGATGAACGTACTGGCTCGCTTGAACGCGCCAGGCAATATCAACAAGCGATAGATAACTTCCCTAAGCTCTCACAAACACTGCACAAACAGATTGCAGGCATAGAGGAAGAACCGCCAAAAGCACCCACGAATCTTTCCACTGACGCCCTGAACCAAGAAGTTCTGCAAGTCAGCAGCCAACTGCTGGATAAAAGCCGTTTAGCGCAACAAGAACAAGATCGTATCAGGGATATCACAGACTCACTGGGTCAGTTACCTCAGCAGCAGACGGATCTTCGTCGTCAGTTAAATGAGGTTGAACGTAAAATAGGATTACAATCTTCTTCTGGCAGTTCAGCCCTAACTCAGGCCCAGCATACGGCACTACTGGCAGAGGCCGCGCGACTCAAAGCCCTGGTCGATGAACTAGAACTGGCACAACTGTCAGCAAACAACCGCCAGGAACTGGCACGGATGCGAGCAGAACTGGCTGCCAAGCAAAGTACATTGCTTGACGCTTATCTCCAGTCCCTGCGTAATCAGCTCAATAACCAGCGTCAGCGCGAAGCGGAACAGGCTCTGGAAAGTACTGAGCAGCTTGCAGAAGCCAGTGAGAATTTACCCCCGGCAATTACGGAACAATTTAAAACTAACCGTGAGCTTTCACAGGCACTGAATCAACAAGCCCAGCGTATGGAGCTGGTTGCTTCCCAGCAACGCCAGGCCAATACACAAACCGTTCAGGTTCGTCAGGCGTTAAATACCTTACGCGAACAGGCCCAGTGGTTAGGGGTATCCAATGTCTTAGGGGAAGCCCTGCGCGCCCAGGTAGCACGGTTGCCAGATATGCCTAAGTCTCAGCAGCTGGATACTGAACTGGCCCAGTTACGGGTTCAGCGCCTGGCTTATGAAGACCTTCTCAATAAACAAACCGAACTACGCCAGATTCACCAACTGGATGGTGATCCCTTGACGGCAGAACAGAGCCGTATTCTGGATGCACAGCTTCGTACCCAACGTGGGCTGCTGAATTCCCTCCTGAAAGGGGGGGATGCGCTCATTCTGGAACTGACGAAGCTGAAAGTTGCCAACAGCCAGCTTGAAGATGCACTCAGAGAAGTTAATGAAGCTACCCACCGCTATCTGTTCTGGACGTCAGATGTTAGCCCAATGGGGCTTAACTGGCCACTGGATGTCTTACATGCTTTACGCAACCTGGTTTCACTGGATACTTTCAGTCAGTTAGGTAAAGCATTTATCATGATGATAACAAGCAAAGAAACCATACTGCCACTGTTCGGGGCATTAATTCTGGTAGGTTTCAGCGTCAGTTCACGTCGCCATTTTACCGAATTTCTTGAACGTTCCAGCGCCAGAGTCGGCAAGGTAACCCAGGATCATTTCAGCTTAACGCTCCGTAATGTCTTTTGGTCTATTTTGGTGGCCTTGCCGCTACCCATACTGTGGGCAACGCTCGGCCATGGCTTACAAGAAGCCTGGCCTTACCCTATTGCGGTAGCGATTGGTGATGGGGTAACCGCCACCGTTCCACTGCTATGGGGCGTGATGATTTGCGCTATTTTCGCCCGCCCGAATGGACTGTTTATTGTTCATTTTGGCTGGCATCGCGAACGTGTCTCCCGGGCTATGCGCTACTACATTATGAGCATTGGCTTGATTGTGCCCCTGATCATGGCGCTTATCATGTTCAATAACCTCAATGATCGCGAATTTTCAGCAACGCTTGGAAGGCTCTGCTTCATTCTAATTTGTGGTGCATTGGCAATGGTGACCCTGAGCCTTAAGCGTGCAGGGTTACCCCTGTACCTCGACAAACAGGGAAGCGGTGAAAATCTGGTTAATACGCTATTGTGGAACCTGATGCTCAGTGCGCCTTTAGTCGCGATCCTGGCCGCAATAGTTGGCTATCTCGCGACTGCACAAGCCTTGCTGGCACGAATGGAAACCTCAGTGGCAATCTGGTTTTTACTGCTGATTATCTACTATATCATCCGCCGCTGGATGCTGATCCAACGACGCCGTCTGGCTTTTGATCGTGCCAGACAGCGACGGGCAGATATTCTCGCCCAACGAGCACGAGGGGAAGAGGATCCAAACCATGCCCATAGTGTTGAGGGCATTATTGATAACGTCGATGACACGGAAATCGATCTTGATGCTATCAGCGCCCAGTCGTTAAAACTGGTCCGGTCTCTTCTGACCTTAATTGCCCTACTTTCCGTGATTGTCTTATGGTCAGAAATCCATTCTGCCTTTGGCTTCCTGGGCAATATCACGTTGTGGGATGTCACATCAAGTGTACAGGGTGTTGAAAGTATTGAACCTATTACTCTCAGCTCATTACTAATCGCGATCCTGGTACTGATAATCACCGTACAACTGGTACGTAACCTGCCAGCACTGCTTGAGCTGGCACTTCTCCAGCACTTGGATCTGGCTCCCGGTACAGGATATGCCATTACAACCATTACCAAATACCTGTTAATGCTAATAGGCGGCCTGGCTGGATTCTCTTTGGTGGGTATTGAATGGTCAAAACTGCAATGGCTTGTTGCTGCACTGAGCGTCGGGCTCGGTTTTGGTTTACAGCAAATTTTTGCCAATTTTGTTTCTGGTTTAATAATCCTGTTTGAGAAACCTATCCGTATTGGTGACACCGTGACCATTCGGGAATTAACCGGTACAGTAACGCGTATCAATACCCGGGCAACCACTATCAGTGACTGGGATCGTAAAGAGATAATCGTGCCCAACCAGGCTTTTATTACTGAGCAATTTATTAACTGGTCGCTCTCTGATTCGGTTACCCGTGTCGTGCTGACCATTCCGGCACCTGCCGATGCCAATCCTGAAGAGGTCACCGAGATCTTGTTACAGGCAGCGAAACGTTGTTCATTAGTGCTTGATACCCCCCAACCAGAAGCCTTCCTGGTTAATCTGCAACAGGGCATTCAGATCTTTGATTTGCGCGTTTATGCAGCGGAAATGGCCCATCGTATGCCGCTACGCCATGAAATACACCAGCAGATCCTGCAAGGGTTCCATGAACATAATATCGAAATGCCATTCCCACCGATCCAGATGCGGATGGAAACGCTGCGTAATCAGACAGTGGCAGCGGCTGCCAAAGGGAGTGGAGGGATCTAATTAACTAACCCCCCCTGTGACGCACATTGATTCACAGGGGGGGATGGCAGAAAAACAGGGGGTTATTTTTTCAATATCTTAGGTATTTCACGCAGACACCAGGATTTTGCCTCCCCCATACTGTCACGACGCCAGGCCATAATAATGTCCATCTCGCGAGTGGTTTCCGGGCTCACTACCCGCAGGCGACCTTCAGCGATATCACGTTCAACTAATTCATAGGGCATAGACGCTACCCCTAACCCCGCCAGCAATGCTTGTCGCTTATTTTCCATGGAGCTGACGGTCAGACGCGGCTGCTTATCCAGCAACTGTACCGTCAGTACAGGTATTTCCCGTGCGGTATCCGCTATCGCAATACCACGGTATTTCACTCGCGTCGCCTCTGCCAGGGGTTCAGGCTCAAGGTGAATGGGATGGTCCGGTGCCGCCACTGACACATTCAAGAGCTGATACAATTTGCGACTGTTAATTTCTGATGATGTTCGAAAATGCAGATCCGGGGCAATGACAATATCGGCACGCCCCTGTTCAAGGCGTTCCCAGGCACCCGCTAATACTTCAGAGACAATGGAGAGCTGCGTGTTGGCTTTCTCGGCAAGTCTGTCGACCAAAGGAAAAAGCTTTTCAGCAGGTATCAGTGCTTCCGTAACAATTGTCAGATGAGTTTCCCAGCCGCGGGCCAATGCTTCTGCATCAGTAGTCAGTTTATCCGCGGCCTCCAGCAGAACCCGCCCTCTTTCCAGCAGCATACGGCCAACATTGGTGAATTTAGTACGATGGCCTGAGCGATCAAAAAGCACAACATCCAGCTCTTCCTCAAGCTTTTGCATGGTATAACTGAGTGCCGAAGGGACTCGTCCTAATTCATCAGCCGCCGCCGCAAAGCTACCACGCCTGTCAATGGCATCCATAACTCTCAGCGCTTCCAGCGTTAATGCTCTCTCTTTTGCCATTTGAGTCTCATTCAGTAAATTTGACGATACCGTGCAGATTAACTGGCTAACAATACAGCGTCTATAGCTCTAACATGAGTGTAGCTTAAAAAGAGGTTACCCATCATGATCACTATAAGAACAGCTAAACAGTGTGGTGAGGCTGACTACGGTTGGTTGAAAGCCCGCTACACCTTCTCCTTTGGGCACTATTTTGACCCTAAATTACTCGGTTATGCTTCGTTGCGCGTACTTAATCAGGAAGTTTTAGCCCCGGGCGCGTCATTACAACCCAGAAGTTATCCGAAAGTAGATATTCTCAACCTCGTTCTGGAAGGCGAAGCAGAATATCGAGATAACGACGGTCGCCATATTCTGGTAAAAACCGGTGAGGCCGTTCTGTTATCCGCCCAACCCCGGAGCAGTTATAGCGAGCATAATGTCAGCAAAAAAACTCCGTTGACCAGAATACAGCTTTGGCTGGATGCCTGCCCGGAAGGGGATAACCCGTTAATTCAAAAAATCAGCCTAAACCGCCAGCCCCAGCAACTGATTGCCTCTGTTGAGGGGGGGAAATCAACATTACAGTTGCGCCAGAATATCAGAGTTCATCACCTCAATCTGCAACCGGGCCAGCAACAAACTATTTCGCTGTTGGGACGCCGTGCTTATTTGCAATCCATTAACGGAACTGTGACAGCGACATCTGACAAGCACACAGAAAACTTAACCTGTGGTGATGGTGCATTTATCTGTGATGAGGGCAGTATTACTCTATTAGCCAGCACCGGGTTAAAAGCTTTACTGATTGATTTAGCAGCTTAAAAAATACTGAATCCTATTTCTGTATCCTTGTCCATTTTTTGCCATTCCATGCCCATTCTGTACATTTCTCATGGCATTTATTACCTCTATTATCCATAAAAAGGAGGTAATATGGGCATTTCAGTATGGTTTTACTTTGCTGTTGCTTGTTTCAGCCTGGCGCTAACGCCAGGTCCTAATGCAATTTTGATAATGCCCCACAGTATAAAAATTTAGTCCCCGAATAGCCTGTTACACTGAGGCATATATCTTATTGCATTAGGACTGAAGCAATGGATGCTATAAAAAATTGACATCAATACCCCGGCAAGCGATATTCGAGCTGGAGATAAGTTAGTATTATTTACCCGAGGTATTATTCCTGCCGTATCTAACCAAAAAGTATTTTTATTCTTTTCTGCTGTTTATGTGGGGTGATTTTCATAACACTGGGTATTACTGTACTGTTTACAGGAATACAGAATTTCGACCACTCTACCATTACTCTCGTTATTCAACACAAACAGACCACATCCTATTTAACAGAAAAAAATGACAAAAAAGTTAAATTTATTTTTCTACTCATACCTGAGTTTCATTATTATCCTTAGGCAGTTTCCTGGATAAACTGTATTTTCTGGAGATAATGATGATTATATCCGGAAAATTGTCTGTTCATGGCAGCTGACTTCACTCGACGGCAAGCCTGTTAGTACAAATTGTGGTGAAACAATTTATTCCAGTCCACTGCGACATGGCAGTGAATTCATTGAAATGTTTCCCTGGAAAACACCGCTCACTGATAGAAACTTGCTGGAGGAAGATAATGTTTCTTCATGTCCCGCGGCAATGGGACAATCGAACTGGCAACACAGCTGTTAGAAAAGTACTTGGGTAACAAAAGAGCCTCAAAAGGGCTTTCAGATATGCTGGCCGCCAGTTTAATCTCAGAACAGGTCTGTCCCCTGCATAATGACGGCGGAAAAACATATTACGCTGAAAAAATAGCTACAGGCACCTGTCAGCCGAGGTCCCCTTCTGATATATATAAAGACCGGGTACCTGTCTCCCATTGTTCAAGGATATATCATGCAAACTTATGTCAGTAAAAATTTTACCGCGACAAACGCCTGGGGCGCTACTGACATTGCCAATTTTGATGGCACTACTGTTCGCCTGCACTGGACAGATAAACCCTATAAATGGCATATCAATGATGGGCAGGAAGTTTTCGCCGTCATGGATGGTCGTGTGGACATGTATTACAAAGAAGCAGGAGAAACTAAAATTGTTCGGCTAAATACAGGGGATGTTTTTTATGCGGCGACGGGCACTGAGCATGTCGCTCACCCGGTTGGTGAAGCAAGAATTCTGGTTATTGAAAAAGAAGGCTCCGTTTAAGGCTGTACCTCTCCCCGGTAAGTGGTTTTTGCCTGTAATTATACGGGTGTCTAAAACCAGGAAACGATGAATGTAACCCGTGTTTGTTAAACTTTTGGCATTTCACATCATAATTTTCCGTCTCATATTGTAGCCTGATCGCACCACATTTTTTCTGACATTAAAATACGTTCAAATGGGTATCATCATGGCTAAAAAATGTATTACGATGAAGTGCCTGTGCTGGACTAACCAGGAGCAGAAAAGTATACTTTTTAAATAAGATAATAAACATGTAAAAAAGTCACAAGCGTACTGATTGGATCATCGGGAGAAGTTAATGACCAAGCTATCGGAAAGTTTTTATTTAACTTTTTGCATTATGATTAATTTTATTATTACTTATTACATCGCTGGTATTGATGCAACATTATGGAGCTCTCTCGCGACATTACACAGCTATACTATTTTCAACAAAGCCAATAGCTATAGAAATATTTCCTATTCATTATTTTGTTCAATTTTTATATTTTTTATTTCGTTTCTCGGTTACTATTTAGGTGTGGGAATCCTGTTCTTTTTATTCCTGTTTATATCCCCTTTCTTTTATTACCAAATTTACAATATCGATTCATCATTAGACATGTCAATTAAATACTCTATGATATTCTTTATTATAGGGTCGACACTAAATAAACCAGATTTTGATGGTTACATGATCGGATTATTGGTCGGTACAGTGATAACCTTACTCTTTTGTTACAGTATCAGTACACGCAGAAAGATATCACTATTTCAAATAAAAAAATATATCTTGCTGAAGAAAGATACCGTCAGCTTAAGTCTTCTTAAACAGTCTTTAGTGTACTCCATTGGCCTACTGGCATGTGTTTTAGTATCACGTGGAATAAACATCGATCACTTTTTTTGGGCCCCACTGACGTTCATTTTTGTGTTAAACCCCAAACTAAAGAATATTGTATCTCTGACCAGAGACCGTGTCATTGGTACTCTTATTGTTGTGTTAATATTGTATTTCTCTTTTAATGCCTCGACACTCATGCCATACATTGGCTTTACTTTAATTGCGCTGTTTTCGTTTCTTATCCCTATTAGTAACCAAAAGAAAAACAACGTATTTGGCACCGTATGTCTGACGGGGCTTGTACTGTCATTAATAGAAATGTCGATCTATTTTAATAATACGAACTATCACTTATTATCTGAAAGAATACTGGAAACACTGATTGGCGGGATATTTGCGATTATATCGAGTTACTGCATTAAATTAATCATAAAAGATAATCACTCAGACGTGCATGAAGCACATGAAAAAAAATAGCTACATAAACAAACGTTGAAGCACCTCAGGTAGAGGTACTTCAACGTATTGTTTTTGAATGAGTTGAAGCTGACCGTTAAGCCGGGTTCTGTCGTGGACAGTCATTCATCTAGGCCAGCAATCGCTCACTGGCTCAAGCAGCCTACCCGGGTTCAGTACGGGCCGTACCTTATGAACCCCTATTTGGCCTTGCTCCGGGTGGAGTTTACCGTGCCGCGAACTGTTACCAGACGCGCGGTGCGCTCTTACCGCACCCTTTCACCCTTACCTGATCCCACTTACGCGGGCCATCGGCGGTTTGCTCTCTGTTGCACTGGTCGTAGGCTTGCGCCTCCCAGGCGTTACCTGGCACCCTGCCCTATGGAGCCCGGACTTTCCTCCCCTCCGCCTGTCTCCCCCAAAGGAGGACGACGACGAAGCGGCGACTGCCTGGTCAGCTTCGGGGCGAAGTATAGAGGGTTTCACCGCAACTGTCACGCGGCACACCACCCGTTTATCTTTGTTGTTCAATTCCCGACCAGATAAATAAAAACTGGCCCGGGAACTTACTTCTCTGCTTGCTCAAGGGCATATTTGTACAAGGCATTCTTTTTCACGCCGTGAATTTCCGCCGTTAATGCTGCCGCTTTTTTGAGTGGCAGTTCAGTTTGTAGCAAGGCCAGAGTACGCAAAGCATCAGCAGGTAACGCATCATGACTTTGCACTTTAAAACCTTCAACAATCAGTACCATTTCCCCTTTGCGGCGGTTTTCATCCTCTTTAACCCAGGCCAGTAACTCACCCACAGGCGCGCCATGGATTGATTCCCAAGTTTTGGTCAGCTCCCTTGCCAGCACCACATAACGTGACTCTCCCAGTACGGTACAAATATCTTCCAGGCTATCAAGCAGGCGATGAGTTGACTCATAAAAAATCAACGTCCGTGGCTCCTGCTCAATTGCCTTCAGGGCATCACAGCGACCTTTAGATTTCGCGGGCAAAAAACCTTCATAACAAAACCGGTCTGAAGGCAATCCTGCGGCACTCAGAGCGGCGATAGCAGCACAGGGGCCTGGCAATGGCACGACACGAATCCCCGCCTCGCGGCAAGTACGCACCAAATGATAGCCAGGGTCATTAATCAATGGCGTCCCGGCATCCGAAACTAACGCGATACTCTGCCCTTCTTGTAGTTTCGCCAGCAAAGTTTCCGCTTTTTGTTGTTCATTATGGTCGTGCAGTGCGAATAAACGCGCATTTATCGCAAAATGCTGTAATAAAAGACCAGTATGACGCGTATCTTCTGCGGCAATCAGATCAACGCTCTGCAACACCGAGAGGGCCCGCTGTGTGATATCACCGAGATTGCCGATAGGCGTCGGGACGATATAAAGCGTTTTCGCTAAAATCGCTGCCGTTTCGTGTTGTTTCATTGTTTCATCCGTATTGCCGATTTAATATTGAGCACTGAGATTTAAAAACCACTGGATATCGAATGCGACTCTCAACCTTTACTCTTTCAAAAGTCGGACGCAGTTTACCTGTATTACTCGTAGCGCTGATTTTTGCCGGGTGTACTTCACAGACACCCGAAACATACCAGGAACAGCCACCTGCCAATGGCAGCGCCAGTTCTGTCTGGTATCTGCAGCAAATGCAGCAGAGCTCAGATGATAGCAAGACCCAATGGCAATTACTCGCCATTCGTGCACTGTTGCAGGAAGGACAAACTCAGCAAGCATCCGAACTTTACAGCCAGCTACCTGGAAATATCATTGATACACAGCAACAGGAACAGCTGTTGCTACTGGCACAGATCAAAGCCGCGCAACAGGATTACGCTGCCGCCTCCGCCATTCTGAAGAGAATTGACTTCAACAGGCTCGACGCCACTCAGCAACAGTCGTATTACAGTGCAGTGATTGCCGCCAATCAAACCCAGCCATCACTGACCCTACTGCGTGCTTACATTGCCCAGGAGCCTTTACTGGGTAATGACGCACGACAAAAAAACATTGATGACACCTGGCAAGCCCTGGCCTCAATGACACCTGAGCAAATGAACAGCCTTGTAATTAATGCTGATGAAAATACACTGCAAGGCTGGCTCGATCTTCAACAGGTCTGGAGCAGCAATCGCACGGATCTTGATAAACTAAAAGCCGGTATTCAGGACTGGAAAATACGCTATCCCAATAATCCTGGGGCCAAATCGCTGCCGACTCAGCTCTCTGATTTACGGCCTGCCAGTACCGATTCCGCATCGGTCAGTAAAATCGCTTTGTTACTCCCGCTTAACGGGCAGCCAGGGCTCTTTGGTCGCACTATTCAGCAAGGTTTTGAAGCGGCAAAATCTCAAGGTACTGAACCCGTCACTGTGCCACAACGCTCCGCCATCAGCAGTGAACAAACAACAGGTGAACAGACTGGTGATCATAACCCCGTTACTCAGGATATAACTGAATCATCACAGGTAACTGGGGTAGCTTCAGCACCAGCGAACCCGAATGCGGAAGTTAAGATTTACGATACCAGCAGCCAACCAATCGATCAGGTTATCGCACAAGCTCAACAAGATGGTGCCACACTCATCGTCGGCCCATTACTGAAAAATGATGTTGATGCCCTCGCGCAAATCAATAGTGGGCTTAATATTCTTGCTCTGAACCAACCAGAAACCGTGCAGAGTCGTCCAAATATCTGTTATTTTGCTCTGTCACCAGAAGATGAGGCCCGGGATGCGGCACATCATATCTGGCAGCAAGAGCATCGTTCCCCGCTATTAATGGTGCCATCTAATGCCTTAGGGGAACGTGTCGCTAAAGCATTCGCCCATGAATGGCAAAGCTTGGGAGGGGGGACGGTTTTACAGCAGCGTCTGGGCTCTCTGAGTGATTTAAAACGTGGTGTCAATGGCGGTTCAGGCCTTGCGCTGACGGGAACACCCGTTGTTACCGCGAATAATCCTCCCGAGTCAGTGACGATTGGTGGCCTGACTATCCCAACCGTACCAGTGGAACCTCAGGTGGTCACCGACGGCGGGAATGTTGATGCGGTGTATATCGTTGCCACTGCGGATGAAATGGCGCTGATTAAACCGATGATTACCATGCGCACAGGGAGTCGTGGTGGTGCACAGCTGTATGCCAGCTCTCGCAGTTCACAGGGGGCTACAGGTCCTGATTTTCGCTTAGAAATGGAAGGATTACAGTATAGTGATATCCCACTTCTTTCAGGGGGAAATCCACAACTGATGCAACAAGCTCTAAGCAGCGTCAATAATGATTACTCTCTGGCACGGCTTTACGCTATGGGTGTCGACGCCTGGTCTCTGGCTAACCATTTTACTGAGTTGCGTCAGACCCCTGGTTTTGCCATTAATGGTAATACCGGGCAGTTAACTGCCACCCCAGACTGTGTGGTGAACAGAAAACTCAACTGGCTGCAGTTCAATCAAGGCCAGGTGGTTCCAGTATCTTGAGTACAAGACAGCGGGGCGCTGCCTATGAAAAAAAAGCGCGCCGCTTTCTTGAATCTCAAGGATTAGAGTTCATCGCTGCCAATGTTCACACATCTGGTGGCGAAATTGATCTCATCATGCAACACCAGCAAGCCATTGTCTTTATCGAAGTCCGTTTTCGCCAAAGTGATACTTTTGGTTCTGCCGTTGCAAGTATTACAAAGACAAAACAAAAACGTCTGCTGCATACTGCAAAAGTGTGGTTGAGTGGCGTAGATGAAAGTTTTGAAACTGTAGATTGCCGTTTTGATGTGTTAGCTTTCACCGGCAATGAAATAGAGTGGCTCACCAACGCGTTTGCTGCTGACATCTAAAAACCTTGGTAAAATCAACGTGCTTGAAAGAATAAAAGCTTGCTTCACGGAAAGCATTCAAACTCAAATTGCCGCTGCAGAAGCTCTGCCTGATGCTATTTCCCGGGCAGCCATCACTCTGGTTCAGTCACTACTGAACGGTAATAAGATACTGTGCTGTGGTAATGGAACCTCCGCCGCCAATGCCCAGCATTTTGCAGCCAGTATGATCAATCGCTTTGAAACAGAGCGCCCTGGTTTACCTGCAATTGCACTTAATGCTGATACTGTAGTCTTAACAGCGATAGCTAATGATCGTCTGCACCAAGAGGTGTATGCCAAACAAGTCCGTGCTCTGGGTCAGGCCGGCGATATCCTGCTCGCCATATCTACTCGTGGTAACAGCCGTGATATCGTTAAGGCAGTAGAAGCCGCGGTAACCCGGGATATGACCATCATTGCCTTGACCGGCTACGATGGGGGGGAGCTGGCCGGGTTGTTGGGGCCACAAGATGTAGAAATCCGTATTCCTTCCCATCACAGCACGCGTATTCAAGAGATGCATATGCTGACAGTCAACTGCTTATGTGACCTTATCGACAATACGCTTTTCCCCCATCAGGATGGCTAACTGCTACTCACTGAGTCATGGGATGCTTAACATGGTAAGACAGACCAGAGACGTAATGCATCAAAGATAATGCCTCTTGATAAGAAAGAAGGAACTGATATGAAGATTATTACCCCCATTGCCGTACTGATCTCTGCGTTATTTCTTCAGGGCTGTGTTGGTGCGGTGCTGGTTGGCAGTGCTGCCGTTGGTACAAAAACCGCAACCGATCCACGGACTGTAGGTACTCAGGTGGATGACGGAACACTGGAACTGCGCGTTAATAATGCGCTCAGTAAAGATCAGGAAATCAAGAAAGATGCGCGTATTAACGTGACGGCTTATCAAGGAAAAATTCTGTTAACAGGCCAGGCCCCGAATGCGGCCCTTTCATCACGAGCCAAACAAATCGCTTTAGGGGTTGATGGAACAACAGAGGTATATAATGAAATCAGGAATGGGCAACCCATTGGTTTAGGTACTGCTTCCGGGGATACCTGGATAACCACTAAAGTCCGCTCCCAGTTATTAACAAGCGATCAGGTAAAATCGACGAATGTAAAAGTCACCACAGAGAATAGCGAAGTGTTCTTGCTGGGTTTAGTGACAGAACGGGAAGGAAAAGCAGCGGCAGATATTGCCAGTCGCGTGAGTGGTGTAAAACACGTAACAACAGCATTTACACTGATTAAATAAGCAGTGTCACCTGTGAGGATGGCTTTCCTCTATGCGGCGGGATCATGGCCAACCTGTCCGCTCAGTATAAAATGCCAGGCAACAAGCGCGAGGTTATTCAACCCCGCGCTTGTTTCAGTCACGGCTTGCTAATGGCATGGTTTACTGAGCAGCCCCTGCTTAACGATACTTTTTATGGTATTCGTTACGCGTGGCTTTAAAGCTCGCGGCTGCAGCTTTGGCTTCGTCGACTTTGCCTTCATCTGCCAGTTTCATGGCATCATCAATTTGCGTCATCAGAATATCAAAACCATGACGATAGTCTTTCATGGCTATGCTGTCTGCAGACTCGTTCTCAAGCTTAGGCGGCACACCTTTTTGAGCATCCTGAGCAGCTGCACGCATATTGGCCAAAGCTTTTTTCAGTGTGGCGGCCTCTTTGGCAGTCAGGACTGAATTGTAGTTTTCCGCCAGAATATCCATATCCTCACCCACGTCATTTGCCAGGGCTGATACGCTACTCAGAAGAAGTGCTGACATTGTTACCATTGCAATTAAATGTTTACGCAATTTGCTCACCGATTATTGTTTTATCTGACTTTCTCAAGTCACGTCCAGGCGTAAAGTGCAGAGAACCTTCACCCACGCCCAAATGTATTTACTGCCCGGCAATTTTCATTTCAGGCAGCAGCACAGAGCCACACTGTATATTACTACGGGTTTCAATATCGTCCCCCAGGGCAACAATCTCACGCCACATATCCTTAAGATTACCAGCAATAGTAATTTCGCTAACCGGGTACTGAATCTCACCATTTTCAACCCAGAAACCCGCGGCACCACGCGAATAGTCACCGGTCATGCCACTGACACCCTGTCCCATCAGTTCGGTAACCACCAGCCCCGTTCCCATCTTTTTAAGCATGTCATTAAAATCAAGGCCACACCCCGGAATACGCCAGTTATGAATACCGCCCGCATGCCCGGTACTTTTAAGCCCCAGTTTGCGGGCGGAATAATTGGTTAGTAACCACTGTTGTAAAATCCCCGCTTTAATAATGTCACGGCGCTCAGTACGCACACCTTCACTGTCGAATGGCGTCGAAGCAAGACCTTTCAGCAGGTGTGGATGCTCTTCAATGGTCAGCCAGTCCGGAAAAATTTGCTGACCGAGTGAGTCCAGCAGGAAGGTTGATTTACGGTAAACTGATCCCCCTGCAATCGCACCGACCAGGTGTCCAAAAAGTCCGGTGGCGACTTCAGAGGCAAAAATAACCGGCGCTTTCATGGTGGGCAGTTTACGCGGAGAAAGGCGTGCAAGGGTTCGCCGGGCACACTCCTCACCGACCCATTCGGGGGTTGCCAAATCCTCGATAGCCCGCCCAATGGTATAAGCGTAGTCGCGCTCCATATCACCATCAGCTTCGGCAATGACACAACTGGACAATGAGTGACGCGTGGAACAATAACTTTGCAACATACCGTGACTGTTACCGAAGACTTTGATGCCATAGTGGCTGTTAAAACTCCCACCTTCGGTATTTGTAATGCGTTTATCCACGCCAAGGGCAGCATTCTCAGCCCGCGCCGCCCATTCAATGGCCCGCTCGGCATCTATTTCTGTGGGGTGGAAAAGGTCAAGATCCGGCGCATCAAACGCCAACAGTTCTTTGTCAGCAACACCGGCACAGTCATCTTGTGAGGTATAACGCGCAATATCCAGCGCAGCCTGAACCGTACGAGCAATGGCATCATGGCTCAGATCGGTAGAAGAAGCACTGCCTTTACGTTGTTGATGGTAAACCGTAATACCTAAGGCACCATCACTATTGAATTCAACATTTTCTACTTCACCAAAACGGGTGCTAACACCGATCCCCGTAGTTTTGCTAACGGCAACCTCTGCACCATCCGAGTGCTGCTTTGCTAATTCCAGTGCCAGAGAAACCGCCTGCTCTAAAGTTTGACGTTGTTGTGCTACTTGCGTGTTTGCTTTCATCGCGATTGCCATTGTGTAAGGTGAGTTGTTCCAGTCTAACAGGATCAGAACAATTTCGCAGTCTGGCCCCTTTACTGGTAATATTCGCGTCAACTTTTTAAGGAGCCTACTATGACTAAGCAGCCCGAAAACTGGCTCGATGACGTGCCCGATAATGAAGACCAGGATGATGATGAAATTATCTGGGTCAGTAAAAGTGAAATTAAACGTGACGCCGAAGAGCTGAAACGCCTTGGTGCAGAGTTAGTTGAACTCGGTAAAAATGCGCTGGATAAGATACCACTCGATGATGATCTCCGTGCCGCAATTGAACTTGCTCAGAAGATCAAAAAAGAAGGACGTCGCCGCCAGTTACAGCTTATTGGCAAAATGATGCGTTCTCGTGATGAGGAACCTGTCCGTCAGGCATTAGACAAGCTAAAGAATCGACATAACCAGCAGGTTTTTCTTTTCCATAAGCTTGAAGCACTTCGCGACCGTCTGGTGGACGAGGGTGATGATGTGATAAGTGAAGTCCTGAAGCTTTACCCTGAAGCGGATCGCCAGCAACTGCGTGTACTTATCCGTAATGCACAAAAAGAGAAAGCGGCCAATAAGCCACCGAAATCATATCGCCAGATTTTCTCTTACTTGCGTGAATTGGCTGAAAATCAGGACTAAATACCGAAAGGCTTTCGGAGCAAGCCATGACACTGAGAGCCCATTTCAGGGAGTGGTCATGACGGTGAATACCGCCATGACCCCGGCTGTCTGTGGCGTGTGATTACGTCACATCATTACGACGATAAAGCGCAACACCTACTGCCAGTACCGCCAGCATTCCTGCGCAACTCCGATTCACACCACGCATTACGCCTGCAGAAAAACGGCGCATAGCATGACGGCCGCCATAGGCATACATCGTCATCATCAGACAATCAATTATCGCAGTCACCAGCGCTAAAATCAGATACTGACTCAGGACAGGTTCTTGTGGGCGAATAAACTGTGGCAAGAAAGCAGAGAAAAACAGTAAGCCTTTCGGGTTTGATAACCCCACCATCAAAGAGCGTAACAATGCCATTTTCCCGGTGGTAAGCGCCGCACTATGACTTACTTTCAAGGCCTGCGCTGGAGCCCGCCATAGCACACAGGCGAGATAGATAAGATAAAGTGCACCGCCCCATTTCACCAGGCTGAACAGTTGCTCTGAAGCCTGTAGCAACGCACCTAAACCACAGCCTACCGCAGCGATAAGCAGTAAATCGGCCAGCATCGCACCAATAAAGCCATAACCTGCAATACGCATTCCATGAGTGGCACCATTATTCAATGCCAGCAGCATAGAGGGGCCAGGGGTTACCATAACCGCGCTAACCGCAATAACGTAGAGCAAAAGTGTGCTGAGATCCATTGGATATCCTCAAACGAAAAATAATCTGTGACAGTCATGCCCAGGATAAATACGCAAAGCGCGCTATGGCTGAGTACTATCAATCATGACTTCATTACATAAGTCAGCAAAAAAACGTTGATATTGCGACGATTCAAGCTGATGCGGGTAACTCAGTACAATCAGTTCATGGTCGTCCATGCCGGCATGATAGGTCGGATGATGATGCACGAAAGGATTGACCTGAAAACCCAGAGATTGATAAAAATGCAGCCGTTTATGGGCGATTTCCGTCGTCAGAGGGTCAATTTCAAGAATCGTTTGCGGTGATTGCTGCAAAAACTGGCTCAACATCCGTTTACCGTAACCCTGCCCGCGTAAGAGAGGATTCACCGCAAGATGCTCTATATAGCTGTAATCCCGAAAATTCCACACACCAATTATGCCGATGAACTGCTGTTCATCAAACCAGGCCTGCAGCTGATAATGGGCATGACTAAAGGCACGAGCTTTCGCCGCTTTATCGCGTTTTTCATGTAGTGGGAAAGCACTCTCATAAAGCCTGTCCACTTCAGTAAAAAAAGCCGATTTATCATTCTCAAGTACAACTGTTTTCAGCATGAATGTCCGATCTCTTACTGCCTTGCTACCATGTAATTAAGCGCGGTCTACGGGGAAAGCAATGACCTCAGCCAGACTCTCAACCCCCAGTGCCAGCATCACCAGTCTGTCGACACCTAATGCCACACCTGAACAATCAGGTAAGCCTGCTTCCAGAGCCTCGAGCAGATAGGTATCAATCGGTTGTTGGGGCAGGTCACGGGCCACACGCTTACGGTTATCTTGCTCAAAACGTTGACGTTGCTCCCCGGCATCAGTTAGCTCATGGAAACCGTTTGCCAGTTCAATGCCTTTGAAGTACACCTCAAAGCGTTCAGCAACACGATGATCTTCACTACTGATTTGTGCCAGTGATGCCTGAGTGGCCGGGAAATGATAAATCACCGTCGGTTTTTCTTTGCCTATCTGCGGTTCAACACCAAAAGTAAATAGCATCTGCAGTAGCGTATCACGGTCCTCTTCATCATCAGCCACATTACTCAAGTCAAGCTTTGCGGCCACTTCACGCAACTGGGATTTGTCTGCCGATAATGGGTCGATATCAAGATGACGCTGAAAAGCTTGCTGATAGGAAAGGCTTTCAGCCGCTTCGCAGTCGAGAACTTGCTGCAGCAGGTCATCCACCTCGTTGATTAAGCGATACATATCGTAGCGGGGGCGGTACCACTCCAGCATAGTAAATTCAGGGTTATGATGACGCCCCATCTCTTCATTGCGAAAACTGCGACATAGCTGGAAAACGGGACCACAACCAGCAGCCAGCAGACGCTTCATGTGATATTCAGGGCTGGTCATAAGATAGAGATTGAGCCCATCTGAATGGCCAGGCCCAACGAAACGTGTTTCAAACGGCACCATATGAATATCTGTTACCGTTGCCTGACTCATGCAAGGTGTCTCTACTTCAAACACACAGCGATCGGCAAAAAAACGTCGAATTTCTGCCAGAATTGCCGCGCGTTTTAATAAGTTAGGGATGGACGCGCTCGGCTGCCAGGATGCCGTTTCGCTCATGAATAAATCTCCGTCATTAAACAAAGTCGAAAAGTCTACCCGTATCGCAGAACAGAGACAAATTCTGTGCATTATTTTTATCGGACTGCTTCGTTTGTAATAAAAAACCCTTCTTTTTTCATTTATTGGGATGAGTAAGCAGGCATTGCTCTACAGAACGATGAAAAAATCGAATACATCAAAATTCCATACTGTTTACACGTCTATACTGCATCCCAGTAAGGTCAGAATAATTTTCGCCACAGCAGCGGTATCGGCGTTGAACTATCTTTAGTCAATATCGCGTTGCGAAATAACAATAATCTGGAGGAATGTCGTGAAAACCTTTCAAGCCGATATCGCCATTATAGGCGCCGGTGGTGCAGGACTACGGACGGCCATCGCTGCAGCACAAGCGAACCCGCAAGCAAAAATTGCCCTTATCTCAAAAGTTTACCCTATGCGTAGCCATACGGTAGCGGCGGAGGGCGGCTCTGCGGCAGTTACTCAAGATAACGACAGTTTTGACTATCACTTCCACGATACCGTTGCTGGCGGGGACTGGTTGTGTGAGCAAGACGTAGTAGACTACTTCGTTCATCACTGTCCTACCGAAATGACACAGCTGGAACATTGGGGATGCCCCTGGAGCCGTCGTCCGGACGGCAGTGTCAATGTGCGGCGTTTTGGCGGAATGAAAATAGAAAGAACCTGGTTTGCTGCAGATAAAACCGGGTTCCATATGCTCCACACACTTTTCCAGACATCCTTACAGTTTCCACAAATCCAGCGTTTTGATGAATATTTTGTCCTTGACCTTCTGGTTGATGACGGTCAGGTCCGTGGTCTGGTCGCCATGAATATGATGGAAGGTGAGCTGACCCAAATTCGGGCGAATTCCGTCGTTATGGCGACAGGGGGAGCTGGCCGGGTTTATCGCTATAACACCAATGGCGGTATTGTCACAGGCGACGGAATGGGAATGGCTCTTAACCATGGCATCCCACTGCGGGATATGGAATTTGTCCAGTATCACCCTACTGGCCTGCCTGGTTCCGGGATCCTCATGACTGAGGGCTGCCGAGGTGAAGGCGGAATTTTGGTGAATAAAAACGGTTACCGTTATCTGCAGGATTACGGTATGGGGCCAGAGACACCATTAGGTGAACCCAAAAACAAATATATGGAGCTGGGTCCACGTGACCGGGTATCACAGGCTTTCTGGCATGAATGGCGTAAAGGCAACACCATTTCCACCCCCCGTGGTGATGTGGTCTACCTCGATTTACGCCACTTGGGCGAAAAAAAATTGCTGGAACGACTGCCCTTTATTTGTGAACTGGCCAAAGCCTATGTGGGTGTCGACCCAGTAAAAGAGCCGATTCCTGTACGTCCAACCGCCCACTACACCATGGGGGGGATTGAAACAGACAGCCAGTGCGAAACCCGTATTAAAGGACTCTTTGCCGTGGGCGAATGTTCTTCTGTTGGCTTGCACGGAGCCAATCGTCTTGGGTCTAACTCACTGGCAGAGCTGGTGGTCTTTGGCAAGCTGGCTGGTGAACGGGCTGCTGAACATGCCAGTCAGGCACACCACGTTAATGATTCCATCCTCAATGCTCAGGCTTCAGACGTAGAAAACAAGCTAAAGCAATTGGTGAACCAAGAGGGGAACGAGAATTGGGCAACCATTCGTGACGAAATGGGCATGTCGATGGAAGAAGGTTGTGGCATTTATCGCACACCAGAGTTGATGCAAAAGACTATCGACAAACTGGCAGAGCTTCAGGAACGTTTCAAACAGGTACGTATTACCGATAACTCCAGTGTTTTTAATACCGACTTGCTGTACACCATCGAACTGGGCCACGGGCTGAACGTTGCTGAATGTATGGCTCATTCCGCGATGGCTCGTAGAGAATCACGGGGTGCCCACCAGCGCCTGGATGAGGGTTGCACCGAACGTGATGATGTAAACTTTTTAAAACATACGCTTGCCTTCCGCCTGCCCGATGGCACGACCCATCTTGATTATGGCAGTGTAAAAATCACAACGCTGCCACCAGCAAAACGGGTTTATGGTGCAGAAGCTGACGCGGCAGAGAAGAAGGAGAAGGCTAATGGCTGAGATGCAAACCCATAAAGTTTCCATTATGCGTTATAACCCGGAAACGGATAGCGAGCCCCATAATGTCACTTATGACGTTCCCTATGATGAACAAACCTCACTGCTGGATGCATTAGGTTACATCAAAGATAATCTTGCCCCGGACCTCAGCTATCGCTGGTCTTGCCGCATGGCTATTTGCGGCTCCTGCGGCATGATGGTGAATAAGGTTCCTAAATTAGCGTGTAAAACCTTTCTGCGTGAATACCCAGAAGGGGTCGAAGTCGCGCCTTTAGCCAACTTCCCCATAGAACGAGACTTAGTGGTCGATATGACACACTTTATTGAAAGCCTCGAAGCGATTAAGCCTTATATCATTGGTAATACCCGGCCTTTAAAAGAAGGGCCTAACTCACAGACGCCGGCACAGATGGCGAAATATCATCAGTTTTCAGGCTGTATTAACTGTGGTTTGTGCTACGCGGCCTGCCCCCAGTTTGGGTTAAATCCAGAGTTTATCGGCCCGGCAGCCATTACCCTTGCCCATCGTTATAATTTAGATAATCGCGATCATGGGAAAAAGGAAAGGATGCCACAGTTAAACGGCCAGAACGGGGTCTGGAGTTGTACTTTCGTCGGTTACTGCTCCGTTGTTTGCCCCAAACATGTTGATCCCGCGGCCGCTATCCAGCAGGGCAAAGTCGAAAGTTCTAAAGACTTTTTGATTGCCACCCTGAAACCACGCTAAGGAGCGCACCATGACCACAAAACGCAAACCCTATGTTCCACCCATGCCCGCAACATGGTGGAAAAAACTCGGTTTTTACCGTTTTTACATGCTGCGTGAAGGCACCTCAATCCCTACCCTTTGGTTTAGTCTGTTACTGATCTACGGGTTATTTTCCCTTAAACATGGGGCTGAAGAATGGGCAGGATTCGTGAGTTTTTTGCAAAACCCCGTCGTCTTAATCCTCAATATCATCACGCTGGCTGCGGCATTATTGCATACTAAAACCTGGTTTGAACTCGCGCCAAAAGCCGCCAATATCATTATTAAAGGCGTCAAGATGGGGCCTGAGCCAGTTATCAAAGGACTCTGGGTGGTTACCCTATTGGTAACCTGTGTGGTGCTATTCGTTGCATTTTTCTGGTAGGGAGAAGACCATGATAACTCAAAAACCTAAACGCTCAGATGAACCTTTATTTTGGGGACTGTTTGGTGCCGGTGGTATGTGGGGGGCTATATTTGCCCCGGTTATCGTACTACTGATTGGCATTTTATTGCCATTAGGGCTGTTTCCTTCAGAGGCCCTGGACTATGCCCGGGTTCATGCCTTCGTCAATAGCTGGATTGGCCGTCTGTTTGTATTCCTGATGATTGTCTTACCGCTATGGTGTGCATTACACCGTATTCATCACGGTATGCATGATATAAAAGTTCATGTACCTTCCGGGAAATGGGTCTTTTATGGACTCGCAGCGATCCTCAGTGTCATTACCCTGGTGGGTATCCTGACCTTTTAATTACCTCTCACGTCAGAAGCCTGCTGATATTTGCAGGCTTTTTATTTTCACTCGCATCTTTCAAGTAACGCTAATCGAAATAAAATGATGCTGATGATTATTTCTTGAAATTAAAAACAGCAAGATAAAATATAATTATTGACCATTCAGACATAAATACCCCAGGCTGGAAATATCTGTCCTGGCTGGGGAGCCTGTTCATTTTCATGGATGACAATCAATGATAATAAAATATTTCTGCTATCTGATAATTTTTGCTATTTCTCAACCTGTACCCGCACACTGCGGAAAAAAAACCACCAGGAAAATTAATAGAGTTGTTCATAAAACAGTTCAGGAATTGATGCACAAACATGATATTCCGGGAATTGCTGTTGCTGTTATTTACCAGGGCCGCCCCTGGTATTTTACCTACGGTGTCATTAATACCCAGCATCAACTGCCTGTCACACAGCAAAGTTTATTTGAGATAGGCTCTGTCAGTAAAACATTCACGGGGGTATTGGGCGGAGACACTGTCGCCCGGGGAGAGATCAATCTTCACGACCCGGCGATATCCTACTGGCCCGGGTTAACTGCCAGTAAATGGCATAATATCAGTCTGTTACAACTAGCCACCTATACTGCGGGCGGCCTGCCGTCACACATTCCCGACCATGTTACAAATGAGTCGACCCTGCTCGATTTCTACAACAGCTGGCAACCCAACTGGCAGCCAGGAACCAAACGCCTGTACGGCAACTCCAGTATCGGTCTTTTTGGTACCCTTGCAGTGAAGCGATCCGGTATGAATTTTGAAGAAGCGTTAAAAACCCGTGTACTGCAGAATCTGAAGATGGATAACACGTGGATCAATGTGCCAGAGGAACAGCAGCATCATTACTCCTGGGGCTACAATAATAAAGAGCCTGTACGGCTACTGCCTGACATCATGGCGGCGAAAACGCATGGATTGGTATCAACAATTATCGATATGGCTCGCTGGGTACAAGCCAATATGGCACCCGAAGAGGTAAAAACAAAAACCCTTCGCCAAGGGATAAAACATGCTCAATCACGCTATTGGCGGATTGGCAGTATGTATCAAGGGTTGGGATGGGATATTTTTAACTGGCCCGCTGAGTCGGTCATGGTCATTTATTGCAGTAATCGCCATGTAACGCACCAGCCACAAATATCGATTCCTATCATGCCTCCCGTACCACCAGTAAAAGCATCATGGGTTCATAAAACAGGCTCAACACCGGGCTTTGGTGCCTATGTCGCGTTTATGCCAGAAAAGCAAATTGGTGTTGTGCTATTGGCAAATAAAAACTACCCCAATGATGATCGGATCAAAGCTGCCTATACTATTTTAAATGCCTTACATTAGTCATGCCTGCAACGATGATAGCTCATATATCACACTGGCTCACTTAGCCTCATGTTCGTTGAGGCTACGCCCTTCCTCCCTGATAACGGCTGGCCAAACACGGGCATCAGCAGACTTGAACCGTAACATACCATTCAGTATTCCCGATAACATGCTGGCAATATAACGCGATTTATCATTACGAATGTGAAGGTTATGCGTGTTTTCGTCGCAAAATAGTCCCACAGACCCTGCTTAAGCCTGGAATTGATAGTGAATTAGAACGCAGTTTATCGCTTTATTTATTTTTTTTATTCATATCATAGAACCTGTTTTTTACCGCCCTTTAAAGACGGTTATCACCACTCACTCGACGCCTAAACATGTATAAAATACTGGTAGTGGATAGATGTTGTTTCAGTCGCCTCGGTTTAAAAACCTGGCTTAGTCAGGCAAAGTTCCAGGAACAGAATTTTATTCTGGCTGAAGCTGATAATTTACAACTCACCCGTGAAATGATGCTGACATGGCAACCACATTTAATTATCGCTGACTTTAATAGTTTCCTGACAACATTAAATAATATACGTCAACTATCAATTATTCATGAGGTTCGTGATAAAAATACGCGTTTTATTTTATTGCAAAGAAACCATCACTCTTCTATTAGTGAGGTAAAAAAAATACGCGACAATATAAATTCCCTGGATAAATCTGTATCGCTCAGTGAACTGGAAGATACCATTTTAAGAAATGTTTGTGCATCACCCGAAGAAAAAAATCAAAAGCGTTCAGCTATGCCATTGCTGACACTACGGGAGGAACGAATATTAAAACTTTGGAAAGAAGAAGTGCATAATACTTATATTGCGAAGCTAATGGGTATCAGTATTAAAACAGTCTACACTTACAAACGAAATATCCGGATGAAATTAGGCGCGGAAAATCGTTTATCACTTTTTATGAACATATCATAAATTATGGTCAGGTCACTGTCAGTACATCGGGAATGCGATGCAAAAGCACCCCACCCCCGACCAGCCTGAATTACTTCACGCGAGAAACGTATTCACCTGAACGGGTGTCTACTTTGATCACTTCGCCGATCTGTACAAACAACGGAACCTTAACAACAGCACCGGTGCTTAAGGTTGCCGGCTTACCACCTGTACCCGCTGTATCACCTTTCAGGCCTGGATCAGTATCAGTGATTTCCAGCTCAACAAAGTTTGGTGGGGTAACAGAGATAGGCTGACCATTCCACAGGGTCACGATACATTCAGCCTGGTCCAGCAGCCACTTGGCATTTTCACCGACAGCTTTAGCATCGGCAGCCAACTGCTCGAAAGTTTCATTGTTCATAAAGTGCCAGAACTCACCATCGTTATACAGGTAAGTCAGGTTCATATCGATAACGTCCGCACCTTCTGCGGAGTCAGTCGACTTAAAGGTTTTCTCAACACGGGTTCCGGTCAACAGGCGACGCAGTTTAACGCGAGCAAAAGCCTGCCCTTTGCCAGGTTTTACGAATTCGCTGGCTTCAACGGCATAGGGTTCACCGTCCATCATGATTTTAAGACCGGCGCGGAAATCGTTGCTAGAATAAGTTGCCATAAGGCCCTCTGAATTAATTAACTGGTAGATTAGCCAAAAAATGGCACACATTGTAACCCTAAATACCCCTGACAGAGAAGATTGGTTAACGCAACTTGCCGATGTTATAACCGATCCGAATGAACTACTTCAGATTTTAGATCTGGCAGACCAATCAAATCTGCTCCAGGGAGCAGAAGCACGGCGACTTTTCGCACTACGTGTTCCCCGTGCTTTTGTCGCACTAATGAAAAAAGGGGATCCAGATGATCCATTATTGCGTCAGGTATTAACCTCAACGCAAGAATTTATCATTGCCCCCGGATACAGTACTGACCCTCTGGAAGAGCAGCACAGTGTGGTTCCGGGGCTACTACATAAATACCGTAATCGAGCCCTGCTTCTGGTAAAAGGCGGGTGTGCGGTTAACTGCCGGTACTGCTTCCGTCGCCACTTCCCCTATGCTGATAATCAGGGAAATAAACGCAATTGGCAGGCTGCTATTGCCCATATTAGCGAACATCCCGAGCTGGATGAAATTATCTTTTCTGGCGGCGACCCACTGATGGCCAAAGACCATGAGCTGGACTGGCTGATAAGCCAGCTGGAATCTATCCCGCATATCAAACGACTGCGTATTCATAGCCGATTACCTATAGTCATTCCTGCCCGCATCACCGAGGCGTTAGTTGCGAGGCTGGCCGAGTCAAGATTGCAAGTTCTGCTAGTCAATCATATCAACCATGCCCAAGAAATAAGCCATGACTTTTGTGTCGCCATGACAAAACTACGCCAGGCTGGCGTCACATTATTGAATCAGAGTGTGTTACTGCGGGGGGTCAATGACAGCGCCCATACTCTGGCTGATTTGAGTCGTGGTCTGTTTGATGCAGGGGTACTACCTTACTACTTGCATGTACTCGATAAGGTACAAGGCGCTGCACATTTTATGGTGGGGGACGAAGAGGCCAGGGTTATTATGCGTGAACTGCTAACCCTTGTTTCGGGCTATATGGTACCCAAACTGACCCGCGAAATTGGTGGCGAGCCCAGTAAAACGATACTGGATTTACGTCTGAGCCGACAAATAAATTAAATATTACCGCTTACCCCACTCAGTCATTCGTCTGCAGTGGGTAAGCGGTCAACGTACTGACTGATCAATTCGGGCAGTGGTATACCTGCCCGATCATTTTACTGTCAGTTGGGACAAAACTGGACAGTAATGTTTGGCTTGGGCTGCTTACGCCATACAATACGTTGCCCCCCATCGCAGCGGCATTATTACGCAGTGCATTAGCTGCACCGCGCATTGAGCCACCTTCGTCGCCATTCTGCCCGGATAACCAGTTGCTTTGTTCACCTGTTGCCGTCCCAAGCAGACGACATTCACTGCCAGGTTTATCCTCTACAAAGCGAACATTTTGGCCGCCCGCGGTAAGATCATTGCTCGTGCTGCTACAACCAGCCAGCAGTAAAACGACTCCAACCACACCTGTTGCAAGTTTTATGCGCATCTTGTTCCCCATCATTATTGTATTGGGCTTTCATCGCCCGTTGAAATCTTATACCAGAGTCAGCATAAAAGAAAAAACCCTCAGACATTTCTGACTGAGGGCTTTTTTATTTCACAGGGTGTGACAGCAAATTACATCATGCCGCCCATGCCACCCATACCGCCCATACCACCAGCGCCACCTAAGTCAGGGGCATCCGCTTTTGGCAGGTCAGTAACCATGCACTCGGTAGTGATCATCAGACCAGCGATAGACGCTGCATACTGCAGAGCAGAACGCGTTACCTTGGTTGGGTCCAGAATACCGAAGTCAATCATATTGCCATACTCTTCAGTGGCCGCGTTGTAACCAAAGTTACCTTCACCCGCTTTCACGTTGTTAGCAATAACAGAAGGCTCTTCACCTGCGTTAGAAACGATCTGACGCAGCGGAGCTTCCATTGCGCGCAGCGCAACTTTAATACCCACATTCTGGTCTTCGTTCTGTGCAGTCAGAGTAGCAAGTTTAGCTGCAACGCGAACTAACGCCACACCACCACCGGCAACAACACCTTCTTCTACTGCAGCACGGGTAGCGTGCAGAGCATCGTCAACACGTGCTTTTTTCTCTTTCATTTCAACTTCGGTGGCAGCACCGACTTTGATTACTGCAACACCGCCTGCCAGTTTCGCAACACGCTCTTGCAGTTTTTCACGGTCGTAGTCAGAAGTTGCTTCTTCAATTTGTTTACGAATCTGAGCAACACGGCCCTGAATCGCCGCTTCTTCACCAACACCATCAATGATAGTGGTGGTGTCTTTGTTGATCAGAACGCGTTTCGCTTGTCCAAGATCTTCCAGCGTTGCTTTTTCCAGCTCCATACCGATTTCTTCAGAAATAACGGTACCACGAGTCAGAGTCGCGATATCTTGCAGCATTGCTTTACGACGATCGCCGAAACCAGGAGCCTTAACAGCAGCGACTTTAACAATACCACGCATGGTGTTAACCACCAGAGTAGCCAATGCTTCACCTTCAACATCTTCAGCGATGATCAGCAGAGGTTTACCTGCTTTAGCAACAGCTTCCAGTACTGGCAGCATTTCACGGATATTGGAGATTTTTTTATCAGCCAGCAGGATGAACGGGCTTTCCAGCTCTACAGCACCGGTTTCAGGCTTGTTGATGAAGTAAGGGGACAGGTAACCACGGTCAAACTGCATACCTTCAACCACGTCCAGTTCATCTTCCAGACCAGTACCGTCTTCAACGGTAATAACCCCTTCTTTGCCAACTTTGTCCATCGCTTCAGCGATCAGTTTACCGACAGTCTCGTCGGAGTTAGCAGAGATGGTACCAACCTGAGCAATAGCCTTAGAATCAGAGCAAGGAACTGACAGCGCTTTCAGCTCTTCGACTGCAGCGATAACCGCTTTGTCGATACCGCGCTTCAGGTCCATTGGGTTCATACCTGCTGCAACAGCTTTCAGGCCTTCATTTACGATAGCCTGAGCCAGTACAGTTGCGGTAGTGGTACCATCACCGGCGGCATCGTTGGCTTTAGAAGCAACTTCTTTAACCATCTGCGCGCCCATGTTTTCGAACTTGTCTTCCAGCTCGATTTCACGTGCAACAGAAACACCATCTTTGGTGATGGTCGGTGCACCGAAAGATTTATCCAGAACCACGTTACGACCTTTCGGGCCGAGGGTAACTTTCACTGCATCTGCCAGTACATTCACGCCGCGAAGCATTTTAACACGAGCGTCGTTACCGAATTTTACGTCTTTAGCTGCCATTTCTTATATTCCTCAAATTCGTTCAGGTGTTAGTACGCAGGTATTATTCAACGATAGCCAGGATGTCGCTTTCAGACATGATCAGCACTTCTTCGTTGTCAATTTTCTCGGACTTCACGCCATAGCCATCGTTAAAAATAACGATATCGCCTACTTTAACGTCTAACGCTTGTACGCTGCCGTTTTCCAGGATGCGGCCTTTACCGACAGCGATAATTTCGCCACGAGTTGATTTACCTGCAGCTGAACCGGTCAGAACGATCCCACCAGCAGATTTAGACTCAACTTCTTTACGTTTGACGATAACACGATCATGTAATGGGCGAATGCTCATTGATAGCTCTCCTTCGAGAAAGTCAGTATCAGTTATTTAGGTAACGCCGCCCCAACAGGGTTTCGGCTGTTGACCAAATTAATGGGGGTTACTCATTCCCCCTTCAAGGGGGATCGGAAAAAAAAATGATAAAATTTAGCGATCATGGCGGTCCTTGTCTTCAAGACGTTCAGGCGCCTCATCTTTACGCTGATATTCACCGTCAAAAGTATTGCCCTGGTAGGTATTACCCGCACTAAAGCCCCCCCCAGGCATACTGGAAAAACGCAGATGGGGCATCAACTTGAGCGTTAAATGTTTTTGTACTGGCGGCAGTAAAAGCAGCAGCCCAAGAAAGTCCGTAAAGAATCCTGGCAGGATTAACAAGATGCCAGCAATAATGAGTGAGACACTCTTCACCATCTCTTTCGCCGGACTTTCCCCTGCAGCCATTTTTTGCTGCATCAGCATGAAGTTTTTCAGGCCCTGGTTTTTCACCAACGAAATACCAAGCACTGAAGTGAGTATCACAAGTATCAAAGTGAAAAACACACCCAGCACATGTGCAACCTGGATAAACAACGAGATCTCAATATAAACATAGAGAAAAAAAGCAACAAATGGGATCCAGCGCACCGAATGCTCCTGTTATCAGGCAAGTCCCAAGTCCAGGGGCTTACAAAAATGGGTTATCAAGGTAGTTCACTAACAGATGGTGATGCAATAACCAAAATTCAAGGGGCCGACGGTGAATCTGAGTAACTATTGACCTCTGTCACAAATCGATAATTGTTGTCGTCTATTGGCAAGAATAAGTGATCCAGGTTAATACAATTAGCTATTATCAGCATATGATCACGGTCGATGAGCGAATACTGGACATAATCATCGGCTTAATCCTTTCAGCGCCAGATATCCTGTGTGCGTAAATTGTGATAGTTAAATAAGAAGGTTTACATGCTAAACAACATTCGTATCGAAGAAGACCTACTGGGTACCAGGGAAGTGCCAGCGGAGGCCTACTACGGCATCCATACTCTGCGTGCGATTGAAAACTTTTATATTAGTCACAATAAAATTAGTGACATACCAGAATTCGTTCGCGGTATGGTCATGGTTAAAAAAGCAGCAGCCATGGCAAACAAAGAGCTGCACACTATCCCTAAAGCTATCGCCGATGCCATTATTAAAGCCTGCGATGAAGTCCTGGTACAGGGTAAGTTTATGGACCAGTTCCCGGTGGATGTATACCAGGGGGGAGCCGGGACTTCAGTAAACATGAACACCAACGAAGTTCTGGCTAATATCGGTCTGGAATTGCTGGGACATCAGAAAGGCGAGTACGACTACCTCAATCCGAATGACCATGTAAATAAATGCCAGTCGACTAACGATGCATACCCTACGGGGTTCCGAATTGCCGTTTATGCCTCCATCGTTAAACTTATCGAAGCCATCCATCACCTGAGTGAAGGCTTCCAGCGCAAAGCCGTCGAATTTGAATCCATCCTGAAGATGGGGCGTACCCAATTACAGGATGCCGTACCAATGAGTCTCGGCCAGGAGTTCCACGCGTTTAATGTGCTGCTCGCCGAAGAGCAAAAAAACCTGCTGCGGACGGCGGATTTACTGCTGGAAGTTAACCTCGGAGCGACAGCGATAGGCACTCGTCTGAATACTCCGGAAGGTTATCAGCAACTTGCTGTACAGAAATTGGCGGAAGTCAGTGGCCTCCCTTGCCTGCCAGCTGAAGACTTGATCGAGGCAACCTCTGACTGTGGCGCCTATGTAATGGTTCACAGCGCACTGAAACGCCTGGCTGTGAAAATGTCCAAAATCTGCAATGACTTGCGCCTGCTCTCTTCGGGCCCACGAGCAGGGCTGAACGAAATTAACTTACCAGAGCTTCAGGCTGGCTCCTCTATCATGCCAGCCAAAGTCAACCCTGTGATTCCTGAAGTCGTGAATCAAGTCTGCTTTAAGGTCATTGGTAATGATATGACCGTCACCATGGCAGCAGAAGCAGGTCAACTCCAGCTGAATGTCATGGAACCGGTCATCGGTCAGGCGATGTTTGAGTCTATCCATATTTTGACGAATGCCTGCTACAATCTACTGGAAAAGTGCATCAATGGTATTACAGCCAATAAAGAGGTATGCGAAAGCTACGTTTATAACTCTATTGGTATCGTTACCTATCTGAACCCATTTATTGGTCATCATAATGGTGACATCGTTGGGAAAATTTGTGCTGAAACAGGCAAGAATGTGCGTGATGTTGTGCTGGAACGAGGTCTGCTGACCGAGGCTGAACTGGACGATATCTTTTCCGTCAATAACCTGATGCATCCGGTTTATAAAGCTAAACGGTTTACTGATGAAAATGATAAATAGTTCGACTGCATAACCGCTATCAAGGCACGTCATTTATGACGTGCCTTTTTCGTGTCAGGCGCCACAAAAAAATAACAGTTCATTTTCAATTTATTAATAGTGAGGAAGTCATTATGTTTGCTGCAGAGCTCGTTATCGTCTTATTGGCGATATACCTTGGAGCCAGACTTGGCGGCATAGGTATCGGTTTTGCCGGCGGTTTGGGTGTCCTGGTACTCACATTGGTTTTCCAAATACAGCCTGGTGCGATCCCTTTTGATGTGATCGAGATAATCATGGCCGTTATCGCCGCTATTGCAGCAATGCAGGTCGCTGGCGGCATGGATTACCTGGTCGGTTTAGCGGAACGTATGTTACGTCGCCATCCAAAGCAGATTACATTTCTGGCACCATTAGTGACGTGGTTTATGACAGTTCTGGCAGGTACTGGGCACACGGCGTTTTCCACACTGCCGGTGATCACTGAAGTCGCGAAGGAACAAGGTATCCGACCTTCTCGCCCGCTCTCTATCGCAGTTATCGCTTCACAAATTGCCATCACTGCCTCACCTATTTCTGCTGCGGTTGTCTTTTTTTCCGGTATTCTGGAACCCCTGGGCGTGAGTTATCTGACGCTACTGGCTATTTGTATTCCTTCTACTCTGGGCGCTATTTTACTGACCGCCGTGGTCTGTAACTTCCTTGGCTGCGAACTGAAAGATGATCCTGTTTACCAGGAGCGTCTTGCCAAAGGTGAAGTTCAATTGCGTGGCAACCAAGTCTTCAAACTGAAACCTCATGCCAAACGTTCTGTATTATTATTTCTGATAGGTATCATTGCAGTAATGCTTTATGCCACCGCAATTAGCGATACCGTAGGGCTGATTGACAACCCCATATTGCCCCGCAACGAAGCGATTGTCGTCTTCATGTTAACTATCGCTGCATTGATCAGTTTCAGCTGTAAAATAGATACGGGTGAAGTTCTCAACGCCAGCACCTTTAAGTCAGGTATGAGTGCCTGTGTGTGTGTTCTGGGTGTTGCCTGGCTAGGGGATACCTTTGTCAAAGCTCATATAACCGATATCCAGAGCATAGCTGGAAACTTACTGGATGATTTTCCATGGTTATTAGCTGTGGTGCTCTTTTTCGCCTCCATGTTACTTTACTCCCAGGCAGCAACTGCAAAAGCACTGATGCCCGCTGCATTATTACTGGGTGTTAGCCCATTGACCGCTATTGCTTCTTTTGCTGCTGTCTCAGCACTGTTTGTCCTGCCAACCTATCCGACATTGTTGGCTGCGGTGGAAATGGATGACACCGGATCGACCCGTATTGGTAAATATGTCTTTAACCATCCCTTTATGATCCCCGGGATCATCGCTATCAGCCTGTGTGTCGTGTTCGGTTTCATCCTGGGTAGTATTATTCTGTAAATATCGTTAAACACCGATGTCTGCACCACCCATCCTCTTTACCGCATGATATAGTTCGTCGCTGTCACTTGAAGCGTAAAAGTGACAGTGATGAACGGCTTTCTCCCCTATCCTGGCACAACTGGCATTGTCAGTGGCTGACAAAATGATGAAGATCCTTTATGACGTTGCGCATTATTACTTTTATCCTGTTACTGTGCAGTTCACAGGCTTTTGCTGGATTATTTGATGGTGCAAACCGATCTCAGTTTGTCCCTGCTGACCAGGCATTTGCTTTTGATTTCCAGCAGAAGGACCACCAGCTAACCCTAAGCTGGCACATAAAGCCGGGCTACTATCTCTATCGTCAGCAAATAAAAGTCGTGCCAGAGAAGGCGCAGCTGGCACCGCTGGAGCTCCCGCCAGGCATCTGGCATGAAGATGAGTTTTTTGGCAAAACAGAGATTTTTACTGAAGCACTGAGTCTGCCGCTCACCATCATGAGTGCTGAGAAAGGAGCCACTCTGAGCATCACCTATCAAGGGTGTGCCGAGTCAGGTTTTTGCTATCCCCCGGAAACCCGTGATGTTCCCCTCAGTCAGGTTATTGCCGTATCAAATTCATTACCGTCCCTCACCTCTGAGCCAGTGGCAGAACCCCCACCCACCAGCACTGAAAGCACACTGCCATTTTCCGCACTGTGGGCATTTTTAATTGGTGTGGGTATCGCCTTTACTCCTTGCGTATTACCGATGTACCCGCTCATTTCAGGAATTGTACTGGGGGGGAAGGCTCGTCTTTCTACCACCAGAGCCCTGATGCTGGCCTTTATCTACATCCAGGGAATGGCACTCACCTATACAGCATTAGGGCTGGTTGTCGCCGCTGTGGGTTTGCCCTTCCAGGCCGCATTGCAGCACCCTTATGTACTGATCACACTCTCTGCCATGTTTGTTCTACTGGCAGCATCGATGTTTGGCCTGTTTACCCTGCAACTCCCCTCTGCTTTACAGACAAGACTGACATTGATCAGTCAGCGTCAGCAAGGTGGCTCCGTATATGGGGTTTTCGCGATGGGTGCGTTAGCCGGGCTTATTTGCTCACCTTGTACCACTGCTCCACTCAGCGCTATTTTGCTCTATATTGCCCAAAGTGGAGATCTCTGGCTCGGTGGAGGAACGCTTTATCTCTATGCTTTAGGGATGGGATTACCTTTAGTACTCGTCACTGTGTTTGGTAATAAGCTACTGCCGAAAAGTGGCCCATGGATGGAAAGCGTCAAAATTGCTTTTGGGTTTGTGATCCTTGCACTCCCTGTTTTTTTACTGGAACGTGTGGTTGGCGATATCTGGGGACTACGTCTGTGGGGCATGCTCGGCGCGGCCTTCTTCTTATGGGCGTTTATTACCAGTTTAAGTGTCAGTAAACCCTGGGCCAGAGTACTGCAGATTATTTTCCTGGTGGCGGCCATGATTAGCGTTCGTCCTTTACAAGACTGGGTATTTTCCCCGCCTTCAACTCAGAACGAACAAGCGCATCTGAACTTCATCCACATTGAAAATGTGGCCGGGCTCAGTTCAGCACTGGAAAAAGCACAACAAGCAGGTAAACCCGTCATGCTCGATTTGTATGCAGACTGGTGTACCGCATGTAAGGCTTTTGAAAAATACACCTTTAGCGATCCAAAGATACAGCAGGCATTATCTGGTATGGTGTTGTTACAAGCTAATGTCACCGCAAATAATGAAGCGGACCAAGCCTTGCTACGACACCTGAATGTGCTGGGATTACCGACTATTCTGTTCTTTGACCCGCAGGGCCACGAAGTCGCTGACTTAAGCGTTACCGGCTTTATGGATTCAGAAGAGTTTAGTCACCATTTGAATCGTCTGACGCAATAGGTCACATTGCCTTTTTGCGTTAACCGAAGGAGACAACCGTGCAGCGTGAAGATGTTTTAGAACAGACCTTGCATATCCTTGAGCGTGAGGGTATTGCTCGTATTACTCTGGACATTGTGGCTAAGGAAACCCATCATCCCGTCGCAGAGATTCGCCAATTCTGGCCTGATAAAGAAGCCATGTTGTATGACGCATTGCGCTATCTCAGTGGTAAAGTTGAAGTCTGGCAGCGCCAGCTAATGCTGAATGAAGATCTTTCAGTACAACAGAAGCTCCTCCTGCGCTATCACGCTCTCACCGAGTGTCTGAATAAACAGCGCTACCCAGGCTGCTTATTTATTGCCGCCTGTACTTTTTACACTGACCCCACCGACCCCATTCACCAGTTAGCCGACCAGCAAAAACAAGCGGCCAGGCGCTACACCCATTCATTATTGACACAGCTTGAAGTGGACGATCCCGAAATGGTGGCAGACCAAATGGAACTGGTACTGGAAGGCTGTTTATGCAAACTTTTAGTCAAACATAATCAGGCAGATATTGATACGGCCCATCGTCTGGCTGAAGATATTTTACGTTTTGCCTTGTGTCGTCAGGGCGGGGCACTAACCTGATCTTGCAATCTACTCGCAGTGGTATCCTCACCTTATCGTGAGCTGAACATCACGATAAGGTGATTTAACAACGTCCCATGTCAGCTATGCTATAGCTGGCTGACTTGCATAATTATGGCTAATAAAGTTAGTCAACAGGGTCGCAAAAGCGTGGTGTACCTCCTGAGTAGGGTGAACCCCATCATTGTAAAGATACGCAGGTGCAATATTTAACTCAGGATCTGACCCTACAGGGTTATGAATATAACCATGCTTAGTATAGGAATGCCGGGTGTCATAACCTATATCATCAGCTACTTTAATAATTTTTTTAAGGGCGGATGTCGTATCAAAGAAAAATATTTTTTTATCGGGATATTTTTCTTTTAATTCCTCAACATTTTGCTGCAACAACGCATTATGAGCAATAGTAATATCCTTGTACTTTCTTTTATCCTCTGAATACTTTGAGTCAGGTGTCAACGAAATATCTGGCATCCCCATCACCAGTGCATGGTTGACGCCCCCGCCCAGTAATTTTGTAATATCATCGATCTGTTTTTCCACAACGTGAATAATATTATCTTTATGGAGAGTGATATAATCATTCGCCCCTGCAAAAAACAGGGTCATATCCCTTTCGGAAGGTTGATAAGATTTGATTTGCGTTTCAATATTTGACAGGAAATCGCCCAACAGATTAAAACGCGAATAACTGGCAGAAGTACTCCCCCCTTCAGCAAAGTTGACCAGTTCTTTATTCAAAAAAGCCGGGGATGACAAATACTCCCCCCAGACAAAGCCATTGGTAAACCGCCCGTCGTAATATTGATTATAGGATGGAAATATGTGATGTGTTTTTTCAAACATCCGGCCTTCAGAGTCGGAAAGGCTATCACCAAATATAACAAACCTGTCAAAACCATCCAGACCTGATGACACAGGGCGTGGATAGAGACTATCGATTGCCGCTGCCAGCCTGAAGGTTGATGTGAGAACTGGCGTGTCGGGTGTATTATGACTCGCTTTTACACTTTCAGGACTCAATGGCATCTCATTAATAACTCGCTTCAGTGAAGCTATTAATACGGATGCCGCTGTCGGCTGATTCACTGATTTGTTTATCGTTGGACTGGCATCCAACGGTTGATTTTCCCCACAGAGAAAATCAACCTGGGAATGGTTAATCGATCCTATTTTTACTAAAGCAGGTAATAAGTGGATGCCGGGATTTTTTAATTCTGAATGCAGTGTTTTTTGTAGTACAGGTAAGATACTGGAACTATTAATCGCAACCATGCTTGATCATCCTTTTTTAGATTTTATTATTCAACATCTGATAGCCGCATGTATTTCAAAAAATGACTCAATATCCTTCTGGCAGGCTATCTCATTTCGCTTTTTTTCATAATAGGGTATTTAGTGTGTCGTTATTACGCTTTAGTCCTCCACGCTTTATGGTGAAACCAGGACACATAAAAAAAATCCGTAACCTCTGAGAGATTACGGATTTTTGTTCCACAAAAAGCTTACTTCACATTAGAAGTTATATTTAACCCCAAAGGTTACACTGGTCTCACTGTAACCTTTACCACCGACCTGCTGGGTCACATTACCCCACATATTCAGACGGTTGGTTACGTCACCTTCAAGACCCAGTTTCACCTCTGCCACATTTTTCGCCCCACCTTGTTTAATGGTCTGGCTGCCTGTGGTTTCATGACTCATTTCAACACCAAAGTCTTTACTGTTATGCACCCAGCTCAATTCAGCATAAGGTTTAAACAATTGAGACTGAGTTTCTTTCTCTTGTGCTGATTTAGTCACAAAGGCTTTCAGTCCTATACGAGTCTGAACATTACCATTACCCGTTCCTGATATTTGAGTGTTAGACGCTTCTTTATGTCCATCCGCTTTCACACCCATCCAGATAGCCTGAGCTTTTGGCTGCACGTAGAAATCATAGTTTTCACTGGCCCCTGTCTGGAAGGTATAGCCCCCCTCAAGTGACCCAGTAAAGCCTTTGGAATCATACTTCTCTGTAGCCAGGTCCTGACCATTCACCTCATTTTTAAACCAGCTGTACTGCAACCAGGTATCGACATACGCTCCGGTATTCGTTTCTGTATCAGCAAACCATGTGCCATAAGTCCCAATACTGTAACCTTTGACGGAACCTTTAGATTCACTACCTGACTGAGAAGTGTGGGTATTGTTGTTACTCTGACCATAACCCGCCATCACCCCAAGCCGCCACAGGTCATTGGCATCACGGTTAAAGCGCAGAATATCCCCACCCAGCTGTGTCACAAAACGATTATCCTGGGTTTTGAAGTTACTGTTGTCATCACGAGAACGATTATGGCTGCCAGAAGTACGCAACCACATAGAGGTCGCTTTCTTCTCACCCGTCATCGCATCGGTATACCACGTCTCACCAGAACGATCTTCGAGGTTAGTATTAAACAAGGTATTGGCCGCGGCCAAGTTAGCGATGTAGCTACCGGCTTCTGGACGGTCCGGGTTTTCGGTACGCAAATACCAGTTACCGTCACCTGTCCCACCTGTGCTGCCCGTACCACCCTGGTAGAGTTTATACTCGTAAGCCCCCGCAACCACGCGCCCACCTAACTCAAAGTTGGCACCTGATTTACCAGAAATATCAATAATTTTGATACCGTTATTGGTGTAAGCACCTTGTCCACTGATGTTATTCACATACACGGTACCGACACCGCTTGAGTCACCTTTTATGACCAGACGGTCCGTTGCTGAATCATCCCCGGCTAACACAGTATCAAAGATAATGCTGCTACCAGCCTGCCCCGTGTAGTTACCATTAATGGTGAAATCAGCGAAACGATCCCCAGTAAGAGCATGCGACATCACCAGACGTCCGGCGTTATCCACATTCCCTGTCACATTACCAAAACCACCCAGAGCACCCTGTTGTTGAATCGTCACATTACTGTTCAGATTGAACGGCGTTTGGGTACTGGTGTCAGCCGCCGCCTTCACGGTTTGCTGCCCAATAGTGACTTCATCAAGAGATTTAGTCGTTCCTTCTCCTAACTGGACTAAGCCGTTTTCAATAACAGTATTACTTGCAGTGACGGAGTCCCCTGTGAATTTCAGTGTTCCGGCACCTTGCTTAACAAGCTCACCACTGCCATTCAACACATTGTTAAAGCTCCAGTCATCCGTCACATTAAAGATAAATGTGCCGTTATTGTTCACGCTACTGGTGCCCACTTGGTCCGCTTTACTGGCTGTGATTGAAGTTCCTTCGTCAGTAATAAAGGCACCGCTGTACTGACTATTGTTACCTGTCAGAGTTATCGCCGCTTTATTCTGTAGCTGAAGCTTACCGTTCTCTGTCAGGTTATTCGCAAAGTTCCCTTCAGCACCGTCGAGAGTCAACGTACCTTTATTGGCAATACTTCCTGAACCCAAGCCTGCCACATTATTCAGCGTCGCACTGGCTGCGCTATCAATGGACGTATTACCCGTAAATCCGGTATTAGCCTGACTGATAGCCAACTGGCCACCTTGCAAATTAAACTGCCCCGCACCGAGGAGAGTGCCAGCAATCTGACCGCCGTCTTTCACTGTCAGGGTGCCACCATTCAAGTTAAGCACGGTATTGATGGCTGAATTTAGCTTGCCTGCAGTCTGCGTCGTATTGTTAATATCAACGGAGGTGCCCTCAGCCATCGCCAGCTCTGAGGTGTCACCCAGCGCGCCATCGGCGCTCAGTTTTAACCCACCGCGATTCACCAAAGTGGCACCGGTATAGTCATTCTTGCCATTGGTCAACGTCAGGATGGCATCATCACTGAGTCCTTCAATAGCCAGATCCCCTGTGCCAGATATCAGCGATGACAGAGAGTTTACCTTGTCAGCCAGAGCCTGAACTTTCAAGGCATCAGCCCCACTGGCAAGCAGTTCAATCGCTTTCAGGCCATAATTAATATAGAGGCCATCAAGCTTATCGCCGGTACTTAAGCCATAGTCAAATGTCCCTTTGGCTGCAGCGCTGGTAGCACCTTGATTGGTAAGATCTGCAGTAATACCTGCGGTAATTTTCTCACCGTTTTCATCCTGAAGTACCAGTTCGCTACCAGAACCATTGGCATTACCCTGTGCCAACTGAAGGATAATATTGCCGGCATCCAGTTCAAGCAAGCTTTTCCCTTCACCATCAAGCCCTGGGGTCACATTTGTCGGCAAGGCAACCTGAACATTCCCCCCGCCAGTCACATCGATAGTGCCAGCTGTCACCGTACCCTGAGAGGTAAACTGCCCATTATTGTCAACAATATTGTCGAACTTCAGCGTGCCGCCATTCATGGACAACCCGGCCACTTTCTGTTCACCGTTGCTTACCGTGACCAGGCTCTCTTTAGATAAGGTCAGGTATGCATTCTGCAGCAAGTCATTGTCAGCCGTTAAAGTAAACCCAGTGTTATTGAGGTTTACATTGCCAGTGAATGCTTTGCCCGTATTATTGCCAAAGTGGAAATCATTACCGCCATTATTGATATTCAGTACACCGCTGCCATCGAGCTGATGATTAAATACATCCAGGCCATCAAGAGTCAGTGAGCTGTTAGTATCGATATTCATGCCTATGGTGTTATCAACGTTATAATCACTGTTGAAGATAACATCAGCCGCATCCGTGAAGTTCAGCTCACCATTGCCGGTCACACTATGGGTAAAGTCACCCTGATAACCTGATAACACCAGCTTATCACCAGCGTTCGTCAGCTCGACACCACTTGCATTCCCCAAATTATTGGCTGCCGTTACTATCAAGGCACTATTACCGTTGACGGTATAACGACCCAGGAAACCACTGTTATCGCCGTTCAACTGTGCCTTAGCACCATTGGTCAGTGCGACGATGCTGTCAGCCACCCCATACAACGCATTATTCACTGCACCACTTAACGCCTTGAGGACCAGTGATGAGGTTGCGTTATCCAGATGGACTGTCGCGTCTTTGGCACCAATATTACTGCCATCACTGACCGTCAGGCTGGCATTTTCACCAACATGATGTTCGCCGGTGAAGTCACTGTTACCACTCAGGATCGTCGCGGCATTGATATTAACCTTACCGGCACCGCTAAGGGTGTTCCCTAAATTAAGGTCAGCGACATTGAGATTCAACGCGCCATTGCTACTGATATCAATATTGCTGCTACCCAACGTTCCTGCATCAGTTAAGGTGACTGATGCCGTATCCTGAATCACTGTTTTACCTGACAAACTGGCATTCGTGCCGGATACCGCAAAATCACCGCCATTGATGGTCAGCGTACCATTTCCTTTCAAACCGTCAGTTTCGGTAGAGTATCCCCCCTGATTCAGGGCCAGTTCCCCACCAGCCAAATCGAGTTTGCCGCCGTTATTTAGCTGGCCCACCGTCTGCTTAAAGCCATTTAAGGACGTTGATGCCTCTTTAGCAATATTGAGCGCGGAGGTTTGTCCCAGGGCACCATTGGCTCCCAGCAACAAGTTACCCGCATTTACTGTGGTTTCGCCGGTATAGCTGTTGTTGCCATTCGCCAGGGTGAGATCGCCCTTAGAAGCATCAATATTTAAGCCGCCTGTACCGGATAAGAGAGCATTTAACGTCTGATTAGTGCTGCCCCCCGCAGTAGCCAGTACCAAAGCATCGGCCCCGTCTGTCAGCAATTTCAGCGCGGTTAAGCCATATTTCACATATAACCCGCCCTGGCCATTGTTGGCATCAGTCAGTCCGTAGTTATAGGTGGCTTGTGCGGCGTCCACTCCCCCTTGAGTGATAGTGGATAATATCGCCTGCTCTGCCTCAGTCACTTTAGTGCCGTTAATGCTTAACGTGAGGTCATTCACATTGCCACTGACATTTTTCGCATCAATCAATGTCATCAGTACATTGCCCGCATCCTGCTCAAGGATAGAGACACCAGGAGCCACAACTGGGGTGGTATTTTCCCAGTTAGAGTTCCCCGTGACCGAGATGACACCACCTGCCAGGTTCAGATCGTTAACTGTGACAGTACCATTAGCTTTAGACTGAGGCGCATCAGCTTCAAAGGCCAGGGTACCATCTTTTATATCCAGCTTATTCAGTACGTTATCTGTATTTCCAACATTAACCTGACTGCCACTATCCAGTGTCAGTTTGGCACTGTTCAATGCCGCGACATTGTTCGTGTTCAGGTTGAAAATGGTATTATTCAGCGTGACATTACCGCCAAATGAATCACCAGTATTAGCCCCAAAATTAAATGCCTGGTTATCTGAATTAATATTCAGATCCCCTGAACCACTCAAGCTGTGGTTAAAGGCTGTCAGGTTTGCCAGTGTCAGATCATTGTCCGCACTGATATCTACCCCAACGGTTTCCGCAACATTCGTATTATTGAGTGTCACGCTGGCACCATTGTTCAGCATCAGCTGCCCCTCACCGCTGACCGTGTTGGCAAAGACGCCATCAAAGCCAGACAATGACAGAATAGCGTTGCCCCCTTCCAGGGAGACTGAAGCCTTGTCACCCAGCGCACTGGTTTTGCTCACTTGCACGCTGCTGCCACCACTGACCGCGTACTGACCAAGGAAGCCAGAGTTATCCCCACCCAGTATTGTTGCACTTTCATCAGTCACACTGACCAGAGTGCCAGCACCGCCGTTCAAGGCCTGATTTACTGCTTCTTTCACACCACTGAGAACCAGTTCAGCCCCCGATGCGCTCAGGTCAACTGTTGCTTTATCAGCACCGAGATTCACCGCCTGGGAGACCGTCAATTGTCCATTGGCTGCAACACTATGAGTACCGCTGAAGTCAGCATTATTACCGCTCAGGGTGATGTCGGCCGCCGTATTAACTTGCCCGATACCGCTGAGGACATTGCCCAGAGTCTGTTTCGCATTCAGATTCAGACTGCCGTCGACAGTGACTGCCGCATTGCCCAGAGTCCCGTCGTCCACCAGAGTGATTGCTGCACCTTGATTAATCAGGGTACTGGCAGACAAACCAGCATTCGCACTGGAGAGGGTGAGCGTACCAGCGTTGACATTCAGCGTACCGCTACCGGTCAGACCATCCTGGATGTCTGAACGACCACCATTGGTTAAGGTCAGTGTACCGTCACCAATATCTACCGTACCGGTATTTGTCAGAATGCCACTGGTCAGGTTACCACCAGCGATATTGACACTACCGGCGTTATTCAACGCACCACTGATAGTCTGCGTGTAGCCATTGAGGTTAAACCCGGTCGTCGCCAGTGTGTTAAGACTGGATGTTTTACCCAACGCATTATTACTGCCTGCCACCACAGTACCGGTATTGATGGTAGTGCTACCGGTGTAGTCGTTATTTTCGTTTGCCAGGGTCAAATTATTGCTGGCCGCATCAAGCTGAAGGTTCCCTTTACCCGTTATCTGCGCAGTAAAGGTGAGGGCATCCTCTTGCGTATTGGCGGTATCAAGTTGCAGTTTTTGTCCTTCTGCCAGTGCCAGTGTAATTAATCTGGCAACGACACTTAAACCGTTATCTCCTGACAGTCCGTAGTTATAGAAGCCTTGCCCGACAACCTGTCCACCCTGGACAACATCTTGCTCTACAGCGCCGTTAAGGTCCTCGTTCTGGAGGTTCTGCAGCCGCAGCATACTCAGTTTGTCCGCTGAAAGTGACTGACTCGCGACCAATGTCCGGGTTTCACCGTAGCTTTGTTCCAGCAAGTTCGTCCCCAGAGACAAGTCATTTTCAACCTGAATAACACTGTCTTTACTCACATCCAGTGAGGTGGCAGCAATATCACCGCCAGTAAATTGTGTTATCCCACCGTTGAAGACCAGTCCCCCTATTTTCTGGGTGCCTGTTGTCACACTAACCGTCGCATCGTCACCCACCGACAGCGTCGCTTTCGTCAAGGCTGTAGTGTTATTACCTGAAAGATCAAACTGACTATTACTCAGCGCGACGTCACCAAGGAACGCATTGCCTGTAGTGTCACCAAAGCTAAAGGCTTGATCATTGGCATTGACGTTTAATGTCCCCTCCCCTTTCAGAGCCTGATTAAACTGACTCAATCCAGACAGGTTCAGAGCACTGTCATCACTAATATTGATACCAATATTAGCGCCCAGCTGCTGGCTGGCATCCAGCGTTGCACTGGAACCCTGAGTCAAGGACAGCGTACCGGTTCCTTGCACACTGTTGCTAAAGGTTTCACCGAAATCATTCAGATTAAGTGTGTCACCGGTATCTGCCAGTAACACGCTGGCATCCGCACCAAGCTGATCCGTAGTCCCTACACTTAAGGTACTGTTACCACTAACGTTATAAGTCCCTTCAAAGTGGGAGTTATCACCGCCCAGTGTGGCTTGTGCTGCGCTCACCAGGCTGACTGTACTTCCAGCAACACCCGTGATCGCATTATTGACCGTCCCGTTCAGTGCACTGAGAATCAATGCAGTCCCTTTATTCAGGGAAACTTTAGCACTGTCATCACCCAGATTATTGGTCGCGCCAATAGTCAGGGTTCCTGAACCAAGCAGGTTATGGGTTCCTGTGAAGGTGTTCTTACCAGTGAGCTCTACATCACCATCGGTGTTAATTTCACCGTCACCACTGAGGATATTTGCCAGTGCCTGACTCACACTCAGTTTAAGTTCACCACCAACATCTATCGCAGCGCTTCCAAGGTTACCCAGACCCGTCAGCGCCACCGCGGCACCTTTCTCAATCAGGGTATTCCCCAACAAGCCTGCATTGCTGTTGGATACGGTCAATGTGCCGCCATTCACTTGCAGAGTACCATCACCAGTTAACCCATTTTCTGAGCTTGATGTTCCTCCGGTAGTCACGTTCAGCGTCCCGCCCGTAATATCCAGCGAGCCACTATTCTGCAACGAGCCGATTGTCTGGCTATGGCCATTTAATTGCGTACTGGCACCAGCACTGATGTCCAGCAATGATGTTTTACCCAGGACACCATCATCCCCAAGGATCAGGTCGCCCTGTTTCACAAGGGTGTCGCCCGTATAGCTGTTATCACTATTTTCGATCGTTAATGCCCCATTAGAAGCATCGATCACGAGCCCACCCACACCACTCAGCAGCGAACGCATTATCCGTAAATCTGATGAACCGGCTGAGGTTTGCAGCAATAACCCGTCTTCTGAGTCAGTGAGCAGGTTAAGGGCCACAAGGCTATATTTGGCATACAGGCCAGGGGTACCACTCGCACCTTTATCCGCCAGACCAAAGTTGTAAGTTGCGTCCGCGACAACCTGTCCACCTTGCGTGATGCTCTCGAATACCGCTTGCTTATTGGTTTCTACGTACTCACCGTTAATATTCAACTTAAGGTTCTTATTAACTTTCCCGGTGAGTTCTTGTGTATCAACCAGCATCATCAGGATGTTGCCGTAATCCTGCTCAAGGACTGACAAGCTATACAAACTCGGATCTGAGTAGTTTTCCCACTCAGAGCTGCCATTTATTCCGACGGTGCCTGAATCTAATGTTAAGTTCTGCGTTTTGATAACGCCATCAGCCGTAGTCTGTGGTCTGTCTACTGAGAAGTTCACACGTCCTTTACTGATATTTAATCCATTAATAGCACTATCACTTGTCCCTACATTGACAATACTGCCGGAGCTAACGGTTAAACCCGCATTGGTCAGCGCGCTGCTATTTGTCGGCAGATCAAAGAGTGTGTTATTCAGTGTCACTTGACCGAAAAAGGCACTTCCCGTGGTAGAACCAAAAGTGAAGTCCTTATTATTTGCATCGATATTCAATGCACCATAACCCGTCAGGGCATGATCAAACGTTTCCAACCCAGAAAGATTCAGGTCACTGCCATCCTCAATCTTGACACCAATTCCTGTGCCCAAGTTTTGAGACTGATCCAGTGTCACACCTGAAGCCTGACTCAGAGATACCGTCCCTTGTCCGGTGACCTGATTGGCGAAGGTGCCGTTATACCCTTCCAGACTCAATGTATCCTGACTACCCAGGGAGACACTCGCCGCCGTGCCAAGCTTATCTGAATCACTTGCAATCAGAGTGCTTTTGCCGCTCAGAGCGTAAGTCCCGTTAAAGCCACTGTTACTTCCCCCCAGTTTGACACTGGCAGCATTCTCAAGGCTGATGGTGCTGTCAGTCACACCGCTTAAGTTATTGTTAAGCGCTTCCGTCAAGCCATTCAGTACCAGTTCCGCGCCACTGTCACTTAAATCAACGGTGGCACTGTCTGCCCCAAGATTAGCGGCTTTGCTAATGGTTAACTGAGCATTTTTCCCAATCGAGTGGGTACCGCTGAATGTATTCGTCCCACCCAGCGTGACAGTGCCTGCGGTGTTAATCGTACCGGCGCCGCTGAGTATATTCCCGATGACCTGGCCATTATTCAGATTAAGGTTAAGGTTGCCGCCAACATCAACGCTCGCACTACCCAAGGTTCCGGTATTACTCAAGGTAATGGTGGCATCTTTACCAATGAGGGTTTCACCTGCCAGGCCCGCATTCGCTTTTGACAGCTCAAGATCCCCACCATTAATCTGTAGCGTACCGTTACCTGTCAGGCCCCCTTCCTGGGTAGAAGAACCACCATTGTTCAGAGTGAATGTACCGCCATCAATATTGACGGTATCACTGTTCACCAGCGTGTCACTCGTCAGGTTACCTCCCTGCCCGAGCGTCACGGTGCCCGCATTAGTGAGTGCCCCACTAATGTTCTGGGTTTTACCATTCAAGTTAAACTGACTACCTGCTTTCGTGCTAAGGCTGGCTGTTTGACCCAAAGCATTATCACTGCCCGCGGCCACAATACCGCTGTTGATAGTGGTCGTGCCGGAGTAGCTGTTCTGCGCGTTAGTGAGAGTCAGTGTGTCACTATTACCATTAAGGGCAAGATTACCATCACCGACAATCTGAGCAGTGAACGTTTTTGTCGTGCTGCCGGCTGTATCCAGTGTCAGTGTTTTTCCTGCAATAAGCGCCACTTTCACTAGCTGCGAAACGGTGCTCAATCCACCACCAAGACCAGACAGAAGATAGTTGTAGGTTCCCTGGGCGACGTCTGCATTATTCTGGTGAATAGCCAGTTCGACCCCTTCGTTCAGGACATCACCCTGTGCATTCTGTAGCGTCAATTGTTGCAGTTGTTGCTCAGTCAGCTGGGTTGTACTGTTGACCAGCTGCTCGCGTGACTGAACGTTTTGATCCAGAAGATTACCGGTACGAGCCTGATCTGGCTCTATCTGAATAATGCTGTCACTCGTTACATTCAGATTATTCGTTGTAATACTGCCGTTATTAAAGGCAGTCGTCCCACCATTAAAGGTCAAGCCACCAATAGCCTGCCCCTCAGCGGTGACACTGACATCAGCCCCTTTATTTACAGATAGCATTGCATTTTTCAGAGCAACGGTATTGGTGGTGTTACTGCCGGATAAGGCAAACTGACTGTTATTAAGATTGACTTTACCGTCAAAGGCACTGCCCGTATTCGCCCCAAAAGCAAAGGTTTGGTTACCGGCATCGATGTTCAGCACACCGTCACCCGTCAGTGCCTGGTTGAAGGCCGTCAGACTCGACAATGTCAGATTGCTGTTAGTGTCAATGTCCACACCCACACTATTGGCTAACTTCTGACTGCTATTGAGGATGACACTGGAATTGTTCAGCTCCAGCTGCCCTGCGCCGCTCACCTGGTTGGCAAAAATGCCGCTGTAGCCCGCCAGTTTCAGAATATCTGTCGCTGCCGCCAGACTCACCGAAGCACTGGTTCCCAAGTTACTGGCATTACTGACCTGCAGGCTGCTGCTGCCGCTTACCGCATAGTTACCAGCAAAGCCGGTATTATTCGCCCCCAGAACGGTGGCACCAGCCCCTTTCACACTCACTGTCGAGCCGACGATACCCGTCAGCACCTGATTCAGCGTCTCGTTAACGGCATTCAGAACCAGCTCGGCACCTGACGCAGTGAGATTCACTGCATTGCCCGCCCCGAGGTTTGCCCCGCTGGAGACCGTCAGCTGCCCGTTGGCACCAATATTCTGACTCCCGGTGAAAGCGGTGTTACTGCCACTGAGAGTAACCGCACTACCCGTATTTACTGCCCCATCACCACTGAGTACGTTGGCCAGGGTCTGAGTAGCATTCAGGTTCAGGTCACCGCCCACGCTCACTGCACCGGAGCCCAGAGAGCCCGTGTCAGTGAGTGTGACAGCCGCGCCTTCGCTAATAGCGGTGCTGGCTGTCAGGCCACTATTGACCTTGGAGAGCGTCAGCTCGCCGCCTGTCACCCGCAGGCTACCATTCCCGGCAAGACCGCCAACGGAGGTTGACACCCCACCATTGTTTAAGGTCAGTGTGCCGCTACCCAGATTTATGATGCCGCTGTTATTCAGCTCACCACTCGTCAGGCTGCCCCCCACCAGATTGACATTCCCGATATTGGCCAGGGCACCGTTATTGATCAGGCTTCCCTGATTCAGTAGCACTGCACCGTTATTGGTCAAAGAATTACTGGTCAATGTCCCATTCAGACCGACGGTCACCGTGCCAGCATTGGTCAGTGCCCCGTTGATGGTCTGGTTTTTTCCGTTGAGGTTAAACCTGCTGTTTGCCAGGGTGCTCAGGCTGGATGTTGCCCCAAGGGCATTATCACTGCCCGCCACCACAGTACCGCTGTTGATGATGGTGCCACCGGTGTAATCATTGTCCGCGTTGTCCAGCGTCAAAGTTTCAGTGTTGGCATTCAATTCCAGATTACCGCGACCAGTGATCTGTGCGGTGAACAGTTTTGAAGTACTGCCCGCGGTGTCCAGAGCCAGTGCCTGCCCTGCCGTCAGGGCAACTTTGACTAACTTGGCCACGGTGCTCAGGCCACCGCCAATACCGGACAAACCATAGTTATAAGTCCCGGTGGCCACATCGATACCGTCCTGATTAATAGCCAGTTCAGTATTTCCTGCCAGGGTCTGTCCCTTGCTGTCTTGCAATGTCAGCTGCCCGAGATCTTTGTCTGTCAGCTGGACCGTACTGTTAACCAATTGATGGCGTGATCCAACGTTTTGATCCAGTAAATTATCGTCGGCTTGTGTCTGTCCCGGCTCCACCTGGATAATGCTGGTAGCATCATCGGCCACACTGAGTTTAGCCGTGGTTATTGTGCCATCATCAAAAGTAGTGGTGCCCCCATTCAGAGTCAGCCCCCCGAGGGACTGATCCCCGCCAGTGACATCCACCGTTGCGCCTTTATCCACAGAAAGGATCGCACTGGTCAGGGCGGTACTGTTATTGCTGGTGCTGCCAGACAGCGCCAGCTGCCCGTTACCAAAGTTCACCAACCCACCAAAGCCGCTGCCAGTGTTCGCCCCGAAGGTAAAGGCCTGGTTATCAGCATCAATGCTGAGTGTCCCGCCACCAGTCAGGGCATGGTTGAAGGCTGCCAGGCTCGACAGAGACAGAGAACTATCCGTGCCGATATTCACACCGACGGTGTCCGCCACATTGGCACTGTTCAGGGCCACGGTAGCGCCATTGTTCAGCACCAGCTGCC
>NZ_JAERJD010000007.1 GCF_018257795.1 Citrobacter sp. JGM124 | reverse complement strand
TTGATATTACAGGAACAAGGTGGCAGGCGAGGAAGGAGAGGGGCATACAATGAGCATGAGACTGAACAGTCCGGACGCCATTAGCCTGGCATCAGGGCTACACACTAGCCCCACCTGATATGCTGTACTCAGAAGTGAAGCGCCAAGCCGGGGGAGTATGAGCTCACCCCATACGAGAACAGGGAACGACCAGGCATCAGGCAAGAATCCCGGTCGAAAGAGCGGAGTTCTTGTGTTCTGAATGCTGAAACACTGACTTTATTTATTGGCGCATCCATACTGTGGCAGGACATAAAAAAACCCTGCTTTGCAGGGTCTGGAAAAGCGCAGTATGCCAAATTCTGGCGCTATAAAATCCGGCTTATTAAACGATCGACACGGATCCGGCGGAGGCGGCGGATCAGCTTACGTACCTTGACTGGATACTCTGCAATACTCTCCAGATCACGGTAGTGGTGAACTACTGTGGTATGAGTACGGATCAGTTCCAGTTCTTTTTTACGTAGCTCAACAAGCTCTTGCTTTGGATCATGAATCAACAAGGCATTTTCCAAGTCCAGACGCCACGCGCGTGGATTGAGGTTATTACCTGTCAGTAGCATCCACTTGTCGTCTACCCACATCCCTTTCAAGTGGTAGGTATTGTCATCATCTTTCCACAGTCGTACTGTCAGCTGGCCACTACTGACGTAATACTGCAGACGACTCAGAAAGCGGCGCAAGTTAATTTCGTACAGGTAAGGTAATGCACCGATAATTTTAAACGGTTGATCTTCAGGAATATAAAAATCATTTGCACGCTTGTCACCAACGATAATTTCAACGTGCTTACCTTCGCGCAATAGCTTGATAATACTGCGTACCAGTACAGCGGGTAAATTAAAGTATGGCGTACATATAATGAGCTTATGTTCAGTGCAGGGTATTAAATTCGAGATAGCTTTATTCAGGCTACTCGTCTTACCCAGGCCAACCAGTGGCGTGATAGCCAGGGTCTCATTATCAGTATCGTTTTTGAAACTAAAACAGGCATCACGCAGTTCCTGACGATACTGGCGAATATCACCTTTGATATCCTGACTCTTTGGACGTGAATGGGAATCAAGCCGGTGTACAGCACGTCCCTGCACCAGGTATTGATTGATCCAGCCAGATAAAATATCAGCCAGTTTAGGATTACGGATTATCTGGTAACGATCGTAACGATATTTATCTTGCTGATGCAGATAGACATCATTAATACTTGCCCCACTGTAAACAACTACATCATCAATGATAAACCCTTTAAAGTGCAATACCCCCAGTGCTTCACGGGTATTTACAGGCACACCATAAACCGGAATATCAAGATTCGGGTGTTGTTCTGCCATACGGTGATACCAGTCCGCATTGGTGTTGGTGGCTTCAACACCAATGCGCCCGCGTTGTGCACGATGCCAGTCGACCAAAACGGTAACATTGAGGTCAGGGTGCCGCTGCTTTGCCTGATATAGTGCAGAAAGAATACCTTGCCCCGCTTCGTCCTGCTCCAGGTAGAGTGCGACAATAGTAATGCGATGTCTGGCATTCGCAATTTCACGCAGCAATGTTTCTCGGAACTCAGCCGGAGAAAAAAGGGTTTTTACATCATCAACCGATTGAGAAAGCTTGGGTAGCTGGGCAAGGTGTTGTTGATGTTTATATCGCTTAAATTTAGACAACATCACAGTGCATATCTTCTCTATTCATGGATGGCCTTCTGAAAAATCCAGATGTCATAACTTGCTGATAGTATCACTACTATCTAACAAAGTGATGCTGTTTTCCCACGCTTGATTGACTAATCTCTATTTTAGTAGAGGTAAGGTCAGACTGACGATACCTTCCTCCAGTTGAATATCGACGCTGAAACCCAGTTTTCGAGCCAGGGTTATCATGCCACGATTATTGGGCATGGTTATACCATTGAGCTTCTCCAGCCCATGCTCCCGGGTATAGGTGATCAGTTTTTCCAGCAAACGGCGACCTAACCCTAATCCCTTTAAGTCAGAACGAACCAGCACAGCGAATTCGGCATCAAGATTATCAGGGTCTGATATAGCGCGAGTTACTCCAAGGATCTCTTCGCCATCAGCCGTCTGAAGAATGGCAACAAAGGCCATTTCACGATCGTAATCGATTTGCGTCATATTGGCTAAATCATCATGGGTAAATTCATTGATTTCATTAAAGTAACGATAGTACAAATCTTCTTTTGTGACCTGTGCGATAAACTGCTGCAATAGTGGTTCATCTTCAGGAAGAATAGGGCGAAATAGACAGAGTATTCCATTCTTCAGCTGCACATGCTCTTCAAGCTGATGGGGATAAGGTCTGATAGCCAGCCGGGCATCAGCATCCCCCTGGAAAGGGGCAAGTTCAAGTGTCACGTCCAGCAGTGTAAATTCATTACCACAAGCCAGTAGTGGATGGATATCGAGACGCCTGATTTCCGGGCAGTCTATAATCAGATTTGATACCTGAACCAGCAAAGTGCTCAGACCGGCAATATCCAGGGGACGTAATGCGCTACGACTGCGAATTTTATCCATTTTAATGGCCTGAATGATTAAATAGCGGGCCAGGTTCATATTCAGAGGGGGGAGTGCCACAGCGGCTTGCTGATTCGGACGCCATTCGACGCCACCTTCCCCCAGCATAATCAAGGGACCAAATATAGGGTCATATTCAACCACGACACGGAGTTCCTGGGCTCCTGCACGGTTAGCCATACCCTGTACCAGTAGCCCATGGATCCTGGCCTGAGGCCAGGTCATTTTAACCCTGTCAATAATAGCTTCCGCTGCTTGTTGTACCTCACTGGCGGTTCTCAGGTATAGCATGACACCCTGAACATCAGATTTATGAGGGATATCGGGAGAACGCAGTTTCAGTGCCACGGGATATCCTATTTGTTCAGCGATGTGCACGGCTTCGGCACTGTCACTGGCAATCCAGGTCGGCAATGTTTTCAGGCCGTAAGTTTCCAGGATAGGTTTAACCTCATGGGTGTCCAGCGTTCTTATACCCTCCAGTAACGATTGCTGAATCAGGGTATGTGCAGTATTGCTATTGGCCGCTAAATGGACTGGGAGTATTGGTGTTTCACGCAATTGTTTTTGATTGCGTCGGTATTCCACCATATGTATAAAGGCCGTAATTCCCCCTTCGGGGGTGCGATAGGTGGGAATACCAGCATCGCTGAATAAACGGCGTGCTTCCTGAGATGAAAACTCCCCGCACCAGTTCGTCATGATCGTGAGGTATTTACTTCGTGGATGGCTACGTAATAGCTCGATTAAAGCCTGGGCACTCGACGTGCCGGGTGCAACAGCGCTTGGCGCATGGATGATCATCAAGGCATCTATTTCCTGACTGTCCAGCAAGGCTCCGACAGTCAGTAAATAGCGCTCAGAAGTAGCATCATCCCGCAGATCAATGGGGTTACCGGGTTCTACACTAGCAGGTAGCTGTGCCTGAAGACGTGCTAACGTTTGTTCATTCAGTGTGGCAAGTTTCCCATTACGACGTTCGAGCTCATCCAGTGCCAAAGCCGCTGGAGCAGCGCCATTACTGACTATCATTAGGCGATCGCCACGTAATGGGCGCATGTAGCTCAATGTTTCTACCGCAGAAAACAATTCATGGGTATCTTTCACTCTTAGCAGGCCAGCGCGTTGGATGGCTGCATCCCATGCGGCATCAAGTCCTGGCCGTGTCTTTAGCAGAGCCTGGGCTTTGGTGCTACGGCCACTCTTAATTACCAGTATAGGTTTATTACGTGAAGCACTTCTGGCGGCGGAAACAAAACGCCGGGCATCACCCAAATGTTCAAGATAAAGCAGAATCGCGCTGGTTTTACTGTCCCTTGCCAAATAGTCGAGCAGTTCATCCACATGAATATCCAGGCTGTCACCCAAAGCAATAAACCAGGAGAAACCAATCTCACGCTGCTGTGCCCAGTCAAGGATCGTATTAGACACGGCAGCTGACTGGGAGATAAACGCCAGTTTGCCTTTCTGAATCGGAACGGGCGAAAAACTGGCATTCAGTCCTTGCCAGGGGGCAAGCAATCCCAGACTATTCGGCCCTAACAAACGTATTTGAAAACGAGAAGCACAACTCTGTAGTTCCGGAAGTTGTTCCGGAGGGGCAGACAAAATGATGCAGGCTTTACATTTTTTTTCCCCCAGGGCTATCAGTAACTCCAGATTATGCCGGGCATTTGTGCAGATAATAGCCAGATCAGGTGGGAAAGGTAAACTTGACACATCTGGCCACGCCAGCACACCGCAAACGGCTTTATAGGCCGGGGTCACGGGCATGACTGGACCACTGAATCCTCCTGACAGCAAATTGCGCATCATTAAATAGCCTGCGCGATGTGATTTTGCGGATGCCCCGATAACGGCAATGGATTTAGGGTGTAATAGCGCTTCTAGTCCACGTTGGCTCACAGTGCTCTCCCAGAAGTGATCTCCGGATGATTCTAAACGCTTTATTCTTCTTTTACTGTGATACTGGCCTGATGATGGGGTTTACCTGCTAAATAGCATTCCCGGAAATGGGTAAAATGCTCCTGTAAACCAGAAGATGCTTGGTGATCCCCTGCCAGTTCAAGCAGTGCGGCTGCAACTTCAGCAGTACAATATTGATCTGCACTTTGTGCTACACGCAAGCGATAGGCTGAGGTACGGGTTAAATCAACAGAAATAACGGGCAAATTATCAAGATAGGGACTTTTACGAAACATTTTACGTGCCTCAGTCCATGTCCCATCGAGCATAATAAAAAGAGGGGGTTTGCCATGAGCTGGTGGCGTGCTGAACACATTACGCGAGCCTTGAGCATACGAAGCGGGAAAGACCACCATAGGCTGATAGTCATCACTGGTGACGAGTTTAAGCAATGCTTCCGGGGGAGCAGTACGTGACCACTGAAATGCCTGAGTATCCGGTAAAATATCGGCAATTAAACGCCCGGTGTTACTGGGTTTCATCGGCTCAGTGTCGAACATCACCAAACAGAAATGGCTGCGAGCTGTTTGTGGCTGAATCGTACTACACAGGCAATTTTTAAGCGGCAGCAGGCATCGCTGGCAGCGACGTATGCGATTACCCCGGGCCAGAAAAGGACGAGTGGCCCGGGCAAGGCGTTCAGCTCGCAGGTGAAGAACAGCGTTGTCTAACATAAAAAGAATCTATCTAAAAACGCTATTTTAACCTGGATAAATAAAGAGGCACAGTAGAGGGGCCTTAAAGGTTTAGATATTTTCGTCCAGCCAGTGCTCGAATTGAATTTTTGGCAGAGCACCATTTAGCATCTCGACCATTTGACCCTGTTTAAAAATCATCAGTGTCGGAATACTGCGAATACGAAAACGTGCGCTGAGAGCTTGTTCAGCCTCAGTATTCACTTTAACGAAGCGTACTTTACCATTGCGCGCTTCAGCGACATCCTTAAATACAGGGGCAAAGTTAACGCAGGGACCGCACCAGGGGGCCCAAAAGTCCACCACAACAGGCAGGTCATCTTTCAGAAGTTTATCCAGAGTCTCTGTCGTGGCGTTAACCACTTTTCCTGTAAACAGCGGGTGGCCACAGCGACCACATTTTGCACCTTCAGTTATACGCTCTTCAGGCACGCGGTTGATTCCCAGGCAGTCTGCACAAACAGTATTCATGGCTAACCTCAAAGCGTCATTTATTCGTGAGTATATGGAAGCATTATAACGTTCCGTTCTGGGGATAATGCTACCCATTGATCGGACAGGATAGCCAAATGATTTACTCGATGAATGTAATAGTTACTGGCTTTTAAACAAAGTTAATGGCGAAGCCGTGCCACATCAGGTAATCTGCGCCCGTTGCGCTCAGCGAGGTGGAGGAATAATGAACGACGAATTTAAAGGTAAAAGCGGCAAAGTCAAAGTGATGTATGTCCGCGGTGACGATGACAGTGATAAACGTAGCCAAAATCCACGTACAGGAAAAGGCGGTGGACGTCCTGCGGGTCAGTCACGTAATGAAGGAGGCGATCGTCGTCCGGCTCGTAATGCTGATAAGCCTCGTGGAGATCGCCGTCGTAACGAATCCAATGATTTTGGCAGCGAAGGATCACCATGGCGAACGGTTTCCCGCGCACCACGGGAAAATATGCCAGCGACCCCGGATCACGGTGGTATTAGCGGTAAAAGTTTTGTTGATCCTGAAGTTATTCGTCGCCAGCGTGCCGAAGAAACTCGGGTTTACGGTGAAAATGCTTGTCAGGCGCTCTTCCAGAGTCGTCCTGATTGTATTGTTCGGGCATGGTTTATTCAGAGTGTGACCCCGCGCTTTAAAGAAGCACTGCGCTGGATGGCAGCAAACCGCAAAGCGTATCACGTTGTCGAAGATGCAGAACTGGAAAAAGCTTCTGGTACGGAACATCATGGTGGTGTCTGCTTCCTTATTAAAAAACGCAGTGGTATCAGTGTGCAAAGCTGGCTGGGGCAAGCCGGTGAAGAGGACTGCGTGCTGGCACTGGAAGATGTAGGGAACCCCCATAACCTCGGCGGTATCATGCGCAGTTGTGCCCATTTTGGTATCAAGGGGTTACTGGTACAGGATGCTTCTTTACTGGAGTCAGGGGCAGCCGTTCGTACCGCAGAAGGTGGTGCTGAACATGTGGTGGCCATCAGTGGTGAAACATTCAGTGATGGGCTGGAAGCTTTCCGCCGTGCAGGTTATACCATCGTGACCACTTCCAGCCATCAGGGAACGCCGTTATTTAGTGCCCGACTGCCGAAAAAAATGGTGCTGGTACTTGGTCAGGAACGTGATGGTGTTTCTGACTCAACCTTCGATAATGCTGATATGCGTGTCGCGATTGATGGAACAGGTAACGTTGAAAGTTTGAACGTCTCTGTCGCTACAGGTGTACTATTGGCGGAGTGGTGGCGTCAAAATAAAATATAATCATTTTTATGCAGGGCAACCGTATTGTTGCTGATAAAACGCCTGGTGAATATCATCAGGCGTTTTTCGTTCCAGGCTATTCGGGGAGTTGCGGAGTCCAGTCAATTGGGGCCAGCCCGTGCTCTACCAAATACTGGTTGGCTTGTACAAAATGGCCACATCCGAGAAATCCACGATGGGCTGAGAGTGGAGAGGGATGCGGGGCGGCCAGAACATAGTGACGCTGACGGTCGATAAAACGCCCTTTTTTTTGTGCATGGGCTCCCCATAACAGGAAGACTACACCTTCACAATGCTCATTAATTAAAGCAATCACTTTATCGGTAAAGGTTTCCCAGCCTAATTTGGCATGGGAGTGGGCCTGGCCTCCTTCAACAGTTAATACAGTGTTGAGCAATAAGACCCCCTGGCGTGCCCAGCTTTCAAGATATCCATGTTTAGGGCGTGTGAAACCAGGGATCGAGGCTTCAAGCTCTTTATACATATTCACCAGCGACGGAGGGGAAGCCACCCCCGGGAGTACCGAAAATGATAGCCCGTGAGCCTGTCCTGGACCATGGTAAGGGTCCTGGCCCAGAATCACGACTTTCACCTGGCCGAGTTCGGTGAAACGAAAAGCATTAAAGACATCTTTTTGAGGGGGGTAAACGGTGATACCAGCAGCACGTGCAGCAGCGACCGCGCCGAGCGTATTAATAAAGTAGGGCTGCTGTTTCTCTTCAGCCAGCACATCATGCCATGTGAGGGTCGTGCTCATCTCGCTCTCCTGCGAAGTCATCAACCCGTAGCTTAACGACTTCTTGCCTCAGGGTAAAATATCTGCGGAATTGCCCGGGAAGGAAAGCTAATAAAAGTTGATAATTTACAAATTATTTTATAAATCTGCTCATTAACTAAGTTGATGTAAAACAAATAAATCCCCTCCAGACACTGAATGCCCCCAGGTTTTTCTTGATTTATGTCAAAGAATCATGCCCTAAAGGCTGTTATAAAATCACCATTAAGACAAAGGTTATACCAATGAGCCAGCGTGCTGGCCCTAAAATCAGCAATATGAGCCCTTGGGGAGAAATACAATGATTACAGGTATCCAGATCACTAAAGCTGCTAATAACCAACTTCTGAATTCTTTCTGGTTGCTGGATGAAGACAAAGGTGAGGCACGTTGTGTCTGCGCTAAAGCTGGCTACGCTGAAGATGAAGTTGTGGCTATCAACGCACTGGGACAGTTCGAGTACCGTGAAATTCCAATGGAATTAAAACCGGAAGTGCGAGTAGAAGGCGGACAACACCTGAACGTTAACGTTCTGCGTCGTGAAACTCTGGAAGATGCGGTTAAGCACCCAGAAAAATATCCACAGTTGACTATTCGTGTTTCAGGTTATGCAGTACGTTTCAACTCCCTGACACCTGAACAACAGCGTGATGTTATCACCCGTACCTTTACTGAAAGCTTGTAATATCTATTATTCAATATGTTAGATGCTTTTAGTTCATAAATAAATGCCCCTTATTTACTGAAAACTCAGAAAAATAAGGGGCTTTTTTTTTACTGTCAGTTGCGGTTACAGTCTTTATTTCCCGTGTGGTATGGGAAAGTACATTACTGTATTCACCCATAGACTTTCCCTGGAATGACTGGCTGGCATTAATATTGTCAGAATGTTTTTAGCGAACAGTCCGTAGCATGCATGCTCGATTCCATACCTTTTTTAAGACGCCGTGCAATAACCTGCCTTGGGCTCTTTTTACCGTGCAGTATGATGACAGACCCCATTCAGGGCTGTTGATATGTCAGCTGACCTGCGTCAGCCGGTTCAAATCTGAATTAACCAGGCCATTCAGGTTTATTAGCTATTATAAAAATCACGTAATGAAATTTTATTTTTAAAATCAATTGCTTAATTTGTCATTCTGTTCTTTTCAGCAATGCTGATAATAGGTCATATCGTGTATCGGTCTAGCAGAACAAATAGAGCAATGAATATCCCTCTGATTTACGAGATTATTTTAATCACGCGGCATACAGTGGCAGATCCTGACTGAGCGGTGTGTCAGTCTGACAGCCGCTGGGCAATGGCACGCAGCTCTTCAGCAATTCGTTGCAAGTCACGCTGTTCTTTTGCCTCAGGCCCTGTCGAGTTCCTGACAACCAGTTTTGCCGGTAAAATAGAGGACAGGCGCTGTTTATCATTTTCACTGGCACTGAGAATGTGCCGCACGGCTTCTCTCCCCTGTAGGTCGAGGTCAAGGGATACGGTGGTCAGTGCCGGGTAGAAGAAGGAACTCTCATAAGTATCATCATATCCCACAACGGATTTTTGCCCGGGAATACTCAATTGATGCTGATGAAATGCACTTAATACGCCGAGGGCCATCTGATCGTTAGCCACCAGGACCGCGCTGAAATGTTGGACCTCATGTAACATTTGTAACGCACAATTATAGCCACTTTGGGCATCCCAATTGCCATGCAGCACAATGACCGGCGGCAAACCGTAATCCTCCAGTGTATCCAGCCAGCTTTTAAGGCGTAAATTGGCCGAAACAGACTGTTTTGGCCCCGCCAGTAATGCAATTTCACGATGCCCGAGATCATAGAGATATTTCACGCTTGCCCGTGTACCATCAGCCGGGTTAAATGAAACGTTGAACACGGAACTGTAAGGATCGACATCAAGAAAAAGGCAGATGATATCATCATTGTTTTTTGAAATTTTTTCTGCAATATCAGATTCTAATGGCACATTAATAATAACTCTGTTAACACGCTGTGATTTCAGTTCATTGACAGAGTCCTGAATGCTTTGGTAGACGTTCTCATCAATCATAGAGATCAGCACCTGATAGCCTTCAGCATTCGCATACTGCTTAATCGCCGCAGCCACCTGTGAAGGGGCATGCAGTGCCAGTGATGTGGTCACCAATCCCACGGTCATACTCTGCTTGCCTACCAGTTGCTGGGCCAGCCTGTTTGGCACGTAACGTAATTCCTCAATTGACCTTTCAACCTTGCGGCGTGTGTTCTCTGAGACGTTAGCAGACTTATTTATTACTCTTGAGACTGTTTGATATGACACCCCAGCATGGCGGGCAACATCCTCTAATGTAGCGTTTTTGGACTTCATTATCCGATTCCCTGTAAGTATTTTCCCTGATTGTAACAGGGGTATAGCGAAAAAACCTGGTACCAATATTGAGTCACATAGGATGATAATTAAATGTACTACGATCACATTGCAAAAATCAGTGAGGGTTGTCACTTGTTGTTATTTTTAACCCTGATTTATTTGCAGTAAATCACAATAAATCACTCTGTATATTGCCAGTTATTATAATTAAGCATTTTATATCAATACATGTGTGAACGTAATACAAAAACAAAATAATACAGAGGATGATATGAACACCAAATTGCGCGTTTTATCTGTTGCATTGGCTTCAGCACTTGCATCTCCCGCGGTTCTCGCAGTTGAAAAAATGGACTTTCATGGCTACTTACGTGGTGGCGTTGGTGTGTCGCAGGATGGCGGCATGGTCGAGTGGCAAAAGAATAAACTGGGTCGCCTGGGGAATGAAAATGACACCTACGGCGAAATCGAACTCGGCGCTAATGTATACCAAAAAGATGATGTCAGTTTTTATGTGAACAGTATGGTCAGTATGCAATCTGATGGTTCAGTTGACAATGAAACGACCTTCAATGACGATGCGAAATTTGGCCTGCGCCAGTTAAATTTGCAGATTAAGGGACTCATCCCGGACAATAAAGACGCCGTTATCTGGGGCGGTAAACGTTATTACCAACGTCATGATTTACATATCATTGATACCAAATACTGGAATATTTCAGGTTCCGGTGCAGGGATTGAAAATTACAGTTTAGGCCCCGGGGCTATCTCCCTTGCCTGGTTCCGTGGTGACGCAAAGGACGTAGATAAGCGTGAAGACAATACAAATAATGTCAACATCAACTACATTGATGTGCGTTATGCCGGGTTCAAGCCCTGGGAGGGAGCCTGGACGGAGTTTGGTATAGACTATGCCATGCCAAACCCAACGAAAAAACAAAAAGAGTACGGTGGCCTGTATGATGCCAAAAACGGTGTCATGGTGACCGGAGAAATTAGCCAGGATATGCTGGGAGGATACAATAAGACCGCTATTCAGTTTGCGAATAAAGGCCTCGCACAGAATATGGTGTCCCAGGGGGGAGGCTGGTATGACATGTGGAATATGTCTGATGATGCCACCGGTTATCGTATGATTAACACAGGGCTTATTCCTATCACTGATAAATTCTCTTTAAACCATGTATTAACATTAGGCGCAGCAGATAAAACGACTGAATATACCGATAAAGTCCGTTTGGTCTCATTAGTTGGGCGTGCTCAGTATCAATTTACAGAATATGTTCGTGCTATCGGTGAAGTCGGCGGTTTCTATCAAAAAGATAGTTATAATAATGGCTCAAATTATAAACAGGCGGGTGAGAAATATACAGTTGCGCTTGGTTTGGCTCCTACGACAGAGTTTATGGCACGCCCGGAATTACGTGTTTTTGTTTCTTATCTGAATGATTCTGAAGATGGGAAGCCGTTTAAAGATAACACAGCAAATAATGACTGGAACTTTGGGGTACAAGTCGAAGCATGGTGGTGATTATTTCTACGCTCCCATTTTAATGGATATTTTCATTATTGTTGTTGCCATATTTGTGTCTGGGGTTGTCTTTGTTATTTTTCAGAGGTAAGTAGCACGACATTACCTGATGATTTGTTTTTATGGTTTTTTTGAGGGGTAACAATGATGTTACCCCTTTTTTATTAGTTCTGAGAAAATCGTTCATCCAATATTTTGCGTAGGTTATCTGACTGCTTGCCAAATATTGCGTGCACCTCTTTACCTATAATAATAACACCCAGTGCCCCTGCATGTTGCAAAGCCTCGGAGTTAACCTTTGATAGTGACTCGACGGTGATACGAAGCCGTGTAATGCAGGCATCTATTTGCTTTATATTATCCCGACCGCCGAAATACGCTAATAGATCTTCAGCCTGCTGTTGCTCTTCCGCTGTTAGTGGTTGGCTTGGCGTGGACTGTGTGGAATAGTGTATTAAAGATTTTAAACTGACCATAATGGATACCTTTTACATTGGATGGCAGATAAAAAAATGCCCACTCAATGGAATGGGCAGTGAAAAAATAGCTAATACGGTTAGGCAATACGGCGGGTTAAGACCTGGCTTCCCCATGGCGAAAGGGTGATATCGCCATTAATTTCTTGTTGGGTGACCATATCGACAAAGGTGGCCGGTAATGTCAGGGTCTGCGTTTTATCGCTGTAGTTTTCCACCACAATAAACTCACTTTCGCCATCCGTACGGCGATGCGCGGTCACACCATAGGGGAAGGTGCTTTCCAGAGCCCGCGGCAGTTTGAGCTCCCGGATTAGGCTACCAAAGAAATCGCGCTGAAATGCAATGTCATTACGTGAGGCGATATACCATGCTTTTCCTGCTCCCACTTGATTGACGGTGACTGCCGGGCGATTAGCATAGAAATCTTCACGGTACTGTGCGACGGCTGTTGCAGTTTCCAAATGAATCAGTTCGCACAATTGACGCACATGATAAGGGCCTTCCAGACCAACCTGATTATCCGCTAAACCTTGCACGGCATTGCTATCATCATCACCCAAGGAATCTATTTCCTCGGCCCAGATCCCCAGTAACTGGCGTAATGGTCCGGGGAAACCGCCGAGATAGCAGAGATCCGATTCATTGACAATACCACTCCAGTAAGTGGTAACAAACTGACCACCTTGCTCGACAAAGCGTGTCACTTTGTCGGCAAAGCCATCACGTACCATGTACAACATGGGGGCGATCACCAGTGCATAGCTTGAAATATCGCAGTCGGCGTTGATCACATCAACGGCGATACCTTGTTCCCAGAATGGACGATAGTGCTCCGCCAGCGTTTTTTCAAACTCAAGACCCAGATTACGCGGTCCTTGAGCATCATCCATTGCCCAGCGGCTTTCCTGATCAAATATCAGCGCCACTCTGGCGTCTACACGGCTACCTGTCACTGGTGCCATGGCTTCCAGGATACGTCCAAGTTCACAAACTTCACGCCCCACTCGGGTATCAATGTGGCCAACATGGTCAACAATGGCACCGTGGAATTTCTCGACAGAACCTCTGCTTTTTCGCCACTGGAAGTACTGAACGGAATCCGCCCCGTGTGCCACTGCTTGTAGTGAAGAAAGCACATGCATACCGGGCTTTTTCAGCTTACTAAGCGGTTGCCAGTTTGTCGCGCTTGGCGTTGATTCCATCAGAACAAAGGGTTTACCCTGCTTAAGGGATCGCATCATGTCATGATAGAGGGCGGTATAGCAGGCAAGCGCCGTTTCATCTTTCTCCCGGTGCCACATTGGGTAGCTGTCCCAGGAGATAAAATCGATAGCGTCAGCCAGCTTCCAGTAGTCGTAATCGTAGAAGTACTCCATAAAGTTTGTGGTGGTTGGAATTGCCGGATTCACCGCTTTCAATGGTTTTGCTTCTTCACGACAAAACTCAGTAACCTGTGCGGTGTTAAAACGTTTCCAGTCAAGGTTAAGACCATGAATGGAGACTTCGCCCTGTGGAGATGGTGACTCAATTTGTGACCAGTCAGTGTAGGTATGGCTCCAGAAAGTGCTCCACCAGGCTTCGTTCAACGCATCCAGTGTCTGATAGCGATCTTGTATCCACAGTCTGAATTTTTGCTGGCAAAGATCACAATGGCATTCACCACCATACTCATTAGAAATATGCCAGCCAATTACTGCTGGATGGTGGGCATAGCGTTCCGCAAGTTTTTGGTTGATCAATTGTACTTTCTGGCGATAAACAGGGGAGGTCATACAGTGATTATGACGACCACCATGTAAGGCAGGTACTCTGTCACGCCCAACCCGCAGTACTTGCGGATACTTTTGCGACATCCACGCCGGGCGAGCACCACTCGGTGTTGCCAGAAAAATATGGATACCGGCGTTATAAAGTTTATCAATTATTTCATCGAGCCAGGCAAAGTCAAATAAACCTTCTTGCGGCTCAAGTTTTGCCCAGCTAAATATTCCTACAGACATAATATTGCATTTTGCTTCTTTCATCATGGCAATATCTTTATCAATAATGCCAGGATAATTTTCCCATTGTTCCGGGTTGTAGTCAGCACCATGTAATAGTGCAGGAACCTTTTTACTTAAAGGTGGGAATTTAAACATAATATATCCTTAAAATAATTCTTTATACTGAACCAGCAGAAGAACTGTATTTAATTAAAAACTTTAATAGAGGGAAGGACTTTACCTTTACAGTCAAATAACGCCTGGTTTTCGCGGGCATTACCTGTTTTCCAGTGGTCTTTTATATATTCCATACCCACTGGGGTAGCCCAGGTATTTCCCGGTGCGACAATCCAGGTTGGTTCCCAATAAAAGATACCTTTACCCCGGCCATTTGGAACATCCAGTATTGCCTGAATAAGATCATGAATGTAGTTTGCCTGCCCCTGGACGGTACCCGGATAACCTCCATCTTTTGCTTCTTTTTCAGAAAAGCTATTTTCTGCGTTATCACAATTTTCCAGGCTATAACCATAGGCAGCTTCAACGACAATAACATCTTTGTTATAACGCTTACTGATATCATCCATATTAGCTTTAAGGGCGCTGATAGGACCATTCCAGTAGGTGTACATTGACAGGCCAATAATATCGAATGGCACATTACGTTTGGTTATTTCATCAAACCACCAATGGAAGGTATCATTTTTGGTCCCTTCAGCGAGGTGTAGCATTATTTTGACATCCGACGGTGAACTGAGGTTTTCACGCAGGCCACTAATAGCTGCATTGAGCAGGCCAGCTAAACGATCAAATTCCCCACCACCTTGTCCCCAGCTTTTTCCTTCTGGCCACAGCATACCACCGTTAATTTCATTACCGATCTGTACCATATCGGGTAATACGCCCTCTTTTTTGAAAGTGGCGATAGTGTCACGAGTATAGTCATGAATAGCGACTTTCAGCTGATCGTAATTCATATTTTGCCATGCCTTTGGCTTGAACTGCTTACCAGGATCAGTCCAGAAATCACTGTAGTGAAAGTCCAGCAGCAGTTTCATTCCCTGGGCTTTCACTCGTTTAGCCAGTGCGAGGGTTGTTTGAAGGTCATTACTACCACCACCGTAGCTATTACCGTTAGCATCTTTAGGATCGACCCATAAACGAAGACGAATATAGTTAATACCGTTATGCTTCAAAATAGCGATGGCATCTTGCTGGACACCTTGTTCGTTATAGAACTTGGCCCCCTGGTGTTCCACTTCAGCCAGTGTGGATATGTCCGCACCTTTAATAAAATCAGCGGGCATATTTTTAAAGGGCGGGGTAACCACCGTGTTTGTTGCAGAAGCGGTGCTCATCGCGCCGAGCGATAAACAGATTGTCAGTAAAGTCGGTGCAAACTTTTTCATCGTCTTATCCCTTAGTGCTGCCTGATGTCAGCCCAGACACAAAGTATTTTTGCAATGCCAGGTAGAGAATCGCTACAGGGACCGCAATTAATACCGCGCCTGCGGCATATGTGGTGTAACTGGCACCCATCTTTTGTGCCACTAAGTTATAGAGGCCAATCGGGAGAGTGTATTTGTCCGGTGTCCGCAGGATGGTGCTTGATAAAATGAAATCACCCAGAGGACCGGTAAAGGAAAATAGCGCCACTACTGCGATAATCGGTTTTGACAGTGGCATGATTATCTCAATGAAAATACGGAAGTTACTGGCACCATCCATACGTGCTGATTCATCAAGATCTTTGGGAATCGCATCCAGATAACCTTTCATTAAATAGGTATTCATCGGGATCATGCCGGCGACATAGATCAACACCAGTGCAAGGTGGCTATTAACCAGGCCGAGCAATTGTGAAAGAACGAAAATAGCGATCAGTGCTGAAAACTGTGGGATCATCTGCAATAGCAGAAACAGCATGAGACCATTTTGACGTCCTTTAAACCGAAAGCGCGAGAAGGCATAGGCCGTAAAGCTGACGCTTATCAGTGTGAAAAACATAGTCAGAAAGCTAATTTTCATTGAGTTCCAGTACCAGGAAAGATAATCCACTTGTCCATTAAACAAGTCGGCATAGTGCTGGAATGACAAATTTTCAGGAATAATTGAGGTACTGAGCAGGCTATTACCTGCGTTGAGCGATGCTCCAACGGTCCAGATAAGAGGATAAATAATGATGACCGACACCAGGATGATAACCAGCCAGGTCAGAGAGAGTCGGATCCATTTTTCCTGTTTAATACTTTGTGACTTAGCCATGTTCTGCCCTCTATGCCATGTCATCATTTTTGAATGATTTAGTGGCACGGAATTGCCACAGAGCGATGCCAACCACAAAGATTGACAGCAAAATAGTGATCGTGGCTGCTATTGCGTATTGGGACGATGACATCGTCAGTTTATAAATCCACGACACAAGAATATCTGTCCCACCTGCATTTGATCCTGCGACTGCGGGACCACCGTTATTAAACAGATAAATAATATTGAAGTTATTAAAGTTGAAGGTGTATTGCGTGATGATAATCGGCGCAATGGAGTACATCACCAGGGGTAATGTGATAGTGCGCAGCTTGGTGAATGTGCTCGCGCCATCCATGGTAGCCGCCTCATATAAATCATCAGGAATCGCTTGCAGTACGCCCGTTGTCATGGCAAAAACAAAAGGGAAACCAAGCCAGGTCTGCATCATGATTAGCGCAGTTTTTGTCCAGAATGGGTCGGTCATCCACGCTTTGGGCTCAATGCCAAAGAAACCCAGAATGGCATTATTAATCACTCCGAAGGAATCGTTAAACATCCCGGCAAAGACCAGGATAGTGACGAATCCAGGAACTGCCCATGGAAGAATAAAAATTGTACGAATCAAAGGCTTAAAGCGCAGATCTTTCTGGTTTACCAGAATAGCTAGCAGGACACCCACGGAACATTGCAGCGTTGTCGCCAGCAAAGTCCACACCACAGTCCACTGGAGCACATCAAAGAAGGTTGAACGCCAGATACTCAGCGTGAAAATATTGACAAAGTTTTTAAACCCCACCCAGTCCACCAGTTTGGCTGGTGGTGTGTGGTAAAGGTTATAGTTGGTAAAAGCAATAGAGAAACCAAATAAAATGGGGAAGATGACAGCAAATACCAGCAGGATAAATCCGGGTGTTATCATCAGGTAAGGAAAACCTTCACTGAGAAGTAACTGATACTGTTTACGGACACTGTTCAGGGGAAGGCCTGCATCGCGTTTTTTACCGTTTATCCATGCGTCACGAAATGACAGAAAATAGAGACCAACACCAAAGCAAACAATAAGAACACTGATTATCCCTTCAGCGAGCAGGAAAATAGAGTTATCCCGTGGGACTTGTTCACCAAGCGTATACAGCCCCCACAACCCGTGTTTTAGAAAGTCGTAAAAAACACCAAGAAAACTTCCGATCAAGACCAGGAAGATAAGTCCTTTCACCCACTGACGATGATAGAACTGACCAAAGCCGGGTACTATTGCGCAGAGTGCCCCAGTCAAAGCATGGCGGATATGTTGTGGGGCGAGTGCGACGTTATCGCCTGGACTAATACTCACATACTGCTCCTTCTGTCATCATATTTGGCGACCTCAACGGGCCGCCGGTATAACAAGACTTATTGATTACTCGCTTGCATGGCTTCAATTTGCATATGAATTTGTTTGACGGCGTTATCAAGCGCTTCTTTTGGTGCTTGTTTACCAGTGACACTTAACTCGAGTGCGGAGTTAGCGGGGCCCCAAACTTCACCCATTTCTGGAATGCTGGGCATCGCGGAAGCACGGCTGGCTTGTATTGCAACAGCACTGGCCTTTTCGTCATTTTTAATTAATGGATCGTCGATCATTGCTGTCAGTGCCGGGATCTCTTTGGTCACTTGATAGCGGGTTTTGACGTACTGCGGTTGATTAATAAACTCAATGAATTGCTGCGCCAGCGGTTTATCTTTACTCCAGGTTGATACCACATAACCTTTAACCCCAAGGAAAGAACTCATTTCTTTACCATTCGGCAGTGTAGGTAGCGGGGCGACACCGTAGTTGATGCCTGCAGATTCATAGGGCTGGAATGCCCATGGGCCGTTGATTACCGCAGCGGCTTTTTTCTCGGTAAACAGCGAATCAATGGCATTAAGGCCATTATCCCCAAGGATACCTGACGGCAGGAGGCCCTCGGTGTAGAAGGTTTTCAGATAGGTAACCGCATCGACGGCGCCCGGGGTATTCAGGCCAATGTCTGCCGGATTCAGGCTTCCGTCAGCCTTTTTACCGAAGATATATCCTCCTATCGGGCCAATAACACCCCATGAGTAATAAATCTGGTCAAATTTTGCCAGTAAGCCGTACTTATTTTCTGCACGTTGTTTTTTTGAAAATTGAGCATAGTCATCCAGACTTGCGAGGGGCGCGGGCAGTATGTCTTTGTTGTAAATCATTACCAGGGTTTCTACCGCTTTCGGCAAACCATAAAGTACGTTATCCATGGTAAATGCCGCGACAGAAGGCGCGGTAAAACTCTCGACAGTGGCTTTGTTCACATCCAGTGGTGCCAGTAATCCTTGTATTACAGCACCACCAAGCTGGTCGTTGGGGATAACCAGGATGTCGGGACCAATTCCAGCAGGCCCATCCAGGCGTAGTTTTTCAATTTGCTGGGCATAAGGCATCTCCTGCACCTTAATTTTCACATCATGCTGTTTCTCAAAGTCGGCAATGGCTTGTTTGATGCCGTCAGATTTTTTGATGTCTTCCCAGACTGTGAGTTGCTTTTGTGCCGCTTGTGCAGAGAAGCTGGCACATTGAGCTATGGCTAATGCACTTAATACGATCGCGGTTATTTTTTTTGTTTTCATTCTGAACCTCTTGTGAAGGTATAACATTATTTTGTTTTTTATCTAACGGCAAATGAGGTCATTCAATGTCAGCAACCCTGTTTGCAGCGAGTGGGGTAAAGATACTGATAATGCGTTACGATGTTATACGCTACGCTTTGATGCCGTTTAACTCTAGATAAATGTGGCTATTGTGTGATCGTGGTTGCAGAAATGAAATCGTGGGATAGGGGCATAAATTAAGGGAAGTTATAGTTATTCCATGCGCTATCCGTACTCTGTATTTTTCCATACTGTTGTTATACGTAATACATTCTTCAGGTAAATGATGACAGCATAACGATTCATAGCATCTGACTGATAACTTTCGAGGATTACCTAATGTCCAGCATTAGACTCAGGAACGTGACTAAACGCTTCGGGAAAACCGAAACACTGCATGATATCAACCTTGATATTGAAGATGGGGAGTTTGCTGTCTTTGTCGGCCCATCTGGCTGTGGTAAATCAACGTTATTGCGTATGATTGCCGGGCTTGAAGATATCAGCGGTGGTGAGGTACTGATTGGCGATGAAGTGATTAATGACGTTGCTCCATCACACCGTGGTGTCGCGATGGTGTTCCAGTCTTATGCGCTTTATCCTCATATGACCGTGGCTGAAAATATGGGCTACGGTTTGAAAGTTAATAAAGTTCCAAAAGAACAAATTAACCATCAGGTCGAAATGGTGGCAAAAACGTTGCAGCTTTCACATCTTCTGGACAGAAAACCAAAACAGCTTTCCGGTGGGCAGCGTCAGCGGGTTGCCATTGGGCGTGCTATTGTTCGTAACCCACGTGTGTTTATGTTCGATGAACCGCTTTCTAACCTTGATGCGGAATTGCGTGTCGATATGCGGCTGCATATTGCAAAATTACATCAGGAGATGAAAACCACCATGGTGTATGTCACCCATGATCAAGTGGAAGCGATGACCCTGGCAGATAAAATCGTGGTGATGAATTACGGTAAAGTCGAGCAAATGGGTTCTCCCATGGAACTTTACTATAATCCAGTCAATAAATTTGTGGCTGGTTTTATTGGCTCACCAAAAATGAATTTTCTGTCGGCAGTGGTAAAAAACTGGCAACCGGATGAGATCACGCTGGAGGTTTCTGAGACGGAAAGCTTGACTCTGGGGATCAAAACAGAGCCATTACAACCAGGTGATACCGTTACACTTGGCCTGCGCCCGGAGCATTTAACCGTTGCTGATTCGGCGTCACCGGTGCTTGATTTCTATTGTGAAGTCGTGGAGCGTTTAGGAAATAATACCTATTTGTTCGGGCAGTGTTACGGGCATGACAGTTTTAAAATGTTGTTACCAGGGGATGTGCACTTCCGGCCTTATCAGAATGTTAAACTGCGTTTTGACCCAATGAACTGTATGGTTTTTAATGCCGATGGCTTGCGCATTAGTGCCTCTACTCCGGTGCCTGCCCATAATTGATCCCCCATTTCCCTGCTGGTGATGACTCGCCAGTAGGGGAAGACGGCTTGTTCTTGTGTATCACGTTAAAATAATAGCGGCACTTAACCAGTTCAATTCTGAGAAATATATTCAGAGAGGGAAGGGGCTGAAAAAGTTTGCCCTCCATTAATGGAGGGCAAACGCGTTACTGAGGCAGGAACTGGTATTCCGTAATACTCTCATAGTGTTCTCCCGGCTGTAGCCAGCAATCAGGCTGTGGCCATTCCGGGTGATTAGGGCTGTCCGGTAAAAATTGACTCTCCAGGGCTAGTCCATGGTAATCATGGTAAATGCCTTGTTCACGTGCGGGCGTTCCTTCAAGGTAATTACCACTGTAGAATTGGAGTGCCGGTGCAGTGGTATACATCACCATTTCCAATAGCCCATCATTCGACCAAAGCCTGGCGGCAGGTTGAGTCAGATCCCCCTTGGTTTGCAGCAGGAATGCATGATCGTAACCCTTTACGATTAGCTGGTCGCTCTCTTTGAGAAAATCACGGGCAATAGTTTTGGCGGAACGAAAATCAAAACTGGTCTCTGTGACTGATTTTAACCCAGCGGTAGGGATCCCCGTGCCGTCCACAGGCAAATACTCATCGGCATTGATCTGGAGCTGGTGCTGGCGAATATCTCCGGGTTTACTGTCGAGGTTAAAGTAAGCATGGTTAGTCAGGTTTACCGGGCATGGCTTGTCAACAGTGGCATGGTAGGCAATACGAATACGGTTGTCTTCTGTCAGGTGGTAATGGGCCGTAACCTGTAATCTCCCGGGAAAGCCTTGATCACCATCCACAGAATCTAGCGCATAGACAATATGTTGCTGATCTTGACTCAGGATACGCCAGCGTCGTTTGTCAAACCCTTCAGGACCACCATGGAGCTGATGGGGGGGATGACTCATTGCCAGATGAATGATTTCATTTTTGTACTGTAGCTGCCCGTTAGCAATACGATTAGCATAACGGCCCACGCTGGCACCCAGATAAACGTGCTGCTGTACCTGAGCTTCCAGTGAAGGTGAGCCGAGCAACGTCTCTCTGATGCTGCCATCTTTCATGGGTACCCGGCAAGAAAGCAGGGTCGCTCCCCAGTCCATGACGGATACTACCATCCCTGACTTATTCTGCAGTCTGGTGAGGCAAAATGGCTGGCCATCAGGTGCCAGCCCTGGAGTATTGTTTAGCATTCACCGGCTCCAGCAGAAGCATGACAGACATAAAATGTTTCTTTAATGCCTGTTTTTGCCTGATATTGTTCGGCAACAGCCTGCTTAATGGCAGGAACCAATTCTTGAGGAACCAGTGCCACAACACAGCCACCAAAACCGCCCCCAGTCATGCGCACACCACCCTGTTCACCAATAACGGCTTTAACAATATCAACCAGGGTATCAATTTGTGGCACAGTAATATCAAAGTCATCTCGCATGGAGGCATGTGACTCTGCCATCAGCTGCCCCATACGAACCAAATCCCCTTTTGCTAAGGCATCTGCCGCTTCCAGAGTGCGTATATTCTCAGTCAGTACGTGACGAACACGTTTTGCGACGATGGGATCTAGTGCATCGGCGGCAAGATTAAAATCGTCGAGGGCAACATCACGCAGTGCTTTTTTACCAAAAAATTTTGCCCCGGTTTCACATTGTTCCCGACGGGTGTTGTATTCGCTGCCGACCAGTGTGCGTTTAAAGTTGCTATTGATAATGACAACGGCTGAATGTTCTGGCACAGGAACCGCACGGGTGGTGAGATCTCGGCAATCGAGCAGTAGAGCATGACCTTGCTTCCCTAATGCTGAAATCAGTTGATCCATAATGCCGCAATTACAGCCGACAAACTGATTTTCGGCTTCCTGACCGTTGAGCGCGAGCTGTGCTCCATCGAGAGGAAGGTGATAGAGCTGCTGGAACGTTTTGCCTACGGCCACTTCGAGAGAGGCTGAAGAGCTCAGGCCTGCTCCTTGAGGAACATTACCACTGATAACTAAATCAGCGCCGCCAAAACTGTTATCACGCAGTTGCAGGTGTTTAACAACGCCCCGGACATAGTTGGACCATTGTTGCGTCTCGTGGGGGGTAATCGGCGCATTCAGAGAGAAGCTGTCTTCCTGATTATCATAATCAGCGGCAATAACACGAACGATGCCGTCGTCACGTTTGGCACAGCTAATCACGGTCTGGTAATCAATGGCGCAGGGGAGCACAAAACCGTCATTGTAGTCAGTATGTTCACCAATGAGGTTAACACGGCCGGGAGACTGAATGGTATGGCTGGCAGCATAACCAAATTTTTCTTTAAATAGCTGTTGCGTAATATTTTTCAGGCTCATGTTTATTCTCCGGATTGGCGAAAGTGTATATCACTGACACTCCGCAGGCGTTCTGCGGCCTGTTCGGCAGTGAGATCCCGTTGTGTTTCGGCCAACATTTCGTAGCCAACCATGAATTTACGCACGGTGGCACTACGTAACAGTGGCGGATAGAAATGGGCATGCAATTGCCAGTGTTGATTTTCTTCGCCGTTAAAGGGAGCTCCGTGCCAACCCATCGAGTAGGGGAAAGAACACTGGAAAAGGTTATCGTAACGGCTGGTCAGTTTTTTTAAGGCGAGAGCAAGATCCTCACGCTGTGCGTCAGTCAGATCGGTAATGCGTAATACATGCGCTTTTGGCAGCAGTAAGGTTTCAAATGGCCATGCTGCCCAGTAAGGCACCACGGCCAGCCAGTGATCTGTTTCCACAACGGTGCGGCTGCCGTCAGCCATTTCACGCTGGACATAATCGAGCAGCATGGGGGAATGGTGGCTAAGATAATATTCGCGTTGTTGCTTATCTTCGCGTGCCACTTCATTAGGGATAAAACTGTTTGCCCACACTTGTCCATGGGGATGCGGATTCGAGCAGCCCATTGCTGCTCCTTTATTCTCAAATACCTGCACCCATGGATAGGTCTGACCCAGTTCAGAGGTTTGCTCTTGCCAGGTTTTTACCACGCCTTCCAGTTCAGACACGGACAATTCAGGCAATGTCTTACTGTGATCCGGTGAGAAACAGATCACACGACTCGTGCCACGGGCGCTTTCGTAACGAAGTAAAGGATCATCAGTTTGCTTTGCTTCTGGTGTGTCTGTCATCAGAGCAGCAAAATCATTAGTGAACACGAAAGTACCGGTATAGTCTGGATTTTTATCCCCGGTCACTCGGGTATTTCCAGGGCAAAGAAAACAGTCCGGATCATGCGTCGGAAGTTGTGTCAATACGGGGGTTTCTTGTGCCCCCTGCCATGGACGTTTAGCGCGGTGGGGGGAAACCAGGATCCATTGCCCGCTCAGTGGGTTAAATCGGCGATGCGGATGATCAACGGGATTAAACTGTGTCATAAAGAGCTCCTTAGTCTGCATAGCCTTCGGGATGACGGGATTGCCAGCGCCACGTATCGTCTGCCATATCCTGCAATGAACGGCTGACACGCCAGTTCAATTCGCGTTCCGCTTTCGATGCATCAGCCCAGTAAGCAGGCAGATCCCCATCACGGCGTGGTGAGAAATGGAAATTGATCGTTTTACCGCAGGCCTTACTGAAGGCATTGACCACATCCAGCACGCTACTGCCAACACCTGCACCCAGATTATAAATATGTACTCCAGGTTTTCCTTGTAGGGCCTGCATGGCGGCAACGTGTCCATCAGCAAGGTCCACTACGTGAATATAATCACGCACTCCAGTACCGTCAGGTGTCGGATAATCATTGCCAAAAATAGCCAGGGAATCGCGCCGACCAACGGCAACCTGTGCAATGTAAGGCATCAGGTTATTGGGAATACCCTGAGGATCTTCCCCCATATCGCCGGAAGGGTGGGCACCTACCGGATTAAAATAGCGCAACAAGGAAATGTTCCATTCCGGCTGGGCTTTTTGTAGATCACTAAGGATTTGTTCAACCATGAGCTTACTGCGGCCGTAGGGGCTGGCAGGTGTTCCAGTGGCGAAACTTTCCATATAAGGGATCGTTGGCTGGTCGCCGTACACGGTAGCAGAAGAGCTAAAGATAAAGTGAGTGACCTTGGCAGCACGCATTGCCGTAATCAGGCGTAGTGTACCGGTGACATTATTATCATAGTATTCAAGCGGTTTATTAACCGACTCTCCCACTGCTTTCAGACCCGCGAAGTGGATGACCGCATCTATCTGATGTTCGTGAAAGATTTCAGCCAGCAGGGCTTCATTACGGATATCACCGTTAATGAACAAGGGCGATTTCCCCCCCAGATGTGCAATAACCGGTATGACACTGGGTTTGCTGTTGCACAGATTATCCAGGATAACGACATCGTGCCCATTTTGCAGCAATTGTACACAAGTATGACTCCCTATGTAACCGCTACCACCTGTAACAAGAACTCTCATTTTATCTCCGTGACCTTTTAAGTATAGGTTGTCTATAACATAGCAGATCTTTGCCAACAGAATAAATAGCAAAGCAGTGGTATCGGTTACACTATTTTTTGTCTCCGTCACAAAACGGTTAATTAACAGGGGAAGTGAAACGTCAGGCAGGCGTTGGAAGGGGGAAATGACACTGCAGAGGCGGGTAATCCTTTTTGAATACACAATAAAAAACGCCTGATAAAAATATCAGGCGTTTTTTATTGTATCAGGCGAGTGCAGATGCCTCAGGCTAGCCATCGTTACGGTACGACGACGATTATTCGGTGCCTTGTGTTTTACTCTCACTTGGCTTACGCCGCTTACCGACATTTTTCTTATCGCGATGGCGCACTTTAACCCGGGGCTTATCTTTATTTTGCTCTTTCTTTTTATCTTCGCGCTTTGCCAGTACTTTTTTGGATGGTTTCCCGTTCAATTTTTCACTTGGTGCTCGGGTCACCGGGCGCAGCGTGTCAATAATGCGTGATTTGAGTGGCTCATTCATATAACGCGAGATTTTACCTAGCAGTAAATGGTCATGAGCTTCAACTAATGAGATAGCTGTCCCTTTAAGCCCAGCACGTCCGGTACGACCAATACGATGTAAGTAGATATCGGCAGTACGGGGCAAGTCGAAGTTGAACACATGACTCACATCCGGGATATCAATACCACGAGCAGCGACATCGGTTGCAACCAGCACGTTAACGCGGCCATCCGTCAAGCGCAGAATTGCTTCATTACGCTTTGCCTGGACCATTTCGCCTTCCAGATAACAGGTTTTTATACCTGCATCATGTAACCATGATACCAGTTCATGCACGCGTTCACGTTTGCGGACAAACACAATTGAACGTGTCACATCGGGTTGTTGTAATAAATGAACCAGTAACGCGGTTTTATGCTGAACATCATCGGCACGGTAGTACCACTGGTGGATTTTTTTACGTTCACGGGTTGACGGTGTGGCGGAAACTTCCACCGGATCTTCCAGTAAGCGTTCGGCAAAATGATGAATTGCATCCCCTTCAAGGGTGGCAGAGAACAGCATGGTCTGTTTGCGCCAGCGAGTTTCTGCAGCGATCGTTTCAATATCCTGAGCAAAGCCCATGTCGAGCATGCGATCAGCTTCATCGAGAATCAGTGTTTCCACAGCCCGGCAATCAAAGTTTTCTTCTTTGATGTATTGCAGCAACCGCCCTGTAGTGGCGACCACGATATCCTGGTTCTCACTGAAAACTTCGGCGTGGTTCATGTAGGCTACGCCACCGGTGATCGTCGCAATATCTAAGTGAGTGTGCTTAGCCAGTTCACGGGCATGGTCAGCGACCTGCATTGCGAGTTCCCTGGTTGGCGTGACGATCAAAATTCGTGGCGGGCCAGATTTTTTGCGCGGAAAGTCGACCAGATGCTGTAACACTGGCAGCAGATATGCTGCTGTTTTACCGGTACCCGTTGGCGCGGAGCCCAGCACATCGCGCCCTTCAAGCGCAGGGGGAATAGCCGCAGCCTGAATGGCTGTCGGGCGAGTAAAGCCCTTATCCTGGAGTGCATCCAGAAGGCTTTCGTCAAGTTCGAGTTCGGAAAATGTACTAACAGTCATGGTCTACCTCTATGTGAGGCGCCGATTATAGACGTTATGGCGGCAATCTTCATCTGTTTGTGTCTTCCGGGCAGTAACCATTTCACTTATGCTGGTGGTTTCGGTTCTTATTGGGGAGGTATCGGTGCAAAAGGTAGCGTTACGTGGCGGGGGTTTTACGTTCAAACAATTTTTTGTCGCCCATGATCGTTGTGCCATGAAAGTGGGAACCGATGCCATATTGCTCGGTGCCTGGGCACCGGTATCCCGTGCTGATAGCATACTTGATATTGGCTGTGGCACTGGATTACTGGCGATGATGCTGGCACAGAGAACATCGGATACTATCCCGGTTGATGCCGTTGAGTTAGACACCGCAGCGATGCAACAAGCCAGAGAAAATGTCCTTGGCTCTCCTTGGGGGGCCCGTATTGTTGTTCATGAAGCGGATATTCTGCATTGGATTCCGCCAGAAGGGCGTCGCTATTCTTTGATCGTCAGTAATCCTCCCTACTATGAGAAAGGTGTTGCCTGTGCCTCCCAGGCTCGTGAACAAGCTCGTTATACGACCACCCTGAGTTATCCGGCCTTGTTGAGGTGTGCGCAGCAGAGGATCACCGCCAATGGGCTGTTTTGTGTGGTGTTACCCCTGCAGACTGCTGATACTTTTATTGCACAAGCCATTCAGCTGGGGTGGCATCTGCGTCAGCGTACCGATGTGGCAGAGACGGAGCTCCGCCCACCACATCGCACATTATTGGCCCTGTCTCTTCAGGAAGGCAGGCTGGTGGACACAAGATTAGTTATCCGTGGGCCTGACAAGCACTATTCAGCGGCATTTTGCCAGCTGACAGGGGATTTTTATTTATCGATGTAATGGGGGTCAGAATGCTGGGAGAACCGTGGTGAGAAGCCCCATTTGTCAATAGCGGAGGATAGTCCAGGGAGTAGTGCAGTCCCCGGCTCTCCTTACGCAGTATTGCACAGCGTACAATCAGTTCCGCGACCTGTGTCTGATCACGTAGCCCAAATAGTTGCGCGGTGGGGGGGAACGTCTGGCAATGTAGTGCGATTTCTTGTTGCAGAAGCTGAATCCGCCTCAAGGCGCTTTCAAGGCCCAAATCACTACGAATGATGCCGACATAGTTCCACATTAACGTGCGCAGTTCATCAATACTGTGCTGTAGCAGAACCTGATTATCATCGGTTCCGGCTTGTTGTGCGGGCAGACAAGCCGGAACATTGACGGGGGATATTATGGGTAAGTGTTTCAGAATATCCGTCGCTGCAGACCAGCCATACACCAGACATTCCAGTAACGAATTTGAAGCCAGGCGATTTGCCCCGTGTAAGCCGGTATAAGAGACCTCACCTATCGCATAGAGTCGTTCAATATCTGTACGGCCATGATCATCCACCACCACTCCCCCGCAGGTATAGTGTGCAGCGGGAACAATAGGTACTGCCTCTTTGGTTAAATCAATGCCAAGCTCCAGCAACCTCTGGTAGATATTGGGGAAATGCTCAAGAACAAAGGCAGGGGGTTTATGGCTGATATCCAGGTACATACACTCAGCATTGAGACGTTTCATTTCATTGTCTATTGCCCGTGCCACAATATCTCGAGGAGCCAGCTCTGCCCGTTCATCTATTTCAGGCATGAAACGTGAGCCATCAGGACGCTTGAGTAATGCCCCTTCACCCCGTAGCGCTTCAGTCAGTAAAAAGTTACGAGCCAGTGGGTGGTACAGTGCGGTTGGATGAAACTGATTAAATTCAAGATTAGCCATCCTACAGCCTGCACGCCAGGCCAGGGCTATACCCTCGCCGGCAGCAATATCAGGGGTCGTGGTATATTGATAAATACGTGAAGCTCCGCCAGTGGCCAGAATAACCGATTTGGCATAGTAGTTTTCAATATGGCCCGTCTTGTGATTAAGTGCTTGTGCCCCCTGGAGTTGCCCCTGAGTCGCTCCCGGCAGGGGAGGAGAAAGTATTAAATCTGTCGCCTGGTGATATTCAAGAATAGTGATATTGGGATGGGCTAATGCCTGGTCCGTAAGCGTAGTTTGTACCGTTTTTCCTGTTGCATCAGCGACGTGCAGTATACGACGGTGACTGTGTCCCCCTTCGCGTGTCAGGTGATAACTTTTTTTAGCTTCATCTTCTGGATGGGTATCAAACTTCACCCCTTGAGCAATAAGCCATTCAACGCACATTCTGGCATGTGTGGCGACAAAACTAACCGCATGGGGATCACAGAGACCAGCACCGGCAACCAGGGTATCCTGAATATGTGACTCAATAGTGTCAGTTTCGTCAAAAACTGCAGCAATCCCACCTTGGGCATAAAATGTTGCCGCTTCTTTTATTTGCCCTTTGCTCAAAACCAGTACCCGACAGTGAGGGGCCAGGTGCAAAGCTGCAGTAAGGCCGGCCGCACCACTACCGATAATAAGCACATCACAAATCAGATTGTTATTTACATTCATTATTGTTTACTGCGTTAAACAAGATTAAAAAAACAATATCACTTAATAACCAGAAATAAATATTTTTTTGATGATTTGTTTTATAAACTAAACTTATTGGTGTGTGGCTTCTGAACATCATTATGACTGGATAGTAAAAAACACGGGTACATAGCCCGAGGTGCCAGATTTAGTGATGAAAAATGCGTATTCATGCGATACTCTGGCGGTTGGTTTTCTTAATCTTGACTCAAAAACAAATCGATATTCACGTTTGGTATAGCGGAACCGATAATCAAAAAAATGAAATCTGCTGAATATATAAGAAAAAAAAGGTGTAATGGAACTTTACGCATAACGGCGACTCAAAGCCTGAGCTTGCTCAAAAATGCAGGGCCCGAGTGGTGTGTAGTTGTTGATGTGTGGATATATGATTTTGGGAGGCGTTACCTTCGATGAGCGAGCAGTTAACAGATCAGGTTCTCGTCGAACGGGTCCAGAAGGGCGATCAACAATCGTTTAACTTACTGGTGTTGCGTTATCAACACAAAGTTGCCAGTCTGGTTTCCCGATATGTACCTTCCGGGGATGTACCTGACGTTGTGCAGGAATCATTTATAAAAGCGTATCGTGCACTGGATTCGTTCCGTGGCGATAGCGCATTCTATACTTGGTTGTACCGTATTGCTGTCAATACGGCAAAGAATTACCTCGTCGCCCAGGGACGACGTCCTCCGTCAAGTGATGTGGACGCCAGCGATGCTGAAAATTATGAAAGTGGCAACGCACTGAAAGAAATTTCGAACCCTGAGAACTTAATGTTGTCAGAAGAACTAAGGCAGATAGTTTTCCGTACCATTGAGTCGCTCCCGGAAGATTTACGTATGGCAATTACGTTGCGGGAGCTGGATGGATTGAGCTATGAAGAAATAGCCGCCATTATGGATTGCCCAGTAGGAACGGTTCGTTCACGGATTTTCCGTGCTCGTGAAGCTATTGATAATAAAGTTCAACCGCTTATTAAGCGTTGAGATGTCGGATTACTGGAAGGGTATTAGACATGCAGAAAGAACAGCTTTCCGCTTTAATGGATGGTGAGTCTCTTGACAGTGAATTGTTAAGTGATTTGTCTAAAGACACGTCGCTGCAAGAAAGCTGGAAGAGTTATCATCTAATTCGCGACGTATTGCGTGGCGACAGCAGTGATGTTCTTCATTTCGATATATCTACCAATGTGATGGCAGCAATTGCTAATGAATCAGCAAAAAGTGCTGTGCCATTAATAACAGAGTCTCAGCCTAAACCAGAGCAGTGGCAGAAAATGCCGTTTTGGCGGCGTGTTCGCCCTTGGGCGAGTCATTTAACCCAGGCTGGCGTCGCTGCTTGTGTTTCTCTGGCTGTTATTGTCGGCGTGCAACAGTATCATGGTTCGCCTGAGGCTGAGTTACAGCCAGACTCTCCGGTATTTAATACCATGCCGATGATCGGCAAGGCTAGCCCTGTGAGCCTGGGGGTGCCTTCTGATACCTCCATGTCAGGGAGTGCAACACAGCAACAGGCACAAGAGCAGCGTCGTCGTATTAATGCGATGCTACAAGATTATGAGCTGCAACGTCGTTTACACGCCGGGCAATCACAGTTTGAACAAGTATCGCCTCAGCAAGCGGCAATCCAGGTGCCTGGAACGCAAACTTTAGGAACGCAATCGCAGTAATGAAGCAACTTTGGTGTGTCCTGTCTGTCGTGACAAGCAGCCTGTTGTTTACCGCAAGCGCCTCAGCGAAAGAAAATTCGTCTGAGGCGTTGTTGCAGGAGATGAACCAGGCTAGCCAGTCACTCAATTATGAGCTGTCTTTCATAAGCGTAAATAAACAGGGAATCGAATCCCAGCGCTATCGTCATATTCGACTGAATGACCAGACGCTTGCCCAATTATTACAAATGGATGGCCCACTGCGGGAGGTTGTTCAGCGTGGTGACGAAATTAGCTATTTTGAACCAGGGCTTGAACCTTTTACCTTAAACGGCGATTACATTGTCGACTCATTACCCTCCATTGTTTATAGCAATTTTAGCCAGTTAGCTGCCTATTATGACTTCATCCCAGTAGGGCGAACCCGTATTGCTAATCGTCTGTGTGACGTGTTACGTATCGTCGCCAGGGATGGAACGCGTTACAGTTATATTGTATGGCTCGATACGGAAACGAAGCTCCCACTGAGAGTCGATTTACTGGACAGAGACGGCGAAACCTTAGAGCAATTCAGGGTTATCTCTTTTTCTGTTGGTGAAAGTCTTGTGCACTTAATGAGTGAACTGGAAAAGGCTAACTTACCTCCTGTGTTTTCTGTACCAGAAAGCGAGACGTCGAGTATTGCCTGGCAGGTATCCTGGATACCTGAAGGTTTCAAAGAGATTTCCAGTAGTCGCCGGCCTTTGCCGGTAGTGGGCACGCCGATTGAGTCTCGCCTTTATAGCGACGGGTTATTTAGCTTCTCGGTGAATGTGAATGAGATAACGGGCTCAGTTAATCATAGTGATCAGTTGATCCGTACAGGACGTCGTACTATTGATACTCAACACCGTGATAAAGCAGAAATTACCGTCGTTGGGGAGCTGCCACCACAGACAGCTAAACGTATCGCAGACAGTGTAAAATTTGAGACAGCACCATGATTAAAGAGTGGGCAACAGTGGTATCCTGGCAAAATGGTGAGGCACTGCTGAAGTGTGATGTTAAAACGTCATGCAATGGTTGTGCTTCACGCTCCGGATGCGGTACCCGTGTATTGAATAAACTGGGGCCGCAAACAGAACATTTTTTGACGGTGACAAGTGATAAACCCTTAATGGCCGGCCAGAAAGTTGAGCTAGGCATCGCTGAAAAAAGCTTGTTAACCTCTGCGGTCATCGTTTACATGCTTCCGCTTGCCGGACTGTTTATTTTTGCCGGACTGTTTCAATGGCTTTTTGGAACGGATATAGCAGCAATGTCTGGCGCTTTACTTGGCGGCATAGGTGGTTTTCTTATGGCGCGTATTTTTTCACACCGTTTCAGTCAGCGTGATAACTGGCAGCCTGTTATTCTGAGTGTTGCTCTGGGGCCAGATGCTTTACGTGTTGAGACCTCCACACCCCCTTTAAATCACCCATAATTTCTTTTACATCGACCGGCGGGGAAAATTTCTGCTTATCATTCAGTAATGACTGAGGAATGAGCAGTTTCCCCGTTTTAAGGTTGTAGTGTAGAATGCGGCGTTTCAGGCACGAGATAGCCACCACATCATGCGCAGTACAGCGCGAGCGCCGAGCTTTCAGGCATTTGTAAGGCATAAAAAACGCTAACTATGAAGAACATAAGAAACTTTTCTATCATTGCCCATATCGACCATGGCAAATCGACGCTGTCCGACCGTATTATCCAGATTTGTGGCGGTCTTTCCGATCGCGAAATGGCCGCTCAGGTGCTGGACTCAATGGATCTGGAACGTGAGCGTGGTATTACTATTAAAGCGCAGAGCGTAACGCTGGATTACAAGGCAAAGAATGGGGAAACCTATCAGCTCAACTTTATTGATACCCCAGGGCACGTTGACTTCTCCTATGAAGTGTCTCGTTCTTTGGCGGCGTGTGAAGGTGCATTACTGGTAGTTGATGCCGGGCAGGGAGTTGAAGCACAAACCCTGGCAAACTGTTATACCGCCATGGAAATGGATCTGGAAGTCGTTCCGGTCCTTAATAAGATTGACTTGCCTGCTGCTGATCCTGAACGTGCAGCCGAAGAGATCGAAGATATTGTCGGTATTGATGCCGCGGATGCGGTGCGTTGCTCCGCAAAAACTGGCCTTGGCGTTCCGGATGTGCTGGAGCGTCTGGTACGGGATATTCCACCACCGGAAGGTGATCCTGATGGCCCTCTGCAGGCTCTGATTATTGACTCATGGTTTGATAACTATTTAGGCGTTGTGTCATTGATTCGTGTGAAAAATGGCACTTTGCGTAAAGGTGATAAAGTTAAAGTCATGAGTACGGGCCAGACGTATAACGCTGACCGATTAGGCATTTTTACACCGAAGCAAATTGATCGCCCGGAACTGAAGTGTGGTGAAGTGGGTTGGTTGGTGTGTGCTATTAAAGATATCCTTGGTGCACCTGTGGGGGATACCCTGACACTGGCACGGAATCCGGCAGATAAAGCATTACCGGGTTTTAAAAAGGTTAAACCGCAGGTTTATGCTGGTTTGTTCCCAATCAGTTCCGATGACTATGAAGGGTTCCGGGATGCTCTGGGCAAACTGAGCCTCAATGATGCATCCTTGTTCTATGAACCAGAAAGTTCTACTGCGCTGGGGTTTGGCTTCCGTTGTGGTTTCCTTGGCTTATTACACATGGAAATCATTCAGGAACGTCTGGAACGTGAATACAATCTGGATTTGATAACCACAGCGCCGACAGTTGTCTATGAAGTCCTGACTACCAGCAAAGAGACTGTCTATGTCGATAGCCCCTCCAAGTTGCCAGCACTGAACAATATTGACGAACTGCGTGAGCCTATTGCTGAATGTCATATGCTGCTGCCACAGGAGTTCCTGGGTAATGTTATTACGCTATGTATTGAAAAGCGTGGCGTACAGACGAATATGGTGTATCACGGTAACCAAGTCGCGCTGACCTATGAAATCCCTATGGCTGAAGTAGTACTCGACTTTTTTGACCGCCTGAAGTCAACGTCTCGTGGTTATGCTTCTCTGGATTACAATTTCAAACGTTTTCAGGCTTCAAACATGGTGCGTGTTGATGTATTGATTAACGGTGAACGTGTAGATGCCCTGGCGTTAATTACGCACAATGATAATGCGCCATATCGTGGTCGTGAGCTTGTAGAAAAGATGAAAGATCTGATCCCACGCCAGCAATTTGATATTGCTATTCAGGCGGCGATTGGTAACCACATCATTGCACGTTCGACAGTTAAGCAGTTACGTAAAAATGTACTGGCAAAATGTTATGGTGGTGATGTCAGCCGTAAGAAGAAACTGTTGCAGAAACAGAAAGACGGTAAGAAACGTATGAAGCAGGTCGGTAACGTTGAACTGCCTCAGGAAGCATTCCTTGCCATTCTTCATGTCGGTAAAGACGGCAAATAATCTAAGGAGTTTGCATGGCGAATATGTTTGCCCTGATCCTCGTGCTTGCCACGCTGGTCACGGGCATATTTTGGTGTATGGATAAGTTTATTTTTGCACCAAAGCGTCGACAACAGCAGGCAGCAGCTCAGTCTGCTACGGGTGGTACGCTGGATAAAAAGACGCTGAAAAAAGTGGGGCAAAAACAGGGAGTGATGGAAACACTGGCTTCTATTTTTCCCGTGTTGGCGATTGTTCTGATCATTCGCTCATTTATTTATGAGCCTTTCCAGATCCCTTCGGGTTCTATGATGCCGACGTTGCTCATTGGTGATTTTATTCTGGTGGAGAAATTTGCTTACGGAATAAAAGATCCTATCTATCAAAAAACTTTGATAGAGACAGGGCATCCTAAACGCGGTGATATTGCTGTATTTAAATATCCGCGTGACACACGTCTTGATTATATTAAACGCATCATTGGCTTGCCAGGTGACCGCGTAAGTTATGATCCACAGTCTAAAGAGTTGACTATCTATCCGAACTGTCGCTCTGGTCAGGCATGTGAATCCACGTTGCCGATCAGTTACTCAAACATTGAACCCAGCGAGTTCGTGCAAACCTTTACACACCGTGACGGTTCAGAAGCGACATCTGGGTTCTTCAGTGAGCCTTTGGATAAAACACTGGAAAATGGCGAGCGTCTTAACGTACGTAACGAAACGCTGGGTGATGTGACACATCGTATCCTGTTATTACCGATCGCGCAGGATCAGGTGGGGATGTACTACCATCAACCCGGTTTACCGCCAGCAACCTGGATTGTGCCACCGGGTAATTATTTTGTGATGGGTGATAACCGGGATAATAGCGCTGATAGCCGCTACTGGGGATTTGTCCCTGAGCAGAATCTGGTGGGTAAAGCGACAGCGATTTGGATGAGTTTTGAGAAACAAGAAGGTGAATGGCCAACGGGTGTTCGCTTAAATCGTATCGGTGGCATTCATTAAGCAATTTTATCCCACAAACTAACGACATCCTCGGTCGTTGTGTATAGAATAACCCCGCTTTAAAGGATGGCTCCCATTAGGGAGCCACAGCACACGAAACAGCGTTGTGTATTTTTCAGGTCTGTTTCCTGTGCTGAAAATAGTCGATGTATTAATTAATTTTGGTATCGCATGAATCCCATCGTCATAAATAGATTACAACGCAAGTTGGGCTATACTTTTCAACATCAGGAACTGTTGCAACAAGCGTTAACTCATCGTAGTGCCAGCAGTAAACATAATGAACGTCTGGAGTTTTTAGGGGATTCAATCCTCAGTTATGTGATTGCTAATGCACTTTATACTCGCTTCCCCCGTGTTGATGAAGGGGATATGAGCCGTATGCGTGCCACACTGGTTCGTGGTAACACTCTTGCAGAAATTGCCCGGGAATTTGATCTCGGTGAGTGTTTACGTCTGGGGCCGGGAGAATTAAAAAGTGGTGGTTTCCGTCGAGAGTCTATTCTCGCTGATACCGTTGAGGCATTAATTGGTGGTGTTTTCCTTGATAGCGATATTCAAAATGTTGAACGTCTGATCTTATGCTGGTATCAGACACGCCTGGATGAAATTAGCCCGGGTGATAAACAAAAAGATCCTAAAACGCGCTTGCAGGAATATTTGCAAGGGCGTCATTTGCCTTTACCTTCTTACCTGGTCGTACAGGTTCGTGGTGAAGCTCATGATCAGGAGTTTACTATCCACTGTCAGATTAGTGGCCTGTCTGAACCGGTTGTCGGAGTTGGCTCTAGCCGCCGTAAAGCGGAACAGGCTGCAGCTGAACAGGCGCTTAAAAAGCTGGAGCTGGAATGAGTGAAGAACAAACCTATTGCGGATTTGCGGCCATTGTCGGGCGACCAAATGTTGGTAAATCCACGTTATTAAACCAGCTGCTTGGGCAGAAAGTCTCCATTACGTCACGTAAGGCACAAACCACACGTCACCGTATTATGGGGATCCACACAGAAGGGCCATACCAGGCTATTTATGTTGATACCCCGGGTTTGCATATGGAAGAAAAGCGAGCCATTAACCGTTTGATGAACCGTGCTGCCAGCAGCTCAATCGGTGACGTTGAGCTGGTTATTTTTGTTGTGGAAGGCACTCGCTGGACAGCTGATGATGAGATGGTTCTCAATAAACTGCGTGATTGCCGTGCTCCGGTGATTCTGGCGGTGAATAAAGTGGACAATGTGCAAGATAAAACTGCACTGCTGCCTCATTTACAGTTCCTTGGCAGCCAGATGAATTTCCTTGATATTGTTCCTATTTCTGCAGAAACAGGGATGAATGTGGATACCATCGCCAGTATTGTGCGCAAACACTTACCTGAAGCGATTCATCATTTCCCGGAAGAGTACATCACCGATCGCTCCCAGCGCTTTATGGCTTCAGAGATTATCCGTGAAAAACTGATGCGTTTTCTCGGCGCTGAATTACCTTATTCCGTCACTGTCGAAATTGAGCAGTTTGTGACGAATGAACGCGGTGGTTATGACATCAACGGCCTGATTCTCGTGGAACGAGAGGGGCAAAAGAAGATGGTCATCGGTAATAAAGGTACCAAGATTAAAACGATTGGTATTGAAGCCCGAAAAGACATGGAAGAGATGTTTGAAGCGAAAGTCCACCTTGAGCTGTGGGTGAAAGTGAAATCAGGCTGGGCTGACGACGAACGTGCTTTGCGTAGTCTCGGTTATACCGACGACTTATAAAGGCCAGGCAATGGAAGGCTGGCAAAGGGCATTTGTTCTGCATACTCGCCCCTGGAGCGAGACCAGTCTGCTACTTGACGTTTTTACACAAGAGTCCGGGCGAGTGCGTTTGATAGCAAAAGGTGCTCGTGCCCGTCGCTCTAATCTGAAAGGGGCTTTACAGCCCTTTGTTCCGTTACTGATACGTTTCGGTGGTAGGGGAGAAGTAAAAACCTTACGCGGTGCAGAAGCGGTTTCCCTTGCTTTGCCACTCAATGGTATCTCACTCTATAGCGGCCTGTATGTTAACGAGCTACTGGCCCGGGTACTTGAGCAGGAAACCTGCTTTTCTGATCTATTCTTTGACTACCTCCATTGTATCCAGGAACTTGCGGCCGCAGAAGGGACTCCGGAGCCTGCATTACGGCGCTTTGAGCTCGCGTTATTGTCACATCTTGGTTACGGTGTTGATTTCCTGCATTGCGCCGGGAGTGGTGAAGTTGTCAGTGATGACATGACCTATCTCTACCGTGAAGAAAAAGGTTTTATTGCCAGTATGGTAAATAATAACCGCAGCTTTACCGGGCATCAGCTTAAGGCTTTAGCAGAAAGAACTTTTGCCGAAGCTGATACATTACGCGCAGCAAAACGTTTTACCCGCATGGCTTTGAAACCTTATCTGCAAGGCAAACCGCTAAAAAGCCGTGAGTTGTTTCGCCAGTGGAGTATTAAAAAATAATTCAGCTGGCCACAAAATAGCTGCCAGCCTGCGGACAAGCATAGCTATTATGGTGTAGCCAGATGTACATTAGTGGCTACTGTGAAAATAGGGGGATAGCATGACTCAGTTATTATTAGGCGTAAATATCGACCATATTGCGACACTGCGTAATGCACGTGGAACCAGTTACCCTGACCCCGTTCAGGCGGCCTTTATTGCTGAACAAGCCGGTGCCGACGGGATAACTGTACACCTGCGAGAAGATCGCCGCCACATTACCGATCGTGACGTGCGCATTCTGCGAGAAACACTGGCAACCCGTATGAATCTTGAAATGGCAGTCACCGAAGAGATGCTTGCTATTGCTTGTGAAACACGCCCCCATTTTTGTTGTTTAGTACCCGAAAATCGCCAGGAAGTGACCACTGAAGGGGGGCTTGATGTCGCTGGGCAGCTGGATAAAATGCGCGATGCGTGCACCCGCCTGGCTGATGCAGGTATTCAAGTTTCTCTGTTTATCGATGCGGACTATCAGCAAATTGATGCCGCTGTTGCGGTGAAAGCGCCCTATATTGAAATCCATACCGGTTGTTATGCGGATGCTCAGGATGACATCATCAGGGGGAAGGAACTGGCTCGTATCGCTGATGCAGCCGCCTATGCTGCATCAAAAGGTCTTAAGGTTAATGCCGGGCATGGCCTGACATATCACAATGTTCAGGCGATTGCGGCCATTCCCGAAATGTATGAGTTAAATATCGGCCATGCGATCATCGGGCAAGCTGTTTTTAGTGGGTTGCAGGAAGCGGTCGCGGAAATGAAACACCTGATGACAGAAGCGCGTCGTTAATGGCTATTCTGGGAATTGGTACCGATATTGTAGAGATCGCACGTATTGAAGGTGCAATATCTCGTTCTGGTGATCGGCTGGCTAAAAGAATATTAAGTCCTGATGAATGGGCACAGTACCAGGCTCACCAACAGCCAGCCCGCTTTCTGGCCAAGCGGTTCGCTGTTAAAGAAGCCGCTGCAAAAGCATTCGGGACAGGGATTCGTAATGGTCTGGCTTTTAACCAATTTGAAGTGAGCAATAATCCCCTGGGAAAGCCATTATTGCTTTTTCATGAACAGGCTCAGCGTATGGCGCAAGAGTTAGGTGTTCGTTCGATACATGTGACCCTGGCAGATGAACGGCATTACGCTTGCGCGACAGTCATTATTGAAAGCTAAATTTTGTCAGCGTGGTGTAGCTGCACAAATTTATCCCAAAGTTGTTCTTCGCTTTCCGGGTTATGTGGGTCACTAATGATAGTACCAGCAATGGGGCACACTTGCTGACAGGTCGGTGCCTCATAATGCCCAATACATTCGGTACATCTTTCAGTATCGATCTGGTAGAAGACATCCCCCATAGAGATTGCCTGGTTTGGGCACTCGGGTTCACACATATCGCAATTGATACAGCGTTTAGTAATAAGTAATGACATTTTAGAAGGTTATCTTCAGGCTCATATAAAATGAGTGCGTTAATGTACAAGCAGGACTGGCAACATTACACCGATAAGATGCTGCAAGCCTGTAAAGGGTAACTGACTTTTTGCATTCTAGCACATAAGTAAGATATCCCCAATTATTGCGGTGTTTTAGTTATTATTTGATGATATTAAGATCAAAAAATTTATAATTTTAATAACGTAACTATATTCTTTATGTTATTAAATAACGAGGTTTTTGTTGTTTTACATGGTTAAATGTAAATAAAGGAAAGCGTTTCTTTATAGTGTTTTATTCCTTACTAAGTGACAATGTAAGCGATGATAAAGAATGATGAAATGTTTTTATCATAAGCTTAATATTGTTAATGCCAGAGGATATTATGGATAAGCTTTCTTTTAATGATGTATTTAATTATGATGTGAATTCATTGTTGGCTCATAAATGTAAAATGAATGAAAGGATAAAAAATTCATTTATTACTAAACTGGAACCACATCATTATCCTGATGAAACAATGAGTACCAAGGTATTATCATTACTGCACTTATTTTGTCATAGTGATTCCATTAAAGAAACTATTAGGTTAAGAAAAGAAATAGTCAGTGAGATTGAAAATATGCAGAATGAAATTTCAAAAATGAGAGGGTTTATTTTTAATATTGTAAATAGAAATACTGATAAAGTTTATGGCATTTTAAAAGATGGCTTTACCATTCATGACCGTGATCAGTATATAAAAAAAGTAATGGCTTACCATGAGGTTGAATGTAAAGTAAACAGCCAGACCCATAATTCACACGAAGGTTATTTTCATATTTCGGTTCCCAAATTGGGCTATCATCATAGCTCTGCGCTCTGGGGCGACATGGTTGCACTTGAAAATCTGATAACCGGAAAATACGCGCGGCTTCCTGATCTTACTTATAATGTTGGTACTCTGCAATTTGGTTAATTGAAGAATGGAACCCATTTAATTTCTTCGTGCTATTCAGGTATTATTATTTTAAACAGGAAGGGAAAGGGTAAATAGTATGAATATATCAATTTAACATCATAAACGGTGATTTTTCACATTCATGATTAAATAATGAGGGCGACTTTATTTCATATAAAATATGAATGGTGCCAGGTTTTTGGGTAGAGACGTATTAACTGTAACGATATAAATATTCATTGCTGCTATGGGAAGTTTATTTTTACTGGCTGGCTTTAGGCACGAGCTATTATTAGTTGCCGCGGGCTCCTTACGTCACCCTTTCCCTGCGGTGTGAACGATTTTGTATATATAATCGCTATGCATCACTAAATCTAAATATAGTCGGCTAACCGTTATCGTTAAAGCAGGCGTTTTACTAATGCTTCGCTGTGACGTATTCGCAGCGGTGCATTTTCAAGATCTTGTTGGACTAATGCCATAAACAGAAGGTCCGTCAGCAGCATTTGTGCAGAGGCTGATGAAATAGCCGCACTGCGAGTCGTTTGTTCCTCTGCAATAGTATACAGGCACTCTGTTGCGCGTTGCTGCAGGGCATTTGGTGTGAAACCCGTTATGGCAAGAATCTTTGCCCCCACACGCAAAGCTTCATCGGCGGCAAGATTGATTTCACGCCGTTCGCCAGAGTAGGAAATCGCCAGTAGCAGATCTTCTGATGACATGGCTTGAACGGTTGACAGTAAAGCATGCGTATCCTGTTCAGCCACGGCATTAATACCAATTTTCATTAGCTTCCACGAAAGATTTTTTGCCACCAATCCGGATGCCCCAATGCCTGCTATTAATATTCGCCGAGCATTACGCAGCAGGATGACACTGGCGAGCAATTTTTCTTCGCTATTGATGTCCAGAGACGCATGCATCGCAGCAGTATTTTCTTTGATTAGTTTATCGCCTACAGTACGTAACGAGTCATCGCCAAGAATATGATTGTGAACCGGTACTGAGTGTGGATTATGACCACTGGCCAGGGCTTCACTGATCGCCAGCTTTAATGCAGGAAAACCTTTGAAACCGAGTTTTTGCGAAAATTTCACCACACTTGACTGGCTTACGCCTGCTTCTTCAGCAAGTTGTTGAGAATTTAAATGTCGCACCCGTTCAGGATCGGCAAGTAAAAAGTCAGCCAGTCTACGATCACTTTGCGCCAGTGTCGGGTAGCGGGTTCTTATTCGCAATAAACAGTTCATTCTATCTCCGAGGCAGCGTTTTAAATGTCCACATACTATTTTAATTAGCTGATTTAACAATTAATTATAGTGCATATCAATCTTGCTGGAGAAAATATATTGTCGCTTTTGCTCACCAGACCCCAGGCACATAATAGTTTCAGAAAAGGATTGTGCTATCTGTTACTCTTTGCAAACTCGATATAATTATAAGCTAGCAAGCTTCAGGAGTCAGCCTTGATACAGAACCATGCACAGCGGGCGGTCTTTTTTGATCTCGATGGCACATTACATCAGGAGGATCTTTTTGGTCGTTTTTTGCGCTATTTATTACGTCATCTTCCACTGAACTTACCACTGGTCATTTGCCTCTTACCCGTAGTTACCTTTGGTCTTATGGCTCAGGGGCGTGCGACTCGCTGGCCAATGAGCCTGCTTTTATGGGGGATGACGTTCGGTCGCAGTGAACGCCATCTTCAGCAACTGGAAAAGGATTTTACCCGTCAGTTCCGTGCTTATGTCACCCCTTTCCCACTGGTGCAACAACGCTTGCATGATTACTTACTGGATGATGCTGAAGTTTGGCTCGTGACGGGATCGCCGCTGACACTGGTCGAACAGGTTTATGGTGACACGCAATGGTTACCGCAAGTCAAAACCATCGGGAGTGAGATGTCCCGGGCTTTTGGTGGACGCGTACTCACCCTCCGCTGTCTGTCCAGTGAAAAGGTGATCCAGTTAGAGCAACGGCTCGGTAAACCCTTGCGACTGTATAGTGGTTACAGTGACAGCCTGCTTGATGATGTGGTGTTACAGTTTTGTCAGCACCGTTTTCGCGTTACGGCTGATGGACAACTGCAAACCCTGAAGTGACGCCATTTCGTATCCGGGGCAGGCTGTGTATAATGCGCGCCCGCTATAGCCCGTAGGGAGACAAAAGTGTCGGAAACCGAAGCAACAGATGAATACTGGATGCGCCATGCTCTGACGCTGGCACAGCGTGCCTGGGAGGAGGGTGAAATCCCCGTAGGTGCAGTGCTGGTATATGAAGGCAGAGTAATAGGTGAAGGCTGGAACCGGCCCATTGGTCACCATGATCCTACTGCGCATGCTGAAATCATGGCCCTGCGTCAAGGAGGGCTGGTACTGCAAAACTATCGCCTGCTGAATACGACTCTCTATGTCACGCTAGAACCTTGTGTGATGTGTGCTGGTGCCATGGTACACAGCCGTATAGGCCGGCTTGTTTTTGGTGCCAGAGATGCAAAAACAGGGGCGAGTGGTTCGTTGATGGATGTGTTAGGACATCCAGGAATGAATCATAAAATCCAGATCACTGAGGGAATAATGGCAGCGGACTGTTCATCCATGTTGAGCGATTTTTTTCGCGAACGTCGTCTGGAAAAGAAAGCCCTAAGGGAAAAGGTCCATAAGGTGGCAGAGTAGCGAGTTCATCCTGGGTGACCAGAGGATAGGCTTCGGCGAATTTTTCTTCCTGTGCTGTTTGTTTCTCTTTTTCCAGCAAATAGCCCTCCAGACTCAGGTGATATTTGCGAATATTTTCCACGTAGGCGTAAGCTTCGTGACCACGGGCATACCCATAACTGGTCTGGCTATAATACGGCTTCTGACTGAGTAGTGGTAAACGGGTTTTTACCTCAGCCCAACTATCGGGATCGCCTTTTTGCAACAATGTGAGTTGGCGAGCATCCATCATATGAGCATACCCAATATTATAAGCCGTTAGCGCAAACCAGATGCGCTCATCTTCCGGTACTGAATCCGGGATTTTACTCATCATATCCTTCAGGTATCGACTCCCGCCACTGATACTCTGTTCTGCATCCAGACGGTCGGTGACGCCGACACTCTGGGCTGTGTTTCTTGTCAGCATCATCAGGCCACGTACTCCTGTTGGAGAGGTGGCATGGGTATCCCAGTGTGACTCTTGATAGGAGATGGCGGCGAGTAAAGTCCAGTCTATCTCATCCGCATATTGCTCAAATAACGGCTGTAAATCCGGAAGAACTCTGTCAACTGCATTAAGAAAGGTACGCGTATCCACATAATTAAAATTACCAATATGTCCGAGGTATTTTTCTTCCAGCCTTGCCAGGGTACCGTTACTGCTTATTTGATTATAAAAGTCGAGTAACGCCGCACTCATGCTGTCGTCATTATCCCGTGCAGAGAACCAGGTTACCGGCTGTTCATCGGTAATATCCAGGGCCACGGCCAGTTGCGGGTGAACCCGCTGGAACAGGCCAACAGCAATGGAGTCTGCAATGGTGAAGGGAACAGTACCGTCAACGACATCTTTCAGTAACTGGTTACTGGTCTGTTTGTCAGAAACTGACCAGCTCAAATCCGGGTAGCGGCTCTCTTTAAGTTGTTCGAGTACGTCAATGACACCATGCCCAGCAGAAAGCAGTAGCTGACTGCCATTCATTCCAGATAAATCTTTTGGGCGCGGGCGACCAACCTGGGAGACCATCTGCTGGGAAACATAATAGTAAGTTGGGCCTGGCTGATAGTTTTGGCTGCGTTTGGTGTTGTAGATCAATCCTGCGGCCAGTAAGTCAGCACTGCCCTTATCAAGATCATCAAACAAATCACTGATCGTGTTACGTGGTGTGATGCTCAGTTTAACATTCAAGTAGTCTGCAAAGAGCTGGGCCAGTTCGTAATCAAAACCGGAGGCTTTTTCATTAATGATGTTATACGTCACGGGGGAAACAATCGTACTGACGTGCAAAATCCCCCGCGATTTTATAGCGGCGATACGGTTTTCGGTTTGGTTGAAACCTGGGAGGGAGGGCCATAATGCCACTGCCAGCAACAAGGTGACGACACCGATAAGCAGATAATAAATCTTAATTTTTTTCAAAGAAATAGAGGTCTGCAACGATAAGGTCTTAGCCAACAATAAACATAAGTGTGGAGGAGTCTCTTCATAATATGAGGCGCATTTTGCGTAAGAAAACGGCAGTAAGCAACATTTAAGAAATTGGTGTTCAAAAAACAATCAATAAAAACATCTGCGGATATTTATACGCAAACGGTTTCGTAGAAGCTGATGATTCTTTATAATGGCCCCGTTTTCCCCCCCTTCGCCCTGAAGACGAGAGATCTTTAATGATGGAAATTCTGCGTGGTTCACCTGCACTTTCGGCATTTCGTATTAACAAACTTTTGACCAGATTTAACGAAGCTCATTTACCTGTCAGCGATATTTACGCTGAGTATGTGCACTTTGCTTATCTGGATGCTCCGCTAAATGCTGATGAGTCTGCCCGCCTGCAACGGTTACTTCAGTATGGTCCAACCCTCGCAGAACACGCTCCTGGTGGTCATTTACTGCTGGTAACACCGCGTCCTGGAACCATCTCCCCCTGGTCCTCTAAAGCCACGGATATTGCACATAACTGTGACCTGCCACAGATCAAACGACTGGAGCGTGGGATTGCCTGGTACATTCATGCCGACAATTTTAATGATAGCCAGTGGAAAGCAGTCGCTGAGTTATTGCATGACCGCATGATGGAGAGCGTGTTTCCCTCTCTTGAAGATGCCGCGCAGCTGTTTGTCCAGCAGAGTCCAGCCCCGGTTCAAAGTGTCGATCTGTCAGGCAAAGGTCGTGAAGCACTGGTTGAAGCAAATATTCGTCTCGGACTGGCCCTGGCAGACGATGAGATTGACTATCTGCAAACGGCTTTTACCCAGCTGGGCCGTAACCCTAATGATATCGAACTCTATATGTTCGCCCAGGCGAACTCGGAACATTGCCGCCATAAAATATTCAATGCGGACTGGATAATTGATGGTGAAAAACAGCCTAAATCGCTGTTTAAAATGATCAAGAATACTTTTGAAAAAACGCCTGATCATGTGTTGTCGGCTTATAAAGATAATGCCGCCGTCATGGAAGGCTCCTCGGTGGGGCGTTTTTTTGCAGACCATGACTCAGGAAGCTACGAATACCATCAGGAAGAAGCCCATATCCTGATGAAAGTAGAGACCCATAACCATCCAACGGCTATTTCGCCCTGGCCTGGAGCGGCAACAGGCTCAGGCGGTGAGATTCGTGATGAAGGTGCGACCGGACGCGGGGCCAAACCCAAGGCTGGTTTAGTCGGTTTTTCCGTATCCAATTTGCGTATTCCTGGTTTTGAACAGCCCTGGGAGCAGGACTTCGGTAAACCTGACCGTATTGTCAGTGCGCTGGACATTATGACTGAAGGCCCCCTCGGAGGAGCGGCATTTAATAACGAGTTTGGTCGTCCTGCCCTTACGGGGTATTTCCGCACCTATGAAGAGCAAGTCAACAGTCATAACGGTGTTGAACTCCGTGGTTACCATAAACCGGTTATGCTGGCTGGCGGGATAGGTAATATTCGCGCTGACCATGTACAAAAAGGTGAAATTCCTCCAGGAGCCAAGCTGATTGTACTTGGTGGCCCGGCCATGAATATTGGTTTGGGAGGGGGGGCAGCTTCTTCTATGGCCTCAGGTCAGTCTGATGCGGATCTGGATTTTGCTTCTGTGCAGCGTGATAACCCAGAGATGGAACGTCGTTGCCAGGAAGTTATCGATCGCTGCTGGCAACTGGGTGACCAGAACCCCATCGTCTTTATCCATGATGTTGGTGCGGGTGGTCTCTCTAATGCTATGCCTGAACTGGTGAGTGATGGTGGCCGCGGTGGTCGTTTTGAGTTGCGGGACATCTTGAATGATGAACCCGGAATGAGCCCATTAGAGGTATGGTGTAATGAGTCTCAGGAGCGATATGTCCTGGCCGTACTGCCAGAACAGTTACCTCTGTTTGATGCTTTATGCCGCCGGGAGCGAGCACCTTATGCGGTGATCGGGGAAGCGACCGAAGAGCGACAACTGACCTTGAATGATCGTCACTTTGACAATCAGCCTATTGATATGCCACTGGATGTTTTACTGGGTAAAACGCCTAAAATGGAACGCAACGTTGAAACACTGACAGCCAAAGGTGACGCCCTGGATGTGGGTGCTGTCACCCTTGCTGAGGCGGTTAAACGGGTTTTACACCTGCCTACCGTGGCTGAAAAAACCTTCCTGGTAACAATTGGTGATCGTACTGTGACCGGCATGGTTTCACGCGATCAAATGGTTGGCCCGTGGCAGATCCCGGTTGCGGATTGCGCCGTGACAACAGCAAGCCTTGACAGCTACTACGGTGAAGCCATGTCCATCGGAGAACGCGCTCCTGTGGCATTGCTGGATTTCGCCGCATCGGCGCGTCTTGCTGTTGGTGAAGCCCTGACCAACATTGCCGCGACTCAAATTGGTTCTCTTAAGCACGTGAAACTTTCTGCTAACTGGATGTCAGCGGCCGGACACCCAGGGGAAGATGCGGGTCTCTATGAAGCAGTTAAAGCTGTGGGTGAAGAACTCTGCCCTGCGCTGGGATTGACTATCCCGGTGGGCAAAGATTCCATGTCGATGAAAACCCGCTGGCAACAGGATGATACCACTAAAGAGATGACGTCACCGTTGTCGCTGGTGATTACGGCTTTTGCCCGTGTTGAAGATGTCCGTGGGACAGTGACACCGGAGTTAAGCACAGAAGAGAATGCACTGCTGCTGATTGATTTAGGCGCAGGCCACAATGCCCTGGGGGCAACCGCGCTGGCACAAGTTTATCGCCAGCTCGGTGACAAACCGGCAGATGTCCGTAGCACTGAACAGCTGAAAGGGTTCTGGCATGCCATGCAGGCATTGGTTGCTGAACGTAAGTTACTGGCGTGGCACGATCGTTCTGACGGCGGGTTGTTAGTAACACTGGCTGAGATGGCATTTAGTGGTCACTGTGGTATTGAGGCTGATATTACCGGCCTTGGGCGTGATCGACTCGCTGCTTTGTTTAACGAAGAGTTAGGCGGGGTGATTCAGGTTCGTGAGTCTGATCGTCCAGCTGTGGAGCAATGTCTTGCTGAACATGGCCTGGCTGGCTGTGTGCACTACCTTGGTAAAGCCGTCGCAGGGGACCATTTTGTCCTGACCGCTGACGGTGAGTCTGTCTTTAGCGAAAGCCGGACCACTTTACGTATGTGGTGGGCTGAAACCACTTGGCAGATGCAGCGCCTGCGTGATAACCCGGAGTGTGCTGATCAGGAACACCAGGCGAAGGCGGACGATAAGGACCCCGGGCTGAATGTTAAGCTAAACTTTAATATCGCAGAAGATATTGCTGCGCCGTTCATTGCCACAGGGGCTCGCCCGAAAGTAGCTATCTTACGGGAACAGGGGGTTAACTCCCATGTTGAGATGGCAGCGGCATTCCACCGCGCCGGCTTTGATGCAATTGACGTCCATATGAGTGATTTGCTTGCCGGACGCACGGGGCTGGATCATGTCCAGGCCTTGGTAGCCTGTGGTGGTTTCTCCTATGGTGACGTTCTGGGAGCGGGTGAAGGTTGGGCGAAATCCATTCTGTTTAATCCGCGTGTGCGTGATGAATTCGCTGAATTCTTCCTGCGGCCACAGACTCTGGCTTTAGGTGTCTGTAATGGCTGTCAGATGATGTCCAACCTGCGTGAAATCATCCCGGGTAGCGAGTTATGGCCGCGTTTTGTTCGCAATCAGTCTGATCGTTTTGAAGCACGTTTTAGCCTGGTAGAAGTTACTGACAGCCCATCACTGTTGTTGCAGGGAATGGCTGGTTCACATATGCCGATTGCGGTATCCCATGGGGAAGGCCGTGTTGAAGTCCGTGATGCAGCCCACTTAACGGCACTGCAGAATAAAGGCCTGGTCGCTTTGCGTTTTATTGATAATAGCGGATCGGTTACCGAACGTTACCCGGCGAATCCTAATGGTTCACCTGATGGGATTACGGCGGTAAGCAGTGAAGATGGTCGCGTTACGATTATGATGCCACACCCTGAGCGTGTATTCCGTACCGTAAGTAACTCCTGGCATCCAGCAGAGTGGGGGGAAGACAGCCCGTGGATGCGTATTTTCCGTAACGCACGCAAACAGCTAGGCTGATGCTGTAATCGGTTATAAACTACGTAACAAATCAATAAAACCCTCGTTTAATCACGAGGGTTTTTTTTGTCACTAAATCACGACACCAGCACTGTAAGCTGTCTCAATATGGAGACATGTAACATATTGTTATTTATATAAATAAATATAACGCCATTTTTTTGTCTCTTTTTGGCGACACTTCAGGGGGTGTCATTCCTGCTTTATGTTTTTTATTAATAAATAAAATTATTATTAATCAATGTGTTGATTATTGTATTTACATACTGGCACGTTTCGTGCATTATTCTGTGCGTTGCTCATTCACCTTTCTATGTCAGCGTTTTTTAAACAGACTACATAAACCTCCGAATGACGCACATAAAGGTGCCTGCCGTCCAACTTTTGATAAATGCTTTCGGGCTTATCATGCACAGGGCGAAACGTTGAGTAAGGCGCCGCCTAATTCATAAACAAAGGCAGGGTTTATACCCTGCCTTTGTTGTTTCTGAAAACTCAGCTTTAAACCAGTTTCAATCACAGCTAGCATCTTGTCTGAACGATAAAATGAGATGAATCAATTGAACCAGTGGCATTTCTTTCCCCGATCACTACGACAGCTTGTGATGATGGCCTTTTTCTTGGTTTTGGTTCCCCTGTTAGTGCTTGCATGGCAGGCATGGCAAAGCCTGAATATGCTGAGTGCTCAGGCTGAGCAAGCTAACAGCAGTACGCTTGCAGATGCTCGCCGTAGCGAAACCATGACGAATATTGCACTGGAGATGGAGCGCAGTTATCGCCAGTATTGCGTACTGGATGACTCACGTTTGTCGAATGTCTATCAGAATCAGCATAAGCGCTATGCTCAAATGCTGGACGCGCATGCCACCATCATTGTGGATGTTAATCTGCTCCAAAGACTAAGCCACACCTTAGACGAGCTCGCAACGCTTCAGTGCCATAATAATGCGCCGGACAGTGAAGCTCTCCATGAACTGGAACGCTTTGCCACGAGTAATGCGGAAATGCTTCAGGCGACGCGGGATATCATCTTTTCCAGGGGACAGCAACTTCAGCAGGATATTGCCCAGCGAGGTCAGTTTTTTGGCTGGCAGGCCCTGGTCTTGTTCTTACTGAGCCTGACACTGGTGATCATTTTTACCCGTATGATAATCGGCCCGGTCAAAAGCATTGAAAGAATGATTAAACACCTGGGTGAGGGGCGCTTACTGGAAGAGAATGAAAATTTTAAAGGTCCCAGAGAGCTGCGTTCCGTCGGGCAGCGTATTGTATGGTTAAGCGAACGTCTTCGCTGGCTGGAGTCCCAGCGGCATGAATTTTTACGGCATATCTCCCATGAATTAAAAACACCTCTTGCCAGTATGCGAGAAGGGACGGAATTACTCGCTGATCAGGTCGCCGGCCCGCTAACCCTGGAGCAAAAAGAGGTGGTGGAAATTCTTGATAACAGCAGCCGCCATTTACAAAGACTGATCGAACAGTTACTGGATTATAACCGCCGCGTGAGTGATGGTATTGTCGAACGGGAAAAAGTGGACCTGACTCCTTTGGTTGAGGGCGTTATTGCTGCCCATAGTTTACCTGCCAGGGCGAAGCATATGCATACGGAATCCTCGCTGGCTACCGTTGCCTGTCTTGCGGAGCCTGTGCTGTTAATGAGCGTGCTGGATAATCTCTATTCCAATGCGGTGTACTATGGGGCAGAATCCGGTACCATTTACATACGCAGCCGGCCTTCGGGCAGTATGTTGCATATTGAGGTTGCTAATACCGGGCAAGGGATTCCTGAATCAGAAAGAAAAATGATCTTTGAGCCTTTTTATCAAGGAACGTTACAGCGTAAAGGTTCAGTGAAAGGCAGTGGCCTGGGGTTAAGTATTGCCAGAGATTGTATTCATCGTATGAAAGGTAAACTCTATTTAATCGATGATGGGAAAGCCGACGTCTGTTTTCGCATCGAATTACCTGTTTTCCCCGAGGATAATGTCACTCTATGAAAGCCTGTTTATTATCCCGGTTAAGTGGCACGGTATTATCACGTCTGGCAGCCATTACACTGGTGTCCGGGTGCAGTATGCTCAGTAGTTGTGCGTCTTTACCTGAGTTAAATCATCCACAAACCCCGAATCAGACTCGCCAGCCTGAAAAGCAGTTGCCGGATTATCTTTCGACCCAATGTGCTGATATCTGGCAACAAGAAGAGCCGTCAACTCTGGCAAATCCGCTTTACTGGTTACGGGGCATGGAGTGCGCCCAGCGGTTGTCACCTGCAGAGGCCAGAACAGAGGCGCGTGAGTGGCCCGCTCTCACCTGGCAAGATACCTTTAAGCGGGGGATTCTTTTGTCCCCGGCTAAAATAACTCCGGTTGAAAGAAGGCGCTACATGCAGCAGCTCGATATGCTGGCAACGGACATTCCCCTGCAGGTACGATCCCTGTTTATTCTCTGGCGTGATGGGGAGCGTTCACAGCTAAAACTGTCAGAAGAGCGTAATCGCTACAGTAAATTGCAGCAGGTAACAGACGAACAACTTGATGAACTGCGCCAGGCGCAGCAACGACTGAGCGGTGAGCTGGAAGTTACCACTCGTAAACTGGAGACGCTATCTGATATTGAGCGTCAACTTTCCAACCGTAAACCAGGCAGTAACTATGTGCCAGAAGCCCACAGTAAGGACAGCCAGGATACAAGCGACCAATCACTTCAGGAGATTCAACCATGACGTCACATAAGCGGGCGCGTTTATTGCTAGTGGATGATGATCCCGGGTTGTTAAAGCTACTGGGAATGCGTCTGACGAGTGAAGGCTATACTGTCACCACTGCGGAGAGTGGAGCGGAAGGATTACGCGCATTAGGGCGTGACCAAATTGATTTGGTGATTAGCGATCTGCGAATGGATGAAATGGACGGGATGGCGCTTTTTGGTGAAATTCAAAAAGCCCAGCCGGGCATGCCCGTGATTATTCTCACCGCCCATGGTTCGATCCCCGAAGCGGTGATGGCAACACAGCAAGGGGTCTTCAGCTTTTTGACAAAGCCCGTCGATAAAGACGCGCTCTATCGCGCTATTGACGATGCCATGGCTCAGACTATCCCAGCAGGGGATGAAACGTGGCACGACACGATTGTTACTCGAAGCCCTATTATGCTACGTCTGTTGGAGCAAGCCCGTAAAGTCGCCCAGTCTGATGTGAGTGTGCTAATTAATGGTCAAAGTGGTACCGGTAAAGAGGTGCTGGCGCAAGCGATGCATCAAGCGAGCCCGCGCAGTAAAAAACCCTTTATTGCGATTAATTGCGGTGCGTTACCGGAACAACTGCTGGAGTCAGAGTTGTTCGGCCATGCCAGGGGGGCGTTCACTGGTGCGGTTAGCCAGCGGGAAGGGTTATTCCAGGCGGCTGAAGGTGGCACTCTTTTTCTTGATGAAATTGGCGATATGCCACTCTCATTACAGGTGAAACTCTTACGAGTATTACAGGAACGAAAAGTACGCCCGCTTGGCAGTAACCGAGATATAGATATTGATGTGCGTATTATTTCTGCAACCCACCGTCATTTGCCAAAAGCGATGGAGCGTGGTGAGTTCCGTGAAGATCTCTTCTACCGTTTAAATGTGGTTAGCCTGAAGATACCGGCACTGAATGAACGTGCCGAGGATATTCCTTTGCTGGCAAGTCAGTTATTACGCCAGTCTGCTGACAAGCATAAGCCTCTGGTACGTAGTTTTTCCACTGAGGCCATGAAGCGATTAATTTCTGCCAGTTGGCCGGGTAACGTGCGTCAGTTGGTTAACGTGATTGAACAATGTGTCGCATTAACGTCAACACCGGTTATCAATGAGGCATTGGTCGAGCAGGCACTGGAAGGGGAAAACAGTGCGCTGCCGACCTTTGCTGAGGCCAGGAATCAGTTTGAGCTGAACTACCTGCGCAAGCTGTTACATATCACCAAAGGTAATGTTACTCACTCGGCCCGAATGGCTGGGCGAAACCGAACAGAGTTCTATAAACTACTGGCCCGACATGAACTCGATGCCAATGACTTTAAAGACTAGGCTGTGGTAGTGTGAGTGATCACCGATTGATAACAAAAAGCAGCATACGATGGGGTCTGGGGAAAGCGTAATAACATGAAAAAGATTGATGCAATTATTAAACCATTCAAGCTCGATGATGTGCGAGAAGCACTGGCCGAAGTGGGTATCACAGGGATGACGGTAACCGAAGTTAAAGGTTTCGGTCGTCAGAAGGGCCATACTGAGCTCTATCGTGGCGCTGAGTATATGGTGGATTTTCTGCCAAAAGTTAAGCTTGAGCTGGTGGTCACTGACGATATCGTGGATATTTGTGTGGACACTATTGTGCGTACGGCACAGACCGGGAAAATCGGTGACGGTAAAATTTTTGTTTTTGATGTCGCTCGTGTGGTACGAATTCGTACCGGTGAGGAAGACGACGCGGCGATTTAACGGATTATTAAAAGGCCTCTGCGTTTCAACCCGGATCCAGGGGCTGTCATATTTTTAAATTAAGGGTTCGCCAGTTAATTAATATTCACTCCTTCCTGTTTTCCTTTTCTGTCACTTCAGGTTTTATTTTCCACTGCAGGAATCATCGGATTAAATCAGATATTAACCATGTTTAATGTAGCGTTATCCCTACTATCTACTGTTCTGATTTAAAGATTCATCTCACTCTCTATTTTATGCTGTTATCTGTGGCGGATGACAGGGTGAGGCAAGCAGTGAAAGGCGCGGACAAGTTGCACTGAACATGAAAAATGCGCATCATGCTGATGAGAAATTATCCAGCGAACAGAAAATTTTTTTATTGCAAGGAACCCTTATCTCATGCCTGGGTAATCGTTTGCGTAAAAACCTTAATCAAGCCCTATCACCCAACTCTATTTCGGTTTACACTGTTGCCTGTCGCCCAAAAGGGCTCCCCATTATTGTCGTAAAAGTTTACCGTCAGCTGAGTCAGGAGATGCGAATGTTAAAGCGTGAAATGAACATTGCCGATTATGATGCCGAATTGTGGCAGGCTATGGAACAAGAGAAAGTACGTCAGGAAGAGCACATCGAGCTGATCGCCTCCGAAAACTATACCAGCCCGCGTGTTATGCAGGCACAGGGATCGCAGCTGACGAACAAATATGCTGAAGGGTACCCAGGCAAACGTTACTACGGTGGCTGTGAGTACGTTGATATTGTTGAACAACTGGCAATCGACCGGGCTAAAGAACTGTTTGGCGCTGACTATGCTAACGTTCAACCTCACTCAGGCTCTCAGGCTAACTTTGCCGTCTACACCGCGTTGCTGGAGCCAGGCGATACTGTACTGGGCATGAATCTGGCTCACGGTGGTCACCTGACACATGGCTCCCCGGTAAACTTCTCCGGTAAATTATACAATATCGTCCCTTACGGTATCGATGAAACCGGCCATATTGATTATGTCGAGCTGGAAAAACTGGCTAAAGAACATAAACCTAAGATGATTATCGGTGGTTTCTCTGCCTATTCAGGGGTTGTTGACTGGGCTAAAATGCGTGAAATCGCTGATTCAGTCGGGGCTTATCTGTTTGTTGATATGGCACACGTTGCGGGGCTTATCGCTGCTGATGTTTATCCAAACCCAGTTCCTCACGCTCACGTGGTTACCACGACAACCCATAAAACGCTGGCTGGTCCACGCGGTGGCTTGATCCTGGCGAAAGATGGCAGTGAAGAGTTATACAAAAAACTTAACTCTGCAGTGTTCCCTGGTGGACAAGGCGGCCCGTTGATGCACGTTATCGCCGGTAAAGCTGTTGCCCTGAAAGAAGCGCTGGAGCCAGAATTTAAAGTCTATCAGCAACAAGTGGCTAAAAACGCTAAAGCAATGGTAGAAGTCTTCCTGGAACGTGGTTATAACGTGGTTTCCGGTGGTACTGATAACCATCTGTTCCTGCTGGACCTGGTCGATAAAAACCTGACGGGCAAAGAAGCTGATGCAGCGCTGGGCCGTGCAAATATCACTGTTAACAAAAACAGTGTGCCTAACGATCCGAAGAGCCCATTTGTCACTTCTGGTATTCGTATTGGCAGCCCGGCAATCACTCGTCGTGGTTTTAAAGAAGCGGAAGCGAAAGAACTGGCTGGCTGGATGTGTGATATCCTGGACAACATTAATGATGAAGCCATCATTGAAGCGACAAAACAAAAGGTTCTTGATATCTGCGCTCGTTTCCCGGTTTATGCGTAAGTTCTGGTCCTGTAATTTCCCTATGTTGCTAAACATGGGATGAATAAAAAGGCCATCACCATGGTGTGATGGCTTTTTTGTTTTCCTGCCGCTGAAAATCTTCATACCTGAGTCCCACGTGACTTGCTTAAATATGGTCATCACATGACCTGTGAATATGCCACATAATTGTCGTAGATGACTTGCAAGACAATAACTTATCCCCGACACTAGCTCCCTGAAAATGGGAGGAAACATGGTTGTTCAATCCACGCTTTGGTTAGCATTGAGTTACTTCACCTATTTTTTTAGTTACGGCATTTTTTTGCCGTTCTGGAGTTTGTGGCTGGAAGGTGTCGGCTTATCACCAGAAACTATCGGCATTTTACTGGCAGCAGGGCTCATCGCACGTTTTCTCGGGAGCTTATTACTCGCCCCCAGGGTGACTAATCCTTGCTGGTTGGTTAGTGCATTACGTCTGTTAGCATTACTCTCTCTTGTTTTCATGGTGGCCTTTTGGCTCGGCCAGACCTCAGCCTGGTTACTGATGGTTATGGTTGGTTTTAACCTCTTCTTTTCACCTTTGGTTCCCCTCACCGATGCCCTGGCAGGAACCTGGCAGCGCCAGTTTCCCCTTGATTATGGCCGTGTCAGATTATGGGGATCGCTGGCATTTGTGATTGGGTCAGCCATTACCGGAAAACTGGTGAGTGAGTTCAGCTATCAGGCGATTCTGGTGTTAATGAGCATTGGTATTGCCTCAATGCTGATTGGTATGATGCTTCGTCCCTCGATTATGCCTGAGGGGAAAATCGCCCATCAGGAAACGATGGGTTGGGCGTCATGGAAGCGTTTGATTATCGGCGACTGGCGATTTTTAGCGTGCGCCACTTTATTGCAGGGGGCTCATGCTGCTTACTATGGTTTCAGTGCCATTTACTGGCAGAGTGAAGGTTACTCTGCCTCGGTGGTCGGGTACCTGTGGTCGCTGAGTGTGGTAGCTGAAATTATCATTTTTGCCTTGAGCCATCGAATTTTTCGCCGCTGGACGACGCGTGATTTGCTGTTACTTTCGGGTATTACGGGGATTCTGCGCTGGGGGTTAATGGCATCGAGCACTGAACTTTCATGGTTAATTGTCACGCAAATCATGCACTGTGGTAGTTTCACCGTTTGCCATCTTGCTGCCATGCGTTATATCTCGGCTCGCCATGGTCATGAAGTGATTCGTTTGCAATCGGTCTATTCAGCGGTGGCAATGGGGGGGGGGATCGCAATTATGACCTTACTATCGGGCTATTTGTACCAGCATATGCAAGGGCAGATGTTCTGGATCATGGCATTGATAGCCTTGCCCGCTCTGTTTATACGTCCCAAAGTCAGTGCCAGATCGTAGTATTTTGATAATCAAGGCAGATACAGACAGGGTGTACCTGCCTCGCTTATCGTGAAAGTAAAAACCGGTAAGCATTCTGGATTTTAACATGGTACAGACCATATGTTTCCAGGGGTGAAATGCTTACACGGTTTGGGCGTGTATCTTTTTGCCTTACTGACGAAAAAAATATTCATCCAGAGGAATCTATGAATGATAAACGGGGCCTGATTATTGGGTTCATCTTGCTAATGAGTGGGCTGGTTTCATTCCCTGCACAAGCCCATCCACATAGCTTTATTTCCCTTAAAACGACCCCAGTGATTGATCAGGGACGGTTTACTGGGCTAAAAATGCAGTGGTTGATGGATGACCTCACCTCCGCAGACCTGCTCTATGATGCGGGGGATGCGGCACCAGATTCCCCTGTCTGGAAGAAGCTGGCTGCTGAAGTCATGGCTAATGTGCTGGCGCAGCATTATTTTACTGAAGTCTGGCATCAAGGAAATAAAGTGAAGTTTACCTCCAACCCGCCAGAATATCGGTTAGAGCGGGTTGGGAACCAGGCGATGCTTAGTTTTGTATTACCGCTGGCCAGGCCCCTGGCGCTTGAGGGAACCCGTTTTACGTTTTCGACTTTTGATCCCTCATTTTATGTTGATATGAAATATGACCATGATACAGATGCTTTTTTACCTCCATCTTTAGCACCTCGTTGTCAGATATCTGTTGCAACACCAGAGCCAAGTGAAGAGATGCTACTTTATGCCGCTGCGCTGGATAAAGAAGACGCCCCACCGGAAGATATGGCATTAGGCCAGCAATTCGCTCAACAGGTAACCTTACAATGTCAATGATAACGCCCCTGAAACGGGTGGGTTTCCACTGGTGGCCATTGTTGATTTTTCTTGTTGTGGCGACTTTCTCTGTCTTTTCACTTTGGGTCTATTGGCCGCAAATTTTAATGCAGTCGACTCAGTGGCAGCGCGCTATTAATCAGGAGTTGAGTGGGCTATTACGTCTGATGGCTGAAAACCCGGCCAAGGCAGGATGGACACTTTTAACGGTAAGTTTTAGTTATGGGGTATTGCATGCCCTGGGACCCGGGCACGGTAAAATTGTTATTACTACCTGGCTTGCGACACACCCCTCAAAACTGAAAACAAGTTTAAAGCTGACTTTTGCCGCTTCACTGTTGCAGGGGCTGGTGGCTATTGCCCTGGTAACCGTGATGCTGGTTGTGCTGCAGTTATCCTCCCGGCAATTACATCTTGGCAGCTTTTGGCTGGAAAAGGGCAGCTATTTACTGGTTGGTGGACTGGGCGTATTGCTTTGTTGGCGTGCCATACAGCGTTTACGGGTCTTGCTCCGCCGACCGTCAACATTTCGATCTTTTGTTCCCGTTCATGCCCATAACGAACATTGTGGTTGTGGCCATCAGCATATCCCGAATCAACAACAGCTTAACGCGGGGGATGACTGGCGTGCTCACCTGATGGTCGTCGTATCCATGGGAATACGACCATGTTCAGGAGCCATTATGGTGCTGCTGTTCAGTAAAATTATTGGTGTTTTTAGCTGGGGGGTAGTATCTGTCCTCGCGATGGCCGTGGGGACGGCGCTTACGCTTTCCGGGCTGGCAGTGCTGGTGCAGGGGTGCAGATCTCTGGCTGTCAGACTGAGCAAAAATCGTGGTTCGGTATTGTGGCAACAGGTGGGGTGGTCAACGCTGGCACTGGCTGGAGGTGTAATCCTGGTCGTGGCGGCCCTGATCATGTGGAACAGTTTACAGCCCGTAGTCCGGGGCATACGTCCTTTTTAAGGCCAGTAAAGACAAAGGGGAAATGTATTTCCCCTTTGAATAAAGGCCAGTCCCCTCAAAGAGGACTTGAACATGAGGGTAAACCTTAGCGTTTCAGGGCTTCGCTCAGTTCATCACGCATCAATGCCAGCATTGATTTTACCACACGTGGATTACCGGCAATAATATTGCCAGTCAGCAGGTAGTTATGGCCACCAGTGAAGTCACAAACCAGGCTGCCTGACTCACGAGCCAGCAGTTCTCCTGCAGCGAAATCCCAAGGCTTCAAACCAATTTCAAAGAAACCATCGACACGGCCAGAGGCGACATAAGCTAAATCGAGAGCGGCTGAACCTGTGCGGCGGAAATCAGCACATTGAGTAAACAATTTGCCAATGATATTGATGTAAGTCGCGGCGTACTGCTTCTGTTTGAATGGGAAACCTGTTGCCAGAACAGTGCCGTCGAGATCACGTGCATTACTGCCACGCAGGCGGTAGCCGTTCAGTTGCGCGCCCTGACCACGGACAGCACTGAACAATTCGTTACGCATAGGATCATAAACAACGGCAACTTCGGTGCGGCCTTTAATACGCACCGCGATAGAAACAGAGAAATGCGGTAAACGTTTAATGAAGTTAGTAGTGCCATCCAGTGGATCGATAACCCATTGCACATCTTGATCTTCACCTGCCAGTTCACCAGCTTCTTCGGTGATAATGGTATGTTTTGGATAAGACTTACGGATAACTTCAATAATCAGGCGCTCGGCTTCTTTATCGATGTTAGTCACAAAGTCATTGCTGCCTTTTTGGCTAGCTTCAACAGCGTCAGGTGTTTCGTAACTTTTGGCAATTAAATTGCCCGCCTTGCGCGCAGCGCGCACGGCGATGTTAAGCATCGGATGCATCGGTCTCTCTCACTGGATTTTAAAGAACGGAAAACGCGGCGGAGTATAGCAGAGCGTTCGGAATATGTCCCAATGATATGATAAGATATTACGATATTCTTCTTCAGGCTTTGAATGATAATGCTGCAAAATGTACGAATTGTGCTGGTTGAAACTTCACATACTGGCAATATGGGCTCCGTAGCCCGCGCAATGAAAACCATGGGGTTAACCAATCTTTGGCTGGTGAATCCATTGGTCAGACCGGACTCACAGGCGATAGCTTTGGCGGCGGGTGCCAGTGATGTGATTGGCAATGCTCAAATTGTTGATACGCTCGATGAAGCATTAGCCGGATGTAGCCTGGTTGTTGGGACGAGCGCTCGTTCCCGTACCTTGCCCTGGCCAATGCTTGATCCACGTGAGTGTGGTATTAAAAGCGTTACCGAAGCGCAGAATACCCCAGTGGCGATTGTTTTCGGCCGTGAGCGTGTCGGGCTAACCAATGATGAATTGCAAAAATGCCACTATCACGTTGCCATTCAGGCAAACCCTGAATACAGTTCTCTGAATTTGGCGATGGCAGTACAAATCCTCGCTTATGAAGTTCGTATTGCCTGGCTGGCGACACAAAACGAAGGCCAGGAGGCGCAACAGAATCCGGAAGAGGAGCATTATCCTCTGGTCGACGATCTTGAGCGTTTTTACGGCCATCTGGAAAAAGCCCTGTCAAATAGTGGCTTTATTCGTCCGACCCATCCTGGGCAAGTAATGAGCAGATTACGTCGTCTGTTTACTCGCGCTCGCCCTGAAAGCCAGGAGCTGAACATCCTCCGTGGGATGCTCACTTCACTGGAACAGCATAATAAATCAGAGAAATAATACTTGAGTAAATTACTAGGTTAAATAGTTGACCAAATCACTCAGGAATGTCAGACTTGTCTCTTGCTATGTGAACTATCATTTTTGGAACCCCCCGGAACGAGGGGCTATTTGAGGCTAAGTAAGACATGAGACTGACATCTAAAGGGCGCTATGCCGTTACCGCAATGCTTGACGTCGCATTGAACTCGGAATCGGGTCCAGTACCACTGGCCGACATCTCTGAGCGTCAGGGCATTTCGCTTTCTTACCTGGAGCAGCTATTTTCGCGCCTGCGTAAAAATGGTCTCGTTGCTAGTGTCCGTGGGCCGGGTGGTGGTTATCTGCTGGGTAAAGAAGCCGGTAGTATCGCCGTTGGTGAAGTGATCAGCGCTGTCGATGAATCTGTGGATGCCACGCGTTGTCAGGGTAAAGGCGGCTGCCAGGGGGGAGACAAGTGTCTGACTCATGCCCTGTGGCGCGACTTAAGTGATCGCCTGACGGGTTTCCTGAACAATATCACATTGGGTGAACTGGTTAATCACCAGGAAGTTCTGGATGTATCCGACCGTCAGCATAGTGAAAATCATCGTACACTGCGTCCTCAGGATGCGATTGACGTAAAACTGCGCGCATAAGCAGAAAAACGAATTTTAGAATCAGACAGGCAGACCGCAACTGATAACGGCTACAACCTTTTAAGTCTGGTTCTTCATATTGAAGTGATGTACGGAGCTTAAGAGCAATGAAATTACCGATTTACCTCGACTACTCTGCTACCACACCGGTCGATCCGCGTGTTGCGCAGAAAATGATGCAGTTTTTAACAATGGATGGCACCTTCGGGAATCCGGCATCTCGCTCACACCGTTTCGGCTGGCAAGCAGAAGAGGCCGTTGATATTGCCCGTAATCAAGTTGCAGACTTGATCGGTGCAGATCCACGTGAAATTGTCTTTACTTCTGGTGCCACTGAGTCAGATAACCTGGCGATTAAAGGGGCTGCGAATTTTTACCAGAAGAAAGGCAAGCATGTCATTACCGTTAAAACTGAGCATAAAGCGGTGCTGGATACTTGCCGTCAGTTAGAGCGCGAAGGCTTTGAAGTCACCTACCTGTCTCCACAGGTTAATGGCATCCTTGACTTGAAAGTGCTGGAAGCGGCTATGCGCGATGACACTATTCTGGTTTCTGTTATGCATGTTAACAACGAAATCGGTGTGGTACAGGATATCGCGACTATTGGTGAAATGTGCCGTGCACGTGGCATTGTTTTCCATGTTGATGCGACCCAGAGCGTGGGTAAATTACCTATTGATTTAAGCCAGTTGAAAGTGGATCTGATGTCCTTTTCTGGCCATAAAATTTATGGTCCTAAAGGTATCGGTGGCCTGTTTGTTCGTCGTAAACCGCGTATCCGCATTGAAGCACAGATGCACGGTGGCGGTCATGAACGTGGTATGCGTTCTGGTACATTGCCTGTTCATCAGATTGTCGGTATGGGTGAAGCCTACCGTATTGCTAAAGAAGAGATGGCAACGGAAATGGCGCGGCTGGGTGCTTTGCGCCAGCGTCTATGGGATGGCGTGAAAGATATGGAAGAGGTGTATCTGAACGGCGACCTGGAGCATGGTGTTCCGACTATTCTTAACGTCAGCTTTAACTATGTTGAAGGTGAATCTCTGATTATGGCCCTGAAGGACTTGGCAGTCTCTTCTGGTTCAGCCTGTACATCAGCAAGCCTTGAGCCTTCTTATGTGTTACGTGCTCTGGGTATGAATGATGAACTGGCACACAGTTCTATCCGTTTCTCTTTAGGCCGTTTTACCACGGAAGAAGAGATTGATTACACCATTAAACTGGTAAGAAATTCTATCGGTCGTTTGCGCGATCTTTCTCCTCTGTGGGAAATGTTTAAGCAGGGTGTTGATCTTAATTCCATCGAATGGGCGCATCATTAATCCGTTTCGGACTCAGGAGAAGTAAAAATGGCTTATAGCGAAAAAGTAATCGATCATTATGAAAATCCACGTAATGTGGGTTCTTTTGACAATGCTGATACCAGCGTAGGGTCTGGCATGGTAGGCGCCCCGGCTTGTGGCGATGTCATGAAGTTGCAGATTAAAGTTAATAATGAAGGTATCATTGAAGACGCACGCTTCAAGACCTATGGCTGTGGTTCTGCTATCGCGTCCAGTTCTTTGCTGACCGAATGGGTAAAGGGCAAGTCACTGGATGAAGCACAGGCGATTAAAAATACTGATATCGCTGACGAACTTGAGTTGCCACCCGTTAAGATTCACTGCTCAATTCTTGCAGAAGATGCTATCAAGGCAGCTATTGCGGATTATAAAAGCAAGCGTGATTCAAAATAATAGACGCAAGAGCTTGTCGTCAGACGGCAAGCTCGGGAGTCCCTGAAAGCTTACTCAGGTAGGTGATGTTGCATGAATACCATTGTTATTTATGCAACAGAGGTATGGCGAGAGATAATATCTGATTGAGGTTGTGGTATGTCAATTACCCTCAGCGATAGTGCTGCAGATCGTGTGAATTCTTTCCTTGTTAATCGTGGAAAAGGATTTGGTTTACGCTTAGGCGTTCGCACTTCTGGTTGTTCCGGTATGGCTTATGTTCTGGAGTTTGTTGACGAACCTCAGGCAGATGACACCATCTTTGAAGATAAAGGTGTAAAAGTCGTTGTCGATGGTAAAAGTCTGCAATTCTTAAACGGAACCCAACTCGACTTTGTCAAAGAAGGTCTTAACGAAGGGTTTAAGTTCACCAATCCTAACGTGAAAGATGAGTGTGGCTGCGGCGAAAGCTTCCACGTCTGAATCAGCATAGCAGGCTATCCGCGCAAGCAGATAGCCTGTGACTCCACATAACCCATTCAGCATTTACCTGATAAAACTCGAGTCTGTTATGGATTATTTTACTCTGTTTGGACTAGCACCAGGCTACGCTGTAGACATGCAGCAACTGGCTGCGCGTTACCAAGAATTGCAGCGTCAATTCCACCCTGACAAATATGCCAGCCGCCCTCAGGCGGAGCAGCTCCTGGCCGTCAATCAATCTGCAACGATCAATCAGGCATGGCAAACATTACGCCACCCATTGTTACGTGCTGAGTATTTGCTGTTGCTGAATGGTTTTGATCTTGCAAATGAGCAGCACACTGTTCGTGATACCGTCTTCTTAATGGAACAGCTTGAGCTACGTGAAGAGCTGGACAGTATCGAACAATCTGGCGACAGTGACAAGCTCGATGCTTTTGCTACCCGTGTTGCTGACATGGTCAAAACGCGCAGTTCGCAAATGGTGCGCGAGCTAGACAGCCAGGAATGGACACTCGCGGCGGATACTGTGCGTAAGCTACGCTTTCTCGATAAATTACAGCATCACATAGAACAACTCGAAGAGAAGCTCAGCGATTTTTAATGCCTAATCTAGGGCCTGGATTTTTGGAAGTTTAATATGGCGTTATTACAAATTAGTGAGCCAGGAATGGCGGCTGCGCCCCACCAGCGTCGACTGGCTGCGGGTATTGATCTCGGCACAACCCATTCTCTGGTTGCCACCGTGCGCAGTGGGCAAGCCCAAACGTTGCCAGACAGTGAGGGACGGTATCTGCTCCCTTCCGTCGTGCATTATCAATCCGAAAGTCACCGTGTTGGCTGGGATGCGCGCGCTCAGGCGGCACAAGATCCGGTGAATACCATCAGTTCAGTCAAACGCCTGATGGGGCGTTCACTGGTGGATATTCAAACCCGCTATCCTCATCTTCCTTATCAGTTCAGCGCCAGCGAAAGCGGACTACCTTTGATCAATACCCCTGCAGGATTACTGAATCCGGTACGGGTTTCTGCCGATATTCTGGCTACGCTGATCCAGCGTGCTCAGGAAAGTCTGGACGGGCCTCTCGATGGTGTGGTTATCACGGTCCCAGCCTATTTTGATGATGCCCAGCGTCAGGGAACAAAAGATGCCGCCAGGCTGGCAGGGGTACATGTATTACGTTTACTTAATGAACCAACCGCTGCTGCTATAGCCTATGGTCTGGATTCCGGTCAGGAAGGTGTTATCGCGGTCTATGACTTAGGTGGCGGTACCTTTGATATCTCTATTTTACGCCTGAGCCGCGGTGTGTTTGAAGTATTAGCCACGGGAGGCGATTCCGCTTTAGGGGGGGATGATTTTGACCACCTTCTGGCTGACTGGCTGGGCGAAAAACTGGGCATTGATGTCCAGGGTGACTTGAGCTTACAGCGTCAATTGCTGGATGCGGCTACCTCGGCAAAAATCGCCCTTAGCGATGCACCAAGCGTGAAAGTTGAACTGGCCGGTAAGCAGACTGAGGTCACCCGGGAGCAATTTGAAACGCTAATTGCCGGTTTGGTTAAACGGACACTGCTCGCTTGCCGTCGTGCCTTGCGTGACGCAGGCGTTGAGGCCGAAGATATTCTGGAAGTCGTTATGGTCGGTGGTTCAACGCGTGTACCGCTGGTCCGTGAACGAGTGGGTGATTTTTTTGGCCGCCAGCCACTCACCTCTATCGACCCGGATAAAGTGGTTGCCATGGGCGCAGCCATCCAGGCTGATATCCTCGTTGGTAATAAGCCTGATAGTGAAATGCTGCTGCTGGATGTCATTCCACTGTCACTGGGTCTTGAAACCATGGGAGGGCTGGTAGAAAAAGTCATTGGCCGTAATACCACGATCCCAGTCGCCAAAGCCCAGGAGTTCACTACCTTTAAAGATGGCCAGACTGCGATGGCTATTCATGTTATGCAGGGGGAGCGTGAACTGGTTCAGGATTGTCGCTCGCTGGCGCGGTTTACCTTGCGGGGTATCCCACCGATGGCGGCAGGCGCTGCACATATTCGTGTCACGTTCCAGGTTGATGCTGATGGTTTGCTTAGTGTCACTGCCATGGAAAAATCTACCGGGGTAGAAGCGTCTATTCAGGTTAAACCCTCTTATGGTCTGAGTGATGGTGAAATTGCCACCATGATTCAGGACTCGATGAGCTATGCCGAGCATGATGTCAAAGCACGTATGCTGGCAGAACAAAAAGTGGAGGCTGCTCGCGTGCTGGAAAGCCTGCAGAGTGCGCTGAAAGCAGATGCTGTGTTGTTAAACGAGACTGAACGCTCAGTTATTGACGCTGCGATGGCGGCATTGGTCACCGCGACTCAGTCCGATGATGCCAACGCAATTGAAAATGAAATCAAAAACGTAGACAAACAAACCCAGGAATTTGCGGCACGTCGTATGGATCTCTCTATCCGTACCGCGTTGACCGGTCATTCTGTGGACGAGGTTTAATATGCCAAAGATTGTTTTTCTGCCTCATCAGGATCTCTGTCCGGATGGCGCAGTACTCGAAGCGCAGCAAGGTGAAACTATTCTCGACGTTGCTCTGCGTAACGGGATCGAAATTGAGCACGCGTGTGAAAAATCCTGTGCTTGTACCACTTGCCACTGTATCGTCCGTGAAGGTTTTGATTCACTTGCGGAAAGTAGCGAAGAAGAAGACGACATGCTGGATAAAGCCTGGGGTCTTGAGCCAGATAGCCGCTTAAGTTGCCAGGCCCGTGTAACAGATGAAGACTTAGTGGTTGAAATGCCACGTTACACTATCAATCATGCACGTGAACACTAGCCGAGGCGGATATGGGATTAAAATGGACCGATAGCCGTGAAATTGGTGAAGCGCTGTATGACAGTCGCCCGGATATTGATCCGACCACTGTTCGCTTCACCGATATGCACCAGTGGGTTTGTGAACTGGAAGAGTTTGACGATAACCCTGAGGCATCTAACGAAAAAGTACTGGAAGCAATTTTGTTAGTCTGGTTAGACGAAGCGCAATAAAAGCCTTGTATTCTGTTAAGGCCATAAACAATCCCGGAAGCCCGCGGGTTCATTTATGCCCTTAATCATAAAGAGGGAATTTGATTTTACCTCTGAACTGTCAATAACGGGCTGCCTGTGGCGGCCCTTTTTTATTGGCAATGCTGAACGAGAAGGATAAGAAAATGACCGATGCCATGAAAATTACACTTTCCACTCAGCCTGCGGATGCGCGCTGGGGTGATAAAGCACTGTACAGTATTAACGATGAAGGTATTACACTCCATGTTGCAGGTGGCGACAGCCTGGGCAGAATTCAGCGTGCAGCACGTAAAATTGACACACAAGGTATTAAACACGTTCTGTTAGCAGGCGAAGGCTGGGATGTAGAAAAAAGCTGGGCATTCTGGCAAGGCTATAGGGCACCGAAAAATACCGGTAAAGTTGACTGGGCGGTGTTGAACGAGCAAGAGCAAACTGAACTGAATAACCGTATTCAAATTATCGATTGGGTGCGTCATACCATCAATACGCCGGCAGAAGATTTGAGTCCGGGGCGTCTGGCTTCACGAGCGGTTGATCTGCTGTGCGAAGTGGCTTGCGATCATATTTCCTACCGGATAACCAAAGGGGAAGATCTGCGCGAACAGAACTATATGGGGCTCCATACTGTTGGGCGTGGATCCGATCGTGCCCCTGTGCTGCTGGCATTAGACTATAACCCAACGGGCAACCCGGATGCTGAAGTGTATGCCTGTCTGGTGGGGAAAGGCATCACCTTTGATAGCGGTGGTTATAGCCTGAAACAGAGTGCATTTATGGACTCAATGAAATCTGACATGGGCGGTGCAGCGACGGTTACCGGAGCACTGGCCTTTGCGATTACTCGTGGTTTAAACAAACGCGTTAAGTTATACCTCTGCTGTGCAGATAATATGGTGAGCGGTAATGCGTTTAAACTCGGGGATATCATTACTTATCGCAACGGTAAAACCGTTGAAATCATGAATACTGATGCGGAAGGTCGCCTGGTTCTGGCTGATGGCTTGATTGATGCCTCTGCTCAAAACCCTGAATTGATTATTGACTGTGCCACCCTGACCGGCGCAGCTAAAACCGCGCTGGGAAATGATTACCATGCTCTGTTCAGCTTTGACGATGAGCTGGCGGGGCGTTTGTTAGCCAGTGCTGAACAAGAATTTGAACCATTCTGGCGTTTGCCTCTGGCTGAATTTCACCGCAACCAGTTGCCTTCAAATTTTGCCGAATTAAACAATGTTGCCGGGGCTGGGTATACTGCCGGGGCAAGTACTGCGGCAGGTTTCCTCTCTCACTTTGTGGAAAACTACCGTCAGGGCTGGTTGCATATTGATTGTTCTGCAACTTACCGTAAAAGCGCGATTGATCAGTGGTCTGCCGGTGCGACCGGTTTAGGTGTCCGTACCATTGCTAATTTATTACTGAGTTAATTATCTTTTCTGTGGTCTTGGGGGGCATGGCTCCCCATAGCCAGGAATGCAGCTCTCGGAAATATCATGTCAGAATCAAAAAATGAACTGGAAACGCTGCTGGAACAAGCTGCCACGGAAGCGGCCCACCGTCCTGCCTTTTTTCGGGTATTAATGGAATCTACGGTTTGGGTACCAGGGAAAGGGGTGACGGGCGAAGCGATAGATGCCAGTAGTGCGGTCGAGCTACAGCACTGGGAAAAGGAAGATCTTACCTCAGTGATCCCTTTTTTCACCTCACTGGAGGCATTGCAGCGCGCAGTCACTGAGGAGCAGTCTTTTGTCGTCATGCCAGTACGAACCTTATTTGAAATCACTCTTGGCAATACCCTATTTTTAAATGCCAGACTGCCGACAGGTAAAGAGTTTACCCCGAGTGAAATTAGCCACCTCCTGAGTCATGAAGGTGACGCATTAACACAACAGGAAGTTCTGGAAGGGGGTGTTTCGTTATTGCTGTCAGAGGTAGTTGAGCCGCCAGCTCAAATGGTTGATTCGTTAACAACGCTGTTTAAAAACCTCAAAAACGTTAAGCGTGCTTTCCTCTGCTCGATTAAAGAACAGTCGGAAGAACACCCAAATCTGCTGATTGGGATTGAGGCTGATAACGATATTGAGGCGATTATTCGCCAGACTGGCAGTGTGGCAACAGACACCTTATCAGGTGATGATCCGATTGATATTTGCCAGGTTGTTGAAGGTGAAAAAGGCGTCAGCCACTTTATGATTGCGCATATTACCCCATTTTATGAACGTCGTTGGGGCAGTTTTCTGCGCGATTTTAAGAATAACCGTATTATCTGACTATTCTTGTTTTAGTTTGATTAGCACACAGGTCAGGCAAAGAATTCGCCTGACCTGTGCTGTTTTTAATACGGTGTCTTAAGCAGGTTCAATGGGTAAATCTGAGCGTGAGCCCCATTCACTCCATGACCCATCATAAAGGGAAACATCATTCGCATTAAGTGTTGCCAGCGCCAGTACGATGACGGCGGCAGTAACACCGGAACCACAACTGACAATAATCGGGCGGTTAAAATCGATACCTTGCTGATGGAAAATGTCAGTGAGTTCATCAACCGTTTTGAGCTGCCCATCTTCTACGACACGGGTCCAGGGAATATTAAGCGCACCTGGAATATGACCACGTTTCAGCCCCGGACGAGGTTCGTCCATCTCACCATTAAAACGGGCCGCAGGGCGGGCATCCACCAGCTGGGCCGTGCCTTCATGACTGACTAATAATACCTCGGTGAGGCGTTTAATGACTTCAGGGTGAAAACTGACGGTAAACTCACTTTCGGTAACGGTGGGTTCACCTTGTTCAAGGGCATAATCTTCACCCGTCCAGCGTTGTAACCCACCAGCCAGAATGGAGATCTTTTCCACCCCAAAGTTTTTTAGCATCCACCAGGCTCTGGGTGCAGAAAAGAGATTGCCGTCATCATAAACCACCAGATGTTTATCATTATCAATACCCCTCTCGCGCATCGCAACCGCGAAGGCTTCAGGGCGTGGCATCATATGTGGCAGAGGACTACTGTGGTCAGAAAGGGCTTCTATATCGAACAGAATTGCTCCAGGAATATGCCCGGCAAGGTATTCTGCAGGAATGTCACGGGATGCATCTGGCCCCGAGGGGGGAGCCATGCGTGCATCAAGGATTTGAACATTACCGTCATTAATATGTTCTGCAAGCCAGTCGCTTGCGACGAAGAAAGAGGTGGACATAGTAGGTTGGCCTCTGTTTCATCAAGTAAAGATTGATTGTCGTTTTTTTTAGGTGATTCGACAAGTGGCCCAACAGCTGAGTGAGAGATAACGCTTAAAATGCCACGATTTATTCTGTAAGGCTGACCTCCGATTAGCGCGCCATTAGTCATTCCTGTGCCTGTTACTTTATGAAGTAATCGTTAATTTGCGGCACTTCTTATATTAATGCCCCCAATTTACCCGGGATACTTTACATTGTGTTCGGATAGTAGACTAATGAATGCAGTTAACAACGAAGGTGGGTAACATATCCCCGGTTCAGATAAAGCCAACGTCGTTATTGTGACAGGGAATCAAGGATAAATCATGAAACAGAACGCATTCATCAGCTTGATGCTATTACTCGGTAGCGTGATCAGCCTGACAGGTTGTGACGATGAGACTAAAAAGCAGGCACAAGATACGCCACAAGCGACACGTACTGAACAGCCAGCCTCTGTCAGTAATAAGCTGAGTGTTGAGCAGCTTGATAAATTGCGCCAGCAGTCCCAGGGTAAACCTTTTACCCTTCTGGATGTTTCTGAGGTTCAGCTTGATGGCGCGAACGCCCTGTCATTAACCTTCTCTGTGCCACTTGACCCAGACCAGGATTTTCGCCGTGTATTAAAAGTGACGGATAAATCAGAAGGGGCGCTGGACGGCGCCTGGGAACTGTCACCCAACCTGAAAACAGTCTATCTGCGCCACCTTGAGCCCAATCGTGAGCTTAATATCGCCGTTGATGAAGGATTGCTGGCGCTGAACCATACTCAGCTTAGTCAGTCAAAAAGCGAATCGCTCACCACCAGGGATATTCAACCCAGCGTTGGTTTCGCCAGTACCGGGTCACTTTTGCCCAGTAAAGTTATTTCCGGGCTGCCAGTAATGGCTCTGAATGTCGATAAGATAGATGTAAACTTCTATCGTGTAAATGAGCGCTCACTGAGCAAATTTATCCATGAATGGCGTTACCGTAGCTCACTCAGTAGCTGGGAATCAGATGAAATATTGGATATGGATGATCTGGTTTACACCGGGCGTTTTGATCTCAATCCTGAGCGTAACAAGAGTGAAAAATTGCTACTTCCTCTCTCCGCCATCAAACCATTACAACAGCCCGGAGTCTATCTGGCAGTGATGAGTAAAGCTGGGAGCTATGCTTATACCAACCCGGCAACACTGTTCACGCTCAGTGATATTGGTTTGTCAGCTCACCGTTATAATGACCGCCTCGATATTTATACCCAGAGTCTGGAAGAGGGTCAGGTACTGCCTGAAGTCGAATTAACTTTAATGGATAGTAAGGGCTCACCTGTTGGTCATACGGTGAGTGATGCTGATGGCCATGCCAGTTTTAATCATTCAGGCAACGATGGAGTGCTGTTGGCACACCAGGGCGGTCAGACCACTTTGTTAGATTTACGCCGCCCTGCACTGGACCTGGCTGAATTCAATATTTCGGGTGAGCAGGATCATGACAAGCAGCTTTTTCTGTTTGGGCCAAGAGATCTCTACCGCCCTGGTGAAACCGTCATCCTTAATGGCTTAATGCGAGACCGGGAAGGTAAGCCTTTACCTGAACAACCTGTGAAACTGGAGGTAATAAAACCTGACGGGCAGGTGAGTTACACTCAGACCTGGCAACCACAGAATGGCCTTTATCAATTTACTTATCGGCTGGGGGATAATGTCAGTACCGGGCGCTGGCAGATTCGTGCCAATACCGGAGACAATCAGCCGCGTAACTGGTCGTTTCAGGTTGAAGATTTCATGCCCGAACGTATGGCGCTGGAGTTAACGACCCAGAGTTCCCCTGTGACACCTGAAGATGATGTTGAGTTTGAGGTGAGTGGCCGTTATCTCTATGGCGCACCTGCTGCTGGTAACTCTCTCCAGGGCCAGCTCTTTGTCCGACCATTGCGTGACGCGGTAGCAAAACTGCCAGGTTTTCAGTTTGGTGATATTAATGAAAAGAACTTGTATCGCAACCTTGATGAGGTTGAACTGACTCTCAATGAACAAGGGCATGGCACTATTAGCACAGCAAGCCAGTGGCAGGAAACCCATTCGCCTCTGCGGGTGATATTACAGGCAAGTTTGCTGGAGTCGGGGGGGCGCCCGGTCACCCGACGGGCGGAGCAGATTGTCTGGCCCGCCAGTCAATTACCAGGTATTCGCCCGCAGTTTAACAGCAAAGAAGTTTACGACTATCGTACCAATACCACCCAGACTCGTCCCATTGTGGATGAAAACAGTCTGGCGGGGTTTGATATTGTCTATGGGGACCCCGCCGGCAATAAACATGCGGTTAATGACTTGAATGTTAAATTGATTCAAGAACGCCGCGATTATTACTGGAGCTGGAGCGAGAGCGATGGCTGGCAGTCACAATATGACCAGAAAGAGCTGGTCCAGGCGGAGCAACCGCTTAATCTGGCAGAAGGCGAGACGGGAAGCGTCTCATTCCCTGTGGAATGGGGGGCTTATCGTCTTGAAGTGGAAGATCCACAACATGGCATAACCAGTAGTGTGCGTTTCTGGGCTGGATATGACTGGCAGGATAACAGTGGAACAGATGGTGGTAAGCGACCGGATCAAGTGACATTAAAACTGGACAAACCTGCGTATAACCCCGGGGATACTGTGCATCTTAGCATTAATGCACCAGCAGCAGGGCAAGGCTATGCGCTGATCGAATCCAGTGAAGGTCCATTATGGTGGCAGGCTATTGATGTCCCTGAAGGGGGCATGATGCTTGATATTCCCATCGACAGTCGCTGGAAACGGCAGGATTTATATATCAGTGCATTGGTGGTGCGTCCGGGGGATCCTTCCCGTTCTGCAACCCTAAAAAGGGCGGTAGGTGTCTTACATTTACCATTGTCTGAAGAACACCACCGGTTACAGCTCACTCTCAACAGCCCGGATAAAATGACGCCGAACCAGGATCTCCATGTCAAGGTTAAGGCCAGCACGACTGAAGGAGCATTACCTCAACAGATCAAGGTGCTGTTATCCGCCGTTGATATTGGCGTGCTGAATATTACTGACTATAAAACCCCATCACCCTGGGATGCCTTCTTTGGCCGCAAGCGCTACGGTGCGGATATTTATGATATCTATGGTCAGGTGATTGAAGGTTCAGGCCGACTGGCATCGTTGAGTTTTGGTGGTGACGGGGACGAAGGTGATGAATTGAGCCGTGGTGGTAAGAAGCCGGTGAATCACGTCAATATTGTGGCACAGCAGGCTGTGCCGGTCACTCTTGATGAGCATGGAGAGGGGACAGTAAGCCTGCCTGTTGGGGATTTCAACGGTGAGCTAAAAATTATGGCTCAAGCCTGGAGTGACGATAAGTTTGGTAGCGGAGAAAGCCACACCCTGGTTGCAGCCCCATTAATTACAGAACTGGCAGCACCGCGGTTTATGGCGGGGGGAGATCAGTCCCGGCTGGCACTGGATGTGAGCAACATGACCGATGTCGTGCAGAATATTCAGGTTCACCTTGCCGCAGCCGGGCTGCTGAGACTTGATGCTACTCAGCCTCAATCATCACTTGTGCTGAGTCCCGGGGAGCGTAAAACGTTATTTATTCCAGTAACCGCGAAAGAAGGATGGGGGACAGGTGAACTGAATCTTGTTGTCAGTGGCCCGGCGCTACCGGGTGATCAGCGCCTGACCAAAAACTGGAAAATAGGTATTCGCCCCGCATTTCCTGCCACAACGTCGAACAGTGGTGTTGTTCTGGCAACGGATGAGGTCTGGACTTTCCCCCCGGAACTTATTTCGGGCTTAGTACCTGAAACTATTGAAGGGCAACTGTTAATAAGTGGCCAGCCACCGTTAAACCTCTCACGCTATATTCGTGAGCTCAATGCCTATCCTTATGGCTGTCTTGAGCAAACTGTTAGCGGGCTTTATCCCTCGCTCTATACGAATCAACTATCACTGACTCAGCTTGGTATCAAAGGTATCAGTGATAGTCTGCGCCATGAGGCGGTAGAGACAGGGATTGGGCGGCTGCTTGATATGCAAAATGATAAAGGCGGATTTGGCCTGTGGGATAAATCCGGCCCGGAAGAATATTGGTTAACGGCTTATGCCACAGACTTCCTGGTACGTGCGGCCGAACAAGGCTATCACGTGAATACAGACGTACTGAATAAAGCCAATAAGCGTTTGTTACAGTATCTCACTGACCCCAGCCTGATTGATATTCGTTATGGTAATCAAGTGGCAGCCAGCCGGTTTGCTGTTCAGGCTTATGCCGGGTTAGTACTGGCCCGCCAGCAGAAAGCCCCCCTGGGGGCTTTAAGAGAGCTATGGGCTCGCCATGGCCAAAGTGAAAACGGTTTACCGCTAGTGCAATTAGGTGTGGCGCTCAAACTTATGGGAGATGATCCACGTAGTCAGAAAGCCCTCGAGCTGGGTTTAGCCACGCCTCGTCGTGATGATCGGGTTTGGTTGGGTGATTATGGCAGTGATCTCAGGGATTTGGCTGCTATGCTCAGTTTGCTCGAGGAGTATGCCTTGTTACCGGAACAACAGAATCAGCTATTACTCCAGCTCTCTAATCGGGCATGGGGGGAGCGCTGGCTTTCAACACAAGAGACCAATGCTTTGTTCCTGGCGGGGCGTAATCTGCACAATAAACAGGATAACTGGCAGGCACTGACTTCATTGTCAGATCAGCCCGTAACCGGTACTCAGCCGAAAACACTAAATTTGACGGCAGACCCGTTAGCGCATCTGTCGGTTCAGAACCGTGGAGAGCAGCCTCTTTATCTGCGTGTGGACAGTTCAGGTTATTTGCAACAGATGCCTCAGCCTCAGGCCAATGTTCTGCATATAGAGAGGCAATTCCTTGACAGTGATGGTAACAACCGTTCTCTGTCGTCCCTCAGGAGTGGTGAGCTGGTAATCGTCAAACTGAGTGTCTGGGCAGACAGAGATGTGCCTGATGCGCTGGTGGTTGATATGTTACCTGCAGGGTTTGAACTGGAAAATCAGAACCTGGCCAACAGCAGTGCTCAGTTTAGCGATAACGCGCCAGGAAGCCAGTTAAGTCAATGGGTTGAACAAATGCAGCAGCAGGATATACAGCACATGGAATTTCGTGATGACAGATTTGTGGCAGCCTTGTCCCTGCCGCGAAAAGAGCATGCTACCTTGCTCTATCTGGCACGTGCAGTGACCCCTGGCACCTATCGGGTGCCCATGCCCCAGGTTGAGTCTATGTATGTTCCCCAGTGGCGGGCAACAGGGGCAACCCCGGCAAGTTTGACCATTGTACCTTAGGGAATCCTGGGGATGAAAAAGCAGCGTTATCGATTCTGGTTTGGGCTTATAGCGCTGCCCTTTTTTTTACTCTGGCTGGCGGATCGTTGCTGGCCGGTACCCGTTAATGACACCAGCCCGGCTCGTGTGGTAGTGGCAAAGGATGGCACCCCCCTGTGGCGTTTTGCTGATAAAGAAGGGGTGTGGCGCTATCCAGTGATTCCTGAACAGGTATCTCCTTTATACCTGGACGCTTTAATAAATTACGAGGATCGTGGGTTCTGGTATCACCCGGGGGTTAACCCTTTTTCATTACTTCGTGCTGGCTGGCAGTTTATTCGCAATGGGGAAATTATTTCAGGCGGCAGCACGCTGACAATGCAAGTTGCCCGTTTACTGGAGCCACACCCCCGCACCATGAGCGGAAAAATACGCCAGATCTGGCGTGCATTTCAGCTGGAATGGCATTATTCAAAGAAAGAGATTCTGACTCTGTATCTTAATCTGGCTCCTTTTGGAGGAACCTTGCAGGGGATTGGTGCCGCCAGTTGGGCTTACCTCGGTAAGGCCCCGTCAGACCTCAGTTATTCTGAAGCAGCGCTGCTGGCGGTTTTACCCCAGGCCCCCAGCCGTTTACGACCTGATCGTTGGCCAGAACGGGCACAGCAGGCACGGGACAAGGTATTGCTACGGATGAAAAACCAAGGATTGTGGCCTGCGCAGCAGGTTGACGAATCACTGGAAGAACCCGTCTGGCTGGCCCCAAGGCAGGTGCCACAGCAGGCACCATTGTTATCCCGTTACCTTGCCAGCCAGCATCAGAGCTCGTTGATCACCACGACTATTGATGCCCCATTACAACGCCAGCTAGAAACACTGGCACTGAACTGGAAAGCGGGATTGCCCGCCCGCACGTCACTGGCAATTCTGGTTGTTGATCACAGTACTATGGATGTTCAGGCCTGGATTGGTTCAGCGGATATCAATGACAGCAGCCGTTTCGGGCATGTGGATATGATCACCGCGGTTCGGTCGCCGGGCTCCGTACTCAAGCCCTTTCTTTTTGGTATGGCACTGGATGATGGGCTGATTCACCCCGCTTCATTACTTCAGGACGTGCCACGTCATTTTAGCGATTATCGGCCCGGGAATTTTGACACTGGCTTTAATGGGCCTGTCAGTATGAGCGATGCATTAGTACGATCCTTAAATTTACCCGCCGTGCAGGTACTGGAGGCTTATGGCCCGAAACGTTTTGCGGCTGAATTACGCAATATTGGTTTGAATCTTTACCTGCCACCCGGCAGTGAGCCAAATCTCTCATTAATTCTTGGGGGCGGTGGGGCGAGGCTGGATAAGCTGGTGGCGGCCTATAGTGCTTTTGCCCGTCATGGCAAAGCTGCCGATTTGCGTTTACTCGCGACAGACGAATTACGTGAGCGTCAATTAATGTCTCCGGGAGCCGCCTGGATAATACGTCGTATCCTGGCGGGGCAATCTCAGCCTGTGCCGGATGGTGACTTGTCTCCAGTGGTTCCTTTAGCCTGGAAAACCGGTACCAGCTATGGTTATCGGGATGCATGGGCGATAGGTCTCAATGCGCGCTATATAATAGGGGTCTGGGTAGGGCGGCCTGATGGTACACCCACTGCCGGGCAATTTGGGCAAAGAAGTGCACTACCGTTGCTTAATCAAGTCAACAATGTTCTCCAGGCAACGTCAAGAGTGCAGCAGCTGCGGATGCCGGTTGATTTACGCCCTGACAGTGTTACTCCCGCCGAAATATGCTGGCCGGGGGGGCAATCGCTCCCCCCGGGTGACAGTAATTGTCGTCGTCGCCTGATGACCTGGTTATTAGACAAAAGCCAGCCGCCCACTCTCCAGGCTCCCGGCCAGGAGGGCATTCAAGGAATACAACAGCGGATATGGGGCGATAAGCATGGGGACAGCGTGGCGCCCGATTGCCCGGATGCACACCCACGGCAGGTGATGCTATGGCCATTAGCGCTTGAGCCGTGGCTGACACCATCCGAGCAACGAGCCCAGCGTTTGCCACCGGCTTCAGCGATATGCCCTCCGAGACAGGTACCGGCGCTGACCCCGTTATTACTCTTTGGTGTCCGTAATGGAGAAACGTTAAAACGCTTACCGGGCCAGCAGCAGTTAGCCGTTAAAATCTTTTCCCAGGGAGGGCAGGGAAAGCATTTTTGGTTCGTCAATGGGGCGGTTGTTGACAGCCATGATTCAACGCTTGCACTGGAATTAAGCCATGCAGGTCACTATCAAATTCTGGTGCTGGATGACGGGGGACAAACTGCCACCGTTCATTTTGATTTGCAGTAGTTTGCTCTGGAAAATGGCTGATTAGGGCAATATTGTTATCACTGAACGGTTTTTTTTAAAAAAATGTTATCTCTATCCATAGGCAACAGCAAAGTTGCTCATTATAATCTGCGCCCACTCACACTGGAACTACGTCAACTAATTGAATTGCAGGTAGATGAGCTAAGGTGCTATTCGGTTTGAGTCAGCCCGTTCAGGCGGGTGAACTTTCATCGGTACAGACAGCACTTGAATTTTTCTGATTGGGGTTTAACTGTGATAAGTAACCGGTAATTAAAAGCACATTGACAGAGGTAATCATGGCTATTGAACGCACATTCTCCATCATCAAACCCAATGCGGTAGCAAAAAACGTTATTGGTAACATCTACTTCCGCTTTGAATCTGCTGGTTTCAAAATTGTTGGAACAAAAATGCTGCATCTGAGTGTGGAGCAGGCTCGTGGCTTCTATGCTGAACACGAAGGCAGACCTTTCTTTGATGGTCTGGTTGAATTTATGACCTCTGGTCCAATCGTTGTCAGTGTTCTGGAAGGCGAAAATGCTGTCCAGCGTCATCGTGATTTGCTGGGAGCAACTAACCCGGAAAATGCACTGGCAGGCACTTTACGTGCAGACTATGCTGACAGCTTTACTGAAAACGGTACTCATGGTTCGGACTCTGTTGAGTCAGCAGCCCGTGAAATTGCTTACTTCTTTGCTGAAAATGAAGTATGCCCACGTACTCGTTAAGTTAGAATAACTGTTAAGCGAGCTTACATTTTATTTTATATTGTTCGCTTTCAGTCATGGCATACGTGCCAGAGAATTTGTACAATACAACGCCCCGGAAGAGCCTGCTCACCGGGGCGTCTTTTTTAACCCACCTGGGGCCATAACGTGTAATAACGAGGCCGGAAAAATTATGTCTGAAATGAATGTGCCTGAAACTTCATCTGTTTGTGCCGTTAGCCAACCTGAAAAAATTAATCTACTTGACTTGAATCGTCAGCAAATGCGCGAGTTTTTTGCCGGGCTGGGTGAAAAACCATTCCGTGCTGATCAAGTCATGAAGTGGATGTATCACTACTGCAGCGATGATTTTGATGAGATGACCGACATCAACAAAGTGCTGCGCACTAAGTTGAAAGAAGTTGCCGTGATCCGTGCCCCTGAGGTAGCGGAAGAACAGCGTTCTTCGGACGGCACCATTAAATGGGCGATTAAGATCGCAGATCAACTGGTGGAAACGGTTTATATTCCAGAGGCTGATCGTGCAACCTTGTGTGTATCTTCCCAAGTAGGCTGTGCCCTGGAGTGCAAATTTTGCTCAACAGCACAGCAAGGCTTTAACCGTAACCTGCGAGTCTCAGAGATAATCGGCCAGGTGTGGCGTGCAGCCAAAATTATTGGTGCCCAGAAAAAAACCGGTATACGCCCTATCACCAACGTTGTGATGATGGGGATGGGGGAACCTCTGCTGAACCTCAATAACGTGGTCCCTGCGATGGAAATCATGCTGGATGACTTTGGTTTTGGGTTGTCCAAACGTCGTGTGACGCTTTCCACTTCTGGTGTGGTTCCTGCCCTGGATAAACTGGGCGATATGATCGATGTGGCATTGGCGATTTCGCTTCACGCTCCTACCGATGCGATTCGTGATGAAATCATGCCCATCAACAAAAAGTACAATATCGAGACCTTCCTGAGCGCAGTACGTCGCTATCTGGAAAAGTCTAATGCTAATCAGGGACGCGTCACGATAGAGTATGTTTTATTAGATCATGTTAATGATGGCACAGAGCATGCACACCAATTGGCAGAATGCCTGAAAGATACGCCATGTAAGATAAACTTGATTCCATGGAACCCGTTCCCAGGAGCCCCTTATGGGCGTAGTTCCAACAGCCGTATCGATCGTTTCTCGAAAGTGCTGATGAGCTATGGTTTTACCACCATCGTGCGCAAAACTCGCGGGGACGACATTGATGCAGCCTGTGGCCAGCTGGCTGGTGAAGTGATTGACCGCACGAAGCGTACTTTACGTAAGCGTATGCAGGGTGAGGCTATCGCTGTTAAAGCGGTTTGATAGCATGGGGCCTTGTATCAGTTTACAGGCCCGAACGAAGTGTATATCCATCAGGTTAGCCACCACTCAAGGGGGGCTAACCTGTGTCACGTAACAAGACGTGAATACCGTGAATAATTACGGTGCGTTTCTGTTTGCTTTAAGGCAGTATGTAGCGATGCTACAAGTGTCTAGTTGCCTGAATTTAGTAACGTTAGGCGAGTGACTAATGATAAACAACCAGCATTGACTCCTCACGGCGTTAAATGGTTTATAAAGAGAGCTAAATAGGTAAGAGACTGCCTATTTTTTGCAGGGTTTTATTGTTGAGCATCTTTCTTCAGGTAGCGGATTTTTCGCGGTACGAGTTAACCTGACGTGATAAAAACGTTGTGTAACAGACTTGTGCCTAATTATTTAATTGAACAGCACCCGTAATCGTAGCTAATGAATACTGAAGCCACTCAAGAGTCAAATGCAGCACAAACGACGGGCGAACGTTTGCGTCTTGCCCGCGAGCAAATGGGCCTTAGCCAGCAAGCCGTAGCTGAACGCCTGTGTCTTAAAGTTTCCACAGTACGGAATATCGAGGAGAACAACACTCCTGAGGATTTAGCGTCGACCTTCCTGCGTGGTTACATTCGCTCTTATGCCCGCCTGGTTCGTATCCCGGAAGAAGAACTGCTGCCTATGATGGCAAAACAGACCCCTATCCGGGACAGTAAAGTGGAAGCGATGCAAAGCTATTCACTGGGTAAACGTCGTAAGAAGCGCGATGGCTGGTTGATGAGTTTCACTTGGCTGATTTTGCTTATCGTCCTCGGGCTGACCGGAGCCTGGTGGTGGCAAAATCATAAAGCACAGCAAGCTGAGATCACCCGCATGGATGATCAATCTTCCAGTGAGCTTTCAGCTACTCAGGATGAGCATATTCTGGATCTCAATAATGGGGATAACCTGGCGCCGGATCGTGAAACTACGGCGTCGGCACCGTCGGTGCCGGTGCAGCCCGAAGTGACAGCCTCGACCAATAGCATAGCGCCAGGGGAAAATACCGCAGCCAGTAATGTGCCACCGCAATCAGATGCTGCCGTCTCCCAAAGTCAAACTTCAGTTGATAATCTGCAATCTCCAGGGAGTACTGCAGCGCCGGAGGCTTCCTTACCAACAACCCAGGCTGACGTCACCCCCGCTGCAAGCTCTGCAGATGCCCTGAATATGGTATTTAGCAGTGACTGTTGGTTGGAAGTCACCGATGCCGCAGGCAAGAAGTTATTTAGCGGCTTAAAGCGTAAAGGTGAAACACTTGATTTAGCTGGTCACCCATCCTACAAATTAAAGATCGGGGCGCCAGCAGCAGTAGAGATCAAATTCCAGGGTAATCCTGTTGATCTGAGTCGTTTTATTCGAACTAACCAGGTTGCTCGTCTGACGGTGAGTGCTGAATAAGCATCACCGTTTATGATGCGTAATTGTGGAGATTTATCATGCATAATGCCGCACCCATCCAACGCCGGAAATCGACCCGAATTTATGTCGGGAATGTCCCGATTGGCGATGGTGCACCGATAGCCGTGCAGTCTATGACTAATACGCGCACCACTGATGTGGAAGCGACGGTTAATCAAATCAAAGCGTTAGAACGTGTTGGCGCGGATATTGTTCGCGTATCCGTCCCTACCATGGACGCCGCTGAAGCCTTTAAGATCATCAAACAGCAAGTCAATATTCCCTTGGTTGCTGACATTCACTTTGATTACCGAATTGCTTTAAAAGTTGCGGAATATGGGGTTGACTGCCTGCGCATCAACCCTGGTAATATCGGCAGCGAAGCACGTATTCGTAGTGTGGTCGATTGTGCCCGAGACAAAAACATTCCGATTCGTATTGGTGTCAATGCCGGTTCTTTAGAGAAAGACTTGCAGGAAAAGTATGGCGAGCCAACCCCGCAGGCCCTGCTTGAGTCAGCGATGCGCCATGTTGATCATCTTGATCGTCTGAACTTTGATCAATTCAAAGTGAGTGTAAAAGCGTCAGACGTATTTTTGGCTGTGGAGTCGTACCGCTTACTGGCAAAACAGATCAATCAGCCACTTCATTTAGGGATCACTGAGGCTGGTGGTGCGCGGGCGGGGGCGGTAAAGTCAGCCATTGGTTTAGGCTTATTGCTCTCAGAAGGGATCGGCGACACGTTGCGTATTTCTCTGGCGGCCGATCCAGTGGAAGAGATCAAAGTCGGTTTCGACATTTTGAAATCACTTCGCATCCGCTCACGTGGGATCAACTTTATTGCTTGCCCGACCTGCTCACGTCAGGAATTTGATGTTATTGGCACCGTCAATGCGCTTGAACAGCGTCTTGAAGATATCATCACGCCAATGGACGTTTCGATCATCGGCTGTGTGGTTAATGGCCCAGGTGAAGCGCTGGTTTCCACGCTGGGGGTCACAGGGGGCAATAAAAAAAGTGGCTTCTATGAGGACGGCGTGCGTCAAAAACAACGTATGGACAATGACGATATGATTACGCAGCTTGAAGCGCGTATTCGTGCCAAAGCCAGTATGTTAGATGAAACACAGCGTATTCAGATTCAACAGCTGGAAAAATAATACGAAGCATGGGAAGCACCGGGCTTCCCGTGTATGATTGAGCTCGTGGGACAAGTTACCCGGTTAAATCGCCTGAAAGCGGGTTCATTTTTTGTAGATAAATAGAGAAAAAACGTGGCAAAAAATATTCAAGCCATTCGCGGTATGAACGATTATTTACCTGCTGATACCGCCCTCTGGCAGCGTATTGAAGGACGCCTTAAGCAAGTACTGGCAAATTATGGTTACAGCGAAATTCGTTTACCGATTGTAGAGCAGACCGCACTTTTCAAACGTGCTATCGGTGAAGTGACCGATGTCGTTGAAAAAGAGATGTACACCTTTGATGACCGCAATGGCGATAGTCTGACGCTGCGTCCAGAAGGCACTGCAGGTTGTGTACGTGCGGGGATCGAACATGGTCTGCTGTACAATCAGGAACAACGCTTGTGGTATATGGGCCCTATGTTCCGCCACGAACGTCCCCAGAAAGGACGTTACCGTCAGTTTAATCAGCTAGGCGTTGAGGTATTTGGTCTTAATGGCCCGGATATTGATGCAGAGCTTATCATGCTGACTGCACGCTGGTGGCGCGCACTGGGTATCAGTGAATACGTTGCTCTGGAACTGAACTCTATTGGTTCGCTGGATGCCCGTGCTCGTTACCGTGACGCACTGGTTGCGTTCCTTGAGCTCCATCAGGAAAAACTGGACGAAGACTGTAAACGCCGGATGTACAGTAATCCACTCCGAGTACTGGACTCGAAAAACCCGGATGTTCAGCTGCTGTTAAACGATGCTCCGCAGCTGGGAGACTATCTGGATGACGAATCTCGGGAACATTTTTCCGGATTGTGCCAGTATCTTGATGCCGCAGGTATTCGTTACACTGTTAACCAGCGCCTGGTTCGCGGCCTGGACTACTATAATCGCACGGTGTTTGAGTGGGTCACGACCCATTTAGGGTCTCAGGGAACCGTGTGTGCGGGTGGGCGTTATGATGGCCTGGTGGAACAACTTGGTGGCCGTGGTACGCCAGCCGTTGGTTTTGCAATGGGGCTTGAACGCCTTGTTTTACTGGTTCAGGAAATCAATCCGGAATTTAAAGCAGAATCTGTTGTCGATATTTACCTGGTCTCATCCGGTCAGGGAACGCAGGTGGCAGCTATGCTGCTGGCTGAAAAGCTGCGTGAGCAGCTACCTTCCGTTAAGCTCATGACGAACTACGGCGGTGGTAACTTTAAAAAGCAGCTCACTCGTGCTGATAAATGGGGTGCTCGTGTGGCCCTGGTGCTGGGTGAGGATGAGGTTGCTAAGGGTGAGGTTGTGGTTAAGGATCTTCGCACAGGCGAGCAGCAAACCATTTCACAACAAGATGTTGATGCTCGATTGGTGGCGATACTGGGCTAATCACCAGGTAATTACTCGTTAAGGAGAAAGGCTGCGTGGAAGTATTTGAGAACGAAAACGACCAGGTTGAAGCGGTAAAGCGCTTTTTTGCCGAGAATGGTAAAGCGCTGATCGTGGGTGTTGTTCTGGGGATTGGTGCATTAGTTGGCTGGCGTTTCTGGGGTAATCATCAGGCGGAAAATGCCAGTGCTGCCTCGTTGGCTTATCAAACTATTAGCAGTAAGGTTCAGGCCGATAAGCCAGAGACACTGGAAGCATTACAAGCATTTGCTGGTGAAAACAAAGGTATCTACGGATCACTGGCATCTCTTGAACTGGCTCAACAGTATGCAGATAAAAATGAGCTAGAAAAAGCGGCTACACAGCTAGAAAGTGGCCTTGGGAATACAAAAGATGTGAATTTGCAGGCGCTGATTGATCTGCGCCTGGCACGTGTTCAGATTCAGCAAAAACAATCCGATGCAGCGCTGAAAACCCTTGATAACATTAAAGGGGAAAGCTGGGCGGCACTGGTTGCTGATTTACGTGGTGAAGCATTACTCAGTAAAGGCGACAAACAAGGTGCACGTGATGCCTGGAGTCAGGGTTTGCTGACAAAGTCATCACCGGCGCTGATCGAAATGCTCCAGATCAAAATCAACAATTTGTCCAGCTAAGAGGGAACCGATGCAATTGCGTAAACTACTCGTACCAGGGCTGATTTCCCTGACGTTGCTCAGCGGCTGTTCCCTGTTTGGCGGCGAAGAAGACGTGGTAAAAATGTCTCCGCTGCCAACAGTTGAAAATCAGTTTACCCCGAACAAAATCTGGCAGACTTCTGTCGGTAATGGAATCGGTGATTTTTACTCAAATCTCCACCCTACATGGCAGGGTGATAGAATCTATGCCGCAGATCGTCGTGGCCTGGTTAAGGCATTAAATGCCGCCGATGGCAAAGAAATTTGGCAGGTTTCACTGGCAGAGAAAACGGGATTTTTTTCCAGTAATCTTCCCGCATTACTCTCTGGCGGCCTGACGGTCGAAGGTGGTCATATTTTTGTCGGTACTGAAAAGGCGAAGGTATATGCCTTGGATACCAATGACGGCAGCGTAGCCTGGGAGACGACAGTCGCGGGTGAAGCTCTTTCTCGCCCGGTTGTCAGTGATGGGTTAGTACTTATTCACACAGGTAACGGACAGCTGCAGGCACTGGATGAAACCAGTGGTGTTATTAAATGGACTGTTAACCTTGATATGCCTGCTTTATCACTACGTGGTGAGTCAGCGCCAGCAGTAGCCTTTGGTGCGGCAGTGGTCGGTGGGGATAATGGCCGGGTTAGCGCAGTACTGATGCAACAAGGTCAGTTAATCTGGCAACAACGCATCTCTAAAGCAGCGGGTACCACTGAAATCGACCGTTTGAGCGATGTGGATACGACACCGGTTGTCGTTAATGGTGTGGTGTATGCGTTAGCTTATAATGGCAATTTTGCCGCGCTGGATTTACGTTCAGGCCAGATTTTGTGGCAGCGTGAATTAGGCTCTGTGCTTGATTTTATTATCGACAATAACCACATTTATCTGGTTGATCAGAACGATCGTATTCTGTCGCTGACTACCGATGGCGGGGTCACGGTCTGGACGCAGAGTGATCTGTTACACCGTGGACTGACTTATCCGGTTCTGTATGATGGTTACTTGGTCGTTGGCGATAGTGAAGGCTACATGCACTGGGTTAATACCAGTGACGGTCGCTTTGTTGCTCAACAAAAAGTCGACAGCTCCGGTTTTCAGACTCAACCTGTTGTTGCCAGTGACAAACTGCTTATCCAGGCAAAAGACGGTACTTTATACGCCATTGAGCGTTAAATCTGTCGGATAAACATATAGGTTTGAAACGGTTCCCTTACCAGGGAGCCGTTTTGGTTTTTTTGCAAACAGTCTATTGATACTGTTTGATCATCTGTTTTGTGTAATGAGGCTTTTATAATGGTACCTGTGGTCGCGCTGGTTGGGCGCCCTAATGTCGGTAAATCTACTCTGTTTAACCGCTTAACGCGTACTCGTGACGCCTTGGTAGCAGATTTTCCAGGGCTGACTCGCGATCGCAAGTATGGTCGTGCAGAAATAGAAGGCCGTGAATTTATCTGTATTGATACCGGTGGTATTGATGGCACAGAAGATGGCGTGGAAACGCGTATGGCGGAACAATCGCTGCTGGCTATCGAAGAGGCTGATGTCGTCTTGTTTATGGTGGATGCCCGTGCAGGACTGATGCCTGCTGACGAGGCGATTGCCAAGCACTTACGCGCACGCCAGAAAGCCACTTTCCTGGTCGCGAACAAGACGGATGGTCTTGATCCTGACCAGGCTGTTATCGATTTCTATTCACTGGGGTTGGGGGAAATTCATGCTATTGCTGCTTCCCATGGCCGTGGTGTCACTACGTTACTGGAACATGTTCTGGTTCCATGGATGGACGATGTTGTCCCCCAGGAAGAAGTGGACGAAGACGCCGCTTATTGGGCTGCGTTTAATGCCAAAAATGGCATAATCGATGAAGATATTCTGGAAGAAGAGGAAGAAGAACCCTTTAATCCACAAGATCTGCCAATCAAACTGGCTATTGTCGGTCGCCCTAATGTCGGTAAATCTACACTGACAAACCGTATTCTTGGTGAAGATCGTGTGGTTGTCTACGATATGCCAGGCACGACGCGTGACAGTATCTACATTCCAATGGAACGTGACGAGCGTGAGTACGTTCTTATTGATACCGCCGGGGTTCGTAAGCGGGGCAAAATTACCGAAACGGTAGAAAAATTTTCGGTGATTAAAACCTTGCAAGCCATCGAAGATGCCAACGTTGTATTATTGGTTATTGATGCTCGTGAAGGTATCTCAGATCAGGATCTGTCGTTATTAGGCTTTATCCTGAATAGCGGACGTTCACTGGTTATTGTGGTTAATAAATGGGATGGTTTGAGTCAGGAGATCAAAGAGCAGGTTAAAGAGACGCTCGACTTCCGTCTCGGGTTCATTGACTTTGCCCGTGTCCATTTTATTTCTGCTTTGTATGGTAGTGGTGTTGGTAATCTGTTTGATTCAGTACGTGAAGCTTATGACAGTTCTACCCGTCGTGTCAGTACGGCTTTATTAACACGTATTATGAACATGGCCACAGAAGACCATCAACCACCACTGGTACGTGGCCGGCGGGTTAAACTCAAATATGCCCATGCAGGGGGATATAACCCACCAATCGTGGTTATTCATGGTAACCAGGTTAAAGACCTTCCTGATTCTTATAAACGCTATTTGATGAATTACTTCCGTAAATCACTGGAAGTCATGGGTACGCCTATCCGGATTCAGTTTAAAGAGGGGGACAACCCCTTTGCTAACAAGCGTAACTTGTTAACGCCTAACCAGTTGCGTAAACGTAAGCGTTTGATCAGTCATATTAAGAAAAGCAAATAAGCTATCAGTACCATTCACTGAATAGCAGAAAAATACCGAAGCCCGCTAACCACGGGCTTTTTTGTTATTATGGGTGTAGTGGTCAACAAAAACTGGCCACGGCTTTAGAGTTTTTCCAGAACAATCGTTCTGATTCATTCGGCGTCAAACTACCACTATATTGATGGGGTCTAAGCTGGCTGTAATATCCTGTGATGTAATTCGTTATTGCCGTGTTGGCTTCGCTAAAATTCGCGTAGCCATTATCCGGTACCCACTCTGTTTTCAGGCTTCTGAAGAACTGTTCCATTGGGCTGTTATCCCAGCAATTTTCCCGGTGACTCAGACTTTGCTTATCTGATATTTCCACAGTAACTGACTGAAATTCCTGCTGGTATAGTGACTGCCTTGATCCGAGTGATACAGTAAATTAGCTGGTTTTCCCCGTGACTCCCAGGCCATCGACAGGGCTTTACCTGTCAGTGCTGAATCAGGGAAAAATGACATCGCCCAGCCAACCGGTTTACGGGAAAACAAATCGAGTACAGCAGCCAGATAAGCCCAGCGTTTTCCCGTCCAGATATAAGTCACATCACCGCACCAGGCCTGATTAGGCTCGGTAACGGCAAACTGGCGATCCAGATAATTGAGATCTCAATGTATTCCTTAGACGCCTTCTTATAACGATGGCCAGGTTGCTGACAGCTGATAATATTGAGCACTTTCATCAGCTTTGTTGCCTGCCAGCGGCTCAGTTTTATACCTTTGGTGGTGACCATCGCGGCAATGCTCCGCGCTCCTGCTTCGCGATAAACCTCACGCACAAGGCTCAGTAATACCACTCTCGTGGCGTCAGGCTTCCTGGGCTGCCGCCAGTATTTATAACTGCTGCGATGAACCCCCAACACGTTGCAGACAACGGCAACAGGAAACCGCGCCCTGAGTTTCTCAACTAATGAGAATTGTTCAGAGAGTCTGACATCAAGAGCGCGGTAGCCTTTTTAATATATCCCTTTCCATTTCAACGCGTTGAAGTCTCTTCTTTAGCTCGCGTATTTCAATCTGCTCAGGTGTCATGGGTGAAGCAGTGGGTGATTTTCCCGCTCGCTCTTCTTTCAGTTGTCGAACCCATTTGTCCATCGTGGATTTGCCGACATTCATTGCAGTGGCAGCGGCGGCAACGATGTAGTGCTGATCGAGTACAAGCTGGGCAGCTTCGAGGCGAAACTCGGGGCTAAAATTACGTCTGTTACGTCCGGTCATAATGTCACCTGTTGTGACTGTTAGGTGATGATATCACCTCTATCCAGGTGGCCAAATTCAGTGTGCCACTACATGTGCGCACGTTTGCTTTTCGTGTACACAAAATGATTATGTGGCTTTTAAAATGATTTAAAAACAATAAGTAATCCTCTTATTTACTCTCCACATTAAAAAAGAAAAATAAGCCTCTGGGGGCGTGTATTCAATCCCTTTATAATAAAAAGTCCGCTAATAAAGCGGACTTTTTATTATAAATATTAAAGTGATAATTCTATCTTTTCTGAGTTACGCTGAATGGTGAGTTTCAGTTCTCCTCGTGGGGTGTTTGATAACAGGTCTCGTACATTATCAATCTTCTCTGGTGGGTAATATTTATCATTCGCTTTTAGTATAATGTCTTTATTCATTAGACCTTCAGAGGCGATATCATCATCAGAATTATAGAATACTTCAATTTGCTGATTAATATAACGGATGGATATTGCACGCACCGGTTTAATGTTCTTTTTCTCCAGGTTTGTGGCATTGTAGCAAAACATCATTCGTGTCGGAATAAAAGCATATTGCTCAAAGCGAGAAAGAAAATCCATGCCAACAGAAAACTGCTGGTTTTTATTTTCACTGACAATGAATTCACCCAGTGGCAATGAATCGAATGTTAAATTATGAAATATAAATTTAGTGTTATGCAATAGACCATTGGCACCTGCACTAATACTATCATCAATAGCCTGTAAATCTTCTTTGTGATTATTTTTTAAATAATTAATTGCATCCTGAGGTAGTGTGCTGAGATCACTGCCTGTATCAATGAGGAAGCCCATATCAGAAATATGATTATAATTAAAGAATATTTCTGGCATGCTGTTCTGATGATCGCTATAACCCAGACATTCATGATATGAAAAAGAGGACGGTGCATTTTTTGTGATCGTCAGGCGGTGTGTAGCATTATTCACTTGCCATGAATATCGTCTGAATACGGGAATACCGATAATACCATCAATATCAACACCTGTGGCTTCAGCAAGTAAAGAAAGATCCATTGATATCCAAACTTCATCATCCTGAATCTCATGTGTTCCTATGGAATAGTGTGTTGGTTTTAAAAATCTATTTCTGTTGAGTGTAAAAGGGCCACTTGCGGAACTTATAAGTTCGAAGTTTCGTTTGTAATTAGCAGGGAGTTCGGAATAGGGATAAGGTTGTGATATTTCACTGGCTATCCTTTCATTAATAATATTAACACTTGAGCCTGTGTCAACCAGGAAATTATATTTTTTGTTTTTGATAGTGACAGGAATGATAAGGTTTTTATTTATTCCGACATCGAGAATAATTTCCTGTGATGCTGGGTGAGCATTATTGTTTTTGTCAGAGATGGACTGGTGACAGGCACTTATCCCTATTAGACTGAGTATGAGCAGAACTGTTTTATTTTTTTTAGCCAGGATATACATTGGTTACCTACTTGGTAAATGATTAATAATTATTAATAGTTGATGCCGTATTAATAGAGTATCGGTCAGTACCAGGATAGAGAACGAATATTGAATAAGCATCCAATATTCGCTCATTTATATTGAGATATAACGCCGGTATTCATTTTGATATATGTTTAATGGGGTGGGGGGGCAACCCGGATAAACGCCTGGCTACCTTATACCTTTCCCATCAGCGAGTAAAATTTTCACAGAGTATGTTCTTTTTATTTTAAAAAATGTTGATACTATAAAAGTGAAGAGTTTTATATCTATATGTTCAGGAGGTCTTAATGTCTGTTACCTGTCCGATTTGTCATGGAGATGTCACTCAGACTGACACGGGAGTACATTGCGAGCATTGTCATCAGAATTTTACCCTGGAGGCAGACTGCCCGGATTGTGGCCAGGCGTTAGAGGTCCTTAAAGCCTGTGGTGCCGTCGACTATTTTTGTCGTAATGGGCATGGGCTTATCTCTAAAAAACGGGTTGTGTTTGTGCCGACAGTAACGTAGTGATACCCCAGCCATTGTATCATCAGGTTTATGTATAGTGTCATCTCCTGTGGCGATGACACTATCACTGTAGTTATTTATCAGTCATTGTTAAGATAAAAATCGTAATACTAAATTCTTTAGAAGACGTTTTTTTCTTTGGCGATACTTTTTGCCAGATTGCCTACTGCGATAAGTTTTTTATAGCATAACTTTATTTCATCAATAGTTGATTCATCGGTATTTCGCGGGGGATGGGTGTTCCATATTTGTATCAAACTTGCTGCATAGCTGGCTATTATATATTTGTGTGATGCCTTTGTTCTGTCAAAGGATATTTGAAATGCCTCGAAAAGTAACTTCGCAGGGAATTTGTCTTCTGCATGATAGTCGATGATTTTCATATCCAGACCTATGTTAAAAGATAATAAATACCTTGTTCTGTCCAGTTCTACATCATAGAAAAAGAATTTACATCCAGTGTATCCCTGAATAAACCTTGTTATATCCAAAAAAACATCTTTTTTTTGTTCATTAATATTTAGATTTGTTTTGAAGTTAAGGTAATAAATTCTTTTGTTTCTGGACAAATACTTGACTTCAAGAGAGTTCAGTGCCTGAAAAACATACAGGTCATTATGTATTTTTTCTTTTAAATGACGGCATTGGTTATCTTCAAGCATGGCCTCGCTTGTTACTTTGAACGATCCCTTACAGTCTCCATTGGCTAATGTATTTTGTAACTGCTCAAATGAGTATAAATTATCTCTAAATACAGTGCAGGTTGCACGCAGACTGGCATAATCCCTGGCATTAAGATTAGATGCTATCTTACGATGAATTATGACAGGGCAGTTAAATAAACCTATTATATTTTCTTTAATATTAAAAGATGATTTTATAAGTAAAGATTTTTTTAATAATGGAGGTGTTCTGTTTTCTGCTGAATAAAGTATGGGGTTAATCATTTCACCGTATTTCCTAATTGATTTTTTGAACGGTATTTATACGCTAATAAAAGAATAAGTGATTTCTAAAAACGAATCACCAGAAGGTCGGGAATGTATTTATATTTTTATGTAATCTGGATTTGGAGTTTTTTATTATATTAATTTCTATATTTGGAGTGGCATTGACGCTTGTTTAAGATTTTTTAAAACTATATTTAATGAACTGACTATTATAACTGGGAAATAAATTCATATGTTATTTTCACAGATTTTACTGATTATATAATGCAGCCCCGGTGCTGGCCACGAATCATACAAAAACGGCTCGTGGCACGGTAAGGATTTATCTGGTCAGACAGATTTGCGCTTGCGGGACTGACTAAGCGGGATAGTTATCAATACTTCGCTTTCCACCCAGCCATCATTCAGGCGGGTTGTGAGGGTATCACCCGATTTTACCTGATGGGTCTGTTTTAACACTTGCCCGTCGCTCCCTGTCGTGACGGTATAACCACGAGCCAGCGTTCCTAACGGACTGACTCCTTCAAACTGCGCGACGGTACTGCCGAATCTCTGTTTAGCGTCACTGAGTCGTGCAGTGATTAGCTGTTCCAGCCGATAGTCCAGTTGCTTAAGTTGTGACTGAGCACGATGAATACGTGTTTCAGGCTGTTGTTGATTCAGACGGCTGGCCAGGTGGTGCTGTTGCTGAGTTCCACGGCGAATATGGTTTTCTGTGGCAGAAATTAAGCGCTGACGCAGGCGATCCAGTGAATTCTGTTGGCGTGCCAGACGCAATTGTGGGTGTTGTTGCTGTAGGCGATGCTGTAAACGTGTTATCTGCTGCGTACGTTGAGCCAGATAATAGTCCATACCCATTTCCATACGTTGTTGCTGTGCCTGCAGCTGGCGTAAGAGCTCTGTTTGGTTGCGGCTGATCATCTCAGCGGCAGCAGAGGGGGTTGGGGCCCGCAAGTCAGCAACGAAATCAGCGATAGTCATGTCGGTTTCATGCCCGACAGCACTGACAACAGGAATAGTACTGGCAAAAATAGCCCGTGCAACCCGCTCGTCATTAAAACTCCATAAATCCTCCAGTGAGCCACCACCACGGCCAACGATCAGTACATCACATTCCTGGCGTAGATTAGCCAGCTCAATAGCACGGACAATCTGCATGGGGGCATCCGCACCCTGTACCGCAGTGGGATAGATAATCACGGGCAGAGAAGGGTCACGGCGTGCCAGCACCTGAAGTACATCGTGCAGGGCAGCACCCGTTTTGGAGGTAATCACCCCCACCTGACGGGCTGGGACAGGCAGTGCCTGCTTATGAAGAGAAGAAAATAATCCCTCCTCCTGTAATCGCTGTTTGAGTAACTCATATTGCTGTTGTAATAACCCGGCACCATCAGGCTGCATGCTTTCAACGATTATCTGATAATCACCCCGAGGTTCGTAGAGTGTCATATTGGCGCGAACAACGATCTGCTGCCCATTCTGCGGGCGAAAAGTGACCCGATTATTGCTGTTGCGGAACATTGCACAACGAACTTGGGCAGTATTGTCTTTGAGTGTGAAGTACCAGTGACCGGAGGACGGTTGGCTGAAGTTTGATATTTCACCGCGGATCCAAACTTGCCCCATCTCTTTTTCCAGCAGCAGCCGAACGGTCTGATTGAGGCGGGAAACGGTAAAAATGGCGGAGTTATTTGGTATCGACATGTGACCTGGATCAAATTTTAAATCAGCAGTTTAATGGATCGATACTACCCTGCATGACACGATTATCAAGGTTTTTAGTAAAAAAAAGTGGATGCAATCGCTTACGTTCTGTATAATGCCACGGCAATATTTTATCTGTTCTCATTCACCCTCAGGTTGAGATATTGCCATGCTACGTATCGCTAAAGAAGCTCTGACATTTGATGATGTTCTCCTTGTTCCAGCCCATTCTACCGTTTTACCCAACACTGCTGATTTAAGCACCTATCTGACCAAGACTATCCGCCTGAATATTCCTATGCTTTCAGCAGCCATGGACACCGTTACTGAAGGTCGTCTGGCTATCGCCCTGGCACAGGAAGGGGGACTCGGCTTTATTCACAAAAATATGTCTATTGAGCGTCAGGCTGAAGAAGTCAGACGTGTCAAAAAACATGAGAGTGGTGTCGTCACAGACCCTCAGACAGTGTTGCCAACCACAACATTGCGTGAAGTTAAAGAGCTGACTGAACGTAATGGATTTGCGGGTTACCCGGTTGTCACTGAAGATAATGAACTGGTGGGTATCGTGACCGGGCGTGATGTCCGTTTTGTCACTGATTTGAACCAGCCAGTGAGCGTTTATATGACGCCAAAAGAGCGCCTGGTGACTGTTAAAGAGGGAGAGTCACACGATATCGTGCTGGCAAAAATGCACGAAAAGCGTGTTGAAAAAGCGTTGGTTGTTGACGCGGGTTTCCACCTGCGGGGCATGATCACTGTAAAAGACTTCCAGAAAGCAGAACGCAAGCCCAATGCCTGTAAAGACGAACAAGGGCGTTTGCGTGTCGGTGCCGCTGTAGGTGCAGGGGCAGGTAACGAAGAGCGTGTTGATGCTCTGGTGGCTGCTGGGGTAGATGTGTTATTGATTGACTCCTCCCATGGTCATTCTGAAGGCGTGTTGCAGCGTATTCGTGAGACTCGCGCTAAATACCCTGATTTACAGATTATCGGTGGCAACGTTGCCACTGCTGCCGGGGCTCGTGCCTTAGCTGAGGCGGGTTGCAGTGCAGTGAAGGTCGGTATCGGCCCGGGATCTATCTGTACTACACGTATCGTCACTGGGGTAGGGGTTCCACAAATTACTGCCGTCGCTGATGCGGTAGAAGCGCTTGAAGGTACCGGCATTCCTGTTATTGCGGATGGCGGTATTCGTTTCTCCGGTGATATTGCGAAAGCGATTGCTGCGGGAGCATCGGCAGTGATGGTCGGTGGTATGCTGGCAGGAACTGAAGAATCACCCGGTGAAATCGAACTTTATCAGGGGCGCTCATTTAAGTCTTATCGCGGTATGGGATCTCTGGGGGCGATGTCAAAAGGTTCCTCAGATCGCTATTTCCAGACTGATAACGCAGCAGACAAACTGGTTCCTGAAGGTATTGAGGGGCGTGTGGCCTATAAAGGTCATTTAAAACAGATAGTCCACCAGCAGATGGGGGGCCTGCGTTCCTGTATGGGACTGACTGGCTGTGGTACTATCGACGCGCTGCGTACTCAGGCAGAGTTTGTGCGTATTAGTGGTGCCGGCATTCAGGAAAGCCACGTACATGACGTAACAATCACTAAAGAATCCCCGAACTACCGCATGGGTTCCTGATTTCTCACGTCCGGCCTCGGGGTCGGACGATTATATTCTCTGTTTTATTGCCTCGGAATTAGCGTCAATGTCGGAAAATATCCATAAACATCGTATCCTTATCCTCGATTTCGGCTCCCAGTACACGCAGCTTGTCGCTCGTCGCGTGCGTGAATTAGGTGTTTACTGTGAACTGTGGGCATGGGATGTCACTGAACAACAAATTCGTGAATTTAACCCAAGCGGTATCATTCTTTCCGGTGGCCCGGAAAGTACCACAGAAGAGAACAGTCCTCGTGCCCCGCAGTATGTTTTTGAAGCAGGTATCCCGGTACTGGGCGTATGTTATGGTATGCAGACCATGGCAATGCAACTGGGCGGACATGTGCAGGGGTCAGACGATCGTGAATTTGGCTATGCGCAGGTTGAAATAAAAACCGACAGCGCGCTGATTCGTGGTATCGAAGATGCTGTCAGCGCCAGCGGTGAGTCTCTGCTCGACGTTTGGATGAGTCACGGCGATAAGGTCACGGCTATTCCGGCTGACTTTGTCACCGTTGCCAGCACCGAAACCTGCCCATTTGCGATTATGGCAAATGAAGAGAAACGTTTCTACGGCGTGCAGTTCCACCCGGAAGTGACCCATACCCGCCAGGGACAACGCCTGCTGGAGCGGTTTGTGCGTGATATCTGCCAGTGTGAGGCCCTGTGGACACCGGCAAAAATTATCGAAGACGCGATTGAACGCATCCGTGAACAAGTGGGTAATGACAACGTTATTCTCGGCCTGTCTGGTGGTGTGGATTCGTCGGTCACTGCCATGCTGCTGCACCGTGCCATTGGTGAGCGCCTGACCTGTGTTTTTGTTGATAATGGCCTGTTGCGTCTGAATGAAGCCCAGCAAGTGATGGAAATGTTCGGTGACCATTTTGGCCTGAATATTGTTCATGTTGCGGCGGAAGATCGCTTCCTGAATCAACTGGCTGGTATTGATGATCCTGAAGCCAAGCGTAAAACTATCGGTCGCGTTTTTGTTGAAGTCTTTGATGAAGAAGCGCTGCGTCTCGAAGAGGTGAAATGGCTGGCACAAGGCACCATCTACCCTGATGTGATTGAATCAGCAGCTTCAGCGACGGGTAAAGCCCATGTCATTAAATCTCACCACAATGTGGGTGGCTTGCCTAAAGAGATGAAAATGGGCCTGGTTGAGCCATTAAAAGAGCTGTTCAAAGATGAAGTCCGGAAAATTGGTCTGGAACTTGGTCTGCCTTACGACATGCTCTACCGCCATCCATTCCCCGGGCCAGGCCTTGGTGTCCGGGTATTGGGTGAAGTGAAAAAAGAGTACTGTGACCTGCTGCGTCGTGCTGATGCCATCTTTATTGAAGAGCTGCACAAGGCTGACCTCTACAATAAAGTGAGCCAGGCTTTCACCGTGTTCCTGCCCGTTCGATCTGTGGGCGTCATGGGTGATGGCCGTAAATATGACTGGGTCGTCTCCCTGCGTGCGGTAGAAACCATCGACTTTATGACGGCACACTGGGCACATCTGCCTTATGACTTCCTTGGTCGCGTATCAAACCGTATCATCAACGAAGTGAATGGGATTTCCCGTGTTGTTTATGATATCTCAGGAAAACCGCCTGCGACTATTGAGTGGGAATGATTTCCTAACCGGAAACGTCTGGCACTAACAGGCACTGAATCATACTTAAGTCCGCGTAATCGCGGACTTTTTTATTTACTGAGTCACTCCAGACAATATCTGATAACGTCACGCACGATTTTGGTATTTTGATATGGCATGGTATCAAGGACGAATAACTGGTCAGAGCATGCTTACTGGTACCTGGCGACGAAATCTTAAGTTCAAAGAAAAGACAGGCTTTACAACATAGCCGGATATATCGATGGGCAATGAGAAGAGGGGAGAAGGTCGAGAATCCCGCTGATCTGATACGGTCTGCAAGTATCGCCCGATTTTAGCCAAGAGACCGGATATTAACCCCGGCTGAGATCGGTTTTAATGTCCCGTTATATGAAAAAGGTGGGAACAACGCCTCAGGTTCGTGCTGCGGTCAAGAAAGATCCAAACATGGTCTGACAGCTCCGTGCCAGGAACGGACGTTGGTAATTCTTCATTGCATTCGATAAACAAGTTCAGGAAAGTGGTCTTCATGGCGTTATAGTTACAGGCAATACCACTGCCTGTTTGGCGGAGGTGACCACTGCTTCACCGCAGGGGATAAACTGATTGAAGCTATCGTGCAAAATCACTTATTCTTTTGCGTTAATAAAATGTAGGAGATGCTCCATGGCCGGCGAAAGTCGCGGACGGGGAAGGCCGCGAAAAACAGAGGGGACATATGCAGATACCCGTAATGACCTGATCCGTAGTGGGCTTGAACTGCTGACGCAGAATGGTTTTCTTGCAACAGGGGTCGATGCAATTGTCAAAAATGCCAGTGTCCCTAAAGGTTCATTTTATTACTACTTCAAGAGTAAAGAGGAATATGCTCAGACCGTTCTGAGTTCTTATGACAGTTTCTTTGAGCATAAACTTAAAAAACATCTGCATGAATCATCCTGCACACCAATGGTTCGTCTGGAACATTTCATCGATGATGCCTGCGACGGGATTAAAAAGTACAATTTCACCCGAGGCTGCCTGGTTGGTAATATGATGCAGGAGAGCCCGGGGCTTCCGGCATCCTTTATTAACCTGCTACAGAGTATTCTTGAGCGCTGGCAGGCCCTTGTTGCGGTCTGTCTGTCCGACGCGTTATCTTCAGGCGAAATATGTTCCGATATGAATGATACACAACTGGCGGCCATTTTCTGGAGTGGCTGGGAAGGTGCAGTCATGCGTGCCAAACTCTATTGTTCAACCAAACCTGTGTACGACTTCTGGAGCTATTTCAAAACGTCAGTACACTATCAGCCCCCTCATAAAGCGGCGGGTGAACAGTAGAAAAGGGGCTGTAGCCCCTTAATAATAAGTAATCAGATCAGGCTGAACCTTGAATCCAAATAATTAACTGCACTTAATTACTGCCCGGCCGCGAATTCCGCCACTCAGAAGTTTTTCGGCCACATTGATGGCCTCACTGAGCGGATAAACGGTGGTCAGGCTATCCAGTCTGGACTCTGGTAAATACTGTACCGCCTGCTGCCAGATTGCTGCTCTTTTTTCTTTCGCAAACATGACACTGTCAATCCCTTTCAGCGTGATGCCACGCAGGATAAACGGGGCCACATTACCCATCAGATCCATACCCTGAGCCATGCCGCAGGCCGCAACAATGCTACCATATCGCACCCCTGCGCAGGCATTGCAGAGCGTATGGCTGCCGACCGTATCAATGGCAGCAGCCCAACGTTCTTTCTGTAACGGTTTTCCAGGGGAGGAAAGTTCGGAACGATGAATAATCTCATCTACACCGATCGTTTTGTAGAGCCAGGCGGCTTCATCCGGACGACCAGTCGACGCAGTAACGCGGTAACCCATTGATGCGAGGATCATAGCTGCAATACTTCCGACACCTCCACTGGCACCGGTTACAAGAACTGAACCATCTTCAGGCTTAACACCATGATTCAATAGTGCATCGACACACAACATCGCGGTAAAGCCAGCTGTACCAATTGCCATTACGTGTTTGTTGTTTGCGCCAGCCGGAAGGTGTGTCAGCCAGTCTCCTTTTACCCGCGCTTTTTCGGACAACCCACCCCAGTGTTTTTCCCCTACACCCCAGCCAGTCAGGAGAACCTTATCTCCGACCTGATATTCCGGATGTGAGCTAGCGGACACTGTACCGGCAAAATCAATGCCTGGCACCATTGGAAAGTGCCGGACGATAGGCCCCCGGCCTGTAATGGCCAGGGCGTCTTTGTAATTGATGGATGAATAGTCAACATTGACCTCAACATCCCCTTGAGGCAGTTCACTTTCGGCAATTTCAGCAAGTTGCGCACTGTAACAATCATCTGTTTTATTAATTAACAAAGAGTTAAACACTTTCACCTCGTCTGTCTGTTCGTATACCGTTCAGTTATTAAATCGTTCAAAATAATATTGACCGATCGTCTAATAATTGGTGCTACTATTGCCAGTATTTCGTCAGGGTTCAATACTTATTATTTTTTTTACAGGATTAAAGCTGTCTTTATTGATCAGTATCAAGCCGGGAACGGGGCTAACGGGTGCGACGGGAAAAGTCAGCGACTCCGGTGGGTGTTCAGTACCCAGTTGAGATGTAATAACCCAGGCGGGCTTTTACTGGTTGGTCTCCTTTCCGCTCATGAGGGGCGGTCATACTTAACTCTCTCACATTGCAGGAGGTTTGAGCATGCAAACGTCACCGTGGAACAAAGACCGTATCATGGGACAAAAAACTGATTTGACCACTTGAAGGTGTGAATGGTCTCGTCCACCAGGGGGCGTTTCAGGATTCGAGTTTTATCCCCAGACGTTTTGGTTAAATAAGAATGGTCACCTGTGCAGCCCGATTTACCTGTAACAGTACGGGGGCGCTGAAACACTTGCTGTTACATGGCAGAGCGCTGGCTGATCGTTTGCAATGGTTTCCCCTCTTGTACTGACAGGGACGAACGTAACCTGTCACGTACTTGTCTGAAGCGTGCAGATGATAAACCAGAAATAAGGTAACGCTGTGGTCACTGACAGATTAACCTCGGGAGGCTATCTGTCGGATCAACGATTCAATTTCTACGCGAGGCATTGGTTCTTTATCAAAGCGATTATGTATCCCGATACCTTCAATCAGTGCATCAAGCGCTCTTGCTGTCGAGGGGGTGAAATGTTGCGCCAATGCCAGACGACTCTGTTGCATCCAGCGTTGTGGAAGTGACTGCAAATGAGGATTTCTGGAAACAAACGAGTAGAGCTCGAAGCTGAGTGTCAGTGTCTGTGGTGAGCTCCAGATATTCTGATCGATAATATCCACCACGGCTGTAATCGCGTCTTCTCTGGTCCTGGCGGCACTGAGCCGCTCACTGAACGCATTACTTATCTTCGTTGACAGGTGAGTAAAAGCCTCTTCGAGAAGATGATTGATACTCTCAAAGTAATATGTCAGTGAGCCCAGAGAGACATCAGCGATTTCAGCCACCTTTCGGGTGGATGTTCCGGCCACGCCATATTGTTCGATAACCTCAAGTGTGGCAGTAATCAGCCGTTCACGCCGCGTGGGATCGTAGCGACGTTTTCGACGACCAGAATCCTTCTTATTTTCCTCATTCACAATTCACTCCTCTTTTGCAGGGTATACATTAATAACTTTATATGTACAATCGTACATATAAAGGTTCTGCTTTGTCTATAGTCCGGATATCTGGATGTGGCGGACTCCCGGGTTTCAGAAACAAAGTATGATTTTTATTTCAAACACGTGAAATCTTTTACTTCGAGCAGCTCAGAGGAAGATTTAAATGAAAGAAGCGGAAAAAGCAGCAGCGGGATTATTGTACGATGCAAATTATGATGTTGATTTACTTAAGCAACGAGATGATGCCAAGCTAAAACTTTTTACTTTTAACCATACGCCATTTACGGAAAAGGAAAAAAGAGAGCAAATCCTCACCAGCCTCCTCGGCAAGCATGGGAAAAACTACATCATTGAAGGTCCTTTCTATTGTGATTATGGCTATAACATTGAAATTGGTGAAAATTTTTACGCCAATGTGAATTTAACGATTCTCGACGGAGCAAAAGTGAGGATCGGTGATAACGTATTTATTGCTCCGAACGTCGGGATTTATACCGCCGGTCATCCCCTTGACTCCCGGCGCAGAAACCAGGGGCTGGAATATGCTCTTCCGGTAACCATCGGGGATGATGTCTGGATCGGTGCCGGGGTCAATATTCTGCCTGGTGTCAGCATCGGTAAGGGGAGCGTGATCGGTGCGGGGGCTGTGGTGATTAAAGATGTGCCTGATGGTGTACTTGTCGCCGGAAATCCAGCCAGAATCATCAGAGCGATTAGTGAAGAAGACGGGCAGCGCTACAGTTAAAACTTGGATCCGTCCAATGTTACTGAATCCAGTCTGCTATCTCTATTGGCAGGCAGGCAGGCAGGGATGTGATGAACTTTTAATGTCAGAGCCTTGCTGGCAGCGGGTTGCCGGATGGGGTGGTGTACTGCGAGGGAATACTGTCAGCTACCGTGCAGGCTAATAGATTTAATGCGCGCCATAATAAAGCCATTTAATCGAAAATGGCCTTATATTTTACTGGAACTCAGATAGTTAATATTGGGTACTGAATTTTATGCATGATGCTTTGTACCGGGGGAAGCTATTCAGGGCCTGTCTCAGATAACGAAGAGTGGGCACTGTATCATGTCGTTATACCGCGGTAGCGCGAAACGGGCAGGTTACCTGCCCGTTACTGATGATTCCGTGTCGGATGGTTGTCAGTTATGTCCGGTTACGGCATGAGGGATATATTCTCTTTCGAGATCGGCTATCTCATCATCAGTGAGCCTGATCTTCAACGCCTGAATAGCATCATCCAGCTGAACCGTTCTGGAAGCCCCTACGATAGGTGCAGACACACCCTGCTTGTTGAGTACCCATGCCAGACCGATCTGCGCCATTGGTATACCACGGGCGGCTGCAATCTTTTCAACCGTGCTGATAACTCTGTTGTCCGCTTCTTCGGTTGCAGTATAAAGCATCCTAGAGGTTGTGTCGGTTTCGTTACGACTTGAACTTTCACCGAGCGGACGGGCTAATTTACCTCTGGCAAGCGGACTCCACGGAATAAGCCCTACCCCCTGGTCTACACACATTGGGATCATTTCCCGCTCTTCTTCCCGATAAAGCAGGTTCAGATAGTTTTGCATACTGACAAACTGTGTCAGACCGTTTGCACGAGCCACTTCCTGGGCTTTGGAAAACTGCCAGGCATACATGGATGACGCGCCGATATAACGTGCTTTACCGGCAGTCACAACAGCATGTAATGCTTCCATGGTTTCTTCAATAGGTGTCGAATAGTCCCAACGGTGGATCTGATAAAGATCCACGTAATCTGTACCCAGGCGTTTCAGGCTTTTATCTATTTCCGTCATGATAGCCTTGCGTGACAGTCCCTGCCCATTAGGCGTGGGTTTACTTCCCAGAGCACCGGGCGGGAAAAACACTTTAGTCGCCAGCACGACCTCATCACGATTTGTAAATTCCTTGAGGAATCTGCCGACCATTTCTTCAGACGTACCGGCAGAATAGCTGTTAGCGGTGTCGAAAAAATTAATACCATTTTCAACGGCATGGCGGAAAATTGGGCGTGCGTCATCTTCAGCAAGCGTCCAGGGATGAGCTCCTGCGTCGGGCTGACCGAACGTCATACATCCCAGGCAAAGACGTGATATATCCAGTCCCGTAGAGCCTAACTTCGTATATTCCATGAATTACTCCTACAATTTAAAAGGTGTTATCCGTAAAAAACAGGGAAGTTCTTTTCGGAATGTGCACGAGCCATATTCAGCCAGGGTCATCGGCGAAAACCTGATGGTTCCACACCGTATCGCTCGGTAAACCGCCTGCTGAAGCTGGTAACGGAACTGTAGCCAACTCGCCCGGCAACTGTTTTTACTGGTAATGCAGAAGTCATGAGCAGACGCAGAGCCTCTGCGGTTCTTGCGTCAGCAATGATGGTCCGCAGGCTGGTGGATTCAGCGGCCAGGCGGCGGCGCAGCGTTGGCCCCGACAATCCCAGAGATGACTCTACTTCAGCAGCACTCCAGCGCCGGGCTGGTTCAGCGGATACCATACGGCTAATTCGCATAGCGATGCTGGGTTCGCGAGCGCGTAAAAGGGTGTGATGGCCAGCGGCATAAAGCATCAGAACGATCTCGACCATCGCAAGCATAGAGAGCGATTTCTTACCCTCACGCATCGCCCGGGTCCAGCGACTGAGGGGGCTTATCAATTCGGACACTGGCATCGAGGTTATATCACCGGTATCGGTTGGTGGAGGCGCATCCAGTAGTAACCGTGCAGCTTCAAGTTGTTCATCGGTCAGAACGACGCTCAGGGCGACAAACTCTTCCTCTTTTTTCGGCGAATATTCGATATCGACCCTGCGGGCATTAGGGATAATGAGAATCTCGCCGGGCAGCACTGTCTTCCAGATATCCTTTTCACGGTAACGAAACGTTCCAAGGAGGGGAAAAGACAGCGTGGCTCCTTCGGCTTCAAAGCGCCTTACACTATGTGTCTGAACGGCACGAAGGCAGTCACAGGGAAGTGGGGCTCGTAAGCGGGTCAGCGCCAGCAGATCATCCAGCAGTTCGTTAACGGTATTGTCTGACATTACTACTCTCAGTACAGTTCAGATTTCTTTGAAATATACCCTGTCAGGGAGATAAATCATTTATCGGTACTTGCGCTGTACCATTTGTGCAAAGAACTGGCTGCCCGGTTTTTACGCCGGGCGGGCTGTCAGACAGACGGTGACCATATGTCGTAGTCGAGCGCATACCTGTTGCCATCACGCCTGACTGAGCCGGTGACCGGCATATTAAAATGCATGCCGCTGACGGCAATATGATCGCTGGATACACGGTCGAGTACGTGGTTACGCACCTCAGCCGCCGCCGCTGGATCGCTGTCGAAAGCAATGGTCACTTCTGGCTGGGCAACCTGAATATGCGGGAAATGAACAATATCACCCCAGATCAACAGGTTTTCCTTTTCGTTACCCAGCACGTACCCTGAATGCCCCGGGGTATGGCCAAAGAGCGGGATGCTCTGAATTCCTGGTAAGATGTCTTCATTGCTGAAGGCAACAATTCTTTCATCATAGGCATCAAAAGCATTTTTAGCCAGTTCAAAGAAAGGCTTAAAGCCATCAGGAGCACCAGTAGCAATGGTTTCGTCACGCCAGAAATCCAACTCTTTTTTATGTACAAACAGTTGCTCGACATTACGAAAAACGGGGGTTTTCAACGGCGCAGCCAGACCGCCAATATGATCGGGATGCGCGTGGGTCAGAAGAATAGTGTCTATCTGCAGAGGATCAATGCCTGCCGCTGCAAGGGCAACCTGTAACCGGCCACCCCATCCATTGATACCACCCGCACCACTGTCTATCAGGATGGTACGGTCAGGCGTCTGAACAACATACACATTAATATTAATACGCGGCAGCGCCGGCGCTGCCGCGTTTCTGAAGCAGTTGTTCTGCACGGGAGCCGTCAATGCCTGAAAGCAGTTCAAACGAAACATCCAGGTAACCGTCACTCAGTATTGTCACGAGCATATCGCCAACTTTCTTACGGTTAATGGCGGGTGCCTGCCAGATTGGCTTGGTCATATCTGTCTCCGATTATTTGCTTTAGGGTTACGGGCCAATGGATTAATTGTAGGTATTCCTCGAGTATCTTTAGCTCATAATGACTCGTTAACAGCTCACTTTGCCTGGTCGATGGATGCGCATCCCGGCATGAACATGAGCGGTAAAACTCTCGATGATGCATGCCAGAGGCTGAACTCAGATAATGGGTCTGTACTTCATTCCGTCCAGGGCTGGCAATATCAGATAGCAGGTTGTCAGGGAAGCTTGCTATCCCACGGGGTTAAGCAGAGGGTGTCTCCCGGGAGTCACTGTCTGGACAACGCTGCCATAGACAATTTGTTGTCTGCTGAAAACCCAGTGCTGGCACAACACAGAATATGAAGATATGGAACCGTTGAAAAAAGCAGAGGGTGAGTCTGTCTGTGGTTACAACAGCGAAGGAATCAGAGCAAAATTAAACGGCCTGAGTCCGGTGCAGTACCGAAATCAGGCCGTCAATAAATGGGGGACACTCCACACCGCGGGCTTTTTTGTACCAGCCAGAGCCTTTTCTTACGAAAACACTTTCGGTCAGTATAAGTGGGTGCTAACTATCTGTAAGTTAAACTATACCCGGTAACCCAACCGATTGTTATCTGGCATAAAGCTAACAACAACCCCGTCCGTGCATATTATTTAGATCAATGGCTTGACGAAACTGATCTCAATATTCATATTATTTTTTCCTATCTCATGCACAAGCTTCTGAAAATGCTCTGTTTTTTCATGAGTGTTAAGAATGTCAGTGGATGCCCACTCCTCTACAAAAGTCACCCCATTGTCACCAATGAAAGCGTCATAGCGGATACAGCCGCTTTCAGCCCGGCTTTTGATTATCAGATCTTGTAAGACGGGTTTGATACTTTCAATCACTTCAGCTTCAGCAGTTAATAAAGCGATAACAGAAATACTCATAATAACCTCGTTGATAAAGGAAAATATTAAGACACAGAAACCATCCAGTAGACTAACCCAAAAAAGGGGGCTTGAGTGGCGATATTTAAATGGCACTGCTGCCACGGCAACATGGGGTACTGTGGCGATAAACAGATACAATCACCGAAAGAGTGTAAGAATATAATCTCTGGTATAGGCAGTAGCTTTACTCTTCATTCCGTTCTTTTGCCAGACAAGATAGAGATGGTTAGTGGGGGCATCAGCAACAGCATTGGCGGCAAGCAACCGCCCGTCAGATAACGCATCCTGGCAATGGTAATCTGGCAGGACGCTCCAGCCATGTCCATCGATTACCATGTCTTTAATAATACGCAAATCGGGTATGGTAAAGGCAGCTTTAATGTCTGGTGATACCTGAAAAAGAGATGACCAGAGATTTCTGACTAAGGGCAAGTCTTCATCATAGGCGATAAGAGGAGTCTGGCCTAATGACTCCTTTGTGAGTTTACCGATGGCTCTCGTCAGGGAGGGGGCAAACACGAGCATCATGCGTTCAGTCAACAAATGCGCAAAGGCATACTGATGTTCGTCTGGCATGGAGGCAGTAATCGCGAGATCCATGGTTCCTGAATCAAGTAAGGCATAGATCTGCTGCTTATTACCTGTGTGCAGGCGAAAATTAAAACCGTCAGGTATCAACGTTGCCAGGGAAGAAGCCAGCCGGTTATGGATAAAATCAGAGGGGCCAACAATATGGACGGTTCCCCCTTCAGCTTGCCCTAACCGATAGGTGGCCAGTTTCATCTCGATACTATCAAGATGCGGTGCGACGGATCGGGCCAGTTCATCGGCTGCTGCTGTTGACGTTACCCCACGTGGCTGACGAATAAAAAGTGGTTTACCCACAAACAGCTCAATCGCCTGGATATGTAAGGAGGCTGTTGGCTGCGTGATGGCCAAATTAAGCGCCGCCTGAGAGATGGATCGGACACGATAAACTTCCAGAAATGTTCTCAGATGCGTCAAATGGCTCATATGGTCATCTCCTCCGGAGAGCGTTACATATTCTGTCACCAGAATACACATACATTCTACTATTGACCGGTGAATTGTGGCCTGTACCGGCAGGTGTAACGGAGAATAGCGCTTCAGTGACAGGATTATCTACATAGCGGGATCATTCTGTTTATCGCTATCCTGCCCGGCTATTTATCCTTGGCTTTTTGTGAAAGCAGCAGCAGCAGACCCAGAATGGACAGCACCGCACCCGCCAGGCCCGTATAAATGATCCCGACACTGCTGATGGTAAAAGCCCCTGTCACTGAACCCAGAGCAATACCTGAATTAAAACCGGCGATATTAAGGCCGGATGCTACTCCTGTGGCATCTGGTGCTTTCTCCGATGCTACGTGGATCAATCTTGCCTGTAGTGCGGGTACCGCTCCAAAGGTGAACATCCCGAGGAGAGCCACCATAATGCCCATCATGATTGCTGAACCAGAGAATACCCACATGCCCAGGGTTATCATGACAATGCCGCTGATTATCAGAATATTTGCCCGGTTTACGCCCAGTGAGTCTGTTATCTTACCACCCAGTATGTTACCGATGGTCGCGAAAACGCCGTATGCGAGCATGAAAATACCGACACTGGTGGGCATCAGACCAGTCAGTTGTGTCAGGATCGGCGCGATGTAAGTGTATGCCGTGAAAGAACCACCATAAGACAGGACAGTAACAAGCGCAGCACTGAGTAAGGCAGGATTCAGTAACGCTAAAATATGCTTTGTGACGGAAGCGGCCTGATTATTTTGTGAAGTGCGGAGCGGATCTTTCATCCCTAACAGCAAACCAACGAGACCTGTCGCGCCAAATATGCCAATCATTGCCAGTACAGGCCGCCATGCCATTATACCACCAAGCCAGGTGCTCACCGGGACACCAATAGCCATTGCCAGAGTGAAACCACCGAAGACAACCGCGACAGCCCGCCCCTCTTTCCCTTTCCCGGCCAGTGTTGCTGCCGTACTTGCTGCGACAGCCAGGAATAACCCATGCCCGATGCCGGCTATAAAACGGGCAATAACCATTGCTGAGAGTGTGGTGGCATAAGCCGCCACAAAGCTTCCCAGTGTAAAGACCAGTGTTGTCACGAGCATGACATTTTTTCTGGACCAGTTCGCTGTCAGTGCCGTCAGGATTGGTGCAGAAAAGGTGGCCCCGAGCGCATAGGCAGTGACGGTCGACCCGACCTGTTCAACGGTGACATTAAGGCCTGATGCCATCACATCAGTGAGCCCGATAGGTACGAATTCCGCCAGGCCAAGGGCAAAGGCACTCAGGGTGAAGATATAAACAACAAAAGGCATGATCATTTCTCGCATCATTTCAGATTGGATGCGAGTGTAGGAAGACCGAAGCTATATTAAAAATGATGTAATCTATAGATGCCATAGAATTTTTTATGGATTGAAAAGCGATTACAACATTTCTGGCCTTACCCCATAAAAAAACTGTGTCATTAATACAGAAAAATTCATTTCAGGCATACACAACCTGTCTTTATGCTTAATACATCGCCCCATAATATGCCCCTCAAATAATGGATTCTGGTTAATCCTTGAGGCCATAAAGTAAGGGCGTCAATAAGGTAACCCATATAAACGGAGGAAAGGATGAGTCAACCACGTAACGCATTGATCATAGGAGCTTCCCGGGGGATTGGTCTTGGTTTGAGTAAAAGATTACAACAGCAGGGATGGGCTGTTTCGGCCACGCGCAGGGGGCTTGCTGGTGCAGAAGAATCACCAGAAATTAAATGGGTCACTCTTGATATCAACAATACCCAGCAAAGCATCACCTTTGGCCAGATGCTCCCCCCAGAGCAATTTGATGTCATTGTGGTCAATGCCGGGGTCTATGGTCCTGAACACCAGTCCGTCAATACCGCAACGGTGGACGAATTGTTGTCACTGTTTATGACGAATACTTTTTCGCCCATCAGAATTGCCGAGGCGACCCTCCATGCTCTAAAAGCGAATACAGGTATTCTGGCTTTCACCAGTTCAAAACTGGCAAGCCTGAATGAAAATCCCCAGGCGGATATGCCATTGTATTCAGCAAGTAAATCAGCACTGAATATGCTCACGCGAGCACTCCTTCCTGGGATGGAGTCCCGTGGACAGACGCTTCTTTCCCTTCACCCGGGCTGGGTACAGACAGACTTGGGGGGGACCAGCGCACCTTTGACTGTCGCAGATAGCGTACAGGGATTAGTAAAAGTCCTTGAAAGCTATAAAGGAAAAGGCGGACATCATTTCGTTGATTACAATATGCAAGGCTTGAGCTGGTAGGATGCAGTGACGGTATTAAATAGTGGCATCAGGTTTTAACCCAGGGGTAGGCTATACAGGAATAGCGTTTAATTTACAGGCGATGCCATAACCGGGAACTATTGATGGGCCACCAGGCAAGAGGCTTGGTGGCCTTGTTATTGCTGTTATTATTTAACTGCCGGGACAGACCAGGCATAATCCGCCTGTGCAGCACTAACAGGCGTTCCCTGAGTAGTGAGCATTAACACAACGGGGGGCGGGCCATTAAGATCCTGAATATGCAGTGGGACACCCACATCTTTAGCCGCATGGTAACCACCGACAAGCAGGATACCCGGATGCCGGGCATTGAGTAGCTGCTGTGCCATAAAACGATCACGATGCTGCTGAATGGCTAACATGGCCCGGAGCTGATTAGGCTGAATATCTCCCCCATGCATCTGGGTAATAGTACGGGATAGTGCATCATGCACGTCGGCTCGCGAGCTCTGTTCCCCAGCCGGGAAAGTCGGTTCTTTGTAAATGTCTAAAATGCGAGTGCGGGGTATATTCGCGCTTAATAGGGCAGAATGGCTTCCCAGTCCTGTCATTACGATTTTGCCATACATTGACCATGGCCAGCCGGTATTCCAGTGAAGATCTTCCTGTATTCTGGATTCCTGCAGGTTGTTACCCGCCGCCAGCATTTGCTTAACTTCATCGACGGCTGGTTGCTGATCCTGGGTAATCATTTCCAGCAAAATACTGCCTTGAGGACGTTTTTTTTCAAGGTGTTGCAGGAGCCAGAGCTCAATATCATGATGGGCCACATTGGTATGTTCTTCGCCGACGATAACCATCGGGGCATCGCTCAGTACATTAAGCAGTTGCTGTGGGGTCACTAAAGCCCCTGTCCGAGTATTTTGAATCTGCGAACCTTCAGGAATTAATGTATTTACAGGTTCAGAAGAGGCCTGATTCTGACAAGCCGTTAATACCAGGCTGCCACATAGCAGTAATCCGGTGATCATTTGCCTATTTTTTTTCATTTTAATGATTGAGTTATATGGTCAGGTGAATAGTAGGGATGAATTTTACAGTACTGAAACATTAATGCTAATGATTATCAATATCAAGCCTGGTCGGTATTTTAATGTGTGATGACAAGTCGTGGCAAAAAAGGGCGAACCAATTAAAAACGTGATGATAAGACCGGCTTTCTCTATAAAGTCTTTCTGTATCCGTGTGTTGAGGTTCACTTGTGACAGGTTGACTGCAATTCACGGCGGATATGTCTGTGAAATGATCTAAAGTAAGAGATCCGAGGAGCAAAGTCGTTATTCATAATTGAGCCATAACAAGTTACATTGAACGCGCTCAGATACCCGGTGGGCATCATACGGGGTTTAGCTGACGGCAAGAATTGTGCGACAGTATCTACTCAATAATGCGTTCGGCAGAGGAACTGGTTTGCTGAACAGGCTGATTTTGTTCTTTTTTATCCTGATGATGATACCAGGCACCAATAGAAGAGTAGACAAAACGACCAAATAGAAACAAGAAGCTAATTAGCAGGATAATACGCATCATGCGATTGTTAAATTTGTGTCGGTTTCCCATTGTTGTACCCTGTGTCAAGTCAAAAGGCCTTAGAGTGTGCTTGTATCCTGGGCTGGCCAAGTATTTAGTCACCGGGAACATATTAGGTCAATTTTTCATTTGCTCACAAGTATAAATCCCAGCAAGTCGTCAGACAGAAAGAATAGCGTAAGTGGATGAAGCATGTTGAGCTTAATAGCCAGCCTTACTATGTATGATATATTCAGTCAGTGGTAATAACATGCTGTGGGTAGATTTTGCTTCCTTTTATCAATGCATCATGGATGAAGTCGCAAGCAGGTGATAAAGCTGGCAGAGAATACGTTCACGAAAGGAGGCGGTGACGAATCAATATGCGTTTAATTCTTTGGTATCAACGTTCAAAAAATCGCTGGTGGGCCTTGCCGCTGATCCTGCCAGCCCTTTTCCTCCCCCTGGTGGTTAGTCTTAACACCCAGACTTTGCTCGATGGGGGGCGTGTCTTCCTGCTCTATATGCCCCTCGCTTTCATGACGGCTTTTGTCATGCTATTCGGCTGGGCGGCTTTTCCTGGCATTGTGCTGGCTTTGTTAATCCGTTATGTCCCTTTAAAAGGGGAATTAATGGCATCTGTCTACACGCTACATTGCCTGGTGCCATTGGGTGTGAGTTGGTTCTGTTACCACGTTTTTGTGCCACGACGTCATGCCGTGAGATTCGACATGATAAACTTAGTCGCTGCTCGAATGTTCTGGCTAGTCTGGGTCAATGGCACACTATTTTTACTGTTCTATGAAACAGGATTATTACTTGGTATATACGATACTGAGTTTTTGATCTTTCCCGATATGTTATGGACAGTGCGCACGTTAATTAACTACCAGGCCGTACTGATTGGTAGCATGATTGGGTTACCCTTTTTCTACTATCTGTTACGTATTATTGTTAACCCCCGGTTTATCAAGAGCTTTTGGTCTCGCATGCGAACGCAGATACAACCGGGAGTGACATTCAGTGAAATTATGTTATGGGGTGGGCTAGTCGTTTTATTGGCTCTGTTATTGCTCAACCCGATTAACGAAACTAGCACTATTTTTAGTACCGATTACACGTTGATTCTTCTTCTTCCTGTGATGTTATGGGGAGCCATGCGTTTTGGTTTTTTGTTTATTACTCAGGCATGGACGTTATTACTCATCATTCTTTCCAACAGATTCCATAATTATCAGTCTCCGGATATGGGGATGGAACTCCATTTAGCGATAGTCTCCTCTTGCTATGGCGTGTTCTCGGTCACCATTTATCTGATGGCGGGAGTAATAACACGGCAGCGTATTTTTTATAACAAGGCTCGCCGCCTGGCGTATATCGATCCTGTATTACAGATGCCCAATTTACGGGCATTGAGCAGGGATATCGGGCTGCAACGCTGGTCTGTGATTAGCTTAATCACCATCCCTGACCTGGAATTACTGGGGAGAAACTATGGTGTATTATTGCGAATACAGTATAAGCAGCAATTGGCTGCCTTTTTGCGTAAAGAACTGATGGCAAAAGAGACCGTATACCATCTTTCCGGGGCAAGTTTAGCGCTGCGCTTACAGCATGACAGCGATGCAGAGCACGATCAGTTATACCCACCGAAAATTGAAGCCATTTACCAACGGCTGAGACAGTTTCGTTTTGTCTGGAACGGGTTACCGCTCCAGCCGCAGGTAGGCATGAGTTATTGTTATGTTCGTCATCCCGTTTCCCATCTCTATTTGTTGTTAGGGGAATTGAGCACCATGGCAGAGCGTTCACTGACGACTTTCCACCCGGAAAATTTGCAAATGCAAGGTTCTAACCCGGTGCAAAATGAGGTCAAACACAAAGTTGAGATGATGAATCGTCTGCAGCATGCGCTGGATAATGGACGCTTTGTATTAATGGCACAACGCATTGAAGGTATGCGTGGCGACAGTCATTATGAAATTTTGCTCCGCATGTTGGGGGATAATCAAGAGATGTTGACCCCAGATATCTTTATGCCGATTGCTCAGGAGTTTGGTTTGTCGTCGCGTATTGATCGCTGGGTATTAAATGCGGTGTTGATGTTTATGTCCAGACACAGTAAAGCGTTACCAGGTTGCCAGTTTTCCATTAACTTGACGCCTGCTTCCGTATGTCGCGCCCATTTCCCGTTGGAAGTAAAACGCCTGCTGACCCGTTATCACATTGAGCCCTGGCAGCTAATTTTTGAAATAACAGACTGCGACTCGCTCGTCAGCCTTAAACAAGCTAATAATACTATCAATATGTTGCAGCATATGGGATGCAGGATTGCGATTGACAATTTTGGTGCCGGGTACGGTACTTATGCCATTCTGAAGGAGCTCAGTGCTGATATATTAAAAATAGACGGTCGATTTATTCGTAACATACTTAGCAGTAGCCTCGACTATCAGGCGGTGAGCTCTATCTGCCAGCTGGCCCGGATTAAGAAAATGCAAATTGTCGCTGAATGTGTCGAAACGGAAGCGATTCGTGAGGTGGTGACGGCACTGGGTATTGACTATATTCAGGGATTTCTTATCAGTTCCCCACAGCCGTTAGAAGACTTGGTCAATGATAAAAACCCACCGCTATAGCTTAGGGTGGGTTTCCAGTGTTAAGGCTAACCAGCGTCAAGAGGCTGATCAAAAATCCATAATGTGTGGCGCTTCTTCAATATTGAGTTTCCAGTCAACAACGTTTTCCCAGTACTGTTGCTCTCTTTCCAAATCCAGCTGAACCAGTGTGTTTTGGCTAAACCAGTCATGAGGAAAACGCAGAGTCCAGCTATTATCACTGGTGACCAGGGTCAGCGTCGGTGGCGTGGTAGTAGACTGGCGTTGATTATTCAGCAGTACAGCAAGGCGCAAAATCTGAATCAGCGGCAGGAAATACTTCTTTTTGAATAGCGTCAGACGGGGTAAATCATCCAGCTTGACGACCCGGCGATGGAAACGCACCATGGTTGCCATCAGCAACTGCTGTTCCTGAGTGAATCCCGGCAGGTTACTATTCTGCAGGATATAGGCCGAATGACGATGCAAACCGCTATGGTTAATGCTGAGTCCCACTTCGTGAAGCATCGCGGCCCATTTTAGTAGTGCAGTAAGCTGCAAATTAGCGAGCTTAGGATTCTGCGCTTCCCACTGCTGATGCAGTAGCTCAACCGTCTCCAGCACGCGTTTGGCCTGATCACTGTCAATATGGTACTGTTCGGCCAGACTTTGTGCCGTACGGATCCGCACATCCTGATGGCGAAAGCGACCTTCCATTTCATACAGTACGCCTTCCCGCAGCGCACCATCGGAAAGACGCAGTTCGCGAATTGCCAGGGAATCAAAAACGCCACATAAAATAGCCAGACCGGAAACAAATACTGATTTACGTTCTTCGGATAACCCCGGCAGACTCAGGGCTGACACATTTTTGAACTTTAATACTTCGCGCTGCAGCATATCCAGGCGTTCGGCGGTGATCATGCCGTCTTTTTCGCCCATTTCGACCAACATTTCATGGGCCGCTTTAATGGTGCCAGACGCGCCAAGTGCCACTTTCCAGCCTTTGAGACGAAACTGCCAGGCAAGGTTCTCTAATTTCTGTACAGCCGTCATCCGGGCACGCTTAAAGCCGGCTTCGCTAATATTACCTTGTGGGAAGAACTGCTGCGCAAAGCTGACACAGCCCATACGACGACTTTCTACAAGCAGGGGTTCAAAATCTTCACCGATCACCAGTTCAGTCGATCCACCACCAATATCAATCACGAGCTTACGGCCACGTTCAGGCTGGGTGTGTTCAACCCCCATAAAGATGAGGCGTGCCTCTTCATTGCCGGGAATTATTTCAATGGGGTAGGGGATGACTTTTTCAGCACGACGTAGAAATACCTCGGCGTTCGTTGCTTCACGTAATGAGTGGGTACCCACAATACAGACATTATCGGGGTTGAATCCTTGCAGACGTTCAGCAAAAAGAGCCAGGCAAGCAAGCCCGCGTTCCATAGCCTCTTCATCTAAAAGGCCATCGGGCCCCAGGCCATCAGCCAGGTGGACGCGCTGTTTAAGGCGACCAATAATTTGCATTGCTCCATCAACCACACGGGCAATGACCATATGGAAACTGTTGGAACCGAGATCGACCGCAGCGAATTCCTGCGGGCGTGGAGTTTGGTTTGATAGCGGCATAATGCGTTATTCAGGTTGTTCCAGAGATTTAAGGTAATCGTAAATCGCTAATTGAGAACGAACTTTACGGCGGTTACCGCGCGGTACATAGCGATTACTGAGTTCTTTATCGATGATCCGTGCCTTCACTGTATCACTAAACAGAATATCTATAATATCCAGCATCTGCTGCTTCAGTCGAGGATCAAGGATCGGGACAGCGACCTCTATACGGTAATCAATGTTTCGCGTCATCCAGTCAGCAGACGAAAGGAAGACGTTCTTATCCCCACCGTTCTCGAAAATATAGACTCTGTCGTGCTCAAGGTAACGGTCAACAATGCTAATAACACGAATATTATCACTGACACCTGCGAGTTCAGGGATCAGCGAGCACATCCCGCGAATCAAAAGATTGATTTTCACTCCAGCGCCAGAAGCAGCATAAAGTCTGTCAACCAAACCTTTATCAACCAGGTTATTGAGCTTGAGGGTAATCCCTGAAGGCTGCCCGCTCTGTGCATTCACAATTTCACGGTCGATCATATCATAAAGCAGACGACGCGAATTTTGCGGAGAAACAAGCAAATGGTCGAAGGTCACCGGGCGATAGGGGTTTTCAATAAAGTTAAAGACCCGGCGTACTTCATTCGTGATGCGTGAATCTGCTGTCAGTAACGAGTAATCGGTGTAAATACGCGCTGTTTTCTCATTGAAATTACCGGTACCAATATGGGCATAACGCACAATATCGTCACCTTCCATACGTGAGATAAGAAACAGTTTAGCGTGGATTTTCAGACCCGGTGCGGAGAAAATAACATGTACCCCAGCTTCCGTCAGACGTTTAGCCCAGTGAATATTGGCCTCTTCGTCAAAACGTGCCTGCAGTTCCACCACGACGGTGACTTTCTTCCCATTGTGGGCTGCGTGGATCATTGACTCAATAATACGGGAGTCTTTGGCAACCCGGTAAATATTAATTTTAATGGCTAATACGTTAGGGTCAAACGAAGCCTGGCGTAAAAGTTCAAGGACGTGCTCAAACGTGTGGTACGGATAATAGAGTAAAACATCCCGTTCACGAATGGCGTCAAACCCATTACGGAAGTGATCAAACCAAGTATGGCGTAAACGTGGCAGCGGTTTGTTGACCAGATTCGCTTTGCCTACATTAGGGAAGCCAATAAAATCTTTAAAATTATGATAACGGCCACCTGGAATGATCGAGTCATAATTTGAAATGGTCAGTTTTTCGCAGAGCATTTCGACCAGGGCTTTTGGCATGTCCCGTTGGTACACAAAACGCACCGGTTCTGCGGTTAACCGCTGTTTCAGGCTTGAAGACATCAGCTCAAGCAAGCTGGACTCCATTTCAGTCACTAGATCGTATTCAGCATCACGGGTCATCTTCATTGAATAGGCATTCAGCGCATCATAGTCGAAGAACCCTTTAAAGATATCATCCAGGCAGTAACGAAGTATGTTGTCTAGTAAAATCATTGGCTTGCGTCTGCGTGGTGCTTCCGGTGGTAAATTAACAAACCGGGGAACCTTGTCTGAAGGAATTTCCAGCAACGCATAACGAATGTTTTCACCCCGCATAATTTCAACCGCCAGATAGGTGTAGTCATCCTTCAGAAACTGTACCAAATCCGTATCGCGGTTGACCAAAATCGGGGTTATGTGGGGGCGTAATTGATGTTTGAAAAAGCTGCGTAGCCAGTTCTGCTGATTGGGTGATAACTGACGCTCGTTGATAAGAAAGATTTGGTTACGGGCCATCTCCAGCAGCAGATCATTGTACAGGCCATCAAACTCCTGATCGGCTTTCAGTACGCGAGTCTGAATTTTATTCAGTAAATGGCGTTGATTAGAGGATAACCCTTGCTCCTCGTTAATCAGGATCTGTCGTTTTAACTCGGCGAAGCGAACTTTATAGAATTCGTCCAGGTTATTAGAATAGATGCCGAGAAAGCGCATGCGCTCAATAAGCGGATTGGTTTTATCTGCCGCTTCCTGCAGAACGCGCTCGTTAAAGGTTAACCAGCTCAGTTCTTTTTCGATATACAACTTATCCTGACCCATTTGTCCTCACATTCTCTTACGCAGACATGGCAATTATTGTCATTGTCACGTGTATTATTATGGCGAGCTTTCATAAAAAATGTCCAACCCAGATAACAAAAGTATCTTATAAATGCATGACAAGAATATGAGAGGGAGATTAAAAAGTGATTTTTGATAGAGTTAGCGGCATAAACGTGAATAAGCATGATGTCGTCATGCCGCCATCATGCTGTCTGTTACCTTAAGGAAATAACCGACAGCGGGCACCATCTAGTCGGCAGCATATCCCTGGGCTGGTAACTGAACATTATCGAGCCAGGCCGTGTTACCTTGCATTGTCAAACGCCCTTCGATAAACCAGCTCACCACCAGTGGATAAATCGCATGTTCCTGATGCTGGATACGCCCGATAATATCGCGCTCGTCATCTTCCGGGAATACCGGGATTTTGGCTTGTAAAATAATCGGCCCACCGTCCAGCTCTTCAGTGACAAAATGCACTGTGGTCCCATGTTCCGAGTCACCGTTTTCCAGAACCTGGCGATGGGTATGCAAACCAGGGTATTTGGGTAGCAGTGACGGGTGAATATTTAGCAGCCGGCCAGCATAATGGTTCACGAACAGCGGGCTTAAAATTCGCATATAGCCCGCCAGTACCACTAAATCAGGTTTCCAGGCGTCGATCTCTTGGATCAACTGTGCATCGAATGCTTCACGACTACTGAAGTCATGGGGCAGGAGAGAGAATGCCGGAATTCCGGCTTCCCTGGCACGATCAAGGCCGAATGCATCGGCCTTATTGCTGAAGACTGCATTAATGGTGCCGTTAATCTTTTGTTGTTCACAAGCATCAATCATTGCCTGTAAATTAGAGCCACTACCCGATACCAGCACCACAATGTTTTTCATTACGCAATAACCACGCGATCTTCACTAGCAGAGGCTTTGATAATACCAATTTTCCAGGCTTTTTCACCTTTTGCATGCATCAATTCTACTGCTTTATCAGCCGCTTCCGGGGGCAGGGCGATAATCATCCCGACACCACAGTTAAAGGTACGATACATTTCATGGCGGCTAATATTGCCCGCCTGTTGTAGCCAGTTAAACACAGCAGGCCACTGCCAGGAAGACTCATTAATCACCGCCTGAGTATTGTCTGGCAGAACACGCGGAATATTTTCCCAGAAACCACCGCCGGTCAAATGGGCAATGGCATGCACGTCTACCTTTTCAATGAGTTCAAGAATGTTTTTAACGTAAATACGGGTCGGTTCCAGGAGGTGATCTGCGAGAGTTTTGCCTTCCAGCTGGGTTGTTAGCGGATTCGCACCGCTGACTTCCAGAACTTTACGCACTAATGAGTAACCATTGGAATGCGGGCCACTGGAACCCAGAGCGATCAGAACATCCCCATCGGCTACTTTAGACCCGTCAATAATTTCTGATTTTTCAACTACACCGACACAAAAACCGGCGACATCGTAATCTTCCCCGTGGTACATCCCCGGCATTTCAGCCGTTTCACCACCAACCAGGGCACAACCTGATTGCAGACAACCTTCTGCGATACCTGTAATCACACTGGAGGCGGTGTCCACATCCAGCTTGCCGGTAGCATAGTAGTCTAAGAAAAAGAGGGGCTCGGCCCCTTGAACCACGAGGTCATTGACGCACATCGCCACCAGGTCGATACCAATGGCATCATGGCGTTTTAAGTCCATTGCCAGACGCAGTTTGGTACCAACCCCGTCGGTGCCGGACACCAGAACAGGCTCACGGTACTTTTGTGGTAACGCACAAAGCGCACCAAACCCCCCTAAGCCTCCCATCACTTCAGGGCGACGTGTTTTTTTGACTACGCCTTTAATTCTGTCGACCAGAGCATTACCAGCATCAATGTCTACACCGGCATCTTTATAGCTGAGAGAGGTTTTATCGGTCACTGCGCGTTCCCCGTGGGTGGTATGAAATGAAAACGTGGCAATTCTAACAGTGCAAGCAAACGTTTGCGAGCCTCTTATTGACCGCTGACATATTATTATTCAAGCACTGTTATTCAGTATGAATTCTTATAAGCTTGTGCAATACCTATAGCACAAGCGTAAAAAAGCGGTATAATCCGGCGATTTTTTTTATGCCAGTCACTATCTCGGGGGAGAAAGAGTATGAAGATCGTGGAAGTGAAACACCCGCTCGTCAAACATAAATTAGGCCTGATGCGTGAGAATGACATTAGTACTAAGCGCTTTCGTGAACTCGCCTCAGAAGTTGGCAGTTTGCTGACTTACGAAGCCACTGCAGGACTGGAAACAGAAACTGTGACGATTGATGGCTGGAACGGCCCGGTCGAGATAGAGCAAATTAAAGGTAAAAAAATTACCGTCGTGCCTATTCTGCGTGCGGGTCTTGGCATGATGGAAGGTGTACTGGAAAATGTGCCTAGTGCACGTATCAGTGTGGTGGGCATTTACCGTAATGAAGAAACTCTGGAGCCTGTTCCCTATTTCCAGAAGCTGGTTTCTAATATAGAAGAGCGCATGGCCCTGGTGGTTGATCCCATGCTTGCGACCGGTGGCTCCATGATTGCCACCATTGATCTACTGAAAAATGCCGGTTGTACCAGTATTAAAGTACTGGTACTGGTTGCGGCACCAGAAGGTATTGCAGCGCTGGAAAAAGCACACCCGGATGTTGAGCTTTATACCGCATCTATTGATCAGGGATTAAACGAACACGGATACATTATTCCTGGCCTCGGTGATGCAGGCGACAAAATATTTGGTACTAAATAGTTTAATAAGCCGACTGAGAAGTCGGCTTTTTTTTGATTTTTATAACAACACCCACCGTTATCACCATTGTCAGAGGAAATAATCATGGCCCGCCGCGCTATCGGGGTAAGTGAACGACCACCATTGCTGCAAACGATTCCGTTGAGTCTTCAGCATCTGTTTGCGATGTTTGGGGCCACCGTTCTGGTTCCCATTCTCTTTCACATAAATCCGGCGACAGTGCTGCTGTTTAACGGTATCGGTACTTTGCTATACCTGTTTATCTGTAAGGGTAAAATCCCCGCTTATTTGGGATCAAGCTTTGCCTTTATTTCCCCAGTGTTACTGCTACTACCACTGGGTTATGAAGTCGCCTTAGGGGGCTTTATTATGTGTGGCGTGCTGTTCTGCGTGGTTTCCCTGATAGTGAAAAAAGCGGGAACCGGCTGGCTGACGGTGATGTTTCCGCCCGCGGCAATGGGAGCCATTGTTGCGGTTATCGGCCTGGAACTGGCGGGTGTGGCAGCCAATATGGCCGGTTTATTGCCAGCGGATGGTACCAAAGCGGACGGTACCACGATCCTGGTTTCGTTGGTGACCCTCGGGGTCACTGTGCTGGGGTCGGTACTCTTCCGTGGTTTTATGGCTATTATTCCGATTCTTATCGGTGTTCTGGTGGGCTACGCACTGTCATTCGGTATGGGGATTGTTGATACAACCGCGATCCGTGAAGCTCACTGGTTTGCTTTACCTACCTTTTATACACCCCGCTTTGAATGGTTTGCTATTTTCACTATCTTACCCGCCGCACTGGTGGTGATTGCTGAACATATAGGGCACTTGGTTGTGACGGCAAACATCGTTAAGAAAGACTTGCTGCGTGACCCTGGACTGCATCGTTCGATGTTTGCTAACGGGGTATCGACTATCTTCTCCGGTTTCTTTGGCTCCACACCCAATACCACTTACGGTGAAAATATTGGGGTAATGGCGATCACTCGTGTTTATTCCACTTGGGTTATTGGGGGCGCGGCTATTTTTGCTATTTTGCTCTCTTGCGTGGGTAAACTGGCGGCGGCCATTCAGGTTATTCCTGTACCGGTGATGGGCGGTGTTTCTTTACTTCTGTACGGGGTTATTGGTGCATCAGGTATTCGGGTGCTTATTGAGTCCAAAGTCGATTTTAGCAAAGCTAAAAACTTGATCCTGACCTCTATCATTCTGATTATTGGAGTCAGTGGCGCTAAAGTGAATATTGGGGCCGCAGAATTGAAAGGCATGGCGCTGGCAACCATTGTGGGCGTTTTACTCAGCCTGTTGTTTCACGTCATTAGCTTTGTCTGCCCGGAAGAAGAGGTGCTTGACGCTCATGACAGTGATACCCCTTTGTAACGCTCTGCTCTGACGTTCTTATTGTCAGTATTTTTCGTGATAAGGCCTGCGTTGTTGCAGGCCTTATCTATTTGCACTTATTGCTAAATTCCCCGGTACTGTTGAAGAGCGGTACAAGATCCAGGCATTGAAAAGCAGAATATGCACTCTATGTTGTTGTCTGGTTCTAAAACTTGGGGATTCTATGATAGACTGCGATCGATTTTCTGCCTGTTATGGTTGAGGTACTTCTGAATACGCCGGCACAGCTTTCACTGCCACTTTATTTGCCCGATGATGAAACCTTTGCCAGTTTCTGGCCGGGAGATAACTCGTCTTTACTCGCTGCACTCCACGCGGTGCTTCGCCAGGATCACAGTGGGTATATCTATTTTTGGTCCCGGGAAGGGGCCGGCCGTAGTCACCTACTGCACGCTGCTTGTGCGGAGCTTTCGCAACGGGGGGACGCCGTGGGCTATGTGCCACTGGATAAACGAACGTGGTTTGTCCCGGAAGTGCTCGACGGAATGGAACAGCTCTCCCTGGTATGTATCGATAATATTGAATGTATCGCCGGGGATGAACCCTGGGAAATGGCTATATTTAATCTTTACAACCGTATTCTTGAATCAGGAAACACTCGCCTGTTGATAACGGGTGATCGCCCCCCCCGCCAGCTTAACGTGCAATTGCCTGATCTTGCTTCACGCCTCGATTGGGGGCAAATCTACAAGTTACAGCCACTCTCAGACAATGATAAGCTCCAGGCCTTGCAGGCCCGGGCTAAACTGCGTGGGTTTGAGTTACCAGAAGATGTGGGCCGGTTTCTGCTTAAACGTCTGGACAGGGAAATGCGAACCCTGTTTATGACCTTAAATCAGCTTGACCATGCCTCAATCACTGCCCAGCGAAAACTCACTATTCCGTTTGTAAAAGATATCCTCGGGCTCTGACATCCCAGCCAGTAGCTGGGAGCGTTTGAAATTAGAGCCTGCAGAGCCTTTCCGCTGCGGCATCCAGTGTGGTTTCTTGTTTAGCAAAACATAAACGAATCAGTTTATGTGGGAATTCGTCTTCACAAAATACCGATAATGGTATTGCCGCGACGCCCACCTCTTTGGTTAACCACTGGCAGAAACTCACATCATCCAGGTCAGAAACAGCACTGTAGTCTGCCAGCAGGAAATAAGTCCCTTCACACGGCAGTATTTTTAAACGGCTGTCAGCCAGCGCGCCAGTAAAACGATCCCGACGGGCACGATAGAATGCCGGCAAGTCATGATAATGGGCTGGGTGTTCACGCAACATGTCGGCTATCGCCAGTTGTGCTGGCGTATTCACTGAAAATGTCAGGTATTGATGAACTTTGCGTAACTCTGCACTGAGGGGCGCCGGGGCAACACAGTAGCCCACTTTCCAGCCCGTCATATGAAATGTTTTACCAAAAGAGGAGACCGCAATCGCCCGTTCACGAAGCTGTGGATGGGCGAGGACACTGGCATGCCCTTGTTGATCAAAACAGATATGCTCATACACTTCATCACTCAGGACATAGATCTCTTTTTCACTAATGGCCCGCCACAGGGCGTCAAAGTCACTTTTCTGCCATACGGTTGCTGAAGGGTTATGGGGGGTATTAACAATCACCATCCGGGTGCGCGGGGTTATGTGGTCCGCAAAGGTTTGCCAGTCAACACGAAAAAATGGTGGCTGCAGAGTGATGCGTTTCATCACTCCACCGGACAGGGCAACCGCAGGGGCATAGCTGTCATAACTCGGGTCAAAACAGATAACTTCATCACCCGGACGAACCAAGGCGGTAATGGCGGCATACAGGGCTTCAGTTGCCCCGGCAGTGACGGTGATTTCAGTATTTGCATCGGGCAGATACTGATACAGTGCGGCGGTTTTTTCGGCAATGGCGTCACGCAAGGGTTGCACGCCAGTCATGGGGGCATACTGGTTTGCTCCCTGGCCAACATGGTAAGCCAGCCGTTGTTGCAGGTATTCCGGACCATCGAAATCAGGAAAGCCCTGGGAAAGGTTAATTGCTTTGTACTGCTGGGCCAGCAGGCTCATTTGGGTAAATATAGTAGTTCCGAGCGCCGGTAATTTACTCTCAGGAATGAACGATGATTGACTCATGGTATAACGACCTTACAGAGAATACTGGGGTATCTGAATGTTATTAAAACTATAACACGATGTTATCGGGGTTTTCCCAGGAATGCTGCTGCCTTTTTTACTACTTGTATTTTTACCCTTCAATTCATTTTTTCAGGGTGTTATGATGAATGAATAAAGCCGTTTAGATGGCTAAACGCCGAGCGAATTCGGTTTTGGTTTTACAATATCGCTCCTTATAAGAGGCAATAATTCCTATATCAGCAAGCGCTACCCTTGTTGGTTTAATCAATTTACCCCTGGAAACGCAGCATTGCCTGCCGGAGACCGTATGATTCGCGCTATCGTGACCGATATTGAAGGAACTATCACAGATATTCGTTTTGTTCATCATGTGCTATTTCCCTATGCCCGGCAAAGAATGGCCAGTTTTGTCCGTGACAATCAGCAAGACATTCAGGATATTTTAAATCAGCTGCGTGCCGAGATAGACGAACCACAGGCAGATGCTGAACGCTTGATTGACGTGTTGTTTACTTTTATGGACGAGGACCGTAAATCAACCTCCCTCAAAGCATTGCAAGGGTTAATCTGGCGTTACGGTTATGAGCAAGGGGATTTTACCGGCCATCTTTATGCGGATGTTTTGCCAGTATTACAGTCCTGGAAACAGCAAGGTCTGGATCTGTATATCTACTCTTCAGGTTCCGTTGCCGCCCAAAAACTGTTAGTGGGTTATAGCGATGCGGGGGACATTACTGCGCTATTCAGTGGTTATTTTGATACCCATGTGGGCGCTAAACGTGAGGTCCGGTCTTACCAGCGTATTGCCGAACAAATTGGGTTGCCGACGGACACCTTGCTGTTCTTGTCTGATATTCACCAGGAGCTGGACGCTGCTGAGGCGGCAGGCTGGCATACCTTGCAGCTAATTCGTGGCGAGCCTGATGCGGTGAGTCACCACCCGCAAGTCAGCCGTTTTGATAACATTAACCTGGAGTCACTTTCGTCATGAGCGCATTAACGATTTTTACAGAGACTCAAGCCCGTGAGCCACTCTGGCACAGCACTGATGCAGAAGCCATCCGTGAGCAACTGAATGCCAAACAGGTACGTTTTGAGCGCTGGGAAGCCAATCAGGACTTGGGGGCAGACCCAGAACCGGAAACGGTGATTAATGCTTACCAGCATGCGATTGATAAACTGGTGGCAGAAAAAGGTTATCAGAGTTGGGATGTGATCAGTATGCGTGCTGATCACCCGCAAAAAGAGGCGTTTCGCAATAAATTTCTCGCGGAACATACTCATGGCGAAGACGAGGTGCGTTTTTTTGTTGAAGGTGCCGGGTTATTTTGTCTGCACCTGGATGGCAAGGTTTACCAGATTCTGTGTGAAAAGAACGACCTTATCTCGGTTCCTGCGGGGACACCGCACTGGTTTGATATGGGGTCTGAACCCAATTTTACGGCTATTCGTATTTTTGATAATCCAGAAGGATGGATAGCCCGTTTTACCGGTGACAACATTGCAGATGCCTACCCTAAATTGCCCTGACAGCCCGTGATTATCTTGATTCTTTAAATAGCAACCTGCCTTACTGAACGTCCCAATCATACTGGACGGTTTATCTCAGGCAGGCATCCGTGCCTGGGGCAGGTGGGTTACCGGACTCAGGCCTTTCAGTTTTTGTTATATTTTGCATGGCGGATGTCGCCAGCGACAGCCCGCGTCATTTTTACTCAGAAACGAAAGAACCTGCCTTAACGCCGGGAGAATATGAGTCCATAAAAAACAGTGCATTACTTCACTGGGTGCCCTGCTTTCGGGTACAGTTTATAGTCATTATGGCAACCAGAGCTTTTCATTTAACCCGGGTTACTCACTTGGGCTGAAAGGCACCGGCCTGAACCTGTGCAGGGGTAACGACCCCCGTATCCAGCACCCAGCCGCTAATCAGTTCAGCAGGAGTGACATCGAATGCCGGGTTGTAAACCCTGGCATGCTCAGGTGCCCACTGAACCTCACCAAAACTCCCCGCAACGCCCATGACCTCGCGAGCAGCACGTTGTTCAATCGGGATCGCGTCCCCTGATGGGCAATGAGTATCCAGAGTGGTTCCGGGAGCCGCAACATAAAAGGGGATCTGATGATGATGGGCCAGTACGGCAAGGCTATAGGTGCCAATTTTATTGGCCACATCGCCATTGGCAGCAATACGGTCAGCACCCACCCAAATGGCATCAACCTGTTTTTTCCCCATCAGGCTGGCTGCCATTGAGTCACAAATTAGCTGATAAGGGATACCGAGTTCACCCAGTTCCCAGGCCGTTAATCTTCCCCCTTGTAGCAATGGACGGGTCTCGCCCACCCATACATGGTTGACCTTCCCCTGGGAAAATGCACGCTGAATAACGCCAAGTGCGGTGCCTACCCCGGCGGTTGCCAGCCCCCCGGTATTACAATGGGTGAGTAATCGGCTGCCTGGTTTGACGAGTGCGGCACCTGCATTCGCAATACGCTCACAGAGCTGTTTATCCTCTTCCACCAGTCGCAGGGCTTCCTTGCTGAGGGCGCTCACAATGTCTGGTTCTGCCAGAGCCAGCTTCATTTGGTCGAGGTTATTCATCAAATTGACCGCTGTTGGCCTTGATGCTCGCAGTGTATCAAGGGCGATGGCCAGTTGCTGAGGCGACTGGCCACTTTCAGCCAGTAATGCCAGTAACAGACTGGCTGAAAGGCCAATCAGCGGTGCCCCGCGCACGCTCAGGGTATGAATGTGATGAACCAACTGCTCCACTGTGTGGGCGGGTAGCCAATTCTGTTGCTGGGGCAGGGACTGCTGACAAAGGATCCACAGTTGATTCTGCTTAACCTCAAGACTCGCGGTTTTTAAATTTTGCATCGATGCTGATTCCATATTGCGTTACTGCGGTATATTGTGCCAACATGCCTTCCAGATGTATAGACGTCTAAAGTGCTATTTAATTTTTCTATAAGAGGGTTGCTCAATGTCCCAATATCGCACGTTTACTGCTGCAGACGCAGTGGCTTATGCCCAACAATTTGGTGGATTTGACGATCCGACCATGCTGGTGGACGCGCAAGAAGTGGGGGATGGTAATCTCAATTTAGTCTTTAAAATTCTTGATCCCCAAGGTGTAAGCCGGATTATTGTTAAACAGGCATTGCCTTATGTCCGTTGCGTGGGTGAGACCTGGCCCCTGACCATAGACCGCGCACGCCTGGAAGCACAAACCTTGGTCGCGCACTATCAGCATAGCCCGCAGCATACGGTTAATATTCTGCATTATGATGCCAGCCTCGCGGTTATGGTGATGGAAGACCTCTCTGATCATCGTATCTGGCGGGGAGAACTGGTGCGCGGCCAGCACTATCCACAGGCCACGACACAGCTAGGTGAGTACCTGGCACAGACACTGTTCCACACCTCAGACTTCTGGCTACATCCTCATGAGAAAAAAGCTCAGGTGGCTCGTTTTATTAATCCAGAAATGTGTGAAATCACTGAAGAGTTATTCTTTAATGATCCCTACCAGCCACATGCGCGAAATAACTATCCTGCGGCTCTTGAACCACAAGTCGTGGCCCTGCGTAGTGACAAGGCGTTAAAGCTGGCAGTTGCACAACTTAAATACCGCTTCTTAACTCAGGCAGAAGCGTTGCTGCATGGCGATATTCATAGTGGCTCAATCTTTGTGGCAGAGGGAAGCCTGAAAGTGATTGATGCTGAGTTTGGCTATGTTGGTCCTGTTGGCTTTGATATTGGCACCGCTGTCGGTAACTTACTACTCAACTACTGTGCGTTACCAGGGCATTTTGGCCCACGAGATGCAGACAGTTATCGCGAGCAGCGTTTAGAGGATATTCGCGTGCTATGGCTTACCTTTGCCGGGCGTTTCAGCGCACTGGCCCTGAACAATACAAGGGATAGTGCCCTGGCAACGGAAGGGTATGTGGCGCACTTTTTGCAAAAAGTCTGGACTGATGCGGTTGGTTTTTGTGGCACTGAACTGATTCGTCGCACCATTGGCTTATCCCATGTTGCTGACCTGGAAAGTATTGAAGATAAAGAAATGCGCCTGGCGTGTGTCGGTGCGGCGATTGAACTGGGGCGCTTCCTCATTTTAATTGCCGAACAGATAGACTCGGTGGATGAACTGATTGCCCGGGTACGGCAGAAAAGCTAAATGAGGCAGGCCTTCTGTTTAAGAAGGCCTGCAGGGCTATCCCAGGTACTCAATAATGGATAAGCCACCGTTATAATCAGTGCTGTAGATAATACCCCCAGCATCGACGAACACATCGCAGGACTGAATGATTTTTGGACGTCCGGGGCGAGTATCCATCATTTTTTCTGGTGCCGCGGGAACGAGGGCCCCGGTTTCGACTGGACGGTAAGGGTTTGAAATGTCGTAGGCCCTTACACCCGCATTCTGATAGGTAGCAAAAATCAGGGTTGAGCTAATAAAACTGCCCGGTCTGTTTTCATGCAGATTATGCGGGCCAAAATGTGCCCCTTTTGCGGCGTAATCAATTTCATCAGGCTGGGGAAAAGTGGCGATGCTCACCGGGTTTGCCGGATCTCGAATGTCAAACAACCAGATCAGTTTTTCCCCGTCTTGCTGATTGTCGAGTACTGCTTCATCCAGAACCACCAGCAGGTCTCTGTCGGGTAACGGCAGTGCGGTATGGGTACCCCCACCAAAAGGAGGACTCCAGTTACGGTGGCTAATCAGCCTGGGCTGGCTGCGATCTGCCACATCCAGCAGCGTTAGCCCCCCGTCCCGCCAGCTGGCATAAGCCGTATCGCCACTGATAATGGCATGATGTAGCGCGTAACGCTGGCCAGCTGGCCAGTCTGGTTGTTCACCTGCGGCACTATTCATACCGGGTAGCCACCAGTTACCTGCCACCTTGGGGTGGCGGGGATCTGCCAGATCAATCGTCAGAAAGATATAATCACTGAATCCGTCAATCAGGGCAGAAACATAAGCCCAGCGTCCGCCAACATACCAGCAGCGGTGAATACCAATGCCATTTAATGACAGAAAACTGATCTCTTGTGGCTTATCCGGGGTCGAAATATCAAAAATCCGTAATCCGGCGCTCCAGCCTTTGTCAGTAACATCCTTTACCGTTTCCCCAACTGAGCGGGTGTAATAGACCTTCTCATCGGCAAACCGGGTATCGGCAAACAGATCCCGGGCATTGATGACCAGCAACAAATCATCATGAGTCTGGAGGTGAATATTCCACGTCCCAGGTGGGGCAGGGACAAAACCTGCGGCTTTGGGATCCCTGGGATCACGGACATCAACAATGGAAAAACCTTGCGAAACCATATGGCCAATATAGGCATAGCCTCGGTGCACCATGACCTGCACGCCATCTGGCCTTCCCCCCTGATCACTGTGACCGATAAGCCGCATATTGCGACTGTACTCCGGCTGGGGTAATCCCATGACAGACTCCTCTTCATTACTGACAAAGGGGAAGCAATGCAGCATCTTCCCCAGCAAAATTGGGCATTGAACCCCGTATGGTGTTACTTGTTTTTTGCTTCAAGGGTGGCAAACCAGGGCGCAATAAAGTCGTCGGTCTGGCCCCAGCCTGGAATAATGTTCCCCAGTCCGGCAACATTTATCGCCTCAGGCTGGCTGACCAGTAAGGCTTGTGGGATCACCGCGGCTTTAAAATCATAAGTTTGCGGTGTTTCTTCACCGGCAATTTTCTTTGCCAGCAAACGTACATTGGTTGCCCCTATCAGTTTCGGATCTACTGCGACGCTGACTTTCCAGGGGCTATTAGCCTCACGCATTAACTGCAAATCCTGGTTAGAGATATCAATGCTGTAGAGTTTAATCTCGTTACGGCCATTTTCTTGCAGGGCTTTATAGGCTCCCTGGCTAAAGGCATCCCAGGTTCCCCAGATAGCATCAATTTTGCCTTTCGGGTATTTCGCCAGGATGGCACCGACTTTGTTAGCCGTGTCCCCCTGAACATCCGAAGAGACAGCACCAATAGATTCCAGCTCAACAATCCCTGGGTTGGCTTTTAACAGTTTCTGGTAAGCCGCCTGACGACGATCCATTGGCGGGAAACCTGCGACCCAGAGTTTGACAATGTTGGCCTTGCCATTAAAGTCTTTCACCAGCTGACCAAAAGAGAGGTCTGTTAGTGAGGCATCATCCTGCTGGGTGACAGTCAGTCCCGGGATATCTCCCTCTACGGAGGTATCAAATACGGAAACCGCGATCCCTGCATCTATCGCCTTTTTAATCAATTCAGTGGAGTAAGGCGCTCGTCCCTGGGAGAGAATGATCCCATCGTATTTCTGGCTAATCGCCTGATTAATAAAGTCCTGGAAGCGGGCATCATCACCATTACTCAGGAATGTGCTGACTTTAAAACCCAGTTTTTTAGCTTGCTGCACCGCGCCTGCCACAAATTGGGTGGTGTTATCATCAGAACCGAGGTTACGAATAACCGCAATACGGATGGGGCCCTCATGTTGGGCGATTTTTTCCGGTACTGGGGCGACAACGGCGGCCTTGACAGGAAGCGCGGCAATGAGGCTGAGTGCCAGTAATGAAGCAGTAAATTTTTTCATGGTGATGTCCTGTTAGCGTCGTTGTTGGATATAGGTGATAGCCAGGGCTGCTGCCAGCACCAGGCCTTTAATAATGTCCATGGCATAATAAGGGACTGATAGCATGACCAGACCGTTTTGCAGGACACCAAGAATAATGGCCCCCACCAGAGTGCCGAGTGCGTTTGGCTTGCCCGAACCCGCCAGGGAGAAACCAATCCAGGCTGCTGCTACGGCATCCATCAGATAACCACTGCCGGCATTGACTTGGGAGGACCCAATACGTGAGGCCAGTAAAATCCCGCCGAGCCCGGCCAGTAATGAGGCCAAAACATAGGCCGCGACCCGATAGCGGGTGGTCCGAATACCTGACAAGCGCGCTGCCTGTGGGTTACCGCCAATGGCGTACATACGACGACCATACCGTGTGAGCGAGAGTCCCAGTTGGGCCACCAACGTGACAACCAGCATGATGATCACAATGGTTGGCACCTGGCCGAGGGATGAAAAACTGGCGGGAATAATGCCTTCTGCCATATCCCCATCAGGGAGCATCATGTTGGCGGTAATGGAACCGCCGTAGCTGTAAGTCATTGCCACCCCCTGAATTACAAACAGGCTGGCCAGGGTGGCGAGCATATCGGGGATCTTTAACACCACAATCAAAAAGGCATTAAACAGGCCCACCAGGGTACATAGCAGCAGGGTGATGACAATGGCTCCAGTCGTGCCAAAACCATGCCATACGAACAGGGAGATCACTAACGCATTGGCCAGCGAGGCAGTGGAACCAACGGATAAGTCAAATCCTCCCACGGTGAGTGAAATGGAAACGCCAATGGCAATGACGGTTACTATCGCAATCGAGCGTAGAATGTTGATGATATTGTTCACTTCCAAAAAACTATCGGAAGCGATACCAAACAGGGCAATCAGTGCCACAACAGTGATTAACATCCCCCATTTATAGAGAAATTCAAAAAACTGATGGCGGCCAGACTGTGTGGCCTTCAAAGGGGGGGTATGACTCACGCGGATGCTCCTCCAGTGGAGTAGTGTAAAAGGGTCTCTTCTGTTGCCTGATGCCCGTCGAGCTCGGCAACGATTTTTCCGTCCCACAGGACACAAATTCGGTCACATAACCCAACCAATTCAGAAAATTCACCAGAGGCATAAATGACCCCTTTTCCCTGACGAGCAAGCTGGTCGATTAATACAAAGAGTTCGCTTTTGGCTTTAATATCGACACCTTTGGTGGGTTCATCAAAAATCAGCACCTCGGCGTCATTACACAGCCATTTACCAATTGCTACCTTTTGCTGATTTCCCCCAGAAAGGCGCCTTAAGGTTTGGGCCGGTCCAAGGGTGCGGATCCCTAATCGTTTGATTATCTGCTGGGCCCAGCTATGGGCTTTATGGTGGTTAAAGAAGCCAAAGCGTGAGAAGCGGAAATCAGCACTGACGGCCAGGTTCATGGTGATAGACTCGTCGATGAAAATGCCTTCTTTACGACGTTCTTCAGGCACCAGAACCACGCCGCGGCTTACTGAGTCGGCGGGATCTTTTGGGCGCCAGGCCTGCCCACGTAGTTCACCGCTTTGCAGTTGACTGGGGGTTGCGCCAAACAGCGCTTTGCATAATTCGGTTTTCCCCGCCCCGGCCAGCCCGGCAATACCGAGAATTTCACCTTTGCGTAAGCATAGTGAGATATTGCGCAGTATTGCGTCGTCATGAAGGCCGGTAACCCGGAGTAATGGAAGGTCCGCGACGGCAGGTCTGGCAGGGGGATACACTTCCTCCAGGTGATGGCCCAGCATTTTTTCAACAATGTTTTCGCCACTCAGCGTTTCCATTGCCTCGCTACAGATAAAGTGACCATCACGCAACACTGTCATCTGGTCACAGATTTCTTTGAGTTCATGGATTCGGTGGGAAATAAACACCACCCCCATTCCCTGTTGCTGAAGATTTTTGACCACCCGGAACAGGTGGGCACTCTCCTGGCCATCGAGGGGGGCCGTGGGTTCATCAAGGATCAGAAAACGGCAATGGTGGGAGAGAGCCCGTGCCAGCAAAACTTGCTGTTTTTCCGCCAGGGAGCATTGCTCAATACGTTTACGGATATCAATATCGATTTCAAGAGGCGCCAGAGCGATACGTGCTTGTCGGTAAATATCACCCCAGTGATAGATATGCCCGGGTTCTGCCAGCTTATCGAGCATGATATTTTCTGCCACGCTAAGACCCGGGACTAATGCCACATCAACTTCCTGCTGAACCAGATGAATACCCACAAGTTTGGCATCACGTGGCGTACGAATGTTAACCTCGGTACCGTTAATCAGGATCTGTCCCTGATAATGGTCATAGGCCCCGGAAAGCACAGCCATCAATGTTGATTTTCCGGCACCGTTAGCACCGGTCAGGGCATGTATTTGTCCACCATTAAGTGCAAATTCTACTTTTGTCAGGGCATTAAAGCCGCCGAAGGCAATAGAGATATCACGCATCTCAAGACGGTTCGATGGACTCATGCTGGGGCCTGCTTCAGTTTTAATAAACGGATTCAAATTTTTAACGGCCTTACGGGTTGCGAGCAATGAGTGAAAAAGCATAAGATAAAACGAAATGATATTAGCCGTCCAGAAGTCTGGACATATATTAGTGCTAAATCTTTACCACGACAACCGTAAAGGAAGTGAATCATGCCCAGCACCGCCATCCGTGTCGTTACCGGCCCCGCGAATTACTTTTCCCATCCGGGGGCACTTTCCCGCCTGAGTGAGTTTTATACTGAAGAACAACTGAGCCATGCTGTATGGATTTACGGTGAAAGAGCCCTGGCGGCAGCACGCCCTTTTTTACCTGAGGCGTTTTCCTTGCCTGGGGCAAAACACATTTTGTTTCGCGGTCATTGCAGTGAAAAGGATGTCCAGCAACTGTTTGATTCAGCAGGTTCTTCTCAGGTGGTTATTGGCATCGGTGGCGGGACTTTACTTGATACGGCCAAGGCTGTTGCCCGCAGGCTAAAAACACCACTGGTGGCGATCCCCACCATTGCAGCGACCTGCGCAGCCTGGACACCGTTGTCGGTCTGGTACAATGATGCCGGGCAGGCTCTGGGATACGAAATATTCAACGATGCCAATCATTTAGTTTTAGTTGAACCGAATATTATTCTCAAAGCTCCCGCAGAATATCTACTGGCAGGTATCGGGGACACCCTGGCAAAATGGTACGAAGCTGTGGTGTTAAGCCCGCAACCTGAACACCTGCCACTCACTGTACGTTTAGGCCTGAATGCGGCCTTGAGTATCCGTGATGTGTTGCTGGAAAGCAGCGAGCAAGCGCTGGAAGATAGCCAGAATGGGCTGTTGAGTCAGGCATTTCTTGATGTGGTTGACGCTATCATTGCCGGAGGAGGGATGGTCGGGGGCCTGGGTGAGCGCTATACCCGGGTGGCCGCAGCCCACGCCATACATAATGGCCTGACGACATTGCCACAGACGGACCGTTTTCTGCATGGCACAAAAGTCGCGTACGGGATTTTGGTGCAGAGTGCGCTACTGGGACAAGACGATGTGCTGGAACAGTTAACGGCGGCATTTGCACGTTTTAATCTGCCCACTAAACTCGCTGAACTGGATGTGGATATTCATCACCGTGAACAGCTGGATAAAGTCATTGCGCGGGCTCTGCAACCGGGGGAGTCTATCCATGCTCTGCCTGTTGCGCTATCACCGGATATTCTGTTCAAAGCCTTTGAGAAGGTAGAGTCTTTATAGCATCACCCGTGGGCTTGGATACCCACGGGTGATCTCTTGCGAATGCGTCGATTTGTTTTTTTACTCTGATTGTTAAACGCGTAAGAAACACGTTACTATCAACGTTTTCCAGCAATTCTCGTGGGTGATATGGTTTCTCTGAAAGACGTGGCAACAATGGCCGGGGTATCGTTAATGACGGTATCGCGGGTCATTAATCATCCACAGAATGTCAAGCCAGCGACACGGGAGCGGGTGCAACAGGCTATTGATACCCTGAATTATGTGCCTGACTATTCTGCGCGTAAAATCCGTAATCAGGGCGTCACTGCTTCTACCATTGCGATTCTGGCTCTTGACACCGCAACCACCCCTTATTCAGTCGAAATGCTGTTGGCCATTGAGCAAACGGCCAGAGAGTCCGGGTGGAATAGCTTTTTGATCAATATTCTTTCGGTTGATGACAGCGAACGTGCAGTTAAACAGCTGTTATCTCAACGTCCGGACGGTATCATTTTTACCACCATGGGGTTGCGTCACGTTACCCTGCCACAAGCCCTTGAAGATAAACCTGTGGTACTGGCCAATTGTGTCAGCGACACCCCGGGGTTGCCTTGTTATATCCCTGACGATTTTGACGGACAGTACCAGGCAACACGCTATTTAATTGCCCAGGGATACCGACGACCGCTCTGTTTTTGGCTACCAGTGGAAATGCTTGCCAGCAAAGCTCGGCGTGACGGTTTTGAAAAAGCCTGGCTTGAGGCGGGCCTGAGCCTGGATGATGTGCAGCAATATCATATGACCATCGGGGATGCACACTACACGGATCTCGCCGCACTGCTGGAGGCACATTATCACCAAGAGCAGCCAGATTTCGATGTACTGGTGTGTGGCAACGATCGTATTGCTTTTGTGGGATACCAACAGTTACTGGCTAAAGGGATGAAGATCCCCCAGCAGGTTGCTGTACTGGGGTATGACAACTTAATTGGTGTTGGGGAGTTATTCTTACCCCCCCTGAGTACCGTGCAATTGCCACATCACGAATTGGGTCGCCAGGCGGCATTGCACGTGATTGAAGGGCGTCAGAGTCGTGGCATTAGCCGTATACCCTGCCCTTTACTGAAACGTATTTCATTATAATCCACTGAGTTGCCACAGCAGGCCACCCTGGCAGAGCGCCTGGCCATTTTCGGCAAACAGCGTTAATTCCCGGTCATCCGGCTGCAGGTAGAGCCGGCTGGTCATGCAGGATTCCCCCTGATTAACAAAGACTTCAATTGAACTCCGGTCGATGAAAATTTGCAATGTCAGCACTTTTTCAATGTCAATCAATACACTACGATCGCTACTGAGGGCGGCATCTGTATGATGGCGGGAGAGTATTAATCTTTTTTCAGCCGAGTCGATATACAGTTCCAGCCCATGCCCCAAACGCAGGCCATAGCGTTGAGCATGACTGGCTGCACAATCCCAGCTGAGTGTCAGCTCAAGGGTATCGGCATTTTCCTGTAATAACGCCGATTCTGAATCGAGCAGATACGGGGGGACGGTATAATGATCAGTACGCAGGGATGCGAGTTCAGCAATGGGTTTTTGCAGTAACTGGCCCTGGGGGGTGATACTCAGCTCCCTTGGAAGCGTAAGAGAACCTGCCCAGCCTTCTTGTTTGGATGGCATCGGTGATTCCCACATATCCATCCATGCCATGACAATGCGGCGTCCGTCGGCGGCGATAAAAGATTGTGGTGCATAGAAATCATGCCCCCGGTCCATCTCTACAAACGGGTGGCTGACAGTGAAATCAGCACCGGGTTGCCAGCTTCCGCGTAAATAACCGCTTTGAAACAAGTTACGGTTTTCCCAGCCATCAGCCTGAACCCCTTGTGGGGAAAACATTAACAGATATTCGTCACCCAGCGGAAAGAAATCCGGGCATTCCCACATGTATCCCATGCCCGGTTCAGCCTGGGCCAGCACTCTGTCCAATTGCCAGTCATGTAGCGAAGTACCACGGTAGATAAGAACCTTGCCACAGTCGTCAATATCACGTGCGCCAATTACCATCCACCAGACTCCATCCTGCTGCCATACTTTAGGATCACGGAAGTGCATGATACCTGGCGGTGGGGTCAGAATGACACCCTGTTTTTCAAAATGGATACCATCTTTGCTGGTGGCCAGGCACTGTACCTGACGAATAGCGCGGTCATTACCGACCCCATCCAGCCAGATATGCCCTGTATAGATAAGCGACAGTACGCCATTGTCATCGACGGCACTGCCAGAAAAGCAGCCATCAATATCCCACTCATCACCTGGTGCAAGGGCAATAGGTTGTGCTGTCCAGTGAACCATGTCCGGGCTGGTGGCGTGCCCCCAGTGCATTGGTCCCCAGTTTGCATCAAACGGGTGATGTTGATAGAAGGCATGGTAAAGACCGTTATGAAAAATAAGTCCATTGGGATCATTCATCCAGCCAGCAGGTGGGGTGAGATGGTAGTGCGGATACAAGGCATTACCACGGAGTTTGATATTGGCATCTAAGGCTTGTTGAGCCTGAATAATTGGGTTTGTCATGGTTATTACCTGGTTTGTAAATTAAGAGGAGCCATCTGCTGTTTGGGGGTGTCGCTATTAAGTAAGAAGCTTGAAAGCAGCGTAAAGAACAGCACCAAACCAGAGAGAATCATGTAGGTTTCAGGGAACCCAAGCTGGTCATAGCCTCGTCCTACCAGTGGGGACAGGACGCTGGCACAGATAGAGGTAACAAACTGGAAGCCAACCAAATAGAGGGTGGCTGAAAGACGTTGATCAAACTGAGTGGTGATGTATTTGAACATCGCAATCAGCAAAATAGGCAGCTCCACCGCATGCAGTAGTTTCATCAGTGAAATGGTCACTGTGTCGACAGCCATACCTGAGCCAAAGATGCGGAATGCCATAATAAAGCCGCTGAGTAATAAACCGCGTTTTGCACCGATTTTATTCACCAAGAAGGGCGCAAGAAACAGGCCGATAGCTTCAAGGAACACCTGGAAGGAGTTCAGAAAGCCAAACATTTCATTACCGTGATTCACATTACTGAACAGTGAGGCAAAATAGATGGGGAACTGCTGATCATAAACATTATAAACACTGACGCCACAGACAAAGACGACCAGCGCCCAGAAGCGGGGGAGTTTTAATAAACTTAAGGCATCTTTTACAGAAAGGGAGCTGGTTTTGCCATATTCTAGTTCGTTCATGGCATTGGTTTGTACATCCTTCATCCACCATAGCAAGATGATGAAGATCAATGCTGAACAGCTACCCATCCAGAAGTTCAGTTGTGGGTCAATGTTAAACAGGATCCCGGCCAGCAACGTCGCACCAGCCCAGCCTAAAGAGCCCCACATTCTTGCCCGGCCATACTCAAAACCAACAATTCGACTTACACGTTCGGTATAGCACTCTAATGCGCCGATACCAGCGAAGAAAGTTGCACCAACATATAAGCCAATGCTTATCGCTCCGGGCACAATGTGAAAGCGTAACAACGGCGTACAGACAAAAATAAAGTATGGGCCACTAATGAGTAGCAGAAACCCAATCACCCGGAGTAGCGTTTTTTTCAACCCCAGTTTGTCTTGAATAAAGCCATACAGTGGCTGCGCACAAAGGGCTGTCAGGGAAATAATGGAAAAAATGAGACCTGTTTCAGCGCCAGTAAGGCCTATCTTCTGATGCAACCAGAGAGAGATCAAAGAAAAGGCGGAAGACCAGGTCCAGAAGAAGGTGAAAAGCAACCCACTGAGAACCAGATAATGATGTTGTTTACGAATTGTCAGAGCCATTGTCGCCACTCCCGGAAGATTTATTGATGCGATTGTTAACGTTAACTTTTGATGAGGGAAGTAAAATCCATCAAAAACGTGACTAAAATCACCTTTGTTATCGTTAACATTTTTTTATTGTGATCGACGATATAAAAATGGAAAAATCAAAGGAAGAGGCATTCAGGCAGCAAAAAAGGGGGGCTGTCGGGGAAAATAGTGTGGCCCGACACATACCATGTCGGGCCTTCACCGGTGTGATGCTTAACGGCGATGGGCAAGGCGACGGACCAAACGATCCCCCGAACTTTGCACTATCTGTACCATTGCGACCAGAATAACCACGGTGCCTATCATCACCTGATCATTGAAGCGCTGATAACCGTAACGAATAGCGAGATCCCCTAAGCCACCACCGCCTATCACACCCGCCATGGATGAGAAGCCAATCAGCATCACTACCGTCAGCGTCATTCCGGCGAGAAGTGCGGGCAGGGCTTCCGGTAACAAAACCTTGCTAATCACATGCCAGGCGTTCCCCCCCATTGAAAGAATGGCTTCAATACGCCCTTTGTCTACTTCATCTAATGCACTTTCCACGATACGAGCAAAAAAAGGAAAGGCACCAATAGTAATGGGAACAATCGCTGCTGTACTCCCTAATGTGGTGCCAACAATAATCCTGGTAAAGGGGATCATGGCTATCAGTAACACGATAAAAGGGAGTGAACGCCCCACGTTAATGATACTTCCAAGTAATCGGTTTAAACGTACTGCGGGCAGAACACCATCCCGACGCGTGATAAAGAGCAGTACCCCCAAAGGTAAGCCAATGGCAATAGTGAACAGTGCTGCCAGCGCGACCATATAGAGGGTATCCATTGTCCCATCAAGTAATAACGGCCATAAATCTTCCCAACTCAAGCGACGCATAAGATCCTCTCTTCAACGCCATGGCGGCGTAAAAATGCTTTTTCAGCTTCGCTGTTATGCAACAAAGCACTTCGTAGCCGGGAAAAAGGGTCAGTGAGCCTTTCTGACAGTGACCCACTTTCAACTAACTTACCTTTTTCCAGTAATGCGGCATGATCACAGAGGGTTTTTACTACCTCCAGCTGGTGAGTAATCAGAACAATAGTCAGACCAAGCTGGCGGTTAATATCGCCCAGCAGTGCCAGTATCGAGGCCGTTGTTTCTGGATCGAGTGCACTGGTGGCCTCATCACATAGTAGAATATCCGGGTGGGCGGCAAGTGCCCGGGCAATACCCACACGCTGTTTTTGTCCACCAGAAAGCTGGGAAGGAAAGGCCCGGGCTTTATCACTCAGACCAACTAAATCCAGCAGCTCCATGACACGCAGGCGACGTCGGTCAGCTGACATCCCCGCGATTTCTAATGGCACGGCAATATTGTCTTCAACATTACGGGCATGGATCAGGTTAAAGTGCTGGAATACCATTCCCGTACGCTGACGGTGTAAACGTAAGTCCCGTTGATTAAAGGTGGTAATATCCTGGCCGTTCATAATGATGCGGCCCGATGAGGGCCGTTCCAGTAAATTGAGACAGCGGATCAGTGTACTTTTTCCTGCGCCGCTGCGACCCAGAATGCCATAGATAGCTCCTTTCGGTACGATCAGGCTAATATCATCAAGCGCCGGTTGGCCTTCTCCAGCATACACTTTACTCAGCCGCTCAAGGGTAATCATGGCTTGTGGGCAACCGGGATGACGGAGTTGTTATACTGACGGGTAATAAAATCAGCAGTTGCTTTCGACTCTAAATCTTTGGCGAGTGCCTTGATTCGTGGATCATTTGCCAGCTCAGGCGTTGTCACCAGCAGATTAGCGTAAGGGTTATTTGTTGCACTCTCGAGCGCCAGTGCATCTTTGGCCGGCACTAAACCCGCTTCCAGGGCGTAGTTACCATTAATAATCCCGAGATCAACATCATCGAGAGAGCGTGGTATCTGCGGGGACTCAACTTCAATGATTTTCAGGCCTTTAGGATTGCTGGCAATATCCTTTGGTGTCGCCAGTTGGGAAGCCGCATCCTTGAATTCAGGTTTTAAGGTAATCAGTCCCTTATCCTGCAGCAAATAGAGGCCACGACTCAGGTTGGTCACGTTATTCGGAATAGCGACCGTGGCCCCATTGGGGATCTCATCGAGTGATTTATATTTTCTTGAATACACACCAAAAGGTTCTACATGCACGGTTGCCGCCACGACGAACTTCTTACCTAATGCTTTTTCCTGATCCCGTAAATAAGGTAAGTGCTGGAAGTAGTTGGCATCAACATCGCCGTTAGCCAGTAATTCATTGGCATTGATACCGTTACTGAGTTCAATGACTTTTAGCTTATTGGCGGGGTCTTCTTTCTGCACAAAGGCAAGAATTTCTGAGTGGGGCACTGGGTCTGCAGCAACCCGTAATGCATCAGCAGCCTGAGCCGCAAAAGCAAAGGAGAGTGACAGAGCGATACTGGCTAACGTAAATGAAGTTCTTTTCATCATAATATTCCTTATGCTTAAGCGAGTGTATTTTCAGTGGTTTTTTTAATCACTTCTGGATAGTAACGTTCTGCAACATCCGGGTGCGAACGCAGGCGGCCCTTCAGGTAGTTCCAGCCAACATCACGCAATAGTGGGTTCTGGGGATCGCTTTCTGGCCCTTGGGCTTCACGTGACAGGGCTTCTGGTAACGCATAAACAGGAACCACGGCATCCAGTTGTGCTCCCAGGAAAAAGGCAATAGAGAGTCGTTCCTGACTGGCGGGTGGCGAGACAACTCGGTGCACAGTTGCGCGCAGGTATCCATTGGTTGCCAGTTCTAATAGCTCTCCGATGTTGACGACAAAACTGCCTGGTAGAGGCCTGGCATCAACCCAGTTCCCTGGGGAAACTTCAACCTGCAAGCCTTTCTGATCATCTTGCAATAAGAAGCTCAGGAAACCTGAATCTTTGTGCGCACCAACCCCCTGATTGCTCTGAGTACCTTGCTGGCCGGGGTAGCGAATGAGTTTGATATGTTCATTGGGTTCGGAGCCATAGAGTTGATCAAAGGCATTTTCCGGCAGGTGTAAAGCCTCAGCGAAGGTTTTCAGTAGGGTCAGTGCCACTTCAGTCATCTCGCTTTGCCACTGTAAAACGGTCGTTTTCAACTCAGGCAGAGATTCTGGCCACAAGTTAGGGCCTTGTAACCGGCGCCAGGCTGGGGCATTTTCAAACAGCGTCAGCGTTTGACGTTCAGCGCCGACATCGAATTGTTCACGCCAGTCAGGCTGACCACGTGTTAATTCGCTGGCTGCACGGTTATAGCCACGAAAGTGAGGTGAGTGAATCATGGCAACAGTTTGTTTTTGTGCATCGGGCAGAGCAAAAAATTGGCGGGACTGGTGTTGAACTGCTTGCTGAAGTTCAGTGCTGATACCGTGGTTAATCAGATAGAAAAAACCAATTTCACGTGCTGCGTAACGTAACTGGCTCAGAAAGGCGGCGCGATCAGTCGGGGTGCCTTTCAGCTGGGAGAGGTCAAGAATGGGTAGCGCCAGGTCTGGATTGTTGCTCATGGTGAACTCCAAGTATAAATAAATTAGTTGAGTCAGTTGGATTTACGTCGGTACAGCAACAAGGTTGGTTCATAGTTATACCCCGCGAATAACCTGCCTATCAGAGGGCTGTGTGCTGCTTGAGTCCAAACGTATGGCGACAACAGCATCTGTAGGAATAGGTTCTAATTTATGAATAAATGCGATGAATTTACTTTGCCGTAACCGTATAAGTTCGACCAATATTGTTATCTTCTAAGCTATGCACCTGGAGGGTTCTAAGCTTTTGCTTAAATAAGAAAAAGAGCTGTAGCGGAGTGGGCATGCATCATATTGATGTGGGGGAGTAGGGAATACAAAATACTTTTTTATTAGAAATCAATTAACTATATTAATAATATTACCGCGAGTTAATTGAGCCGATCATCCCCGTTATTTGGTGGTGGGCGTATTTTTCTGTGAGTCTGTCATCCTGTGACGGGCTGAAGAGCCGAATAGTGCCTTTTCCTACTGCGAATAATCATATCCCGCTGATGCTAACAAGCTTGCTTTTCTAACTGAGTGGCTTTAAATTAATGTTACTTTATAACATAACATTCAGAGGCGTTATGCAGCAGGGCATTCATCCTGATTATCGGACCGTGGTATTTCATGACACCAGTGTTAATGAGTATTTTAAAATCGGTTCGACCATCAAAACCGACAGAGTCATTGAAATTGAAGGCGTGAGTTATCCCTATGTCACGATTGAAGTGTCATCGGCTTCTCATCCTTACTATACCGGTAAACAGAAAGTTTATGTCAATGAAGGCGGGCCAGCACGGTTCCAGCAACGTTTTGGAAATTTTTTCTCAAATAAAAAGGGGTAAACCATGCAGGTATTAAATTCGCTACGGAGTGCAAAAAACCGCCACCCCGATTGTCAGATAGTCAGACGTAAGGGGCGGCTTTATGTGATCTGTAAATCTAACCCACGCTTCAAGGCCGTTCAGGGGCGTAAAAAACGGCGTTGATGATCAGCGAGCAGCAATGGATTGCTGTTTGGTCAGTGAGAATACATCATAAAATGACAGTTCCCCTTTCCGGCTCAGCATAGTATTCAGTAATGATTTTTGTTCTTCATTGACCTGAGGGGAATGCAGGATCTTTTCAATCAGTGTAGTGGGCACATTACGAGTGTTATACCACTCACCGTTATAGCAAACTCGGAAATCGAGTACATCAATATCGCTGTAACGATAGCGCGGGTGTACATCGAAAAAGAAAAACAAGTTGAGGATAGCAAACAGGACTATCAGTAGCCAGGCAGAGCCAGCCAGCGTTTCTGATGCCAGCATAACCCACAGCGTTGCAAATAACCCAACATACATACCGATAAATAATCCTGGGTGCTTACGAATAAAACTGATACTAAAGCGTGGTCTGTTATCACGCTTTTCAGTAACGTTTAATTCTTCGATGGTATCGGTCAGCAGGCGTTGGATCTCATTCATGGTAAGCCTTTTAATGTTCAGATCTGTTCAAGTTAGACATACGACAACACTATTTTAAGAATCTCGCGTCTGACAAAAAAGTAACAGAAAGGCTAAAAAAAACCATAACAGTTGATACCGTTAGCCAAAGTAAAACTAAGGCATATTAACAGCGAATGCCATTCCACGCTCTTGTGGCACAGACCTGAATCCAGGCCACGGATAACGCATTCTGACAGGTTGTTTTTTGGAAAAACAGCCAGTTTTTTAGGCCTGATAGCCTGACAGTGGGATGGAGGTGCAGAAAAATAGAGTGCTGTAAACGTACCAAAAAACGAAAACCTAGCGAACAAATTTCCATACGGATGCGGGAATCTTATCGTAAAGCTTATTCATCGTCAGTTCAGCAAGGCGATGGTCAGCTGCGGAATAAAACACAGTAAGTTCATTATCAGATAATTCATATTTATTTTTTTCAATCACACGTTCTAACGTGTCAATTGTTTGGCACCGCCGTAAGCGCATCAAATAATCAGTTTTGGTTAAAGTTTTTTCTGTCATAAACTAGCCTTAAGTATTTTATTAATATTTTATTCTAATGAAGTATTTACAGACACGTCGTGATCCATATTAATGAGACGCTGGAACAAAAGGTGCCCTGTACCTTGCCATTTTTGAAGATTTTTTTCGTTTATACCGTAGTTACTAAACAGCATAAAGCTGTCATCAAGATATTCATCAACGAGTTCAATAAGCTTGCTATCATCGATGTACTTAATTTTATAATTGAGTACGAAGGCAGCAATGTGTTCAATCAATTCATTTAACTGCAGATGAATCACCGATGTTGGGTCATTAACCCAGCCATGGTAGCTACTGTCGAGGTTAAGCAAGCAGTCATGCCGCAGACTCTCGCACAGGAACTTCAATTGTGCAATATCATGTCGCTTTGGTGAATACTCATCCATATAACAGCTCCTTTATCGACAACAACAATAAACGTAATGCGTTGGAGTGACAAACCTAAACAGGTTAAGAACTGTGGTCGTGATTATTACATGCAGCTACATTATAAATCAATAACGATAAAATTTCATGAAATAGAGAAAGAAAATAAAACTAATGGCAATTGCACAAAAAACAACCCCCTTAATTAACTCTTTGATATTAACTTTAACTCAAATTTACAAAGAATCATCAACGGCTTCATCTACTTCTGCTACCGATAAGACGGCCTCACGGGGCTGGTTGCTTTTCATGCTGATTATTAATTGATCATTAGAAGGCGGGTACATAATTGAGAATGTTCTGAATAATATCGGGTAATAACTTTTTATTACCTAAAGGATGTACAGAATTGATTACAGGCTGGGCTTGGCGATAAATATTAAGAGCGTTAATCCCAGAGCTGAATAAGATTAACATTATTCATAACAGACAGGTTAAGGCCGTGGAATAACACCCACGGCCTTGTCGTTAGTTACTTTTTATGTTCAACGGGATGCGCGTGTTCAATATCTTCGCTTTTACGGCTAAAGCGACGACGAACGACCACAAAGAACACCGGCACAAAGAAGATGGCGAGGACGGTTGCAGTAACCATACCCCCCATGACCCCTGTACCTACTGCGTTCTGTGCACCACTACCTGCCCCGTTACTGAGCACCAGCGGCATAATCCCGAGGATAAATGCCAGTGATGTCATCAGAATCGGACGCAGACGCATACGAACGGCTTCAAGCGTTGCTTCCACCAGTCCTTTGCCTTCTTTTTCCATCAGGTCTTTAGCGAATTCAACGATAAGTATCGCATTCTTCGCCGACAGGCCAATGGTTGTAAGGAGACCCACCTGGAAGTATACGTCATTGGTCAGGCCACGCAGCATGGTCGCCAGTAAGGCGCCAAATACCCCGAGCGGAACAACCAGCATAACGGAGAAGGGTATTGACCAGCTTTCATACAACGCAGCCAGACACAAGAAGACGACGATGAGTGAAATGGCATACAGGGCAGGTGCCTGGTTACCCGACAGACGTTCCTGATACGACATGCCCGTCCAGTCGTAACCGATACCAGCTGGCAACTTGGCAGAAAGCTCCTCCATCATCAACATGGCTTCACCTGTACTCTTACCTGGTGCAGCCTGGCCCAAAATTTCCATGGATGGCAGACCGTTATAACGCTCCAGTCGAGGTGAACCGTATTCCCAGCGAGAAGTAGTAAATTCTGAGAATGGCACCATCTGACCCGATGAACTGCGTACGTACCATTTACCAATATCAGATGGCAACATACGGTAAGGCGCATCAGCCATGACATAAACACGTTTCACACGGCCACGGTCGATAAAGTCATTCACATAACTTCCGCCCCAGGCTGAACTCAGTGTGGTATTAATGTCACTAATAGACAGGCCCAGTGCTTGCGCTTTTTCCTGATCCACTTCAATTTTGAACTGTGGCGTATCTTCCAGACCATTTGGACGCACACCCACTAACATATCCGGGTGTTGAGCCGCCATGCCAAGCAACTGATTACGTGCCTGGGTTAATTGCTCATGGCCAAGGTTAGCCTGATCAATTAGCTCAAAGTCAAAGCCCGTTGCCGTACCGAGCTCAACAATCGCTGGCAGGTTAAAGGCGAAGACCATGGCATCCCTGATTTTCGACAGTGCCGCATTCGCTCTTGCCGCAATAGCCGGAACTTTGTTCTGGGCGCCAGGACGCTCATCCCAGTTTTTCAGTGAGATAAATGCCAGGCCTACGTTCTGACCACGACCAGAGAAGCCGAATCCGTTAACGGTAAATACTGAGTTAACATTGTCTTTCTCTTTGGTCAGATAGTAGTTGTTCACCTCATTCAGCACTTTCTGGGTTCGCTCCTGAGTCGCACCAGCAGGAAGCTGTACCATAGACAACAGTACACCCTGATCTTCATCAGGTAAGAAAGAGCTGGGCAAGCGAATGAACATCAATGCCATGCCGGCAACCAGAATCACATACAGCACTAAATAACGACCTGTGCCGCGCAAAATTCTGCCAACACTGTCGGTATAATGATGTGTGCTCTTCTCGAACATATTGTTAAACCAGCCGAAGAAGCCTTTCTTATGCTCATGACCCGGCTGAATAGGTTTCAGCATCGTTGCACAGAGTGCAGGGGTCAGGATCATTGCGACCAGTACCGAAAGGACCATGGCGGAAACGATAGTTATCGAGAACTGACGATAGATAGCCCCAGTAGACCCACCGAAGAAAGCCATTGGGATAAATACCGCAGACAGAACCAAGGCGATACCAACCAGAGCGCCCTGAATCTGTCCCATGGATTTATAGGCAGCTTCTTTGGGCGATAGCCCCTCTTCAGCCATCACACGCTCGACGTTTTCAACGACGACGATGGCATCATCCACCAGCAAACCTATTGCCAGCACCAATGCAAACATCGTGAGGGTGTTTATCGTATAGCCAAAGATAGCAAGGATGGCAAACGTCCCGAGGATAACCACGGGTACTGCAATGGTTGGAATCAGTGTTGCACGGAAGTTCTGCAAGAACAGATACATGACCAGGAATACCAGTAAAATGGCTTCCAGCAGTGTTTTTACCACTTCATTAATAGAGATCTTAATGAACGGGGTTGTATCATAGGGATAAACCACTTCTAGCCCGGAAGGGAAGAAAGGTTCCAGTTTGGTTATTGTATCGCGCACCGCTTTGGCTGTATCGAGTGCGTTGGCACCCGTTGCCAGCTTGATACCTAAACCTGATGCAGGTTTACCATTATAACGTGCTATTACGTCATAGCTTTCTGCACCGAGTTCAACTTTCGCCACATCTCGCAGTAATACACGGGATCCATCAGTGTTAACCTTCAGCAGAATTTTGCTGAATTCATCCGCTGATGTCAGACGCGTCTGGGCGATAATCGAAGAGTTAAGTTCCTGACCTTTGACTGGTGGTGTGCCACCCAGCTGACCCGCAGCGACCTGGGCGTTCTGCGCTTTAAGAGCAGTCACCACATCAAGAGGGGTCAGATTGTAGGTGTTCAGCTCATGGGGGTTAAGCCAGATACGCATGGCGTACTGCGAACCAAACAGCTGTACATCACCGACACCGCTAGTACGGCTAATAGGGTCTTTAACCGTTGCGCTGAGGTAATCAGAAATATCCTCCTGAGCCATGGTGCCGTCGGTATTGATCATACCAAGAACCATTAAAAAGCTACTGGACGACTTTTCGACACTCACACCCTGCTGCTGAACTTCTTGAGGAAGTAATGGCATGGCAAGCTGGAGTTTATTCTGAACTTGAACCTGTGCGATATCCGCATCGGTATCTGCGTTAAAGGTTAACGTAATTTGTACGGTGCCCGAAGAGTCACTGGCAGAGGACATATACATCAGGCCATCAAGGCCATTCATATTCTGCTCTATAACCTGTGTGACTGAATCCTGCACCGTTTTTGCATCCGCACCGGGATAGGTTGCCGAAATTGTTACTGCTGGGGGCGCAATGGTTGGATATTGCGCGACGGGAAGCTTCATAATCGCAAGCAACCCAGCCAGCATCATAATTATGGCGATAACCCAGGCAAAAATAGGGCGATCGATAAAAAACTTAGCCATGCCTTAACGGCTCCTGTTTAAGTTAAGACTTCTACTATCCAGACTACTCACCGGTCGGGGGCTGCTATTTACCTTCATTGCTGTCAGTCACTTCTTGTGCATCAACTTGAATACCCGGTTTTACTTTCTGCAGGCCACTAATAATGACACGATCGCCATCCTGTAACCCTGAAGTGACGAGCCATTTGTTACCAATTGCAGCCCCGGTGGTCAGTTGACGAACCTCGACTTTATTTTCTTTATCCACAATCATCGCAGACGCATCACCGCGTGGAGTACGGGTAACACCCTGTTGCGGAACCAAAATAGCCGTTGGATTGACACCTTCTTCCAGTTCAGCACGTACAAACATACCTGGCAGTAGAGATTTGTCCGGGTTAGGGAATACCGCACGCAGGGTAATAGACCCTGTGGACTGATCAACCGTAACTTCGGAGAATTCCAGTGTCCCTTCCTGTTTGTAAGCCGTACCATCATTAGTCACAAGCTTAACTTTAGCCCGGCCATTTTCCTGCTTCAGTTTGCCGTCAGCCAGTTCTTGCTTTAAACGCAGAAACTCCCCACTGGACTGAGTGACATCGACGTAAATAGGGTCGATTTGCTGAACCGTTACTAACGCATTAGCCTGACCACTGGTGACCAGAGCCCCCTCAGTTACAGAAGAGATGCCTGTACGGCCACTAATCGGGGAGGTCATTTTTGTGTAAGCCAGGTTGATACGGGCACTTTCAAGAGCTGCTTTGGCTGCTACAACGGCGGCATTAGCTTGCTGGGCATTAGCAACAGCTTGATCGTAATCCTGCTGACTAATGTATTGAGTACCCAGTAATTTCTGATAGCGCTTGACGGTAAGCTGCATGATGTTGGCATTGGCTTGTGCTTTAACCAGATCACCATTGGCGCTATTGTAAGCAGCCTGATAAGGGGCGGGATCGATCTGGTAAAGTGAAACACCAGCCTGGACATCGCTACCTTCGGTGAAATTACGTTTAAGAATGATACCGCTCACCTGTGGGCGCACTTCCGCAATACGATAAGCGCTGGTACGCCCGGGAAGTTCATTGGTTATTTGCAAAGGTTCGCTTTTCAAAGTCACCACACCCACATTAGGTGCAGGCGGCGCACTTTGTTGGTTTTCTTTCTCGTTACATCCTGTAAGCACTAAGCTGCCTGAAAGCATCAGAACGGCCGCCAGAGGCGTAAACCCTCTGTTTTTGTTCATATGTAAACCTCAAGTGTCCGAATTCAACGTTAATTCAATGGAGCAAATGCCCACAATCCCACTACATATATTTATCTTCACGTCATACTATGGTACATACATTCACAAATGTATGTAAATCTGACGCTCGCATATTCACCGACATATGGCACGAAAAACTAAAGCACAAGCACTTGAAACTCGTCAGCATATTCTTGACGTAGCGATAATTCTGTTTTCTCAGCACGGTGTCTCTGCAACCTCACTGGCTGACATCGCCTATGCAGCGGGTGTCACGCGTGGTGCAATTTATTGGCATTTCAAAAATAAATCAGAGTTATTCAACGAAATATGGAAACTTACAGAATCCAGTATCGGTGATCTTGAACTTGAGTATCAGGCAAAATACCCGGATGATCCACACACTGTTCTCAGAGAGTTACTCATTTATATCCTACAGGCAACGGTTTCAGAAGAGCGCCGACGCCTGATGACGGAAATTATTTTCCATAAGTGCGAATTTGTTGGTGAACTCAGCGTGTTACGACAGGCGCGTCGTACGCTTTATATGGAAGGCAATGAGCGTATTGAAGCAAGTTTACAACGCTGCATTGATGCGGGCTCGTTCCCCACGCAGCTGAACCTTTCTTATGCCGTGATTACGTTACGTAGCTATATTACAGGCTTAATTGAAAACTGGCTAATTGCGCCAGACAGCTTTGACCTCTATGGAAATGCACCTGATTATATTGATATTTTATTGGAAACGTTCCAGTGTAGCACCACGCTATGCCGACCAGTGAAAACTCCGCCGCCACAGTAACGGGGCAATGGCCAGGGGGGTTATTCCTGCGCCTGTTTTTGTAAAAAATCCTGTCGAACTATCTCTAAGGCTTTTAGCACGGTCTCGGTTGAGATTGCATGTTGTTCCAGCAGCATAATTAAATCCACTGCCAGTTTGACTTCATCAGGTGCATTGTCCAGTGACATTCTTCTTCCTTATATAAGTGCGTTATACCAGGCCCCGTTCCTGACGTTCAATTGCGCGTTCAATGCGTGCCAGTGCCTGACGGCAACGTTGTAATCGACCTTCAAGAGCGAGGATTTCTCGCTGTAATTTTTGCTGTCCGGCGAGGGTTGTTTGTTGTGAGTGCTGGCTTTCCCTGTCATTAATCATCGCCTGTAGGCGGCGTTCATAGCCTTGAGTGGTAGCCAGTTGCTGATAGAAATTCTCTGCTTCCGGTTGCTGACGCTCACGTTTACGCAGGTCCGTGGTTGCCAGCTCCCGTTGCAGTGCCGCTAGCTGTTCGACCAGTTTTTCAGCCAGAAATGCAACGAGCTCTGTTCTTGACTGTTCAACACTGTGCTGAAGCTGATTCATATTATCCTGAACCTCCAGCAGATAATCTTTTAATTGTGTGCCACGGGTTGCGAATAACTTTCTGTCAAAGCGAGCCTGGGAGGCCCGCAGTGCAGCCACGGGTTCAATGGCCTGTGCAAGTTCTTCAATACGGGTACGCAACATCTGTAACAGTGAAGTGGAATACACCCATCAACCTCTCTAGGATATTTTCGATCATATTCAATGGAATATTAAACGCATTTTGGGCGCGTTTAGCTTTATAATTAACCCAAGTTTGGTCTCTTTGGCACTTTTTTACGTGTATGGCGGAGGCGTAAAAATAATTAGCCTTACCAACAAAGTTGCAATTATTGCCGCCAGGAAGTAAATTCGAGCGTTTTTGGGCACGGGTGCGATGGTTTAATTACCACCAGTTTCAATCAGTGAACTGAAAACGCACCCTGATTAGTATCATGTTTTTAGCAGGCATAAACCGATGACCGCGACCTTGCAGCAGCTTGAGTATCTCAAAAACAGTATCAAAAGCGTCCAGGATTACCCTAAACCCGGGATCTTGTTCCGTGACGTTACCAGCTTACTGGAAGATCCGAAAGCTTACGCCCTCAGTATTGAATTGTTAGTTTCACAATTTAAAGACGCTGGTATCACCAAAGTTGTGGGTACGGAAGCACGTGGCTTCCTGTTTGGTGCCCCCGTGGCACTGGGACTCGGAGTAGGATTTGTTCCAGTGCGCAAGCCTAAAAAACTACCACGTCCAACACTGAGTGAAAGCTATGAGCTTGAATATGGCACTGATACGCTGGAAATCCATAGTGATGCCATTCAAGCTGGCGACAAGGTGCTGGTCGTTGATGATTTGCTGGCAACCGGCGGTACGATTGAAGCCACCGTCAAACTGATTCGCCGTTTGGGTGGGGATGTCACTGACGCCGCTTTTGTGATTAATCTCTTTGATCTTGGGGGCGAGCAGCGCCTTGAGAACATGGGCCTTAAAATCTTTAGCCTGGTGCCATTCCCGGGCCACTGAGTTTTTATCCCGTTAAAGAGTGACAAGCCTTGCTCGCCCATCGGGTAAGGCTTGTGATAGCATGGCTCTTTTGACTCACTTTTCCCGCGAATCAGAGCCGAATCCCAGATGAGCTACCAGGTCTTAGCCCGTAAATGGCGCCCACAAACTTTTGCTGATGTTGTTGGCCAGCAACATGTCCTGACCGCATTAGCGAATGGTTTGACGCTGGGCCGAATTCATCATGCCTACCTTTTTTCCGGTACCCGTGGGGTTGGAAAAACCTCGATTGCCCGCTTACTTGCAAAAGGTCTGAACTGTGAAACAGGGATCACGGCAACCCCATGCGGGGTCTGTGATAATTGCCGCGAAATAGAACAAGGGCGATTTGTTGACCTGATAGAGATAGATGCCGCATCACGCACAAAAGTTGAAGATACGCGTGACCTACTGGACAATGTGCAGTACGCACCCGCCAGGGGGCGTTTTAAAGTCTATCTGATTGATGAAGTTCACATGCTTTCGCGCCACAGCTTTAATGCGTTGCTAAAAACGCTGGAAGAGCCACCTGCGCATGTGAAATTTTTGCTGGCGACCACAGATCCGCAGAAACTGCCCGTGACAATACTGTCCCGCTGTCTGCAATTTCACCTTAAAGCACTGGATGTTGATCAAATTGGTCAGCAACTGGAATATATTCTCGATAAAGAAAATATCGCTCATGATACCCGTGCTATCCAGCTCCTGGCCCGTGCAGCCGACGGCAGCTTGCGCGATGCATTAAGCTTGACAGATCAAGCCATCGCCAGCGGTGATGGGGAGGTGACTGCCGCAGCGGTCAGTTCCATGCTTGGAACTCTGGATGACAGCCAGGCGCTTGGTCTGATTGAAGCCGTCGTTCAGGCTGATGGCCAGCGGGTGATGTCACTGCTCAATGATGCCGCTTCACGCGGTGTTGAATGGGAAAGTTTACTGGTAGAGATGTCCTCTCTGTTGCACCGACTTGCCATGATTCAGCTGTCACCTGCGGCACTGGGCAACGACATGGTCGCGATTGAAGCACGAATGCGTGAACTGGCTCGCTCCATTCCACCAACGGATCTGCAACTCTATTATCAGACCCTGCTGATTGGTCGCAAAGAGCTGGCCTGGGCACCTGATCGTCGTATGGGTGTTGAAATGACGCTATTACGCGCTCTTGCTTTCCACCCACAGAAACCATTACCTGAGCCTGAAGTCGATCCACTGCCATCTTCGATGATCAGCCCAGTGGTTCCGCCAGTGTCAGCCATGACAAGCCAGCCAGGGGCTGTGGCATCACAACAGGCACAAATGGCACCGGCTCGCGAAGCACCACCATTACCGAACAGTACCAGTCAGATATTGCAGGCACGTAATCAACTGCAGCGGCAGCAAGGGGCCGATAAACCAAAAAAGAGTGAGCCGGCGGCGCAAAATGTAGCGCGGCCGGTGAAACTTTCCGCGGCCGAAAGACTGGCATCAGTGGCTGATCGTATCCAGGCCTCATCAGCTTCCACCGTTACTGCCCCGGCAGCAGAGGTAAAACCAGAAGCTTATCGCTGGATATCACAAGTGGTCAGTGAAGAGGTCACCAGCCCAGTGGCGACCCCAAAAGCACTAAAAAAAGCGCTTGAGCATGAAAAAACCCCAGAACTGGCGCAAAAGCTAGCATGGGAAGCGACGCAACGTGACAGTTGGTCGGCGGAAATTGATAAGCTACAATTACCAAAACTGGTACAGCAACTGACGTTAAATGCCTGGAAAGAGCAAAATGAGGCACAGATTTGCTTACATTTGCGTCCTGCTCTGCGGCATTTGAATTCTCCTGGAGCCCATAAAGTGCTCACCGAAGCACTTTCCCAGCTTCAGGGGGAGTCCATTGAATTAACGATTGTTGAAGATGATGATATGACGCAGCGTACCCCACTGGAATGGCGTCAGGTTATCTATGAAGAGAAACTGGAACAGGCTCGTGATTCTTTGAATAGTGACCATAATATTCAAATAATAAAAAGATTCTTTGATGCCGTACTGGATGAGGATAGTATTCGCCCTGTTTAATGTGTCGCTTTGCTGGCGGCATTGTGTAAACCCCTGATAGCCACACTCGCATGATGCGAACAATGGCCCGACGAAAGAGAGATTATTATGTTTGGAAAAGGCGGTCTGGGTAACCTGATGAAGCAGGCCCAGCAGATGCAGGAAAAAATGGCTGAAGCTCAAGAAGAGATCGCCAAAATGGAAGTCACCGGAGAATCAGGTGCCGGGCTGGTTAAAGTCACCATTAATGGTGCTCATAACTGCCGTCGCGTGGAAATTGATCCAAGCCTGATGGAAGATGACAAAGAGATGGTAGAAGACCTGGTCGCTGCCGCATTTAATGATGCTGCCCGTCGTATCGGTGAAGCACAAAAAGAAAGAATGGCGGGTGTTTCCAGTGGTATGCAATTACCACCAGGCTTTAAAATGCCATTCTGATTCTTGCCAGAAGACATTCTGTCTTTAGCGAATTACCTGAAAGCGGAAACGATGTTTCCGCTTTCTCTTTTTTATCGTGTCCCCTGACAGAGACAGTACTTGAGAAACAGGTCTGTTTGCTTAGTGGTTAGCCTGTTATCAGTGGGGTAGGGTGAGCCCTTTCCTGCTCGGTAAAGAACTGTAGTGCACGTTCACCCGCGTCGTCTATCGGGAAGTAGACCAGCAGGCGTGAACCGTTACGTGGCGCAGAAAACCAGTTGACTTGCTGCATACCAAAACTGCCAATTTGCGGGTGAACGTACTGTTTTATATGATTTTCAATGCTGCGTATTTCGTAACGTTTATCCCATAAGGCTTTAAATTCAGAAGAAGCGCTAAAGAATTGCGCCAGCAACGTTTCCCAGCGGGGATCATCACGGTGCTCAGTGATCCCGGCACGAAATAAGCCGACAAATCGAGGCAGCAGGGATTCATTGTGCTCAATTCGGCTCCGCCAGGTTTCATTGGTCAGGTACTGATAAATACAGTTACGTTCCTCGACCGGTACCTTATCTAAATCGACGCCCAGCATATGACAAAAATGGCGGTTATAACCGAGAATGTCGAAATTGGGCTTCTGAATACTGGCAGGATTGGGCATCAAAGCATCCAGTGTCCGACGTGAGGCAATACTCAGGCCTTCACAATAGGCTCCCTCTGGCGAGTCTGACGGCGGCAGTCCTGCCAGAATAAACAGGTAACGTGCTTCCGCCGGGGAGCATTGCAGGGCGGTGGCAATTGCCGTCATGGCATTGGCTGATGGGTTAACTTCACGTCCTTGCTCAAGCCAGGTATACCAGGTCACGCCAATATCAGCCAGCTGGGCGACCTCTTCCCGGCGTAACCCCGGAGTCCGGCGCCGACCACTGCGTGGCAATCCAAGGCGTTCTGGATCAAGACTCTCACGGCGGGTACGAAGAAAAGAAGCTAATAATTGCCGACTGTCATCCAGCATCCTGCCATGGGGCTCTGATTGAGTGATATTCATCGCAAATTTCCTAAGATAGCAGTCACAATACCAGTATAACCAAGAACTGGTACCCGGTTAAGTGATCGGGGATGCTACGTGGGTATCCTGAACTATGCAATGGAGTTTTTTATGACCCACTCGCCTGTATCACCGGGCCGTGCTGGCCTTTTTCTGTTATTGACGGGGCAAATGTTACCGCTGATCGATACTTCGATAACCAATGTTGCTCTTGACTCAATCACTCAGTCACTGGGAACCACGGCGACTCAACTGGAACTGATCGTCGCACTGTATGGTGTGGCGTTTGCTGTCAGCCTGGCCGTGGGCAGCAAACTTGGGGACAACTACGGGCGTCGCTACATCATGTTATGGGGGGTCGCTATTTTTGGTATTGCTTCATTCCTGTGTGGTATTTCCGGTTCAGTTAATGAACTGCTGGCGGCCCGCATATTACAAGGTTCAGGAGCTGCCCTAATCGTGCCGCAGATCCTCGCAACATTACATGTGACGTTGAAAGGTACGGCACATGCCCGGGCTATTAGCCTGTATGGGGGGATTGGAGGGATTGCTTTTATCATTGGTCAAATGGGCGGCGGCTGGCTGGTTTCAGCCGATATTGGGGGGTTAGGCTGGCGTAATGCCTTCTTCATTAATGTGCCGATCTGCCTGCTGATTTTATTATTTAGCCGGTCCTGTATTCCGGAAACGCGCAGTGATATCCCCTCGCGCATTGACTGGCAAGGCACTGTTCTGTTGGCTGCACTGCTTTGCTGTTTGCTGTTTCCCCTCGCTTTAGGGCCTGAGTTACACTGGCCTGGTCTGCTTCAGGGAATGTTGGTCGCGATATTACCACTCGGTTATTTGATGCGTCTGGGTGCCTTGCGCCAGCAACAGCGCGGGCTCCAGCCCCTGTTACCCCCCAGATTGCTGAAACTGGCCAGTATTCGCTTTGGGTTATGGATTGCTTTATTGTTCTTCTCTTGCTGGTCGGCCTTTATGTTCTGTATGGCACTGACTCTCCAGTCTGGAATGGGCATGGCACCCTGGCAGTCCGGAAATAGCTTTATTGCCCTGGGGGTATCCTATTTTCTGTCCGCCTGGTTTGCCCCAAGGCTGATTGCTCGCCATTCTCTGGGTGCTATCTTGCTGTCGGGAATTGGCGTGCAGATTGCAGGGCTGCTCGTACTGATGATCACGCTCTACTCTCTTGGCGAACAAGCGGGGGCGCTGGCCATTGCCCCTGGAACGTTGCTGATCGGTTATGGGCAGGCACTAATAGTGAATAGTTTTTATCGGGTTGGGATGCGTGACATCAATGCCAATGATGCGGGAGCCGCCAGTGCGATTCTGAGCACCTTACAGCAGGCGACTGTGGGGCTGGGGCCGGCAGTACTGGGGGCATTATTTTTGCATTTCCAGCATAACAACGGCGGTAACTATCCTCTGGCAATGGTAGGTTTCCTTGGAGTGGAAGTGTTCTTGATGCTGATGCTAGGGGGGATTGCCCTGATCCGTCGCCAGACACTGTCAGGGATGACAACACAGCTAAGGTAGGCAGAATGGTGAGGGCAACGGTAGTCCCCCCGTTGTCCTCTAAGAACATCAAGCGGGTTAATCTTTTGCTATCGTAATCACGCAGATGATACGCTAGGGGCCACTTTGTTTTACGATAGTTGAACCATGCAAACCAGCCCGTTACTTACAGCTCTGATGGAATCGTTACGTTGCCTGCCTGGTGTCGGGCCCAAATCTGCCCAGCGTATGGCTTTTACCCTGCTACAACGTGATCGCAGTGGGGGCATGCGCCTGGCACAGGCTTTAACCCGCGCCATGTCAGAAATTGGTCACTGTGCCGACTGTCGTACTTTTACCGAGCAAGAAGTCTGCGCCATTTGTTCAAATCCTCGTCGTCAGGAAAATGGCCAGATTTGTGTGGTAGAAAGCCCCGCGGATATTCATGCCATTGAGCAGACTGGTCAATTCTCTGGACGCTATTTTGTGCTGATGGGGCACCTTTCCCCCCTTGATGGCATTGGGCCGAATGATATCGGCCTGGACAGGCTGGAAGCGCGTTTAGCCAGTGAGACAATTAAAGAAATTATTTTAGCAACGAATCCCACCGTTGAAGGGGAGGCCACCGCTCACTATATTGCCGAACTTTGTGCGCACCATGGTGTTGAGGCGAGTCGCATTGCTCATGGTGTACCGGTGGGGGGGGAACTTGAAATGGTGGATGGGACGACCCTTTCTCATTCCTTGCTGGGGCGTCATAAAATTCAGTTTTAGTTTTTTCACCGGCAACCCGCCTCTTGGCGCAGATTGACTTCCTGTCACCGGAAAATACGCCGTTAATCTGCTGCCTGACTGAAATATTAGGGTTTTTTGTTCGCCAACGGTTGAAATGGCACAAATCGTTACCATATCTTCCTCAACGTTTGTGCAACCCCCATTCGATTTGTTGAGGTATCAATGACCATGAAAGGACAAGAGACTCGCGGCTTTCAGTCTGAAGTAAAACAGCTTCTGCACCTGATGATCCACTCTCTCTATTCAAATAAAGAGATTTTCCTGCGTGAACTGATCTCCAACGCTTCCGATGCTGCCGATAAATTACGTTTTCGTGCGCTGTCAGACACCGCACTGTACGAAGGTGATGGTGAGTTACATGTACGCGTATCATTTGATAAAGATAAGCGTACTCTGACGATTGCAGATAACGGCATTGGTATGACCCGTGATGAAGTGATTGATAATCTGGGGACCATCGCTAAATCAGGAACCAAATCCTTCCTTGAATCTATCGGCTCCGATCAGGCTAAAGACAGCCAGCTGATTGGTCAGTTCGGGGTCGGCTTCTACTCGGCCTTTATTGTGGCCGACAAAGTCACTGTACGTACCCGTGCTGCCGGTGCGAGTGCGGATGAAGGGGTATTCTGGGAGTCTGCTGGTGAGGGTGACTATACCATTGCTGATATCACTAAAGCGGACCGTGGTACCGAAATTACCTTACACCTGCGCGAAGGTGAAGATGAATTCCTTGATGACTGGCGTCTGCGGTCTGTCATCAGCAAATATTCCGACCATATTGCTCTGCCGGTAGAAATTGAACACCAGGAAGAGAATGATGGCGAAACTGTGATTAGCTGGGAAAAAATCAACAAAGCGCAAGCTTTGTGGACACGCAGTAAGTCAGAAGTCAGTGACGAAGAGTACAACGAATTTTACAAGCATATTTCCCATGATTTTACTGATCCACTGATTTGGAGCCATAACCGTGTCGAAGGGAAGCAGGAGTATACCAGCCTGCTGTATATCCCCTCCCATGCGCCATGGGATATGTGGAACCGCGATCATAAACACGGCTTGAAACTGTATGTACAGCGTGTGTTTATCATGGATGACGCAGAGCAGTTCATGCCTAATTACCTGCGTTTCGTTCGTGGCTTAGTGGACTCCAATGATCTGCCTCTTAACGTCTCACGTGAAATTTTACAAGACAGTCGCGTGACACAAAATCTGCGCAGTGCGTTAACCAAACGTGTGTTACAGATGCTGGAAAAACTGGCAAAAGAGGATAATGAAAAGTACCAGACCTTCTGGAAAAACTTTGGTCTGGTACTGAAAGAAGGCCCTGCGGAAGATAACGGCAACCAGCAAGCTATTGCTAAACTACTGCGTTTTGCTACCACGCATACTGACTCTTCAGAACAGACTGTATCACTGGAAGAGTACGTGGCACGCATGAAAGAAGGGCAGGAGAAGATCTATTACATCACCGCAGACAGCTATGCTGCCGCGAAGAGCAGCCCGCATTTGGAGCTGTTACGTAAAAAAGGTATTGAGGTACTGCTGCTTTCCGATCGTATCGACGAATGGATGATGAGCTATTTGACTGAGTTTGACGGTAAATCATTCCAGTCAGTCAGTAAAACCGACGCATCGCTGGAAAAACTGGCGGACGAGGAAACTGAGCAAGATAAAGAGGCAGAAAAAGCCCTGGAGCCTTTCGTCTCCCGTGTGAAAACTCTGCTGGGTGAACGTGTCAAAGAGGTACGTTTAACACATCGGTTGACGGATACGCCGGCGATTGTGACCACTGACAGTGATGACATGAGTACCCAGATGGCGAAACTGTTTGCAGCAGCGGGCCAGGACGTACCGGAAGTGAAATATATCTTTGAACTGAATCCGGATCATCCATTAGTGAAACGTACTGCAGATACCCAAGATGACGCGGCATTTAGCCAGTGGGTAGAGCTGCTACTGGATCAAGCCCTGCTGGCTGAACGAGGACAGCTGGAAGATCCTAACCAGTTTATTCGTCGAATGAACCAGCTGCTGGTATCTTAATTCCTGACAGTACTTTTTATTCCTCCTCCGCCAGGGGGAGGAATATTTCGCCAGAACATTACTATTTAACCTGCATTCACGCACTTAAACTGGCTCTCTGGTGCTCCCTTTGTTGTGATTATACCGCCTTTAGTGGTATGGTTTTCGCTCCTAATTTTATCTTTACCCTGAATCATTCAAATTGCTCCCGGATTGATAGCAAACATCAACGATATGCATAGGCAACCGTGAATTCACCGTGCTCAGGTAACGGTATTTGTCCGGGCATTTGAAACGTGATGGGTACAAATATTTAAACGTATGGAGAATTACGCAATGCGTATTATTCTGCTCGGCGCGCCGGGTGCAGGTAAGGGGACTCAGGCTCAGTTCATTATGGGGAAATACGGTATTCCGCAAATTTCTACCGGTGATATGTTACGTGCCGCGGTCAAATCTGGTTCAGAACTGGGTAATATTGCCAAAAGCATCATGGATGCGGGCAAACTGGTAACGGATGAACTGGTTATTGCTCTGGTAAAAGAACGCATTGCGCAGGAAGATTGCCGTAACGGTTTCTTGCTGGATGGTTTTCCACGTACCATTCCGCAGGCGGATGCAATGAAAGAAGCGGGCATTAACGTTGATTTCGTTCTCGAATTTGATGTGCCGGATGACCTTATTGTTGACCGTATCGTTGGCCGCCGCGTGCACGCGCCTTCAGGCCGTGTCTACCATGTGAAACACAATCCACCACAAGTTGATGGCCTTGATGACGTGACCGGCGAAGAGCTGAGTACACGTAAAGATGATCAGGAAGAGACTGTGCGTAAGCGTCTGGTTGAGTATCATCAACTGACGGCCCCATTGATTGGCTACTATCAGCAAGAAGCCCAGGCGGGTCATACTCAGTACGCGAAAATTGACGGTACGCAATCCGTTGATGCTGTTCGCACTGAACTGGAAAAAATTCTCGGTTAATCATAACGAGATGAAAACATACCAGGGGAAACTCTGGTATTTTTTTGTCTGAATTTTATCGTTGGCAGTAAGTCCTCGGCTAACCGACTATTTAGGTTACAATCAGAAGCTGTTGATCAATTGAGGGATGGTAATGAGTCAGGAAAAAATAGGCATCTTACTGGCCAATCTCGGCACGCCCAGCGCGCCAACCACAGCGGCAGTCAGACGTTATTTACGTCAATTTCTCAGTGACCGTCGCGTGGTGGATGTTCCCCGTATTATCTGGTGGCCGTTATTGCGGGGCGTTATTCTGCCCCTGCGTTCCGGGCGGGTAGCAAAGCTCTATAAATCCATTTGGATGGACGAGGGGTCTCCCCTGTTGGTCTACAGTCAGCGCCAGAAGAAAGCCCTCGCAGAGCAACTCCCGGACACGCCTGTTGCTTTAGGCATGAGCTATGGGGAGCCGTCCCTGCAGAGTGCGGTCGACGAATTAATGGCACATCAGGTAAATCACATCATTGTGTTGCCACTTTATCCACAATATTCCTGTTCGACAGTCGCGGCAGTTTGGGATGCCCTGGGCACGGTATTTGCGAAGTCTCGTAACCTTCCTGCTATTTCCTTGATTCGGGACTATGCCACGGAGCCCAGTTATATCGAAGCGCTGGCCAGCACGGTTAAACGTGCGTTTGCTGAACAGGGAGAGCCGGATATTCTGCTACTCTCCTACCACGGCATACCTCAGCGATTTGCTGATGAAGGGGATGATTACCCTCAGCGCTGTCGTGATACGACTCACGCTTTACTCAATTATCTCGGGTTGCCACCAGAAAAACTGATGATGAGTTATCAGTCCCGTTTTGGCCGTGAACCATGGTTGATGCCTTATACCGATGAAACGCTAAAAATGCTGGCAGAAAAAGGGGTTAAGCATATCCAGGTCATGTGCCCAGGTTTTTCATCCGACTGTCTGGAAACCCTCGAAGAGATGATGGTAGAGAATCGTGATGTCTTTATCGAAGCCGGTGGTGAGAAATATGAGTACATTCCAGCCTTAAACGATGCCCCGGAACATATAAAAATGATGATAACGCTGACAGAACGTTACCGCTAAATAGGATCCTGGGACGGAGAATGCTACCATTCTCCGTCTTATTGGTCAGCTTGAAACAACATCATGAAATTCCCAGGCAAACGCAAATCCAAACACTACTTCCCGGTCAATGCTCGTGACCCATTACTGAAACAAGTATCAGAAGCTGAGAATAGCTCTTCCTGGGTGGTGGGTATCGACCAGACACTGGTGGATATTGAAGCTAAAGTTGACGATGATTTTATTCAACGTTATGGACTTAGCCTTGGTCATTCATTGGTGATTGAAGATGATACTGCGGATCTTTTATACCAGGAGCTGACCCGTAATAATTTGATTACCCATCAGTTTGCGGGGGGAACTATTGGTAATACCTTGCATAACTACTCAGTACTGGCAGATGACCGTTCTGTATTATTGGGGGTAATGTGCAGCAATATTGAAATTGGCAGTTACGCCTATCGCTATCTTTGTAACACCTCCAGCCGTACTGATCTGAACTATCTTCAAGGTGTCGAAGGCGCAATTGGTCGCTGTTTTACACTAATCAGTGAACAAGGGGAACGCACCTTCGCCATCAGTCCGGGGCATATGAATAAGTTACGGGCTGAGAGCATTCCTGAAGAGATGATCGCGGGTGCTTCAGCCCTGGTTCTGACCTCTTATCTGGTCCGTTGTAAACCCGGTGAGCCTATGGCAGAAGCGACGATGCGTGCTATCAGCCTGGCAAAAAAATATGATGTTCCAGTCGTGCTGACGCTCGGCACGAAATATGTCATTGCTGAAAATCCTGAATGGTGGCAGACCTTTCTGCGCGAAAATATCTCAATCCTGGCGATGAACGAAGAAGAGGGCGAAGCCCTTACCGGTGAAAGTGATCCCTTACTGGCGGCGGATAAAGCGCTGGACTGGGTTGATTTAGTGCTCTGTACGGCGGGCCCCGTAGGGCTCTATATGGCTGGGTACACGGAAGAAAGTGCTAAACGTATCACCCAGCACCCATTGTTACCGGGGAAGATCGCGGAGTTTAATCAGTACGAGTTTAGCCGCGCCATGCGGCTGAAAGATTGCCAGCAGTCATTGAGGATCTACTCGCATATTGCGCCTTACATGGGCGGCCCGGAAAAAATCATGAACACCAATGGGGCAGGGGATGGCGCATTAGCCGCGCTGTTGCATGATATTACGGCGAATAATTACCATCGCAGTAATGTACCCAATTCCAGTAAACATCAGCATACCTGGCTCACTTACTCTTCACTGGCTCAAGTGTGTAAGTATGCGAACCGTGTCAGCTTTCAAGTGCTGAACCAACACGCTCCCCGGCTTACTCGTGGGTTACCAGAACGAGAAGACAGCCTGGAAGAGTCTTACTGGGATCGCTAAAGTGTGACGCTGTGGTTATCCATGTCCCCCGGTTTGGGGACATGGATTTATCACGGCAAGAACCTCTGACTATGACGTCAGGGCTTGTTCTTGATGCGTTGGCAGGGGCAGCATACTCAGCATGGTATTGGCTATCTCACGTTCGCCCATAACCACATGGTTGGCCCCTCGCTCGGTAATATAGTCCACTTCATCATCATAATGGGCACGGGCGATAATTTCGATATCCGGGCATTTTTCACGTGCGCAGGTGACTATCTCCCCCGCTTCGTAACCATTTGGAATGGTCAGCAACATCCAGCGAGCGCAATCCAGATGTGCCAGGTTCATTATCTCCTCGCTGGCCGCATTCCCCAGCACGGCGTTAATGCCGCGCTCGCGCAGTTCATCAACCCGATTGCGGGACATCTCAATCACTACCAGTGGTGTGCCCTGGGCAATTAACTTCTCACCCAGCAGGCGACCAACACGCCCAAAACCTACCAGTACCGCATGGTTGCAAATATCCACGGGGACCTGTATTTCGTCTTCAATTGCCTCTTCAAAGGTCTGCTCATCCAGGGTTGCTGTTTTATCCAGGTAACGCTCCAGGATAGCAAACAGAATCGGATTCAGCATGATAGAGAGAATAGCCCCTGCCAGAACCAAGTTTTGGCCTGTTTGTGGCAACAGGCCCAGCATCATGCCCAGTCCAGCAAGAATAAAGGCGAATTCACCGATTTGTGCCAGGCTGGTGGCAATGGTCAGGGCGGTACGCTGGGAGTGACCAAACATTCGCACCAAAATGAATGCAGCAAGGGATTTACCAAAGATAATGATCGCTAAGGTACCCAGCACGGCCAGCGGCTCTTCAATCAGGATTAACGGGTCAAACAACATCCCCACGGAGACAAAGAACAGGACGGCAAAAGCATCACGCAGGGGCAAGGTGTCATGGGCTGCACGGTGGCTCAATTCCGATTCGTTAAGTACCATACCCGCAAAGAATGCGCCCAAGGCAAAGGACACATCGAACAGTTCAACCGCACCAAAGGCAATACCTAGTGCCATTGCCAGCACAGACAGTGTGAACAGCTCTCGTGAACCTGTCGCGGCACTGCGAGCCAGAATCCAGGGCACCAGACGGCGGCCTACCAGCATCATCAGGGCGATAAATGCGGCGACCTTACCAATAGTGATGGCCATATCAAGACCCAGCGTGGCAAAACCAACGTCACCCTGTTCCAGCATTCCGGCGATGGCCGGTAAAAGTACCAGGGTCAGAACCATTACCAGATCTTCAACAATCAACCAGCCAATCGCTATCTGTCCTCGCTGGCTTTCTATCAATTGCCGTTCTTCAAGTGCCCTGAGCAGTACGACAGTACTGGCGGTAGACAGACAGAGACCAAATACGATACCGGTCATTAAAGACCATCCCATCATCGCGGAGAGCGCTATTCCCAGCAAGGTTGCAACGGCGATCTGTGCAATGGCGCCGGGAATAGCAATGGCCTTTACTGCCATTAAATCTTTGAGAGAGAAATGCAACCCGACACCGAACATCAGCAGAATAACGCCCAATTCTGCCAGTTCAGGTGCCAGCTTGGTGTCAGCAACAAATCCAGGTGTAAACGGGCCTGCCAGCACACCGGCTAATAGATAACCGACCAGCGGAGAGATTCGGAATTTGTTAGCAAGCATTCCTAATAAAAAAGCAAGCACAAGTCCACCAACAATGGTGGTGATAAGCGGTGTGGCGTGATGCATTCCGTCTCCTCTTGGTTTAGCCGATGATCCAAAATTCTTACGGTTAGTTTATGACAATTTACACCTAAACGTTTATTAAAAATTTTACAAATTTAAATAAAAAACACTTTTCGAGAAAAAAAACGCTCTGACTGACATTTAGCCTAGTTATGACCAGAAGAATTACGGTTTGTATGGGGTGAATGCATGGCCAAAGCATGACTTTGGCCCGATAAATTCAGGTTTTATGGCGGATATCAGGCAGGAATATAGTCGCAATCCCTAATAATGGCAGAAATGCACAGATTTTATAGACTAATTCAATACTGGTATGGTCAGCAACGACCCCTAAAATGGCCGCACCTAACCCGCCCATACCAAAAGCAAAACCAAAAAAGAGTCCAGAAACCATGCCGATACGGCCAGGTAATAACTCCTGGGCATACACCAGAATGGCAGAAAATGCGGAAGCCAGAATAAAGCCGATAATGACAGTTAATACCCCGGTCCAGTAGAGAGATGCGTAAGGTAATAACAGAGTAAAGGGGGCGACCCCTAAAATTGATCCCCAAATCACGTATTTGCGCCCGATTTTATCCCCTACCGGGCCCCCAATCATGGTGCCCGCCGCAACGGCGAATAAAAACACAAACAGATGAATTTGAGCATTCTGTATCGACACGTTGAATTTATCGATTAAATAGAAAGTATAGTAACTGCTAATACTCGCCATATAAAAATATTTAGAAAAGATCAGCAACAGCAAAACAGAGATGGCCAGGATGATTTTATTCCGGGGTAAAGGACTGACAACCTTTACTGGCGGGCGGCTTTTTGCGATCCGGTGCTGGGCGGCATACCAGCGACTGATTTGTAGCAGTACCACGATAGCCAGTAGCGCCGCCAGGCCAAACCAGGCCACATTTCCCTGTCCGTAAGGGGCAATAACCAGCGCTGCCAGTAGTGGCCCCAACGAGCTACCAAAATTCCCACCCACTTGAAAAATAGATTGTGCCAGGCCATGACGACCCCCGGATGCCATGCGTGCCACCCTCGATGATTCAGGATGAAAGATGGAGGAACCGGTTCCTACTAAGGCAGCTGCCAGCAATACCGACGTAAAGTTTCCGGCCAGTGCCAGCAGAATTAGCCCGCTGAGGGTGAAACACATCCCAACGGGCAGCGACCAGGGCATGGGGTGTTTATCCGTGTAGTGCCCGACCAGTGGTTGAAATAATGAGGAACTGAGCTGAAAGGTCAGAGTAATAAGGCCTATCTGCATAAAAGAGAGTGAAAACTCAGACTGAAGTAGCGGGTAAATAGCCAGAATCAGGGACTGAATCATATCGTTCAGTAAATGAGAGAAGCTTATCGCCCCTAGAATTCCAAAGGCGGTGCGCGATCTTTTTTTCTCCGGCGGTATTCCCGGATATACGTCGTCAGAGTTTGCCATTATGACCTGTCAATATTGATTGTTTTTATACGTAATTAAGTGGCAGAGAGGATTTATCACTCGCGGCTTTCCCCTGATGCCTGTCTAACCTTATTTAAATAAAACCACATATTCTATACATATAACTTTCAGCAAGTTATATGCAAATATCCCCGATATAAAATAACGCCACAATGTGAACATTCTTCATAAAACATGCCTTGCCCCTCCTTTCTACTCATTTTTTGCGACTGAAAGTAATCTATCACGATATAGTACGTGAGCTAATATTTTTGCGACTAATGCTTATTAGGGCAATATTTCTCTGGAGATGTTTCGATGTCATTATTAAAGAAAAAAGTAACGATTGCGCTCCTGGCGGCGCTTGGCTTAACCAGTATTCAGGCGTTAGCATGGGAAAAAGATAAAACCTACAATATCACCATTCTTCATACTAACGATCACCACGGTCGTTTCTGGAAAAATGACAACGGGGAATATGGACTGGCAGCGCAGAAAACCTTAGTAGACAGCGTGCGTAAAGAAGTTGCTGAAAAGGGCGGGACTGTCTTACTGCTGTCTGGTGGTGATATTAACACCGGGGTGCCAGAATCTGACTTGCAAGATGCTGAACCTGACTTCCGTGGTATGAAAATGATTGGCTACGATGCGATGGCGATTGGCAATCATGAGTTTGATAAGCCTATGAGCGTACTGCGCCAGCAGGAAAAATGGGCTGGTTTCCCGCTATTGTCTGCCAATATTTACCAGAAAAGTACCGGCGAACGTTTGTTTCAACCTTATGCTTTATTTGACCAACAAGGCGTTAAAATTGCGGTTATTGGCCTGACAACCGATGACACGGCCAAAATTGGTAACCCGGCATTTTTCACTGATATAGAGTTTCGTTCCCCTGCAGAGGAAGCCGGCAAGTTAATTAACGTGCTTAACAAAACCGAAAAACCGGATGTGATTATTGCCGCAACCCATATGGGGCATTACGACAATGGGCATCACGGCTCTAACGCTCCGGGTGATGTGGAAATGGCCCGCAGTCTGCCAGAAGGGGCTTTGACCATGATTGTGGGGGGCCATTCGCAAAACCCGGTGTGTATGGGGGCTGTAAACCAAAAACAGGCTGACTATGTGCCGGGCACCCCCTGCACGCCAGATCGCCAGAATGGCACATGGATTGTTCAGGCCCATGAGTGGGGCAAATATGTTGGGCGCGCTGATTATGAATTTCGTAATGGGGAGATGACGCTGGTTAACTACCAGCTGATGCCAGTTAATCTAAAGCATAAGATAACCACCCCAGAAGGTAAAAGTGAGCCTGTACTTTATACCACCGAGATCCCGGAGGATGGCCATATGCTGGCACTGCTGACGCCGTTCCAGGATAAGGGCGAGGCCGCGTTGAAGGGGAAGGTGGGGAGTAGTACTGGTCATTTTGAAGGTGACCGCAGTAAAGTCCGTTTTGTGCAAACCAATATGGGACGCCTGTTACTGGCCGCTCAAATGGCACGGACTCAGGCTGATTTTGGGGTAATGAGTGGGGGCGGGGTGCGTGACTCAATTGAACCGGGTGATATTACTTATAAAGATGTGCTGAAAGTACAGCCGTTCGGCAATACCGTCGTCTATGTGGATATGAATGGCAAAGAGGTGGTGGATTACTTGACGGCAGTCTCACAGAAAACGCCTGACTCGGGTGCATACCCCCAATTCTCAAATGTCAGTTTTGTCTCTAAGGATGGCAAACTGCAGGATTTAAAAATTAAGGGGCAACCCGTTGATCCGACAAAAACCTACCGTATGGCAACCCTGAATTTTAATGCTACTGGCGGTGACGGGTACCCGGTGATTGACGGAAAACCGGGATATGTAAACACCGGTTTTGTTGATGCCGAAGTGCTGAAACAGTATATCGAGGAAAACTCACCACTGGACAGTGAACAGTACCAGCCAAAAGGTGAGGTCAGCTGGCAATAATGCCTTAGTCGTGGCGAGCGATGTCGGCGAACTGTGCATTAAGCAGTGTGGTCAAGTCGCTCGCTGCCATTTCTATATCTAACCCACGCTTTCCCCCGGAAATAAAGATGCTGGCGAACGCTTGTGCAGAGGCATCCACCACCGTTGGCAGGCGTTTCTTCTGCCCTAACGGGCTGATCCCCCCGATCAGGTAGCCTGTCACACGCTGGGCAATCATTGGGTCTGCCATCTCGACCTTTTTTGTGCCTAATGCTTTAGCTACTTTTTTTAAGTCCAGTAGCCCGGCGACCGGTGTTACCGCAACCGCGAGATTCTTCATGTCCCCATTAACGGCGACCAGCAGGGTTTTATACACCTGCTCAGCGTTCAGCCCCAGTTTGCGTACGACTTCATCACCAAAATTGGTTTCCTGGGGATCGTGCTCATAAGCATGCAGGGTGAAGGGAATACCGTTCTTTTCAAGGAGTTTTACTGCTGGTGTCATGGTTTCCTTCTTTATTTCTAATCATCTATCAATATCGCTCTGATGCAGAGCATGCCAGTTTAAGGCTGCCGGGCTTTCAGTAGTGAGGGCACGTTTCCCTCACCAAACAGATGCAGTGCCCCGACGGCGACCACATAATGTCCTGGTGGTAGCCGTTGTAAAAAGGTACACCATTGTTGATTTCGTTGCGCGATCAGAACACGGTGCAACTCGCCACTGAAGGTATCAGGGAGGCTGGTCTCTTCGTGAGGGGGAGTGGTTGACAGCCACCAACTGATCATAACTTGTAACATACGGGCATTCGTGTGCCAGTGGGTCAGTGTATCGTCAAGCAGAGTACTGCCGCCGTTCGGCAGTGTTGTTAATAGCTCGACCTGATTTTTTGTGCCTTCCAGTTCTTGTATTTCGATATCGTACTGACGCGCGGCCTCAATTAACTGGTAGTCAATACCATAATTGGCACGTAACCCCAGTTTTTGTGCCTGGTGGGCTTGCAGAATTAAAGCAACTTGCCATTGTGGGGCATGATCAACCATTGACAAGGGGATGGAGAATTCTGTGCAGAGGGCCAGAACCTGTTGGTAGCGTTCAGTACTGAGGCGAGTAGCGAGATCATCTTCAGGTGCGAGCCCACTGAAGGGGGAGCTATTACTGCTAATATCAGCCTCGATAATCAATGCATCAGCCGTTCGCAGCTTTTTTAGCAATCGAGCAGGTAAGGGAGCCATACCCTGGGTTCCCATATGGATACTACCGACCAAATGTAAATGCTGCCGCCCCGGCAGGCTAATATCAATCGCAGGCCAGGGATAAGCGGTTGCGGTCAGGCGAGAAAAAATTGAGCTAAGACGCTGAAATAAACCCATGTCGCGATTTCCTGGCAAAAAAGCCATGCTACTATTGCACATGAGATGGTGCAAATATCTCCCCTCAGGAAGCGAGCGATGAGGCCTGGCGGGGAAAGCCTCGCCAGGCACTATAGTGTTACGCTTTAGGTTTAAAACGCAGTAATCGGTTGGCATTACTGACGACAGTAATGGAAGAGAGTGCCATTGCGGCTCCCGCGACCACCGGATTGAGTAGTGTACCAGTCCAGGGATACAGTACCCCGGCGGCAATGGGGATCCCCAATGCGTTATAAACAAATGCCCCGAGTAGGTTTTGTTTCATATTGCCCAGGGTTGCTTTCGATACTGCCAGTGCATCAGCAACGCCTGTCAAGCTATGACGCATTAAGGTGATAGCGGCGGTTTCAATCGCTACATCACTGCCACCGCCCATGGCCATACCCACATCGGCCTGTGCCAGCGCAGGGGCATCATTAATCCCGTCTCCGACCATGGCAACCTGGTGCCCTTTGCCTTGCAGGGCTTTAATCGCCTCAGCCTTGCCTTCAGGCAACACCCCTGCAATCACTTCATCGATTCCAGCCTCTTTAGCAATCGCATTGGCGGTAATGGTATTGTCGCCGGTTAACATCACCAGACGATAACCATTGCGGTGCAGGCGCTGCAAGGCACTGACACTGTCACTACGCAGGGGGTCACGGATAGCAAACAATGCTGCAATCTTTCCGTCTATTGCCAGCAGAACCGGGGTGACTCCCTGATGCCCGTACTCTTCAATAGTGGCATCAAAGGTGTCGGTATCAACACCTTGTTCTGTTAACAAGGCTTTATTACCCAGCAACAGCTGCTGACCCTGAATAGTGCCGCTCACGCCTGAGCCCCTGAGGGTGCGAAATCCGGTGACATCTGGCAAGTGTACGGATGCCGCTTTTTCGATAATCGCCCGGGCTAAAGGATGACTGGAGCCTTGTTCAAGTGCTGCTGCCAGTGCTAAAACGTGGGCTTCATCCACATCCGTTGCTGTTTTTACCGCCACGACTTGGGGCTTACCCTCGGTGAGGGTGCCTGTTTTATCGAATACGATAGTGTCCAGTGTGCTCGCCCGTTGTAAGGCATCCGCATCCCGCACCAGAACCCCGAATTCAGCCGCGCGGCCCACCCCAGAGATAATCGACATCGGGGTTGCCAAACCCAGGGCACAAGGACAGGCGATGATCAACACCGTGGTGGCGACCACCAGGGTATAAACAATTTGCGGTGCCGGGCCAAAAAAGTACCATACAGCAGCACTTAAGAGGGCAATAAGCACGACCACTGGCACAAATACGGCCGAAATTTTATCCGCCAGCTGGCCTATTTCCGGTTTACTACTTTGCGCCTGGCGCACCATACGAATAATACGAGACAGTGTGGTATGGCTACCGATGGCCGTGGCTTCAAACAGCACCGAACCGTCTTGTACTACTGTCCCGGCATGAATAGCATCACCTGATGCTTTCTGTAATGGGATCGGCTCCCCGGTCAGCATCGCTTCATCAAACCAGCCTTCACCCTGGGTTATTTTGCCATCAACAGGGACACGATCACCGGTGGTTAAGCGCAGGATCATGCCAGCCGTCACCTCCGCAAGAGGGATCGTTTTTTCACCTTCATCACTGACGACCCTGGCACTAGGCGGTGTCAGATCGAGTAAGCGTTCCAGTGCTTTTGATGATCGCTGGCGTGCGCGCTGTTCCAGCATATGGCCGAGATTGATTAAACCGATAATCATCGCACTGGCCTCGTAGTAGAGGTGTCGTGCTTCCATCGGAAAGTACTGAGGCCAGATATTGACCGTAATGGAATAGAGCCAGGCAGCGGCAGTTCCCAGGGCGACCAAGGTATCCATGGTGGCTGCACCGTTCATCAGGCTACGCCATGCGCTACGATAAAAATGTCCCCCGGCAAAGACCATGACTGCCAGGGTCAGGACGCCAATCGTGAGCCAAATGTTGCGGTTGCCGTCTGAGAGCATCATATTGTCGCCCATCATGCCCCATACCATCACCGGAATCCCTACCAGCAGTGCAACGATGGCCTGCCAGCGGAAACGCTTCACGGCCGCGTCGGCAGTTTCTTGCTGACGCTCACGTCGTTCCTGGTCATCCTCGATAACCTCTGCGCTATAACCAGCACTGGCTACCGCCTGCACCAAGGAATCCGGGCTGGCAGTGCCCATAACCAGGGCACTACGCTCGGCCAGATTGACCCGTGCCTGGCTGACTCCGGGTACTTTTTGCAAGGCATTTTGTACCCGGGAGACACAGCTGGCACAGCTCATACCACCAATCAATAATTGCTGGCTATCATCTTCATTTTCACTGTTGTGTGTCGGAAGAATAGAGCTACCCGCTGTCAGTGCTTCCGACGGAGTTGACGATTCTGTCAGCGGATCAGCCTTTGGGTGGCTAGCCACCTCGGCGCCGTATCCCGCTTCTTTTACCGTTTCAATAAGCGACTCTGGTGTTGCCGTGCCGGTAACTCGGGCATGGGTTTTTGTCACCTCAGCCTGCTCAACGTCACCACGTTTCTCAAGGCTCTCTTTAACACGTTGAATACAATGACCGCAGGTTAAACCATCAAGATTGAGATCAATTATCTGTGACATATTCAGTCTCCTGTTGGAAAATAAGGGTATGATTGACCCTGATTTAAAGTTCAGCTATACCCATGATAGATGAAGTTATAGGATGTGGCGTTTTTCGCTGAGAACCGTCATATCCCACGTGTTGCAACCTGAACTATTTAAGGTATCGACTTTATATGGTGAAGGTTAAACCTTCCAGTAAGGGTAAGGTCAAGGGGAAACATGAATATTAGCGATGTGGCAAAAAAAACCGGGCTGACCAGTAAAGCAATTCGTTTTTATGAGCAGAAAGGACTCGTGACCCCTGCATATCGGGCCGATAATGGTTACCGTACTTACCATCAAAAACAGCTTGAAGAGCTAACTTTTTTACGCAAAGCCCGACAAATTGGCTTTAGCCTTGAAGAGTGCCAGGAATTACTGCACCTGTTCCACAACCCTTCCCGCCATAGTGCCGATGTTAAAGCCCGGACACTGAAAAAAGTGGGCGAGATAGCGCTGCATATTCAGGCATTACAAGAAATGCACCAGCAATTATTGGCCCTGGCAGAAGCCTGCCCGGGTGATGAAGGCGCAGACTGCCCCATAATCGATAACTTATCGGGCTGTCAGCACCAACAAACGCCCTAAACTGAGCGTATTTTTAACAAAATACCGTCAACGGCCACGACGATGATCTCGCTGCCAGCGGGCAGGTCGCTTTCTGCCACTACAGGCCAGCTACTGTCGCCGATACGCACATTACCACGGCCATTCACTAACGCTGAATCCAGGCATAGCCGACGACCAACGAGTTGCTGACCACGCTGATTGAGGATCTCACCCAGGGGTGGTTTTTTGCGTGAATTAAGACAGCGCCACCAGAGAAAAACAGCCACTAGCGTCAGAATAGCAAAGCATACCCCCTGGAGTTCCCAGCCCAGGGGAAGTACCCAACTTAACAGGCCAGTAACCACGGCGGCGAGACCACTCCATAACAGGTAGCCCGCCGTGCCCAGCATTTCAGCAACGAGCAACAGTCCTCCTAACACCAGCCAGAAGACATGTGGATGGGCAAGAAGGTGGGCAATCATTTTTTACGCTCTGTATTATTTTGCCCCAGTAACTCACTGATACCGGCAATAGAACCCATAATGCTGGTGGCATCCAGCGGCATCATGACGACTTTACTGTTATTTGCTGCGCCAATGTTCTGTAAGGCATCCGTATATTTCTGGGCAACAAAGTAGTTAATGGCCTGAATATCCCCTTTGGCAATCGCTTCAGAGACCATTTGTGTGGCTCGGGCTTCTGCTTCGGCACTACGTTCCCGTGCTTCTGCTTCTAAAAAAGCAGACTGACGTTCACCTTCCGCTTTCAGTATTTTTGACTGTTTTTCACCCTCAGCTTTGACAATTTCAGCCTGACGAATCCCTTCTGCTTCCAGAATATAGGCGCGTTTAGTCCTTTCGGCTTTCATTTGGGCATTCATAGCATCAATCAGCTCTGCCGGTGGGCGAACATCACGAATCTCGATACGGGTGATTTTAATCCCCCAGGGATTGGTCGCTTCATCCACAATATGCAGCAAACGGGTGTTGATATTGTCACGCTGGGAGAGCATTTCATCCAGCTCCATGGAGCCCAGTACGGTTCGGATATTCGTCATGGTGAGGTTGATGATGGCCAGCTCCAGATTGCTTACCTCGTAGGCAGCCCGGGGCGCATCGATAACCTGAATAAAACAGACCGCATCAATGGCAACATTGGCGTTATCTTTAGAGATAACTTCCTGGGATGGGATGTCGAGCACCTGCTCCATCATATTAATTTTACGGCCAATTCTGTCCATAAACGGTACTACCAGATTTAAACCTGGCATCAGCGTTTTGGTATAACGGCCAAAGCGTTCCACCGTCCATTGAAATCCCTGGGGAACAATTTTTACCCCGGCAAAGACGATGATTAGTGCGACAAAGATGAAAACAGGTATCACGGCTAACATAAAAACCTCCCATTGTTTTATTCAGTGTATGCCTTGATGGTGAGACCATCATCCCTTAGCAGGAGGACAGATACCAGCGAAAAGAGTCCGTGACTGAATTCGGTCAAATATTGATGCTATGCCTGACGCCATCTGAAGACACAAACCTGTTTTTTAAAAACGGTGTTATTCCACTTTATTGCCGTAAATATCTTTCTTTTTTGTCAAAGCAACGAACCCTGCCACTGTCAGTTTTGCGACGCATCACGAGAATATAGAGTAAAGAACTTAAGGCTTTTCTTATTTTAGTCTGAAAAACTGTAAATAAAACGTTATGTCGATTATTGTCTCACCCCTGCATGTGAAGAACGGCAATGCGAAGGATATGCTCGGCGAGAAACAGAGGGATGTTTGATATAGCTGGTCGTTTACAGAACAAAACGTCAAAGGCATACATTCAGCTAAAGCCAGGCCTGTATACGGTGGCCCTGGCAAGCGAACTAACTCCCCCTTAAATAACGGGTGATGGGCAGTCACAACCAAGTGTCTGTGGCATTGTCAGAGCGTGAAAACGTGAATAAAGATAACGTTGACACCGTGCTTTGCGAATATTCCCCGGACTTCCCTCTGAACGCTAAAAAACCTTGCCGGTGACGGTAGCGAAGACCACGCCAGCCAGGTATTCCAGTGCATGAAGGATTTATCCCGGAACAGGTCTCACGGCAGAGACCACTGCTGAAACCCATGCTTATCGCGCACCGTTTACTCCGTGATTTAAACGCTACTCTGCCGGATAGCCCCTCTTTCCTGATTAGTGGGTGGGCTTGATCCGGTGTGGTGACATGATTCCTGCACAGCAATATGAGCAGGTTTCTGTGCAGGACATTCAGCAAAGAAAACCACAATCTGCCCGCCCGGCCATATGCGCTTTGGTCCCCTTAATGGGAAACAGCGAAGGGCGGTAGCGTGTCTGAGAACCACTAAAAAGAGGATGTCAGGGAAAACTCGACCATCCTGCTGGGGCGGCTGCATCCCTTTTTCTGTGGCAGGTAACGAGCAGAGCTTGAGATGTTTCCATATCACTCAAACGGCAGTAATGAGTGAAATACCACGTCCCAGAAAAAACTTGAATAATCCCGCATTGAACGATGAACTTTGCAACGAAATCCATGCACTGTTTTTTTTGATTTCTATTATAACTAACTGAATTAATTGATGTAATAAATAAAAATTATGCTTATGTCAGTCAATAACGAATCCCATAATCCGACTGCAGGTGCAACAGTTGAAAAACACCGTCGGCTGGCGGCGTATATGTCTCACACATCGACAAAATGAACCCTCTCACTTCAAGGTCGAGGGTATGGACGTCAATCTATCCTTGGTATCTCAGATGCATAAGGTATAAGGCAGGGCAGGTATGAAAATTTATCGTCCACTGTGGAACGAGGGGGCTTTACTGTCCCCTCAGCTGTTCCAGCAGCAGGCAGAATGGGAGTCTTTTCGCTGCGCCGGTGCATCAGCACTGGCATCAGCATTCCCCTGGGGGGTGGAAAAGATTGAATTTAATGACAGTCTTCTTTCGTCTGGCCTGATCCAGATTACGCAGCTACGCCTGTGGCTGGAAGATGGTTCGTTGATTGATGCGCACAGGAGCGATCTGCCTCCGGCTCCACGTGAGTTAGATACCAGCCAGCTGGCTGGTTTTGATGCGGTAACCGTTGTCATCGCCTTGCCCCATATGCAGCCAGGAGTAATCAACGTTGAACAGGAAGGTGTCACCGCTGACCGGCCGCTTCGCTATCGCGAAGAATGGGTGACATTGCAGGATATTTTTGGCCCTGAATCAGAACCTGTGGCTGTTGCCCGATTCAATTTCACCATCCGGTTTGCTCATGAAAGCAATGATTCCTGGAAAATCTGCCCGGTCGCAAGGCTAATCCGGGATGGGCATAATGTGTGGCGGCTGGATCCCTCTTTTATTCCTCCGGTTGCGTCATTTGCGGCAAGCCCGGTTCTTCACGAACGTCTGGTGTTACTCAATCGTCAGTTACGTTCCCGACGCCAGCGTCTGATGACCATGCGTCGGGAAAGCAACGAAAGACTTGCCGATTTTGCCGTTGCCGATGTATCCCTTTTCTGGCTGCTGAATGCGTTGAATTCTCATGCCCGGGTGCTGATGGAATATGAACGTTTTCCTTCGCGTCCGCCTGAACAGGTATGGGCTGAACTCGCACGCCTGGCAGGAAGCATGCTGACTTTTTCCCTTGACCATGATGTGGATGCCATACCGGATTATGATCACGCTGAACCAGCCAATGCGTTTCCTCCGTTGTTTGATCTGATCACGAGTTTACTGGAGGCAAGTCTGCCATCCCGGGTTATTGCTCTGGAAATGTCTCGCCCGGACAGGCAGACCTGGAAGGCAAACCTTCATGATATTCGTCTGCGTGAAGAAGCAGATCTCTATCTCTCTGTGCGCTCAGATATTCCCGCCTGGCAGATCGCTGATAAGTTTCCGGCACTTTGCCAGGCAGGTTCACCTGATGATATCAGTGAGATCTATGGTGTTGCTCTCAAAGGGATCCCGTTGATCCCAGTGAGCAGGGTCCCGGCTGCTTTACCAGTTCGTATGGAAAATCAGTACTTCGCGCTTGATATGGAAAGCCCCGCTGCGCATGAAATGCAGGAGCAGGGCGTGTGTATGTTCTATGTGCCTGAGTTACTTGGCGCGCTGGAACTTGAACTGTTTGCGGTATTACGCTCATGAAACAGGATATTGATATTGACCAGTTGATGACGGAGACCTGGCTCACCGTCACCATGCTAAAGAAAGGTGCCGTCACACTTAATGGTACTGCGCTTTATGACAAGTGCGTTAAACAGGTTGAAAACGTACAAGAAGCGCTGGCGCGTGCCGGTTATGACGAGGCCAGTATCGGGCATATTTCCTACGCACAATGTGCTTTGCTGGACGAGGCGGTGATGAACCGTAAGTCAGAGAAAAGCGACGAAGGAGAAGAACTGAGAGTGGACGAAGGTCAGATGGCCTGGCGCAAAGCCCCACTTCAGGCCCGATTTTTTGGTTCACTTAGGGCAGGTGAAGCGCTATGGGATCGCATTGCCGAAGTCCTGCGTCAGTCTTCACCGAACCCGGCTGTTTTGACGTGCTATCAGCGTGTGATTGCCCTGGGCTTTAAGGGCGTATACAGCCTGAAAGCGGTCAGCCAGTCCCAGCGGGATGATATAGTCAAAGCCCTTTCTGAGCGAGTTTCTCCACCAGAAGCAGGCTTGTCTCTGGTTGTGCACCGGATGGGGAAACATCGCTGGAGTCTGATGCGTTCTCTCTGGTTCTGGATAATCCTCGCTGTCATTCTTACTGGTGTTATCTGGTGGGGGGGCCATCTGTGGCTCCAGGCACTGTTGTCAGCGCAAATACCGGAGCTGCATGGCTAATGCGTAGATCAGTGATTATTCCGTTATCCCTACACACCTTAGCCGCCGTTGCCACGTTACTGTGGTTGCTCTGGTATTTCATCCCAGCAGGAAACGTGTTTAAAGGCCTGACCACTCTGCTGCTGCTGCTTCTTCTGGCAGGCTGGTATGTTTTTAAACACAGCCGTCGTGAGGAACCTGTATCCGATGCCCCCCTCTCCACGGCTGGTCTGCCGTTACTTGATACCCAGGGGCCCGTGGTACTGGTGTGTGGTGACAAGCTGGATCTTCTTTTTCAGGGGCGTCTTCTGCGTAAAACAGCCCAGGGGTGGTGGCTGCGGGCCGATGATGTCAGCCAGCTAACCGATATTGTCCGCAGTATACAGATACAGTTCCCACGACAGATTGGTCAGCTTTCGGTCATGTACCGCTGCCTGCCAGACCTGCATCAGGATGAGGCTGTTCTGCGATCCACGCTGAAAACACTTCGTCAGCAAAGTAAACAGATAAAATCCATGACGGCTTTCACATTACCAGTGGTGGTGAGTGCCGAGTTTTCCGGGCCTGAAACACCCTGGGTAATCGTTCAGGGTGACAAGCCGATTGTCTGCCCGGTTAATGACCCACCTCAGGCTTTCATTGACTGGCAGCAGGTGGGTGACAATATCGTGGTACTGCCAGCAATCAGTCAGGCATTTTCCTTTATCCGTCATACCCTGATTGAGGAGCTGGATAAACCTGACCGGTTAATCCCCCCTGCGCGAACATTCTCTGTGGCAATGCGTCTTGGTACTGTCCCTCCTGAAACACAATCAGTCTGGGCTCATTGGTTATATTCCCGCACTTGTTTACAGTTTCCCCGCCAGCTCAGGAATTCCGTTCCGGCAAGCTTGTTTCCGGACGCTGTTCTGCCGCTACTGGCACCTTTTGCATCGACTGTTCAGGGGGGCGCCCGTACCCGTCGCCTGATCCTACTGATGTGGCTGTGTGTCCTGACCGCGTTGGGCATTTCCGCACTTAATAATCGTGATCTTATCCGTCAGGTGAGTACCGATTTACAGCGCTGGAACGCGATCCCGATGAGCCATTACCGTCCTAAGGCAGAATCACTGGCCGCCCTGAAACAGGATGCGCTCCTGCTTGAACGCTGGCAACGTCAGGGAGAGCCTTTGCGTTACAGTCTGGGCTATTACCCGGGGCAACGTCTGTGGCTCACTTTGCAGCAGGCTATCGATACCTGGACACCTCAACCCGCCCCTGAATTGAAACCCGCACCGAAAATTGTACGTCTCGACAGCATGTCGCTGTTTGATTCCGGCAAATCGGCACTTAAAGACGGGTCAACCAAAATACTCATCAACGCGCTGGTGGGGATCAAAGCCAAACCTGGCTGGCTGATTGTGGTCAGCGGCCACACGGACAATACCGGCAGCGAACAGCTCAATCAGACACTGTCTTTGCAAAGGGCTGAGGCCGTCCGTAACTGGATGCGTGACACCGGGGACGTACCAGAAAGCTGTTTTGCCGTGCAGGGTTACGGTGACAGCAGACCGATTGCATCAAACGACATGCCTGATGGTCGGGCGCACAACCGCCGCGTCGAGATCAGTCTGGTACCGCAGGCTGACGCCTGCCATCTGCCAGACGAGAAACACACGTCACAGGGGTTGCATGACGTTTCAGCCCAATAAATGACACGGTCCCCCCGTTTATCTGTGGCTGAAAGGCGATGGTGGGCCAGACCCGGATCGCACTGTGCCACTAAAAATCATCTGGACTTACAAAGACGGTAACACCATTCCTTCCGACATACGGAATGAACGTACCACGGTGTAAGCCTCTGACGGACAGACGTTTCTGTCTGCTTTTTATTTTGCTCGGCACCGCGCTTGCCATGCGTATGCTTTGCAGAGCAGTTTCACAATTTATCGGCATGAACCTTATGGGCATCAGTTGACGGCCTGGGGCGGCAGAGTGCCTGAACGAGAGGGAACGACATGGAACATCATTCAGCAGTCCTGCTACGACGACGTAACCCCTATAGTGCCAGGTTACTGGCGGGTGTTACCTCTTTGCGTCAGCCCCGTGTTTATACAGAAACCCCATTGGAACACTGGCGATTAACATTACTGGAGCAGGGCGAAGGTATTGGCGAGCACAACGTGGATAGTTTACTTAACCCGCAGCGCCTGCCGGTTATGGCGCAACCGTGGTTCGGCCATATGATGGCAAAACAAAGGCCATCATTTCGGCAACGTACCCGGAATGAAAAACAGGGCATTGTGCTGGCATATAATGGTCAGGCAGAGGGAGAGTGGTTATGAGTCGTTCACTGATCAACAAAGCAACCGATGTGGTGCAACAGCTGTCAGGCCAGTCACGCTACCGGGTTGATGTGCATGAATGCAGCGATTTTCTGGATGTTCTGCGTTATAACGCGGAGGAGTCACTTAGCCAGCCATGGCGATATGACGTGGCGGTAACCTGCTCCTCTCAGGATATTGCCTGCGATAAGTTACTGCTGAAACCAGCATCATTCACTTTTCAAACCCCGATGTTCGACGGGACACCGGCGCTGCCAGTCCGCACGGTATTTGGTGTAGTGACGTCGTTTCGCCGCATGTCCACCTCGAATGATGATACCCACTATGCGCTGACGATCGCGCCGCGTATCGCCCTTCTGGCCTATACGAAAGGAAGCGAGATCTACCTTAATCAGTCGGTTACTGACGTCGTCGAACAGGTATTGCGTAAACATGGTCTGGAAGGACCTGATTTTGAGTTCCGGCTTTCCCGGGAATATCCATCCCGGGAGCTTATCACCCAGTGGCGAGAGACTGACCTTGAGTTTATTCAGCGCCTGCTGGCGGAAGTGGGCATTTACTGGCGTTATGAAATGGACAGCCGGCTTGAACAGGACGTGGTAATTTTCCAGGACAGCCAGCAGCAGTATGAATTTGGTATTACCCTGCCATTACGCCACCAGGCGGGGATGAGTGACAGTGGGCAGGAGAGCATCTGGGGTATTCAGGCTGGCTACCATGTCGTGAGTGCAAGTGTAGCCACCCGGGACTACAACTACCGTGAAGCCCTGACCCCTCAGGACAGTTCGGAAAGCATTTCCAGCCAGGAAGGGATCACCACCGGGGAAATCTATCATTACGCAGAACCCTTCCTGACCGAGGGGGATACTGAAAGTACAGAGACCGGGGCATACTTCGCCCGCCTGCGCCATGAGCGCATTTTGAACACGCAATATCACGTCAGCGGGTATTCCTCCAGCCCCTATCTGGCCCCGGGGCAGGTTCTGGAAACTGACGGCATGTTACCCGATGTGGTGAAACAAGGTATCGTCATTACCAGGGTGCGCACCAGCGGCTCACGCAAAAGTAGTTTTACTCTGGCATTTGAGGGCATTCCTTATAGCGAAACGGTCTGTTATCGCCCGGCATTGCTCAATCGCCCGGTGATATCCGGATCACTCCCGGCCCGGGTAGAGAGCACACAGCAAGGTGACACCTATTCCTGGCTCGACCCGGAAGGGCGTTACCGTGTGAAACTGGATTTCGATCGTAACAGGCCTGAACAGGGTTATGCTTTTTTATGGCTGCGGCTGGCTAAACCCTATGCCGGTGATACCTACGGGTTCCATTCCCCGCTTATCGACGGGACGGAAGTGGCCATTGTTTTTGACAACGGCGATCCCGACAGGCCATATATCGCCTATGCTCTGCATGACTCAGAACATCCGGATCTTGTCACCCGTGACAACCATACCCGGAACCTGTGGCGTACGCCGGCAAACAATAAGTTGCGGATGGAGGATAAGCGGCAGGAAGAACATATCAAACTCGCGACGGAATATGGCAAAACGCAGCTGAATATGGGACACCTGGTCAATAGTCAGCGTGAAAAACGTGGCGCCGGTTTTGAACTGCGTACCGACGAGCATGGCGCAGTACGGGCCGCAAAAGGCCTGTTCCTGACGGCAGATACTCAGCCCAAAGCCCAGGGCCCGGTGCTGGAAATGGCCCCTGCCATTAACCAGATTAACCAGGCCAACAGTCAGATGCAGGCGCTGAACAGCGCCGCTGAAGCTGCCGGAGCGCTGGTCTGTGACATCAATACCCAGATTCGTCTCGTGGCCGACAAAATCAAAGACCTCCAGTCTGCAGTCCTGCTGGGAAGTGCGCCGCAGGGGGTGGCACTGACCTCAGGTGAACACCTTCAGCTCAGTAGCACCGGCAATACCATGATCAATGCAGGACAGCATCTTGATATCGGTGCGATGAACAATCTGTCCGTGACGGTAGAAAAAGCCCTCGGTCTGTTTGTGCATAAAGAAGGGGCGAAACTGGTCGCCAACCAGGGTGACATTGAGATCCAGGCCCAGCACAATACCATGGATCTGTTTTCTGAAAAGCAGCTGACAGTGACCAGCAGTGAGGATGAAATCATTATCAGCACCCCGGAAACCCTGACGCTAAATGGGGGCGGATCTTACCTGAGACTGAGTAAGAATGGCATCGAGCATGGGTCTGAGGGTGAGTTCATTATGAAAACGTCTGAATATCAGGTGCCTGGCGCAGGCGCAAATCTCCCCAATGAAACACCAAACTTCAGCCTGACGGATATCACTCAGGAAAATAAAATCAGCAGTAAGTCTTTTAACGACTAAGGGCTGATGATGAATCCATTAATTCCTCATATGCGTAATGTATTTTTTTTTGCATTTTGGCTTTGTTTATCAAATTTTACACTGGCATCCGGGCAAACAAGCCCAGAAAGCATCGTGTACAATTTTTATAAGTCATATTTGAAAGAAGAATCATCGGACAACAGTCGACTTCTCAGCCAATATGTTTCTGATGAATTAATGAAAAGCATTAATGACTCAATGATGTGTAATTATGATTCAGTGTCGGCAGAAGAATTCGATGAAAAATGTTCACAAAAGCGCGAGTGCAAGCAGTTTAAAGGGCGTTATATTTGTAACTGGTGTGGTGTTTGGGTTGATACTGATGTTGATTACTTTACAAAATCACAAGATATTTACCCTTCATGGAAAGCAAATATAAGCACCTTTGATGTTTCTCAGAAAGAGAATAACTCTTCAGTCAACGTTATTTTAGGGGCGGGCTCTGAGCCTAAAGTTAAAATTAAGGTTATGCTAAAAATAATTGATGGGAAATGGAAAATTATCAGCGTAACGGAACAATAAGAGTGTGATAATTTTCTAAAATTCCCGCACCAACTGCTCATGAAAATATATCCAAGGGGAATTTTTATGTTGAAGAAGATTATTTTTGCTTGCTGCTTATTCTGCGTAACCAATATAGCCTCGGCTTCAGCGAATAACAGTTCAACCCCAGGAGGGATTGTTGCAAAATTTTATCATGATTACCTTGTCGCGTCTGAAATGCCTGACATGGAATCAGCTGATAAATTAACCCAGAAAGCTATTTTTGAATATACAACTGAACATCTCAGAAGTCTGCGGGATAATGATGAATCGGGTGCTGATTATTTTGTCGATGCTCAGGATATATGTGAAGAATGGAAAGACAGCATTAATGTAAGTACTGTTTCAGAGAACGATAAAGTCGCACAGGTGAAGCTAACATTAGGGTATGGTAAGGGCGTATCCCTGTATACCATTAACCTGGCTAAAGAAAAAGGGACGTGGTTAATGGATTCTGTTAAGCCCGTATCCCATAGTAGTATTTATTGCCCTCGACAAGCAGAGGGAGAAGAATAAATGCTGGATAAGAAAATCGCAGTTAGTGTTTTGAACTCACAGGCTCTGACCAGAGCTAAAATTAATGCTGATAACTTTAAAAAAGGCATTGATAAAAAACTTAAATATGGAGAGTCGAAATGTGCCCGATATGTTAAAAAGGCATTGATTGCTGGTGGGGTATTGGTAAAAAACTCAGGGATTGAATCAGCTAAAAACTATGGCCCCTGGTTGATTGAAAATAACTTTAAAGTGGTGGATAACGTCACAACAGTGCGTAGTGACGGCGTATTCACAATATCTGATCAGCAAACGGGAGATGTTGTCGTAATCCAGGCGGCACCACATCATCTGCATGGCCATATAGCGATGTTTAATGGTACACACTGGGTATCTGATTTTGTCCAGGAAAGGGGATTCTATCCTGCTCAGGTATACCGTGACCAGAATATAGCCTACAAGCTTTATCGTTATGCCGAGACGAATAGCGCTGACAAGACCTCATCTGCCGGGATAAAAGACAGCATAAAAATTGTCTGGCCGATCCCCTCTGACAACCGAGGAAGTGACTTTGGGAGCCTGGAGGATATCCTTTCACATCTGTGTGGGGAATCAACTGGACAGTACGCGATTGGCCGCAGCGGGATGTGGCATGGCGGGATCCATATCACCGAAGCAACGACCCCATGGTGTGCGTTGAGTGGTAAGTCTCCTCTTGAGGCGATAGATTTTCCGGTTTCCTTTAAAGGCGAGCAGGCAATTCGATGCATGGCTGACGGTGAAGTGGTCGCTTACCGTGTCTGCCAGGATTATCTCACGCTTGGATGGGAATCCGGCCCGCTTAGTTTTTCCGGTTCGTTTGTTCTGGTTAAACACTTTATTCAACCGGGGGAGAAGGAATCCAGCGGACTGCATTTCTATACCCTGTATATGCACCTGGCCCCATATTCAGCCTATAGCGTTAATCCGGCGGAAACAAAGTGGACAGTCCAGGATACGCTTTCCGCCTACGATCCAGAATGGGTCATGACCGACAGTACCAATAATAAAAGTACCAGCGAAAGCTACCGAAAAGGTACGATACCAAAAGGGTCCATTGTCGAGTGGGATAAAACAGACAGCGGCCTCCATACCGTCGCATTTAACAAGAGAGAGTATGGCCTTGTTACATTTGTCAGCCTCTCAGAACAGGCAATGCAAAAGGGTAAGAAAACATCCCTGAAGCCAGGGCAGCAATACTGGATGCTTGTGGACAAAAACAACCTGTCACCTGGCACTGATGGGGTGGTTCAGCCTTCCTGGTGGCAGAAACTTATGCCACCAGCAAAAGAAGCAATGAAATTTGACCAGGTAGTATGCCCGACGCCCTATGCTGTCAGCGCCGGTGATCCTGTTGGCCATATGGGATATTATCAGGCACCTAAGGACGGCGGATATGAAGCGCGATACCAGGTACATATCGAATGCACGAGTATGGATGATAACCTGGAAAAGTTCCTGACCAATCCTGAGCAGGTGGGAGAAAAAAATCCAATCTGGCTGAAGTACTCTCCGGGCCTTGCGTTGTACAAAAAAGATGTTGCAACAGGAACATTTACAAAGGATACAAGGGTAACAACCAGAGCAGGGACCCTTCCACTAAGTCAGGTACAAACGGAAGTCGATAAGTCGACCAAACAGGAATACTGGCAGCTGCGACCAGAAAATGCCTATGTCCCCAAAGGCCAGGCAGAACCTCAACTTTTGTCGCAGTATGATCTGGCAAAGCTGGGTTTCAGAACTGAAACCGCAGAGCCTGCCAGCTTTGATTACCTGACTGGTAAAAACCAGCCCACTGGATTCTTCCGTAACCTCATCGATTCACTCTACCAGGCCGCGACCGAAGACACGCGGACCAGTCATGCTCTCGTGAAGCATAATTATCAGCGCCTGCTGGATAAAATTGACAGCGGAAGTGATCGATATTCGCCAATGGAATACTGGAGAGCGCTCCATAACCCCGACTATCGTGACGTTATTCAGAAAACAATCGTAAAACATCCCAGCGACTGGTACTTCAAAAAAGACGATGCTATCTGGCAACCATTCCTGAATGCATTGAAGAAAGATGCCCCGGAATGGAAGAAATACAGTGAGGATTTTCTTGATAAAATGGCCTGGATGCAGGATGCCAAACCTTTAAATATTGGGCCTTCGCTGTGGCATATGCACCCCTTGAAGTTTTTAGCCTCGTTAATTCGGACTAATGAAAATATTAGAATACTTCGTTTACGTGCATTTCTACGGATGATCCGTATTGGTGAGGGGACCATTCAGGAAGACGGATACAGAACGATGTTTACTGGAGCTAAATTTACAGATTTTAGTAAACACCCCAACATCAGACATGAAGCTAATGGTGTTGTTTCTACTGCTGCTGGAGCTTATCAATTTTTATATGGTACATGGAGAAACCTACAACGTCGATACGTATTCACAGATTTCAGTCAGAGCAACCAAGATCTTGGCTGTATAGCATTAATTGCCGGTCGAAAAGCATTAGACGCAGTAATGCAGGAAAAAATTAGTGAAGCCATACATTTATGTCGTATCGAATGGGCCAGTTTACCTGGTTCGCCTCATGGTCAACCAACTGCAAATAAAAAAATGATTATGGAAAAATATGAAGACTACCTAGATGAAGAAAAGCAAGGTAAGACAAGCTTACATGCCACCTCAGAAGAGATGGTGAAATTTATTGAAAATAATTTCTCGGCGTATTTATGAAAAAAATAATTTTCCTTCTCCTAACTCCAATATTTTGTTATTCAAATACTTCTAATGTTTTCAAATCTTCTTGTAGTGGTATTCAATACAGTATCGAATCATTTTGTAGCATAAATAATCTTAAGGATGATCAGGATAAACTTGATATACCAATTTGTGGAAAACAAACGTTCATTCTTGGTAAGGAAAATCAAGATCTATCAAAGTCTACAGGTTTTGTAGAACGTATGAATAACAAAGGTGAAAAAATAAAGATGATGAATTTTGTCTTTTACGGTGCCTCATGTAAAAATGACAGGATTATTTTATCCGGCGCAGGTGGTTGTAATTCATGTGGTGAACTGTTCAAGACATTTAATCTTTCAGGAAAAGAAATAAAAGAGGAATCCACTACATTAGACTTAGAGCCTATGCAAGATATTATCCCTAACTTGTATTGATTCGAAAGCTATACTCTTTGAGTATCTTGAAGAGGTAATGCCTTCAATCGATAGAATTTTCTGGTAATCTACTGGTATTTGAGGTTTCCGTGGCTACCGTTACTGTTCATTGTCCGCGCTGTCATTCCGATGAAGTTTATCGACATGGTCGTAGTTGTTCCCAGCATGAGCGCTTCCGTTGTCGCTCATGTAAACGTGTTTTCCAGCTCACTTACTCTTATGAAGCCAGAAAACCCGGCGTTAAGGAGCAGATTGTTGAAATGGCACATAACGGCGCAGGTGTCCGCGATACCGCCAGAACACTGAAAATCGGCATCAATACCGTCATACGGACATTAAAAAGCTCTCGCCCCTGCGGATAACATCAGCACCTGTCGCTCACTCTGATGTTGCCCTTATCTGTGAACTCGATGAGCAGTGGAGCTTCGTTAGCAGCAAGGCGCAACAACACTGGCTCTGGTACGCTTACAACACTAAAACTGGCTTACACCTTCGGACCACGGAATGATGAGACCTGTCGGGAACTGTTAGCCCTGTTGACACCGTTCAATATCGGCATGGTGACCAGCGATGACTGGGGCAGCTACGCGAGAGAAGTGCCGAAGGGAAAACACCTGACCGGCAAAATCTTCACGCAACGTATCGAACGTAACAACCTGACCCTCCGCACCCGCATTAAGCGGCTGGCACGTAAAACAATCTGCTTCTCGCGTTCCGTGGAAATCCACGAAAAAGTCATCGGTTCCTTCATTGAAAAGTACATGTTCTACTGATTGGAAGTACTACCGTTTTTTTGAGTTATTTATTCTTAAAAAATATAACTCTAGAAGAAGCCAGAGTAAGGGCATTCATGAGAATGATCAGGGTATGCGAAGGAACTACGGGTGAACAGGGCTATGAACGATTATTTGGTGGTGAGTCATTCATAAGGGATTATCATAAAACTTTCTCAACACATCCCCAGATTAAAATCACGAGGACAAATAAGAAAACAGGAAATGTATATATATCTTCCGCAGCTGGTGCATATCAAGTTATGGGATATACTTGGGATGATCGGTCTACTGTCTTTTGGAGAAAGAAATATGGCATTGCCGATTTTAGCCCTGAATCTCAAGATTTACTTTGTGTTGTAATACTTAAGGAAAAAGTACGAAATAATGCATTAAATATGATTGTTCAAGGTGAAATCAAAGAAGCCATTGAAAATAGTTGCAGTTATGAATGGGCAAGTTTACCACCAAGTAGACATGGTCAACCAATTAAGTCTTTGAACGAATGTTTAAAGATCTATGATTTCTTTCTCAAAGAAGAATTAGAAGGGAAAACCAATTTACATATAAGGCATGGGTTTTTAAATGAATTATAAAATTCTGAAAGCAATTATTTTACTAATATGTGCATTGCCAGCTCTAGCATTTGCAAATATCGAAAAGGACGTGGGCTATTGGGCTGTGAAGTGTGGTGGATTTGGTGGGTCTGTAGAAATTGAGTCATCAAATGAAGTAAGGATAAATATAAATGATAATAATCTTTATATTTCCGGCATTATACAAGAGGGGCACAATGGTCAATTAGAACTATTCTATAAGAATGTGATTGAAACAATGAATGAGACTATTGACTGGACTGTGATTTCTCAGAATAAACCGATTGCTGATATTACATTTGAAAATGGTATCATGTATATGAAATGGATAGGATTCTTTGATACACAGAATAATAACTACATCTGGAGATCAGAACCGGATTTTGTTGTCGCTTCTGGCGATCGTTCTAATGTTGAAATGAATAAGTGTGAGTTTTAAAAATCAAAAAAAATCAACATTATAATGTCATTATATCGGGGAACAGGATTGATTTTATTTTTCTCACAGCCTGAACTGTTCAGTCTGATTTTCAAAATTGGAACCGCGATCCTGCCAAGTTTTATTAATAGTTGCGTTTTTACCTATGTATAGTATGGCCAACAGTTTCGACTGACCCATAATTCACTCAATAAAAAATGGTAATCAGTATCAGGGAAAGATCACTAAAAGTATGTTTTCCAAATAATAAATAGTATGTTTATTGACCTAATGAAAAAGTGGGTCATTAAGTGATATCTAAGCAGAAGTGAATGTGATCAAATCTTCTTACTTCAAATCACTCTACCAGGCCGCGACCGAAGACACGCGGACCAGTCATGCTCTCGTGAAGCATAATTATCAGCGCCTGCTGGATAAAATTGACAGCGGAAGTGACCGCTATTCGCCAATGGAATACTGGAGAGCGCTCCATAACCCCGACTATCGTGAAGTCATTCAAAAAACTATCGTAAAGCATCCCAGCGACTGGTACTTCAAAAAAGGCGATGCTATCTGGCAACCATTCCTCAGCAGGGTGGCAGAAGTAGAGGGTGAGTCGTACTATGCTGGAGATGGATTGAATAAATCTCACCTATTACCAGACACGATGATTAAATCTCTTGAGGATTCTAAAAATGGGATGCAATATAAAATCTAACGAATTTCTTATTCTTGTATCATGTATGCTCTTGTCGTTTGGAGCATTATCACAAGACAGTTCTAATCCTCAGTTTTCTGACTACCTAGTTCCCGTAAGTAACGGGCCATTTGAAAAAAATATTCACTTTAATAAAGAGCAGGAAAACTACTCGCCACACTGGAAAAATGCAGCCCAAGAGCAACTAAAAAAACCTGTTAATTTTTCAGGGCACTTTAGAATCTATAAAACCTTTGGAGGTTATGGTAAAGAATGCCTTCGTGATAATTGGGTATGTGGCTGGGTTATTGATAAACTATCAGGGGAAGTTGTAGCAACACTTCCATCAGATAATAATGGTAGTTATAATTATGCTGATATTTCTGATAATGGTATCCCTGTTGGTCTTCCATTTGAGATAGATGCTTATAAAAATAGTTCAATGATTGCTGTAACCGGTCAATCTATCTCAATCAACAAAAGTGATAGTCCTGTATGCAAAACAGCCTTATTTAATTTTAATAATAGTGGGTATGTGAAATTAATAGAATCATTGGAAGGGTGTAATAATCAATGAGCCTCTCATAAATATCCGTCATAACGAGAAGATGACAGTAGTAAAATTCGGACGCGACATGCATCAGAGAACGACCGGGATAAGTTAATAAATTAAACCATAATTCATTAAGAAATGTTAATTTAGGCTAACCAAATAGATTTTAGATCAAAATAGCTGTTGCTCTGCATTTTGTTTGCATTTCTCACATGTAATAATTTTGCTTTTGCAGATGAAGCGCCGAGGATAAACACTTCTTCGGAAAATAATACTGGTAGTATAAAAATCAATGGTGAACTTGTTGATAGTTACAAGTGTTAGTTTTATCGCGCACCATCTATATTGTCGTATTCATATTTGTACGAAGCCAGCAAACAAATAATAGTATTTATTGATGGCCCAATGGGAAATACATGCGATGGGGGCCCATTACATGTGTTTAGCAAAACGGAAGATGAGAAATTCAAACATCTGCAGACAATTGACTTCTGTGGCGGACATTACCCATCAATAACCAGTGGCCCAGAAACATTCATAATAAAAATCCCTTCGATCTCTATTGGCGGCACGGATAAAAAATCCCGACTGAGACATGGGAATTAAAGAATGATGAATTAGTTAAGAGATAAAGAAGAGGAATTTAATAATGCTCCAGATTATCCGTAAAGGTGATAAAACCACTCACGGTGGTTCGGTACTGACTGCTTCTGAAACGATGAAATTCGGTGGTATCGGCGTTGCCCGCAAAGGCGACAACGTTTCCTGCACGGTAGAGGGACATGGACCAACAACCATCGTAGAAGGCAATCCTGATTATCTTGATCATGGTATCCCGGTTGCCTTTCACGGTCATAAATGTGCCTGCAGTTGTACGTTGATCAGTTCATTTACCGTAGCAAAGGTTGCCTGATTATGCCTGTCTGGCTGGATGCCATCCCTGAAAAGGCTCCTAAGATAACGCGCCCAGGCACCGGGCGGTGGCTGATATTTCTCGCGTTTATCATGCTGGGGGGCATAGCGCTCACGCTATGGTGCTGGACCGCAGAACGAACAGGGTTTGTCTTCTGGTTCACCGCATTGGGCCTGCCATTTTGCATCTGGGGACTGCTTTTCGGTTTACGTAGGGTTGCCTATAAAGCAGAACAGGTTGGGGCTGAGTCACGTAATGTTGAACGGGAAGCCCTCATCGACAGTGAAATTCTGCGCGGTCAGCGCTGTGCCTGGATTCTTGGTACGCACATCCAGTCCCCGGCTGGAAATAAGGCCGATGACCTGCTGGAGGCAATGAAAGCCGCGGCTCCCACCATCGACTTCTCACGCCCAAGAGGATGTGAAAAACCGGTCAGGTACGCGGCATTAACAGAGTATCAGACAGATTTAACGAAGGCCCTGAAAGCCGCCGTGACCAAAATCACTACGCGTGTGGAGGTGATTGTTCAGCCACTGCCGCTCACGCTGCCATGCTGGTTGATGCTGGACTGTGACAGCGATCTGTCTCCCTTGGTTGAAGAGCAGTTAAAAGCCGATCTCTCACTAAAAACAGGCAGGATATTTCGTCTGATGGCCGGAAAGGGTCTGGGGGCGTTTGATGCCTGGCTGGACAAGCGATGGGATATTGCGGGCATTCTGGTGGTCGTCACATTATCGTTACCGGCATCCCCCCGGGAAGAAGACGCTGATGCCGTCTCGATGCTGGTATTCAGTAACCGTAAAGCCAACGCCTGGCCAGATGCGCCCCGTCTTCATCGCCCGGAAAGAGGAACTGAAGCCACGCTGACCAACGCGTTTGAACGTGCATTGCTCTGGGCAAAAATGGGGCCTGACGCACTCAAGAGTGGCTGGATTTCAGGTCCAGGCCTGACCGCTGGAAGTGGCTGGAATAATGCCTGTGAGGAAAACGGGGTGGAATTTAGCCTTTCAGAGGACAATTTCAGCATCGACCCGGTGCTGGGCTACACGGGTCATGCAGCACCGTGGCTGGCCATCACACTTGCCAATGCTGACGTTGAACAACGAGGCCCACAGGTTATCGCCGCACAACCCGACGCTGACAGGGACGACATCTGGGTCGCCGTCATTACCAAAGAAGAAGTTTGCAAGGAATCGCCCAAGAATGTCTAAGGTAAAAGTTAAAACAGTCATCGGCTCGGTTGTGGCTGTCGCCTTTTTTCTGGCAGTTATCGTGGCATTTCTGTTTTATGCCTTTCCGGAAAACGTGGCCTCGGCTACCGGATTCGGGCCCTATGACGGCCAGCGTATACTCACCTTTTGTGCCGTGCTGGTTGCCGGGATGTTTTTACTCGGCTGGCTAATCGAGAAGGCTTTCGATTTTGCCGGTAAATCCGGGCTGTATGTCCACTGGGGGCAGAAAAAAGCTCAGATTATCACTCCGGTGACACATGCCATTCCCGGTGAAGAAGACGCCGATGAACCCGTATTCAACGAAGACGCCCTGTCCGAGCACCTGCGCTTTCGTTATGGACGCCGCTGGCAGCGTAAAGTGCGGCTCCTTTTGGTGATGGGCAACCAGGACGATGTTAACAAAGCCGCCCCGGGTCTGTGCCATGACCTCTGGCAGGAAGGCGACAGTAACGTGCTGATTTATGGCGGTGACACCCAGTCACTACCGGATGAGATCTTTCTTTCAAAACTTAAGCGTCTGCGGGCCGAACGCCCGGTTGATGGTATCATTCAGGTGATGAATACCGCAGCCCTACCGACGGATAGCGAACGTGATGCTTTCCTGCGTTGTCGTCAGAAAGCGGACCACCTGCTGGGCTGGCAGGCCCCTGTCTGGCTATGGCTGACAGACAACGCCATCGGTGTTCAGCAGGGTATGGAAACGGCTGCGACAGGGGTGATGTTCGGGCCGGAAGGCACCGTAAAAGAGGCAGATAGCGCATTGACTGTGCTGGTGCAACGCTTGCAAAAAGCGGGTATGGCGCAGATCCTGAATAATCCGGCACATGACGGCCTGCTTCAGCTATCTTCCCGCCTGCAACACGAACTGAAAGCCAGCCTGAGCGTTTTACTCAGCGGGCTGATGCAGGGATCCGCCGCCTGGCGTTTAAGGGGTATCATGTTCAGCCCTGCACTGGCCGTTGCCGGAACGGTGCCGAACACACGACTCGACACACCGACCTGGACTGCCGTCATTAATGACTGTGATGCCGTCAGTGGCAGGAGACTGGGTTTAGACTGGCTGAAGGTGCTGCGGTTAACCCTGCTTTCCCTGATTGTCTTATGGGGAACGGGCACACTGCTGTCTCTTGCCATTAACCGTACCCAAATTTATCAGGCTCAGGAAACGGCCAGTCAGGCAGCGGACACGGCATTACCCCTGGCTGAACGTCTGCGCAACCAGCTCGTACTACAGCAAGCCATCGCCCGACTGCAACATCGTGAAGCGACCGGCGCGCCCTGGTACACCCGTTTTGGCCTTAACCAGGATAGCGACACGCTGGCGGCACTCTGGCCGTTGTATGCAAAGAACAATGCCCAGCTGATGCGGGATACCACCACCGACCATCTGAAGCGGCTGCTGAATGCCTTTGTGCAGCTGCCGCCGGGCAGTGATGCCCGCACCAGGGGGACACAGCGGACCTATGACGTACTTAAAAGTTATCTGATGCTGGCCCGCCCGGATAAGGCGGACGCGGGATGGATGGCAAAAAACGTGCTGACGGTCTGGCCGAAACGTCAGAATGTGGCGGATGGCACATGGCAGGAAATGGCACCAAAACTACTGGGCTTTTATGCGCAGAATCTTCCTGAACACCCGGAATGGAAAATTAATCCCGATGCTGAATTAATCACCACGGTACGTCAGATCCTGCTCAAGCAGGTAGGCCAGCGTAATGCTGAGTCCGGGTTGTATCAGGACATGCTGAAACGCGTGGCCAGCAACTGGCCTGACTTAACACTTGCCGATATGACCGGTGATACCGATGCCTCAACGGTATTCAGCACTGACGAAGTCATCCCGGGGATGTTTACGCGTCAGGCCTGGGAAGAGCAGGTACAGGATGCAATTAATGAGGTCGTCAAGACCCGGCGTGATGAAATCGACTGGGTACTGACGGATAAAACTCGCCAGACAGGGAATGACATTTCGCCGGAGGCATTGAAGGCTCGTCTGACAGAACGCTATTTTACCGATTTTGGTAATGCCTGGCTGAACATGGCCAACAGCATTCGGTGGCAGGAGGCCACGTCACTTTCTGAATCGATTGCCCAGCTCAGCCTGATCGGCGACGTCCGTCAGTCACCACTGGTGGCGCTGATGAACACGCTAAACTATCAGGGAAAAACAGGGCAGACGGGTGAGGCCCTGGCTGACTCGATAGTGGACTCAGCGAAAAAGCTGATCGGTCAGAAAAAAAATGCCAGGCAGTTTATAGAACAGGCTCAGGGGCCTAAAGGTCCGCTGGATGATGTGTTTGGGCCACTAATAGGGCTGATGGAGGGTAAAGAAGGCACCGGTATCAATGGTAGCCTCAGTTTCCAGTCCTGGCTGGCGCGCATTACCCAGGTGCGGCTGAAGCTGCAGCAAGTTACCAGCGCCCCGGATCCGCAGGCGATGTCGCAGATGCTGGCCCAGACCGTGTTCCAGGGGAAAGCCATCGACCTGACTGACACCCGTGATTACGGCAGCCTGGTTGCGGCGAGCCTGGGGCAGGAATGGAGCGGATTTGGCCAGTCGTTGTTTGTGCAACCGCTGGATCTGGCCTGGCGGCAAGTTCTTGCCCCGGCTGCGGGGAGCCTTAATGCCCGCTGGCAGGCAACCATTGTCGAACAGTGGAATAAGGCTTTTGCGGGGCGGTATCCGTTTAAAGCCACTGGCAGCGATGCCTCCCTGCCATTGCTGGCTCAGTTCCTGCGTAGCGACTCGGGGCGAATCACCACATTCCTGAAAACTAACCTTGGCGGGATCCTTCACCAGGAGGGAAATCGCTGGGTGGTTGACCCTGCCGTCAGTCAGGGAATGGTTATCAGCCCGAATTTCCTCCGGGCGATTAACCAGCTGGCAGAACTGTCAGACATCATTTTTTCTCAGGGTGATGCGGGTGTGCGCTTCGAGTTAATGGCGCGTCCTTCAAAGGATGTTGCCAGAGTGCAGTTGACCCTCGATGAACAGAATCTGGACTACTTCAATCAGATGGAGAGCTGGCAGAGCTTCACCTGGCCAGGAAATACCTATTATCCAGGGGTGTCGCTCAGCTGGCGTAGTGTCAACAGTGGGATGCAGCTCTATGCCAGTAACCAGGGGAACTGGGGCTTCATCCGCCTGCTGGATAAGGCTCGTATTACCCCGCTTGATGCCAGCCGTACACAACTGGTGTGGATCACCGCCGATGGTAATGCGCTGAACTTTGTGATGCGCAGCGAGTTCGGGGACGGTCCGCTTGCGTTACTGAAGCTACAGGGATTCACGCTGCCAGACACTATTTTTAACGTCGCCGCTGGGGCCGAAGCGTACCAGTAACCATGTGACGAAGCCTCACCTGCCACAGGCCCTCGACAAGCAAGTGGCAGACGGCTGAATCACCGGCCCCGGGACGTTGATGACATTTCATTCGTGTCGGTCATGGTTCAGTGGCAGGCTAAAGCAGAATCGGGTGCCGAAAAAAGGCTTCTTAGCCCGTGATCCCAGAGCGTTTCACGTCATATATCGTTGATGTGACGCTTGCGGCTTGGTATCCCGGTAAAACACCCCCTCACGGTAATGAACCTCGCTTTCGGATACTGGCTCGATCCCCGGTGGTATTTCTGGCAGGGACTCAGATTAATCGGTCCTGCAGGATAGAAAACAAATAAGGAATATATGATTTATCGTTCTATTATCGTGGCATTATGCCTTCTTTACGTCAGTCAGGATGGATTGGCGGCTGGATTTGATTGTACCCTTGCAAATTTATCACCGACAGAAAAAACGATATGTAGCAATGAGTATTTATCAGGACTTGACAATGCCCTTAACCATTTTTTCAAAAAGGCTTATGACAGTTCTTTAAGTCATGGACGCCTGGCTGAACGTCAAAAAGAGTGGCTACAAGAAAGAAACAGCTGCCAGAGTGATGTAACCTGTATTACTAACAGTTATTTAATTCGCAATAAACAGTTAGCAACAAGCAATAACCTCCAAAATGTCAGTGATATTTTCAACCGCCAGGGCGACAAACTGGATGCAATACTGGATGCCCCAATTAAAACCAAGTCAGGATTTACAATAACCGACTCACCATGGTTAGTAAAAAAAATATTTTCTTCTGATAGTTTTGATGGGGGGATTAATATTGATAATCTCAATGTATCGTCAGTGCTGACGTATCAGGAAGTTAACGATGATTTATATATTTATATTTCTGCCAGCGGACGGTATCAGGATAAGAATATTACCCTTCTCGTAGAACTTACTGATGATACAAGCCCTCGCATCATTCAACTCTATGATGGTTATCTGGATGTAATATCCCGTGCCAGAGATACGCAAGGAAATGCGTTAGCCTACTTTTCTGTCGGGAATGATGCAGATCAAGATTATCATTATTTATTTATATCACCCAGTGGTGAAAAAAGCATTTCAGATATATCCCCCGAGCAGGCAGATTCACTGACAAAAAAAACAATACCATGGACGGGGTATTGTGGTAGTTCAGAATGCAATGCGTCATTGATCTCACCAGATGGAAAATGGCGACTTGCTTCAAGTGATGGGAATGTTAAAGAGCCGGATGAAGGCATGTATGTATTTCCAGTCAATCGCCCGGATTTAGGTTTGAATGTCTTTGCAAACAAAGCTGACAATTCAATTACAGACGATGAATTTGGATATATTCGCCAATTTATTTGGGGTTCCGATAGTAATACATTTTATTTTGACAACAGCGGTGCGCTGGGTTGCATCTGGAAAACTGATATTGAAAAAAAATCAACTCAAAGGATTATTCCCGTTGAAGGTATTCTCGAACCTTTTTACATAAATTACGACGGAGATGACGTGATGCTGTCTATTTATTCCTATTCAAACAGGGGCGATTACGCGTCAGAAATCTATATAGCGAAAGAACCTAAATAATGGTCATTAATCTAGAAGGATATTCATTTCAACATGGATGACTTAACCCTGCGCTATTACGAAGCAGAGATGCGCTACCTGCGTGAAGCGGGTAAAGAGTTTGCCCAGGCTCATCCGGATCGGGCAGCAATGCTTAACATGGATAAACCTGGTGCACGCGACCCTTACGTGGAACGCCTGTTTGAAGGTTTTGCCTTCCTGATGGGGCGCCTGCGCGAAAAATTGGATGATGACCTGCCCGAACTGACCGAAGGGCTGGTAAGCCTGTTATGGCCGCACTATATGCGGACTATTCCGTCACTGGCTATCGTCGAGTTCTCACCTGACTGGCGTAGTCTGCGTCAGGCCGAAGTACTGGCTGAAGGTTTCTCCGTTCTGTCACGTCCTGTCGGGACACATAAAACCGCCTGTCAGTACCGGAGCACTCGCGATGTTACGCTGCAGCCGCTGCACCTTACAGACGTAAGCCTGCACACAGAAAATGATGGCCGCTCCGCCCTCCGGCTACGCTTTGAATGCCCCGAAAAAGTGGACTGGAGTAAAGCCGGAATCGACAACGTCGCCATTTACCTCAACGCAGAGAGTCCGATTAACTCAGCGTTGCATCTGGCAATGACCCGTCGTGTACATGCCATGTATGCCCGCCATGCGGGGACGCACACCGAACGTCATCAGTTTGATGGCTGGTGTAAACCCATGGGCTTTGATGACCATGACGGCCTGTGGAAAAAAGCAGATACGGCGTTCAGTGGTTACCAGTTGTTGCTGGAGTATTTCAGCTTCCGCCCAAAGTTTATGTTTGTTGCGTTGCGTGGCCTCGACACCATAGGGCTCACTGCGGCCAGTACGTGGTTTGAAATCGACATTGTACTCAGTGAAACATGGTCATCTGATCTGCCTTTTGAGACGGAAAACTTTCGGCTGCATTGTGCGCCGGTTATCAATCTCTTTACCCTGGAGGCCGATCCACTGATGCTTAATCCGCTGGATAATGAATACCTGCTCAGGCCGTTGCGTCTGCAGGATGGTCATACCGAGATTTACAGCGTCGATAATATTCATGGTGCGGTGAAAAATGGCAAGCATCCCTATGTGCCCTTCACCAGCTTTCGCCACCGGGGCGGAATGATGCGCCACGATGCCCCTGAGCGTTATTTTCATACTCGAGTCAAGCGCGGCCCCGCTGGTTTGTATGACACCTGGTTAATTCTCGGGGGGCGCTCGTTCGAGCTGGAGCAGCTGTCCGATAAACCGGAGTCCCTCTCGATGCGAATCACTGGCACGAATGGACAGCTCCCGCGCAAAGCGCTGGAAAGTACGCTGCTGGACAGGGTAGTCAAAACCGACAAGGTGCCCGTCAGAGTGCTGAACGTCACAGCACCGACGATGCCGCTGTATCCCCCGGCAAACGACCGTTTTCACTGGCGGGTGATGAGTCACCTGGGCTCAAATTTCCTCAGCATGATGGACAATCCGGAAGTTCTGCGGGGAACACTGGCGCTCTATGACTGGACTGACGATGAAATGAACCGCCGTCGACTTGAAGCGATAGTGGCCGTGAAGCACACCCTGATCCGCCGTTTTGAGAAGGGTTTTATGCTCCGGGGAGTGGACATAGAGGTCACGCTGAATGTGGACAATTTTGCCGGTGAGGGCGATGTGAATCTCTTCGGCGAGATGCTGCACCGGTTCTTCGCGCTTTATGCCGATATACACCTCTTTAACCAGCTCACACTGGTACTGCAACCAACAGGGAAACGACTGAGATGGCGCGAGAATCACAGCCAGCACGTGCCGGGCTGACCTTAGCCCTTAACAAAGATATCTGGCGGGCCAATTTTTATCGTTTCTGCCAGTTGCTGGAGCAGGACAACCCGGACGCGCCGAAACTGGGCGCAACCAGTCACCCGGGTAACGATCCGGTACGATTCAGGCCCTGGCCGGGTATGGGGTTCCCGGTCAGCACCCTGAAAGCGGTTGAAATCGATGAAGACCATCCGGCACAGCCCCCAACGGTTCGTACCACCTTTCTGGGAATGTATGGCGTAGATTCTCCGCTACCAACATCCTACCTGGATGATATTGCGCAGCACCGAGAAGGGCATGAGGCGATCACCTCATTTCTGGATATTTTCAGTCATCGTATCACCACGCAGTATTACCGCATCTGGCGAAAATACGCCTATCCGGCCACTTTCGAGGCGGGTGGCAGAGATAACACATCCCAGTGTCTGCTAGGGCTGGTCGGACTCGGTATACCTGGCACGGCTGAACAGGTGGCAACGCCGGTTTCCCGTTTCCTGGCCTTGTTGGGCACCATGCGGTTGCCCACCCGCAATGCCGAAGGCATCCGGGCACTGGTAAGCCTGCTGGCACCGCATACCCAGGCTGTTATCACTGAACCGGATCTGGTCAGGGTACATATCGATAACCCTGGTGGACTGGGTGCCGAAAACCGCGTTCGTCTTTCACAGCGGGCCACACTTGGCAAAACGGCAAAAGAAGCATGTAGCCGGGTACTGGTGACACTGACGACGGAGGATTCGGACGAGGCCGAAGGCTGGTTACCCGGTGGTGCCCACCATACCGATTTGCGGGCTCTGCTGCGTGTCTATCTCGGCTACCGTAGTGACGCCCGACTGCGCCTTACTGTCCCCGTACGTTTTTTACCAGAGCCTCGTCTTGGGAAAGGACGGCGTATACAACTGGGCCGCACCGGTTTACTGGGTCTGAAAGCAGAACGTTTCAGCAATAACCGGGAGAGCCTGACCATCAGTCTGGGCTGCTACGAAGGATTGCAATATTCTGCATTACCCCCCGCTGAAGACGGGCATTACCGTTTTGAATAACCACGCTCTCCCACTCTCAATAAAGGAACTTTTGAATGGTAACAGTAATCCGCTGGTGGGCGCTGACGCTTATTGCCTGTAGCCTGCTCGCCGGCTGCGGTCTGACGCAGACGGTCGCGGACGGGACGGTCAGTATTACCAAATCCCTCTTCTACAAGAAAATTAAAACCCTGCATCTGGATTTTACCCCGCGCACAGCTCTGAACACTGATGGTGCACAGACGCCGCTGGCGATCATGGTGCGGGTCTATCAACTCCGGGATCGTAAAGCGGTTGATGCTGCCGATTACCAGACCCTGCTGCGTCATGCCGATACGGTACTTAAGGACGACGTACTGGCATCAAAATCACTGTTGGTGATGCCCGGGGGAAGCGTGACGCTCAATATGCCTATGGATGAAGATGCTCAGTTCGTGGCGGTGGTGGGGCTGTTTAACCGCCCGGATCAAAAAGAAAACCGCTGGCGTCTGGTGCTGACCCGTGACGACCTCGACCCGGAAAAACCCCGCACGATTGAACTGGGTGATGGCTGGCTCAGCCTTGTGCCGCTGAAGGAGTAACGTGATGGATAACTGGTTAACACTTTTTGACGGACAGAGCCGATACTTTCTGGATATCAATGACAGCACCGTGAAGCCGGATATCCTGCGCTTCTACGGCAGAGAAGCTCTGAGCGAGCCATTCCGGTGGGACATCGAGTTCACTTCCCAACAGGCGAACATTTCCCCGGAACAGGTGCTGATGAAATATGCCTCCTTCCGGATGCGTGGCGGCAAGACGGTTCACGGCAGGGTGACCCACCTGGAATGGCTGTCCACATCAAAGGATCAGTCCCACTACCGGCTTACGCTCAGTTCACGCCTGGCGCTGTTGGGACACACCCGGCAGTGCGCGGTATACCAGAACCAGTCCGTCCCGGAGGTCGTGGAACAGGTACTGCGTAAACACGGGCTGGAAGGACCCGATTTTGAATTCAGACTGACGCACCGTTACCCGCCACGTGAAATTATCACCCAGTGGCAGGAGAGCGACTTGCAGTTCATCCAGCGTATTCTGTCTGAGGTGGGCATTTACTGGCGCACGGAAATGGACGACGTTCGTGGCCTGGATACTTACCTGCTGGGCGACAGCCAGCTTAACTACCAGTTTGATGTACGGTTGCCCTACAGCGAGCCATCGGGTCTGTTTGACGGGGCGGCAGAGTCGGTCTGGGATGTGCGGGCCTGGCACAGTATTGCCACCGGCACCGTCACCACACAAGACTACAATTACCGGACTGCCAGTGCGCCGATGGATGCCACGGTCAGCGTGCGTAATGATGCGGTCACCTCCGGGGAGCATTACCACCATGTCATGGCTTACCGTGAGGCGGGGGATGACACCAGCCCTGAACCGGAAACTGAGTCAGGCGCGTTCTACGCCCGGCTTCACCACGAGCGGGAGCTCAGCAGGACGGCCCGTATTCACCTGTTCAGCAATGCTGCACACCTGACACCCGGGCAGGTGCTGGAGCCGCAGGGCAATGTCATTGCCGCCCTGAAAGACGGTGTCATCCTCACCCTGGCCACCTTCCGGGGGGGCCGTGATTCCCGTCTGCATGTGTCGGTCTGGGGAATGCCTTACACCGAACGTTACTGCTTCCGCCCGGTAGAAGTCCCGCGCCCGGTCATCCCGGGCACGCTTCCTGCCCGGATAGAAAGCCGTGAAAAAAATACTATTTATGCTCACCTGGACGAACAGGGGCGCTACCGGGTGAGGCTGGACTTCGACCGGGACGGAACAGAACCCGGTTACGACTACCTGTGGTTGCGGATGGCGAAGCCGACCGCCGGTGAGACACTGGGCTGGCATACGCCGCTCATCGACGGGACAGAAGTGGCGATTGCCTACAGCCGGGGGGATATTGACCTGCCGTACATCGCCTGTGCGCTGCACGACGCCGCACATCCGGATCTGGTGAACCGTGACAATCACACCCGGAACATTCTGCGCACACCGGCGAACACCAAGCTGAGAATGGAAGACCAGCGCGGTGAGGAGCACATCAAACTTGCCACGGAATACGGCCGGACACAGCTTAACAGCGGGCACCTGGTAGACAGCCAGGGGCAACGTCGTGGCCAGGGTACTGAGCTGCGCACCGACGAGTGGGGAACCCTGAGGGCCGGGAAGGGGTTGTTCGTCAGCGCAGATGCCCAGGCTAAATCCCGGGGGGAGGCACTTGACAGGGATGCCGCATTGAAGGAAATCGACAGGCTGAACCAGCAACTGCAACAGCTGGAAATAGCGGCAGAAAGAGCACAGGCGCTGAAGGGCGATGTGGACAGCCAGATACAGATGTTTGAGCAACGGTTGAAACCGCTTAACCAGGCCGTGCTGTTCTCGGCCCCGGAAGGCATGGTCCTGACCAGTGGTGAGGATATGCAGCTGACAGCAGGCAGCAACCTGGCGATGAATGCCGGGGGCGATATCAGCATCGGGGCTATGGGGAATCTGGCCGCCCTTGCCGGAGAACGGCTGGGGCTCTTCGCCCGCAGTGGCCAGTTGAGTCTGAAATCCGCAGAGGGGCCGGTCGATATCCAGGCGCAGAACGCCAGCCTGCGATTGTTTGCACAGAAGATGCTGACGCTGAGTTCGGCGAGTGATATCGCCTTTACCGGAAAAAAACGTATCACGCTGATGGGGGGCGGGAGCTATCTGCGCCTGGAGGCCGGGAAGGTCGAGTATGGCACGACAGCGTCGTATCGGCGTAACGTGAAGCGGACGATGGCGGCGGGTGCGGCGAGTTTGCCGCTGAATATTCCAATCCGGTATCCCACCATAACGGACGATATTTGTATCCCGTGCCTGCTGAACGCCATTAAATCAAACAGCGCCATTGTTATGGGAGCCCAGTGATGGATATCAGCGTGTTACAACAGACACTGTTCAATAATAAAGAAACATATACTTATCTGGTATTTGAGTCCGGGGCGCAGCCACTGGAGGATTTTCGGATATTTCATTCACAACATGCACCCTGTATGCATTCATTGTATCTCCATCCACAGCTGGCAGAATTTCAGGAGTACGGCCCCTGGCTACTGGAGGTAAAAAATCAAGCTCAGTTATCCGGCCATCTGGAGGTTCTTGCAGGGGTAGTGGGTATTATTGTTGCTCACCGGCATCTTTCTTCTGTCGCGATCCAACTTTCCAGAGGCTGTACCCTTGTGGGGCCAGACAATCATACTTCATTGGTACGTTTTTATGCGCCACATGTTCTTAATGTGCTGGCCTTATCCTCAGAGAGTGACTGGCACGCCTTTTTATTCCGGGATATTGCACAGTGGTGGATACCCGGCAACGATAAATGGGAACCAATCCCCCTTTCTGACTCCACATCCCGACTTCCTGCTAATCCTGTTATCCGTCTGAATGAAGCAACATGGCAGAAGATAGCGGATAAACCAGAAATCAGCAGCGTGCTGGCTCAATGGCAGACGATGCCATCAAGCCAGCACTTCTCCCCCTGCGTTCAGCGTGACATGGTGATTAAAGCGCTCAGAAAAGCCAAACATGCCGGGATAACCGAGGGTGCAGACAGCAAGCTGTATGCACTTTGTTACCTCAATGGTGGGAAGGCCCTGTTGGCATCCCTGGCTGCAGGCGGTTCATTAGAGGAAGCATTTAAGGACGTCCCTTCTTTGGCAAACAGGCTGTCCAGGGGCCAGATAACGGATGATTAAGGAGAATACCGGCTCACAGGCTCGAATAAACAATTGAAAGGTTCAGCCCGTGCCTGAAGGGATGATGAAGGATAAATCATGAATTTTTTTAAACGACTGGAACAGATGGATGTGGCTTTCACCCGGTTTTATGCCCGGCGTAAAGCATGGCTCTGGGGGCTGATATCGCTGCCGGTGGTGTTTCTGCTCGGGTGGATAGTGTGGGTGATGTTCTGGGCCCCGCCGATGGGCGGCGTGACTCTTGTCGCTCATAGCAAAATTGACCGGCCCATTCTGGAGTTCAGCGTGAACGGCATGGCCGGGCCAAATACGGGGGTGTACAACCCTAATAATCCATCCTCTGGTATTGGTAGTAACACAACCTGCTGTGGCAGTGTCCGCGGAAAGACCGCCGAGGTGATCTGGACGCTGGATGTTACCGGGCCACAGTATGATTCAGGGATGCGGCCGGAGCAGCGGCGGGTAGTGATGCCATTGCCTGAGCGCAAGCGGGGCGAGAATGACCTGCACGTCCATTTTTTACCGGGAGATAAGGTGTTACTGGGGTGGAGTGATAACGCGTTCTCGCCCTACGATCCGCGCAGCCCGAATTATACCCCTTCAGCACTTCTGCCGGCTCACAGACTTGAATAAACAATTGAAACCTTCAGCCCGTGCCTGAAGGGATGATAAAGGATAAATCATGAATTTTTTTAAACGACTGGAGCAGATGGATATGGCTTTCACCCGGTTTTATGCCCGGCGAAAAGTATGGCTCTGGGGGCTGATATCGCTGCCGGTAGTGTTTCTGCTCGGGTGGATAGTGTGGGTGATGTTCTGGGCTCCGCCGATGGGCGGTGTGACGCTGATTATTCACAGCAAAATAGACCGGCCCATTCTGGAGTTCAGCGTGAACGGCATGGCTGGGGGGAATGCCGGGGCTTTTGACCCCGGTAATAAGTATGCGGGTGAGAATGGTAAAACCACCTGCTGCGGCAGTGTCCGCGGAAAGACCGCCGAGGTGATCTGGACCGTTACTTATACCAGAGCGCAGTATAACGCCGGATTACGACAAGAGGTCCATAAGGTCATTATGCCACTGCCAGAGCGTAAGCGGGGCGAAAACGACCTGCACGTCCATTTTTTGCCGGGAGATAAGGTGCTGCTGGGGTGGAGCGATAACGCGTTCTCGCCCTACGATCCGCGCAGCCCGAACTATACCCCTTCAGCACTTCTGCCGGCTCACAGACTTGAATAAACAATTGAAACCTTCAGCCCGTGCCTGAAGGGATGATGAAGGATAAATCATGAATTTTTTTAAACGACTGGAGCAGATGGATATGGCTTTCACCCGGTTTTATGCCAGGCGAAAAGTATGGCTCTGGGGGCTGATATCGCTGCCGGTGGTTTTTCTGCTCGGGTGGATAGTGTGGGTGATGTTCTGGGCCCCGCCGATGGGCGGCGTGACTCTTGTCGCTCATAGCAAAATTGAACGGCCCATTCTGGGCTTCAGCGTTAATGGGATGGCCGGACCAAATACGGGGGCGTACAACCCCAGTAATCCATCTTCCGGGGTTGGCCGTAATACAACCTGCTGCGGCAGTGTCCGCGGAAAGACCGCCGAGGTGATCTGGACTGTGACTTATACCAGAGCGCAGTATAACGCCGGACTACGACAAGAGGTTCATAAGGTCATTATGCCACTGCCAGAACGCAAGCGGGGCGAAAACGATCTGCACGTCCATTTTTTACCGGGAGATAAGGTGTTACTGGGATGGAGTGATAACGCATTCTCGCCCTACGACCCGCGCAGCCCGAATTATACCCCTTCGCCACTTCTGCCGGCCCACAGGCTCGAATAAACAATTGAAAGGTTCAGCCCGTGCCTGAAGGGATGATAAAGGATAAATCATGAATTTTTTTAAACGACTGGAGCAGATGGATATGGCTTTCACCCGGTTTTATGCCCGGCGAAAAGTGTGGCTCTGGGGGCTGATATCGCTGCCGGTGGTTTTTCTGCTCGGGTGGATAGTGTGGGTGATGTTCTGTGCCCCGCCGGCGGGCGGCGTGACGCTGATTATTCACAGTAAAATAGACCGGCCTATTCTGGAATTCAGCGTGAACGGTGTTGCTGGGGGGAATGCTAGCGCTCATGATCCGAATAATAAATATACGAATGAAAGTGGCGGTGCCACAACTTGCTGCGGCAGTGTCCGCGGGAAAACCGCCGAGGTGATCTGGACGCTGGATGTTACCGGGCCACAGTATGATTCAGGGATGCGGCCGGAGCAGCGGCGGGTGGTGATGCCACTGCCAGAGCGCAAGCGGGGTGAGGACGATCTGCACGTTTACTTTTTACCGGGAGATAAGGTGTTACTGGGGTGGAGCGATAACGCATTTTCGCCCTACGATCCGCGCAGCCCGAATTATACCCCTTCGGCGCTTCTGCCGACTTACAAATTCGAATCAACAATTGAAACCTTCAGCCCGTGCCTGAAGGGATGATAAAGGATAAATCATGAATTTTTTTAAACGACTGGAACAGATGGATGTGGCTTTCACCCGGTTTTATGCCCGGCGAAAAGTGTGGCTCTGGGGGCTGATATCGCTGCCGGTAGTGTTTCTGCTCGGGTGGATAGTGTGGGTGATGTTCTGGGCCCCGCCGATGGGCGGCGTGACTCTTGTCGCTCATAGCAAAATTGACCGGCCCATTCTGGGGTTCAGCGTGAACGGCATGGCCGGGCCAAATACGGGGGTGTATAACCCTAACAATCCATCCTCTGGTATTGGTAGTAACACAACCTGCTGCGGCAGTGTCCGAGGGAAGACCGCCGAGGTGATCTGGACGCTCAGCGTCACCGGGCCACAGTACGAGGCGGGGATGCGGCCGGAGCAGCGGCGGGTGGTGATGCCATTGCCTGAGCGCAAGAGGGGCGAAAACGATCTGCACGTCCATTTTTTACCGGGAGATAAGGTGCTACTGGGGTGGAGCGATAACGCATTTTCGCCCTACGATCCGCGCAGCCCGAACTACACACCGCCACCAGTACACACAGAGGATAAGTGACAATGGAAATGGATTTGGATGCGATGATTGCGGCGGCGCACCGGGCGCAGCAGTCCTGCGACTACCAGCTGGGGAACTGCTCACGGGTGCTGCATATCGGGTTCTTTTTTGACGGCGTGGGGCGCAATATTGAGCAGGACGCGCCGGAAAACCGGCTGAGCAATATCGCCCGGTTGTATCGGGCATATCCCGTTCCAGAAAGCAGTACGCCAAACACAACTTACAGCAGGCACTACATATCCGGGCTGGGCACGTCGTTTGATGAAACGGAGGATGAACGCCTTCAGGGGATGATGGATAAATCCCTGGGCTCGCTGCTGGATGACCTGAAGGACAAGCCCGTGGATATGGCGAAAGAGGCCTTTCAGTCGTCGGTAGGGGGCGCCAGCGGCAAGGACGTCCTGACGGAGATGAAGGACACGCTGCTGACCCCGAAGGGACGGCTGGGGATGCTGAAGGACTCGGCGGTGAACGCGGTGAAGCGGGTGAGCATCGAGGCGACGCCGTGGCTGCGCGACTCGGCCTTTATGGCCTACAACTTTGTGACTGGCGCGGACACGCGCCTTAACAGCATGAAAGCGCGCTTTGAGCAGTCATTTGAGGAGGCGGCAAAAGGCGGAGAAGTTCCGGTGCGGTTGATTTCGGTATCTGTCTTTGGCTTTGATATGGGCGGCACGCTGGCCCGGCAATTTATCGATATGCTGCTGGGTGAGATATGCGACAAAAAAACGAGTGGAAAACCTGTTTTTCGCGGCGTCCCGGTGGATATCGTGTTTGCCGGGCTGTTTGACTGCTCGCGGGACACGCCGGAGAGCAGCGATGACGGTCTGGACTACGCGGCGGCGGCGGTCAGCTGGCTGCCCGGGCCGGTCGCTAAAACGGCGGGAACGGTGGGATCGCTGTTCGGGCGAAAATATCTTGAGCATATGTCGCCCCTGCCGGAGGCCGTCAAAAAGTCGCTGCACCTGGTGGCGGCCCATGAGCGGCGGCGCTGGCGGTGCGTGTACCGCACCGGGCGGGAGGGTTTTGAGCATCAGGAAGTGCTGATGCCGGGGTGCAGTGAGGATATCGGGGGTGGGCTGAAACCGGATGTACAAAAGCCGAGCGCGGAGCTGTGCCGGGTGTCGCTGCGGAAGATGTACGCGGAGGCCATGAAGTCCTCTGTGCCTTTTCCTGATTTCAGCACGCTGTACAAGACTGACCGGTTGGTATGGTCTTATTTCGACCTGAGTGACGGGGTGGAAAATGAATCGGTTGATCAATGGGTCAGCACATACCAGAGCGCGGTTAATGCCACCGCGCTGAGTTACCAGGCAATGAACCGGCATCTTGATGGCTATTTTGAGTGGCTGGGACGGCAGTTTTACGAATATAAAAGTGAACTGTACAGGCTGGAAGGCATCCTGAGCGGAATATTGACATCCCCGTCATCGATGGCGGGATTCGCGGGAATGACTCCCCAAGCACGCGCGGCGAGGGATAAAGCGAATGAGGATATTGCAACGCTGAAAAAACACTGGGGCTGGTTATCTGTTGTCTCCCGGCAGGCTGACGTTTTGTTGACCGAGAAGTCTTACCCTTATCCAAAAATTTACCAGGATAATATTTTTGAGCCAGCGAAAATTCGTGCCAAGTATTTTCGGGAATGTGGTGACGCGGCATTTCATGGTAAACCCCCGCCAGTACGATGGTGTGTGGACTCATCGGTTCTTTATGCGTGGTTCGTGCATGATGTGCAGTGTACTGAGGACATCAATGACGGGTATTTTTCTGTACGCTGGTTGGAGCCTCGTGGGTAAAATGATGGCGGCAAAGACGCCGCTGGCAACCATGGGTAGGGGGATATCGGCTCAGGGGTCGTAAAGCAGGATGACATGACCACTCGGGCAGCGCGTGATTCAGGTATCCCGGTCAGTTTATTCCGAACCGAGTCAGTCAAAGCCCTGACCAGGAGGCCAGGGCTTGATCCACAGCCAGAGACTGACGTGAACGGTATTTTTGACCACGTCAGGCCCAATTTTAATCAGTAGAGCAGGGCGTACATATAACGACGATATTTAGATGCCAGGGCATCACCTGTACCCAATGCGGCCAGAATATCCATAAAGACTTTACGCACCTGGCCGTCACCGGCCGTTAATGCTTTTTGCAGATGTCCGTAGAGGAGTTCCAGCGCTTCTTCATTGCGCCCCACCTGATGCAGTTGCAGCGCCAGCTGGCTGGCAATGACCCCATTGTCAGGATCGTTTTCTGCCTGTTGTTGCAGTTGCTGGATTTCTGGGGTATCAGCCGCTTGTTTCAAAAGCTCAATTTGCGCCAGTAGCCCTTGATAGCGGCTGTCGTGATCCTGCAAAGGAATAGTTTGCAGCACTTGTTGCGCGTCATCACTGCGGTTGAGGGCGATTTGTACCTCTGCCAGCATCAATCCTATTTCACTGTTCTGGCTGGAAAGCTGCCAGGCCTCTTTCAACAATGGCAACGCTTCTGCATGACGACCTTCCGCCATCAGTTCGGCAGCTTGCTGCGCTTTCAGTTCTTCTTCACGGGGTAATACTTTGTCCAGTAAGGCACGAATGGCCTCTTCTGGCTGTGGCCCCTGGAAGCCGTCAACGGGCTGACCATTCTGGAACAAATAGACGGTTGGAATAGCGCGCAGACCAAATTGCGAGGCGATCATCTGTTCAGCATCACAGTCTAGTTTGGCCAGAATAAACTGGCCATGATACTGGGCGGCTAAACTTTCAAGAATGGGAGTCAGTTGTTCACAATGCTGACTACGTGCAGACCAAAAATAGAACAGTACTGGTTTTACTGCCGACTGTTCCAGGGTTTGGTGTAAGTTCGCTTCAGTAATATTGATAATATATTCAGTGGACATTAGCGATTCTCTGTTCGGTATTTAGGTTCTTAATGGGGGCGAGTCGTAGCGCTTCAACTCAAGTCCGTAAAATTTTATCCAACAGGCAGGTGGGTAACAGGCGGCGCGCCCAGCCTATAACATGGGTCACCATGGTGACGGGGTAGCGTAATTTAGCCCTCGGGCTGGAAAATGCGTGCAATACCTTACTGGCAACGGCATCAGGTCCCAGAGTAAAGCGTGCCGCGATGCCAGGATTATGAACCGGTTTATCCCTTTGAGTCTGGTTAACGTTAGCCGTGAACTGGGTGCTAATGGGGCCCGGTTCAATCAGGCTCACCTGAATCCCCGAGTGATATAGCTCCATACGCAAAGCATCAGACCAGGCTTCCAGGGCATATTTACTGGCAGCATAAGCTCCACGGCCAGGTGTTGCCGCCAGCCCCAGAACTGAGCTGGTCATCACAATACGCCCCTCGTGGTGGGGCAGCATGGCCGGGAGTAACAGCATGGTCAGCTGGTGAACACCGAAAAAATTGGTCGAAAACTGTTGTTCCAGTTGGTCACGACTGATGGTGGAGAGTGGACCATAAACGCCATAACCGGCGTTGTTAAATAACCCATATAAACGGTTATCGGTCAGGGCGATAACTTGCTCCGCGGCTTGCTGGATGCTTTGTGCAGAATCAAGATCCATCAGGATGCCAGTAAACCCGGCGGTGTTCATGCGCTCCACATCTTCAGGTTTACGGCAGGCAGCAATAATTCGGTAGCCTTCTGCGCTCAGTCGCTGGGCGCTGGCAAGACCAATGCCGCTTGAACATCCGGTAATTAAAATAGATTTTTGCATAACTTTACCTGAAGTATGCTCCGTTAATGTATTAGTCATGGTTAACTGTTAAGTCCTGGTTTGGTTGATATATCACCCGGAGGTGATGATAAATCCAGGACATCGTGATGGGCTGTCATTGGTTTTACTGACTCACTAAAGGTGCCAGTTCTTTGGCCATTAAGTCAGTGATAAAAGGTTGCGCTTCTGATGTTGGATGAATGCCATCATCTTGCATCCACTCAGGTTTTAGATAAACCTGTTCCATAAAGAAGGGCAGTAAAGGCGTGGCATTCTTTTCAGCGAGTTGCGGATAGATGGCGCTGAAAGCCTCATTATAACGGCGACCATAATTAGCGGGCAGTCGAATTTGCATCAGCAGTGGTTTTGCACCGCTTTCCTTTACCTGGCTAATGATTTGCTGCAGGGTGGAGGAGACTGACTGGGGTGGAAAACCACGTAAACCGTCATTGCCACCCAGTTCAATGAGCACCCACTCTGGTTTATGTTGTTCCAGTAAAGCGGGCAGGCGTGACAGGCCCTGTGCGGCGGTGTCACCACTGATGCTTGCATTAACCACCTGGATATTTTTCGGGGACCACTGCTTATTCAGCAGTGCAGGCCAGGCGCTGTTTGCCGCCATACGATAACCGGCACTCAGGCTATCACCCAAAATTAATAGCGTGTCTGCCGCAGCGGCACGAAACGTCATCAAGACTAGAAACAGGAAGGGCAAATGCCAGCGGAATACAGTGTTGAAGTTCATCATCTTAGCAAGTCCGTAGGTCAGGGGGAACATGAGCTGTCCATCCTTACCGGAGTTGAGCTACTTGTCAAACCGGCACAGACCATCGCCTTGATTGGTGAGTCAGGATCAGGCAAGTCAACACTGTTGGCTATACTCGCTGGTCTTGATGATGGCACCGCGGGTGAAGTTTACCTGATGGGGCAGCCATTACACAAAATGGATGAAGAACAACGGGCAGCTTTGCGGGCCCGTCATATCGGTTTTGTGTTTCAGTCCTTCATGCTGGTCCCCACTCTCAGTGCGCTGGAAAACGTTGAACTCCCTGCATTACTGCGGGGAGAAAATGATGCCACCAGTCGCGATCAAGCCAAAGCACTGTTAGCGCAGCTTGGTCTTGAAAAGCGTCTGCACCATTTGCCAGCCCAGCTGTCCGGGGGAGAACAGCAACGTGTCGCGCTGGCGCGTGCCTTTAACGGTAGCCCTGGTGTCCTGTTTGCGGATGAACCTACAGGTAACTTGGATCGCCAGACTGGTGACCGCATCGCTGATTTACTGTTTTCTCTGAATCGTGACCATGCCACCACCCTGATACTGGTCACACATGATGAGCACCTTGCCGCCCGTTGTGACAGGCGTTTGCGTGTCCGGGACGGTAAGTTGTGGGAGGAAGCATGATAGGGCGTTGGTTTTGGCGTGAATGGAAATCCCCGGCGTTAATTATTGTCTGGCTGGCTTTAAGTCTGGCGGTTGCCTGCGTGCTGGCACTGGGCAGTATCAGTGACCGCATGGAACAAGGCCTGAGTCAGCAAAGCCGTGATTTTATGGCGGGAGATCGTGTATTACGCGCGCCTCGTGCCGTGCCCGATGCCTGGCTGGAAGAAGCCACTAAAGCCGGGCTAACCGTCGGTAAACAGCTGATTTTTGCCACCATGACGTTTGCCGGGGATACCCCGCAACTGGCAGATGTTAAGGCTGTGGATGGAACCTACCCCCTGTATGGTGAGCTGGATACCCAGCCTCCCGGGCTGAAAGCAGAACCCGGAACGGTACTGTTGGCCCCTCGTCTGATGGCCTTGCTGGGTTTAAAACAGGGGGATAACATTGATGTTGGGGATGCCAGGCTGCGTATTGTCGGGGAAGTATTACAGGAGCCTGATGCAGGATTTAACCCTTTCCAGATAGCCCCAAGACTGATGATGAACATGGCGGATGTGGAAAAAACCGGTGCAGTTCAGCCAGGCAGCCGTATTTCATGGCGCTATAAATTTGCGGGTACACCGGAACAATTCCAGCAGTATGAACGCTATTTGTTGCCGAAGCTGCAACCAGAGCAGCGCTGGATAGGGCTGGAACAAGATGAAGGAGCCCTGGGGAAATCGTTACAGCGTGCCCAACAGTTCCTGTTACTTTCAGCCTTACTGACCCTGTTACTGGCTATTGCCGCCGTCACGGTGGCGATGAGCCATTATTGCCGTAGTCGCTATGATTTGGTGGCTATCTTAAAAACCCTGGGAGCCGGGCGAAGGGCACTGGCTAAACTGATCATTGGTCAGTGGGTTATGGTATTGCTGTTATCCGCCATCACCGGCTCTGTGATTGGTCTTATTTTTGAATCCTTGCTCATGCATCTGCTCAGGCCAGTACTCCCCGGGGAGTTGCCTGCCGCCAGCTTCTGGCCTTGGTTATGGGCGATGGGGTCGATGGTGGCCATTTCAGTCCTTGTGGGTATCCGCCCTTATCGTTTATTGCTGGCGACTCAACCGTTGCGTGTCTTGCGCCAGGATGCGGTGGCCAATATTTGGCCGCTAAAAGTTTATCTGCCGGTGATGACGGGGGTCGTTGTTGCCCTGTTAGCCTTACTTATGGGGGGAAATACCTTACTGTGGGCGGTGCTGGCAGGGATACTCGTACTGGCGGTGCTGGCAGGGGGAGTTGGTTTTGGGGTGTTGAAGTTACTCAGAGCGCTAACGGTAAAACACTTGGCTCTGCGGCTGGCGATAAATCGCCTGTTAAGGCAACCTTGGGTGACACTCAGCCAACTGGCCGCATTCTCATTATCCTTCATGTTACTGGCGCTATTGTTGGTGCTGCGGGGCGACTTGCTGGATCGCTGGCAGCAACAGCTCCCGGAAGAAAGCCCTAACTATTTCCTGATTAACATCGCCCCTGATCAGGTGGAGCCGGTGCAAGGCTTTCTGACCCGCCATGGAGTAAAATCGGATAATTTTTATCCCATTGTCCGGGTACGCATGACAGAAATTAACGGCCATTCGACGGAAGGCAATCCTGATGAAGCGCTCAATCGGGAGCTTAATCTCACCTGGCAAAGTGGCAGACCGGAACATAATCCTATCGTCAGCGGTTACTGGCCACCGAAGGCAGGGGAGACGTCAATGGATGAAGCCGTCGCCAGGCGGCTGGGTATTAAACTGGGGGATACGCTGACCTTTATGGGGGATACCCAGCCTTTCAGTGCCAAAGTCACCAGCCTGCGCAAAGTAGACTGGGAGAGTATGCGGCCTAACTTTTACTTTATTTTCCCGCCAGGAGCGCTGGAAAATCAGCCCCAAAGTTTCCTCACCAGTTTTCGCTGGGAAGGGGATAATCACCTGCTGACGGAATTAAATCGCGAGTTTCCGACGGTCAGCTTGCTGGATATTGGCGCGATTATTAAACAGGTTAGCCAGGTCCTGGAACAAGTCAGCCGGGCGCTGGAACTGATGGTGATACTGGTGACGGCTTGTGGACTGTTATTATTACTGGCTCAGGTACAGGTCGGTATGCGCCAGCGGCATCAGGAACTGGTGGTTTATCGCACCCTTGGTGCGGCTAAGAAGCTGCTGCGAACGACCTTATGGTGGGAGTTTGCCTTGTTAGGTTTGGTTTCTGGCCTGGTCGCCGCACTGGGGGCAGAAACCGCCCTCGGATTGCTGCAAACCAAAGTCTTTGACTTTCCCTGGGAGCCAGACTGGCGGTTGTGGGTGATTCTGCCGTTGACAGGGGCGGTTTTACTCTCCTTGTGTGGGGGCTGGCTCGGGCTTCGGTTACTGAAAGGCCGGGCATTGTTCCGCCGATTTGTCTCCTGATATATCCTGGTCGGAAAGTGATAATAAAACATGCCCGCACGGGTGGCGGGCATGTTGATTAAGACCACTCAAAGGGTTACGGCTTTACCAGCTTTCTCTGTGCCCAGGCAATACCACTGGCATATTCAGGGGGCAGCAATGGCACTAAGGCTTCCAGTGAAGCACTGAGACGTGCTGTGTCACTGTCATTGAGATTGAGATGGCCCACTTTACGGCCCGCATGGACAGATTTGTCATACCAGTGCAGGTGAACCAGTGGCAGCTTTAACCAATCATAACTGAGATCGGTGCCGATCAGGTTGATCATCACGGATGGGGCATTAATCACTGGTTTGGGTAACGGCAGGTCAAGAATGGCACGCAGATGCAATTCAAACTGACTGATTGAGGCACCGTTCTGAGTCCAGTGACCGCTGTTATGCACCCGGGGAGCGAGTTCATTGATCAGTAATCCTGCGGGCGTAATAAAACACTCCATCGCCATGACGCCGACGTACTTGAGTTCATCCATAATAGCACCGAGCATGGTTTCAGCCTGCTGCTGGTGCTCACGAAGTGCATGGGGGAACACCACGCTGGTGCGCAGTATCCCGTCCTGATGCAAATTATGGGTTAGCGGATAAAAAACGGTCGTCCCGTCAGTGGCCCGTGCTCCAATCAAGGAAACTTCACCCGAAAAATTAATCCCCTGCTCAACGATGCACTCACCATAACACTCATCAGGTAACTGGGCGGTTTCATCAATCCGCAGACGCCATTGGCCACGGCCATCGTAACCACCGGTACGGCGTTTTACTATCCCCAGGGGGCCCAGGGTAGCAAAGACCTCATCCCACTGCTGAGGATCTGCCAGTAGCTGCCAGGGGGCGGTCGCCAGACCAAGCCGGTCAAACAATTGTTTCTGGGTCAGGCGATCGGCAATAATCGGGAATATGTCACGATTTACAAAGGCATTATGCTGTGCCAGCTCACGGGTCAGGGGCGTTTCAGGCCAGCGTTCAATCTCGGCAGTAATCACACTCTGGGTAAAGGGAACTGCCGCCGGATTGGCATCGAGCCCAACGGGATAGACCTGGATACCCAAAGGTTCACCGGCCTGGCGTAACATACGCCCCAGTTGACCGTTACCTAACACGCAAACGGGTTTCATGCTTCACCCCGGGGGTCCGGTGAATTCAGAACGTCATCAGTCTGGCTTTGACGCCAGTTAGCCAGACGTTGAGCCAGGGACTTATCCTGCAGTGCCAGAATTTGTGCGGCCAGTAAGGCGGCATTCGCGGCACCGGCTTTACCAATAGCCAGGGTACCTACCGGGATCCCCCGGGGCATTTGTACAATAGAGTAGAGGCTATCAACCCCACTGAGAGCGGCACTTTGTACCGGGACACCCAATACCGGGACCAGCGTTTTCGCCGCCAGCATCCCGGGCAGGTGAGCAGCGCCTCCTGCACCGGCAATAATCACCTGATAACCGTTATCTTCGGCTTGTTCGGCAAAGCTGAACAGTTTGTCTGGGGTGCGATGGGCAGAGACGACTTCCACATGATGAGGAATATTCAGGGTGGTGAGGATTTCAGCGGTAAACTGCATCGTTGCCCAGTCACTTTTTGAACCCATAACAATGGCGACAGAGGCCGGGGTGTGTTCAGAAGACATGCGTCTCAAAACTCCTGTGGGTGTGCGGAAATCACCGAACGCGCCGCATTCGGTCACAAGGGTTGAGAGAATACCATGAACATTCATGAAGGAAAACGGTTGCGTCGGAGCGAAAGCGGCAAAAAAAGAGATTTTAGTTAAAAAGGAAATGAAATCAGTTCAACGGATTCAGGGGTGACTTTAATCATTGAACCTTCCTCATGCCAGGCGCCTAACACACAACGAAAGGCAGGCTGCTGATTGGCGGTCAGTTCATGAATTTCCGGACGATGGGTATGACCGTGGATTAACCACTGTGCCTGATACTCAGTCAGGACATCTATCACTGCCTGTGGATTAACATCCATAATGGTCAGGGATTTACTGCTGTTGGCGGCCTTGCTCCCCGCTCGCATTTTTGCCGCAATATGACGACGAATAAACAAGGGCAAAGTGAGGAACAGGGTTTGTATCCAGGGAGTGTGAACCTTCTGGCGAAATGCCTGATAACCGCTGTCATCGGTACAGAGTGTGTCCCCATGCATAATCAGCATCTTCCGACCATACAGATCAAGAACCTGAAGTTCCGGTAACAGAATCATGCCACTCGCCCTGGCAAAAGCCTTGCCGATCAGAAAATCACGATTACCATGGATGAAATAACAGGGAACACCAGAGTCCACCAGGGTTTTAATCGCACTGGCGATATGTTGATGAAGTGGCTGGCGATCATCATCGCCAATCCAGCTCTCAAACAGATCACCCAAAATATAGAGTGCGTCTGCGTTGACGGCTTGATGGCTGAGAAAATGAATAAAACCGGCGGTTATCGCCGGTTCTTCATCACACAGATGCAAATCTGCAATGAACAGTGTGGACATTATTCGCTAACGGTCACGCTTTGAATAATGACATCTTCTTTTGGTACATCCTGGTGCATGCCACTGCGGCCTGTTGCGACACCTTTAATTTTATCAACCACGTCCATGCCTTCGACGACTTCGGCAAAAACACAGTAGCCCCAGCCTTGCAGGCTTTCGCCGCTGAAGTTCAGAAAGTCGTTATCAACCACGTTGATAAAGAACTGTGCACTGGCAGAGTGTGGTGCCTGGGTACGGGCCATAGCCAGAGTACCGCGGGTATTTTTCAGGCCGTTATTAGCTTCGTTCTGAATGGTATCTTTGGTTGCTTTCTGATGCATACCCGGCTCAAAACCGCCGCCCTGGACCATAAAGCCGTTTATTACACGGTGGAAAATGGTGTTGTTATAGAAACCTTCCCGGCAGTAGTCGAGGAAGTTTTTAACGGTAATGGGGGCCTTGTCATCAAAAGTTTTAATAACAATATCGCCATGATTAGTGTGGAAAGTGACCATTTTTATATCCTAATAAGTGTCAGTGGATATTGCGGCAGATTGCGCCGTCGTATCAGTGTGCTTTTATAACATAACTCTTAGTATCGCGTCAGTAATGCAAAGCAAGCCGCTTCGGGGTAAAATCTTTCGCCAAGATAAGCAATTGCCTTTCCACACACAGATATGGAACCTCCAGATGTTAAAAATTTTTAATACCCTGACGCGCCAAAAAGAGGAATTTAAGCCCATTCATGCCGGGAAAGTCGGCATGTACGTGTGTGGTATCACCGTTTACGATCTCTGTCATATTGGGCATGGACGGACTTTTATCTCCTTTGATGTGGTCGCTCGTTACTTACGTTATCGGGGTTATGAACTGACTTATGTCCGTAATATCACCGATATTGATGACAAAATTATCAAACGAGCCCAGGAAAATGGTGAGAATTTTGTGAGCCTGGTGGATCGTATGGTGGTTGAGATGCACAAAGATTTTGATGCATTGAACATCCAGCGTCCGGACAGTGAACCTCGTGCGACAAATCATATCCCGGAAATCATCGAAATCGTTCAGCAGCTTCTGGATAGAGGCCATGCTTATGTCGCCGACAATGGGGATGTCTTGTTCTCTGTTGAGAGCGATCCTAATTATGGCGTACTGTCGCGCCAGGATCTTGATCAACTCCAGGCCGGTGCGCGTGTTGATGTGGTGGATGCCAAACGTAATCCAATGGACTTTGTGCTATGGAAAATGTCCAAACCCGGTGAGCCAAGCTGGCAATCGCCTTGGGGTATGGGGCGTCCTGGCTGGCACATTGAGTGTTCTGCCATGAACTGTAAACAGCTGGGTAACCATTTCGACTTGCACGGTGGTGGTTCTGATTTGATCTTCCCCCACCATGAGAACGAACTGGCACAGTCCACTTGCGCTCACAGTGGGAGTTACGTCAATACCTGGATGCATTCCGGTATGGTGATGGTCGATCGCGAAAAAATGTCAAAATCCCTGGGTAATTTCTTTACTGTGCGTGATGTGCTGAAGCACTATGATGCGGAAACGGTACGTTACTTCCTGATTTCAGGGCACTATCGTAGCCAGCTCAACTATTGTGAAGAAAACCTGCAACAAGCCCGTGCTGCGCTGGGCCGCCTCTATACCGCATTACGTGGTACTGATAACCGCGTTCCCGCTGCGGGTGGTGAGGCTTACGTTGCGCGTTTCTGTGAAGCTATGGATGATGACTTTAATACCCCGGAAGCCTACTCGGTGCTGTTTGATATGGCGCGTGAAATTAACCGCCTGAAAGTGGAAAATCCACAAGCCGCAAATGGCCTGGCTTCTGCACTGCGTGAACTGGCTTCTGTCCTGGGCTTGCTGGAACAAGATCCAGAACAGTTCCTGCAAAGCGGTGCACAAGTTGATACTGAGGAAGTCGCTGAGATTGAAGCTTTGATTCAACAGCGTATTGAAGCCCGTGCCAGTAAAAACTGGGCACTTGCAGACCAGGCGCGGGATCGTCTGAACGCGCTGAACATCGTGTTAGAAGACAGCGCGGAAGGCACCATCTGGCGCCGTAAATAACGCTGTTTCAGTTCCATTAAAATAAAAAAAGCGGCATTAATGCCGCTTTTTTTTACGTTTCAGGATTCAGGCTATCAGGCGGCCTTTTCTACCGCAACCGGGGTGCGAATTAAGTAATCAAATGCACTCAGGGACGCTTTTGCCCCTTCTCCCGTGGCGATAATGATCTGTTTGTAAGGGACAGTGGTACAATCACCGGCGGCAAAAATACCTTTAACACTGGTTTCCCCTTTAGTATCAATCACAATCTCACCCACAGAATTGCGTTCCACTACACCATCCAGCCACTGGGTATTCGGTAACAGACCTATCTGTACAAAAATACCTGCCAGCGGTATATCCTGGCTGTGGCCTGTCACGCGGTCCTGATACTGCAAACCTGTTACTTTACTGCCATCGCCTTTAACTTCCTGAGTCTGGGCATTAACAATGATGTCGACATTTTTCAGGCTGCGAACCTTATCCTGTAGCACTTTGTCGGCTTTCATTTCTGGCGCAAATTCCAGCAAAGTGACATGTTCAACCAGACCCGCAAGGTCAATAGCCGCCTCAACCCCTGAATTCCCCCCGCCGATCACGGCCACGCGTTTACCTTTAAATAATGGACCGTCACAGTGCGGGCAGTAGGTAACCCCTTTGGTGCGGTACTGTTCTTCCCCCGGAACATTCATATTTCGCCATTTGGCTCCGGTTGCGATGATGATTGAACGTGCTTTTAAGGTGGCCCCTGATGCGGTAACCAACTGGTGCAGCCCTCCCTCAACGTCTGCCGGGATTAGCGTGCGGGCGCTCTGACTGTCAATAACATCAATATCGTACTCATCAACATGGACTTTCAGTGCGCCAGCCAGTTTTTGGCCTTCAGTTTTGGCTACAGAGATATAGTTTTCAATATCCACGGTATCCAGTACTTGTCCCCCAAAACGCTCCCCCATCAAACCCGTACGAATGCCTTTACGAGCCGCGTAAATGGCAGCAGCGGCACCTGCAGGCCCACTACCGACGATAAATACTTCATAAGGTGCACGGGCATTAAGGGCCTCAGCCTGACGTTTTTCAGCGCCAGTATCAATTTTGCTGACGATCTCTTCAAGAGTCATACGCCCTTGTCCAAAGCTTGATCCGTTCAGATAAACTGCCGGCACGCCCATGACATTGCGTTCCTGGATCTCATTCTGGAACACGCCGCCATCAATGGCGGTGTGAGTGATTCGAGGGTTTAACACGGCCATCAGGTTCAGGGCCTGAACCACATCGGGACAGTTATGACAGGTGAGTGAGTAATAGGTTTCAAAATGGAAATCCCCTTCAATGGCGCGAATTTGTTCCAGTACCTCAATGGAGGCTTTGGAAGGGTGTCCCCCCATCTGTAACAGTGCCAGCACCAGAGATGTGAACTCATGGCCCAGAGGAGAGCCGGCAAAGCGTGGCCCTTGATTTGATCCTGGGTTAGTGATCAAAAATGACGGTTTACGAACGTCCAGAGTATTATCGATGCTAAAGGAGACTTTTTCTGATAGCTCGGCAATCTCATTCAGTAATGTTTTTACTTCTGATGATTTCGCACCGTCATCCAGGGTGGCAATTAATTCAACGGGTTTAGTCAGTTTTTCAAGGTAGGCCTTGAGCTGGTTCTTCATAGTGGTATCGAGCATTAAAAATCTCCTTAATGGCCAGGGCAGTCCATATGGACTGGGGTCCGCCTCTGAATAAAAGACAGGGTTCAGAGGCCATTTAAATGGGTCAGGAACATCAGGTGGTTGATATTTGGCAGTAACTGCCATAAGGGAAAAATCCTGCTCTTTTCCCTTATGGGGAGCCGGATTGTCGGTTGCTGAGGCAACCGACAATCTCACCTGCAGGCAGGACGGTTAGATTTTACCAACCAAGTCCAGGGACGGGGCCAGGGTGGCCTCACCTTCTTTCCATTTGGCCGGGCATACTTCACCAGGGTGGCTGGCAACGTACTGTGCTGCTTTCACTTTACGTAACAGGTCAGCCGCATCACGACCAATGCCTTCCGCGGTGACTTCGATAGCCTGAATAATGCCTTCAGGGTCAACGATAAAGGTACCACGGTCAGCCAGGCCTTGATCTTCACGCATGTTTTCAAAATTACGGGTCAGGGCACCTGTCGGGTCACCAATCATGGCGTAGTCAATTTTTGCGATAGTCTCAGAGCTACCATGCCAGGCTTTATGCGTGAAGTGGGTATCGGTTGAAACGGAATAGATATCAACCCCCAGCTTCTGGAATTCTTCATAGTGGTCAGCTACATCACCCAGCTCAGTCGGGCAAACAAAGGTGAAATCAGCTGGGTAGAAGAAGAACACACTCCAGCGACCTTCGACGTCTTTCTCAGTCACGTCGATGAATTCACCTTTTTTAAAGGCAGTGTTTTTGAATGGTTTGATTTTGGTATTGATTAAAGACATGTGTACATCCTCCGTTTTGCGATGGAGCCAAGATACCCGGAATGAGGCTTTCCCTCTAATGGGTACGCTGTATCGAATTGAGAGGCATTACCTAACAACGTCATGACCACTGGCATAAACAGGGGGGAAATCTGGCTAAAGGAGAGGGGATTCGTATTTTTTGAGTAATAATACCTAAATTTATGTCATGAAAATTGCAGTAAAATGACAGCAGAGTTAAATTGGCGCGGGATTATGATACTGCGCCAGGTTGCGCGATTTTTGAGGGACGGATGTTGTTAGGATTGCTATCAATTGTTCTTTTTTGTGCAGCTATTGGATTGTACTCAATAAAAGCCGGGCGGAATGTCGGTTGGTTTACCGTTATTTTGCTGATCGCCTGCCTGTTTATTGTTCTCAATATTACGTTTATCGCGAGTGATTATTTCACTGGCGAAGGTATTAATGACGCGGTGTTATACACGCTGACCAGTAGCATGACGGGGGCAGGGGTCGGGAAGTATATTTTGCCCGGACTGGGTATTGCTGTCGGCCTGATAGTGATTGTGGGCGGGTTGGCATGGATTTTACGTGGCAAAAATCGGCCCCACCACTTAGGTTATAGCCTGTTAGCCTTAGTATTGGTGCTACTGTCTGTGAATACCGCACCTGCTTATCAGCAGGTCAAATCATTAATTACGTCACAAAAACCTCATGATGACTCTGATTTTTCAACGTATTATCAGGTGCCACAGGAAGTCATCAAAAATCCCAAACTGAACCTGGTCTATATTTACGCCGAGAGCCTTGAACGTACCTACTTTGATGACCGTGTCTTCCCGGCATTGACTCCAGAATTAAATGCCGTGAGGCATTCTGCTCTCGATTTCAGTCACACTGACCAGTTACCCGGTATGGATTATACCATTGCCGGTATGGTGGCCTCTCAGTGTGGTATTCCGTTGTTTGCGCCGTTTGAGGGTAACTCTTCAGCATCCATGTCGAGTTTTTTCCCTAAAAACATCTGCCTCGGGGATATCCTGAAAGCCTCCGGCTATAAGAACTACTTTATTCAGGGCGCGGATTTGCGTTTCGCCGGGAAGGATGTGTTTCTCTCTTCCCATGGTTTTGACTATAGCTATGGTGCACAGGAGCTTAAAAACGTCGTTGATGATCCCGCTTATCGCAATAACTGGGGCTTTTATGACGATACCGTGTTGAATGAGGTATATAAGAAATTTATTGAGCTGTCCGAAAAAGGGGAGCGTTTTTCTCTCTTTACGTTAACGGTGGACACCCATCATCCGGATGGCTTTGTTTCCCGAACCTGTAAACGTCGTAGCTATAGCCATGATGGAAAAGAGAATAAAACCTTCAGTGCCGTCACTTGTAGCCAGGAACACATTGCCGCGTTAATTGAGAAAATTAAAGCTTCGCCTTATTTCGATCAGACGCTGATTGTGGTGTCATCCGATCATTTGGCAATGAATAACAGTGCTTATAAATATCTCACGCCACAGGAAAGAAAAAATTTATTCTTTGTCCTGCCGGGCAATGCCCCTAAAGCAGAAATCAATGACATGAAACGTAACCCGATGGATAACGGGGCTACGGTGCTGGATATTCTGGGGGGTGGGAGTGCTATTGGGTTGGGAAGAAGTAGTCTTTCTGCCGAGTCTCTTTCTTATATTTTTTTGAATATGAAAGAGAAAATAATGGAGTGGAAGCCTGACATTATTGATCTGTGGAATTTCCCTAAAACCATCGATGCATTCACTGTTGACCAGAACCACAATACCTTTAGCTATTCCGGGGCGAATTTTCGCTTACCTATGTTGTTGAAAGTCGGTAAAGATAAAATAGAGCCATTACCGGAAAGTGAGTACTCAGCCCCTCTGCGCTACCAGTTGGCGGGGTTCAAAGCTGAGGATAAATTTATCTGGGTCGACAAGTGTTTTAAAATGGCGCGCCTTTGGAAGCCAGAGCTGGAACTGTCTGACGCGCTTTGTGTCGCTCAAGGGCAGCTGGATGGTGTGCCGACGGTGAATCTGCTGCAAGCCCCGCAAGAGGTGATAAACGTGTCCTGGAGCCAGCAGTCTGCTGATCCGGGGCACTTTAAGCACAATGTCGAGCAGCTGAAAATCGAAGATAACAACATTCGTTACCCCTCACCGGATTTTCTGTTTAACATTCCCGGGGCTCCGGAGAGTGTGAAGGCATTTAATGGGATATCACGGCAGGAAGCCTGGGGCCGCTGGTCAAACGCCAATTTAGCGCCAGATGTTACTATTGAATACCAGCAACCACTCCCGCCACATTTTGCTCTGAAAATAACAGCGAAAGCTTTTGGGACGAATATTGATAAGCCTATAGTGGTGAGCGTGGGGGATGAGCAACAGCATATCATGCTGGGCAGTGAGCTTTCAGACGTCACATTGCAGTTTGATAATCCTGAGGGCAGTAATCGGTTGACGATTAGCCCACCCACACCGGAGCTATCGAATGAGGGTAATATTTTAGGGCACGACCCGCGCAAATTAGGGATTGGTATCCAGAGTATTAGGATTGAACCCGGAGAGTAATTTAATCTCTTACGCCAATGTGAAACAAGGAAGCCAGTGAGCTTCCTTGTTTGATATTAGCCTCCAATAATTTCCAGAACCTGCTCTGGTGGGCGGCCGATGCGTGCTCTGCCCTGGGCAACAGCGATAGGGCGTTCGATTAAAATCGGGTTTTCCACCATGGTCTGGAGCAGTTCATCCTGGCTAAGTGCCGGATTATCAAGCTGCAATGTGGTGTAGAGCGTCTCTTTACGGCGCATGAGCTGGCGAGCGTCAGTAAAACTGAGCATTTCCAGTAAGTGTTTTAACGTCGCGGCATCAGGGGGCGTTTCCAGGTAGCGTATTATGGCGACACTTACCCCTGACTCTTGTAACAACGTCAGCGTTTCGCGGCTCTTTGAGCAACGCGGGTTATGATAAAGGGTAACAATAGTGGACATAAAAACTCCATTACATCTTAGAATAAGGTTTAAATCGTTGTTCTAATTGACGCAGCTGATCAATACGCGCGTCATAACGGGCTTGCTGCAGGCTCCCCAATTTAACCTGGCTACTGGCACTGCTCAGTAGTGAGATGGCTTGATCAAGACGACCATTAATTGCCAGTAACTCAGCCCTGGCGGCCAATTCCTGATCCCTGTTGCCTGACGTGGCTTGTGCCTGTGCCAGTAGATCCCAGCCATTAGGATCATCAGGATGGGCAAAGGTGTAACGATTGAGGATCGTCACAGCCTCTGCCGGCTGACTGTTCTCAAGATAGGCATTGGCAAGGTTAATTTGCAGCACCGGGCTATTTTTCAGTCCAGGGGCATTTTTTAATCGATTAATGGCATCGTTATTGCGTTTCTGGCCTAAATCGATATCGGTGGCCAGGTCGAGAAACCAGGGGTTAGCAGGCTGTGCTGTAATCAGAGGATGCAGAAAATTACGTGCTTCATCCCATTTCTTTGCCTGCATCGCCTGAAGGGCCCTGGCGTAGCGTGCGGCGTTCTGTTCACGAATATTCCCCTTTGACCAGCTATCCAGGAGGTCATCGGTCAACTGGTTACGGCCAGTATTATACATTCCCAATACGCGGGCTTTAGCCAGGTAAAAATTCTCGGACGACTGTACGACCACCGGACGCATTTGATTAGCCCGGTTACGGGCATCAGAAAGGCGACTTTCAGGTAATGGGTGAGTTAGCAGCATCTCTGGCGGGCGGGTAGAGTAGCGGGATTGATCCAGTAGTTTTTCAAAGAAGCTTGGCATGGCCTGGGGATCAAAACCCGAACGTTGTAACACCTGTAGCCCAATCCGGTCGGCTTCTTGTTCATTTTGCTGGGTAAAACTAATTATGCCTTGCTGAGTCCCCGCCAGGGTTCCGGAAAGTGCCGCCATTCCAGCAGAAGGGTTTGCCATCGCTAGCAGGACAGAACCGAGTGCACCGGCCCAAGTGAGGGGCGCATTCTTTTTTTGATCTTCCATGGCTCGCGCCAAGTGACGCTGGGTAACGTGGGATATTTCATGCGCCATGACTGAAGCGAGCTGACTCTCCGTATCAGCATAGCGAAAAAGTGCTGAGTGCAGGACCACATTACCGCCAAAGAAGGCGAAGGCATTAATATCATCGTTATTGATTAAATAGAAATGAAAAGGGGTCTTGACTGAGTCAGCATGGCTGACCAGCCGTAGTCCCAGCGCATTAATATACTGGTTCAGTAACGGATCATTAATGAGTGGTGCACTGCCACGTAACTGACGCACATAGAAGTCGCCCATCTGCATCTCTTGGCCAATAGAAAGCGTACTCCCGGCCGTAGTACCTATGTCAGGCAGTTGGTTCATTGTATCGTCTGCAGTCGCAGGCAGACTTCCTGTCAGTAATGCGAACATCAGCGCGGTAATCAGTTGCTTTTTCAATGGCCTGATCATAACTGCTTTCCTGTAGAGTCGATGTCGAGTGCGACGAGTAAACAGAATAATGAATTTGCCTGCCAGACAGCAACTTTATCCCGTTGCGCTGGCAATGTCATTGTATCAGCTTCAGGATCGTCCAGAAGAGAGAATCTCCTCAAGTATAGGGGGGATTATGTGAGTTGTTGTATTGCAGCGTAAAAAGCAAAGTCTTTTCTGTTCCAATTAGTTACAATTCATGCCCACAATGCAGGTTCAGGATGTTTGTATGTTAGGTATGTTGTTACAGTGGTACCGCCGCCGTTTTAGTGACCCGGAAGCCATCGCTCTGCTGGTTATTCTGTTGGTGGGATTTGGCATCCTGTTTTTCTTCCATGGAATTCTTGCTCCCTTGCTGGTCGCGCTTGTGATGGCTTATCTGCTTGAATGGCCAACAGCAAGACTCGAACGCCTGGGGTGTTCACGAACCTGGGCCGCCAGTATTGTGCTGATTTTTTTCGTTGGCATTTTGTTGTTACTCGTTTTGGTGGTGGCCCCCCTCGCTTCCCAGCAAGGTGTTTATCTGATTCGCGATTTACCTGTAATGCTGAATCGACTGACGGATTATGCTTCTACTTTACCTCAACGTTATCCGACTTTAGTCGATGTCGGGGTCTTTGATGCGATGACGGAAAATATGCGTTCTCGCATGATGGGGGTCGGGGATCAGGTTCTGAAGGTGTCTCTGGCATCACTGGTAGGGCTCTTAACGCTGGCTATCTATTTGATACTGGTGCCGTTGATGGTTTTCTTTCTTCTTAAAGATAAAGAGCAGATGCTGCGTGCTGTGCGCGGTATTTTGCCCCGTAACCGTACCCTGGCAGAACAAGTCTGGGTTGAAATGAATCAGCAGGTTACCAACTATATTCGCGGAAAAGTGCTGGAGATGGTGGTGGTTGGTGTGGCCACCTATCTGGGCTTTATTGTCTTCGGATTAAATTATTCGTTACTGCTGGCCGTTCTGGTGGGGTTCTCTGTGCTTATCCCCTATATCGGGGCATTTGTGGTCACTATCCCGGTGGTGTTTATTGCTTTATTCCAGTTCGGTCATGGGCCAGAGTTCTGGACGCTACTGGCGGTTTATCTGATCATTCAGGCCCTGGACGGCAATGTTCTGGTTCCAGTACTGTTCTCTGAAGCGGTAAACCTGCACCCGTTAGTGATTATTTTGTCAGTGGTGATTTTTGGCGGTTTTTGGGGATTCTGGGGGGTGTTCTTCGCCATTCCTCTTGCCACCTTAGTAAAAGCGGTGGTTTATGCCTGGCCTAATGATACAGGCCCCAATGATGATGACACTGTTTTGCCCTGACACTCGGGAAAAATAAGCGGAAAAACGTCAGTTTTTCCGCTTATGACTGATTTATGCCATGACATTTAGGGGGCAATGGCCCGGTGACGTAAATGATTAAATTAACCGTGCTCTTTTAACCAGTTAACAACAACCTCGTGGTGGTTGCTGGTTTTGAAGTTATCAAAAACATGTTCAACTTTTCCATTGCCGTCCAGCAGGAAGCTAATACGATGGATACCATCGTAAGTTTTCCCCATAAAAGATTTCTCTCCCCAAACGCCAAACTGCTCGCAGACGTGATGGTCTTCATCGGACAGCAGGGTAAAGTTAAGCATATCTTTTTCGGCAAAACGGGACAGTTTTTCTGGTTTGTCAGTGCTGATACCCAACACCTCGACGCCATGCGCCTTAAGTTCATCCATGTTGTCGCGTAAACCGCAGGCTTGCACAGTACAGCCTGGTGTCATCGCTTTCGGATAGAAATAAACCAGAACGCGCTGTCCCTGGAAGTCGGTTAAATTTACTTGCTCACCGTCTTGATCAGGCAGGCTAAATTTGGGTGCAATATCACCGGCTTTCAGTGGGCTCATCGATTCTCTCCGTCTGTTTCAATCTTCTTGTTGTAGGTTAACCACGCTAATAGTGCCTTCTGCATTCAGTTCTGTACACAGTGATTTGAAAGCTTGCTGGATAATGCTCGCATCCTCAGAAGCCGGGCTGTGGGCAGTGATCTGAATATACAGTTTAGGCACGCGATCATCTTGCTCGGGTTTGGTACGCGATACCAGTTCTGCGATATTCATGTGATGAGTATCGAAAAGATGAGTAAAGCGCTCAATCAGATGGGGTGAGTCTGCGACTTCCACCTGGACCCATACGCTGACGGGCATGGGGGGGCGTTCTTGAGCTGATGTGCGCTTCATCACAATTAACAGATCCAGTTCCGCGCCTTTTAATGGTAGCGTTGACTCAATCAGGGTTATCGCATTCCAGCTCCCGGAAAGCAGCATGATGAAGGTGAACTCTTCCCCCAGGATAGCGAGGCGACTGTCTTCAATATTACAACCGCAACTACTGACGTGGCGGGTGATAGTATTGACGATACCTGGGCGGGCAGTTCCCAATGCAGTGATAACCAAATAATGGTGTGATGAGGGCGTCAAACGTATTCTTCCTGTATGTGGGGGGCGATTATCACTAGGAAAGCACAAAAAAAACCTGCTGCCAACCGCTTAGGGGCTTCTGGCTGCTTGCTTTTCTGATGGCACCAAACGTAACATTGAGGAACATGTTCGCACAGAGGGTCGCCAATGTTTACGGGAAGTATTGTCGCGTTAATTACACCGATGGATGAGAAAGGTCATGTCTGCCGCTCCAGTCTGAAAAAACTGATTGATTACCATATTGACGCTGGAACGTCGGCGATTGTCTCTGTGGGCACGACTGGTGAGTCAGCCACTCTGAGCCATGACGAACATGGCGACGTGGTGATGCTAACCCTGGACCTGGCTGACGGACGTATTCCGGTCATTGCTGGCACAGGTGCCAATGCCACGTCCGAAGCCATCTCTCTGACTAAGCGTTTCCACAATAGTGGCGTGATTGGCTGCCTTACTGTTACACCTTATTACAATCGTCCGACCCAGGAAGGCCTGTACCAGCACTTTAAAGCGATTGCTGAAAGTACCGACTTGCCACAGATGCTGTACAATGTCCCCTCGCGTACGGGGTGTGACATGCTGCCTGAAACGGTTGGCCGCCTGGCGAAGATCAAAAATATTATTGGTATCAAAGAAGCAACCGGGAACTTAATCCGCGTAAACCAGATCAAAGAGCTGGTTGAAGATGACTTTATCCTGGTGAGTGGCGATGATGCGAATGCATTAGACTTTATGCAGCTGGGTGGTCACGGGGTTATTTCTGTTACTGCTAACGTAGCCGCGCACCAGATGGCGGAAATGTGTAAACTGGCGGCAGAAGGACAATTTGCGAAAGCACGTAAGATTAATCAGCGTCTCATGCCGCTACACCATAAACTATTTGTAGAACCTAATCCTATTCCAGTCAAATGGGCTGCAAGGGAATTAGGTCTTGTAGCAACCGACACCTTACGTTTGCCGATGACACCGTTAACCGACGCAAGTCGCCCGGTCATTCTGGACGCACTTAAGCATGCCGGTTTGCTGTAAAAGCTAGGGAGATTTAATGGCTTACTCAGTACAGAAATCGACGGTGGCAAAAGTTGCTGTTGTCTCACTCGCCATGCTGCTGGCTGCCTGTAGCAGCGACCAGCGTTATAAGCGTCAAGTGAGCGGCGATGAGTCGTATTTGCAGGCAACACCGCTTGCGGAACTTCATGCTCCGGCGGGTATGATTCTGCCACTACAGAACGCACAGTACGATATTCCTGTGGTTCGTAGCAGTGATGCAATTGGTAAGGCGCTGGATATTCGTCCCCCAACCCAGGCTCTGTCACTGGTGAATGGCGGGCGAACAACGTTTGCAGGAAATACTGCGACACTGTTAGTCGAAGCGGCCATGGCTAATGGGCTGTGGCCACAAGTAGTGAGTATTCTCCAGGAAAATCGCTATACCATTACGGAACGCAGTGATGGTCAGCAAACCTTGACCACGGATTGGGTAGAGTGGAATCGTGCTGATGAAGATCAGCAGTACCGAGGTCGCTACCAGATCAGCGTTCTGCCTCAGGGGTATCAGCAGTCTATCGTAGTTAAGTTGCTGAACCTTGAACAGGCGGGTAAACCTGTCAGTGATACGGCTTCTGTGCAGCGCTACAGTGCTGAAATGCTTAATGCTATCAGTCTGGGTCTGGATAACGCGCAAACTGCTCAAAAAAATAGGCAGGATAACCGCAGCGTATCGCAGTTTGATGTGCAGAGCGCCGCTGATGACACAGGGTTACCGATGCTTGTGGTCAGAGCACCGTTTAATGCGGTCTGGACTAAACTGCCAGGGGCACTGGAAAAAGTAGGTATGAAGATAACCGATGCGACTCGCTCTACAGGCAGCATCGCGGTGACCTATAAACCTCTTTCAGACAGTGCCTGGACACAACTCGGGGCGAGAGATCCTGATCTTGTGGGCGGCGATTATAAACTGCAGGTTGGTGACCTGGATAACCGCAGTAGTATGCAGTTTATCGATCCTAAAGGGCACGCCCTGACACAGTCGCAAAACGACGCATTAGTCGCCGTATTCCAGGCGGCATTTAATTAATGATTGTTGAGGGTCGGTAACTACCGACCCTTTTTATTTAAGCATTATGTATCAACCCCAGACTGCAAAAGCAGTCGTAACACCTGGAGTGACAGAAAGATGCAAAAGCAAGCTGAGTTGTATCGTGGCAAAGCGAAGACCGTTTACAGTACGGATAATCCAGACCTGTTGGTACTCGAATTCCGCAATGATACGTCAGCAGGAGATGGCGCACGTATCGAACAGTTTGACCGTAAAGGAATGGTAAACAATAAGTTCAACCATTTTATTATGGCTAAACTGGAAGAGGCAGGCATTCCAACCCAAATGGAAGCGTTACTTTCCGACAACGAAGTGCTGGTAAAAAAACTGGATATGGTGCCGGTTGAGTGTGTCATCCGCAATCGCGCTGCCGGGTCGCTGGTCAAGCGTCTGGGTATTGAAGAGGGAACATTACTGAATCCACCTCTGTTCGACCTTTTCCTGAAAAATGATGCCATGCATGATCCCATGGTCAATGAGTCTTATTGCGAAACCTTCGGTTGGGTGAGCAAAGAACACCTCGCCCGTATGCGTGAACTGAGCTATAAAGCTAACGATGTTCTGAGTCAGTTATTTGATGACGCGGGACTCATCCTTGTAGACTTTAAGCTTGAGTTTGGTTTATTCAAGGGCCAGGTGGTGCTGGGCGATGAGTTTTCTCCAGATGGCAGCCGTTTGTGGGATAAAGAGACGCTTGAGAAGATGGACAAAGATCGTTTTCGCCAGAGTCTGGGCGGATTGATTGAAGCCTATGAAGTGGTAGCACACCGTCTTGGCGTTAAATTAGACTAACCGCGCAATCGTTTACGTTTTGTCAGGCACAGGGCCTGACATCGTGATCCTGTAATAAAAGGGACGCTATTTAGCGTCCTTTTTTCATGGTTTTACAGTGGTAATTAACCTATTAACCTTCTAGGATCTAGAGTAATAAAAGGCTAATCAGGTAGCGACTATGGGCAATCATGGGCAGCGTAACGGCAATAATCCAGAAAAAAAACTGAGAACCGTCCACCGATCACCGACGAGTTTCGGGCGGGGGATCTTTCGCATCCCTCGGGGAAAGGGAGGGATTATTTTGCTGGTGGTGGTGATTGTCGCCAGTTACTGCCAGGGACGCATTAGTGATTTTTTTACAAAAAAATCGGCCTCACCGAACGTGGTAGCAGCCCCGGTTACCCTCAAGGAACACATTGTTTCACCGGACAATGACGCGACCGAGTTTACCACCACGCTCATTGCTACCCTTGACGAAACGTGGCAGACCTTGTTTCAGACAAAGGGCCTTCCCTATCAGCCGCCACACATAGTGATATACAGGGAGCCTGTCCACACTCCTTGCCACAATGATAAGCTTGCCATCGGTACCTTTTATTGCCCACAGGACAACAGCGTCTACGTCTCGCTCACTTTGTATGATGAGATGAAAAAAACGCTCGGTGCCGGGGGGGACTTCACCCTGGGGTATGTTATTGCCCATGCTTTCGGGCATCATATTCAGCAGCAACTGAAGCTTGAAACCGGGGCAAGTGCGTCCCCGGAACACGAACTTCAGGCGGATTGTTTTGCCGGGCTTTGGGGGCACCGTATGGCTGAACAGCAAATTCTGAGTTCGGGTGACCTACAACAGGCACTCAATGTGGCCCGGATCATTGACGAAGAACAACGCCTTCGACCTCAGGGTACTATTTTACCTGAAACTTTCTCATATGCCCATTTAGATAAACGTTATCAATGGTTTAATCGTGGGTTTGTCAGTGGGGAACTGCAACAATGCCTTCATTTTGACGATATAGCGATGAACCCATGAATATCAAAATCCACCCTGTCACTCACCTGAGCCAGATAACAACGCAAATGGAGGTGAGTGGAATACGCCGTTTATTGGTGATAGCTGGCGAGGCGCCGTGGAGTGAGCAACAAGCTCGCCAGCTCTCCGCCCAGTTATCTGGGGACTGGCTATGGGTTGGTGAGGTCTCTGACTGGGCTCTGCATTGTGCGCCGTCGGCATTACGTACGCTGTTAGGACGGGAATTTCGTCATGGGATATTTGATGCCCGTAAAGGGTTCGATGCAGCGGCACTGGCTGCACTGGCAGGTACACTTAAGGCAGGAAGCTGGTTAGTGCTACTGGCGCCAGAGTGGCAAAACTGGGAGCATCAGCCTGACGCGGACTCCTGCCGATGGAGCGAAACCCCTGAGGCGATTGCAACCCCTCATTTTATCCAGCATTTACAGGGTTGTTTGATGAATGATACTGATGCCGTGGTGTGGCGACAGCATCATCCACTTAACCTCACGGGGTTAGCTGATTACCCCTCGTGGCAGCCAGTTCATCAGGGGCCACAGCAAGAGCAGGCATCAATACTGGCACAGCTGAATTTGCTTGAGCGTGGTGTTGCTGTAGTCACGGCACCACGGGGTCGCGGGAAGTCTTCTTTGGCGGGGATGTTGGCTGATAGCAGCCCCGGAGCGTGTCTGGTGAGTGCCCCCAGTAAAACTTCTACGGATGTACTGGCACAATTTGCCGGTAAAAAGTTTGTTTTTCTGGCTCCTGATGCTCTGGCGAAAAACAAACCGGAGGGGCATTTTGACTGGCTGATTGTCGATGAGGCGGCGGCGATCCCGGGCCCGTTGTTACAACAGATGATTTCCCACTTCCCCCGGGTGCTATTGACCACCACGGTACAAGGTTATGAAGGAACCGGGCGCGGTTTTCTACTGAAATTTTGTGCCTCATTACCCTCATGTCACTATTTTACGCTGAATCACCCCATACGCTGGGCTCAGGGCTGCCCCCTTGAACGCCTGATAGACAGAATGATGTTATTTGAGGAACCCGTCCTGGGCAGGTTACCCAGTGGAACGGTCAGTTTTTCACGTATTGAACCACATCTCTGGCCGCAGAATGCACAGCAGCTGGCCGATATCTATCGTTTACTCTCAGGGGCGCATTATCGAACGTCACCACTGGACTGGCGACGTCTCCTGGATGCCCCGGGTATGCACTACATTGCCGCCACGCGAGCAACGCATTGTGCTGGTGCGGTATGGCTGGTGGAAGAGGGGGGGCTTGATAAAAGCCTGAGTGGTCAAGTCTGGGGAGGATTTCGTCGCCCAAGAGGTAACCTGGTGGCTCAGTCGCTGGCAGCGCATGGCGGCAACCCATTAGCCGCTACTTTGTCTGGGCTACGAATTAGCCGTATAGCGGTTCATCCCAGTTGTCAGCGTCAGCAGCTTGGCAGTGAGCTTATTGAACAAGCCCGACAAATGGCCACAGGCGCGTTTGACTATCTGTCAGTCAGTTTTGGTTATACCGAGGAACTGTGGCGTTTCTGGCAACGGTGTGGTTTTCAGCTTGTACGTATGGGGAGCCAGCTTGAGGCCAGTAGCGGTTGTTACAACCTGATGGCGCTGTTGCCCCTTTCCCGGAAGGGGCACTGGTTAGTCCAGCATGAGCAACGGCGCCTGTTACGAAACACCCGCTGGCAGCTCCCCCTTCCAACGGGGGCCATTGAAAATAAACAGATGCTTTCTGATGATGAGCTCAGTGATGATGACTGGCTTGAACTGGCCGGTTTTGCCTTTGCTCATCGCTCCCTGGACAGCTCCCGTGGGGCATTGCAGCGGCTGTTACTGGGGTGTGAGCTGCCTCCTGGCGTTCTTCGTGGGGAGCTACAAGAGGGGGAAACTCGCGCCGCATTGGGGCAACTTTTCAAATTAAGTGGCCGTAAAGCCTTGCTGGCCGCCCAACGGCAGGAAACAGAAACCGCACTGTGTCAACTGGACAGTCAGCGTTGTGGAAGATTAAAGACCTGGGTGGCTCATATTCAGCAGGGGGAATTTTTGCCTGAATGTGATGGTGTTATTAATACGAACAAGTGGTTCAGTGACGGAAAAACGGGCTGAAAATCAGCCCGTTTGCATCCAGTGGTGACGATTAATGTTTTCCGGGGTTGCTGGTATCATCGTCATCGTCCCATTTATCGTTACAGTCACGATGGGGCGGTAATTCAGGTTTGTTGGCCAGATATTTCTTGTGGTCTACTCGACTTAAGTCTTTTATGACATTAATAAAAATGCCAACAAGAACCACCGGTACCATAATCCACCAATATTGTGATAACCACTCCATGGGATACCTCTCTGTGTTTGCCTTTCTTCAGGCGATTAACTGTTCCATAATGCGCTGATACATTCGTGCCAGCAACTGGAGATCTGACGCCTTCACACATTCATTAATTTTGTGAATTGTTGCATTCACTGGCCCCAGTTCAACAACCTGTGCTCCCATCTGGGCAATAAAACGCCCGTCCGAAGTGCCACCCGTGGTCAGTAACTGTGGTTTGATCTCATTGTAATGCTCGACAGCATGAACGACCGCATCCACCAGTTTGCCTCGCGGAGTCAGGAAGGGTTGTCCGGAAAGCCACCAGTCAAGGGTGTAACGTAACTGGTATTTATCCAACAGGGCGATAACCCGACGTTTGATGTCTCCGTCAGTGAGTTCTGTGCTAAAACGGAAGTTGAACTGTACAAATAACTCACCGGGGATCACATTATTGCTGCCCGTCCCTGCCTGAATATTGGCGATTTGCATACTGGTAGCCGGGAAAAATGTATTGCCTTTATCCCATTCCATCGCAACCAGTTCATTAAGCATAGGTGCGGCACGGTGAACAGGGTTATCCGCCAAATGCGGGTAAGCAACATGCCCTTGTACACCATGAAGGGTTAAGTTACAGGTCAGAGATCCCCGGCGGCCATTCTTTACTACATCACCCACTACTTCAGTACTGGAGGGCTCGCCGACCAGGCAGTAATCCAACCGTTCCTTGCGGGCCATGAGTGCTTCAACCACTTTTACGGTGCCATCATGAGCACTGGCTTCCTCATCGGAGGTGATCAAAAATGCCAGCCGCCCCTTATGACTGGGGTATTGAGCAACAAAACGTTCTGCCGCGACAACCATTGCAGCCAGTGAACCTTTCATATCTGCCGCGCCACGGCCAAATAACATGCCATCACGAATAGTGGGTTCAAATGGGGGATTAATCCAGCGCTCCGCGTCCCCCGGTGGCACTACGTCAGTATGTCCGGCAAATGCCAGGGTTTGACCTTGTCCGCGCCATGCCCAGAAATTCTGTGTTTTACCAAAATGCATCGGTTCAATGGTGAAGCCGATGCTACGCAGACGCTCTATCATTAATGCCTGACAGCCTGCATCATCCGGGCTCAGGGAAGGGCGACGAATAAGCTGTTGGGCCAGTTCAATAACCGGGCAGGACATAAGACTATACCTCGTTGATAAACTTCAGATAACTTGATTCATTAAAACCCAAAAGCATAGGCTTACCCGGCGCCCAGAGCAATGGGCGTTTAATGATTGCCGGCATCTCGAGCATCAGTTTTGCTGCACTTGGTCCGTCGGTAATCGCAGATCGTTGGGTTTCATCCAGTTTACGCCAGGTTGTGCCTCGCGTGTTCAGCAGGGCTTCCCATCCCAGTTCGGCAATAAAGTGGTCCAGTAAAGCAGGGTCCAGGCCATCAGTACGGTAGTCATGGAACTGATAATTAACGTTGTGTTGTTCCAGGAAACGACGGGCTTTTTTAATGGTGTCACAGTTTTTAATGCCATAAAGCTTAAGGATGGTTCCCGGACGTTCATTGGACATAAAAATCCCTCCTGTGTCGGTATGTGAGAGCCAGTCAGCACTTATCTGTTACGAATGGATCACTGCGTAAAAGAGGCCATCATAACTCAGTTTCCTGAGAGTTCGGTAACCGAATAGTTAACAATACGTTGAGACGAATCGGGTTAAGATAATACTCAGGAACACGCGTTGGGTATTATATAAATGCGATATACCGTTCAGGCATAAATTTCGTTTTGCTAAACCTGAACGCGTGGCATGGCTGTATCATATTTTGAAATTATTTGATGGTCTTCTTCATATATTTGGATTTAAAACTCTGATGTTAATATCTATAAGTAGTCAATAAATGCGGTATTAAATCCCAGATAATAATTATTACACTGATTATTAAATGTTTTATTTTTTTTCGCCTCTGGTTGTTTTAGATGTTTTTAAATGATTTAACATCAATGATGTTAAGAGATGTTTAAAATTTTAGTTGACTGTTAATCACCTGATCACGTATTAATGACCCCGCATACCCTGCAGGGTTTTAGCACTGTCATTCGCTTAGTTAATAAAATTGTAATATTTGAGGTAGACATGATCGACACTGAATTAGGGAACTGGAAAGATTTCATTGAGCAAATGTTGCGCAAAAAATAACCAGATAATAAAATAAATATCACGGCATAATTAACAAACAACTGTTAATACAACAATAAAGCGCCCTGTAGAGGCGCTTTATTGTTGGCGTCTAATCGGGGCGTTTACGTAAGGGAAAACGCTTACGCACTAAGACAAAGAAAAGGGGAACAAAGAATATGGCAAGGAAAGTGGCGGATATCATGCCGCCCATCACCCCGGTGCCTACCGCATGCTGGCTACTTGAACCCGCACCACTGCTGATAACCAGCGGTAATACCCCAAAGATAAAGGCTAAAGACGTCATCAGTATGGGACGCAGTCGCTGACGACAGGCGGTTAGCGTCGCGCTGAATAAATCCTGGCCACGAGTATTCAAGTCATTGGCAAATTCCACGATCAGAATGGCATTTTTTGCCGACAGGCCGATAACGGTCAACAGTCCGACCTGGAAATAGACATCATTTTCCAGACCGCGCAACGCGGTCGCGGCCAGGGCACCAATCACCCCTAACGGGACAATCAACATCACCGAAAAGGGGATAGACCAGCTTTCATATAGCGCAGCCAGACAGAGGAAAATAACCAATAATGATAAGGCATACAGTGCCGGGGCCTGGGCACCAGACAGACGTTCCTGATAAGAAAGGCCTGTCCACTCCAGCCCAAATCCACTAGGTAACTGACTAACCAGTTGCTCCATGACCGCCATTGCCGTACCGCTACTGACCCCCGGCGCTGCTTCACCCACAATTTCCAGGGATGACGTGCCATTATAACGTTCCAGACGTGATGACCCTGTCTCCCAGTGAGAGGTGGCAAAAGCCGAGAAAGGCACCATCTCACCCTCGTTATTACGCACATACCAACGGGAAATGTCATCAGGCTGCATACGATACTGTGCCGCTGCTTGCACATAGACCTTTTTCACTCGGCCCCGGTCCATAAAATCATTGACGTAGCTTGAACCCCAGGCCGTCTGGAGCGTATTGTTGATATCCTCGATAGAGAGACCCAGCGCCTGGGCTTTATGCTGGTCAATGTCGATTTGTAACTGTGGACTATCGTCGAGGCCATTATGACGGACACGTGTCAGCAATGGGTTCTCGCTCGCCATGCCGAGTAATTGGTCTCGAGCCGCCATTAATGCCTGGTGTCCCGCCCCTGCATTATCCTGTAATTCGAGGTCAAAGCCGGTGGCGCTGCCCAGACCACTGATAGCCGGGGGACTACTGGCATAAACCCGGGCTTCGGGAATTTGAGCAAGGGCCTTTGTGGCTCTGTTGATAATCGCCTCAGCACTGCCTGTTTTACTGTCACGCTGCCCCCATTCTTTGAGGCGAATAAACAGTCGGGCGACGTTTTGCCCGTTCCCGCCCGGGCCTGAACCAAGGGTGGAGAATACCGAAACGACATTCTCTTTTTCCTGAGTCAGATAATAATGCTCAATTTTCTCTACCACCTTCAGTGTTTGTTGCTGAGTTGAACCGCTCGGCAGCTGGACTGACGTAGAGAATACTCCCCGGTCTTCCGTGGGCAGGAACGACGTGGGTAAGCGCATAAATAAAATAATCATCCCTGCGACTAACAGAGCATAAATCACCAGCCAGCGCAGGCTTCGTGCGAGAATTTTCCCCACCAGACTTTCATAGCGCAGTGCTGCCCGGTCAAACTGGTGATTAAACCAACCGAAAAAGCCTTTCTGGCTATGTAATTCCCCTTCAGGAAGCGGTTTTAACAAGGTGGCGCAGAGTGCCGGGGTTAAAATTAATGCCACCAGTACAGAGAGCACCATCGCCGAAACTATGGTGACAGAGAACTGTCGATAAATTGCCCCTGTGGTACCACCAAAAAAGGCCATAGGCACAAATACCGCCGACAAAACCAGCCCAATCCCCACGAGGGCTCCCTGAATCTGTCCCATGGATTTCCGGGTCGCTGCAGCGGGGGATAACCCCTCTTCACTCATTATTCGTTCTACATTTTCCACCACGACGATGGCATCATCCACAAGCAGACCAATGGCCAGGACCATGGCAAACATCGTCAGGGTATTAATGCTAAAGCCAAAAGCATACAGCACCACGAAGGTGCCCAGTAGTACTACTGGCACCGCAATCGTGGGTATTAGTGTTGCCCGGAAGTTTTGTAAAAACAGATACATCACCAGAAAAACCAGAACAATGGCCTCCAGTAAAGTTTTTACCACATCCTGAATTGAGGCCTTAACAAAGGGGGTCGTTTCAAAAGCAATTCGGGCTTCGAGCCCTGCTGGAAAATAGTGTGACAACTCAGCGATTTTATCTCTGACGACTTTGTCTGTTGTGACCTCATTGGCGCCAGACGCAAGTTTAATGCCTAAGCCAGAAGCGGGCTTACCATTGTAACGACTAAGGAAATCATAACGTTCAGCCCCCAGCTCTACCTCAGCCACATCACCGAGCGTTATCTGAGAACCATTCTTATTGACTCTTAATGTGATGGCGCGAAACTGCTCCGGGGTTTGCAGCAGGGATTGGGAGTTGATGGTGGCATTCAGCGTCTGGGTATCAAGGGAGGGCGATCCTCCTAACTGTCCAACCGCGATTTGTGCATTTTGAGCCTTAATTTTGTCTACGACATCCTGAGGCGTGAGCTGGTAGCTGGTGAGCTTGATAGGGTCCAGCCAAATGCGCATTGCGTATTGGGAACCATACGCATCCACATCACCGACGCCTTCAAGACGACTGATAGGGTCCTGGATCTGACTGGCAACATAGTCGGCGATATCTTGTTTATCCATGCTGCCGTCAGTGGAAACAAAAGCGACCATTAATATATTGGTATCGCCAGTTTTACGCACATTGACCCCTTGTGCCTGAACTGGCTGAGGGAGTTTACGCAGTGCGGATTGCAGCTGATTCTGTACCTGCTGTACCGCTTCATTAGGGTCTGTCCCGGCCTTAAAACTCAGGGTTATTGTCGCCTGGCCGACGGCATTACTCTGGGATGACATATACATCAGGTTATCAAGGCCGGTCAGGCTTTGTTCTATTACTTGGGTGACGGTGTTTTCTAAGGTTTGTGCTGACGCTCCTGGGTAATTGGCTGTGATGCGCACATTGGGTGGTGCCAGATCAGGGTACTGCTCAACGGGAAGGGTTAAAATAGCAAGTGTGCCAGCCAGGGATAATATTATCGCCAGTACCCAGGCAAAAATGGGGCGTGAAATGAAAAAATTTGCCATGCAATACAACCCCTTAAAAAGTACTTTTTTTTAATAAAATTCATCACACTTTAATATCAGGAGGCGCCTGAAACGTGGAGAAATTACGAAGATAGTGTAAATAATCTCTACGAATGCAGAGCCAGCCCCCTGTTACCGTTTGAATTCTCGCGTGTCAGGCAGTAGAAAACTGACAATACAGTATCTGTATGTCTGTGATGTTAATATTAAAGAAGTTAAAATATCGAAATGATATTCAGGTATATCCGCTTATTTTTTCAGTGCCTCGGCAATATTATTGACGGCGGAAACCACTTCATTGGAGCTGGCATTAACCTCTTCCATAACGCTACCTGCATCTTTGGCCAGATTAACGCAGTGTGCAACGTCCAGTAGATTAGATTCTATTATATTCAAAGCATTATCAGTTATTGACTGGTTATGTTTGACCTTGTGCTCTATCTCACTGGTTGCCAGATTGATGTTGTGCGACAAAGTGCGGACTTCATTGGCTACCACAGCAAAACCACGTCCGTGCTGGCCCGCTCTCGCGGCCTCAATGGCGGCATTCAATGCCAGCAGGTTGGTCTGATTAGCAATACGTCGGATATTCTCTACCAGATTGCCAATACTGTCGGAAATTTCATTCAATTCATTGATATTATTGGAAATTGCGTGTAGTTCATCTGCTAATTTATTTATAGTCACAATGCTTTTTTCCATCACTGCGGCACCGAAATGAGTTCGGTCACTGGTACGTATTGCAGCCTGATAGGCCTGTTGTGCTGCCTGGCGCTCTTGTATATTTCTCTCTACCTGTTCCGTGACATCGGTCGCAAATTTTACAACTTCATACAGTTCACCAGCGTCGTTGAATACCGGGGTATAAGTGGCTCGTAACCAGCGGCTTTCCCCCTGCCTGGTCAGGCGCTGAAATTGACCGGAAATGAATTCACCATTATTCAGTCGCTGCCAAAAGCGATGGTATTCGGGGGTATTCGTACTTTCAGGCAAACAAAACTGACTGTGGTGATGACCGATGATTTCATCCGCACCATAGCCCATAATATTAAGAAAGTTGGCATTGGCACTTATTGTAAAACCCTGTAAGTTAAAGGTTATTACGGCCATTGACCGGTTAATTGCTGTCGTCATGGCGCGTTGTTTCTGGGAGTCAAGAATGTGTTCAGTGATATCCTTACCCATTTTTACGACCTTAATGACCTGGCCGCTTGCAGATTTCACGGGCACATAATGCGCTTCAAGCCAAACCGGATGGCCATTTTTACCTAAACGTAAATATTTATCACTAAAGCTTTCGCCCCGGTACAGTCGCTGCCAGAACTCCCGATACTGTGGTGACTGGTAGTCATCAGGGGGGCAAAATAGACGATGGTGCTGGCCAATGATTTCCTCCAGTTCATAACCCATACATTGAAGAAATAGGTCATTAGCCGTGATGATTTCACCTTCAGGTGTAAACTCGATGGTTGCTATCGCGTTATGTAATGAATTAAGAGTAACAGCACTATGTTTAGGTTTATTTCGCCTGAAACTTAACAGTTTTTTTTTGAATTTCATTTTGTTAATAATCTTTTTCTGTTCAGATATATCGGAAATAGACGAATATTGATCACGCATGCTAGCATTTTTTTTTGATATCGATCACGCTATTTAAAAATGAAATATCGTGATGTGGCGATTTCTCTGCCAGAGACGTATGGAATCATATTCAGCGGATGCCCGTACTGTGTGCAGGGGATAAAGACGGTGAAGTAACGCGGGGTGAAAACGTTTTTTAGCAGTTAAAGAATGGGTTGTATTTGTAATATTAAAATACAATAAATTTGCTACTATTTAACGTAATTAGCAATGTTGTTACTCGCGGGACAGTTGTCTGTTATGTTGAGGGAGTACTATGTCATTACGCATTGATGTTATTAAGAATCAAATTCTATCTGATAACTATTTTATTCTACGTAATCTCACTTATGATCTTTTTCGCCAAAATGGCGAAGCCATTCGCCATAAACGTGAAGTTTACGATCGCGGGAATGGTGCCACCATTCTGTTGTATAACATCGAGAAAAAAACCGTGGTGCTTACACGGCAATTCCGTATCGCTACCTGGATGAACGGTAATGCGGACGGCATGCTGATCGAGAGTTGTGCTGGGTTACTTGATGCAGATGACCCGGAGCAATGCATTCGCCGGGAAACCATGGAAGAGACCGGCTATCAGGTTGGTGATCTGGAAAAGGTATTTGAGCTTTATATGTCTCCAGGAGGAGTGACTGAAATTGTCTATTTTTATCTTGCACCCTACAGTGATTCACAGCGAAAAAACAGCGGGGGAGGTATCGAAGATGAAGATATCGACGTGCTGGAATTACCTTTCAGCCAGGCGCTGAAGATGATGCGCAATGGCGAAATCTGCGATGGTAAGACCGTTATTTTACTACAACAGCTTCAACTGAAGAATGTGATGTCCTGACCTCTCATCCGGCGATAGCCAGCATCATGTCGTACATTAACATCATTATTGCCATGATGCTGTGAGACCTGAGTTAAATGTCAGGCCCTTGTTTCTTTTGAAGAGGGCTTGTCTGCATGTCTTGATAGTCGATAACGCGCTGTTTCCTTCATTCTCAGGACAGACTTCATCGCTATGCCTGGCACTTCACAGCGATACTTCATTAGCTGCAAATATTTCTGTCATCACGCATTAATGGACTCACGTATGAAACCTGAAAATTTATACATATTGGCGATAATGTTATCTGTGAATTACGTTTTTTGACATCACCATGATCAGCTTAATGGTAATCTTTCTGAATATATTGCTTCTAAGGTTTTTTAAATTATAAAGGAAAATAAATTGAATATTACGCATGGTGTTGATTCTTTTCCTGGGAGTATAATAAAAGCGTCTGAAGGAATACGCTCAGGTAATCTGTTGTCGGAAAATAATCGTGGTAGAGATATGGTTATTATCAATCCTTATGGTAACGGTAATGGTGATCATATACTGGCAAAAAAAGTGGCGAATATTGCTCTTGAACAAGGGTGCAGAGTAACGATATCACCACTCAGTAATATGTTAAGGAGTCAGAGTGATCCATATCAAAATTATGCTTTACAGTATGATGAACCCCATACAATTGATCAGTTAATTAATCCATTATTTATTGTGTTACCCCTTAGCGTCATTAATATAAAGAAATTAGAGAAGCACGTGGATGAACTCTGTACAAAATTTAACTTCCCCCGAAATGATGCTATTCTGATTGAAGAGATGGATATATTACCTTTTCCTGGAAAAGATATTAAGCATTATGCAGAAATGTTAAGACGAATCGGGTTTACTCAGATTTCCGAAAATAAATTAGGGTTTGATGAGGGAGCTATTGGTTATATACCTACGGATGACAGGACGCTGAATGAGATTAGAGAGAGATTCAAAAATGAGCTGCATTTATTACTTGATAGTTACAATGTATCACTCTCGACTGGCAGCAGTTATCATCTGGGTTATATCAGCTCTGAGTGCTTTTATACAGGCGCACAGGCGTTTATTACGAATACACTTTGCGAAACCCTGGATGACGAGAGACCTGCAAATTTTATCATTAATTTGCGTCAGGTTCAGAGCAATGCAATGGGCTCAGTTATTGAGTCAATAAAATCGATCTTACTGCTGGGTAAGGAACATACGGGGGTTGACTATTTGGCCCTTTTTTCAAAAGTCAAAATCACTGCGATAGACGACAAGCATGGTAAAGTTTGCTGTCATAATGAAATCAGCGGGCAGGGTAATAAAATAGTAAGTATTGTCCTGGTCAGAAGTATGCCGAAAAATATCTATGACGACTTTTTATTATTGGCTGATAGCGGTATGGTGAGTGGTGACCAGTCATTAAGTGAATACCTTTCTTTAAAAGAAAAACTACCTTACTACGACATGCAGCCCTGGAAGTATTCTCTGGTTGAATCCATTAAAAAACTTTATGGCGACAGTTTAGGGAATTACATAGACCAGCGGGTCGTTGGCAGAGATCCATATTCATGGGATGTGCGTTCTTCTTTTATATCAAGTGTGGAACAACCTTTGTTGAGCGATAAACAGTTAGCAAGAAAAAATGAAGCCGATAAAATCATAGCGACTAAAAAGGCTGATACCTATATTGGTGAATTAATTAAATCTCATTTTTAACGGATAGGTGCTTATCGAAAGCAATATATTATCGTGAAACGATTCTCCTCCAGCCTGTTTGTTATATACACCAGAGACTGTATAGAATGGCAGGTGGCGGAGTGTGCCACCTGCCACTCCATTATTTTTTACTTAGAATAATTTTTGCCTGCTTAACAATATTTTCAACGGTAAAACCGTACAGCGGGAACAGCAGTTCAGCCGGTGCGGATGCCCCGAAGGTGGTCATGCCAACAATTTTCCCTTTCAGACCTGTGTATTTATACCAGTAGTCGGCAATCCCCGCCTCAACCGCAACACGTGCACTGATGTCAGACGGTAACACTGACTCACGGTACTCCTCATCCTGGGCATCAAATACGTCGGTTGATGGGAGTGACACGACGCGAGCGTGATACCCTTCTGCCGTGAGTTGCTCTGCGGCTTTAACTGTTATTTCCATTTCAGAGCCAGTCGCTATCAGGATGATATCTGGCGTGCCCTGACAGTCTTTTAGTATATACCCCCCCCGGGCAATATCTTTTAACTGTTGGGGGGTTCTTGGCATCTGTGCCAGCCCCTGGCGAGTTAAGATCAATGCGGTTGGGCCATCATGGTGTTCGATGGCCGCTTTCCATGCCACGGCTGTTTCTACCTGGTCACAAGGGCGCCAGCTATTGAAATTGGGCGTTAAACGTAAGCTGGCAAGCTGCTCAACGGGCTGGTGGGTTGGGCCATCTTCACCGAGACCAATAGAGTCATGAGTGTAGACCATGATTTGATGTGCTTTCATCAACGCCGCCATGCGGGCTGCATTACGAGCATATTCAACAAACATCAGGAAGGTTGCTGTATAAGGAATAAAACCACCGTGCAGGGCAACACCATTACCAATCGCTGTCATGGCGAATTCGCGTACACCATAGTGGATATAATTCCCGGCCAGGTCATCTTTAATTGATTTTGACCCCTGCCAAAGGGTCAGATTACTTGGCGCAAGGTCGGCGGACCCACCCAGTAATTCTGGCAAGATAGGGCCAAAAACATCAAGGGTATTTTGTGACGCTTTGCGGGTAGCAATTTTCTGTTCGTGGGCTTGCAGTTGCTCAATATATTGCCAGGAGGCTTCGTGCCATGTAGCGGGTAATTTACCCGTCAGGCGGCGGTGTAGCTCGGCACTGAGTTCTGGATAAGCTTTGGCATATGCATCAAATTGTTCCTGCCAGAGTGCCTGGGCATGCTTACCTGTATTTTTGGCATCCCAGCCTGCGTAAATCTCTTGGGGGATTTCAAAAGGGGGATATTTCCAGCCTAACTCCTCACGTGCCAGGGCGATTTCCGCTGCTCCTAGCGGTGAACCATGCGCTTTTTCTGTGCCTTCTTTATTCGGCGATCCATAACCAATAATGGTACGACAGATAATGAGTGAGGGTTTGTCAGTCACGGCCTGGGCTTCAATAATCGCCTGCTTAATCGCTTCCGGATTATGGCCATCGATTTCGTGAATCACATGCCAGTGATAGGCCTCAAAGCGTTTAGCGGTATCGTCGGTAAACCAGCCATGGGTATCACCATCAATAGAGATCCCATTGAAGTCATAGAAACCAATAAGCTTACCGAGACCAAGGGTTCCTGCAAGGGAGCAGGCCTCGTGGGAGATCCCTTCCATCAGGCAGCCATCCCCCATGAAAACATAGGTATGATGATTTACTATCTCATGGCCTGGTTTATTGAACTGGGCGGCAAGGGTTCGTTCTGCAATTGCCATCCCCACCGCGTTAGCCACGCCCTGGCCCAGTGGGCCGGTAGTGGTTTCGACACCTTCAGTATCGGTCACTTCCGGGTGGCCTGGTGTTTTTGAGTGCAACTGGCGAAAGTTTTTCAGGTCATCGAGGGTCAGTGCGTAACCCGTCAGATGCAGCAAGCTGTAGAGCAGCATTGACGCATGGCCATTGGATAAAACAAAACGATCCCGGTTTAGCCAGTGCGGGTCACCAGGATTGTGTATTAAAAACGTATTCCACAATACCTCGGCAATATCAGCCATACCCATCGGGGCACCAGGGTGCCCTGAATTTGCTTTTTCTACTGCATCCATACTCAGGGCGCGAATAGCATTGGCGAGATCTTTACGTGATGACATGGTTTCCTCCTGCAAAGGTAAGAATTTGAGTTAAATTCTATGCTCCGACATTAATCCCTGGCCGACGCCTGCCTGGTGCGACCATCAGTGACAATCTTTTTTCCACCAGTAAGCATAGCGCTTATCCACAGTAAGTATTGTGCCAGGCTACGATTTTTCAGCGTCATAACACCGGAGGAGACTAAACTGGTGGATACGGAATTCTGCCAACACTTGGGATGATAAGAGTATGGTGCAGTTCAGCGGTGTGCCGGATGCTGGAGCAACCACCATTGATGAGCAAATAAAACTGGCTGCTGTCCATGCGATTACCGCCCTGATACAGGCCGGGCAGAGTGAGGACTGGCAAACGAACGACCAGATAATGAAGCGTCGGAGTATTACCAAGGGGCCAGCCCAGCAGACAGTGAGCAAGAATACCAGGGTGACTGGTACGGCCATGGTTCACTGTGGGGAGGCAGATGCGTTGTTTTGGGATTGAGTCAGGAATTGCATTGTTATCGCACTCTAATTACGGCTCTTCTGACCTGAAAGCGCCGGTAAAATGCGTCACACCTCAGAAAAAATACGCCGGCGAGCCAGGTGCATATTTTAACGTCCATTGCCTCAGTATGGCGAATTATCGATATGGTTACGCTGGCTGTGGTTGAGGCACAAACACAGCCGTTGTAATGAACAGGAACTACACCCACTCTTTAATGGGTAAAAAATCATGGTACAGGGCGGCCTCAGGGCTGCCTTCTTCAGGCTGGTAGTCATATTCCCAACGCACCAGGGGAGGCATAGACATCAGGATAGACTCAGTTCGCCCACCGGTTTGCAGGCCAAACAGCGTGCCGCGATCCCAGACCAGATTAAATTCCACATAACGGCCCCGACGATAGAGTTGGAAATTCCGCTGTTGTTCGTCAAAGGGTGTCGTTTTGCGACGTTCGACAATGGGTAAGTAAGCATCGAGAAAACCGTTCCCCACGGCCTGCATAAAACGAAAACAGGTTGCAAAATCGGGTGAGTTAAGGTCGTCAAAAAAAAGCCCGCCAATACCCCGTTGTTCATTACGATGCTTAATAAAGAAGTAGTCATCGCACCATTTTTTATAGCGGGCATAGACGCCTTCGCCAAATGGCTGGCAGAGGTCACGGGCTGTGCGATGCCAGTGTACGGCATCCTCTTCGACGCCATAAAAGGGGGTTAAATCAAAGCCACCACCGAACCACCATACTGGGTCAGCCCCTGGTTTTTCAGCGATAAAGAATCGAACATTGGCATGACTGGTGGGCACATGGGGGTTTTCAGGATGAATAACCAGTGACACGCCCATTGCTTCAAAACTGCGGCCTGCCAGCTCCGGGCGATGAGCGGTAGCTGAAGCCGGCATCGAGGCCCCCTGAATATGTGAAAAATTAACCCCGGCTTGCTCAAAAACATGACCATTGCGTAGAACGCGGCTGCGGCCACCTCCGCCTTCCTGACGTTGCCAGACATCCTCCTGAAAACTGGCCCCGTCAATGGCGCTGAGTTGCTGACAAATGCGATCCTGCAGTCCGAGCAAAAACTGTTTAACGGCTTGAAGATTAGGTTGGTCCATAAGGTTAACGTTTCTTACCATGGGATTTATGATTATCAAACCAGTTGAAATAACTGATAACACCAGCGGCGATGGCATTAGCAATTTTCTGGCGAAATGCGGTGGTTCCCAGCAGTTTCTCTTCCGCTGGATTCGTAATAAAAGACGTTTCAACCAGCACTGAAGGGACAGAGGGTGACTTGAGTACGACAAAGGCCGCTTGCTCAGTATTCTTACTGTGTAATTTATGTATCGGCTTGATGTTTTTAAGAATATGGGAGCCCAGTGTCAGGCTATTCTTGATGGTATCGGTCTGTACCAAATCGAAAAGGACCTGCTGTAGGTACTGGTCTTTATCTTTGGCTTTTTTCCCGGCAACATCATCCGCAGCATTCTCACGTTCTGACAGATATTTCGCCATGGCGCTACTGGCACCACGATTAGAAAGCGCAAACACTGACGCCCCTGCCGCACTCGGGTTGGTAAAACCGTCGGCATGAATAGACATAAACAGACTGGCGCCATGTTTATGGGCGATCTCGACCCGTTCATACAGTGGAATAAATTCGTCGGAAGATCGGGTTAGACGGGCGTCAATACCTTTGCTGCGCAGGATACTGCGCACACTTTTAGCAATTGCCAGTACCACATGTTTTTCCTGGGAACCGTTATGACCAATGGCACCAGTATCGATACCACCGTGACCTGGGTCGAGAACCACAATACGGCGAGTGGTCTGCTTCCTGGCGGCCCTGGGGGGAACTGCGGACGACTGCGGTGTCCCTGCGCCACTGGCCAGAGCTCTGTTTATTCCTGCGAGAGTCAGGGCGGCCAGTCCTGAAAGCAGAAGCTGGCGACGTGTTGTTAGTCGCGTTAGCGATTTAATTTTGCTCATACGAATGGAATCGTTATCTTATGTAGTCCAGAAGGCAAGTTATAGCGTATCAACACCAGGTAAATGATTATTTTTTGCCAGAAATGTTTTTCTATTCATTTCAAGACAGACGTTTAATTATGCCACTTTTTTACCAGTTTTGCGGTAGATATTGGCTTACAGGACACTTATCGCCATAATTAAGCTTTTATGATTTAAGGTGGTTACCCCCATGGAAATTCGTGTGTTTCGCCAGGAAGACTTCGAAGAGGTGATAACGCTTTGGGAACGTTGTGATCTATTGCGCCCATGGAATGATCCAGAAATGGATATTGAGCGTAAGTTACAACATTCACCGGATCTGTTCCTGGTCGCTGAAGTGGCAGGGGAGATTATTGGTTCATTAATGGGGGGCTATGATGGCCATCGAGGATCGGCCTATTATCTCGGTGTGCACCCTGAATATCGTGGGCGGGGTATCGCCAACGCATTATTGAACCGGCTGGAAAAGAAACTCATCGCCCGTGGATGCCCAAAAATTCATATTCATATTCGTGAAGAAAACGACGTGGTTATCGGTCTTTATGAGAAACTCGACTATGAACATCAGGACACTATTTTGTTGGGTAAACGGTTAATTGAAGACCAGGAATATTGAGCTAATTGACGTTGAATAATCTCTACTCGTACCATGACTTTGATTCTCGAGGATACCTGAAAGCTCCGATACTTTTTTGGGCTATCTTATTATTTCAGGCTCGCACGTGGGTGCTGCTGGTCATTGCCGGGGCTTCTCGGGATGAAGGCGAGGCTATTTTACGCTGGTTTTACCCAGATAATCATTATTTCTGGTTAGGCCTGCTGCCGGGAATACCGGCTGCAGTGGCTTTTTTTCTCAGTGGTCGCCGTCATTTATGGCCACGCCTTTGGCCAAAATTGTGGGCTGTGCTCGTGGCCACCCAGTTACTGTTGCTGGTATGGCAATGTAGCGGGCTCACCGATGATGTTATTAATGGGGGCACGCTTGTCTTACTGGTAATGGATCTCCTGGCATTATGGTGGCTTGCCATGAATCGTCGATTACGCGACTACTTCGCTTTGCACCATGAATGAAATGGCACTTTTCAGCATGTCTGCACTCCAAAGGCGGTAACTTCTTTTAAAAAGGAACCCTCAATGAAAACACTGCGTCTGATGATATTAGGGCTCCCCCTGATGTTAGCTGGCTGTTCTACCTTGTCGTCTGTTCAGTGGTCTTCAGCACTGCCATGGAACTGGTTCGGCTCCAGTGCAAAAGTTAGCGAACAGGGGGTGGCAGGGCTTAACAGGGGGACGGCAATGAATGAAAGCGCTATTCGTGATGGGTTAAATAGTGACTATCATCTGCGTAATGGTATGAAGACGGCCAATGGTGAGATAGTGCCTTATTTTGAGGTATTAAAAGATAACCAGATGATGCTGGTCATCAATGGTAATACCGGGACCGTCAGCCGAATTGATGTCATGGACAGTAGCATTGAAACCGATAGTGGTGTCACAATAGGCACCCCCTTTGGCGACTTATACGATAAGGCTTTTGGGGCCTGCGAACGGGGGAAAGGGGACGATGCTGATTTCGTGGTATGTAAAGCACCCGGTAGTTCACACATTAGTTATGCCTTTAAAGGCGAATGGAGTGGTCCGGAAGGATTAATCCCGGCGGATGATACGCTGAAGAAATGGACCGTGAATAAGATTATCTGGCAACGCTAGTTCAGTCCGGCTGACTCCAGTAACCTGGTGAACGAGTTAGTCAGTGAGATGACAGGTTGTTGTTACAAGTCAATAAATACTCAACCCAAAGTTCTTACATTAATTATATACCCGCCATCTTTTTGGTTGCCAGAGGCGGGTGTGCCATTTATTGATAATAATAAATTTGGTGCGGTGGTTTTTATACGTGTTTTTAATTATTAAAAGCACGTATTTTCATATTGTTAGCAATCTTAGACCGCAATAGGGACTATGACTTTAGGAGATATTATGTTCCAGACTCAAAGTGGTATTCTGCCTGAGCATTGTCGCGCAGCTATTTGGTTAGAAGCCTCTTTCACTGGTGATTTGGCTGCGTTACGTTCAGGTTGTACTCAATTTATCGCTACTCTGAATGCACTGCAGACGCAATTCCCCCAGGCACAATTGGGCGCAGTAGTGGCGTTTGGTCACCGTTTATGGCGTGACCTGGCGGGTAATGACAGTGCTAAAGAACTGAAAGATTTTACCCCTTTGGGTAAAGGTGTGGCACCTGCCAGCCAGCACGATGTGATGATCCATATTCTTTCTTTGCGCCATGATGTGAACTTTACCCTGGCTCAGGGCGCTTTGGCCGCCTTTGCCGGAGCTCTAAAAATAGAAGAAGAGACACATGGCTTCCGTTGGGTTGAAGAACGTGACTTGAGCGGTTTTGTTGATGGAACTGAAAATCCACAGGGTGAAGAAAATCGCCGGAATGTGGCGATTATTCAGAATGGTATTGATGCGGGGGGGAGTTATGTTCTGGTTCAGCGCTGGGAACATAACTTGCGCCAGCTCAACCGTATGAGCGTTCATGAGCAGGAAATGGTAATCGGGCGCACCAAACAAGAGAACGAAGAGATTGAGGCAGACAAACGTCCCGTCACTTCTCACCTCAGTCGTGTGGATCTTAAGGAAGACGGCAAAGGGTTAAAAATATTGCGTCAAAGTTTGCCCTATGGCACTGCCAGTGGTGTGCATGGCCTTTATTTCATCGCCTACAGTGCACGTTTGCATAATATTGAACAGCAATTACTGAGTATGTTTGGTGAAACTGATGGTAAGCATGATGCCATGCTGCGTTTTACCCGTCCCGTGACTGGCGGTTACTATTTTGCCCCCTCCCTTGATGTGTTGCTGACACTCTAATCCCCCTCTTTGTGGCGCGGTATTCACCGCGCCGTATCTGCTTATGCTCGTTTCTTATTGCAAATCGCTAAACGGTATATAAAAGCGTTACTGTTTTATGCCCTGTTATAAATAAACTGGTTGCCAGTTAACCATTACTTCCACACTTGTAAGGGCAAAGTATGGCAATCACAGCAGTTAAAAATGTATGGAACGCATTAGCTGTTTCTTTAGTACTGGCTGGGTCTGCCCAGGCCACTGAACTACTGAATAGCTCTTATGATGTGTCTCGTGAGTTATTTTCAGCCTTGAATCCCCCTTTTGAAAAACAGTGGGCTGCAGAAAATAATGGCGACAAACTGACGATAAAACAATCTCATGCCGGGTCATCAAAACAGGCACTGGCCATTCTTCAGGGACTGAAAGCCGATGTAGTGACCTATAATCAGGTCAGTGATGTTCAAATTCTTCACGACAAAGGCAACCTGATCCCCGCTGACTGGCAGAGCCGTCTTGAGAATAACAGTTCGCCTTTTTACTCCACGATGGCTTTCCTGGTACGTAAAGGGAATCCGAAAAATATTCATGACTGGAGTGACCTGTCACGCCCGGATGTGAAGCTTATTTTCCCTAACCCCAAAACTTCAGGTAATGCTCGTTATACCTATCTTGCCGCCTGGGGTGCCGCGGACAAAGCAGACGGTGGCGATAAGGCGAAAACTGAGCAATTTATGAAGCAATTTTTAGGTAACGTAGAGGTTTTCGACACCGGTGGTCGTGGGGCTACAACCAGTTTTGTTGAACGTGGTCTCGGTGATGTATTGATCTCATTTGAGTCGGAAGTAAACAACATTCGTAACCAGTATGAGAAAGAGGGCTACGAAGTCGTCGTCCCTAAAGTTAACGTACTGGCTGAATTCCCCGTAGCCTGGGTGGATAAAAATACCAAAGCGAATGGTACTGAAAAAGCGGCCAAAGAATACCTGGAGTATCTCTATAGCCCACAAGCTCAGGAGATTATTACCGACTACTACTACCGTGTGAATAACCCGGAAGTGATGAATAAACTGAAAGATAAATTCCCGCAAACAGAACTGTTTAGTGTGGAGCAGCAGTTTGGTGGCTGGCCTGAGGTGATGAAGACACATTTCGCCACCGGTGGTGAACTGGATAAATTGTTAGCTGCGGGGCGTGGTTAATGTTTGCCCAGGTCTCAAAGCGTGTCCTTCCTGGTTTTACTTTAAGCCTGGGCACCAGTTTGCTGTTCGTGTGTTTGATTCTGTTATTGCCATTAAGTGCACTGGTCATGCAGCTGTCCCAGATGACATTGATGCAATATTGGGAGGTCATTACTAATGCACAGGTGGTTGCAGCCTATAAAGTGACTCTGATTTCTGCGGCAGTCGCCTCCATTTTTAATGGCGTTTTCGGGCTGTTAATGGCCTGGATACTGACGCGTTATCAATTTCCTGGCCGCAGCCTGCTGGATGCATTAATGGATTTACCCTTTGCCTTGCCAACCGCTGTTGCAGGCTTAACGCTTGCGGGCCTGTTTTCGGTGAATGGCTGGTATGGTGAATGGCTGGCTCAATTTGATATTAAAGTGACCTACACCTGGTTGGGGATTGCCGTGGCGATGGCATTCACCAGTATTCCGTTTGTGGTGCGTACGGTGCAACCGGTACTGGAGGAGTTAGGGCCAGAATATGAGGAAGCGGCAGAAACGCTCGGTGCAACGCGCTGGCAAAGTTTTCGTCGTGTCATTCTGCCTGAACTCTCTCCGGCGTTGATGGCGGGGGTGGCGCTTTCATTTACCCGCAGTCTCGGGGAGTTTGGTGCGGTGATTTTTATTGCGGGTAATATTGCCTGGAAAACAGAAGTTACCTCACTCATGATTTTTGTTCGTTTACAGGAATTTGACTACCCGGCAGCGAGTGCTATTGCCTCAGTGATTCTGGCGGCATCATTGTTGCTGTTGTTCACCGTTAACACCTTGCAAAGTCGCTTTGGTCGGCGTGTGGTAGGTCACTAATGACGAATGACTCTGTAGTAAAAAATGATATCCGTACTCCCGTCAATTGGGGTAAATGGGCACTGATTGGGATAGGCATGCTGGTGTCATTCTTGATCCTGGTGGTGCCGGTGATATCTATTTTCTCCGAAGCTTTTTCAAAAGGCATTATGCCAGCACTGCATAATATTGCCGATCCGGATATGTTGCATGCTATCTGGCTGACGGTAATGATTGCGCTGATTACGGTACCCGTAAACCTGGTATTCGGTATTTTACTGGCATGGCTTGTGACGCGTTTTGATTTCCCCGGACGTCAGTTGTTATTAACCTTGCTGGATTTACCTTTTGCCGTCTCCCCGGTGGTGGCGGGTTTAATCTATTTGTTGTTCTACGGATCTAACGGGCCGTTAAGTGGCTTCCTTGATACTTACGATTTACAGATTATGTTTGCCTGGCCGGGCATGGTGCTGGTTACCATTTTTGTTACCTGTCCGTTTGTCGTTCGTGAACTGGTACCCGTGATGCTCAGTCAGGGAAGCCAGGAAGATGAAGCCGCCATTCTGTTAGGTGCTTCTGGCTGGCAGATGTTCCGCCGCGTCACCTTGCCTAATATCCGCTGGGCGTTGTTATATGGTGTTGTACTGACCAATGCACGAGCCATTGGTGAATTTGGTGCTGTATCAGTGGTATCCGGTGCTATTCGCGGTGAAACCTTCTCATTACCACTACAAATTGAACTGCTACAGCAGGACTATAATACGGTGGGTGCTTTTACCGCAGCAGCCCTGTTGACTGTGATGGCTATTTTGACATTGTTCTTAAAAAGTGCGCTGCAGTGGCGTCTGAATAATCAGGAAAAACGCCTCAAGCAAGAGGAAAATCATGAGCATTGATATTGCCAATATTAAGAAGTCATTTGGTCGCACCCAGGTGCTGAATGATATCTCGCTGGATATTCCTTCAGGTCAGATGGTGGCATTACTGGGACCTTCCGGTTCAGGTAAAACGACGTTATTACGGATCATTGCAGGTCTGGAACATCAAAACAGCGGTCAAATTAAGTTTAAGGGAACCGATGTCAGTCGAGTCCATGCCCGTGAACGTAAAGTGGGTTTTGTCTTCCAGCACTATGCGTTATTTCGCCATATGTCAGTGTTCGACAATATTGCTTTTGGGTTAACCGTATTACCCCGTCGTGAACGGCCATCAGCCGCAGTCATTCGGCAAAAAGTGACCAAGTTACTGGAGATGGTACAGCTGTCACATCTTGCTGACCGTTACCCAGCCCAGCTTTCTGGGGGGCAGAAGCAACGTGTTGCTTTAGCCCGTGCTCTGGCTGTTGAACCGCAAATTTTGCTGCTGGATGAACCCTTTGGGGCGCTGGATGCTCAGGTTCGTAAAGAGCTACGCCGTTGGTTGCGCCAGCTTCATGAAGAACTGCGTTTTACCAGTGTTTTTGTCACCCATGATCAGGAAGAAGCAATGGAAGTTGCTGATCGGGTTGTGGTGATGAGCCAGGGACATATTGAACAAGCTGATGCACCAGACGTCGTGTGGGGTGAGCCAAAAACGCGTTTTGTCCTGGAGTTTCTTGGTGAGGTGAACCGCATCCCAGGCACCATCCATGCCAGCCATTTCCAGGTGGGAGCTCACTCCTGGCCGCTCGCTGACACTCCCGTTTATCAAGGGGAGGTTGATCTCTTCTTACGGCCATGGGAGGTGGATGTGAGCAGGCGGACAAATCTCGACTCGCCTCTGCCTGTACAGGTGCTGGAAGTGAGCCCACGAGGCTATTACATGCAGTTAGTGGTGCAGCCCATGGGGTGGCATAATGAGCCAATCACTGTGGTATTACGTGAAAGTGTAGCGCCGCAGCGGGGTGACCGTCTGTTTGTTGGCCTGCAACACGCGCGTATTTACCAGGGTAATAATCCCATCCAGTAGCTAGACCTGATGCAGCCAGCCTGATAATTTATCATCATACATTCCGTAACAAACGGCCTGAGTGGCCGTTTTTTCATGTAAAGGGAGTGGCAGGTGGTCACTTTAGAAAGCACGATTGGCAATACCCCTTTAGTTCGCCTGCAGCGCACCGGGCTGAACAATGGCAGCGAGATTTGGGTCAAACTGGAAGGTAACAACCCTGCCGGGTCAGTAAAAGACCGTGCGGCACTCTCTATGATTGTTGAGGCGGAAAAGCGTGGTGATATCTCCCCGGGAGACACGCTTATTGAAGCGACCAGCGGCAATACAGGGATTGCTCTGGCGATGATAGCCGCATTAAAAGGTTATCAAATCAAACTGCTGATGCCAGATAATATGAGTATGGAGCGTAAGGCTGCCATGCAAGCCTACGGTGCAGAACTTATCCTGGTCACTAAAACACAGGGAATGGAAGGGGCCAGGGCACTGGCGCAGGAGATGGCCGATCGGGGGGAGGGTAAAATCCTCGATCAGTTTAATAACCCGGATAATCCCCTGGCACATTATTTGACTACTGGCCCTGAAATTTGGCAGCAAACGGCCGGGCGAATTACACATTTTGTTTCCAGCATGGGCACCACCGGAACAATCACCGGTGTCGGGCGTTTTATGCGGGAGCAAGCCAGGCCTGTCACTATTGTTGGCCTGCAGCCTGAAGAGGGCAGTGCTATTCCTGGTATTCGTCGTTGGCCGGCGGCCTGGCTGCCAAAAATTTATCAACCCGCTTTGGTTGATGAAGTCCTTGATATGTCACAGAGTGAAGCGGAACAGACAATGCGCCGTCTGGCCGCTGAAGAGGGCATCTTTTGTGGCGTCAGTTCTGGTGGTGCTGTTGCTGGCGCATTCCGTATCGCGCGCTCCAGCCCCGGTTCTGTCGTTGTTGCCATCATTTGCGACCGGGGAGACCGTTACTTATCCACTGGCGTATTTGGTGAAGAGATCTACGTTCAGGGAGCCGGAATTTAATTTATCAAGGGAGGAGATATGGTCCAGGATAACGACATCCAGTCGGTATTGTTTAACGATACACATCGTGCGCTGCAAACCGATATTGTCGCAGTACAGTCACAGGTTATCTATGGCAGTGTGGGTAACAGTATCGCCATACCAGCAATAAAACAGCATGGCTGGCGTGCTATGGCTGTTCCCACCGTGCTGTTCAGTAATACGCCCCATTACGATACCTACTACGGCGGGGTGATTCCCGTGGACTGGTTTAGTGGGTATTTACAGGCCCTGGAAGAGCGTGACGCATTACGGGAACTTAAGGCCGTGATGGCGGGTTACATGGGGAGTGCGGAGCAAATCTATCTCCTGGCCCAATGGCTGGAGGATATTCAGCACCGACACCCAGAGGCGATTATTATGGTGGACCCGGTTATCGGTGATACCGACAGTGGTATTTATGTCAAAGCGGGTATTCCAGAAGCCTACCGTGCTGCATTATTGCCGATAGCGCAGGGAATTACCCCGAATCTGTTTGAGCTCAACGTGTTGACGGGTCTGCCTTGTCATACCCTCAGTCAGGCAGTGGCAGCGGCGAAAACATTGCTCTCCGATACGCTAAAATGGGTTGTTATCACCAGTGCACCAGGGGATACCCCTGAGACTATTTCAGTGGTCACTGTGACGGCAGATTCGGTGGATATCATCAGCCATGAACGCATTGTCATGAGTCTGAAAGGTACGGGTGATCTCTTCTGTGCGGAACTGATTAGCCATCTTCTGGAAGGGATGCTTGTCCCTGAGGCAGCAGAGGCCGCGGCCGGACGTGTTTTTGCTGCCATTACCTGGACTCAAAAACATCAACTGGATGAACTGATACTGCCGCCGCAGAGATAGAATAAAAAAAGCACCCGTTACAGGTGCTTTTTTAGCTTTGCTAATAAAGAGGGAAGGTTATTCCGTCAGAAACAATGGCACGGTATGGGTGCCACTGTGGTCTCTCTATTTTTTGATGCGGATAATGGGCGTTTCACCTACCGTCACACTGCCACTCAGCTTAATTAACTCTTTGATCTCATCCATATTAGAGATAACGACAGGCGTCAGAGTCGATTTGGCCTTGTCTTCCAGCAATGGCAGATCAAATTCAATCACGACATCACCTTTCTTCACGCGCTGGCCTTCTTCAGCGATACGCTTAAAGCCTTCGCCTTTGAGCTCAACAGTGTCAATACCGAAGTGGACAAACAGCTCAATGCCGCTATCTGATTCGATAGAGAAAGCGTGGTTCGTTTCAAAAATTTTGCCAATAGTCCCATCTACCGGAGCGACCATTTTGTTGCCTGATGGTTTAATTGCAATCCCATCGCCAACAATTTTCTCTGCAAACACAACATCTGGCACATCTTCAATATTAACGATTTCGCCAGACAGTGGAGCAACGATCTCAATGGTTCCGGTATCGTTATTGCCTTTATCACCGAAAAGTTTACTAAATAACCCCATTAGCCTTCTCTCCTAAGCAGTAATTTGGGCTGCATCTTCCGTATTAGCAGATAGTTTTTTCTTCAATGAACTTATTAACCAATGCCACCAACTCATCAGTTGTCGGTTGGGCAAGGGCTTGTTCTGCTAATACCTTCGCATCTTCGAAGTTAGTATTGCGAATGATTTTTTTAATCTGTGGGATAGAGATAGCACTCATACTAAACTCGTCCAGTCCCATCCCCAGCAGGAGCAGTGTAGCACGTTCATCGCCCGCAAGCTCACCACACATACCAGTCCATTTGCCTTCCGCATGAGAAGCATCAATAACTTGTTTAATAAGTGTCAGTACGGATGGTGACATTGGCTGGTAAAGATGTGAAATCATATCATTACCACGGTCAACTGCCAGAGTGTATTGTGTTAAATCATTCGTCCCAATACTGAAGAAATCAACTTCTTTAGCTAAATGAGGAGCAATAACGGCAGCAGCAGGGGTTTCTACCATCACGCCGACTTCGATTTTCTCGTCGAATGCTTTACCTTCTTCACGCAGTTGTGCCTTCATGATGTCAATTTCTGCTTTAAGCGCACGCACTTCTTCAACAGAGATAATCATCGGGAACATGATGCGTAATTTACCGAAAGCCGATGCACGGAGTATGGCACGCACTTGGTCACGTAAAATTTCTTTACGATCGAGAGCGATACGAATAGCACGCCAGCCGAGGAATGGGTTCTCTTCTTTCGGGAAGTTCATATAAGGCAGCTCTTTATCGCCGCCAATGTCCATGGTACGGATGATCACAGCCTGGGAGCCACAAGCTTCAGCAACCGCTTTATAGGCGCTGAACTGCTCTTCTTCGGTTGGCAGCGAATCACGATCCATAAACAGGAATTCGGTACGGTAGAGGCCGACACCTTCAGCACCATTACGTTCAGCACCTTCAACATCACGCACGGTACCAATGTTGGCACAAACTTCAACCTGATGCCCATCCAGGGTAATCGCTGGCAGGTCCTTCAGTTTAGCCAATTCAGCTTTTTCGTTAGCCAGCTGTATTTGTGCTTCTTTCAGTGAGGTGATTTTTTCTTCGGACGGGTTAACGTAAACCACGTTGTTTACCGCATCCAGAATCAGATAGTCACCCGTATGAACTTGCTGGGTGATATTGCCTGTACCGACAATCGCAGGTAGCTCAAGAGAGCGAGCCATAATTGAGGTGTGTGAGGTACGACCGCCGATATCGGTGATAAAACCGAGAACTTTATCCAGATTTAACTGGGCAGTTTCAGACGGGGTCAGATCCTGGGCTACCAGGATAACTTCATCCTGAATTGCACTCAGGTCGATGATTGCCAGCCCCAGGATATTGCGCAACAAGCGTTTGCCTATGTCACGAACGTCAGCGGCACGCTCTTTGAGGTATTCGTCATCCAGCTCTTCCAGAGCGGTTGCCTGACCTTCAATAACCTCATAGGCTGCTGCATCAGCAGTAACCAGCTTATCTTTAATCAGGGCTATGATTTCTTGCTCTAATTCTTCGTCTTCCAGCAACATGATGTGGCCTTCGAAGATAGCTTCCTTTTCTTCACCAAACGTTTCACCGGCTTTAATTTTAATAGCCTCTAATTGAGTGAATGCTTTCGCACGACCACTCAAAAAACGCTCAACTTCCTGTTCAACGTTAGCGGCAGAAATTTTCTTCCGGTCGATGACGATTTCGTCTTCTTTCAGTAAAAGCGCTTTACCGAAAGCGATACCGGGGGATGCTAAAATGCCTGAAATCATAACCCTACCTTACTTGTGACTGATATTTTTAATAAGAACTGGAAATTACTCGAGTTCAGCCATCAGTTTTACTAAATGTTCAACCGCTTTTTGCTCATCTTCACCTTCAGCAGAGATGGTGACAACGGTACCTTGAGTCAGACCCAGAGTCTGTAATTTGAACAGACTTTTTGCACTGGCGCTTTTGCCGTTGGAGGTTACAGAAATGTCAGATGTGAAGCCTTTAGCTTCTTTAACAAACTGAGCCGCCGGGCGAGTATGCAAACCGTTTGGTGCAGTGATGGTAACTTCTTGCTGGAACATTTGCTTTCCTCAACTTATCGGTTAAGTGTTATGAAACTAAAGTTTAGCTCTAACGGTAAACTTTAGCCTAAAGAGTTCTTGCACATAAAATGCGACTTAAATCATTTGTCAGCGTTATGGACAGAATTGAATTACACCATATTGATTAGAGCTATAGTGTAACCAAAAGCGCATTTTTACAAACCAGTAAAATCGATTCAGCTTTCATCAAACCGAAGATGAATAATTTCGCGCTTCAAAATAATTGCTGGTTAAATACCAGACCTGGAGAGTTGGCGCAATGCCGAGTAGCGTAAAAACATGATGGAGGCCACAAAAAAGCACCCTATTGGGCGCTTTTTTAAGCAACATTAAAACAATGGCACTATTGTTGCAGTTCTTTTTCGGTAAAAAGATCAGCAAACAATGCTGTACTCAGATAACGTTCCCCTGAAGAAGGGAGAATGACCACGATATTTTTATCTGCAAATGCCGGGTCTTCCTGTAATTTCAGCGCGGCTGCCACGGCAGCACCCGAAGAGATCCCCGCCAGAATGCCCTCATCTTCCATCAGGCGGCGTGCGGTAGAGATGGCCTCTTCATTACTGATAGTAACGACCTTATCAATCAGTTTAAGGTCGAGGTTAGCCGGGATGAAACCTGCCCCAATCCCCTGGATTTTATGTGGACCGGGTTTAATTTCTTCCCCCGCTAAAGCCTGGGTTATGACAGGGGAGTCAGATGGCTCAACCGCGACACTTACCAGGGATTTTTTACCTTTGGTTTGTTTAAGGTAGCGACTGACACCCGTCAGGGTGCCACCGGTGCCTACACCGGCGATGAAAACGTCCACTTCACCATCAGTATCTTCCCAGATTTCTGGCCCTGTGGTCTTTTCGTGAATTTCAGGGTTAGCTGGGTTACTGAACTGCTGAAGCAACAGATAGTGAGCAGGGTCACTGGCAACAATCTCTTCTGCTTTCTGGATTGCACCTTTCATACCTTTGGAGCCTTCTGTTAATACCAGATTGGCACCCAGCGCTTTTAGTAGCTTACGGCGTTCAATACTCATGGTTTCAGGCATGGTCAGGGTGAGTTTGTAACCCCGGGCAGCTGCAACATAGGCCAGAGCAATCCCTGTATTGCCACTGGTTGGTTCAACCAGTTCAATACCCGGTTTGAGCACACCGCGTTTTTCCGCATCCCAAATCATATTTGCGCCAATACGGCATTTCACGCTAAAGCTTGGGTTACGAGACTCCACCTTTGCCAGGATGCGCCCGTTGCCAATGCGGTTCAGGCGAACCAGAGGTGTGTGACCTATGGTCAGGGAGTTATCTTCATAAATTTTGCTCATTACTCATCCTTAATAATCGAAATTTGAGATACCGAATCAGCATACCTGCTCAGACAATATGCGGAAGTAAAGAAATAGCATATCTATATGTGTAACAGAAATAAGGCAAAGAAAGTTGGAATAAGCGATGCCACTGGCAGTCCATTTTTTCTTTCCCGGGACAAAACTATTTCCACTGAGCATGCTGGTTACGGTAGCAATCCACCCACATGGCTGTGGCGCCACAGACAGCCACCGGCATAATAAACAGATTCACAATAGGGATAAGGGTGCAAATATTGACCAGCGTGCCAAATTGCAGTTGCGTGATTTTGTTGGTACGCAGCGCTTGTCGCATGCTGTTAAATGGCACCTTATGATTATCAAAAGGGTAATCACAATATTGCAGAGCAAGCATCCAGGCGCTAAAGAGGAACCACAGTATCGGTGCCACCGTTTGACCAATACCGGGAATAAAATATAAAACCAGCAACAGCAGCGCTCTGGGGAGATACCAGCAGAACTTCTGCCATTCACGCTTCATGATTCTCGGTGTGTCTTTTAACACATCACTAACGCCGGTATTGGGTGGGGTTGCACCGGTTAAACGTGCTTCCAGCTGCTCGGCCAGTAAGCCGCAAAATGGCGCCGCGATCCAGTTAGCAATAGTTGAAAAAAGATAACCGAATACCAGTAATACGGAAATAACGCTCAGTGGCCAGATTAAGTAGTCCAGCCATTGTAGCCATTGTGGAACATAGGACATGATGGCAGGGATCCAATGCCCGAGGCGGTTAAATAACCACCAAAAAGCACCACCCATAAGCACAATATTGAAGATCAGCGGTAAAATGACATAGCGTTTAATGCCCGGTTCGCGTATTAATTTACAACCCAGTGCGAAATAGTGAACCCCGCTATGCTGGTGATTGTCTGAAGGTAAACCCATAGTGTAAATAGACTCCGTTATCGTTAATATGATGCTAGCCTGTTTATCATAACCGAGCTCAATAAGAGATTCGTATCAGGATTTGGTCGAAAAAAAGACGAAAAGTGTCCTGAATCTATCTTTCTGTTGAGAAAAATACGCTCAGACTTGCACTTGTGTAGCTGGGCAAATACTCTTAGTGTGTAAATGTTTGCCACATAGGCAAGGTGTTAGGACAACAGAGAATATAATGATGCAGGATTTGCGTCTGATATTAATCATTGTTGGCGCGATAGCCATAATAGCATTGCTGGTTCATGGACTGTGGACTAGCCGTAAGGAACGCTCATCTATTTTTCGTGATCGTCCGCTGAAACGTCTGAAGTCAAGGCGTGATGAAGACGACGATGAAGAAGATGACGAACTGGAAAGTGTCGGAAAAGTACGTGTTCAGCGCACTACGTCTGAACCGTCATCGCGTGCGCAGCAGAGCGCAGAGCCCCAGCACCAGTATGAGCCGCCTTATGCGTCGCCCCAGCCTCGTCAACAAGTTGCTCAATCCGTTGAAGCGGCTGCGCCAGCCCATGCTGAACCCTCAGTGCCAGAGGCGGAGCCTGTACCGGTTCCACCAAGGGCGCCTGTGGTGGCAACGCCGAAACCGGATCCAGAACCAGAACATTACTCTGAGCCTGAAGTCGCCCCTGAACCGGAAGCGATACCTGAGCCTGTTGTAGCACCAGTAGAAAAGCCACGGCTGAAAGAGACGGTGGTGGTGATGAACGTTGCTGCCCATGCTGGCTCCACGTTGAATGGTGAACTGTTGTTAAACAGTATTCTGCAGGCGGGCTTCCAGTTTGGTGAAATGAACATATTCCATCGTCATTTGAGTCCTGATGGCAGCGGGCCGGTACTGTTTAGTTTGGCAAATATGGTAAAACCGGGATCTTTTGATCCAGAACACATGACTGATTTCGCAACGCCGGGCGTGACTATCTTTATGCAGGTTCCTTCTTATGGCGATCCGCAACAGAATTTTAAACTCATGCTACAGTCGGCCCAGCATATTGCTGATGAAGTGGGTGGTGTGGTGTTGGATGATGCGCGCCGTATGATGACACCTCAAAAGATGCGTGAGTATCAAGATCGGATACGCGAAGTCATGGACTTCAACAACTAACACGTTGTCGTCATACCATCTTTTACATCGACGCCGCCACAGTGGTTTGAAACTGCTAAAAAGGAGTGAAAATCACGTTGTTGATTTTCGCTCCTTGTCACAACCAAGGGGCATCTGGTTTTCTCCTTGCTCAATTAATCATTAATCACCCCCGCCTGTCGGGGGTTTTTTATCCTTGATGGTGGGATATGGACTCAATTGAAAAACAACTGACTCAGCTACGAACTCAGCTTCGTCACCATGAATACCTCTATCATGTGCTTGATAATCCCGAAATCCCTGATGCAGAGTATGATCGTTTAATGAGGGAGTTACGGGAAATTGAAGGTCGCTATCCCGAACGAATTACTGCGGACTCTCCAACCCAGCGAGTGGGTGCGGCACCATTAAGTGAATTTACTCAAGTACGTCATGAAGTCCCCATGCTATCTCTGGATAATGTTTTTGATGAGTCCAGTTACCTGGCTTTCAATAAACGCGTTCAGGACCGTTTAAAAAGCACCGAGGCAGTGACGCTTTGCTGTGAATTAAAACTGGATGGTCTTGCTGTCAGCCTGCTCTATGAGAATGGTTTGCTGGTGCGTGCCGCCACGCGTGGTGACGGGACAACGGGTGAGAATATTACGGCTAATGTCCGTACCATCCGGGCCATTCCACTAAAACTTCAGGGTGACAATATTCCCCATCGCCTTGAGGTCAGGGGAGAGGTATTTTTACCCCAAGCGGGTTTTGAAAAAATTAATGAGGAAGCACGCCGCACGGGGGGAAAACTTTTTGCCAATCCACGCAATGCTGCTGCGGGCTCCTTGCGTCAGCTTGACCCTCGTGTCACAGCAAAACGCCCTTTAACTTTTTTCTGCTATGGCGTCGGCTTACTGGAAGGGGGAACACTTCCCCCCAGCCACTATGAAAGATTACAGCAGTTTAAGGCCTGGGGCCTGCCTGTCAGTTCTCGGGTACGTCTGTGTCATAGCCCGGAAGAGGTGCTGAGTTTCTACCGCCAGGTGGAGGAGGATCGTCCAACCCTGGGTTTTGATATTGATGGCGTCGTGATCAAAGTTGACGCTATGGCCTTGCAGGAAAGACTCGGTTTTGTTGCCCGAGCACCGCGCTGGGCTGTCGCATTTAAATTTCCAGCCCAGGAAGAGATGACAGAAGTCCGTGACGTGGAGTTTCAGGTCGGACGTACCGGGGCAATCACTCCTGTAGCCCGCCTTGAACCTGTTCAGGTTGCAGGTGTGCTGGTCAGTAATGCAACGCTGCATAATGCCGATGAGATAGCGCGTCTCGGATTACGGATTGGTGACAAGGTCATTATTCGCCGTGCCGGGGATGTTATTCCCCAGGTGGTTGGCGTGGTTGAGTCAGCTCGCCCGGACAACACCCAGGAAATTGTCTTCCCAACCCATTGCCCAGTATGTGGATCGGATATTGAACGCGTGGAAGGTGAGGCCGTTGCCCGTTGTACTGGGGGACTGACTTGTGGTGCCCAGCGTAAGGAGTCACTGAAACATTTTGTCTCCCGTCGGGCGCTGGATGTGGACGGGATGGGCGATAAAATCATCGACCAGCTGGTGGATAAAGAGTATGTGCGTAACCCGGCCGATCTGTTTGATCTGACCCCCGGGATCCTTACCGGACTTGAACGTATGGGGCCAAAATCTGCGCAAAATGTGGTGAATGCTTTGGAAAAAGCGAAAACAACCACCTTTGCCCGTTTCTTATATGCCCTTGGTATTCGTGAAGTTGGGGAGGCCACTGCCGCCGGACTGGCTGCACATTTTGGTACTCTTGATGCGTTAATCGCAGCCAGTATTGATCAATTACAGGCCGTGCCTGATGTCGGCATTGTCGTGGCGACGCATACGTTCAACTTCCTGGAAGAAGAAAGTAACCGTGAAGTCATTCGTCAGCTCATGGATAAAGGTGTTCACTGGCCAGCGCCTGTGCTGGTCAACGTTGCTGAGTTAGAAAGCCCATTTGCGGGGAAAACGGTAGTACTGACCGGGTCTCTGAATATCATGGGGCGAGATGAAGCGAAAGATAAACTTACCGCGCTCGGGGCGAAAGTCACAGGCAGTGTTTCAAAAAAGACTGACTTAGTAATTGCCGGAGAAGCTGCGGGATCTAAACTCGTCAAAGCTCAGGAACTGGGAATAGAAATCATTGATGAAGCGGAAATGATCCGTCTGTTGACCGAACATGCTGGATAAAGCACAACTGGTTAGCCTGGCCAATACTGCTATGCCCTTTGGCAAATACAAAGGGCGGATGCTCATCGCGCTTCCGGAAGAATATCTGTTGTGGTTTGCCCGCAAAGATAACTTCCCGGAAGGGCAGTTGGGTGAGTTAATGGCCCTGGCTCTGGTGATAAAAACAGAGGGGCTGGAACATTTGGTCCGGCCCCTGCAGCAGAATTAGTGCTGCGCTGATGGTGTTTCTGTTTCAGTCTTTGCTTTTGCGGCAAGGGCCTGACGGTGGTAGCGTTTAGCCATCATGGCACAGATGATCAGCTGAATTTGATGGAAGATCATCAGTGGTAGCACCATGATGCCAACGGTTGCCGCAGGGAACAGGATATTCGCCATCGGGATACCATTAGCCAGGCTTTTTTTCGAGCCACAGAATACAATTGTTATCTCGTCTGCTTTATTAAAGCCCAGACGGCGAGCCACCACAATATTGACGGTGATCACAATCGCCAGTAGCACCAGACTGACTCCCACAATAAACAGCAAGGCCTCCCAGCCGACCTGATTCCAGATGCCATGAGTTACGGCCTCACTGAAAGCGGTATAGACCACCAGCAGAATGGATGTCTGGTCTGTTTTCCCGATAATCTTTTTGTGCTTCGTCACAAAGTTGCCAATCCACGGACGCATTAAGTGGCCGAGAACAAACGGTAACAGGAGTTGCAGCATGATTCTGCCAACATCATGGAAGCTGCCACTGGCACCTTTAACATGCATCACGATACCGACCAGGATTGGTGACAGAAAGATCCCCAATACACTGGAGGCTGAGGCTGAACAGACCGCTGCTGCGACATTACCTCCCGCGATAGAGGTGAAGGCAATGGCTGACTGCACGGTGGCGGGCAGAATGGAGAGGTAAAGGAAACCGTCATATAAATTCTGGCTGACGTCGAAAGGTTGCCACCAATTGAACAGTACACCCAATACCGGGAACAGCACAAAAGTACTGCACATAACCCACAGGTGCAAGCGCCAGTGGCCTCCGCCTGCGACAATGGCCTCCCGTGACAGCTTGGCACCATGCATAAAGAATAGCAGGGCAATAGCAGCCGTAGTCAGGCCTTCAAAGAAGGTAAAAACGTTTCCTTCTGCGGGTAAGAAAGAGGCAAGTACAACAGTACAAATTAGGGTTAATGTAAAAGGATCCAGAATACGGAACAATCTCATAGCCAGTTCTCCGCCAAAAGAGGGCTATTGTGTTCCTTCTGGTTTAAGAAATAAAATTGATTTATCTAATAGATTGATGAATTTAATAAATGAATTATTCACTACGTCAGTTACGGGTATTTGTTGCCGTGGCACGCAAGGGCAGTTTCAGCCAGGCGGGTGCTGCGATTGGTCTCAGTCAGTCAGCCGTAAGCCACAGTATAAAAGATTTAGAAAATGCACTCAGTGTGAAACTGCTCGACAGAACTACGCGTGAAGTGGTGCTCACCGCTGCGGGTGAGCAATTAGCTTCACGGCTAGAGCAGTTACTGGAAGATCTTAATGCGACGTTACTTGATGTGCGCAGTGTGGGCTACCAGCTCAGTGGCACCGTAAGGGTTGCCGCCAGCCAGACGATTTCCGCGCACCTGATGCCCCAGTCGATTGCTACAGCAACACGTTATTATCCTGAGATCCAGTTCAAACTCTATGACAGACCACAGCAGTGGGTGCTGGAAAGCGTTCGTCAGGGGGAGGTTGATCTGGCGATTGTTATCGATCCCGGGGAAGCCAGTGACTTACACTGCGAAAAGGTGCTATCGGAACCCTTTTTCTTGCTTTGTCGGGGTGATGATCGTCTGGCGCATGATCCCCAAGTCACCTGGCAGCAATTACAAGGAGCGAAGCTGGTATTACAGGATTATGCCTCCGGCAGCCGTCCTCTAATTGATGAGGCACTTTTTAATCAGAGGATAAACGCGCAAATAGTTCAGCAGATAGGGCACCCGGCAACACTCTATCCCATGGTGGAAGCTGGGATCGGCATCAGTATATTGCCGGCGCTGGCATTACCTTTGCCGGAAGGCGGCTCGCTGGTGGTGAAGCGATTAGTACCGAGCGTAGACAGAACTATCATGCTCGTTCGTCGTAAGAACCGTTCACTTTCTCGCGCTGCAGAGGTTATCTGGAAAGTGGTTCACCAACAGGCTCAACGATTAACTGAAGCCCGTAAAGGTGATCCACTCTTTGATGATACCGTGCACCTTTAGATATAAATATCAATTTTCTTGCCGTCAGTTGGGTTGTTGACCCCCACTTGCGGCGCGGCTTGTGTACTATTTTTTTTGTTGGCTTGCTCTGCCTGCTGGCGCTGTAATTGTGCCAGCTGGGCCTGTAACATTTTTATTTGTGCCTGGAGTAGTTCTTGTTTTTCTTTCTTTTGATCTGCCGATCCCTCACCAGCGGCAACATCCTTTAGCTGTTGAGTCAGTTTAGTTATTTGGCTGGTTAGCTGGCTTATCTGTGAAGAGAGACTATTGTCGGAATGACTGGTCGCCCCGGCGGCGGGAGAGGCCAGATTAAGGGTTGTACTGATTGTTGTCATCATCGCACCTGAATAATAGGATTTCAGTCTGTTATCGGCATGCATGACAAAAAGTTAATACCTGATATGGCTCCCCGGCACAATTGATTCGCAGGAAGTCGTCTGTCGTGCAGGATGGCCCTGCCGCGGGCTGCTGCCAAAGCAACACTGTTCCGCTGTGTTTTTCTCAGGTGATGGCGGGGGGCGATATAATGCACAGACAGCAAAAAGGCGCCTTTAGGGCGCCTTTCTACATTGGTGGGTCGTGCAGGATTCGAACCTGCGACCAATTGATTAAAAGTCAACTGCTCTACCAACTGAGCTAACGACCCGAAGTGGTGGGTGATGACGGGATCGAACCGCCGACCCCCTCCTTGTAAGGGAGGTGCTCTCCCAGCTGAGCTAATCACCCCCGCTGTGTGGAGTCGCATTATAGGGATAGTTGAAACTGAGTCAACCCATTAGATATAGATATCAATATTTTTGTTGTTATTCTGGTGAATAATGTCGATTTCCTGAGCATTACAGGCGATATGTCCCCCATGACTCGGCAGATATTTTATCAATGATACTTTTCCCGATACTATCGTCCATGGCGATCCGTTTCTTCTTTTGGCTCAAAACTGACATTTACCCGCAGTTTTCCGCGGTTGTTCTTAGATTAAAAAAAGCAGGGGGACGACAAATGGAAAAAAGGTATCTTCTGCACGGGGGAGGTATGCCAGATGCGGCGAGCCGTGGCTGAAGTAAGGCTGCTCAACGGTGTTTTTCTCAGGTGATGGCAGGGGGCGATATAATCGAACAGACAGCAAAAAGGCGCCTTTAGGGCGCCTTTCTACATTGGTGGGTCGTGCAGGATTCGAACCTGCGACCAATTGATTAAAAGTCAACTGCTCTACCAACTGAGCTAACGACCCGAAGTGGTGGGTGATGACGGGATCGAACCGCCGACCCCCTCCTTGTAAGGGAGGTGCTCTCCCAGCTGAGCTAATCACCCCCGCTGTGTGGAGTCGCATTATAGGGAGAGTTGAAAATGAGTCAACGCATTTTCTTCAGTTTTTTTCTGTTAGTCTTAAAATTAAACGATACTGTCAACAAATGCCTGTGTCTGTTTGATTTATCACCAAATTATCAGGATTATAGCTATTGATCCGCCTCAACATTGAGGAATTAGCCCACAGTGATAGAATGTTACCTGTGAACTTTCTTTGGCAATTGCCATTTCTTTGGCATTTTTGCGTAACTAGGGCCTTTTAATGAAAATCAAAACTCGCTTCGCGCCAAGCCCAACGGGCTATCTTCACGTTGGCGGTGCTCGTACAGCTCTTTACTCCTGGCTTTTTGCTCGTCACCACGACGGCGAGTTTGTGTTGCGTATAGAAGATACGGATATCGAACGTTCCACCCCGGAAGCCATTGAAGCCATTATGGACGCCATGAACTGGCTAAGTCTTGACTGGGATGAAGGCCCTTATTTCCAGACTAAGCGTTTTGATCGTTACAATGCAGCGATTGACGAAATGCTGGAGGCTGGAACGGCTTATAAATGCTACTGTTCTAAAGAACGTCTGGAAGCGTTACGTGAAAATCAAATGGCCAATAACGAGAAACCTCGTTATGACGGGCGTTGCCGCCATGACACGACGGAACATGCAGCAGATGAACCTTGTGTGGTACGTTTTGCTAACCCGCAAGAAGGCTCCGTCATTTTTGATGATCAGATTCGTGGCCCTATTGAGTTCAGCAACCAGGAACTGGATGACCTGATCATCCGTCGTACTGATGGTAGCCCTACCTATAACTTCTGTGTAGTCGTTGATGACTGGGATATGGAAATCACACACGTCATTCGCGGTGAAGACCATATTAATAATACCCCACGTCAAATTAATATCCTGAAAGCACTGAATGCACCCGTCCCCCTTTATGCTCATGTGTCGATGATTAACGGGGATGATGGTAAAAAACTGTCTAAACGTCATGGTGCGGTGAGTGTCATGCAATACCGTGATGAAGGTTATTTACCTGAGGCCTTACTAAACTATCTGGTGCGTTTAGGCTGGGCCCACGGTGATCAGGAAATTTTTACCCGGGAAGAAATGATCGAGTTGTTTGCCCTGAATACAGTCAGCAAATCAGCCAGTGCCTTCAATACTGAAAAACTGCAGTGGCTGAACCATCATTATATCAACCATCTGCCAGCAGAGTATGTTGCTACCCAGCTACAGTGGCATATTGAGCAGGAACACATTGATACCCGTACTGGCCCGCAGTTATCTGAGCTGGTTAAACTGTTGGGGGAACGTTGTAAAACCTTAAAAGAGATGGCGCAAACTTGCCGTTATTTTTATGAGGATTTCAATGAGTTTGATGCAGATGCAGCAAAAAAACATTTGCGTCCCGTTGCCCGTCAGCCTTTAGAAGTGGTGCGCGACAAACTGGCAGCTATCACCGAATGGAGCCCTGAAAACGTGCATAATGCCATTCAGGCAACCGCGGATGATCTGGAAGTCGGTATGGGCAAAGTCGGCATGCCATTGCGAGTTGCTGTAACAGGGGGCAGCCAGTCTCCAGGGCTGGATGTCACTGTACATGCTATTGGTAAACAACGTTCACTGGAACGTATTGCCAAAGCGCTGGTGTTTATCAGTGAGCGTGAAGGGCAGTAATGACGTTATCTGGTTCAGATAGTCGGTCTTTTTAACCCGTTTTTTGTTAATGAAGGGGGGAGTTTAGTCTCCCCCCGATGCTTGCTGAACAGCGTGATGCTGTTTTTTAGACTGGAACGTTATGTGTCAGACGGAACTCGCCTGAAAGCAGCTTATGGGTTACTCATCTCTGATACCCAGCCGCATTAATACACCTGCAATACCGTCCCGCAATAGTATCGCCGCCATCCTTTGTTGTTCGCTGTCTGACATCTGCTGGAGTGAATTTAACAGCAGGTTTTCCAGTGGGGCATCGTTGACGTTATAGCGTACCTGACTCTCCGTAACACGCCTGGCACTATTAATAAAGTCGCGAACATGTTCATCAATATGAATAAGGCGCGCTTTACCGCCCTGAACTCCCGGCTTGGGGGATGTGGTCCAGTTTTGCCTTCGTACCCATTTGTTGATGGTCTGGCGACTATAACCAGTAACTATAGCTAATTCCTCGGGTGTCATTCTTTCCTTGAGCACAGTGATTCCTTTTCTTTTCCAGAAGGGAGGGGGTTAGTGGTTTATATTATTGAAGTACTTTACCTCAAACAATGACAGAATTAACTACAACGCGGCCAGATGCAATCAGGATTTAATCAACACGATGACTTTTTAGGCAATTGAACGCGGAAAAACAATTTGCCGTTGACAGCATATGGCTGGTTTCATATCATGCCGACCGTCAACACGACACGGCTTTATGGTCTGGGGCTATAGCTCAGCTGGGAGAGCGCTTGCATGGCATGCAAGAGGTCAGCGGTTCGATCCCGCTTAGCTCCACCATATTAGAAACCCTCGCTCAGGCGAGGGTTTTTTGCTTTTATACCTATTCACTCGCTTTTACCACTCTTTTTTAACGCCATGAGTTATCCAGATAAATGCTCTCTGTTCCGTCAGTGGTTATCGGTTGACGGGCAAACGGGAAGCGAAAAAAAACCGGAGCATACTCCGGTTTTTTTAAGGCTTAAATCCTGCGCCTGAAGACGCACAGAGCGCGGTACTAGATAACCAAGGCTGCAATCGAGGCAGACAGGATACTGACCAGAGTAGAGCCGTACAGCAGTTTCAGACCGAAACGTGATACCACGTTACCTTGCTCTTCATTCAGGCCTTTGATTGCGCCCGCAATGATACCAATAGAAGAGAAGTTAGCGAAAGAAACCAGGAACACAGACAGAATCCCCTCAGCACGTGGTGACAAAGAGCCTGCCAGTTGCTGCAAGTCCATCATGGCAACGAATTCGTTGGATACCAGTTTAGTGGCCATAATACTGCCTACCTGCAATGCTTCACTCGCAGGAACGCCCATCACCCAAGCCACAGGGTAGAAGATGTAGCCGAGAATACCCTGGAAAGAGATCCCCAGTACGGTTGAGAACAGCGCATTCAGTGCTGAAATCAACGCGATGAAACCAATCAACATCGCTGCCACAATCACCGCAACTTTGAAACCTGCCAGGATGTACTCTCCCAGCATTTCAAAGAAGCTTTGGCCTTCATGGGCGTTGGTCATTTCCAGCTTATCTTCTGCTTCGTCAACCCGGTAGGGGTTAATAAGAGAAACAATGATAAAGGTACTGAACATATTCAGTACTAATGCAGCAACCACGTATTTAGGTTGCAGCATCGTCATATATGCACCCACAATTGACATGGAAACCGTCGACATTGCCGTGGCTGACATGGTGTACATGCGATTGCGGGACATTTTCCCGAGAATATCTTTATAGGCAATAAAGTTCTCAGACTGACCAAGGATCAGGGAGCTGACGGCGTTAAATGACTCTAACTTACCCATACCATTGACTTTAGACAGTACAGTACCGATAGCGCGAATCACGACAGGCAGGACACGAATGTGTTGCAGAATACCGATAAGTGCCGAGATGAAGATAATTGGGCAGAGCACTTTCAGGAAGAAGAATGCCAACCCTTCATCATTCATTTTGCCAAATACAAAGTCTGTGCCTTGATTGGCGAAACTAAGCAGTTTCTCAAACAGCCCCGAGAAACCTTGAACAAATCCTAAGCCCACATTCGAAGTCAGGAAAAACCAAGCCAGTAAGACTTCGATAACCAATAGTTGGATAACAAAGCGGATGCGCACTTGTTTACGGTTAGGACTGACTAGCAAAGCTAGCAGTGCAACAACCACAAGCGCTAAAATGAAATGCAGAATATGGGACATATTTGCTCCGAATATGAGACATGTGTAGTTTCGTTGCACATTCTATGTAACGAGAAATAAGAAAATGAGATCGCCGCCACAGAATATAAATATTTTATAATTCAAAACCAAAATAGTGATCAGTCATACAATTTTGCTATGTTATCAAATAGATGAACCGACGTAAAAAAAATGACGCTGAATCTTACCCGTTTGTTCGTATTTTCATTGTGAAATGCCACGCTTTTTCTTCTTTTCGCTAAAATTACCTTTTGTCAAAAATCTCAGGCCATTACGGATGTAGCGCTTGCCTGTAGGTGATATTTTGTTAGCATCAAACATAGCAAAGGCTATATCCCGGAGAGACCACTTGAGTGACCGTCATATTAAACATAGCACCGGGGGCACAGGGCGCAAATTGCGTTTGGCATTAATGGGGCCTGCTTTTATCGCCGCTATCGGCTATATCGACCCAGGAAACTTCGCGACCAACATTCAGGCTGGTGCCAGTTTTGGCTATCAGCTGCTCTGGGTGGTGGTATGGGCCAATATTATGGCGGCAGTTATCCAGGTTTTGTCGGCCAAGCTGGGTATTGCCACAGGCAGGAACCTCGCGGAACACATTCGGGACCACTACCCGAAACCTTTGGTATGGTTTTACTGGGTACAGGCTGAAATCATCGCCATGGCGACTGATTTAGCCGAGTTTATTGGTGCCGCGATAGGTTTTAAACTCATCCTCGGCATCTCTCTGCTGCAAGGAGCCGTCCTTACAGGTATTGCGACCTTCCTGATTTTGATGCTGCAAAACCGAGGACAGAAACCACTGGAAATGGTCATTGCGGGCTTGTTGTTGTTTGTCGCAGCGGCTTATCTGGTTGAGCTGATTTTTTCGCAACCGAATATGATTCAGTTAGGTCAGGGCGTATTGATTCCAGAACTTCCCAATGCGGATGCCGTATTCCTGGCTGCCGGGGTATTGGGGGCGACGATTATGCCGCATGTCATATACCTTCATTCATCCCTCACACAATACCAGACCGGGGCGAGCCGGGCAGAACGCTACACAGCGACTAAATGGGATGTGGGGATTGCCATGACCATTGCCGGCTTTGTTAATATCGCCATGATGGCCACGGCGGCTGCCGCATTTCACTTTAGTGGTCATTCCGGTGTGGCTGAACTGGAAGAGGCTTATAAAACGCTGGAACCCTTACTCGGCCATGCAGCGGCGACTATTTTTGGCCTCAGTCTGGTGGCAGCCGGCCTCTCTTCAACGGTGGTGGGCACGCTGGCAGGCCAGGTTGTGATGCAGGGATTTGTTCATTTTTATATTCCACTGTGGCTGCGCCGCCTTATCACTATGGTGCCGTCATTTGTTGTTATCCTGTTGGGTCTTGACCCCACGCGCATTCTGGTAATGAGCCAAGTTCTCCTGAGTTTTGGTATCGCGTTGGCACTGGTTCCGTTGTTGCTGTTCACCAGCAATAAACGGCTGATGGGGGAACTGGTTAACCACCGCTTAATGCAGATAATGGTCTGGATTATTGTGCTATTAGTCGTGGCACTGAATTTCTGGTTAATCATTGCCACAGTGAGGTAGTTAAGGGGGCGTTCTCCCTGCCATTCACCTTTTTATTCCCTGCACTGTGACCCGGCTCACTATTCAGATGACGTCTGAATGATCGCCTTGTTGTTTTAGCGGGCAAATTCTACAGTGGAAACAGAATGCATTTTGACTTTACTGGAGTTGTGAAACGATGACCAAATACGCTTTGGTAGGAGATATCGGCGGTACTAATGCGCGTCTGGCGCTTTGCCGCCTGGATAATGGCGATATTGAGCAGATTAAAACCTATTCAGGTCTCGATTTTCAAGGACTGGAGGCGGTGATCACTCACTATTTAGGCACCCTGGACGTCACGATAAAAGATGCGTCTATTGCCATTGCCTGTCCTGTCACTGGGGACTGGGTGGCGATGACCAACCATTCATGGGCTTTCTCGATTGCTGAAATGAAGAAGAGTCTTGGCCTGGATAATTTGGAGATAATCAACGATTTTACCGCCGTGTCCATGGCTATCCCAATGATAAAACCAGAGCATTTGATTCAGTTTGGTGGTGATAAACCCGTGGCGGGTAAGCCGGTAGCTATCTATGGGGCGGGTACCGGGCTGGGGGTGTGTCATCTGGTGCATGTGGATAAGCGCTGGGTCAGCTTGCCCGGGGAAGGCGGGCATGTGGATTTTGCCCCTAACAGCGAAGAAGAAAGTCTTATTCTGGACGAACTGCGGTCAGAAATTGGTCATGTTTCGGCTGAACGCGTCCTGTCTGGTGCGGGTCTTGTAAACCTCTATCGCGCGATTGTAAAAGCGGATAATCGTGTACCGGAAAATTATCAGCCTAGCGATGTTACCGAGCATGCTTTGGCAGATACCTGTACTGACTGCCGGCGTGCGCTCTCCTTGTTCTGCGTCATTATGGGGCGTTTCGGTGGCAATCTCGCGCTAAATCTTGGTACTTTTGGCGGGGTGTATATCGCCGGGGGAATTGTGCCGCGCTTTATGGACTTCTTCAAAGCTTCCGGCTTTCGTGCGGCATTTGAAGATAAAGGGCGTTTTAAAGAGTACGTTAAAAATATCCCCGTCTATTTGATTGTTCATGATCAGCCCGGATTATTGGGGGCGGGTGCTCATCTGCGCCAGGTTCTTGGTAACGTGCTGTAATTGCCACGCTAACGGGCTGATTTTTTGTTCACCAACGGTGGCAGGTGTTTTTATGCCTGTTGCCGTCATATCCCAGTCTGTTATTTACCCTTCTGCGGAAAGATAACGTTATTCCCCCTGTTTTATAAAACGACATCAGTTTTTTATCCTGTGTCGGTACCTGGGAAAGGGGGCGTGCCAGTAAAAATATTGCCTTTCCCCCTCGACAGATGATTTTGTTTCAGGCTATTGTCAATGACATGTCACCTGAGGTGGCAGCGTCGCTCGGACGGTCCGGGCGCTCACGTTATTTCGAGGAATTTATGACTGACTCCAGTCCAAAACGTCGTTTTTCGCGTATTGATCGTCTCCCTCCTTATGTTTTTAATATCACCGCTGAACTGAAAATGGCTGCGCGTCGGCGCGGTGAAGATATTATTGATTTCAGTATGGGCAACCCAGACGGTGCAACCCCGCCGCATATTGTTGAAAAGCTCTGTACCGTCGCCCAGCGGGATGATACCCATGGTTATTCAACCTCACGAGGTATTCCACGCTTACGCCGGGCGATTTCACGGTGGTATAAAGACCGTTACGATGTTGATATCTGCCCTGAAACGGAAGCGATTGTTACCATTGGGTCAAAAGAGGGACTGGCACACCTGATGCTGGCAACCCTTGATCATGGCGATACTGTGCTGGTACCGAATCCAAGTTATCCCATTCATATCTATGGTGCGGTGATCGCCGGGGCTCAGGTACGTTCTGTTCCCCTGGTGGAAGGGGTAGACTTTTTTGCTGAACTGGAGCGCGCGATTCGGGAAAGCTATCCAAAACCCAAAATGATGATCCTCGGGTTTCCTTCTAACCCCACGGCCCAGTGTGTGGAGCGAGAATTTTTCGAGAAAGTTGTTGCCCTGGCGAAACGTTATGACGTGCTGGTCATTCATGACTTAGCTTACGCGGATATCGTCTATGACGGCTGGAAGGCCCCCTCAATTATGGAAGTGCCTGGGGCACGTGATGTGGCTGTGGAGTTTTTCACCCTCTCTAAAAGTTACAATATGGCGGGCTGGCGTATTGGTTTCATGGTGGGAAATCAGGAGCTGGTCAGTGCGCTGGCGCGTATTAAAAGTTATCACGACTACGGCACATTTACACCATTACAGGTTGCGGCTATCGCAGCTCTGGAAGGGGATCAGCAGTGCGTTCGTGATATTGCAGAACAATATAAGCGCCGTCGCGATGTACTGGTGAAAGGGCTACATGAAGCGGGGTGGATGGTTGACTGTCCAAAAGCCTCAATGTATGTCTGGGCTAAAATCCCGGAACCCTATCTGGCGATGGGATCGCTGGAGTTCGCTAAAAAGCTGCTTCAGGAAGCGAAGGTTTGCGTTTCGCCAGGTATTGGCTTTGGGGATTATGGCGACACCCACGTTCGTTTTGCCCTGATTGAAAATCGCGATCGTATTCGCCAGGCGATCCGCGGGATTAAAACGATGTTCCGTGCTGATGGACTGCTACCCCACAGTACTAAAAACAGTACTGACTTGGCAGAGTAAGCCTCTGTTAATGAATAAAACAACGGCAGGCCTTCTGAAAAGCCTGCCTTTTTCCTGTGCCTTGTCTGACATCCGTTATTCTATCATCAAGAAAAACGTACCTGCCCACAATATCAAAATGACGGAAATGCCCATCAGAAAGTATTTCACTTATGCTAACTCCGTGTTTGTGTACACCCAATAACCAGATACAGGTTGTATATATGCAGTGATAAAAGCCGTTTAATCACGCGTATGCCCGGGATCCCCGATGTATTACCGACACAACATCAGGCCAATAAACTGGTAACTTTAACTATCACAGGCAGCTATTACTGGGGATAATTCACCCAATGGCGCTAATGTACTCTTAAGCATAAATTAAAAACAAGTGTCTCAAAATTGTGACACTTGTCGTGTTTTTAGGTGGATATTTCCATTCTTTGATGGGGGTAAGGGGAATTACTGGCAGGAACTCATGGATGCGTTTCGGTCATAAGGTGGCAGCGTCGTGATTATCAGCGCGGTGATCACCGAATACTTCTTTCAGTAACGTACCTCATTAGTCGCATTCAGCAGCAAAATAGTCCAGAGTGCGTTAAATTCAGGGGAACATTTTTTTACTGGGTGTGATTAAAAGCCGATGCTAAAAAAAATAGATTTAAACAGTGATCTCGGTGAAAGCTTTGGACAATGGCGGATGGGGGATGATGCCGCTATTTTACCTTTGGTCAGCAGTGTTAATGTTGCCTGTGGTTTTCATGCCGGTTCCCCCGCGCACTTACTCCAAACCTTAAAAGCTGCAGCTGCTCAAGGTGTGACTGTCGGGGCCCATGTGAGTTATCCCGACTTGGTTGGCTTTGGCCGGCGTAATATGGATATTGCCAGTGAAGAGTTAACCGCGGATGTCATTTACCAAATAGGTGCATTGCAGGGGTTAGCCAAAGCAGCGGGTACTGATGTGCGTTATGTGAAGCCTCACGGGGCACTTTACAATACCATTGCTCATCATTCAGGCCAGGCCCTGGCTGTTATTGACGCCATTTTGGCTGTCAACCCTGCTTTGCCCCTGGTGGCACTTGCCGGCTCTCCTTTACTGGTACTGGCACAACAGAAAGGCCTTACCGCCATTCCTGAGGCTTTTGCTGACCGGGCTTACCATTCTGATGGCACTCTGGTTTCCCGGACCGCAGCGGGGGCAGTGATCCATGATGCCCGTCACGTGGCAGAACGTATGTTGCAATGGGTGACAGAAGGTGGCCTTATCTCTATTGAAGGGACGTTTACCCGCATTGATGCACAGTCCATTTGTGTTCATGGCGATACGCCAGAAGCATTAGCAATGGTGACAGAGATACGACGGTTATTAACGTCTCAGGGAGTGACTGTCAGCTCTTTTCTTGCCCATTAACTAGCCTGAATAAGCAAGATCTCAGTGTAATCGTCAGGAGATAATGCCTTGATATCAATGATAACGTGTGACGTAGTGAACAAGGCAGGGGGGTGAAATGCGATTTATCTCGGTCAGCTTTACCCATTTTCTGGTCGAACTGGATTCCCTTGAAGAGACGTTGGCACTGTTTGACGCACTGAGGCACCAGCCCCAGACAGGGATAGAGGAAGTGATCCCGGCGGCACGGACGCTGTTAGTTCGTTTTCAGCCATTACACACCAGCATGTCCCTGTTGGCGAACGCCCTCTTGCGCCTTCCCGTGACCCTGGTAGCCCATGAACAAAGCCCGGTGATGAGGATCCCTGTTGAGTATCAGGGCGACGATCTGGCTGAACTTGCCGGCGTTATGGGCATGACCACTCAGCAGGTGATCCAGCACCATCAAGAGGCAGTCTGGAAGGTCGCCTTTACCGGTTTTGCCCCGGGTTTTGCCTATTTATCCTCACCTGACTGGTTGTGGAAAATCCCCAGACGCAGGAGTCCCCGGACACGTATTCCCCCGGGAGCCCTGGCGGTAGCGGATGTGTTTAGTGGTATCTATCCAAAGGCCAGCCCTGGAGGATGGCAATTGATTGGGCGTACCGGACTCACCATGTGGGATTTAGACAGGCCAGTACCGGCAACGCTGGCCCCCGGAGATCGGGTTCAATTTGTTGAACATAAAAAAGATAAAATTATTTCTCTGCCCGTCCATAAACCGACAATATCCCCCCCGGTAACGGGCGATACAGGGCTTAACATCTTGGCCACCGGGCTTCAGGCCTTATGGCAGGATGCTGGGCGAACAGGCTATGCTGCCATGGGCCTTTCCGCATCAGGGGCGATGGACAGACAGGCATTATATCGTGCCAATCGTATTGTGGGGAATCCTCGGGAATACGGTTGTCTGGAGATAACCTTCGGGGGGCTGCACATTAGAGCGCATCAGGATATGGTGATGGCCCTGACTGGTGCACCTTGCCCTCTTAAATTAAGGACCGTTGATGGGGAAGACTTTTGCCTGGGCAACGAGCGGCCCTTTAATTTAGCTGCGGGGGATGAGCTCCGTCTTGGCAGCCCGGCTCGCGGTGTTCGCAGTTACCTGGCCGTCAGGAACGGGTTTATGGTCCCCCCGGTACTGGGAAGTTGTTCCCGGGATACTCTGGCGCAACTGGGCCCCCTTCCGTTGCAGGCAGGGGATTGGGTGCAAATCAGTCATCATCCTGGCCGCAGCCCCGTACTTATTGACCAGCCCCCAACTGAGGTTTTACCGGCTCCAGGCGAAACGATAACCCTGGATATCATACTGGGGCCTCGCACCGATTGGTTTACATCAGAATCCGTTGCGCGGCTAACGGAACAATCCTGGCAGGTGACCACCGAATCAAATCGTGTGGGTTTACGCCTGACCGGAGCAGAAGGATTGGTGCGGAGTCAAACTACGGAGTTACCGAGTGAAGGAACCTGTAGTGGTGCCATTCAGATCCCGGCAAATGGTCAGCCTGTGCTATTTTTACGTGATCACCCTGTTACGGGGGGATACCCGGTGATAGCGGTGGTGGCGGATTATCACCTTGATCGTGCGGGGCAAATTCCCCCGGGTGCATTTATTCGCTTTGTGCTTATTCAGCCATTCATTGAATTATCAGGGGAGCCAGCCTGTGACCATTAACACCCATAAAGTTCTGATTGCCAACCGGGGTGAAATTGCGGTGCGTATTATTCGCGCTTGCCAGGATTACGGTGTGCAGTCGGTAGCGGTTTACGCTGAACCGGATGCGGAGGCTTTATATGTCGGTATGGCTGATGAAGCCTGGGCACTGCCCGGCACGGACTCATCAGAGACCTATCTGAACATTGAGGCTTTACTCAATATTGCCCGACGCAGCGGTGCAACGATGGTTCACCCCGGGTATGGCTTTCTTTCCGAGCGGGGGGAGTTTGCCCGCGCGGTGCAGTCTGCCGGGCTTATCTGGATTGGTCCTTCGCCTGACGTTATTGAGCAACTGGGGAATAAAATTCAGGCGCGTAAGATTGCCATGGCAGTGGGGGCCCCTCTGGTAGCCGGTTCCAGTGGGCCCGTCAGTGGTGTCGAAGAGGCGATGACGTTTGCTATTCAGCATGGTTTACCGATGGCTATTAAGGCTGCATTTGGTGGTGGTGGTCGTGGCTTAAAAGTGGCCTGGGCACTGGATGAAGTGGCCGAGCTTTATCATTCAGCGACCCGTGAAGCTCTGCATGCCTTTGGGCGTGCAGAATGTTATGTGGAACAGTTTATTGACCGTCCGCGGCACATTGAAGCCCAGGTTATTGCGGATAATTATGGGCATATTATCGTTCTGGGGACACGTGACTGCTCACTACAGCGCCGGAATCAAAAACTGGTGGAAGAGGCCCCCGCGCCCTTTATTAGCGATAGCCTGCAGCAACAAATCCAGCGTTCGGCGGAAGATATTTGTCGCCATGTTGGTTATGTCGGTGCCGGAACGGTGGAGTTCTTATTAGGCCGGGACGGCAAGCTCGCTTTCCTTGAGGTAAACACCCGACTTCAGGTTGAGCACCCAGTCACTGAAGAGATAACCGGGCTAGATATTGTTGTGGAACAGTTACGTATTGCCGATGGCCTGCCGCTGAGTATTCAGCAATCTCCGGCGGCACGTGGGCATGCGTTTGAGTTTCGTATTAATGCGGAAGACGCAGGAAAAGGGTATTTACCCACACCGGGTCGAATCACTGCATTTCATGCCCCCTCAGGTCCTGGCATTCGTCTCGACAGTGGCGTTGTCACGGGATCAAGGGTTCCGGGGCAGTATGATTCGCTGATAGCTAAACTGATTGTCACAGGGCAGACTCGACAACAGGCTATTGACCGGGCCAGACGGGCATTACGGGAATTTTATATTGACGGTGTTGCCACTGTATTACCCTTCCATCGTGCGGTGATGGAGGACACGGACTTCACTGAAAATTTTAATGTCCACACGCGCTGGATAGAGACTGATTTTCGTGCCTGTATCCCTCCAGCGGCGCGACAAAAACCAGCGGTTACTAATGCGGGTGGGGGCATCACCCACAGCTGGATTGAACTGGACGGGCGCCGTATGACCCTGGGGCTGCCAGCCAGCCTGTTTACAGGCCTTTCCCTACAGGGTGCAACACCCACGGATGAAAAAACAACCGTCCCCACCCCGGCAACGGTAGAAAACCGTATTGAAGCACCGATTAGCGGCCAGCTCTTTCGCTGGTTAGCCAAAGAAGGGGAAGGTGTGCGAGCGGGGGAGGCCATCGCAATTATGGAGGCCATGAAAATGGAGGTTCAGGTTATTGCCCGGCGCAGTGGTGTTATCAGGCAGCTCGTCAGCCAGGGCTGCCAGCTGCAAGCCGATGAGGTGATAGGGGTGATTGACCCGCACTGACTCCGTCTTTTTTTAACGGATAACCCGTTGCTGTTTGGGCGGCACAGTTTCCTGGTGTCAACGTGGCAAATATTCACCGGATGGCTTGTGAGGACTTTATTCGACGTGGTTTCTCACGACGGAAGCCCAGGCCAATGATCCAGCCAAAAATATGGGGCAGGAAACGGTAACGTTTAAGTATGTGCGGGAGCCGGCTACTCTCACCTGGTTGCCGTTTTTTGCCGCCCATTTTTATCTGAATAAACTGTGTCGCCCGGGTTGGAAACTGACGACGACGCTGTACTTTATTCAACTGCCGTAGCGTCACTTTGCCCTTTAATAACGAGGGCGTGAGAATATTGGCGGCCGCCACCGCATCCTGAATGGCCAGATTCACACCCACGCCGCCAATCGGTGACATGGCATGAGCCGCGTCGCCGATGCATAATACTGCTTCCCGAGCCCAGTTATTGAGGCGGTCAATACGAATGTCTAATAACCGTAGCTGATTCCAGTCCGTCAGTTGTGCCAGGCGTAATACCGGGAAAGGTGCAATAAGAGCGACTCGCTGCTTAAATGCCTCAAGACCTTCCGCGGCCAGCTCACTAAATTCCCCTTTCATAATCGAGTACCCGCACTGCCAGAAACTGCCACGATCAAGCATAATAAAATTTTGTTTTGGCCCTTTATGCCCCATTCCCCATTGCGGATCGTCTGCCTGTTTATCCAGCTGGAACCAGACCACATCCCGTGGGGCCCCAAATGACTGGCCTGGCAGCTGCGCTTTTTCACGTACCCTTGAGTGGCGTCCATCACAGCCGATAATTAGCGGGGCATAAATTTCAAGTGGTTTGCTGTTCATCACCGCACGAACGCCGCAAATCTGCGCATCGGTGTAGAGAAAATCATCGAAAGCACATGACTGGAGTAATCTAAAATCAGGAAATCGACTCGCCTGTGCCGTGAGGAAATTAAGAAAATCCCATTGGGGCATAAAAGCAATAAATTTACACTTTACGGGCAGGCGCGAAAAATCAGCCAGCGTTACCTCTTCACCTCCGACTTCTGCCTCCAAACGTTCGGCGCGCTGGTGGGGGAGCCGGAGCAGAGCCTCCAGTAATCCGAGTTGATCCATGATTTGTAGTGTTGACGGGTGGAGGGTGTCGCCCCGGAAGTCACGCAAGAAATCGGCGTGCTTCTCCAGCACAATGACCTTCACGCCAGAACGGGCCAGCAAGTAACCTAGCATGAGTCCCGCGGGACCACCGCCAACAATACAGCAGTCAGCGGTCAGTTTTTCCGTGGCTTGCACCATCATCTCCACCTCTGTAACAGGAATAGTGGTTTATATGATAATGCTTATCATTATCTATTGCGAGCCCGATAATATGCAGCGTGAGGGCTACTGAATCTCCGTGGCGTATTTTTCTACCGGTGTTATCTGTTTAATCAGCTTATTATCGAAGAGAAACTGTTCATAAGCCTGATAACGGGCAGTATCAAGATGTCCAGGATCTCGGGCAAAAAGAGGTAATGTTTTCAGCCAGGCCTGGTGATTGAGTTCGGTATTCAGCTCTGGATGGGTACTGGCAAAGGCTTTCCAGGTTTCTTCTGGGTGAGCCTGTAAGTAGTCATTCCCTTTTTTTAACGCCGCTAAAAACTTAGCGATTTTCGGTTGATGCACATTATCAGGATGGGCGACGATGATCAGCTCGTCATAGGCCGGAACGCCATAGTCTTCGACATTGAATACCGTAGGTTCTTTACCTTGTAGTTGTAATTCCAGGGCTTCAATATTGCGATAACCGCCAATAACTGCATCAACCTGGCCTGCCAGGAGTGCGCCGCTTAACTGAAAGTTAACGCTGACCGGGCGGACATCTGTCGGAACAAGACCTTCATGTTTCAGCATCGTATTGAGTGTTGCCTCTTCAATCCCCGAAACAGAAAAGCCCACTTTTTTTCCTTTCAGCCCAGCGGGTGATGTTATTTTTTTATCCAGGGTAATTACTGTATTCAGTGGGGTATTCACCAGGGTACCCACACGGACCAGTGGCAACCCCTCGTCTGCGAAGAAGTGCAGCTGTGGCTGATAAGTGATGGCCAAATCAGACTGTTTCGCGGCCACGAGTCGTGGGGGTAGTGACGGATCAGAGGGGGGGACAATCTTCACGTCGAGCCCCTGTTCTTTAAAGGCACCGATCTGTTCTGCAACAATAATCGGGGCGTGGTCAGGATTGAGGTACCAGTCCAGCATCAGCGTAACGTTTTCTGCTGCAGAAGCTTGCATTGTGATTAAGGAGCCAAGTAGTAGAGTACAGAAGCTTTTTTTCATCAGGTTTCATTCCTTGTATTATAAAACAGAGTGCATTATTCCGCCGTCCAGTTCACAAGGCGGCGTAACAGACTATCAACAGCGATCCACAGCAGGACCGTCATCAGAATCAGGATAAAGAGTGCGGCAAAGAGCTGGTCGGTCTGCATCCGGGCATTGGCATTCAGCATCAAATAACCCAGTCCTTCGGCTGACCCTACCCATTCCCCGATAATGGCACCAATAGGGGCGACTGCTGCAGCCATACGCAACCCGGTACCAAACGCAGGTAGTGCTGCCATCAGTCTGACATGGCGTAACTGTGCCCAGGGGGATGCACCCAGAGTGCGTGCAAGATCGATATAGTCAGTATTGACCCGGCGCAGGCCATCGAAAAAAGCCGATGTCACCGGGAAAAAAATGACCAGTACTGCCATTGCTACTTTGGCCCCCATGCCAAAGCCGAACCACAGCACCAGCAGTGGGGCAAGGGCAAACACCGGGATCGCCTGGCTGGTGAGCACTAAGGGCATCAGCCAGCGTTGCAGACGAGGGGAGTAAATCATCCCCAGAGCCAGTAATACGCCGAGCAATACGCCTGACAGCAGTCCAGCCACCACCTCTGAAGCTGTAATAACAGTATGATAAAAAAGAAAATCATGACCTTTCCACAGTGCCTCAGCAACGGCTAAGGGAGAGGGGAGCAGAAAGGCGGGGACAGTACTGAGGGTCGCCAGCCACCATAACAAGATCAGACCCGCCAATACCGTGATTCCCCGCCCCCAGCGTGCAACACGGCGATCTGACTGGCCCTTCATTCCGCCCCCTTTATTAGCTGTTGTAACAGTTCTGCCTGACTTTTCAGCACGTCAGGATCATCAGGGGCCCGGGGCGGCAGGCCAGCAATAGCGTGACCATCATCAATGCCGCCAGGGTAGCGTGACAGTACTAACAGGCGATGACTAAGACGGCAGGCTTCCATTGGGTCATGGGTGATAAGGAGCACCGTATGATTAGCCAGTAGTTTTGCCGCCAGGGTCTGGATGGTGGCACGGGTGAGGGTATCCAGTGCTGAGAAGGGTTCATCCATCAGCACAATGGGCTGACGTTCATACAGCGTGCGGGCAATGGCAGCCCGTTGACGCATCCCTCCAGAGAGTGATGCCGGCCTGTCATTCCCCTGTCCACTGAGTCCAACCTGCTCTAATAACTGCCAGGCCCAGGCTGAGTCAGCCTTTTCTCCACGCAGTCTTGAGCCCAGGGTGATATTTTCCAGCACCGTGAGCCAGGGATAGAGCAAGTCGCGCTGACCCATATAGGCAATACGTCCCGGGACGGGAAGACCATCACTGGCGACAACACTGCCAGATGTGGGGCTGGAGAGGCCGGCGATAATCTTCAGCAAGCAGGTTTTCCCGGCCCCACTGGTACCAAGCAGGGAAATAAATTTTCCACCTGGAATAGTAAAGTTAAGGTGTTCAAAAATTATTCGTGAGCCGAAACACAGCGTTAAATCACGGACTTCAATCCCCGGCGGTGATATTGCGGTCTTCACTTTCTATACACCGACCCGTCTGCCGCATTCAGTCCCATTTGCCAGAATGCAGATTCCAGGCGGGTTGCAGTGGTAAATATCTCGCTCAGTCGGGTAAAACGCCCCTCGGCTCCCCGTGACAGACCGACCTGTTCGAGCATCTCTATCGCACCATTAACCCCGGCCAGATATTCAGGATCACTGTAATTCTGTATCCAGGACGCGTAGGGATTACCCTCGATTAAGGTATGGGGATCATTCAATAAAAGCAGGCCAGCCTCTGCATAACCGGCGACACAGGGGAGCAAGGCTGCGAGGAGTTCGAGCGCATCACCTGAGTGCCCTATATCCAGGACATAGCGGGTGTAGTTGAGGGTTTCACTGGCTTCAGGTTCCCGGGCCATTTGTATTTCATTCAACCCCCAGCCAGTGCAGTAACCCACATGCAGGGGCAATTCAGCAACAATATGATTGAGTGACCGGACGGCGGCGCGGATCTCTGGCAAGGTATGAAACTTGGTTGCCAGCAATGCATAGGCTCGGGCAAAGTGGATCAGAAACAGATAGTCCTGGGTCAGATAGCGGCGAAAAGCGATCTGTGGCAGAGCACCTGAACCCAGCTGTTGTAGAAAAGGGTGAGAAACATAGTGTTGCCAGTCCTGCCCTGCCGCCTGGCGCAGGCGACCAAACAGGCCATATCCGAACATTGAAACAGACATACGATCTCCAAAAATGTGTGGAGATCCGGGTACGATGGCGGTGTGAAGAGTCAAAAGCACAGGGGTGCCTGACAACCCGTCCCTTCGCTGGCATGACCCAGATCAGGTTCAAAGGGTTCGGCATTGCTACCATCTCAGCCCATTACAGGACACCCCTCGGAGAAGCTTGTTATACGATATCTATTTTGGGTTTACAACACTATTTAAAATCTACAATCATCAATTCAGGCACGCTTAAATGGCTTGTTGTTAAGACACATTTATCCACGTATTCAACAAATCGCTGGGGAGGTGTCATGCCCAGATTGAGTAATTTATTGTTATCAAATTTAACGTTTAGTTGCGCAAAAGAACCATAAAGCTGCATGGCAAGCAGCATCAGGCGTTCGTTACACTCCCCATATAATTCATTGAAACTTTTACGAAGAGCATAAACTTCACTAAAATCTACCTGCTGATAATTTTCCGCGATAGCAGGCCTTGCATGTGCCTTGGATATGGCCGCGTCAATTTCTCTGAAGCTGACACTGTATTTTTCACCAGCAGAAATATGAAAAATCTCATTATTTGATATTTCTTTATCCAACAGAAGAACAATCGCTTCAGCACAGAAATCGACAGGGATGATGTCAACTCTGTCTTCCAGAGCACACAAAAATTTCCCCAGTTTCAGCACCATTTCAAAGACCCAATAGATGCTGCTTGAAGGCTGGCAGCCCAATTTAGAATGCCCGACAATGATGGATGGTCGGACGATCAGTAATGGCAGATCCGGGCACTCTTTTTGTATCAACTGCTCGATTGTCGCTTTAGAGTAGGTATAGGCGACAATATGCTCTTTTTCTTCAGCACTGATATTCTGTTCAGTCACCAGCTCTCCCTGGGACGGGACGCAAGACATTGCCGTACCAACCTGAATAAACTGCTTAAGACCTGCAACGCGGTTCATTCTTTTAACAAATTCAAGGGTTCCGGTAACGTTAACTTTCCAGATCAGTGGGTTTTTACCAAAAGAAGCAATAGCCGCACAGTTAATGACATGTGTCACACTATCCAGAACGGGATTCTGTATAAAGTTTTCAGGGGTAGCGAGGTCACCTGTAACAATATTATCGACGGTCAGCCCGGACAGTGTTGATTGCGGGATATCAAATTTTTCCAGGTTTTCCAGCAGTCGTTTGAGACCCATTTCCCGGTTTTCAGCCCTGACCAGCAGCAGTAAGTTTTCTCCGGCATTTCTGTTCAGCAGATTCTCTACAATAGCCCCACCGACAAATCCGGTTGCACCTGTAATAAAAATAGTCTTCATAAATTATTTCCAATAGCTTTTATTATTTATTATTAATGAGTTATGCCTAATCGACGTCAGTGCACAGCGTTTGACACCTGAATGTTGCAGCAGAGTCAAAAAATCCGGCGATGATGTAATTTTAATGGCGGCAGTTGATTGCTGGGTATAACTGAACGGTGTGTCTTTCCAGTTATGGTGCTCTATATATGGCATTTATTTCATTCTGGTGCTCGGTTGAAAGTATTGTGGAATGTAACAACACGTTATGAGCATTTTTGGGGATCATCATTTCTGTCGACTGGGGAGGCATCGGAGAATGGTATCTCTTTGAACATCGGGAATTACCTGCGATCAGGGTGAGTGTGTAAAATGCCAGCGCAGCCAATGATAGCGATATTTCTTACTCAATGAAAGGGTGTTCCGGGGTGAGAATCAATTCCAAATCTTTCTGCTGACAGAGTCTGGCCTTTATCACTGGCCTGATGGCAGGCTATCTTTTTTGTGCCGCCCACAGGGGATATCCATCAAGAATTCTTATGATCCGGAGACAATATTTCTATCGCAAATCCTATAGTGTGGCGCAGGGCAAAGGCATAAACTATGGCGCGATAAGTCTTCCGGCGGTCATCTGCCTTCAATTATTTTCAGGAACCTTTACATGTCTGGCATGTTAACTTTTGTCCGTGTGTGTCTGTTGACTCTGATGACGCTAATATCCCCATGGAGCATCGCGAGTGATAACGGTAGTACTCAGCAAAGTGGTGAGGCACCGATAAAGGCCAATGCCGCGGTTGAACTGCCCAAGATGCAGAAGATACTCGATAAAATTAAACAACAGGTCTCTGGCGAAACAAACGATACTCGGCTTATCGTACTCAATGGTCTGGCGCTGGAATTGTCCAGTGACGCCGATCGCCTGATACAGTCTCTGAACATCCAGCAAACAGAGCTGCAGGCTCAGCTGGCTGTACTTGGCCCGGTTCCGACAGCCGATAGTGGCGTAAAAGAGACCGGTGAAGTAACAATTAAACGCAGTAAGCTCGAGAACCAGAATAGCAAGACAGACGATCAAATTAAGCAAGCGGAAGCGATTAAAGTCGGGGCGCTTAATCTTTCTGCACAGATAGTCAATCTGCGTCGTAATGCTCTGAAAACTCAACTGGCCCTCAATGCGGGCAGTATTTTTAGCCCACGTTTTTGGGCGCCGCTGACCCATACCCAGGATGATGACAGTGATAACATTAGCGACTTCATCGATGATCTCAAGTCGACGGCTGAACTCTCTTTTTCCCCGGACTGGATACTGGGCACGGTATGCTGGATCCTGGCCGCCGGGTTGGTTGCGACCCTGGGGCGCCGTTACCTTGAAGAACTCCTGGCCTGGATAGGCATTCACCACTTACCCGAAGGACGATTACGTCGTAGTTTCCTGGCCGCCGCGACTGCCATGACTACGCTGGGCAGTATCGTGCTGGCATTTAACTTCCTCGACCTGGCATTTACCCGCCAGCAAGAAGTATCAGACACCGTGCGGAGCTTTGCCGACAAACTGGTGGACCTGAGTGTTTTCTGTGGGCTGATAGCCGGTCTGGGGCGTGCTTTTCTCTCCACCCGTCGTCCTTCTTGGCGTTTGCCACAAATTTCAGATGAAGTCGCGCTGGCATTAAAACCGTTTCCACCTTTGACTGCCACGTTAATGTTTATTTTCCAGACGGCAGAGAATTTTAACAGCAGTGCCAACACCAGCGTTGCCACAACGATTTTCGCTAATGGCATGACCGCATTGCTGATTGGGGCTACCGCCCTGGCGATTAGCATGCGCACCAATCTGGTTCGCCGTCGTATGATAATGGATGGTCAACAACCGGAGGCACGATCAACGCTAGCGGGACTGATTCAGATGGCCCTGACCCTGACAGGGTTTGTCATCATGATTTCACTAATGATTGGTTACATTACCCTGGCACGATTCCTTGCCTATGAGCTGATCTGGATGGGCATCGTCTGTGGTCTCTTTTATATCTTTAGCCGGCTTATTACGGACACCTGCGAAAGTTTGTTCTCGATCAATACGGCATTTGGCAGACAAATACAGGCATCCCTGAATATTGAGGCCCGCCACCTGAGTCTGGTTGCCGCACTGTTGAGTGCGATAGGCAAAACATTGCTGCTACTGGCGGCGGCTATGTCTTTACTGAATGGTTCGTTTGGCAGTGTTACCCCGATCGAGCTGGTGCAAAAAACCATGGAGTTTTGGGGGGGGAAAGGCCTGGAGTCGATGAACATCGTCCCGGCACAGGTGGTCAATGCCCTGCTTTGCCTGCTGGTAGGACTCTGGATACTTCGCTCAGTTAAACGCTGGCTGGAAAATGAATTCCTGCCCAAAACGTCTATGGACAGGGGAATGCGGGTTTCACTGATCACCCTGTTTAGCAATATTGGCTTTGTCTTATTGATACTGATGACACTGTCGATCATGGGACTTCAGTGGAATAAGCTGGCATGGATTGTCAGCGCCTTGTCTGTTGGTATCGGTTTTGGTCTGCAGGAGATTGTGAAGAATTTTATCTCCGGATTAATTTTGTTAACTGAACGTCCTGTTAAAGTTGGCGACCTGGTGAGCATCAGTGGTATTGAGGGAGATATTCGCCGCATCAATGTACGTGCCACGGAGATCCAGCTGAGTGATAAATCCACCGTTATTGTGCCTAACTCGCAGCTAATTTCACAGAATGTGCGCAATGCGACAATGGGGAACGCGCAAGGGGTGGCGACTATTCTGCTGACGTTCCCGCTGGATATTGACCCGCAGAAGGTACGTCAGCTGCTGCTGGATATTTACCGTGAGAATGAACGCATCCTGGAAATGCCAGAGCCATCCGTATCATTTAAGGACTTAACCTCCAGCGGTATTGTGATGTCGGTAACGGGCAATGTAGCCAGCCCCCGGCATGTGAGCAGTGTAAAAAGCGATTTACTGTTTGCTATTTTGACGCGTCTGCGTGAGGAGGGCGTCGTGCTGTCATCGCCTCAGACGATGATTATTGAGCGCAAAGCAAGCCAGGGAGCGCCGCAGGAAACTGAAGAGTAATCTGTCGGTACTGTTTGCCCACTATAGGCCGGACATACTCCCGTTAAATACGGGCGTTGTCTCTTAACGGAGTGTCACAGGGTATGGTAATAAATAAAAACACCCTTATTCGGGTACTGGCACTCTCAGCCTGCAGCAGTACGTTGCTTGTCTGTCTCGTGGCTCAGGCCGCGGGTGATCGTCGAGAGGTGAAGGAACCCGAGCCAGTACAGCCCGTTTGTGCAACGCTTTACCCTGAAGTGGGCCAGGACAGTATCACCACACAGCGTGATATCCAGCAAGCGTTAAACCGCTGTCCTGCTGGGCAGGCAGTCCAGCTCAGTAAGGGCCCGTCAGGCAGTACTTTTACATCGGGGCCTCTACAGATACCCTCGGGTGTTTTTTTGCGACTGGATCAAGGGACGGTACTGGCCGCTGACCCCAACCCTGAATACTACGACACCGGTCGCGGGCGATGTGGCACGATAGATAAAGAAGGAAAAGGGTGCCGGCCTTTTATCCAAATAAAAAACAGTCAGGGTGGCGGGATTCAGGGCCAGGGCATGATAGACGGGCGAGGCGGGGACACGATGAAGGGCCAGGCTGAAACATGGTGGGCGATGGCACGCCGGGCTCAGTCCATTCCTGGTGGTAAACAGAATGCTCCCCGGTTGGTTCAAATTGATCATGCCAGTGACATTATCATTCATGGCATCCGGCTGCATAATTCCCCCAATTTTCATATTGTCCTTAACCATGTTAAAGGCGGGACGATATGGGGTATTGTTATCGACACGCCAGCATCGGCAAGAAATACTGACGGGATAGATCCTGGTGCATCCCAGGATATCACTATCGCACAGAGTTTTATCCGCACCGGGGACGATAATATTGCCATCAAAGCGGGAAGCGGCCCCACCGAACATATTTCAATCACGGATAATCATTTTTACTCCGGGCATGGTATGTCGATAGGGAGTGAAGTGAATGCGGGGGTGCGTGATGTCGTGGTCCATAATCTCACGCTGGATGGAACCACATCCGGGTTACGCATTAAAAGCGATGTGAGCAGGGGGGGAATCGTTCGTGATATTAAATATACTCATATTTGTATGCGGAATAATCGCTGGCCGATATCTTTTGATACCCGTTACGCGCCGAAAGCAGTGGGTGATTCAGTCCCGGAATACAGAAACATTGTGCTGAACGATGTTCATTCCACAAATAGTGTAACAGGCACGGTTCTTCTGCGCGGTTATGATTCATCCCATCCTGTTGATGTTGTGATGGACGGTGTGACCTTCAGTCCTGATATTACCTGGCGCACAGAGTTTTTACATCTAACGGTGGGTAAAAAAGGGCTCTGGCCAGCCCCCCCAGGAACTGCGGGCTTCCCGATGGCAAAACCTTTACAGGCAGACTGTTCCGGAAAGTGGGTTCCATTTCCTGAAAGGGATAAAACACGATAACAGCACCAGGTTAGTGGGTTAAATTTCACCCGTTATTCTCTGTGCCCCTGGCGGAACCTGCCGCAACGTAACATATTACCCGTGTTATTAATCAGGTTACCGCATCCTGCCGTGAGCCAAACGCACAGTATATTCCCCTCCCATTGAGGGGGGGATTATTGCCGTGGCGCACGCTTTTCTTCTTTGTCTTGTTTCGACTTTCCTGCCTTAAGTGATCCCGTTAACAATACAGTGATAATGTCAGGTTATTTTCCTGTTCATCTTTATGTCCGGGTTGTTAAATTCACGGTGTCGCCATGGACACAAAATGTAACATTCCCTACTACTGACACGGATAATAATTATGAATAGTTCAGGAAAGTACTTTATATGGGCGTTACTCTCCGTTATTGGAGCCTTCGCCCTGGGTTATATTGCGCTTAATCGAGGGGAACAGATCAACGCCCTGTGGATCGTTGTTGCTTCAGTGTGTGTGTACCTTATCGCCTACCGTTTTTATGGCAGATATATTGCCAAGAATGTTTTACAGGTTGATCCAACCAGGATGACCCCGGCGATTAAACACAATGATGGGCTTGATTATGTCCCTACGGATAAAAAAGTCCTCTTTGGTCACCACTTTGCCGCGATTGCTGGTGCCGGGCCATTAGTCGGGCCAGTATTAGCTGCACAGATGGGATACCTGCCTGGTATGATCTGGCTACTCGCTGGTGTTGTTCTGGCGGGGGCGGTACAAGACTTCATGGTTCTGTTTGTCTCCACACGTCGGGATGGACGCTCCCTGGGAGAACTGGTTCGCGAAGAGATGGGACCTACTGCCGGCGTGCTCGCGCTGATCGCCACCTTTATGATTATGGTGATAATTCTTGCCGTGCTGGCAATGATTGTGGTCAAAGCCCTGACTCACAGCCCCTGGGGAACTTACACCGTGGCGTTCACCATTCCACTGGCACTGTTTATGGGGATTTACATCCGTTATCTGCGTCCCGGGCGTATTGGTGAAGTCTCGGTCATTGGTCTGGTACTGCTGGTGTTTGCCATTATTTCCGGTGGCTGGGTTGCCCAGAGCGAAACCTGGGCGCCGTGGTTTGACTATACGGGGGTTCAGTTAACCTGGATGTTGGTGGGCTATGGCTTTGTGGCTTCTGTTCTTCCTGTCTGGTTGTTACTTGCGCCCCGCGATTATTTGTCCACCTTCCTGAAAATTGGGACAATTGTCGGACTGGCTGTCGGTATTTTGATTATGCGCCCCACGCTTAATATGCCAGCCCTGACGAAATTTATTGATGGGAGTGGCCCGGTTTGGGCTGGGGATCTGTTCCCATTCTTATTTATTACCATTGCCTGTGGTGCCGTATCAGGTTTCCATGCGCTGATTTCCTCCGGGACCACACCTAAAATGCTCGCCAGTGAAGGGCAGGCCTGTTTCATTGGTTATGGCGGTATGCTGATGGAGTCCTTTGTCGCCATCATGGCGTTGGTCTCTGCTTGTATCATCGATCCGGGTGTTTATTTTGCCATGAACAGCCCATTGGCTGTCCTTGCTCCTGCGGGAACCACGGATGTGGTCGCCTCCGCGGCACAAGTGGTGAGCTCATGGGGCTTTGTGGTGACGCCAGACCTGCTGCATCAGATAGCTAATGACGTGGGGGAGCAGTCTATCATTTCCCGTGCTGGTGGAGCCCCGACGCTGGCAGTAGGGATGGCGTATATTCTTCACGGAGCCTTAGGTGGCCTGATGGATGTGGCATTCTGGTATCATTTTGCCATTCTGTTTGAAGCCCTGTTTATCCTGACGGCGGTGGATGCGGGAACCCGTGCTGCACGTTTTATGTTGCAAGACCTGCTGGGCGTAGTGAATCCAGGGCTGAAACGAACAGACTCTCTGCCAGCGAACCTCCTGGCCACGGCGCTTTGTGTGCTGGCCTGGGGATACTTTCTGCATCAAGGGGTGGTTGACCCACTGGGGGGGATCAACACATTGTGGCCGCTGTTTGGTATTGCGAACCAAATGCTGGCGGGAATGGCATTGATGCTGTGTGCCGTGGTACTGTTCAAAATGAAACGTCAGCGTTACGCCTGGGTGGCACTGGTACCGACAGCCTGGTTGCTGATTTGCACCCTGGTAGCCGGCTGGCAGAAATCCTTTAGCCCGGACACCAAACTGGGTTTCCTGGCTATCGCTAATAAATTCCAGGGGATGATTGATAGTGGTAATATCCCACCACAGTATACAGAATCCCAGCTGGCACAGTTGGTGTTCAACAACCGCCTGGATGCCGGTTTGACCATTTTCTTTATGGTTGTTGTGCTTGTTCTGGCACTCTTTTCTATCAAAACAGCCCTGGCTGCCTTGAAGACAGACAAACCGACGTCAAAAGAAACACCGTATGAGCCTATGCCTGCAGATGCAGCACAGCTGAGTGGCGCCACGAAACGCGCACATTGATGTAATATAGAACCCGGCCTACAGACGGAGGCCGGGTTTACTGAAAAGGACAAAGTGATGTTTGATTCGCTCTCAAAAGCAGGTAAATACCTCGGTCAGGCGGCAAAAATGATGGTCGGTGTACCGGATTATGAAAACTATGTGGCGCACATACGCCTTACCCACCCTGAGCAAACCCCGATGACCTATGAAGAGTTCTTCCGGGATCGGCAGGATGCACGCTATGGTGGAAAGGGGGGGGCCAAATGTTGCTGATTGCCCGTTCGCACCAATAGAAAGGTCGCCGGGATTGCAATAACACCGCGTTCAGAGGCGTGTCACGGGGTGCGCTCACCTGTGCGGCCTGCCCGGTTTTGCACTTCGCCACTGTCGGTGGTTAAGCCGCGAACTTGCACCATGAATAAAACAGGCCTGTTCTGGGTCTCTCCCTGTCGCCCACGATGCGAGGGTAATGCCCGTCGTTTTTCATCTTTCTGGCTAGTCGGATTCACGCCGTGCTGGTGAAAGCGTGAAGGGCCATCCTCAACAACAGTCTCCCCGCCTTATTGCGATAAAATCTTATGCATTTCAGTATCAAAGCCACAATGGCCTGATGGATCTTCTTGTCTCCCTTCTGTGAATGGCCCCAAAGGTCTGAGTCCTGACACGGGATATCAAAATACGTGACTACAAATGATATTAATTATTATTTCTATTTACATTGTGAAATATATTTGTACACTTTCGCAAGTGATCATCGTTGATTTATCGCGGTAAAGGTCAACTCGAATCATTCTGCTGTTGATTGTGATACTTCTGAGATTAATTTGTGTGGTATATAAATAATGAAAATACATCATATTAAAGCTGTTTCTTCAGCCATTTCCCTTGTCTGCTTACCCTTTCTTACCTTCGCGGCCAGTGAAGATACCCTGGTTGTTACTGCCTCTGGATTCGAAAAAAAAATTCAGGATGCTCCTGCCTCTATTTCTGTCATAACCAAGCAACAGATAGAAGACCAGGCATATCGTGATGTCACTGATGCATTAAAAGATGTCCCCGGTGTTGTGGTTACGGGTGGGGGAAGCAAGAGTGATGTCAGTATCCGCGGTATGGGCTCACAGTACACCTTGTTCCTGATCAATGGTAAACGTGTAAATACGCGTGAGACACGGCCTAATAGTGATAACTCCGGCATTGAGCAGGGCTGGATGCCGCCACTGGAATCCATTGAACGTATTGAGGTGGTTCGTGGGCCAATGTCTTCACTGTATGGTTCAGATGCGATGGGCGGCGTCATTAACATCATTACCAAGAAAATTTCTAACACCCGTTCCTGGAACGGCGCGTTGCACGTGGATTCAACATTCCAGCAACATAATGATTCAGGCGACTTGTATCAAACGAATCTCTATGCCTCCGGGCCCTTAATTGACGGGCTACTCGGGGCAAAAGTCACCGGCCTGATATCACGCCGCGCAGAGGATACTATTCTCAATGGCTATAATGAACAGAAAATGCGTAACGGTGGGCTGACACTAAACTTTACGCCTGATGATAAAAACGATATCGATTTTGAAATAACCCGGGAATTACAGGACAGGAACAGTACCCCGGGTAAATCAATAGACTCAGAAGTTTGTCGTAGCGGGAAGTGTGAGCCTAACAGCAGGAGTGATAGCCGCTATGAGCACACTACCTATTCACTTACCCACAGTGGTTATTACGGTGCTTTTGATACCACCAGCTATATACAGCAGGAAGAAGCAACAAACCCCCATCGTGGGATGAAATCGTACAATACGGTTTTCAATAATCAGAACCAAATCTTCCTGGGTGATCATACTCTCACGCTGGGAGGGCAGTACCGTTATGAGAAGTTGCGTGATACGGGGAATCAGCTCCAGGCCGCGGACGGACTCGACAAACTGACTCGCTGGAACTGGGCGCTGTTTGTCGAAGATGAGTGGCTCGTCACTGAGCAGGTCGCACTGACGGGGGGGCTGCGTATGGACCGGGATGAGAAATACGGTACCAACTGGACACCGCGTGGTTATGCAGTATGGAACCTCAATGATAACTGGATCCTGAAAGGCGGCGTTTCAGCGGGTTATCGGGCTCCTGATTTACGCCAGTCATCAGAGAACTGGGGGCAGACAACAGGCGGGGGGCGCTCCAACGGCATTATTGTGGGTAACCCGGATCTGAAACCAGAGAAAAGCTTGAGTGAAGAGATCGCCTTACTCTGGGATAACAATGATAACCTCAATGCAGGTATCACTCTGTATAACACTGACTTTAAAGATAAAATTAGTGAAGTTCGCCGCTGTAACAGCAGCTCAGATCCAGCCTGTACCATTGGCACAACCCATTACGATTTTGTCAGTGATCGCATTAATGTGGATAAAGTCAATATTCGTGGCGTGGAGTCCACCTTCGGCTGGAAAATTACCCCCAGCCTGAACTGGACGGCGAACTATACCTACACCAAATCAGAGCAAAAGAGTGGGCAATTCTCAGGCAAGCCATTAAACAAAATGCCAAAAAATATGTTTAATACCACACTTTCTTGGCAGGCAATGCAGGATATTGGTTTCTGGAGTCGCCTGAACTTCCGTGGTAATACCTCAGAATATTTGAGCCGCAGTGCGATGGCCCAGGGAACGCCTTCTTACACAATGGTTGATGTAGGCCTGCGCTATGACATAAACAAAAGCCTGATGGCATCAGCAGGCGTTTATAATCTGCTGGATAAACGGATTGACTACAGTACTTATGACACCATACTGGATGGCCGTCGCTATACTGTAGGCCTGACTTACAGCTTCTAGATGGTCAGATAACCTGTTGCAGCCGGGCAGAGGCTAATCCCGCGCAATTGACGAAAAACCACCGTTGGATCGGTGGTTTTTCGTTTACATGATGTGGGATGGCAGGGAACTCAAAACGTGCTTTTTTAATCGAGAGTTATCGCCTTTCAGGGAGGTGGTCATCGCCCCGTTGTCCTGGTTTGTGCTTTGCCCCTTTTTTATCTTCCGCTCGCCTGAAAATGTAAATCAGCAGGCGATCGTCTTTAATAAAAATCCCCCGAGCCATTTCACCTTTCATCCTGTCTGTCCTTTCCTTCTTTTCGGTACAGCGAGCCCTGCGGCCCTGGTCCACCATGCGGTGCACTACGATAAAATAGCGTAAAAACCGTAAGGTTTTTCTTATTTTAGTTTAAAAAACTGTAAATAACGACTGGCGTCAATTATTGTTCCGCCCCTGAACGTAAAGAACTGCAAAACAAACAGTGTGACCAGCGATGAACAGAGGGATGATGAAATGGCTGACAGTTTCCAGAATGAAGTGCCAAAGGCACGTATTAACCTAAAGCTTGACCTGCACACCGGTGGCGCCGGCAAGAAAACCGAACTTCCCCTGAAGTTACTGGTGGCGGGGGACTTCAGCCACGGTCAGGCATCCGCCCCCTTATCAGAGCGCGAAAAAGTGAATGTGAATAAAAATAACTTTGACGCCGTGCTCTGCGAGTATTCCCCCAGTGTCAGCCTGAGCGTCAAAAATACCCTGGCGGGTGACGGCAGCGAGGAGAACATCAGCCTGGTATTCCGGAGCATGAAGGATTTTTCACCGGAGCAGGTCTCGCGCCAGATCCCCCAGCTGAAGGCCATGCTGTCCATGCGCAGCCTGCTGCGGGATTTAAAAGCGAACCTGCTGGATAACCAGGCTTTCCGCAAAGAGCTGGAAAAGATTCTGCTCGACCCGGCGTTAAGTGCGGAGCTTCGCTCTGAACTGTCAGCCCTGGCCCCGAAACAGCCATAACGACCGCGGTATTTAACGGATTAATAAGGAAGAGAGCGATGTCTGTAAAAAATGAGCATGTTACGGGGGGCGAAAGCCTGGTGACCGGGCGCCCTGCTGGCGGGGTGTATGCCACGCTGTTTGAAAAAATTAACCTGAGCCCGGTGTCTGAGCTGAGTGCGCTGGATATCTGGCAGGACGCGCAGGCCATGTCTGACGCGACAGCGGATGAGCGTCTGACCGCGGGGATGCAGGTGTTTCTCGACTGCCTGACCAGCGCCGGCTCGAAAGTTGAAAAACTCGACAAGGCGCTG
>NZ_JAERJD010000006.1 GCF_018257795.1 Citrobacter sp. JGM124 | reverse complement strand
TGACCCGTGAGGCTTAACCTTACAACACCGAAGGTGTTTTAGAGATAATTTGAGAGATTTTCAGCGAGTTCCGGAATTAAGTTAAGTTGTTCAGATTTTTTACTGAGACAAGGCGACAAGCGAGGGATGAGAAGGAGCATACAGAGGTATGTGACTGAACAGCCCGAACGCAGGCAACGCAGTATCGGTGAAAAAGATGGGCAACAGAGCACAAGAATTTGCCTGGCGGCTGTAGCGCGGTGGTCCCACCTGACCCCATGCCGAACTCAGAAGTGAAACGCCGTAGCGCCGATGGTAGTGTGGGGTCTCCCCATGCGAGAGTAGGGAACTGCCAGGCATCAAATTAAGCAAGAAAACCGGAGTACAGTCCGGTCGTTGTAAAAAAATTCGGTGGAGCGGTAGTTCAGTCGGTTAGAATACCTGCCTGTCACGCAGGGGGTCGCGGGTTCGAGTCCCGTCCGTTCCGCCACTATTTAAGGCCATGCTATTTTTAGCATGGCCTTTTTCTTTTCTGCTGAGATAATGGCAGGTATCCCTGTTATATTTCATTTTTCATTTCCAGGCTGTCTGCATCCTTCTTTCGTACTTAGTACTAATTTGTACCTGCCATCACTAACATATTGCTACGCTGGCGGGTGAGTCAGTTGCTTCCCCCCATGATAAGAGTGGAATGCTTTCTTTTATTAATATAACTTATTGATATTAAAGCTGTCATATGGGTGTCGTGTCCGTGTCGTTGCCATCACAATAAGGCACTGAAACAATAGTCAAACCGTGATTATTTTATTTCAGAGGCGTATTACTATGGAAAACAAAGTTAAACAACTAAGACTGGAAAAGGCATGGTCTCAAGAGCAACTGGCTGAACTGTCAGCGCTCAGTACCCGAACTATCCAGCGAATAGAGAATAATGAAACACCAAGCTTAGAAACACTTGGCGCATTGGCTTCAGTTTTCAATGTTAGTGTGTCTGAACTTACTTCTGAACCATTGCCAGAAAGCACAGAGTTAGATAATCGAATTGCAGAAGCCAGAAAACGAGTAAAAGATGAAGCTGACTTATTAAAAAGTATAATAGTCGCTATCATTACATGTACGGCAATGTATTGTTTAAATTACATTTATACACCATATCGGAGTTGGCCAATATGGGTTGCCGTGATTTGGGGGGGAATTTTGATAGTGAAAGTGATCAAGCTATTTCTTCTGGATAAACTGTTTGTTAAATGGAAGCGAAACAGGCTAATGTCGCTCACCAAAAAAAATTAATACTATTTAATTTAAGTCATTCCTCCCTGCTTGCCAGTATCACTAATAATCCAGCAAGTAGGGAACAGGTTATCGTTGTTTGTTCTTTCAGAATGTTGATACTGAAACAAGCCAGGCAGCGACCACTCACCATAAATCAACGAGGCTATCGTCATTCGCTGGGCTGTGCCACGTTAAGACGCTCACTAATAAAGTCGACAAAGGCTCTGATCCGGGCGCTCACCGCACGATCACTGTAATAGACGGCACTAAGCGGCATCCCCATCGGCAATCGTTGATCGGCAAGTAATTCAACTAATTCCCCCCTTTTTATTTCTTCATCAATCATAAAACTTGATAGACAAGAAATGCCATTTCCTTGTAAACAAAGCTGTTTTAACGTTTCCCCATTGTTGGATGATAACCCGGGAGTTATTTCCAGTAATTGTCCATCAGGCAACGCCACAGGCCATTGGTTAAGCCGTAATGACTCGGTAAAACCAATGCAAGTATGATTTTTCAACTCTGCTACCGTTCGTGGCGTGCCGTATTGAGCCAGATAGGCAGGTGTCGCAATAATCTTACGGTAACTGGTAAATAAGGGACGGGCTCGCAAGCTGGAATCTGTTAACTGGCCTGCACGGATAGCAATATCCACTTTTCTGTCGATTAAGTTGATAAAAGTTTCTGAAGAAACCAGTGACAAAGTAATGTCAGGATAACGCTCACGAAAGGGTTTAATTAACGGTATAAGCAGATGCAACAACACTGGCGTTGCGGCATCAACTCTCAGTAACCCACGTGGCGTCTGTTTACTCTCTATCAGCTCATTTTCTGCTGATGTCATTGCCTGTAAGATGTGTTGCACTTTACGAAAGTAACGCTCACCTTCCTCTGTCAGATTCAGCTGGCGTGTGGTTCGGTTCAGCAGGCTGACTCCCAGTTTCATTTCCAAACGTTTTACGGCTCGACTGACGACAGAATTGGCCTGGTTTAACCGTTCCGCGGCGCGGCTAAAACTGCCACTCTCGACGACGGCCACAAAAATAATTAATTCTTCTGTAGTTGCTTTCATTATTTTTCCAGAAGCAAAGATAAATTCATATTTTACTCTTTATGAAAATTTAATCATCCTGCCGTAAAACCTGTCGGGCGACTATTGGGTCAGTCCCATGATAATTTACATCCTGTATGGATGATGGATACCATGAAGATTGAAAATATGCGTTAAAATCTCTATAACTAGAAATCGTCCACTGTGAATGTGGGCATCTTCTGTCGCTGAGGTCATCAACTGAACGTGCATAAAAAAATGTATTCCATGCGGTATGCTGCGGGACAACCGGCGAAACGAATTCTGTCATCGGGTTCATTTGCTGCCTTGAGTAAAGCATTACCTGACGGAGCCCCACTACCGGGTTCTGATAAGTTGCGTATATTGGTTTGGAATATATTTAAACAGCAACGATCTGACTGGTTATCGATGTTGAGAACGTTTAGTAAAGATGCCCAGCTAGTGTTATTGCAAGAAGCGCAAACGACACCTGAATTGGTCGGTTTTGCGACACAAAATTATCTCGGGGCTGATCAAGTTCCGGCGATTGTATTACCTCGCCATCCTTCCGGGGTTATGACCCTTTCTGCCACACACCCAGTATTTTGTTACCCTTTGCGCGAGCGAGAGCCTATCTTGCGGCTGGCTAAATCCGCCCTGGTGACTGTTTATCCGTTGTTTGATGGACGATTATTGATGGTTATTAATATCCATGCGGTAAACTTCAGTCTTGGGGTCGATATTTATAGCAAGCAGCTGGAACCTATTGGCGAGCAGATAGCTCATCATAATGGCCCGGTGATTATGGCCGGGGATTTTAATACCTGGAGTCGACCACGAATGAACGCACTTTATCGATTCGCTCGTGATATGACGCTACGGCAAGTCCGTTTTATGGATGACCATCGCAGTCGCGCTTTTGGCAAACCACTGGATTTTGTTTTCTATCGTGGTCTTAAAGTAGCGGAAGCCTCCGTCCTGGTGACTACCGCTTCAGATCACAACCCTTTATTGGTTGAATTTTATCCCGGTAAATCGGAGTGAGATCAACCCCAGCGGAGAGTCTGGTTTTCTATTTCATCCCAAGGATATCACTATGACGACGCAGTCCCACCATGACAAAATTAATCAGCAGTTTGGTTCCCAGGCGAGTGCTTATTTAACCAGTAGCGTTCATGCTTCCGGACGTGATTTGGAACGCCTCAGTGCCCGGCTTAGTGATTTCCCGAATGCATCGCTTCTGGATATGGGGTGTGGGGCAGGGCACGCCAGTTTTATTGCCGCAGTTAAGGTCAAAAATGTCGTCGCATATGATCTGTCTAATCAGATGCTGACGGTTGTTGCGGAAACCGCACAGACACGAGGTATCACCAACCTGACAACCTGTCTTGGTTACGCAGAAGCGCTTCCTTTTGAGAAAGAGACTTTTGATGTGGTTATCAGTCGTTACTCAGCGCACCATTGGCATGATGTTGGAATGGCTCTGAGGGAGGTGCAGCGTGTACTCAAACCTGGTGGTATCGTTATTTTCATGGATGTGTTGTCTCCAGGGTACCCGATACTGGATATCTGGTTGCAAACAGTTGAAGCCTTGCGTGATACCTCCCATGTACGCAACTATACCAGCGGTGAGTGGTTAACACTGTTTAATGAAGCCGGGTTGATGATTCGGCATGTTAATTGCGACAAACTGAATCTGGAATTCGCCAGCTGGATAGCCAGAATGCGTACACCCGTCGTACTATCCGACGCTATTCGCGCGTATCAAAAAAGTGCAGCAGATGAGGTGAAGCAGTACTATGAATTACAACGGGATGGTTCGTTTACTAGTGATACCATTATGCTGGAAGCGATAAGGCCCTGAAGAATCATGGAAAAAATAAAGGCACCAGACCGAATAGCCGAGGTGCCTTTATTTTGCCGCTAGCTGTCAGGTTTGTTGTTATTTCTGACAAATAACGTTAGCTGATCTCCGGGCTGCAGCGCATCTTTGCCGTTATTCCAGCGCATCACATCTTTGGTGTTAAGACCATGTCGCTTTGCAATACTCGACAACGAGTCCCCCTTACGTACTTTGTAAGTGATACTGTTATTGGCTGCGAGGCGAGTATTGTTCGCTACTGCAGCAGGGCGACTATTGGCACTTTCAAGCCTCAGCGTTTGCCCCACTTTTAACCTGGAACCAGACAGGTTATTCCATGCCTGTAATGACTTGCTGCTTATCCCATTTTTTGCCGCAATACTGGATAGTGTATCGCCAGAACGAACTTTATACTGTTTGTTTGTTCCCACGTTACTGGCAACGATTGTTGCAGCAGGCATATTACCGGAAGCCAGAGAAGTCCGTAATTGCTGTGCATGCTTCTTCGGCACCATAACATATTGTGGGCTGCTGTGACCTACGGTGGCGCTTTTCACCCCGGCATTAAACGTCTTAAGCTTCGTCAGGGACATACCTGTAACTTCGGCGATTTGCGTCAGTTCAACGGGTTTTTTCACCTCAACTCGTGCCAAAGCGCGATTTTCATCCGTAGACGGTAAACGAATACCGTACTTTTTATTGTTTTTGAGAATGTCACTCAATGCCAACATTTTCGGGATATAAGCTTTGGTTTCCTGGGGTAAAGGCAGTGACCAGTAGTCGGTCGGTTTCCCTAGAGCCTTATTTGTTTTAATTGCATTCATTACACGGCCTTCGCCGCTATTAAATGCCGCTACAGTTAACAACCAGTCACCATCGAACATCTTATTCAGACGCTGCATCATATCCAGTGCTGCAGTGGTCGACGCGACAATATCACGACGCCCGTCATAGGCCTGTGTTTGTTTTAGCCCGTAGTTACGCCCCGTGCTTGGAATAATCTGCCAAATACCCGCCGCATTTGCTCTTGATGTTGCATGAGGATCAAAAGCGCTCTCCACTATGGGTAGTAGTACCAGTTCCATTGGCATGTTACGTTTCTTAACTTGCCCGGCAATCCAGTACATATACGGTTCAGCCCGTAATGATACATCGTGGAGATAGCTCTTATTACTCAGGTATTTATTTTTTTGTTCGCGTACCCGGCTGTTATCCGGTATTTCCATCTCTAGCTGGTCGCCTATCATGGTCCACAGGTTTTCATCTTGAGCAAGGAAGGTTCCATCATCCATCCATCGGGAATAAGCATCCCGGCCCGCAAATTTACCTGTATCACCTTGACTGCCAGTAGACAGACTCTGAGCATGCTGAGGGATACTGGCATCATTATTTGATGACTGGCACCCAACCAGCAAGACAGAGGCGAGTATTATCGCTCGTGCCTTCATATATATGTCAAAGGTTGCTTAAAAGACGAGCGATAATACCGTTGACCGGACAACAACACAACCAGAAAATTTAGAAGGTATCTTTTTTTGCTCTTAACCAGGCAAAAATTTCATTAGGACGTTGTAATAATGTGTCTTTTTTTACTTTTCTTTGTAAATCAGGATCTTTGGTACGCAGAAAAATATTCACCTGACGTTCATTTGCTAATGTCGACGGTAAAGTTGACTGGCCTTTTGCCCGTAATATCTTAACTTTATTATAGAATTTGTTTATCTGATCATCATCGGGTAACAGGCTTAATGCAAAAATAATATTCGACTCGGTATACTCATGGGCACAACAAATGAGGGTTTCAGGTGGTAGCTGATTAAGGCGTTCAAAAGATTGATACATTTGGTCTGCAGTGCCTTCAAAAAGCCGCCCACACCCGCCTGAAAACATCGTGTCGCCACAGAATAAATAGGGATAACTAAAGTAACTCACATGCCCCAGAGTATGCCCTGGTGTCGCTATCACACTGAACTCATGTCCAAGTAGCTCCAGCTTGTCCCCTTCTTTAACAAACTGAGAGATCTCAGGGATTTTAATCTCCTGAGGGCCATAAACGGCCAGGCTGGGATAATGTTCTTTCAGTTGACGAACCCCACCAACATGATCAGCATGATGGTGAGTGAGTAATATGGCGACAGGCTGCCAGTGATGTTCGGTAATAGCATTCAGGATTGGATTAGCCTCACCCGGATCAACAATCACACATTTATTTTCTTCATCAGTGAGTACCCAGATGTAATTATCCTGGAAGGCAGAAATACTGGTAAGCTTCATGAATTGTTCTCTCTTTAATCACGATGAATTAAGGTATTGATGAAACCAGCAAGAATCACCCGCCATCTGACGGCCCCAACCCAGTGGGTACAGCTCCCTTGGGGAGAGCAATCACAACTGATGCTTGAGCAGGAACTACGACCATGGCTGGGTAAAATATTTGGTTTCCATCTGCTGAAAATCGGTAATCTGAGCGCGGGGCTCAATACTGAAGAGTGCGCTATTTCACACCAGGTTAATATTGCGCAACGGGGTGACAATCTGCAAGTACAAGCTGACCCACTCCATTTGCCTTTTGCCGAAAAGTCCGTAGACGCTTGTCTGCTTGCCCATGAGCTCAATTGGTGTTCAGACCCGCACCGGCTATTGCGTGAAACAGATAGAGTATTAATCGATGATGGCTGGCTTATTATCAGCGGTTATAACCCAGTCAGTGTGCTTGGTATGGGTAAGTTAGTCCCATTTCTGCGTAAACATCCCCCCTTTAATAGCCGAATGTTCACATCAGTACGATTACTTGATTGGCTGTCACTGCTCAATTTTGAAGTCATGTATCGTCGGAGCTTTCAGGTCTTGCCCTGGCATAAGCAAGGTGGAAAGATGTTGAGCACACACTTACCCGCACTGGGGACAATGCAGATCATCGTCGCCCGTAAGCGCACGCTCCCCCTGACACTGAACCCACTTAAAAATCGTAAAAAGGCCAGGCAAATCCATTCTACTGTAGGGGCTACCAAACAGTGTCAGGACGCTATCAAGATACCGAAACATCGGGCTGATAACCCACATCCTCATGACTCGGTTTAGCTGCTGCATTACGTGCCAGCTCATCACAGCGTTCATTTTCAGGATGTCCGGCATGGCCTTTTACCCATAGCCACTCAATTTCATGGTGGCTAAGTGCGGCATCGAGACGTTTCCATAAATCCACATTTTTGACCGGTTTTTTATCAGCTGTTTTCCAGCCTCTTTTTTTCCAGTTATGGATCCATTGAGTAATTCCCTGGCGAACATACTGGCTGTCGGTACTGAGCACCACAGTACAAGGCTCAATAAGAGCTTCAAGGGCGACAATGGCAGCCAGCATTTCCATTCGGTTGTTGGTGGTTAAATAAAACCCCTCACTGAAGATCTTTTCATGCTGCTTATAGCGTAAGATTGCACCAAAGCCACCGGGTCCTGGGTTACCAAGGCAGGACCCGTCGGTGAATATTTCTACCTTTTTTTGCATTTCTGGTAGACTTCCTGTGATTAAAAAAACCAAGTCTGACACAAATGAGCGCGATGAGCACAGCTATTACACGACAGATCGTCCTGGATACCGAAACTACGGGTATGAACCAGATCGGTGCCCATTATGAGGGACATCGCATCATTGAAATTGGTGCAGTTGAGGTTATTAACCGCCGCCTGACAGGAAATAATTTTCACGTTTATCTGAAGCCTGACCGTTTAGTTGATCCTGAAGCCTTTGGGGTGCACGGAATAGCAGATGAGTTTCTGATAGATAAGCCTACGTTTGCCCAAGTAGCCGATGACTTCCTCGACTACATTCGTGGCGCGGAGCTTGTTATCCATAACGCTTCGTTTGATATCGGCTTTATGGACTACGAGTTTACGATGCTCGGGCGAGGTATCCCAAAGACAGATACCTTCTGTAAGGTCACCGACAGCCTGAGCATGGCGCGGAAGATGTTTCCGGGAAAACGTAATAGCCTTGATGCACTTTGCTCGCGTTATGAAATAGATAACAGCAAACGTACATTGCACGGGGCATTACTGGATGCCCAGATTCTGTCTGATGTCTATCTGATGATGACGGGGGGGCAGACATCACTGACTTTTGCCATGGACAGTGATAGTCAGCAAAAAATGGGCGATAGCTCCGGTATTCAACGTGTGGTCCGGCGAGCAGGTGGACTACGGGTTATTCAGGCGAGTGCTGAAGAGTCTTTGGCACATGAATCTCGTCTTGATTTAGTGCAAAAAAAGGGTGGGAGCTGTCTGTGGCGTGGTTAACATCTTCAAAACGCCTTAAAAAACATCACTTAGATTGTTTTTAATGCAAACAGATTTTTTTAGAAGAAAAATCGTTGACGGAGAACGAGGCACATCGTAATATTCGCCTCGTTCTCGCAAGAGAGCAATGCGGAGCGGTAGTTCAGTCGGTTAGAATACCTGCCTGTCACGCAGGGGGTCGCGGGTTCGAGTCCCGTCCGTTCCGCCACATTTGAAACCCACGCTTGAAAAAGCGTGGGTTTTTTGCATTTCCACACAGTCTGATTTATCCCTTCTCAGCAAAGCAATGTTCGACCGTTATTATGGTGAATACGCTTATCTGTACAGACCCCATGCTGAAATAAGTCACATACCAGATTACCTGGCCCAGGGTACATTATAATCGTCACGCTTTGGCAAGCGATGGAGTAGTGAAGCGAGCCAGGATTGTGCCCCGTGAACCGTTCGCGGATTAGCGCTAATTGAAATGGCCATACACCGGTTATTCCGTGTATTGAGTTACAGCTTCTTATCTGCCAGCTCTTGGGGCTTCCCGTGATAATGAATTAGAGATTAAAAGGGTCAGCATCCTGCCATGCCGGAAAGGCCTCACGGTACTCCTGGAGTTCGTGAAGGGAGAGTGATGCGTCCAGCCGGGTTGCCAGATGGGCATCAGTGCTGGCCAGAATCACGCCTTGTGGGCTAATGATTTGGCTATCTCCGCGGTAATGGTGACCGTTCCCGTCGCTGCCGACTCGATTGCAGCCAGCGACAAACACCTGGTTTTCAATGGCCCGGGCTTGTAACAAGGTTTGCCAGTGTAACGAGCGGGGTGCTGGCCAGTTGGCAACATACAGAGCGAGATCGTAATCATTACGGTTACGCGACCATACCGGGAAGCGCAGGTCGTAGCAAATCAATGGCAAAATACGCCAGCCACGCCATTCGATAATGAGTCTGTCTTCCCCGGCCTGGTAATGATGGTGTTCATCCGCCATACGAAACAGATGCCGCTTATCATAACGGTGAACTTTACCGTCTGGTTGTACCAGTAAAAATCGATTAACGGGCCCAAGTTCTGTCTGTAATGCGGCGCTCCCGGCAATCATTCCCTGTGTCTGTTGCGCTTTGTGGTGCATCCAGTCGATTACCTGCTCTTCTGGCAAAGACTGAAGGGCGGCTTCCATTGCAAAACCCGTGGTGAACATTTCAGGAAGGATTATCAAATCACGACCCGAAATATTTTCCATACACAGATCAAAATGACGCAGGTTCGCTGCACCGTCCATCCAGACTAAGGGTTGTTGCAATAGGGACACTTTTAAAGTGGGCACAATTAACGGTCTCATCATCAAAGATTTTTTTACTGTAACATGATAATGACGCTTTTGTTTGGGAATAAAAGTCGCATTTTTTTGCTTTTCAGGGGCGAACCAAATGGTTGCCAGGAATGGGAGCTGCAAGTCAGGTTTGGCACGGGACAGATGTCTTTCTCACCAGAGGCTCCCCGCATCAATCGTTTCTCTGTGATGCAAAGATTCCTTTTTTAGCAATTTTTACAGATTAACGGCAACCTTGCCCATATTATTATGCTGTTTTTTGTGCGGGTATCAGGGAACGGTCGGCATGGTGCTTCTCGCATTCGTTACTATCCGGTACACTCTTGGCGATAAATTTAAATCAATGCTGAAGGGCCTCTCTATGTACCAGGATCTGATTCGTAATGAGTTAAATGAAGCAGCAGAAACGCTCTCTAATTTTCTGAATGATGAAAAAAATCTTGAGAATATCCAACGAGCAGCCGTTTTACTGGCAGACAGCTTTAAAGCTGAAGGTAAAGTCTTGTCTTGCGGTAATGGTGGTTCACACTGTGACGCAATGCATTTTGCCGAAGAGCTTACCGGTCGTTACCGTGAAAATCGTCCTGGTTATCCGGCGATTGCCATTTCTGATGTCAGCCATATCTCGTGTGTGGGCAATGATTTTGGCTACGACGCTATCTTCTCTCGCTACATTGAGTCTGTGGGGCGTAAAGGGGATGTATTACTGGGTATCTCTACCTCAGGGAACTCCGCCAACGTTATTAAAGCCATTGCTGCTGCACGTGAAAAAGGGATGAAAGTCATCACGCTGACTGGCAAAGATGGCGGAAAAATGGCTGGTTCTGCGGATATTGAAATTCGTATCCCACATTTTGGCTATGCGGATCGTATTCAGGAGATCCATATTAAGGTAATCCATATTCTGATCTTGCTGATTGAGAAAGAGATGGCAAAAGGGTAAGAGCCTTAACTGGGCGATATTGAGCAGGTGGTCAGAATGACTGCCTGCCAACAGAGGTAAGTATCAGAGAATCTGTCTTATTTTTGCCTGGTGGGGTTTATTTTGATGAGGGAAGAAAAATGTGCGAATTACTGGGAATGAGCGCTAACGTACCAACGGATATCTGCTTTAGTTTTACTGGATTGGTACAACGCGGCGGTAGAACGGGGCCCCATAAAGATGGTTGGGGAATTACCTTCTATGAAGGGAAAGGTTGCCGCACGTTTAAAGATCCGCAGCCCAGTATCCACTCGCCAATCGCCCGCCTGGTGCAGGAGTACCCCATCAAGTCTTGCTCGGTCATTGCGCACATTCGCCAGGCAAACCGTGGTCGAGTCGCTCTGGAAAATACCCACCCTTTTACCCGTGAGCTGTGGGGACGTAACTGGACATATGCGCATAATGGCCAATTAAAGGGATATCGTCGCCTGAACAGTGGTTCTTTTCGTCCGATAGGAGAAACGGACAGTGAACAGGCATTCTGCTGGTTGTTGCATAAACTTGCTGAACGCTATCCCAGAACTCCCGGTAATATGGAAGCGGTCTTCCGCTATATCGCAGAATTGGCCACTGAGCTACGCGAGAAAGGTGTATTTAATATGCTGTTGTCCGACGGGCGTTATGTGATGGCTTTCTGTTCCACCAACTTATTCTGGATAACTCGACGCTCACCTTTCGGCACCGCAAAATTAATTGACCAGGACGTAGAAATTAATTTTCAGGAAGAGACCACACCGGATGATGTGGTTACAGTGATTGCGACTCAGCCCCTGACGGGGAATGAGACCTGGCAGCGAATTGAGCCAGGCCATTCAGTCTTATTTTGCCTTGGAGAACGGATAGTTTGATACCAGTTGGGGCTGGAGATCTGAAGCAACAGCGGGTGGTGTGACTATATATTTACCGTTTTCAATCGTGATAGTTGGAGGCTGGTGGTGAGCATTAAAGTACTCATAGCCAGGTTTTAATTCTTCCCAGAATTTAATGTAGTTAGAGTATTTATGCCTCGCCATATTGGTGTCTGTCATACGGAAGGGAAATATACCAATTTGTACTTGAGGCTGGCCAAAGACTAACGCAGCTGTAACAAACTGGAATATTTCATCAATACCTGCGTCAGTCATGGCATAGCAGCCTACAGAGACACAGGCGCCATGAATCATTAAATATTTTCCTTCATAGCCATGATAGCGATCATAATCATTCGGGAAGCCGAGATTCATTGCTTTATAAAAGCGGCTGTCCGGTTTTAACTGGCGACGCTCAACGGTGTAAAACCCTTCAGGGCTTTTAAAATCACCTTCAACTCTTTTAGGCCCCAGACCCCCAGAAAAATTACAGATATTATAACTGTGTAGCAGGGTATATTTTTCTCCCATTTTTACCCACAACTCAAGGGTACGCTCTTCTTTAAATATTTGAATATAAACTGGAGAGCCCATTAGCTGTAGCCGTTTTTCCTGGCTGCTAGTGGTTTGTGCTACGGGATTATTAAGCACGCTTGCTAATGAGAAAAATGGCACCAACAATATCGCAGCCATGAGTACTATCTTGCGCATACTACGTAAGTTCCTTGATGTATCTGTTTCTGGAAGTCAGGGGGAAAGGGTCGTTGCAAACAAAAACTGCGCTGGCCGTGCTCACATTATCACTGTTATTGATTTTCGCAAGTAAGACTAGGGTGCTATAAATATAATCTGTATACTTATCCAGTACTGTGGTGGGTAAGATGAATATGCGTAAAATTATTCATATCGATATGGACTGCTTTTATGCTGCGGTAGAAATGCGTGATAACCCGCAGTTAAGAGACATCCCCATTGGGATCGGTGGTAGTGCTAAACAGCGTGGTGTTATTTGCACAGCGAATTACCCTGCTCGTCAATATGGGGTGCGCAGTGCTATGTCTACGGCGATGGCATTAAAACTTTGTCCACATCTGACGTTGCTCCCGGGGCGGTTTGATGCCTATAAAGCAGCATCACAGCATATTAGAGAGATATTCTCCCGCTATACCCCCCTTATTGAGCCGCTGTCATTGGATGAAGCTTATCTTGATGTTACCGACTGTACTCAATGCAAGGGGTCGGCCACCCTGATTGCCCGTGAAATACGGCAGACCATCCAGGAAGAGCTGAATTTGACCGCCTCGGCAGGGATCGCGCCAGTAAAATTCCTTGCCAAAATTGCTTCTGATTTGAATAAACCCAATGGTCAGTATGTGATCACGCCTGAAGAGGTTCCTGCTTTTTTAACGACCTTACCTTTGGGGAAAATTCCCGGCGTGGGGCAGGTGACGGTGAAAAAACTTGAGGCGTCAGGGCTATATACCGGGGCTGACGTTCAGCAGGCTGATTTGGCTATGCTATTAAAACGCTTTGGTAAACTGGGGCGGGTGTTGTGGGAACGCTGTATGGGTATCGATGAACGGATGGTAAATAATAACCGTTTACGCAAGTCGATAGGTGTGGAGCGCACACTGACTGATGATATTCATCACTGGTCTGAATGCGAACTCATTATCGACAAGCTGTATACAGAACTGGAACATCGGTTAGGTAAAGCACGCCCGGACCTGCGTATTGCCCGCCAGGGGGTGAAGTTTAAATTCAGTGATTTCCAGTTAACTACCCAGGAGCATAGCTGGCCCCAGCTTAATAAAGATCAGCTACACCGTCATGCTTATGAGCTTTGGCAGCAGCGGCGAGAGGGAAGGGGGGTGAGGCTGGTAGGGCTACAGGTGACATTGATTGACCCGCAACTGGAACGGCAACTGGTGCTTGGACTGTAACGGATAAATCCCTCCCGGGAGCCGGGAGGGGCAACAACAGTTATTTCACTGGGGTTGCTTTCAGTAGTGCTGTCAGCAGTGTCCAGTAGTGGCCTACGCTTTCAATATGTACCCGCTCATCAGGAGAGTGGGGACCGGTAATTGTAGGGCCAATTGAGACCATATCCATGTCAGGGTAAGGTTTCTTGAATAACCCACACTCCAGCCCTGCGTGAATCACCATGATGTTAGGGGTCTTATTGAATAGCTTCTGATAAGTTTCACGTACCAGGTGCATTACTGGTGAGTTTGCATCAGGCTGCCAGCCAGGGTAACTTCCCTTTGCTTCCACGTGCGCGCCAGCCAGCTTACCGAGTGACTCCAGAATAGTGACAACATAATCTTTACCTGAATCGATAAGCGAACGGATAAGGCAGATAATTTCTGCATTATCATCATGTAAGTTTACGATGCCCAGATTCAGTGAGGTTTCTACGACGCCTTTCACCGCATCGGAATTACGGATCACGCCATTAGGTGTGGCATTAAGCAGGTTGATAAATGTATCGCGGCTGGTGGTAGTCAGAGCCTGTTTATCAGCAGTCACTGACTCGACGAGCACTGTGAGGTTCTTTTCAACGGCTGACAGTTCGTTCTGTAAAGTAGCAAGGTACTCACTGGCCAGCGTTTTCAGCGTCGCTGCATGTTGCTTAGGTACGGCAAAGGTGGCAAAGGCCTCACGTGGAATGGCGTTACGCAGCGTGCCACCGCTCAGTGCAATTAAACGGGCATCCAGTTGTGCTGCGTTGATAACTAAGAAGCGGCCCAACAGTTTGTTAGCATTGCCCAGACCGACATGAATATCACAGCCTGAGTGTCCACCTTTAAGACCTTTAATGGTCAATTTAAATATTTCGTAATCAGCCGGAATTGCTTCTCGGGAAATGGGCAGAGTAGTAATACAGTCGATGCCTCCGGCACATCCCATATAAATCTCACCTTCTTCTTCCGAATCGGTGTTGATCATAATGTCGGCTTTTAACCAGCCCGGCTGTAACCCAAACGCGCCTTCCATACCTGCTTCTTCAGTCATGGTCAGCAGGACTTCCAGTGGGCCATGTTCGACACGATCATCGGCCAAAACGGCTAATGCCGAAGACATACCAATGCCGTTGTCTGCCCCCAGCGTGGTGCCGCGAGCTTTTACCCACTCGCCATCAACATAAGGCTGAATAGGGTCTTTAGTAAAGTCGTGAGCCGTATCGTTATTTTTCTGTGGCACCATGTCCAGGTGGGCCTGTAGCACTACCGTTTTACGGTTTTCCATGCCTGGTGTCGCAGCCTTACGCAGCAAAATATTGCCAACGGCATCACGGTCAGTATAAAGACCTTTCTCTTTGGCCCAGGACAGAATGTGTTCTGCCAACTGTTCTTCGTGGTAAGAAGGGTGGGGAATAGAACAAATTTTGGCAAAAATATCCCACAGTGGTTGTGGAGATAATTGAGACAATTCAGACACGTTGGCTCTCCCAGAATTCAATTTTTAGCAAACCGGTAACGGTGTGACCCGATTCATTGTCATCGTAAACAGATCTAACACGATGCTTTGAGAATATCATTTTATCCTGTGCCGTGTTGGTGGAATCACAGGAAAAACGGCAGTGGGGTATCTACAGCACTGGTTTTTAGCTCGTCAGGTCTCTATAATCTCGCGCAACCAAAATTTCTTTGCATATTTTTAAGCCGTAACTGAACGGCCGGGGCACTTCACATGAGCGAAAAATACGTCGTCACTTGGGACATGTTGCAGATTCACGCCCGTAAACTGGCGCAACGTCTACTTCCTGCTGATCAGTGGAAAGGCATCATTGCTGTTAGCCGCGGTGGCCTGGTTCCTGGGGCACTTCTGGCTCGCGAGCTGGGTATTCGTCATGTTGATACTGTTTGTATCTCGAGCTACGACCATAATAATCAACGTGAAATGACCATTCTGAAGCGTGCGGAAGGTGACGGTGAAGGTTTTATCGTCATTGACGACTTGGTTGATACGGGTGGAACGGCAGTAGCCATTCGCGAAATGTACCCAAAAGCACATTTTGTGACTATTTTTGCTAAACCTGCTGGTCGACCACTGGTTGATGATTATGTCATCGATATCCCACAAAACACCTGGATTGAACAGCCATGGGATATGGGTGTGGTATTTGTTCCTCCCTTGTCCGGGCACGATTAATCGTTAGCGATTATCGAGAGTCACCCGCTAATGTTGACGACAGATAGCTGATAAACATAGATTATTTACTATGTGGTTCGACTATCTGTCGTTGGTTGCTATTGCTGGTTGATCAACTGCCGATGAGTCCTGTTTCTATTTAGCATCCCCGAATTCTTTTTTCGCTATTCCCCCTGCCCGTAATATCTGGCTCTTCTGGCCCCATTTGTGCTATTTATCTGTTATCAGAGTACAATCACTCTCTCTTTTATTTGCAGAGGCAGGGCAGCAGATGTCGCAAGCCAATCTTAGCGAAACCTTATTTAAACCCCGATTTAAGCATCCTGAAACGTCAACGCTGGTTCGTCGGACTCATCATAATGTTACGTCTGAGGTTCACTCTGCACTTGATGGTGATACGGTTCCTCACTGGTATCGCATGATTAATCGTCTGTTATGGATTTGGCGAGGTGTCGATCCCCGGGATATTTTGGATGTTCAGGCACGTATAGCTTGCGCTGATACGGAACGCACCAATGATGATCTACTGGATACTGTGATTGGTTACCGGGGGGGGAACTGGATCTATGAGTGGTCAAAGCAAGCGATGCTCTGGCAACAAAGAGCCAATAATGCACAGGATGAGGGAAGCATGGGCCAGTACTGGCTGAATGCTGCCAATCTTTACAGCATTGCCGCCTATCCTCATTTGAAAGGTGATGTTTTAGCGGAACAGGCTCAGGTTCTGGCTAGCAGGGCCTATGAAGAGGCCGCCCCGCGCCTGTCTGGTGGTTTGCGCCAGCTCTCATTTCCTGTTGCTGATGGGGGCAGTGTAACCGGTTTTCTGCACATTCCCCAGCAAGGGGATGGTCCTTTCCCAACGGTACTCATGTGTGGGGGACTGGATACCTTACAAAGCGATTACTACAATTTTTTTGCACATTATTTGGCTCCGCAAGGTATTGCCATGCTGACACTGGACATGCCATCGGTCGGATTTTCGGCTAAATGGAAATTAACCCAGGATTCCAGTCAGCTGCATCAGCAGGTGCTTAATGCCCTGCCTGATATTCCGTGGATTGACCATACCCGTGTGGCAGCATTTGGCTTCCGCTTTGGCGCCAATGTGGCAGTACGACTTGCCTATCTTGAGTCACAACGCCTTAAAGCCGTGGCTTGTCTCGGCCCAATTGTGCATACCTTGCTGACTGATCCCCAGTGCCAGGCACGGGTACCGGATATGCTGATCGACGTTTTTGCCAGTCGATTAGGGATGAACAACGTATCCGATGCGAACCTTGGTATTGAACTTAATCGTTACTCCTTAAAGACCCAAGGACTGCTAGGCCGTCGTTGTCCTACCCCGATGCTTTCGGGATATTGGGCAAATGATTTTTTCAGCCCGGAAGAAGAGTCACGCTTAATTACTTCCTCGTCTGTTGACGGTAAACTATTGGCAATACCTGCCAGCCCGGTATATAAAAATTTCGATAAGACATTACTGAATATCGTCGAGTGGTTAAAAAATCGACTGTGAAAATAAGCGCAATTCCAGGTTAAAACGAAACCGTTGCAGCATAACAGGAGAGTGTAATGACATTAGTGAGCGGGCATACGAGAAGCAAGTTAATCAAAAAGTTTATCGGTCTAGGTCCGTACATTCGAGAATCCCAGTGTGAAGGCGATAGCTTTTTCTTTGACTGCCTTGCTGTCTGCGTTAATGCTAAACCTGCCCCCGAAAAACGTGAGTTTTGGGGATGGTGGTTGACACTGGATACACAAGACGATCAGTTGATTTACGCTTACCAATTTGGACTATTTGACAAGGAAGGGCAATGGCAGGTGACCCCTTTATGTGATCCAGAGACGGATGCAAAGGTACAAAAAACACTGCATGATTTTCACAAGCGCCTGAAAGATCTCCTTGCCAGTTTAGAGGTAGCATTAGTGCCCTCTGAAGCGTTATCGGAAGAGATAAAAGTTCTGACTGTTTAGTTGAGCTGCTCTGACAGATTGTTGTTGGTACTGCGATAACCGTGGCAGGAAGGAGAGAGAACGTTCTGTAGCCTCCCTTGCGCAAAAATAAAAAGGGCTCAGTATGAGCCCTTTTTTTATGGTTCGCGACTGAAAGTCGATGAATTGCGCTTTCAGACTTTGGAAACTTAGAACTGATAAACCAGACCCAGGGCAACGATGTTGTCGTTGTTGATACCCAGCTTGTTGTCGCTTTTCAGTCTGTTAATTTTGTAATCAACATAGGTCGACATATTTTTGTTGAAATAATAAGTAGCAGCAACATCAATATATTTAACCAAGTCAACGTCGCCTAACCCATTAATATCTTTGCCTTTTGACTGGATATATGCCAGGGATGGACGCAGGCCGAAGTCAAACTGATATTGAGCAACAAGTTCAACAACCTGGTTTTTATTCGCAGAACCTTCAACTTTGGTTGCCACGTTATTAATGTTCAACGTCGTTGATACTGGGGTCATGTGACGCGCTTCAGCATACAAGGCAGCCAGATAGATATTATTCTGGTTGTATTTCAGGCCGGTTGTCCAGGCCTCTGCTTTACCATCACCCTGGCCAAAGTAGGCTTTTTTCTGCCCAGCAGTACGGTTGGAGTTGGCGTAAGCGAAAGCAGCAGTGAAGCCACTGTCACCGAAGTCATAGGACAGTGAAGTACCAAAACCGTCGCCATTTTGTTTACCAATCGCAGAACGGTTGTCGGTATCATTTTTGCCCTGGTATTGCAGGCCAAAGTTCAGGCCATCAACCAGACCGAAGAAATTGTTATTACGGTAAGTGGCGACACCTGTAGTACGGCCAGTCATGAAGTTGTCAGTTTTAACCAAACCATCACCGCCAAACTCTGGCAGTACGTCGGTATAGCCAGCAACGTTATACAGGATACCGTAGTTACGACCATAATCGAATGAGCCGTAATCTCCCGCTTTTAAACCAGCAAATGCCAGACGGGTTTTCGCTGTGTCAGTATCACCTTCAACTTTGTTGGCGGCTATTTGGTATTCCCATTGGCCAAAACCAGTAAGCTGATCGTTGATCTGCGTTTCACCTTTAAAGCCAAGACGAGCGTAAGATTTATCGCCGTCTTCTTTCTTATTATCGGTGATGTAACGTAACGCTTTCACGCGTCCATAGAGGTCAAGTTTGTTGCCATTTTTATTGTAAACTTCTGCTGCCTGAGAAGCTTGTGATGCAACTAAACCCAGTACCAGAATTGCCAGTGTGCTTTTTTTCATTTTGTATCCCAAGATGGTTAAAACCTACAATTGAACTTAAATTGAGGTGTGCCAGTAAAATGCATGGGAGTTTTAGCCTGCTGAGATTAAAGATTTATGACAAGTTACAATAAAATCGGAAATGGTAAGTTTTTTTTCAAAAAACATAAAAATGTCATAAAAAAAGCACAGTATTGCTGATCTTCTTCTTTTTCTTTCTCTTTTATCTTCCCGCCTGTTGGCAAGTTATGCCAGTCCTGTTAAAACGTGGGAGAGTTTTTAACTATTCCTATTTTGTTGAGACGGCAGAGAATCATGAGTGACAGCCAGACGCTAGTGGTTAAACTGGGCACTAGTGTATTAACCGGTGGCTCGCGCCGCCTGAATCGAGCACATATTGTTGAGCTAGTACGCCAGTGTGCGCAATTACATGCCAACGGGCATCGCATTGTTATAGTGACCTCGGGCGCGATTGCTGCCGGACGGGAGCATCTGAATTACCCCGAGCTCCCTGCAACGATTGCCTCAAAGCAACTACTGGCGGCGGTGGGACAAAGCCGGCTGATTCAGCTCTGGGAGCAGCTATTTTCGATTTACGGAATCCATGTGGGGCAAATGTTATTGACTCGTGCGGATATGGAAGATCGTGAACGTTTTCTCAATGCACAAGATACCCTGCATGCCCTGCTGAATAACAGTATCGTCCCGGTCATTAATGAGAATGATGCTGTTGCCACGACAGAAATAAAAGTAGGTGATAACGATAACCTTTCTGCGCTGGTGGCGATTCTGGCGGACGCAGATAAACTCCTTCTACTGACTGACCAGCAAGGGCTGTATACCGCCGATCCCCGTAGCAATCCTGATGCTGAACTGATAACCGATGTGCATGTTATTGATGATGCGTTACGGGCCATTGCGGGTGACAGCGTCTCTGGACTGGGTACTGGCGGTATGGGCACTAAGTTACAGGCAGCCAATGTTGCTTGCCGTGCCGGGATTGATGTCGTTATTGCCGCAGGTTCAAAGCCTGGTGTTATTAGTGATGTTGCCCAGGGTATCCCTGTTGGTACATGTTTCCATGCTGAATCTTCACCGCTGGAAAATCGTAAACGCTGGATTTTTGGAGCACCTCCTGCGGGAGAAATTACGATTGATGACGGCGCGCTCATCGCGCTCCTTGAGCGAGGCAGTTCACTGTTGCCGAAAGGGATCAAAACTATCGAAGGGGACTTTTCCCGTGGTGAAGTCATTCGGATCCGTAGCCTGCGGGGGGATGATATTGCACATGGGGTAAGTCGCTATAACAGTGATGCACTGCGACGTATCGCCGGGCAGCATTCCCAACACATTGCTGACATTCTTGGCTATGAATATGGCCCGGTTGCTGTTCATCGCGATGACATGATTGTTAAATAAGGAGCAGATTATGCTGGAAGAAATGGGCAAAGCGGCGAAAGAGGCTTCCTACCAGTTAGCCTTACTCTCCACACGAGAAAAAAATCGTGTGCTGGAAAAAATTGCCGATGCGCTTGAGGCTCAGAGCGATGCTATTTTGGCAGCGAATCAACTGGATGTAGATGAAGCGCGGAAAAACGGGCTGAGTGAAGCATTACTTGATCGTCTGCAACTTACCCCAGCTCGTTTAAAAAATATTGCTGACGACGTGCGTCAGGTTTGTAATCTGGCTGATCCTATCGGTCAGGTTATAGATGGCGGGGTGCTTGATAGTGGTTTGCGTATTGAACGGCGTCGTGTGCCATTGGGCGTGATTGGGGTGATTTACGAAGCACGTCCGAATGTTACCCTGGATGTGGCTTCTCTGTGCCTTAAAACCGGTAACGCGGCGATTTTGCGTGGGGGTAAAGAGACATGGCGTACCAATAACGCGACGGTCAGCGTGATCCAGCAGGCATTAGAGGCCTGCGGTTTACCAAAAGCCGCGATTCAGGCGATTGAAAATCCTGACCGCCAGCTTGTCTCGGAGATGCTACGCCTTGACCGCTATATTGATATGTTGATCCCCCGTGGCGGCGCTGGCCTCCATAAACTGTGTCGCGAACAGTCGACAATTCCCGTTATCACGGGGGGGATTGGTGTCTGTCATATCGTGGTTGACGAGAGTGCCGAATTTGAGCCTGCGCTGGATATCATCGTTAACGCTAAAACACAGCGTCCCAGCACGTGTAATACCGTTGAGACTCTGCTGGTGCTTGAAAAGATAGCAGATCGTTTTTTGCCGCTATTAAGCCAGCGTATGGCAACCTGTGGTGTAACCTTACACGGGGATGAAAAATCGCTCCCGGTGCTCCAAAAGGGACCTGCACAAGCTGAGGCGGTGAAAGAGGCTGATTATCACGATGAGTGGCTGTCACTGCATCTGAATGTAAAAGTGGTTGCCAATCTGGATGAGGCTATCCGCCATATTCGTGACTATGGAACCCAGCATTCTGACGCGATCTTGACTCGCTCCCTGCACAATGCCAACCGGTTTGTGAATGAGGTCGACTCTTCTGCCGTTTACGTCAATGCCTCCACACGTTTTACCGATGGTGCTCAGTTTGGCCTTGGTGCGGAAGTTGCTGTCAGTACACAAAAATTGCATGCCCGTGGCCCAATGGGGCTGGAAGCACTGACAACCTACAAGTGGATTGGTTTTGGTGACGATACTGTACGCCAGTAACTGATGCCCAGCGACGTAGCCACAGTCACGTTAACACTGTGGTTGCGCCATTGGTGAATCTCTTAAATTTATTCTTATCTATTAATATTAAATTTATTGTCCTCAAGCGTATCACTATGGGGATAATATTCAATAAGTTATGGCTGCAGAACATCAGGCAATACTACTTTATTGCGTCAGGCAGGTAATACGGTGATCAAGGATGATATATATTAAAAAAATCATATTCAGCCTGATTATTATCTGGCCAGAGTCTTCAGCGATTTTTTCTGATCCTCGCTCGGAATTGCTTCATGTTTCGCTCAATTAATTGAAGTGCATATAATTACTGCTTCAGTGTGACGGGGCTTTAACGTATAACATTATGACCCATCATGGTTTATATGTTACATCTTATATGAATAATATATTGAGTGTTGAACAGCTTCATCGCCGTCGCGCAGGTGAGCATTTAATACTGTTACAGCAGCGACAGATTAGCCAGAAATTATATCAAAAACATTGTGATAATATTTCCTCCAGGCCAGGAAGACATAGCGGGAATATAAACAGACAGGATATATCATATGCAGCACTGTCATTACTGACGATGCTAACATTAGTCAGGAATAACAATGCTACAATAACGAAAAATACTGAACTGCTGAAATTTGATGGATATATTTATGCTGCTAATGGATTTTATCGTAAAAATATCTCAGATTTCGTTGCATTACCATCAAAAGAAAATCTGACACCCGTGCAGGCCGGTACCAAAACCCGAAAAATTATGTCGATGGTCCATTCTGTTTCCAAAGGAACCTATGATAATAACCATAGAGTAAATACAGTGAAGAGTACCATGATGATGGCTGAACCATCCGATACTCTTATGACAACCGATTTACCGACCACAGAAAAAAAAGATCAGGCAATAGACCGGGCTCTCCGTCATGTGCATCAATCAATAAAAAGAACAACACCAGTCCCGGTAATTGATAATGTAACAGTTATCCGATTGTATGATTTCTCTTGCATAAATAGTGATGACAAAGATAACTTTGCAAATATCCTGAGGAAAATAAGCTTGTCTTTAAGTAAGCCAGTCACGCAATTAACAATAGAATCTATGAATGTTGATAGCTGGCGTAAGGGGCATGGTTGTCCTGATGAAAATGATATTAAGAAAGTTTCAAAAATCACTGAGATAATTGATGAGATTATCTCACAAATAATTGGTATTCTACCTTATGGCAAGTCGCTGGTTGTCACTCAGGAAATTATTGCTCCTTTACTGGAAAGAGCTTCAGATGATTTACAGCAACGTGCTGTCTTACCTGAAAAAGAGCTCAGTTTACTGCAGGAAATTATTCAACAAGCAAGGGTAAGCATTGTAAGTACTGGTTATATATCACAATATGATCTTGGCCCTAAGTCTACCCATCAGGGGAAAAAACCTCAATTAACACTGCCTGATTTTCATATTAAAAATGGAATTAATCATATAGATATAGAAAGTAAAGGGCATGCACATCGTGTACCCGTCCTCTATGAGAAAGGCAATATTTATGTCACCATGCCGAAAGGTTATAAAGGTGCGACACAGCGCTATCAAGTCTATTTTAACTATTTGTCTCATAAGTGGAAAATGACAGGTAATGGGCGATTTAATCGCTTCAGTAAAAAAGAACGGCAATTGGTTTATCGTTTTTCGATCAGCCCTTATTATTCCACTCCGTTGCAGGGCAGGCATAATACAGGAATATACAGTGTGGATAATCCATACACGGCTCACCCCGGGAAATTAACGGCCGTTGAAATGTTCGGGCAGTTTGTGCCATTTACCCATCACCCGGGAACGAATCAATTCGTTATCTATGATGCGGCACGGGGGCGTGCTTCACATCATGAAATTATCCTGGCCCGTAATGAATGGCATCTGAAACTACCTGCAGATAAAAAAGTTAAATTTTCCATGCTATATAGCCCTGAATATAGCAGAACGTTGAAGGTTGACATGATTCGTGAAAGAAAAGGGAAAAAAATGTATGCCCAAATTAATACAGAAGCAGGTTTTCTATGGGGTGAGATTTTTTTTCTTAATCAGCATGGTCATCTTGAATTATTAAATCCAAAAGGTATTTCTGACAGATATTATAAAAATACCATTGGTAACTCATTATTCTCAGGGGGACGTAAAACCACCAAAAATGGGAAGCAACATGACAATGATGATTTCATTTATTATCAGCGTGAAAGTGGATGTTTTAGAATAAAAAGAGGGTCTTCACACAGTCATATGTGCAAGGGTGGGGATAGAAAGGGAAATATAGATCTCAGTAAATACCCAATTATTGCTGAAGGCAGCATAGGTGTTATTTATGATTATCAGCATGACAGGGTTATCAAAAGATACAAAGGAAAGTTTGATGAGCGACACAAATCTCGTCTTCTGTCAGCAAAAAACAATGCTAAGGGGTTTAATCGATTATATGGTGCTGAATCAGCAAGTATTTATATTAACACCAATAAAGATGGGTCAGGGGCTGTTTTTGTAAAATTAAAAAAAATCAAAGGCAATTCGTTGGACAGCATCGGAACGATCAGTGATAAAGACAGCCTTCATCACTTGATGGATGTGATTGATAATACTAATCCTGCAGATCTTCTTTCAGCAAAACTGCAGCGACTTGGTATTATTCATAATGATATTAATAAAGGGAATATTATTTATGATGTGGAGACTGGATTCAATATCATAGATTTTGATTCGGCAAATTATCTTCCAGATGGAGACGTTGTCAGCGCTTCAAAAACGGATTCTATGCGGAATAAATTTGCCTATGTTTTTAATGAGGTACGCAGGGATATCGTACATCATCTTGATAAACTCAATCAGTCATCCTGAGATACAGGCTACTCAGTGATGGTTATCGACAGTGTTATCCTGCTAATACATGAAATAATTTTTAACTCAGTAATTTTAATTTACGCGCCTGATTAACTGCCTGGGTACGGTTATTTGCCTGCAGCTTTTCATACAAATGCTTCAAGTGCCATTTTACTGTTTCGGTCGAAATCCCCAGAGAACGGGCAATACTTTTATTCGGATGGCCTTCTGCTATCAGATGTAACGTCTGGTGTTCACGTTCTGTTAATTTTAATTGTGGGGCTTCAATAGGCTTTGGCGGGATATTCATTTCAGTTGCAGCAAGCAGCGACCTGATCTGATGAATGACATAAGTAAACGTATCTTGTGGTGTTTGCTGATCGTGCAGATGATTGAGCAGTAAAAAGAGTTCTGGGCCCATATCAAGCAGGCTGCGTAACAAGTTTTGCTGTACTGCCCATTGCAGTGCTGGCTTGCAGACTGACGCTGCCAGATCTTTCTGATCAGCACGCCACAGCGCAATGGACAGCAAAAGTCTTGAATAGACGGCTGAGAGCCATTCACCACAATGTTCCTGCGCATTGACCAGGGGATAAAGTCGTTCAGCGGCGGCAAAGTCGTCGTGCATGGCCAGCATAAAACGGCTTTGACTTAAGACCCAATAGCCATCAATGAAGCTGTTTTGGTCGGCATGACTCTGTTGGGCGAGTTGTTGCAACTGGTGTAGTAAATTCTCGGCTCGACTCTTGTTGCCTGTCTTAAGAGCCAGAGTCAGACGTTCAGCGAGCAGAGGTGCCAAAGCCCGTGTCCATCCGCGCTGTGCTGCTAATTGTTCGGCATGAATTAACAATGACTCTGAATCATCGTATTCACCCCTGAGCAGTGCTTGCCTGGCAAGAACTATATAGCAACGGCTTAACCCCTCAGGTGGTGAAAAATCGTCAATCATCTTAAGGCGAGGTCTGAGTAGATCATCTATACGTTCGACTTCTCCATGCTCCCACGCAATAGCCGCTAAGATGGGAGCCAGCGTCGCACCACTGCTGGTATTCGCATCACTATAAGGTTCGGCATAATGCAGTGTCTGGCTTGTCAGATACTGGGCTTCTTGTAAATTTCCCTGCCGGAGATGCCCCTGTGCCAGGACAAAAGCACGGTAGACGTTGACGAACATATTGCGGCTTTCTTCATGGTTTCCCGCAACATATAGCTGAACGTCCAACGCCTGTTGAGGGCGTAATGCCGCCAGATGGCAGAAACTGAGGATATTACACACCAGCCCATCTACCCAAACATCTCCACAGGGGATCTCTTGTAGTAGAGGCTCAACGATCTTGATACTGCCAGATATATTGTCAGCAAAGGCTTCGCAAATCCCCCGCACTACGCGTAACTTAACCCATGTACTGTGGGGGAGCGGTTTGTCATTTTTAGTCACCCAGACTTCAATGGTATCCAGCAGCTGATGCGCATCATTAAAACGAAAACGGTGTGCCAGCGCCCATGCAAGATTGAGTTGTAATTCAATTTGTGACGTCCCCAAATGTACAGGAAAATGGTGGCGCCAGCGCACCATGGTTTCTATATCACCTTCTTCTGCAAGATACTGGGCACTGACTTCAGCATGGTGGGCTATGGGTTTACCCGCCGCCAGAGCATGGCGCACTGCCTCTGGCCATTGTTGTTCTGCAGCAAACCAGTGACTTGCTCTTTCATGTAGCTGGTTAATATAAAGCCGGGGACTCTGTTGCAGACGGCTGAACAGGGCGTCACGGATTAAGGGATGATAACGGAACCAAAAATTACTCTCATCCACGGCGGTGATAAACAGGTTATTCCGCGCTATCCAGCCCAGCATTTCTGCACCATTATTCTGTCCGGTGACCGCGTTACACAGGCCGGGTGTCAGACGATTCAGTATCGACGTTTGCATCAGAAATGAGAAAACTTCCGCAGGGAGTGGCGAGAACACGACCTCTTCCAGATAGCGGGTGAGCGTCTGAGAGCGCACATTTAATTCTTTGGCAAGGTATTGAGTATCGGGACGGCGCTCTGTTGCTAAGGCTGCTATTTTCATCCCTGCAATCCAGCCTTCAGTCATTGTGACAAGGTGCTGAATATCCCATTTATGCACAGGTATTGTCATGGCATGGGTAATATAGTTCTGGGCTTCTGCAAGACTGAAGCGTAGTTCGCCATCACCAATCTCGATTAACTGCTCCTGCATCTGCAAACGGCTCAATTCAAATTTCGGGCGACAACGACTACCGATAATGATGTGCAGGGAAGGGGGGGCATGGTTTAACAAATAGCTCATGCCATTATTAATCTCAGAATGGTAGATATTCTGATAGTCATCAATCACAAGGTATATCGGGTGCGGGCAGTAATGTAGCTGATTGATTAATTCAATCAGAAACAAGGACAGGGCATCGGGCTGTTCACGGATGTCAGCGTCGGAAAAGGTTGAACTCCAGCCCTGATATAACGGACGTAATACGTCAAGGAGATAATAAGCAAATAACCGGGGGGCATTGTCACTTTTTTCCAGACTCAGCCAGCCAATGGCATCACCTTGTTGCTGGCGTTGCTGGTACCACTGCGTTAAAAGTGTGGTTTTACCAAAACCAGCGGCTGCACAGATCAGGGTCAGGCTTGCTGTTTCGGCACGGTTCAGGCACTGCAATAGCCGACCGCGTTCGTACAACACTTCAGGTAAACGAGGTGGGATGCCTTTACTTAGCAGAAGCTGTGAACCTGGTGTCATGCTTGCACGTTCGTCCTGCACGTGGGTGACAGAAGAACCCTTTATCATCGGCAAAGAAAACATCCCGCTACTCCTTTCAATACTACTGGTTTTTGGAGCAGTCAAAATCAATAAAGTGACAGCCTGTTTTACCCAATTCGTGCTCTACCAGACAGTATACCCCCCATAAGGGGGGTAGGCTATCTGGAGCGACACTTATAGAGTAATACCCATATAAAGCCGAAGCTTAATACCAAATATTTAATCAGAATGAGGTGAATACAGATTATGGCTATCGAAAATAAAGTTGCTTTAGTTACAGGTGCCGGGCAGGGAATCGGACGCGGTATTGCATTACGTCTGGCTAAAGACGGTGCCTCTCTGATGCTGGTTGATATGAATGCGGAAGCACTGGAATCTGTGGCACAAGAAGTCAGGGCTCTGGGACGCAAGGCGGCGACTTTTGTTGCTAATATCGCAGATCGGGCACAAGTTTATGAGGCCATCGAACAGGCTGAAAAACAGTTAGGTGGGTTTGATATCATCGTTAATAACGCCGGTATTGCTCAGGTTAATGCTCTGGCTGATGTAACCCCTGAAGAAGTGGATCGCATTATGCGTATCAACGTTCAGGGTACGCTTTGGGGTATTCAGGCAGCGGCAAAAAAATTCATCGAACGGGAACAAAAAGGCAAAATTATCAATGCCTGTTCCATCGCCGGACACGATGGTTTCGCGATGCTGGGTATCTACTCAGCCACTAAATTTGCAGTACGTGCCCTGACACAAGCCGCCGCAAAAGAGTACGCGAGCCGTGGCATTACCGTGAATGCTTATTGTCCAGGTATCGTCGGTACCGGTATGTGGACTGAAATTGACAAACGATTCTCCGAAGTTACTGGTGCACCAATCGGTGAAACCTATAAGAAATTTGTTGAAGGTATTGCACTGGGCCGTCCTGAAACACCTGACGATGTGGCTGGTCTGGTCTCTTATCTGGCAGGCCCGGATTCAGACTATGTTACCGGCCAGGCGATCCTGATTGATGGTGGTCTGGTGTATCGTTAATCGATTACTGGATCTGTTCCACAGGTAACATGTGTTTTGAGCCGCCCTGATATAAGGCGGCTTATTTCTTTCAGCTGTTTTGCTTTTTCTGTATTAATTCCCTTTCTTTTTTACGATGGTATAACTGAACGTTCTGCTGACGGGGTTATCCATTCACATCTTGTTTGGGGAACATTGATCCGTCATGCTTCAAGGAAGCATCACCCTGAACGGGTTATTGGCGGCAGGGAAAATACCAACATTTAAACAACTGGATGATAAGAAGGCGATATCTATGAGTGAGCAGCAGTCTGTTTTACCCTTTGGTTATTCTGACCTTGCCCCTGGTTTTATCGCCACCGTCGTCACGCATCTTGAGATGTATGATAAGCCCACGACAGAACCAGTCAAATTCCCGGAAGGGATAACCATTGAACCCTTAACTTCCCCAACACCGGCTGATTATCGAAAATTGTACCGTGCGGTGGGTGCTGAATGGTTATGGTCTTCACGGCTCCTGATGCCAGACACTGAGCTACTCACCATTCTTAACCGAAAGAGTGTCGATATTTACGTGGTATGTGACAAAGGGGAGGATATTGGTTTACTGGAACTTGATTTTAGTGAGTCAGAAGAGTGTGAACTGGTATATTTTGGGCTGGTGGGTAGAGCGACGGGCAAAGGATTAGGCAAAGCGCTGATGTCTGAGGCCATTGAACGGGCCTGGGCGCGGCCCATCAAACGTTTTTGGGTTCATACCTGTACTTTTGATAGCCCGGGTGCATTACGATTTTATATTCGTACGGGGTTTAAACCCTATGCTTTTCAGGTTGAGGTTCAGGCTGATCCACGATTGGCTGGTATTTTACCTGCAGATGTTGCCCCTCATGTTCCCTTAATAAACGCTTCCAGATAGGCAAGTCTTTACATTCCCCCCCTGAAATCATGGTGGAAGGGCTGATGCGAGCACCTCTGAAACCCATATTTATAGTCAGGCAACCGCATGACTATCTGGGGAATCATATTAGCCATCTAATAAATAAAAGTTGTCACCAGTTACCTGTGCGAGGAGTAGGTAACTGGTCGTATAAGACTATATCTAATAGAGATTATTGAGATCATAAAAACCAGAAGGTTAATACCTCGGCAATAACCTCTTTAGTTAAGGTCTTAGTCAGCTAAATACTCATTAATAACTTCACCATTATAAAGTAGCTGTACTTTTATTAATTTTGAGAATACAGCAGTCAATGGGATTCTGTTACTTACACCATCGTTCCCTACATAATTAGAACTATTGGCTTCCATGAAGTATTTTACACTTAATTTCTTACTTTCCTTATCATCGGAAACATATTTCGAGATTTTTCTGGCGATTGACTCATCTGTGACAGGCATGAAAATCAGGCTTTCATAACCACCCGGAATACCTACCTCACAGTTACTTGTCTCACCGTATCCATTTCTTGAATCGAAAGAATATCTTTTATATTCACCGGAGCCACCACTCGGGGAGAATAGTAAGATCTGAAAGCCGGGTTTCCCTTCATTTTTTGCACTGCCGCGAGAAACATGCGGCTCATTTGCGTCAATGTATTGGGTGAGCATAACGTGGGTAAGTTTTCTATCGTCATTAGGAATGGTGACACTGAAGAGTTTATTAACCTTTTCCGATGACTGGAGATTAGCAATTTCGCCGCTTAAACTCTTTATATAATCAGCACGTTCAAAATGATCTTTTTTCTGGGAAAGCTCTTGAGGTTTTATCAAGAAGGCATAGCTTTCATCCGGAGATTTTTCTGCAACTTCCGTATATAAGTTCAGGCATTTTAACCCACTATCAAGCTGTGTAAAATCTGAATCTTTGTACGTGCGAGGCGCGACTTCAGCTGCTTTTTTTGTTACTTCAGCCTGAGAGGCCTGATCGTTTTTTGCACTGCTGGCGTTGTTGTTGCTATCATTATTATCACAACCAGACATAATTAATGATGCCGTTACTACTGCAATTAACGAGAGCTTTTTATTTTTCAAAATGAATACCTTTCCATATAGATTGCATTGCGATGCATCATTAATAATACGTGGTTTTCATTTGATACGGAAGGTATGAAGCGTTATAACCTCCTGATACGAAATTATTATTGGTATTAACCTCTGGAATCGGTCTACTCAAGATGAAAAATATCGATTTTGCCCGAGATGATGGTGATCTTTATCCATTATTACTGCAAGCCACAGAAGAAGAAAAAGCCTTTCTGGCGGAAATACTCTCGGGTAAACATTCCTCCTCTATTCGTTGCACTGAACGCTGCCCGTTAAAGTTAACTATGGAACTCCAGAGTATGGGGGGAGACAGTGTCATGAACCTGTTACGCAGGCGTGGTGTTCGGTATCGACAAATTGTCACCGATGTCGCCAATAAAGTGGCGGTAAAATATACTCCAGACGATCTTTTGATGAAAACGGAAGAGAAAATCGCCGAAAAGGTCATTGCCGATTATAAAAATAAGCTCTCTGAGACTGAACGTAGTGAATTTGAAAAAATTCTTCGGGAGACTCTGGCTGACCAAAAACGTCGTATGGGGGTTAATCATGTGGCAGCGCGAGGTGTGGGTGGCATGGCCCCGGCCTTGTTGGCTGTTGGCGGTTTTATTCTTCAGAGAGGGGCTATTGCAGCTATTCCTGTGGTAGGGCAATTTTTAGGGGTATTGGCGGGGGTTATTGGCATCATTTTCGCTTTTACTGGAACAGCCTATAGCGTTACGGTACCCGCGGTTCTGGTGGTTGGCAGTATTCGCGCCCGATTGATGGCAGAACAATTTTCTTCGGAGATCAATTTATGAGCCTCTCTCCATTACTGGAACGAGCATTACCCCTTGATCCTGAAATTATTGATGGTATTGCATCTGGGGCATTACGCATTTTTGGCGGAACACTGCGCGATGCCGGGGGGCGTATTGTCAAACATCTGGTCTTTCCTGGTAATGGGGGCGTGGGGATGTCAGAAGTGATTAAGCAGGAGCTCAGTCGTTCCGTTAACCAGGTGCAACAAGATGTGATAGGGCAGTTAGCCCAGCAGGCGATGTTACTCTCGGCTGTGAATCTTCTCTCGACACGGCAGACGAATGACACGCTTGGGAAGCAGCTTGAGGCATTAGGAGGGCAAATCGATACCCTTGACCAAAAAACGACGTCTATTTTGGAAGCCGTAAGATTCAGTCAGTTAATGCAGTTCAGTGACATCAAGAGCAAAGCGTTGGCCAGTATTGAAGAGGCCATCTATGCTTGCCAGCAGCAAACCGACCCTCGTTTTATTCGCCTGCATATTGTCCCTCTACGGCGGGTTGTCAGTGATCTGGATACATTGTTAACCAGCTTGCTATCAGACCTCAGTAATAGACAGCTTATTGAGAATATTCACTTCACGATGCTGACGGCTGACTTGAAAAATAAGGCTGTTTTTGTTCTTGGACAAACCCATATTCGCCTGGCTGAGGATGATATCGCCAGGGGGTATTTTGTTCGTAACGAGGCTTCTAACGCACGGCTGCGTCAGCGACTGGTGACGCTGAAAACAACCGGGGCATTTAGTCCGCATATTCTGAGCCGGGAGTCGCTGGAGCGGCTGAAAGCGGACGTGGAAAATTTTAAACAGCTGGAGTCCCAGTCCGGGTTACTGATGACACAGAATCAGCTGGCGATGGTGCTAAACATGCCAAGTCGCTCTTTACTGGATAACGAATTATTGCAGATAAAAATGCTTGAACCCGTCCCGGGTTATACCGATGACTGAAATGGCTCTGGCCTTGATGAAAGATCAATAGCCACGGGGCCAGCGTCTGCCCACTAATGGCTATCAGGCGGAATGTTAAAAACCCAATGCTTGCCCATCCCGGCGACTGTCGCTGGCGGCAATATAGCCATGATTGGTATTGTCTGAAAGCCGCCAGATAAATTGCCCGGCACCAAAGTCCATATAGGGATCATTGACTGTTTTCAGCTGGTGCCCACGCTGTTGTAGCTGGTGGGCGACTTCCGGGCTAAAGCGGCTTTCCAGATCGAGAGTAAAATCACGGTTAACCTTCCAGCGTGGGGCATCGCAAGCGGCTTGTGGCTGCTGATGAAAATCGAGCATGCGCACCAGTGTTTGAACATGCCCCTGGGGCTGCATATCTCCTCCCATTACCCCAAAACTCATTTGTGGCTGACCTCCTTTCGTCAGGAAGGCAGGAATAATGGTATGGAAAGGACGCTTGCCAGGGGAAACAACATTGGCAGATTTGGGATCACCAGAGAAACCCGCCCCACGGTTTTGTAAACTGATACCATAGCCAGGTACCACGATACCGGAGCCGAATCCCATGTAGTTAGACTGGATAAACGACACCATCATGCCATGTTCATCAGCCGTGGTGAGATAAACTGTCCCACCACTACGGGGCATGCCTGCACTGGGCAGACGAGCCCGGGTAAAATCAATTTTTGCTGCTCGCTGTTGTAAATAGTGTTTATCCAGCATCTGTTCTGGGGTGATGTCCATGGCGCCCGGGTCAGCCACATATTGATAAACATCAGCAAAAGCCAGTTTCATGGCTTCAATTTGCAAGTGCTGAACATCAATTCCGTCCAGCGCCATACTGGCAACATCAAACTGCTCCAGAATACCCAAGGCAATGAGTGCCGCAATGCCCTGGCCGTTAGGTGGGATTTCATGTACCTCATAACCACGGTATTGCTGGCTAATAGGCTTCACCCATTCAGGCCGCCAGGCACGCAGATCCTCAAGAGTCAAAGCCCCCCCCGTTTTCTGTGCCCACTGAATAATGGCTTCTGCTATCTCTCCTTCATAAAACGCTCTGGCTCCCTGGTCCGCTAACAGGCGCAAGGTTCTGGCCGCAGCAGAGAAGTGGAACAGCTCCCCGGTTTGTGGTGCCCGTCCATCAGGCATAAAAGCTTCCGCAAAGCCCGGTTGTTCCGCCAGGATGGGTACGGCGGCTTGCCATTTTTTTGCCACCATAGGGGCGAGCGTCACACCCCGTTCAGCAATGTCAATCGCACTGTGCAGTAAACGTGAGAAGGGCAGTTTCCCAAAACGAGTATGCAGTGCTTCCCATCCTGCGACCGCCCCTGGAATGGTGACACTATCCCACCCGCGTTCGGGACGTTTCACCCTGCCTTGTGCATCCTCCCCATAACGACGACGGAAATAGCTAAGATCCCAGGCATTCGGCGCAGGACCTGAGGCATTCAGGCCGTGCAGCTCCCCGTCAGCCCACACCAGCGCAAAAGCATCGCTCCCCAATCCATTGGATACCGGCTCAACAATCGTGAGCGTTGCGGCACTGGCTATTGCGGCATCAACGGCATTTCCCCCTTCAAGCAGGATGCGGTTACCGGCTTGTGCTGCCAGTGGATGGGAGGTTGCGACCAGGTTACGCGCGAACACTGGAGTACGGGGAGTAAGATAAGGGTTATGCCAGTTAAAGGTCATGATGGCTCTCTTTGTTGAAGACGTTGTTCAGCCCGATGTCGTAATTCCCGGCGATCAACCTTGTTGGTCCCGGCCAGGGGGAAGCTGTCTGTAAACCAGATATGGCGTGGGTGGAGATAAGCCGGGCCATATTCCAGAGCCCATTGTTTCAGGCCTTGAGTGCTGATTTTTTCCCCTGATTTGGGAATAATCCAGGCGACGGGCTTATGCCCTTTAATAGCATCTTCAACCCCAATCACGCAGGCTTGTTGCACTTGTGGGTGGCGCTCCAGGAGCTTTTCCACCTCTCCCGGCCAGATATTTTCCCCACCGCAGACAAACATGTCATCGTGACGTCCGATGAACCAGAAGAAGCCCTGGGCATCACGTCGAAAAACATCGCCCGTGATATACCAGCCATCATCGGTAAACGGGGGACGTACATCTGGTCTTTGATGATAGCCTTGCATCAATGCGGGGCTTTTCAGTTCCAGTACCCCTTCGTCCCCCAGTAAACCATGCGAATTGCGCAGGCGAACACTGACCCCAGGGTGGGGATACCCTTGGGCGCCCTCCGGTGTTGTCAGGTCTTGTGGATGCCCGGCAAATACCACAGGTCCCCCTTCGGTTGTGCCATAGGCATTGATGATCCGTACCTGTGGCAACCATTGATGAAGTAACTGGTACAGACTATTACTGACAGGAGCAGAACCCATGCGAATGACCCGAACTGAAGAGAGGTCATGTTTTTCCAGCAGCGCCTTATCTTGTAAAATCATGGCCAGCATGGGGGGAACCGCGGTGAGCCAGGAACAGCGATGACGACTGATGGCCGCCACATACGCTTCTGCTTCAAACTGTGGCAGCAAAATGGTTGTCACCTGACTTGCGAGTGTTAACAGGGCTAAAGCCAGTGCATTCATATGGTAGAATGGGGCCGCAATCAACACCCTTTCATGGTGCAGTTCCTGGGCTGATCGTCGGGTTTCTACGACCCAACGATGGCTACTATGAGTAAGACGTACCCCTTTTGGTATCCCCGTTGATCCAGACGTGTAGAGCAGCAAAGCGAGATCTTGTGGATCGGGATCGAAGCAGGAAAAGGATCCCGTTTGTGGTGGATGGATAAATTCACGACCAAAAGAGATCTGTGGGCATGTGGTATGAACACGGGAAAGTTGATCCTCATCACCCAGTAGTAGTTGGCTGTCGCTGTCCGCAAGAATGTGTTCAATGGTTGCTGCCGGAAAGCGAAAATTTATCGGGACGGCGACCAGTCCGGCACGCATGATACCCAACAGGCTGACAATATAATCAATGGAGTTGCGTGCCAGAATAGCGACTCGTGAGCCTATGGGCCAGGCAAACTGCTGTAAACTTAAGCCAAACGCATCTGCTCGTTGGTTGAGTTGTTCAAAGGTGATGGCCTGTTCTTGCCCGTCCGGCTGCGGGGTAATAAAAGCCACTTGTTGACTGTGATGCAGGGCCGTGCGAAATGCCCCGAGATTACCGGATTGGATAGTGGATAAGAGATCAGACATGATTAAACTCCAGCACCAGTGTAAGCGCAGGAATCGCAACCCGTAGCGTTCCTGCTTTATAGTCCAGGGGCAAGCCAAGGCGGTTTGCTGCCGCCATAACGGGGACAACATCCCGACCTGCAACAGTCACCGAAGCGAAACGGCTATCCCGATCATCTGCCAGTGGCAGTAAAGCGCCATACTTGTCTTGCCACTCTGAATAGCTGATGACATGCAGTAAATCCAGCGTCCCCAGACGGGCATAGGCAGATTGGGTTGTCGCCACGTCACGGGCAACGATGGTCAGTGCTTGAATGCTACCAGGTTGCAACCATTCATCCCGCCACACCCATTCGGGGGTGTGATGCTGGCAAAAATAGATCCGTCCAGCACTGAAGCTCCCTGGCGCCAGGCGCAAGGTCGTGAAACGTGCCTCACCTTTTTGCGTGCCGCTGATCACTTCACGTGAAAAATGTTGTACGGGCTGCAGGTTAAATCCGGCAAGGGTAAGCGCTTGCTCAGTCTCTTCAGGGTGGTTACTGGCTAACACCAGCCCGTCTATGCCGGGGGGGCTATCCAGTAACTCTCGGCGTAATGGCTCTCCCTGGTCTGGTAAACCAATAAGTTCCAGATAGTGATCAGAAAACATGATCAGATGGTTAACGGAACCCAGGCTGTGGTATCCCTTAGGGGTTAAGGTAAAGCCGAGCGTCCGGAACAGATTTGCGCTGTCATCCAGCGCAAAGTGACTGTTGATAACCACATGATCCAACGAGAGGATCATGCCGCCCCCTGATCTGCTGGTGTGGCGTACAGGCCACGGCCACTGGCAATTAAGCGATCTTCACCGTCATAGATCCAGGCTTCAGCACTGGATGCCAGTTTGCCGCGCTTAATAACCTTCGCTTTTATGGTTAACTCCCCGCGAGCCGGGCGATGATAGTCGACATGCAGGTTGAGTGTGGGCACACCTTTGCCGGTCCAGGCCACTAATGCCCAGTCTGCCGCAAGGTCTATCAGTGTTGCCAAAATCCCACCATGAATGTAGCCCCCAGCCGGATTGACCACAAACTCCTCCCTAAAAGGAACAACTAAGGTTAGCTCTCCCTCACTGGCGTGCTGAACCTTCAGGCCTAACCAACGATGGTAAGGGCCTTGTAATAGTTTTTGTTCAATATCCTGGGCGTTCATATTCTGCTCCTGTATTAGGGGGTGACCACGACTTTGCCAAGCACTTCTCGATCCTGAATCAGGCGTAAACCATCAACAGCCTGTTCAAGGGGGAGTACACGGTCAATCAGGGGGGTAATTTGTCCTTCAGCAACCATGGCAATCAGGGCGGTCAGATCGTCCTCATAGAAACTATTGGATCCTTTGATATTCAGTTCAAAGCTCCAGATATAACGCAGATCTTCTTTGGGGTCATAGCCTGCGGTTGCACCGCAGACCAATAATGTGCCGCCACGCTTCAGACATTTGAGTGAGGGACGCCAAGTCTCCCCGCCGGTAAAGTTGATAATCACGTCCACACCGCCTTCATACGTTCGGCGTTGTGGCTTACCATATTTTCCGATAGCCCAGCGGGCAAAATCCTGCTCGCGGTAGTTGACCACATGGTCCGCCCCTAGCTTCAGAAGTGCGGCCGCTTTTTCATCACTGCCAGCACAGGCAATCACTTCTGCGCCCAAGTGTTTGGCAAGGACGACACAAGCGGTGCCAACCCCACCACTGGCCCCCAGTATCAGCACGCGATCTCCAGCCTTGATGGTGTTATGGGTAATCAGCATGCGGTGTGCAGTGCCATAAGCCACCGGCAGTGCCGCAGCCTGTTCCAGAGTTACCGTATCGGGTAGGGCAATAAGCTGGCGGGCATCCACCAGGGCATACTCTGCCATACCACCATCAGCCATTTCTCCCATCAGGCCGACACCAGGCTTCAGTGGGTTAACCAGCACACGATCGCCCACATTCCAGCCGCTGACATCCTCCCCGATATTTTCAATCGTACCCGCGAGATCCAGCCCTGGAACCACTGGCAGAGGGATGGTGATGCCGGGCATCCCCTGGACGGTGAACACATCGTGATAGTTAAATGCAGAGGCACCAACACGGATGACAACATGGCCCGGTTGTACTGATGGTTTGGTTTTTTCGTTATCAAGGATGAGTTGTTCAAGCCCACCATGTTGCGGTAACACCAGTGCTTTCATTATTCATATCTCCAGGTTATTTCAGGTTTTTTGAGGCAATCCAGGGACGGGTATCGAACAGGTTGTTGTTTAATTCACCTTTAATCGTACCGCTACTTAATAGCACGGCATGTTCACGCTTTAAGGAGTCGATATCTGCAGGTTCAAATGACATTTGGTTCATTTTGTCCCAGAGGCCCACATAGGCCCGGGCTTGATCTTCAGGGAGGTTAGCTTTCGCTTTAAGGATATCGACAACTTGATCAGGGTGGGCGCGTCCCCAGTCGAGGGTATCCCCCAATGCGGCAACCACTTTGCCGACGGTTTCAGGATGTTTATCAACCAGTTCACTACGCACTGTTCCGACCCCGATATAGGGCACGGCATCACTGTGGGTCAGTTTTTTCCACTCATCGGCATAAGTACCAATAATGCGCAGTTTCAGCTCGGGTAACTGCTTAATCGTCAGTGTGCGTAAGGCTGCTGCATCCACTTGTTTTTGTGCCAGGAACTGTGACAGTCGTGACTCATTACCACCGATCAATGAGAATTCATTCGGGGCAATACCGGCATTTTCTTGTAGTAAAGTGGTGCCAATGACCGCAACAGAGGAACCGGCAGGGGACATGCCCACTTTTTTTCCTTTCAGCTGGGACAGAGTGGTAATTGGGGAGTCTTCAGGAACCACAAAAGAGACATCAGCAGGTTGTGTTGCTGAGAATATTTTTACCGGAACGCCTTCTGCGGCGATACTGAACACGCCAGCCACTGGTGCACCAAAAGCAAGATCAATGGAGCCAGCCGCCAGGGCTTTTAGCGGAGCATTAACGTCTGGGAAGTGAACAAATTCCGCATCGACGCCCCGTTTTTTAAGAAAGTCCTGGCTCTCGAGTACAGCGCCGTAACCCAGGCTTACGCCCGAGGTCCAGTAGCCAATACGTACTTTATCCTGTGCCATACTGAGCTGTGGCAACAGACCTGCCAGCAGTGCTAAAACAACAAGTCGTTTTTTCATGAGATTATCCTGGGTCAATGGGAGGTTAAGAGCGTTTTTTCCAGCGAAATAAATGGCGTTCCAGTGGCTTGAGTAAACAGCCTTCCAGCAGCAACATCAGTGAGACCAGCAACAGTGTCCAGGCAAAGACTTGGCTGGTTTGTACCAGGTCTCCCGCCTGGCGTAGGCGGTAGCCAATGCCGTCGGATGATCCCAGTGTTTCTGCCACCAGAGAGACTCGCCAGCCAAAACCAAACGCCAGGCGAGCCCCGGAAAAAAAATAGGGAAGAATAGTGGGGAGATAAATTTTGCGCAGCGTTTGCCAGCGGCTCATACGGAAACTGCGTGCTAGCTCAACATACTGGGCATCAACATTCTGCGCCCCCTGCCAGACGTTAGTCAGAATCAGTGGCATGGCGGTCATGAACACCACAAAAATGGTAGTAGCGTCAGAGATACCAAACCAGATAATGGCAAAGATGGCCCAAATAGCGGATGACACGGTGTTGAAGACCGCCAGTAAGGGTTCACAGAAACGGGCGATGGTTTGACTGGCGCCGAGTATCAGGCCAGACAGGGTGCCCACCAATGCAGCCAGCACAAAACCAGACAGTACCCTGCTAAAGGTGATGCCGACGTCGTGCAATAAGTTTCCCCCCTGCCAGAGGGCGACCAGTGCCTGCCAGGTACTGACCGGGCCGGGCAATATAAAGGCAGGTAAATGCTGTGATGCTTGCCACCAGGCCACAAAAAAAATAACCAATAGGGTAATTCTTTGTAGAATCAAACTGATAGGGCGTGAAATGTGTTTCATCCTAAATCTCCAGACGCAACAGGCGGATATGCTCATTCACCTCAGGTATCGTAGGGATACGTGGTCGTGGCAGCATGAGTTCACTCTCGAGATGGATGCGACCAGGGTGGGGTTTTAGGATCACGACTTTATTTGCGAGGATTACGGCTTCTTCCACATCATGGGTTACCAGCACAATAGTCATATTCGTCAGTGCCTGAATGCGCAGGAGTTCATCATGCATCGTGCTGCGAGTTTGTGGATCAAGTCGTGAAAAGGGTTCATCCATCAGTAAGATTTGTGGCCGAACTACAAGACTGCGAGCCAGGGCAACACGGCTGCGCATTCCCCCTGATAACTGATGTGGCCAGTGGTGAGAAAAAGGGGATAACCCCACCAGAGCCAGCGCATCTGCAACCCTCTCATTGCGTTCCTTGCTGTTCAGCGCGAGGTTTTCAAGACCAAAATGTACATTCTGTTCCACGGTACGCCAGGGGAGCAGGCGATCCTCTTGAAACAGGTAGGCAATGCGTTGCCAGTGTTGAAACTGACTGGCGGGGATACCCTGAATTTTAATCAGGCCACTATCAACTGGCAGTAATCCTGATATCAGGTTCAATATTGTACTCTTGCCCCCACCAGAGGCCCCCAACAGGGCGACGATATCGCCATCATTAATGGTCAGTGAAATATCACGTAATACTTGTTGGTTGGCGAAAGACTTACTGACATTATCTAATGCAATAGCAATATTCATTCGAATATTCCTCCCGGCAACACTGGCAATAATGTGCCTTCACGACTTAAAGTTGCGTATATTTTTTCCAGAGTCATGGTCTGAAAAGTTTCAATATGCCGTCGGGCAATAAGTTCCACACGCTTAGTATCGCCTTCAATAAAAGCATCAATCATGGCGTTATGGTCATGTTTAATTTCAGGCTTTATTCGCTGAACATTAAAGCCCAATGCGACCAGCCGAGCCATTTCATCCATTAGTCCTGATAATGTACGAATTAAATGTTCATTACCGGTTGCCTCAGCAATTGTTAAATGGAAGCGTTTATTTGCATTCATAAAAATATCAATACGGGTAGAGAGGGGGGCGACCACTTCATCCCGGCAGCGTGCTTCGAGCTCTTTCAGGAGTTCGATATTGACCTTTCCCACCGCAAGTCTTGCGGCTAAAGGCTCGAGTGCTGCTCGTAGCGTAAAAATTTCTTCCACATCCTGAATCGTTATGGGGGAAATTCGGTAGCCCTTGCGCGGCCGGGAAATAACCAGTCTGTCATGAATCAGGCGCATTAATGCCAGACGAATAGTACTTTTCCCTGACTGATAACGAGCCATGAGTTCAGACTCGGTGACCAGTGAACCTGGCAACAGCCGGCACGTCAAAATATCACGCCGAATCGTGTGATAAGCCTGGTCATTTAATGAAGAGTAATCAGTCACGGGAGCCTCTTTAATTATGTCTGTGAGCTGCTCACAGACATTTTTTGAATATCCTAGTGGGGCCATTCTTAAACAAGAATGTGGCGTTATCTAATAATTAAATCGGCAATCTAATTCGATAATTCGCATGAACTGAGCAGCTCAGATATATATTGTGATCACTTCAGAGGTAAACGACGGACGCACAGAAATAATAAAGTGCTCTGTTTTATAAATGGTTACTGAAAGGGTTTTGAATGCCCCTTATGCCCTGGCAGGAAAAACGTTAACGGACCGTGACGTCTTGTCAGTACGTATCTCAGGGACTATTAACTGAATGATGTGCCTTCACCATGAAAAATAGCGGGGGTATCAGGGTACAAACGGAACAGGCAAACAGCTAAGATTACACTCCCATAGAGACATTTCTGAAACACGAAACGGATACCTAATCAGATGCGCTACTCATCACTGGCTTTCATTCCCCTTATCGCCATGCTATCTGCCTGCAGCAGCAAACCTGTGGCGGAAGTGACGCCACAAACTGGCGGTTTTTTGTTACAACCGGAGCATGATGTTTTTATGGCAACAGGTGATTTTGCTTATAATCCTGAGGCAGAAAAATTTATCAATAAAATGGTCAAGGAACACGGCTTCGACAGGCAACAATTGCACGAGATTCTTTCCCAGACGAAAAAGCTTGATTATGTACTGCGCCTGATGGATCAGCAGGCACCGACCACCGCGCCAGCTCCCGGGCCTAATGGGGCGTGGTTAAGGTATCGGGGCAAATTTATTACCCCGGATAATATCCAGAATGGCGTAAAATTCTGGAATCAGTACGAAGAGGCTCTCAATCGTGCCCACCGAATTTACGGTGTACCACCGGAAATCATTGTCGGTATTATTGGCGTAGAAACCCGTTGGGGGCGAGTCATGGGTAAAACCCGTATTATCGACGCGCTGGCCACACTTTCCTTTGCTTATCCCCGTCGTGCGGCGTACTTTTCCGGTGAGCTCGAAACCTTCCTGGTGATGTCGCGGAAAGAGCAAATCGACCCCTTATCACTGAAAGGTTCCTTTGCCGGGGCGATGGGATACGGCCAATTTATGCCTTCCTCTTACAAAGAGTATGCGGTTGACTTTAATAATGATGGACATGCAAATCTGTGGGATCCGGAAGATGCCATTGGTAGCGTGGCTAACTATTTTAAATCTCATGGCTGGAAGAAAGAGGAATTAGTCGCCGTCCCGGCGAATGGACAGGTGCCAGGACTGGCTAATGGTTTTAACACCAAATACAGCGTGGCGGCTTTAGCGCAGTCAGGCCTTAGCCCACAAAGTTCTTTAGGTCCTCATAAAGAAGCCAGTTTACTGCGTTTTGATATGGGGAATCGCTACCAGTACTGGTATGGTTTACCGAATTTCTACACGATTACCCGTTATAACCATAGTACCCATTATGCGATGGCTGTCTGGCAGCTGGGGCAGGCGGTTGCCCAGGCAAGATAAGTCAGAAAGGGGACAATAGAGCAGATGTTATTAAGTCGCACATTCTGTTGTTGGAGATTCTGGAATCCGTATCGAACAGCTGAATGTAATCCTGAGTGGGGTAAGTAAAATGCTATCCTGCCCGTCGCTGATGTGCCTAAAATTGGAGTCAACATGACAGATAACGAGTTGTTTGAGCTAAGTAAGCAGGTAGGGCAGGCTTTAGCAAAGCGTGGGGCAACAGTCACTACGGCGGAGTCTTGTACTGGGGGCTGGATAGCCAAAGTCATTACTGATGTTGCGGGCAGTTCTGCATGGTTTGAACGTGGTTTTGTCACCTACAGCAATCAGGCAAAACAGCAGTTGATAGGTGTGATGCCCCAGACGCTGGAAACCCATGGCGCTGTAAGCGAGCCCGTCGTACGCGAAATGTCCGCAGGTGCATTACAAGCGGCAGAAGCTGACTATGCGGTGTCTGTCAGTGGTATTGCCGGGCCTGATGGCGGGAGCCCAGAGAAACCTGTGGGTACGGTATGGTTCGGGTTTGCCAGTAATCAAGGTCAGCATAGTGCCAAAAAAGCCTTGTTTGCAGGTGACCGTAACGCGGTTCGTCGCCAGGCTACGGAATTTGCTTTGCAAACACTCTGGAATGATTTTCTAAAAAAATAAGCTTGATACTGTATGATTGTACAGTATAATTAAACCAACAATATCGTATTGAGAACGCAGAATAGCGAACCCCGCTTTATGCTGCATGACAGGAGTAGAAATGGCTATCGACGAAAACAAACAGAAGGCGTTAGCGGCAGCACTTGGCCAAATTGAAAAGCAATTTGGTAAAGGCTCCATCATGCGTCTGGGTGAAGACCGCTCTATGGACGTAGAAACTATTTCTACTGGTTCTCTTTCATTAGACATCGCCCTGGGAGCAGGTGGTTTACCAATGGGGCGTATCGTCGAGATCTACGGTCCGGAATCTTCTGGTAAAACAACGCTGACTCTGCAGGTTATTGCCGCAGCACAACGCGAAGGTAAAACCTGTGCGTTTATCGATGCAGAGCACGCGCTGGACCCTGTGTATGCCAAAAAATTGGGTGTTGATATTGATAACCTGCTTTGTTCCCAGCCTGACACCGGTGAACAAGCTTTAGAAATTTGTGATGCGCTGGCACGTTCCGGTGCTGTGGACGTTATCATCGTTGACTCCGTGGCGGCATTGACACCTAAAGCTGAAATTGAAGGGGAAATCGGCGACTCCCATATGGGGCTGGCTGCTCGTATGATGAGCCAGGCAATGCGTAAGCTGGCGGGTAACCTGAAGCAGTCCAATACTCTGCTTATTTTTATTAACCAGATTCGTATGAAAATCGGTGTCATGTTTGGTAACCCAGAAACAACCACCGGGGGGAATGCTCTGAAATTCTACGCGTCGGTACGCCTTGATATTCGCCGTATTGGTGCGGTGAAAGAGGGCGATAATGTGATTGGTAGTGAAACCCGCGTTAAAGTAGTGAAAAATAAAATTGCTGCTCCTTTCAAACAGGCTGAGTTCCAAATTCTCTACGGGGAAGGGATTAACTTCTACGGTGAGCTGGTGGATCTGGGTGTTAAGCATAAAATTATCGAAAAAGCAGGTGCATGGTATAGTTACAACGGTGAAAAAATTGGTCAGGGTAAAGCCAATGCCAGTAATTTCCTGAAAGAAAACAAGCCAATGGCTGCTGAAATCGAAAAAACACTACGTGACACACTATTGAATAACCAGGATTCGACGCCAGATTTCACCCTGGATGAAAATGACAGTAATGCGGTTGAAACATCAGAAGATTTTTAAGATCTTTTAAACATTGATGAAGGGGCATTTATGCCCCTTTGTTGTATGAGCACGACAATGAAACCCACGGTTTATCGTGCAGGCTAAATTTCAGGCAGAATTACCTCCCTGAATTATGGCAGGAATGCCGTGACTTATTTAGCCTGTGATATTATCTGCAATCATTACATATCGCGATTTATCCTATTATGCCTGAACCACTCATCTCATCTCTCCGTACTGTTTTCGCCCGTTTATGTGACCGTGCTGTGCGTATTCTTGCCATGCGTGATCACAGTGAGCAAGAGCTCAGACGTAAGCTCACGATGCCCGTGCGTTTCACCTCTTCTGGCCAGCAGCAAGAGAAAACGGAATATTCACAGGAAGAGATAGAAAAGGTTATCGACTGGTGCTATCAGCAGAACTGGCTGGATGATCGACAATTTGCTACGCGATTTATCGCCAGTAGAAGCCGCAAGGGTTATGGGCCGCAATCCATTCGTCAGGCGTTACAACAGAAAGGGATCGACAGAGAAAACCGGGAAGCCGCAATGTGTGCTTGTGAAATTGACTGGAGTAATCTGGCCCTGGAGACCGCAGAACGTAAGTTCGGGGCACCGTTGCCCCAGGAGTGGCAAAAACGGATTAAAGTACAGCGTTTTCTGCTTTATCGTGGCTTCTTTATGGAAGATATTCAGAATATCTACTGAATTTTTGTTGATTAAGCGCAGACGGTATTTTACTTCCCTCGCTAGAAAACTTATCTTATTCCCACTTTTTTCCAGGTAAACGAGTTCTGAGCCGGGTAGTTATTCCTGCCAGCGCTGGTTTATGACTCTTCTTTAGCTTGATTTCAGGATATTTATGAGCAAGAGCACCGCTGAGATCCGTCAGGCGTTTCTCGATTTTTTCCAAAGTAAAGGACATCAGGTTGTAGCGAGTAGCTCCCTGGTTCCGCACAACGATCCGACTTTGCTATTCACTAACGCCGGGATGAACCAGTTTAAAGATGTATTTCTGGGGCTGGACAAGCGTAATTATTCCCGGGCGACCACGTCACAGCGTTGCGTGCGGGCGGGTGGTAAGCATAACGATTTGGAAAATGTCGGCTACACTGCGCGTCATCATACCTTCTTTGAAATGTTGGGGAACTTCAGTTTTGGCGATTATTTTAAAAATGATGCCATTAACTTCGCATGGGAGTTACTGACAGGGGAACAATGGTTTAATCTGCCAAAAGATCGCCTGTGGGTAACCGTCTATGAAACCGATGATGAAGCCTACGATATTTGGGAAAAAGAGGTAGGTGTACCGCGTGAACGTATTATTCGTATTGGGGATAATAAAGGCGCACCTTTTGCTTCTGATAACTTCTGGCAGATGGGTGACACCGGCCCTTGTGGCCCCTGTACTGAGATCTTCTTCGATCACGGTGACCATATTTGGGGAGGCCCACCGGGCAGCCCTGAAGAAGACGGTGACCGTTATATTGAGATCTGGAATATCGTCTTTATGCAGTTCAATCGTCAGGCTGATGGTGCCATGCTGCCGTTGCCTAAACCATCGGTCGATACCGGTATGGGATTAGAGCGTATTGCTGCAGTGCTGCAACATGTGAACTCTAACTACGATATTGATCTGTTTAAGAAACTGATTCAAGCCGTTGCCGAGGTAACGGGAGCAACCGATTTATCGAATAAATCATTGCGCGTCATTGCCGACCATATTCGTTCTTGTGCTTTCCTGATTGCGGATGGAGTTACGCCATCGAATGAAAACCGTGGCTATGTGCTGCGTCGTATCATTCGCCGCGCTATTCGTCACGGTAATATGCTGGGTGCCAAAGAGACTTTCTTCTATAAACTGGTTGGCCCACTGATTAAGGTCATGGGAAATGCCGGTCTGGAGCTGGCAGAACAGCAAGCCCGTGTAGAGCAAGTACTGAAAACAGAAGAAGAGCAGTTTGCCCGAACGCTCGAGCGTGGTTTGACACTATTGGATGACGAACTGGCTAACCTGAAAGGTAATGTGCTTGATGGTGAGACAGCCTTCCGTCTCTATGACACTTATGGTTTCCCGTTAGATTTAACTGCTGACGTGTGCCGTGAGCGGAATATTACAGTGGATGAGGCTGGTTTTGAAGCGGCTATGGAAGAGCAGCGTCGTCGTGCTCGTGACGCCAGCGGTTTTGGCGCTGACTATAACGCCATGATTCGTGTGGATGGGGCTTCTGAGTTTAACGGCTATGACCACCACGCCTTTAATGCGACGGTTCGTGCTCTCTTTGTTGATGGTAAGCCCGTTGAGCAGATTCATCAGGGCGATGAAGCGGTTGTTATCCTGGATAAGACGCCGTTCTACGGTGAGTCTGGCGGGCAGGTGGGTGATACCGGTACTCTGGATGCCAACGGCACGCAATTTGTGGTCAGTGACACTCAAAAGTATGGGCAGGCGATTGGGCATCAAGGCAAATTAGTGATTGGTAGCCTGGCGGTAGGCCAAGTGTTGTTGGCTGAGGTTGATGAAGCTCGTCGTAACCGTATTCGACTGAACCACTCTGCAACTCACCTGTTGCATGCCGCGCTACGTCAGGTTCTTGGCACCCATGTTGCTCAGAAGGGCTCACTGGTAAACGATAAAGGCCTGCGTTTCGACTTCTCTCACTCTGAAGCAATGAAGCCTGCTGAAATCCGTGCGGTAGAAGATATTGTCAATGCACAGATCCGTCAGAATTTGTCGATTGAGACACAGATTATGGATCTGGATGCAGCGAAGTCAAAAGGGGCTATGGCTCTGTTTGGCGAGAAATATGAGGACCACGTGAGAGTCCTGAGCATGGGGGACTTCTCCACAGAACTGTGTGGCGGGACGCATGCTTCCCGCACCGGGGATATTGGTCTGTTCCGTATCGTTGCCGAATCAGGTACCGCGGCAGGTGTCCGCCGTATTGAAGCCGTAACCGGTGAAGGTGCGCTGGAAAGCTTGCATGAGCAGAGCGACAGACTACATGATATTGCTTTATTGCTGAAAGGCGACACCCAGAGTCTGGGTGATAAAGTCCGGGCGATGATGGAACGTAATCGTCAGCTGGAAAAAGAGTTACAGCAGCTCAAAGAGCAGCAAGCATCACAAGAGAGTGCCAGTCTTTCCAGCAAGGCCAAAGAGGTCAAAGGGGTTAAGCTGCTGGTGAGCACACTCAGTAATGTTGAACCGAAAATGCTACGTACCATGGTTGATGACCTGAAAAACCAACTGGGTACTGCGGTGATTGTGCTGGCCACCGTTGTCGATGGCAAAGTTTCTTTGATTGCTGGTGTGTCTCAAGATGTTACCAATAAAGTCAAAGCCGGTGAACTGGTGGGCATGATAGCCCAGCAGGTAGGCGGAAAAGGTGGTGGTCGTCCTGATATGGCCCAGGCCGGAGGCACTGATAGTCAGGCGCTTCCTGGTGCTTTAGCAGGGGTCGAAAGTTGGGTAGCAGCAAAACTATGATCATCATTACTGTGTAAAGATATGCCACAACTGACTCAGATTGTGGCATATTCGTAATAAATACACAGTATTAATAACAATAAAGTCAGGTTGTCATAGAATATATCGGCTAAACTACTTATAGCGGAATGTAACGCAGTGACGAGATTCCCGTCACTGCTTACTTTTTGGTGTTATATGATGGATATATGCCGGGATTTATTAAAGACCCGACTCTTTTAATCTTTCAAGGAGCAAAGAATGTTAATTCTGACTCGTCGAGTTGGTGAGACCCTTATGATTGGGGATGAGGTGACTGTGACAGTACTTGGGGTGAAGGGAAACCAAGTTCGTATCGGTGTGAATGCTCCGAAAGAAGTTTCCGTCCACCGCGAAGAAATCTACCAGCGTATCCAGGCTGAAAAGTCTCAGCAAACGAACTTCTAAACACACAGCGTCTCGCCTTATAATATTGCGAGGCGCGTCTCCTCTGCTGTGATTGCCCCCCTCGTACTAACTTTTCAGTTTTTTTCTGACTTCAGCTTTTATGCCCCCCCCTTTTTTATCGCGATCTTTGCGTATCGTTACGGTTTTTATTACCGGGGGTAATTGGGCGGATACAAACTTGTCTGTTGATAAAATACTCTTTTTGCCGTCTTAACGCGCTAATTGACTTGAAATTGTGCAATTGAACAATAGTCTGGAAAAATTGTTTGACTTATAAATCGGGGAAAGTAATATGTGCGCCACACAACGACGAAGCGCAGAAACAAGTTCTTCGAAGTACTCGTAAGAGGTGTGTCTCGCAAGAGGCGTGTGGTGAGGTGGCCGAGAGGCTGAAGGCGCTCCCCTGCTAAGGGAGTATGCGGTTAATAGCTGCATCCGGGGTTCGAATCCCCGCCTCACCGCCATTTTGCATCCGTAGCTCAGCTGGATAGAGTACTCGGCTACGAACCGAGCGGTCGGAGGTTCGAATCCTCCCGGATGCACCATTACTTTCCCTTCTAAGTTTGCTCCTTTCGCGTTATCTGTTTAATCAGTCATCTTCTTAAAAAATCTTTTTTATCAATCATTGCTCAATTTATTTTCTGCCATCAAGTTTTAGCGTTTATACCGTTTTTGGGTATTAATCACGATGAGAGCATAAATAATCCGTCAGATGATGAAGAATCATCTTGTTACAAGAAGCGACAATATTCGTCGTTTACGATAAAGTAGCATCCCTGCATTTTAAATATGAGAGCTAAGATGTACGAACGCTATGATGGGTTGATCTTCGACATGGACGGCACACTTCTTGACACGGAACCGGCACACTACAAAGCCTGGAATATCACTCTTGCTCGTTACGGTATGGAGTATGATGAAAGTGCAATGGCTGCCCTGAACGGTTCACCAGCATGGCGTATTGCTCAAGATATTATTGACCGTCACGATAGCAGGCTCGATCCTTATCACCTTGCTGACGAAAAAGATCGTGTGCTGCGAACTATTGTACTGGACTCCGTGAAGCCATTACCCCAGATTGAAGTCGTCAAAGCGTGGTATGGTCGCCGTCCGATGTCCGTTGGTACCGGCAGTAGTCGCTGTCTTGCTTTATCCTTACTCGATAGTCTTAACTTACGAAAGTATTTTGTCGCAGTGGTTACTGCTGATGATGTTGAGCATCATAAACCTGCACCGGATACTTTCTTACGTTGTGCTGCATTGATGGGTATTGCACCAGAGAAATGTCTGGTTTTTGAGGACGCCGATTTTGGTATTCAGGCAGCCCATCGAGCAGGTATGGATGCAGTGGATGTGCGTGTACTGTGAGTGACATGCTGTCATTTTCTTCACTGTTTACCAGCAGTTTTCTGAGTGCCACATTACTACCCGGTAGCTCAGAAGCAGTATTAGTAGCATTGTTGATTACAGGTTCCGGGCCTGTATGGGCTTTGATCTTAATAGCAACAATCGGTAATAGCCTTGGGGGTATAACTAACGTTATTCTGGGGCGGTTTTTCCCTGAGCGTATACAATCACGCTGGCAGGGAAAAGCGAAAGATTGGTTGACCCGCTTTGGCCCGGCAACCCTTTTGTTTAGCTGGGTGCCGCTTATTGGCGATCTACTTTGCCTTTTGGCAGGGTGGTTACGCTTGAACATTGGGTCCGTGGTTTTTTTCTTGTGTCTGGGTAAAGCACTGCGCTATATCGTAGTCGCGATGGTCACGGTCCAGGGCGCTGCCTGGTGGCACTGATGGCGTGGTATCTACATTCATAACCGGCAAAAAATATGCTTATTACAATGAATTTGACAGGCTGGAGGTCAATTTGATCCCGGATGTATCACAGGCACTGGCCTGGCTGGAAAAAAATCCTCATGCGGTAGCAGGTATTGGTCGTGGCCTGGAGCGTGAAACACTGCGCGTGACGCCCGATGGTAAACTGGCAACAACCAGACACCCAGACAGTCTGGGTTCTGCACTATCGCATAAGTGGATCACCACCGATTTTGCAGAAGCACTTCTGGAATTTATTACACCGGTCGATAACAATATTGATCATATGCTGACGTTCCTGCGTGATATCCACCGTTACACTGCCCGCGAGCTCGGGGATGAACGGATGTGGCCACTCAGCATGCCTTGCTACATTGACAACGGACAGAATATTGAACTGGCACAATATGGCCGCTCAAATATAGGACGTCTTAAAACACTTTATCGTGAAGGTTTAAAGAATCGCTATGGTGCGTTGATGCAGACCATCTCTGGTGTGCATTATAACTTTTCACTACCGCTTTCATTCTGGCAAGCCAGATGTGGTGTTAAAGATGTTCAGAGTGGTAAAGAGGCTATCTCTGATGGCTACTTCCGCTTGATCCGTAATTATTACCGCTTTGGTTGGGTCATCCCTTATCTGTTCGGTGCTTCCCCTGCAATTTGTTCTTCTTTCTTACAAGGCAAACCCAGTTCGCTGCCATTTGAAAAAAATAAGTGCGGTATGTATTACCTGCCTTATGCGACCTCTCTGCGTCTGAGTGACCTTGGTTACACCAATAAATCCCAAAGTGCACTTGGTATTACCTTCAATAATCTCGAGACCTATGTCAAAGGTTTGAAGGCTGCAATCCGAACACCATCTGAGGATTATGCCAAAATTGGCCTGACCCATGAAGGCCGGCATTTGCAGATCAATACTAATGTACTGCAGATAGAAAATGAGCTCTATGCTCCGATTCGCCCTAAACGTGTTACTCGTGATGATGAATCGCCTTCCGACGCATTGTTACGCGGTGGAATCGAATACATTGAAGTGCGATCTCTGGATATTAACCCATTCTCAGCTATAGGGGTTGATGAGCAACAGATTCGTTTTCTTGATCTGTTTATGATTTGGTGTGCCCTGGCGGATGCGCCAGAAATGAGCAGTGAAGAACTGCTTTGTACCCGGGTCAACTGGAATCGTGTGATCCTTGAAGGTCGTAAACCGGGTCTGACACTTGGTATTGGCTGTGAAACGGCCCAGCACCCTCTTTCGGAAGTCGGGCATGGATTATTTGCTGATTTAGCCCGGGTGGCGGAAGTGCTGGATGGTATTGCCGGAAATCAGGATTATCAGCAGGTTTGTAGCCAGCTGGTAAACTGTTTTGATGATCCATCACTGACCTATTCTGCACGTATACTACAATCAATGATTGAAAAAGGTATCGATGGCACAGGAAGGGAACTCTCAGCGAAATATCGACAGGAGCTGATTTCAGAGCCACTGGAGATTCTGACACCCGAAATGCTGCAGAATGAACGTGATGCCTCCTGGGAACGTCAGCAGGCGATTGAGGCCAGTGATAAAGAGCCGTTTGAAACCTGGCTTGCAAAACATGCCTGATTCAAAAAGAAAAAGGCCACATACTTGTGGCCAAAATTCATCACTGAATACAGGGATGATGATAATAAATGCGCGTCTTTCACATATTCAGACTCGCACCGGAAAGAATAGTTTCATTTATTTTTAAAAAAATCATTCATTGGAGGTCATGATATGCCATTGTTGGATAGCTTCACCGTTGATCATACTCGTATGGGGGCTCCAGCCGTTCGTGTCGCCAAAACGATGCATACGCCTCACGGCGACACCATTACTGTCTTTGACCTGCGTTTCTGTATCCCGAACAAAGAAGTGATGCCAGAAAAAGGGATCCATACACTGGAGCACCTGTTTGCAGGCTTTATGCGCAATCATCTCAATGGTAATGGCGTAGAAATTATCGATATCTCGCCAATGGGATGCCGTACGGGTTTCTATATGAGCCTGATTGGTGTGCCTGAAGAGCAACGTGTTGCTGACGCCTGGGTTGCGGCCATGCAGGATGTCCTGAAGGTGAAAGATCAGAAACAAATCCCTGAGCTGAATGTTTATCAGTGCGGAACCTGGCATATGCACTCCCTGGAAGAGGCGCAGGATATCGCTCGTCATATCATTGAGCACGGCGTGAGTATCAATAGCAACGAAGCACTGGCATTGCCAAAAGAGACACTGAAAGAGCTGCATATCTAGTCATAAATCGTCTTTCGTGCCGTAGTTTATAAGGCTCATGTTATCCACATGAGCCTTTTTTACTGTTTATGAAAGTGGATCTTCAGGATCGGCTTTTTGTTATTACTCAGGTACTTTTTAACCCTCAGCCATTGCTATACTGAAGTCCTCCACCACTCAGCCTGATAACTATGTCCACTTCGCTTCAGTTTGATTTTTCGACGCGTCCTTTAGTGCCTTTTGCCTGCGATTACCCTCATGGTGCTCAGGAGCCCTGGCATAGCCATGACTGTGCCCAGCTCCTCCATACATTAAGTGGTGTGGTGCGTGTGGAGACAGGGCATGGGCATTGGGTCGTGCCGCCGAGTCGAGGGGTTTGGTTACCCGCCGGAACGCGTCATCGTTTACAAATGACAGGAAATGTGGCGGCCAGAACGTTATTTATTGACCCCTTAGCCCGGGCTGATTTGCCTTCAGTCTGTCAGGTTGTACAGGTTTCAGCCTTGTTGCGAGAGTTGATCATCAATGCCCTGATCCTGCCAGAGCGTTATCAAGCAGGAAGCCGAGAAGAACGGATCTATGAATTAATACTTGATGAAATCCGTGTGATGGGGGTTTTGCCTTTCAATTTACCGGAACCTCAGTCAGCAGGATTACTCGCCCTGTGTCGACAGATCCAGGCCCATCCGGGGCGCATATGGACCACCGCACAAGCCGCGGAGCAAATCTGTGTGAGTGAAAGAACATTGCTACGGCATTTTCGTCAGCAGACTGGCCTGGCTTTCAGTGAATGGGTAAGGCGGGCTCGTCTGATGGAAGCCCTTAGTCTGCTTGCCCAAGGGCAGTCGGTGATCCGGGTTGCCCTTGAGTTAGGTTACGAAAATCCTGGTGCATTCAGTGCGATGTTTCGCCGTACCCTGGGGGTCTCACCCAGTGATTACTTTGCTCCCAATAATGGGGAGCAGGGTATTGAGTAAGGCTTGCAGTGATGCCCGGGAAATATCGTTGTCAACGGCGACTCCCCAGTGGCTTTCTCCATTAGCAAAGATACAGCGAATATAGGCTGCCGAACGGCTCTCACTATGGCGCCCCAGTGTATGCTCATGGTAATGATCTATCCCAACCGTAATAGCAAAGTGGCTTTTTAGCCCATCAGTCATGGCTGACAGCAACCCGTTACCTTTACCCTGCAACGTGATGATTCCCTCTGGAGTTTGCGTTTTTGCTACCAGCTGCAAAGCGCCATCAGCGTAACTTTCACTGCGATAATCCAGTAACTGATACTCAGCCAGCGGGTGAGGGCCGTATAATTCGCGGAATAGTTGCCATAAGGCGGTTAGCGTCATCTCATGCCCGTGACGATCCGTCTGGCGCTGGACATGATGGCTGAAGTCTTGCTGCAAACCCCGTGGCAATACCAGTCCATGATTCTGTTCGAGCATCCAGGCCGCGCCACTTTTACCTGACTGACTATTCACACGAATGACGGCCTCATAAGTACAGCCTATATCTTTGGGATCAACGGGCAAATAAGGCATCTCCCAGCGCGGGGAGGGGGATGACTCGCGGGCATTGAATCCTTTTTTAATCGCATCCTGATGGGAGCCAGAGAAGGCGGTAAAAGCCAGTTTACCGGCATAGGGGTGACGAGGGTGAACAGGTAACTGGTTGCACTGTTCGACACACTCCACCACGCTTTTGATATCACTAAAATCAAGCTCCGGATCAATACCCTGGCTATAGAGGTTCATTGCCAGCGTGACCAGACAGACGTTTCCGGTACGCTCACCATTGCCAAACAAGCAGCCTTCGACTCTGTCGGCCCCGGCAAGGATAGCCAGCTCTGCTGCGGCAATACCACAACCCCTGTCATTATGAGGATGCACGCTGATACAAACATCAGAACGTCGGGAGAAATGGCGGCAAAAATATTCAATCTGATCCGCGTACACATTGGGCGTGTTGACTTCAACGGTGGCAGGAAGGTTGAGGATCATCGGTCTTTCGCGCGATGGTTCCCAGACATCGGTAACAGCTTCACAAACTTGCAGCGCAAAATCGGGTTCAGTAAAACAGAATGTTTCCGGCGAGTATTCGTAGTTCCATTGTGTCCCGGGCTTCTCTTCACACAAGGTTCTTATCTGGCGTGAGGCATTGACGGCCAACTGGATTATCTCTTCTTTACTCTGGCGAAATACCAGTGTGCGAAAGAGCGGGGCTGTCGCATTATAGAGATGCACAGTGGCACGTTTGGCGCCTTCCAGTGAGGCGAATGTACGCTCAATCAAGTCACTGCGTGCCTGGGTTAACACCTGAATTGTCACATCTTCTGGAATGCGATTTTCTTCAATTAATCGCCGTACAAACTGAAAATCGGTCTCAGATGCCGCCGGGAAAGCCACCTCAATTTCCTTAAAACCACAGGCGATTAATTGCTCCCAGAAGCGTAACTTACGCGCACTATCCATAGGTTCCGCCAGCGCCTGATTACCATCACGGAGATCGGTGGAGAGCCAGCGTGGTGCCTTGGTGAGAACCCTGTCTGGCCATTGACGATCGGGCAAGGAAATGGGCGGATGTGATTGATACTTTTGTGAGGGATTTTGCAGCATACAGGCTCTCCTTGGTTGGATATATCTATCCTGGCTGAGGAAGCCTCCGGATACTCACGCAAAACTGCCAACATAGCCTGAGAAATCGCCATCCTGAGTGTCTGCGTGAACGTCATTGAGAGGGGGGGATTGGGGGGCAGATCGAAGATATGGATAAAATGAAACGGGAAAGCAAAAGCTTTCCCGTTGAAGTGATAACTAACATAATGTTATTTCTGGTAAAATAGCCTGAATGCTAGTGAGCGCCGCCACCTTTACCAGCACCAAATGGAGGTCTGGCAAACCAGACCAGGCCAATCAGTAAAATAAATATGCCACCAGAAATCCAGAAAATCTCATTGGCAGAGATAATCAACCCTTGCTCGGTTATCTGCCGCGCAATATAGACAGAAGCCTGTTGATGGCTCATGCCTAAGTTTTCCAGCTGTTGGTAGGCTTCAATCGAGTTTGGGTTATATGGTGTAATCGACTCAGTCAGGTGCGAATGGTGCAATGACTCCCGATTACTCCACATGGTTGTGGTAATTGAGGTGCCAATAGACCCTGCCAATGTACGCAGGAAGTTTGACAGGCTTGATGCTGCGGCCAGCCTTTCAGGCGGTAAGCCAGACAGAATTATTGCCGTCAGTGGCATAAAGAAACATGCCACAGCAAACCCCTGAACAAACTGCGGCCAGGCAGCGGCAGCAAAGTCCATTTCTGGTTCAAAACTGTAGGCACGCCAGTAGAAGCACAAGGCATAGACAATAAAGCTGAATGTCACCAGAAGACGCATATCAATCTTATGGGAAAAACGACCAATAATCGGCGACAGTAGCACGGGTAACAGTCCTACCGGCGCAGAGGCCAAACCTGCCCAGGTGGCGGTATAGCCATACACCTCTTGTAATAACAGGGGAAGTAAAACAATGGCACCGAAGTAAATCAGGTAGGCGAGACTGATACAAATACAACCCACAGTGAAGTTACGCGACTTAAACAGGGATAAATCGACAATCGGTTCTTTATCTGTCAGTTCCCACACCACTAAAAACGTCAACGTGACCACCGCAACAGCGGCAAGGATAACAATCTCGGAAGACTCAAACCAGCTGAGTTCCTTACCTCGATCCAGCATGACCTGAAGGCTGCCAACCCCGATCACCAATAACCCAAGGCCAATAGCATCAATACGCCGCTGCTCAGTACGTGTTTCACGATCTCGCAGTGTTTTCAGCGCCAGGGCAACCACAATGGCACCGATAGGGATGTTAATAAAGAAGATCCAACCCCAGTGATAATTATCACTAATATAGCCCCCCAGAATAGGGCCACAAATGGGGGCCACTACCACGGTCATAGACCACAATGCCAGAGCCAGGCTGCGCTTTGCCGGGGGATAGTTGTTCAGTAATAAACTTTGCGACAAGGGGATTAATGGCCCGGCAACCAGCCCCTGAATAACACGGAAGAAAATAAGCATCTCAAGGCTGCTTGACATCCCACAAGCCCATGAGGCGATAACAAACAGAGTGGTGGACCAGAGAAACAGTTTTACTTCACCAATTCTTTTTGCGAGCCAGCCTGTAATCGGGATGGAAATAGCGTTTGCGACACCAAAAGAGGTAATAACCCAAGTCCCCTGGTTCAGTGATGAACCAAGGTTACCTGCAATAGTTGGAATTGCCACGTTCGCAATCGTGGAGTCCAGCACCTGCATAAAGGTCGCCAATGAGAGTGCGATGGTCATAATGACCAGGGATGCACCCTCTAGCGGCTTTTGTTGTGCCATACAGCCTCCGATTGATTAACCCGCATTGGCCTGAATAATCTGGTCGATGAGCGTATTGACCGGGGTCATATCAAGCACGCGAGCATTACTTTCGTATACCGGAGTCGTGCGGATTTGTGATGACAATACCGCCCCATTTCTGTCAGAAGTATTGACACTCACTAAGGCTGACAGACCGATGCGCAGTGGATGCTCAGTGATCTGTTTTTCATCTAACGCTATACGTACCGGAAGTCGCTGAACAACCTTAATCCAGTTACCGGTGGCATTTTGTGCTGGGAGTAAAGAGAATGCGCTCCCGGTTCCCATATCCAGACCCACAACTGTACCGGTGAATACGACATCATCACCGTACATGTCAGTCACTACGGTTGCTGGCTGACCAATACGGATATTCGCCAGCTGAGTCTCTTTAAAGTTTGCATCAACCCACATGCCTTGAGCAGGAACAACGGCCATTAACGGCGTGGCAGGGGTAATTTGTGAACCTACCTGCACCGCACGCTGAGAGACATAGCCTGTCATTGGACTAATGATGGTTGTCCGTTGTAGCGCCATCCAGGCATCTCGGACTTGGGCTGCCGCCTGCTTAATCACCGGTTGATCTTCAAGGCGTGAGCCTAAGATCATCGCTTGATTCGCATTGTATTGCTGAACGGCGACATCCAGCTCTGCCTGGGCACTGGCCACCGCATCACGGGCGTGTTGAAGCTCCTCACGGCCAATCAGATTGGCATCCCCCAGTGGAATACGACGGTTTAAATCATGCTGGGCTTTGGCGAGTGCTGTTTTTTGTAGCTCAATATTCGCCTGGTACTGTTTGCTGTTGATCATCAACTGGTGTGTCTGGCGTACACTGGACGCCAGCTGAGTTTGTGCTTTTTCAAAGGCTTGTTCAGCATCAGCAGGATCAAGACTGACCAGGGTATCGCCCTGTTTAACGAAATCCGTATCTTCCGCCCAGACTTTCGTTACGCTACCGGATACCTGTGCCATGATCTGCACCTGATTTCCCGATACATACGAGTCATCAGTCTCCTGGTAGTGTCTTAATACTAAAAACCAATAGACGCCATATGCCACGGCAATAGCAACAAACATGAAGGTTAAAACGAGAAGAATACTCTTACGTTTTTTTTTCCTGCTCGGTTGCTGCGGGGTCGTCGTCTCCGCATTTGCACTCATGTTTATCTCCACTTATTGATGATTTTTCATTGAACTATCTGGCAAGACAGTTCAATCGGTCTTATCAGACCTGTCAGTTTCAGAGAAATTAAGGATAGGTGTACTTTAAGGTAATAAATACCATTCAACAGGCTTCATTAACCTGGCTGTGACTCTTTATCCATTTGGTCAAGGCGAGTAAGTAGCTTGCGAGTAATGGTTTCGAGCTGATTTTTTTCATCTTCATTAAGCGATGACCAAATTTGGTGCAGGCAACGATGTTGGGGGGGCAGTAACTGATTTAAGAATGCGTATCCCTCCTCCGTCAGCTGTAAATGTAAACAGCGGCGGTCGTTATCACTTTCCCGGCGCTCAATCCAGCCCCGCTTTTCCAGCTCATCAGCAACGCGAGTGGCATTAGTACGTGATGAACCTAAAGCGCTGCTTAACTCTGAAGGTTGAATACTCTGGTTTTCCTGAGCTTCTAAAGTGATTAACGCCATGAAGAGTGTTTCGTTTATCCCCTGTGCCTTCAACATCTTATTACGATTTTCCAGCAACTTACTTTGCATATGCATACACAAACGTGTCAGGAGAATTTCCTGGTAAGGAAAATCTTTGCAACGTTCAGCACGGTTGGCAAGCATCTGTTCAATAGGAGAAAACGAACTATCCATTAGGGTATTACCTCATTAGTTTCGTTCGGTATAGTAACGATAGTTACAAATAAAGTAAATGTCTGGGTTATACAAAAACATACGTTTATATACGTTTGAATACGGTTTTTCTGGGCTTTATTCTGGATGAAACAACCATTGCACTTTCAACGGTAGATAAATCATTGTGGCTTGATTTTCCCCATTATTATGCATTGTACTGTAAGTACGTGTTATTCAGCGCCATCGCAGAATGATGGGGGGCAGAATAGCCATCCGGCAACCTTAACTGAGGGTGCAATCGGGTATTCTGACCCGTGCCCCTACTTATATCGGTTGTTTATGGTATCCCTGCCACCAGACCAGCAGACTGAGTAAAGAGAGGGTCCCCCCAGCAATACAGACTCCTGTCCAGCCCGCATGCTGATAAGCCGCTGCAGAAATCAGCGACCCTGCCGCACCACCAATAAAGTAGCTGGTCATATAACCTGCCGTCAGGCGACTACGGGCTTCTGGCATCACATGGTAAATCACACTTTGGTTAGTGATATGCACTCCCTGTACCGTAAGGTCAAGGATCAGGATACCGATAATCAGAGCGATCACGGAGAACTGGCCTGAGGCTGTAATACCCCATGAAAGAAAGAGTAGCAGCAAACCAAAGCTCGTTGTGAGGTGTGACTTGCCTTTATCTGACAAACTGCCAGCCGGGCGAGCACCCAGAGCGCCTGCCGCACCGACCAGGCCAAACAACCCAATAGTTGCATCAGAATAATTAAAGGGAGGCGCTGAGAGCAGGAAAGCCATTGATGTCCAGAGAACACTGAAATTAGCGAAGGTCAGGCAACCCAATAACGCCCGGGTTCTTAACAGCGAATTCTGTGTGAAAAGAGTGAAAACAGATAACAGAAGTTGTTGGTAGCTTAAATGATTTTCGTGTTTAACCCGAGGTAAACCGCGCCATAAGGCCACTGCCATCAGAATCATTAAGACACTGGCAACCCAGTATACGGTACGCCAGCCCCCGATACTGGCGAGTACCCCAGCCACAGTACGGGCCAGTAAAATACCCAGCAGTAACCCACTCATGATGGTGCCGACCACTTTTCCTCGTTTTGCTGGTTCAGACAGGGTTGCAGCCAGAGGAACAAGGATCTGGGCAACGACGGAGAAAAGCCCCGTCAGAGCCGTGCCGAGGATCATCACCCACAATGACTGACTACTGGCAGTAATCAACATTCCTCCAGCAGCCAGCAGGGTCATGGTGACAATCAAACCACGGCGTTCAAACATATCCCCGAGTGGCACCAGGAAGAGTAACCCGGCGGCATAGCCCAGTTGTGCCGCCGTTACAATAAACCCCGCCTGATTGATTGAAAGCGAGAAAGCATTGGCAATGGTATCAAGCAGAGGTTGTGCATAATAATTGCTGGCTACAGCCAGCCCGGTAGCCACAGACATCAGGACGATAAGTGTGCTGCTGAGTTCCGGTTGAGGTGTTTTCATTGTTGTTTTCATTGATTTTCGCTTGCCATAAAGGAGACGAATAATAACCAATAAATCGGTCAGGCAAAGATAATATGGGTGTTAGTTTGTGCGGTTATGATGACAATTTTTGCATCGCACTTAACTAACTAATTGTTATTGTGGTTATCTAAAAATTAAAGACAGACAGAGCATGCTTGCCCTGTCTGTCCGATTTCAGCGTATCGTTCAGTGCTTACTGTGCTGATTATTTAGCAGCTAATGCTTCTTTAATCCAACCATCGAACTGAGCCTGGTGCGCCTTAATCCAGCCATTAACGTGATTATTGATATCTGCTTCTGAAGATTTCCCTTCATGCATCATGGCATTCTGTGCATTGATATCAGCCAGTGGCAGTTTCATCACAGAGAACAGTTTTGCCGCTTGTGGATTCTTTTCAGCCCACTGTTTGTTGGCCACGATATGCATCGTGTTCACTGGGAAGCCGTAATTGGCACCGTTCGGTAGTTTGGTATCAATGTCTTTTTGTTCCCCTGGCAGGGAGGAGAATGGAACTTGTAACCAAACCACTTCTTTACCCGGTTTCAGGACATCACTGATCCAGTAAGGTGTCCAAGTATAGTACAGGATGGACTTGCCTTCTTTGAACCGAGAAATGGTATCCGCCATCATGGCAGAATAGTTACCGTGGTTTACATTCACCGTTTTTTCCAGACCATAAGCGGTGTTCTGGTGATTGATGACTGCCTCACAACCCCAGCCAGGTGAACAACCTGTAAGTTCTGCTTTACCTTCACCATTTCGGGAAAACAGCTTGGCAATATTCGGATCCTTCAGTTGTTCAATATTGGTAATTTTATATTGATCAGCGGTCTTTTTATCAATCAGATAGCCTTGTGCTGCACCTGTGACGTAGGTACCTTCACGATAAAACTTTTTGTCGCCACCAGCGGCTGCGTACATGTCATCATGCAGCGGCTGCCAGTTAACGGCGGTGAACGTTGCATCGCCGGAGGCAATAGAAGTATAGCCGACGTTATAGTCCACTTCGCTAGGTTTGCTGACAGTATAACCCAGTTTCTCCAGGGCTCTGCTCACGAGAAGGGTCTGGAAGGTTTCTTCAGCAATGGTACTTTGTACTGGCTGTACGGTGATACCTTTGCCCGGCAAGTCGGCTGCAAAGGTCAGGGGGCTAGTGGTAACGAGTGTCGCAAAAGCCGTGGCTAGAATCGCGGTATGTCGCATCGTTATTCCTTTTTATGTTGTGATATGGGCGGGAATGGCGGTTTATCACCGCCACTCAGGCTTATTTAATGAAGGGACGGGTAACTAAACCCAGTGGGCCGGTGGTATACCAGCGACGGTTGCCTTTGGCGCGTGCATCACGACCAATAGACTGGGTTAAACGGTCAAGGATGATGGCAAGGATAACAATCCCGACACCGCCAACGGTAGCCAGCCCCATATCCAGGCGGCCGATACCGCGCAGTACCATCTGACCTAAACCACCAACCGCAATCATTGATGCGATGACGACCATGGACAGGGCAAGCATGAGTGTCTGGTTAACGCCAGCCATAATCGTTGGCATCGCCAGTGGTAGCTGAACCTTAAATAACATTTGGCGTGGACTGGCACCAAATGAGCGTGCTGCCTCGATTAAATCTTCAGGGACTTGTTTTATCCCCAGGATGGTTAAACGCACAATAGGGGGTAGGGCAAAGATAATGGTAACCACCACCCCCGGGACATTACCGATACCAAACAGCATAACGATAGGTACCAAGTAAACGAAGGCCGGTGTGGTCTGCATAGCATCCAGCAACGGTCGGATTATTTTTGCGGCTCTGTCACTGCGTGCCAGCCAGATCCCCATCGGCAAACCTATTATTGCGCAGAAGAAGAGCGCTGTAAGCACCAGTGCCAGCGTGACCATTGCTTGTGACCAGGCCCCGATTGCACCAATGGCTATCAGTGATATGAGTGTTGCCACCCCCATACCAAGGCTTGACATCTGCCAGGCGATAAGCGCAAACAGAATAATGGCGACAGCGGAAGGCATCCCCAGCAAGGCTTGTTGAAAGCCACTCAGAATATAATCAACCGGGACACGTATTCCCTGAAACAACGGACGAAAATGTGTTACAACCCAGTCGATTCCTTGAGTGACCCATGAATCAAGCGGGATCAGTGTCTTATGAAAAGGATCAAGGATATTAAAATGTTCTACGGGTGTATCAGCGGTTGACGTCAGCCAGTCATTTGCACTGCTGGCGGCATTTGTTGCTGTCGTATGGGCGGCATCAGCACCTGCGCTGCCCCATGCATCTTCTGAAGCGGCAGTGTTCTGTACTGCTTCACTACCGGTATCCCACGGATTCGCTGCATCACTCATTATTGGCTCCCCTCACGGTCTAATGCTTGCAATAACACCCCTTTCGAGATGACACCGATATACTGTTGATTCTCTCCGATAACTGGAACTGAGCAGGCTGACTGGCCTACATGAGAGAGCAACTCACTGAGGGGCGTTTCTGCTGAGACCGGTGCGGGATCTTCCAGAAAAGCGGCATCAAGTCCCTGGCCTGCGGCAAGAGCAGCTTTTATTGAATCAGTGGAAACAATGCCAAGGAACTTTTGGTCGCGCTCAATAACATAGCCATACTCGCGATCTTCATCTTGCAATAATTTCAGTGCAGAACGGGGACCAAAACCGGCGGTTTTACGTAACAATCCTGCTGGGTTACGACGGGCAATATCTTTGGCGCTAAAGACCTGACTAATATCCACGCCCCTGAAAAAGGTGCGTACGTAATCATTAGCAGGATTATTCAGAATTTCATCAGGTGTGCCCACCTGTATCACTTCACCACCTTGCATGATGGCAATTCTGTCACCAATGCGCATTGCTTCATCGAGATCATGAGAGATAAAAACAATGGTACGTTGATGTCTGGATTGTAGGTTAATTAGCTCATCTTGCATTTCAGTACGAATTAATGGATCGAGTGCTGAGAATGCTTCATCCATTAATAATATGTCTGGATTAATAGCCAGAGCCCGAGCCAGACCAACACGTTGTCGCATACCGCCGGAAAGTTCATCGGGATAAGCATGAGCATAATTATCGAGTCCTACCTGGCGCAGTGCATCTAATGCTTTTTCCTGACGTTCAGCAACAGGAATACCAGCCAGCTCCATACCGAAAGCGGCATTATTCAGGACTGTCATATGAGGCATAAGAGCAAATGACTGGAAGACCATTGCTATCTTATTTTTACGGACCTCACGAAGTTCCGCATCCGATATTTTTGCAATATCAACACCATCAATCATTACCTGGCCACGGGTCGGTTCAATCAGGCGATTGAGAAGGCGAACCATGGTGGATTTTCCTGAACCGGATAGCCCCATGATGACGAATATCTCGCCTTCTTCAATGGTCAGACTGGCGTCTTTAACGCCAAGCGACAGCCCTGTTTTTTCCAGTAATTCGCTTTTTGATATGCCTTTTTCAATATACTTAAACGCACGCTGTGGGTGCTCGCCAAATATTTTATATAAATTTTTTACTTCTAATTTAATTGCCATGCAATAAACAGCTTCCTGTATTTTGATTTATATATGGATATTCCTGATGAGAAATAGTGGTCGCTATATACCCTAACATATCGAAAATCTGAGGCAACCCTCAATTTGCCGATAAACAAATATCCTTGTCTTCCGTATGGGAAGGCATTTCCCAGTATCAAAGGGCTGAGGTGGTATAACAGCAAGCGAATATTTTTTTCATATCAATGAATATCCGTTGTGATATTTGCTAATACATAAGGGGGGTGAGGTCACATTTTCCACAATAATTAAGCCATATCGATGGGGGGAGTTCACAATAATAAGGAGGTATTTTTTGACGGATATTTCATAAGGTATGGCATGGTATCACCATAATAACCGTAATCATTGATGACAAATATTATATAAATATTACAACGAAAAAAATGCCGTATTATCAGTATGATTTCCCTGTTGAGTGAACCCATTCAGGTGCCGGAAAGAGGGGGATTAATCATGACGGTCAGGTGATGGCCGCAGCATTTCCAGTGTTCTGGCAACATTTGTTTTCGCGGTGATGATTCAGTGGTAACGCCAGGTTTTATGCTCCTGGGCTCCAGACGGCCATCTGAATCTCCGGATAAACCTGTTAACTGATGACTAAATTTGCTGAAGGTTCCAGGCTATTCTGGCGTTATATTTGCGCTCAGTTCACCATTGAATAACAGGAGCAGTATGAAACTTATCCTGGCTCGACACGGGGAAAGCGCCTGGAACCGCCAGGGGATTATTCAGGGGCAATTAGACAGCCCGTTAACGTCATTAGGAGTACGGCAAGTGGTTGCCCTTCGTCAGGCACTAGCACACAGGGATATTGTACATATTTATAGTTCTCCTGCTATTCGTGCAACAGCCAGTGCCGAACTGTTGATGCAGCAGTTTGAGTGCGAGATCACTCTTGATATTCGTTTGCATGAGCGACATTACGGTACCTTTCAGGGGAAAGAGTACACCGTGTTAAAAGAGAAAGAGCAGGAATGGGGGGAATACCTATGGTTCATTCCGCCAGGGGGGGAAAGTATTGAGGATGTTTGTGAGCGCTTACTTGAATTTATTCATGATCTTGATGCCAGGTATTCACAAGAGACAGTGCTCGTTGTGACTCATGGAGATGTCCTAACCGCGCTGATCTGGCACCTTAAAGGATGCCTGAAAGGTGAAGACTTGCGGCGCTATACCCATCACAATGCCAGCTTCGCCATACTGGAGTTAACCAAAAATGGAATCCAGCTGGAAAACTGGGGGGTAGGTACACACTTACTTAATCTGAAAGAGTAGATTGTTCTCTGGGTTCTTTGCAGGAACAACCGTAATATTTCAGCGTTGAATAGTACGTTTTGATGCCGGGTTGTATTTCAGTCAGCAACCGGGACAGGTGTCAGATAAAGCGTCAATGTCAGACTTAGTTTTATGCACACTGCCCATTCACGTGATGCACGCAATCAAGGCAAACCTGGCGGGCCTGGTTTTTGGTTTTTTCGTCACCGAAATCGGGCAGGCTCAAATCCTGGTATATGCGGGTAAGTCGGACTCTCTGAATGAGCCCGACGAAGCGGGTGTTAATTATTCTGAAATTCTTTTTTGTAGTTTTTCTGCGCTTTCTTTAGTTTTATCCCAACCCTTTTCTGCGCCTTCTTTGGTTTTGTCCCAACCCTTTTCTGCGCCTTCTTTAGTTTTATCCCAACCTTTTTCGGTACCTTCTTTGGTTTTATCCCAACCTTTTTCGGTGCCTTCTTTGGTTTTATCCCAACCCTTTTTGGTGCCTTCTTTGGTTTTATCCCAGCCTTTTTCGGTGCTTTCTTTGGTTTTATCCCAGCCTTTTGCCGCATCGTCTTTAGTCGTGCTGGCATCTCTTCTGGTTGCTTTTTTCGTTTTATCCCAGCCTTTTTCAGTGGCTTCTTTGGTTTTGCTCCAGTCTTTCTCCGCGCCTGCTTTGGCTTTGTCCCAATCGCTTTTCGCACCTTGCTCGACTTTATTTAATGTGGATTGAGAACTTTCAGCTCCCTGGCTGGCTGATGATGTCGTGGTGCTTTCGGCCGCGAAAGCGGGAACCGTCATCAGCAATGCGGATAGAGCGATCAGTGCTTTTTTCATAAAACCCTCTTTAAATATCAGTTTACTGAACAGTATTTCTTTGTTTTAAAACATGTTTCTACTCCTGTTTAAAGGGTAGACCATAAATGAAATTTAGGTAGTGAGTAGCCCATCAGAATTGTTATATTTGTTTTCTACAGGATAAAAATAGGGGGAGCATGGCCTGGCAGGAGTATAAAGCAGCCCGTATTTTAGTGGTGAGCGTGGGATAATTCACGCTCACCACGATGGGGTAAAGATAACCTTAAATGCTGATAATACCTTTTGCCAGTAAAGCAATGATAATAATATCCAGTAATAAAAGAATAGCTAAATAAATATATTCAGTGGCATTAAATAATGTTTTGTTATCATGCTTTTCTTTACGTGACCACACAAATACCGGTAAGCCACACGTTAATAACAGAGGGACCAGAGCAACATACTGAATCTCACTGGCATAAAGAATAAACAGGCAGAAAAGTGCGCCCAGAATACCGCTGGTCAATGCCAGCACACGCCCTTTTTTCGCGTAGGCATCATATTCCCGGTTCAGGCAAATTTTGGCCATGTAGAGTGTGGTGGTGATATAAGCGGGGACCACCATTAAGGCGCTAATATTATACATGGTGGTCCAGGCATTATTTGAGAAGTACACCAGTAACATCGCTGCCTGCATGACAAAACTACTGACCCACAATGAGACATTTGCCGCCTGTTTACTGTTAGTGCGGGCAAAAGCACGCGGGAACGCGCCTTTTTGGCCCGCCACCATAGGGATTTCTGCACACAGCATTGTCCAGGCTAACCAACCGGCTAACACGGAGATAATCAAGCCGATATTCATTAACCAGCTGCCCCAGGAGCCTACTACTTTTGCCAGTACACCCGCTGTTGATGGATTGCTGACCAGGGCCAGTTCAGGTTGAGATAAGACACCAAAAGGTAAAATGGACATCAGAATATAGATAACCAGTGCAATGATGAACCCCAGCAATGTGGCTTTACCAACGTCTTTCTTATTCCTGGCTCGACCCGATAAGACTACCGCCCCTTCAACACCAATAAATGCCCAGAGAGTCACGGTCATTGGCGCCAGGATTTGTGACATCAATGATACCGATTCCGCATGATGATTAACGGTGGTGGTAATTTGTGGCGCATTCCCCCAGAAGTTAGTCAGTAGTTGTGAATAGTTAATTAAAAAACCAAGTAATATAACAAACAGTATTAATGGGACTAATTTAGCAATGGTACCAATAGTATTAATAAACCCGGCGACTTTCGTACCTGATAAGACCAGAAAGTTATATCCCCATATTAAGACTGAACCACAAATAATTGAGTTCAGATTGTTGCCATCAGTAAATACTCCGGGGAAGAACTCATTCAGTGCGTCCATTAAAATCACGGCGAAAGCAACGTTACCAAATGCGGTCATTAACCAGTAGCCCCAGGCCACGTTGAAACCAATGAAAGATCCAAACCCCTCTTGTGCATACATATATACACCGGCTTGCAGATCCGGACGCAAGTCAGATAAAACTCGAAATGAGTTAGCAATAAAATAAATACCGATCCCGGCAATGATCCACGCAATGATAACCGGGCCTATAGCCGATGTAACGGCAGTATTCTGTGGAAGGCTAAATACGCCACCGCCCAACATAGAACCAACAACGATAGCGATCAATGCAATCAGGCCGAGTTTATGTCCATCTGCTGATGGGGCTGTGTTATCTGCCATACATGGAGTCCTCTGAGTGTGGCCAATTTGCTGTCCGGCATTGCGTGCCGGACTTCCTTATTACAAACGATTATTGGCGACCTTTCTTAATCGTCGATGATACCCGACGTCTGAATGTAGTCTGTTCTGGCACTGCCACTGCTTGCCTGTCATCTTCGATGATGGCCCTGACCCAGAAGTCCCCCTTATCATCAACGTTGACACCTTGAATTTCATGTTCAAAGCCAGGAAAACGCTTGTCAAATGCTTGTAGTGCCCGGAGATAGCCAATAATCCCGGTGTCGTTGTCAGGCATACGCTCCCCGGGCATCAGAACCGGAATACCTGGGGGATAGGGCACCAGCATGCTGGCGGCAACGCGACCACTGAAATCATTAAGGCGGATATGTTCGGCCTTATAGCGCAGTACCTTCTGGTAAGCCGCGGCAGGTGTCATCACCGGTTCTGGATCCGTATTTACCGCATCATTAATATGCTTCATGAGATCAAGATGCCGCATTTCTTCGTGCATTGACTGACAGAGTTGCTTAAGTGTCAGATGGTCATAATGCGGTGACTGTTCTTTTAAGGATGGAATAGCATCAACGGCTAGCACATCAGTGTCATAAAGCTTTTTAAATGCTAACAAGCTTTCGATCAGCGTCCCCCATTTGCCTTTAGTGATCCCGACAGAGAACAAAATCAGCACCGTATAGTCCCCTGTTCGGGCTATTTCGATACGTCGATCATCCAGAAATTTCGTGAGCAAATAGCCTGGAATACCTTGTTCTTCATATTGCCCTTCTGTGTTGATCCCTGGGCAGGTAATGGTCACTTTCACTGGATCCAACATGCTGTCGGTATCGGTCAGGTCGTCAGCGTTGAAGCCGTGCCATGATTCACCCGCTCGTAGCGTCCAGCATGCTGGGTCATGGCTGAGTAATGACGATGGTGCCGTTTCAAAGTTATAGCGCTCACCGCTATGGTCATCCCGGACTTCTGTTGGCTGTAATACATCAAAAAACCAGGCGGCCCCCCCTTCCTGTTCATGAATCTGACGTTTGACCGAAACGACGGCTTTACGGAATGCGATGGCCTCTTCAATGGACTCTTGAACTAGAGAGTAACCAGATTCCCCTTGCATCATACTGACGGCAACGTCGATAGAGGCAATGATGGGATAGTAAGGTGAGGTGGTGCCATGCATCATAAAGGCATCGTTAAAGTCGTCAAAATTCAGTGGTGCACGATCGCTTTTTTTTACATGGATCATGGATGCCATTGACAGGGATGGCAGCATTTTATGTGTGGACTGGACGGCAAAAATAGTCGGGCGTTCGGGGATGTCCTCTGCATCCATGGCAAAACGCCCCCTGTATAGTGGATGGAAGCGCGCATAAGCATACCAGGCCTCATCGAAGTGAATTCGTGGCACACTGGCACCCAGATGTTTGACAATGTCATTGACGTTGTAACAGAAACCATCATAAGTGCAGTTGGTGACCACCGCATAGGTCGGTGCGGGGCTGATCGCATCAGCGGCCAGTTTGCTTTTGCTGATCAAAGTTTCAATACTGGTTTTTTTTAAGCGTTGAGTGGGGATCGGGCCAATCAAACCATAAGCATTACGCGTCGGTTTTAGATAAACCGGGCGTGCCTGAGAAAGGGTTAAACCATGATTCAGTGATTTATGGCAGTTTCTGTCAACAATTGCGATTTCATCTGCAGCAACGGCCCCTTGTGCAACAATTCGGTTAGAGCCTGAGGAGCCTGAAACACCGTAAAAGGTCCAGTCAGCACCGAACAGCTCTGCAGCCACATCCTCAGACTTTTTCGATGGGCCGGCATGGATAAGGTAGTCCCCCATCTCTGCGGTAGCGACACCAATGTCAGCCCGCATCATGTTTTCACCGAAGAAATTGATAAACTCAATACCGACCGGGTGTTTTTGGTAGGCCATGCCCCCCATATGCCCGGGACAGTCCCAGTAATAGTCGCCATCTTCGGTAAAGTTTTTCAGGGTTTTAAAATAAGGTGGCAGTAAATTATCAGCATAGCGACGTATCAGTGTATAGATACGATTAGCAGTAAATTCCGGGGTTTCAGAGAATAAATAGATATACTCACTGACTTCTTTTAATATCCCGAGGGGAACGTTGTCAGTAATATTTTTTTCAGAGAGTAGCAACAATGGTGTTGAGGCATTTCTTTGTCGAAAAATTTCAATAAAGGAGAGCGTGTCAGTACCAATAAGAGGGTTTCTTTCATCCCAGTAAATACCAATCGCACTGTATTTTGGACTCTCTTTGATTAACTTCAGGCCATCACTTATCTGATGGACGATATGAGCATGAAAACCTCGCGCATTAATCGCCGTTTGTAGATTTTCCAGTGCCTGAGTCGCCGGGCTGTCAATGTGTTGCCCTGCTGATGATATAAATAATACGTTATGATTAAATTTCATCATACCTCTCCATAATATTTTCAAGGCGTTAAGATAATGACAGAGATCAATACTGACGATGACATCCATTTTAAATTAAAAGTTATGTACGGGTTAAAATTTAATGATTCCTTCTAGATAGAGAACTAAAACGAGTAGATCTGTCGCGATCAGAAAAATAAAAAAAGCACGCTCAATATGGGTGAATATCTTACTGGCACCATCATTTTTAATTCTTGCCCAGGCGAAGAGTGGTAAACCGATGGTTAATAATAGAGGAACCATCGCCAGATATTTCATTTCACTGGCATAAAACATAAACAGACAAAATATCATGCCAATCAGGCTACAAATAAGAGCAGATGTACGACTATGCTCTGATGGGTATTGATTATATTCCCCGGTCAGGCAGAGTTTGAACAGATAAGCTGTTGACATCAAGTAGGCCGGGAGAACGGTTAAAGCAGATATAGCCAGCATGGCGAGCCAGGCATGATTTGAAAAATAAACCATGAATATCACTGCCTGCATAAACGCGCTGCTGATCCACAAAGAGACCGATGCTGAACCGTTCCTGTTCTTTTGAGCAAAAGGTTTCGGGAATGTGCCATTTTGTGCTGCTACCATTGGAATTTCAGCACAAATCATCGTCCATGCAAGCCAGCTGGTGAGTACCGAAACCAGCACACCAACGGTGATCATTATCTCGCCCCAGTCACCCACGATGACTTTAAGTATCCCTGCAGTGGAAGGGGTCGCAATGACACTAAGTTCATTTTGTGGCATGACACCAAAAGGGAGAACAGAGATCAGGATACAAATAATCAGTGAAATCAGAAAACCAATAAAAGTCGCTTTACCAATATCTTTTTTATTTCTGGCTCTGCCAGACAGGGCAACAGCCCCCTCAACGCCGATAAAGCACCACAGGGCAACATTGAGTGGTGAGGTCACTTGTGAAAATACTGATCCTAACTGGGGCTCTGAAACGACAGGATTATGCCCCCAGGGATCACTGACTAAACGGGAGAACGTCATAAAATAGATTAACAGGAATACAAACACCACCAGGGGAATCATCTTGGCGAATGTTCCTATTATGTTGATTGTCCCGGCCACCTTGGTGCCAGACAGCACCAGGAAGTTGAATCCCCAGACTAACAGTGAAGCACCAATCACCGATGGTATGTTATTGCCACCTTTAAAATCGCCGGGTAGAAAATAATTTAAGGTATCCATGACCATGATAGCAAAGGCGACATTACTGAAGATGGTCATCAGCCAGTAACCCCAGGCGACAATAAAAGCAGTAAATGCACCAAACCCTTCCCGGGAGTACATATAAATACCCGACTGCAAATCAGGCCTGAGATTTGATAATATAATGAATGCCCGCGAGATAAAAAACATACCAAATCCGCACACTATCCATGCGATAACAATCGGACCAACGGCAGAACTTGCTGCCATATTTTGTGGTAATCCATCGACACCACTGCCGATCATAGAACTGATAACTATGGATATCAGCGCAACTAACCCCAGTTTTTGCGCATTACCTTTTTCTGTGTTCTGCTTGGGCATAGTGAATTAACCCTATTTATACGATGGTGCGATTTAATTGAAGATTAATAATTACATTGTGTTTAAATGTATAGATTAAGATTTTTCTCATGTAAAGATGCCATGGGCATGTTTTCAGCTTAATATGCTGGAGCAGCATCCAATGGTATGATTTTATTATTTTTTATATTTTATTTATTTCCTGAGTCATTGGGTGTGTGTATGTGTGTTTAATAAGTTAAATAGCCATGTGTGATGGTTGTTCATGTTATTATTATTTCATGATGGGGCTGGTTTTTACCTTCGTTTTCACCTGTCGAGTCTGACAGGTTTTTTATGTTTTAATATATGGTTTAGAAAGCAGGCTGTTTTTTCCTGAAAGTGAATTCAGGTGAATGTAAAACAGTATGGTATTACTTGTTAAAGAGTATTTCCGGATTGATCATTGATGATAATTTATTCTGGTTTTGTTGTGATAATGCCCTGTTTTTATATGGGTCAGGTGGGGTTGTATATAATATGATATATCTTCCCTGATGTATTTCACTGGCCGGTGGCTGATGGCGGACTACATTCCTCTGTTCCTTATCTGTGTTTGTAATTGCATTTATATAATTACCAGTAATTGTCGATAATGGTATTTATGTTGTCATGGCATTCCTCTCGTATTTAATAAAATTCGTCTTGTGGGGGCATGAACCATGCCTTTCATCGTAACGTCATTTTTCACAAAATGTGATTTTCATAACACAGAAATGCTTTGTCATATCCCTGTCAAATTTCCTTGTTCTGATAAACGCAACAAAACCTGAAGGCGATTGAATGATGACGAAGAAAAATGCGTTTGCAACATTGATGCTGGTAATAATGAGTGCATCGGCTGCGGCCAAATCCACACTGAATCTCTATACCAGCCAGCTTAATGATGATGCACAGATGACAGTGAACGCATTTGAAAAAGCACATCCGGATATCGAGGTTAAGTGGATCCGCGACGGAACCACCAAGCTCACGGCTCGCTTACAGGCTGAATTAGCAGCCGGTGCCGCGACGCCTGATGTCCTGCTACTGGCAGACAATGTGACGATGGAGTCACTGAAACAGCAGCATTTACTGGCACCTTATAAGTCACCACAGACCGCCCGTTTTGATAGCGCGTTATATGATAAAGACGGTTTTTACTCGGGTACTAAGCTTATTACTACCGGAATTGCTTACCATACGAAAGCGCCAGTAAAACCCGTGTCATGGAATGATCTACTCAAGCCTGAAGTTAAAAATATGACGACGCTACCAAGCCCGTTGTACTCCGGTGCGGCTCAAATTCATCAAGCCGCGGTGATGAACGATCCGGCTCTGGGCTGGGCCTATTACGAAAAATTGAAAGAAAATGGAGCCATGCCCCAAAGCGGTAATGGTGCGGTTATGAGTGCTATCGCTTCTGGTAGCAAGGCTTACGGTGTCCTGGTGGACTACATGGCTATCCGTGAAAAAGCAAAAGGCGCACCCATTGAATTCGTGTTTCCAAAAGAGGGCGTCAGTATCGTGACTGAGCCGGTTGCTATTATGAGCAATAGCAAAAATCCAGAAGCGGCAAAAGCATTTGTTGATTTTGTACTGTCACCTGAAGGGCAGAAATTGGTGCTTGAACAAGGTTTCCTGCCAGCTGATGCCAGCCTGCCAGTTCCTCAGGGGTTTCCACCACGGGATACGATTAAGCTGATGCCTCTGGATGCGGCTAAAGCTTTGGCAGATACCGATGCCAATAAGAAACGCTTTGCTGAATTATTTGGTAACCGTTAAACGTCTGTCGGTTTCACTGCCAATCAGATAAGCAGTAGCGGCACATTACCTGCGGTTACTGGTTTTTATAGGTGTGTTTGTATGACAAGTATGACCCTGCATCAGAATGCTGGTAATCGCTCAATGAAAGGGGTGATCTGGTTATTATTATGCTTCGTTGCGTTACTGAGTCTATTACCCTGCCTGCGGTTACTGATATCTGCGCTGGTGGACTGGCGTCAAGGTAGTGACAGTAGCCTGTGGCGAGTATTAAGTCATCAGGCAACGTGGGTGGCTCTTTATCACAGTATATACACCAGTGGTTTAGGGACATTGATCTCTTTATTGTTAGGTAGCTTGTTCGCGTTCTGTCTGGCACTGACCAATATCCGTATGAAGCAAATATGGGTATTCCTGTTTATGCTGCCGATGATGATCCCCCCTCAGGTCACGGCATTGAGCTGGCTACAGCTGTTTGGGCCAAACAGTATTTTGCTTAACAGCATTGGCCTTGCACCTGAATTTGGTAGTGTGAACCCACTTTACTCTGCCGAAGGCATTGCTTTACTACTGGGTATCCAGCATGCCCCTTTGGTGTTTCTTGCTCTACGCACCCAATTACAGTGCCTGCCAAAAGAACATATTGAAGCCGCGCGTTTAAGCGGTGCTTCTTTGTGGCAGGTATTTATCGATATTGTATTACCCCTCTGCCGAACGGCACTTTGGGGCGGAGCAACGATAGCTTTTGTCTCCGCGCTGGGCAATTTTGGAATTCCAGCGATGCTTGGCATCCCCATCTCTTATTTTGTTTTGCCAATCTATATCTATCAGGCGCTCTCAAGTTTCGGTCCGGCAATGATTAATGAGGTTGCTGCCCTGTCAGTGCTGATGGGGGTTCTGGCCATTGCCATTGTCACTATACAGACTCGAATGCAACGACGTTATGCCCTGCCATTGATTGGCATGGCCGGACGTTCCTTAAGCTTTACTTTGGGGAAGTGGCGAATTGGTGTGGAACTGTTACTGGGGCTGGTATTGTTTGGCATTTTAGTTGCGCCATTACTGGCGCTGATAGCCACCTCACTGGTTCCCACCATGGGGGTGCCACTGAATAGCGACACCCTTACCTTTGCTGCGTGGCGTGGCATTTTTGACGAGCAAAGTTCAGCCTGGCGCGCACTGACAAATAGCATGGTGCTTTCCGTATCATCGGCAATGGTATTGCTAGTGAGCAGTTTGCCATTAGCCTGGTTATTGGTTCGTTACCCCAGCCGCCCGTTACGCTGGTTACACAGCATGATAGATATCCCGTATACGCTACCCGGCGTGGTGCTGGCGATTGCTTGCATTCTTCTGTTTTCCCGACCATTGCCGATCCTGGAAATAAGCCTCAGTGGGACGCTGACGATTATTTTTATTGCCTATTTAGCGCGTTTTTTAACGGTCTGTTTAAAACCGGTACATAGCAGCATGATGCAGCTTGATCCGGCGATGGAGGAGGCAGCAAGCCTCGCCGGTGCTAATTTTTCTCAACGCTTAAATCACATCGTCCTGCCACTCCTGGCCCCAGCAGCATTTGCCGGGGCATTGTTGGTATTTCTGACCGCCGTGAATGAGTTAACGGTCTCAGCACTCCTGTGGAGTGCCGGGAAGGAGACGCTCGGAGTGGTGATATTCAGCCTTGATGAGAGTGGAAATAAGGTACTCGCATCCGCTATATCTGTGCTGGTTGTCGCCCTGGTTGCCATGGTCATGTTGCTACTGAGTGCCCTGAGTAAGTATTTACCTAAAGGAGTTATTCCGTGGCAGAGTTAAAACTGGAACAGCTTAGTAAAGTATTTGGCGAACAGAGTGTTGTCAGAAATATAAATTTAACGATTCCGCAAGGTGCCTTTACGGCCTTGCTCGGCCCAAGTGGTTGTGGCAAAACGACCACACTACGTATTTTGGCAGGGCTGGAACAACTCAGCGATGGGCGTTTGTGGTTGGGCGGGAAATTACTGGCGGATAAAACGACCCACGAGCCACCGGAATGTCGCGATATGGGGATGGTCTTTCAGTCTTATGCCTTGTGGCCACACATGACTGTTGCCCAAAATGTAGGGTATCCGCTCAAACTACGTAAGATAAATGGGGCGATACGACATAAGCGGGTTATGGACGCGCTGGATATTGTTGAGCTGGGGTCTTATGCCGATCGCTCTCCCCTGGAGCTTAGTGGCGGGCAGCGTCAGCGTGTCGCTCTGGCCCGTTGCCTGGTCTCTGAGCCGAAAGTGGTGTTGTTGGATGAGCCTCTGGCTAATCTCGACAGACATTTGCGTGGCACGATGGAACAAACTTTCCGTGATTTTCATCGGCGCACTGGGGCTACGTTTGTTTATGTCACGCATGATCAAGCGGAGGCGATGGCACTGGCCAGTCATATTGCGGTAATGCATAAAGGGGAGTTAATGCAATGGGGCTCACCTCAGGATTTATATCAACAGCCGCAAAATACCTGGGTTGCAAGGTTTATAGGGAAGGGGAGCATCCTGTCATTACCCGCCCCTGTTAATACCCCATATTTGGACAGTGTTTTGCTGCACGATGGTTTTACTGGCCAATCATGCCATAGTGTACAGCCAGTACTGGTTCGCCCTGAACATGTCCAAATCGCAGAGGCGGGGCTCAGTGCCCAGGTTGAGCATTGTATTTATCAAGGAGAGCGTTATTTGGTGGCTTTACGGCTGTCAGATGGCCAGCAACTTACGGCATTTCACCACCTTCCTCTACAACAGCAGCAAAATATTTATGTCCGTATGCATCAGGGCTGGCGCCTGGAGGCGGCATGAAAATAGAGCTGATCAGTGGATTAAACCGAAAAGCGCCAGCGGCTATTTTACTGCATACGGAAAATCTGCGTATTTTACTGGATGCTGGTGGGGCACTAGAGCCTGATGAGGCATTATGGCCGGTACCTGCCAATATTGATGCGGTATTACTCAGCCATGATCATATTGATCATATTGGTGGATTACATCGTATCCCGCGCAATGTACCCGTGTACTGCAGTCATATCACCGCACAGTCTTTGCCAGCAGGCTACGATATCCATTGTATTGAAATACGAGGCCGTTTTCGTATTGGCGGCATAACTATCACCACAGGGAGTAGTGGGCATGCCTATGGCGGGGTATGGTTTCATCTTGATATTGCGGGCGGTATCTTTTACAGCGGTGATATTAGCATGGAGTCTATGCTGTTTCATTTTGATCCACCGCCGCCGGCACGTATTGCCTTAGTGGATGCTTCCTATGGTTTTTATGACACCCCGCAACCACAACAGTTGGATAAACTTCGTCAGCATCTACAGCAGCCTTGTCTTTGTCCGGTACCGCCTTCAGGGCGAGCGGTAGAGATGGCATTGTTAATGGCCCCGGAAAAACAGGCCAGTATTGTGATGGATGAACCGTGTCGGTTGATGATGCAACAAATGGCCCAGCAAAATGATGGCAGTTTACGACCGGGTGTGCCAGAAGCGCTGCGCTCGTTGGTTCAAAACTTACCGTTATTTTCCACTGATGCGTCGTTACTACTGGTATCAGATCCTGACGGTATGAACGGTATGGCGGGGGTATTACGGGCACGTCATGATTTCCACCATCGGACTCTGTTTACCGGGCATCTGAATCAGCTGGCGTATCAGCAGCTTCTCGACGGGGAAGTAGACTTCTGCCGCTGGAATGTTCATCCCACATTGAGTTGTTTAAAGAAACTCGTTTCATTGCTGTCCTGCGACTATTTTGCACCGTTATTTACAGCACTTGATAACACAGCCCGATGGCAGCAGGTACTCAGGTGCGAGATTATTACTCTTCCAACGGTTGAAAGAGAATTATGTCAATAATTTGTAAGCCTTTTGTTTTTGTCCGCCATGGTGAAACACCGTTGAACCGAGAACAGTTGATCGGCGGCAGCACCGATGTTCCTTTGACCGAAAATGGTAAACAACAAGCAGAACGAGCACAGTCGCTATTGGCTCGTTTCCACTGGAACGGTATCGGCGTCAGCCCCTTATTACGGGCACAGCAAACTGCAGAACGGGCAGTGCCCGGTGGGATTTACACCACCTTCGATGGGTTACAGGAGCGCGACTGGGGACACTTGGAAGGGCGTCCGTGGTCAGAAATTACCCCCTATGAAGATACGCCTCCCGGGGGAGAAAGCTGGGAAGTTTTTCTCGCAAGAGTTACCGGGGCAGTGAATGCTGTATTGAGCCAGTTTGAATACCCACTGATCGTCGCCCATTCTGGCGTTTTCCGCGTACTGAATTACTATGCTTTTGGGACCGCTTACGGAAATCGAGTAGGCAATGTGGAACCCATGTGGATTTCACCCGGTCAGGTTCCGCAAGAATGGCGTATTATGCCGCTTGAGCAGCGAGATAACCTTTTTTCCTGAGCCTGGTAACCACCATGTCTGACAGTGACGGATGCGCTGCCTGCTTGAATAACAACAGGGATAGCTTTTATAGTGAAGTGATAAATATGAATGAGCTAACTGGAGTCAGGGGTGGGGAGTTTAACACTGGTCAGCAATGACGAAATCACGACTGTTGACTGGCAAAAGCTGGCGACATTACTGGCAATGTGTGGTTTAAACGACCGTCCGGTGGATAAACTACAGCAAGCGTTTGAGCACAGTCAGTTTCGCTATCTGGGTTATTATGAAGGGGAGCTGGTGGCCACCGCGCGTGCTATTAGTGATTTTAATTATGCCTCTTATCTGTGTGATGTTGCCGTTCACCCTGACTATCAAGGTTATGGTTGGGGGAAATTACTTATGGATCGTGTGATGCATGATCTTTCCCCCTTTGGCAAAGTATTTATTTATTCCGTGCCGGATAAGATGGGATTTTATAATCGCTTCAATTTTCATCCGTTATTAACAGCCATGGTACATGTTGATAAAGCCTCCGTGCCAGGGATGATTAATGGGGGCTATATTCCCCCCCTGGAGTAAATCCTGACACCAGAATGTGGCTACCGTGATCACTCTGGCCCACCGAAAAAGCAGAGTCCCTTATCCAGTCATCGTAACGACAGGTTTACTTTTTTCAAAAAAGAAAGCATGATTTTTTTATTGGTTATTAACCATAAATAAATCATAGGGTAACAGAGTTAACTAAAATTTATATCCGATGTGGAAGTGCAGGCAAGATGTAACCTGTAGCGTAATAGATGGGCAAGATGATAAATCAGCTGGCTTTCCTCAGGGTGAATCAGTACTAATCCCGTTAATAATAAGAATGTTATTATTAGCCTTTTTATATATGTAATCATTTTTTCTGCCGCCATGCCTTCGGAATTATATCAGGGGAATTGTTTTTTCTGACATGATTCAGAGCGTGTCTCCTTACTGGTTAATGTTAACAGCATGCATTTTTATGCTGTGAATATAGTAATGACCGAACCCTTGGTTTCATGTTTGTTATTCATCAGACTAGCAAGTGATATAAAAAATTAAAATGGTTTGTTTTTGCCATGAGCGTAAGTTGATATATCAATTTAATTAATGGTAATGAATAAAGTTACTGCCGCAATGAAAATACAGCGTCTTTGGTGGAATAATATCATGTCTTGATTTCTTTAAGAGAGAATAAATGAATGACCGTCTTGAAGAATAATACGGCGTTAAACAGGCCGGTGTTGTTTTTCTATTAGTCACTGTTGACCAGACATGAGACATGATTGATTAACATTTGATCGCGCCAGTTGAATTATGTTATAACGTAACAAAATAATTTAACGAAAGGTCGCTGAGGATGAAAAAGTCTGCTTTGACATTGGGAATGTGTCTTTTACTGCCGTCATTACATGCTGCTGCTCATGGTAGTCATGGCAAACCGCTGACTGAAGTTGAACGTAAGGCGGGGGAAGGTGTGTTTGATGATTCAGTGGTACAAAATCGTCCTCTTTCTGATTGGGATGGTGTCTGGCAGTCAGTATACAGTTATTTACAAGACGGTAGTTTAGACCCGGTGCTGGAAAAAAAAGCGAAGCAAGGTAAAAAAAGTGTGGCTGAGTACCGGGATTACTATCAGCACGGATATGCAACCGATATTGATTCTTTAGGTATTGAAAACAATATTATTGAATTTCATACCGGCAAAGAGACCCAATCCTGCAAATATGACTACCAGGGTTATAAAATCCTGACCTATGCATCAGGGAAAAAAGGTGTGCGTTACCTTTTTGAATGTACGGATAAACAATCAACAGCGCCAAAATATGTGCAGTTCAGCGACCATATTATTGGGCCACGGCAGTCACAGCACTTCCATATTTATATGGGTAACACATCTCAGGACGCACTGTTAAAAGAGATGGATAACTGGCCAACATTCTACCCCTATAATATGACGAAGGAACAGGTGGTTGATGAGATGTTGCATCACTAACTGGCAGATATAACCTCTATGCTTCACATTACCTGGGTATTGCCTGTATTCACTACACTGAATGATACCGCAGTCTATGTATATCGATTCAGTTGGCTACGTGGCCACAGGTAATGTGAATGATTTACGGGCAGGTTTTACAAGCAGAACTGCTTTAATAACCCGGCATGTTCATGCTGTAAACGATAGCGATAAACAGGCCGCCCGGTTACACCATATTGGATCCGAGTAAAAAGAATATCTATCTTATCGAGCCAGATAAGGTATTTACGGCACGATACGCGAGAAATATTGACTGAAGTTGCCAGTTCATCTGTTGAAAACTCATCATACTGATGACTGTCGATCCACTGGCAAATAGTACGCAGCGTTTGGGGGGTTAAACCTTTCGGCAGGCGACTGGGATCAGGTGCTGCTGGGTAGCTACCATGTAACAAACGATCCACATCAGCTTGCTGATAACTTTTCTGGTTGCCGATGAGTGCCCGTTTATCACGCCAGTGCGTCAGCGCATCTTCAAAACGTGCAAACTGAAACGGCTTAATCAGATAATCAACAACGCCATAGTGCAATGAATTTTGAATCGTCGCGAAATCAGATGCTGAAGAGATGATTATCACATCAATCGTATGATTGCTTTTACGCAGTATTGGTAATAGATCCAAACCATTATCCTGCTGCATATATACGTCTAATAGAATCAAGTCTATTTTTTGTTCAGGGTCACTGATGTACTCCTGGGCTTGTGCAAGAGTAGAAGCAGAACCACAGCAGGTGAACCCTGGGATTTGGCTAATATAGGCACGGTTTAATTCCGCTACCATAGCGTCATCATCAACAACTAATACATTAATCACGCATTATTCCTTTCACAGTCCCATGGAAGTTGAATAATAAATTGGGTGAGGGTGCCAGGAACCGACTCCACTTGAATATTACCATGACAGTTTTCAATTTGCTGCTTTACCAGGAACAGTCCAACACCGCGTTTTTCCCCTTTGGTGGAAAAATCTTTATTAAATATGTTGTTAATCAGATCAGGGGGGATTCCAGGGCCATTATCGCTGACTATCGCCGTTAGCATGTTATGCTGATAATGCATAAAGACCTCAATTTCCCCTCCTTCCTGGCCCTGTAGGGCATCCACGGCATTCTCAAACAGGTTACCAAGGGCAGTTATCAGTGCCATTATCTGCTGCTCGTTGTGATTATCAGGGAGAAAACTCTCTTCATCGAGAATTAACTGATGACCGGCTCCAAGAACCCGCGTTATTTTTCCAATTAAAAAACCGGCTACTACAGGTTGCCTGATTTTACTCTGTAAGGCACCAATCTCAATTTGGTAATTATTGGCTGTTTGTAAAATGTAGGCTTCCAGTTTGTCATAGCGTTTTAGCTGAAGCAGACCCAAAATGACATGCAACTTATTCATAAATTCATGTGCGCGTTCCCGTAACGCATCGACATAATTGACCATGCCATGAACTTGTTGAGTAAGATGGTTAATTTCTGTTTTATCGCGAAAAGTGCAAATGACACCAATGATTCGATTTCGGGCATAAATCGGAACCGAATTGCACAGTATCTGCCGGCCCTGGATAATGATTTCACGGTCTTCAATAGCTTTTCCACTATCGAGAACTTCATGAAGTGTTGTCAGTATTGGTAAAGGGACAATGTCATTGTTAGCACTGAAATCATCAGGAGATAAGAGAACCTTGCGTGCTGTCTGATTCATCAGTGTGATATTACCCTGTTGATCAATGGCGATAATTCCTTCTTTTACCGACTGTAGCATCGCCTGGCGTTGTTCAAAAAGAGTAGATATTTCATAGGGTTCAAAACCAAAAAGAATGCGCTTCAGAGTATATATTAGTAACATGCATCCGATTGAGCCGACCAGTACACTGAATAGTATCCCCCAAAGCATATTCCAGCGACTGTGATTGATCTGTTGATTCACCTCACTGAGAGACGTGCCGACAATAACCACACCAATTTGGTGTCCCCGGGGATTATAAACCGGGGTAAAAACACGCAATGATGTTACGAGATTACCGCGGTTTATTCCTGTAGATTCATGCCCTTGTAGCGCGGGCTCAATATCATTACCAATGAAATGGGCTCCAATATGGCGAGGGTCAGGGTGCGAGTAACGGATCCCTTTCATATCGGTCACCACGATAAAGAGTAAGTGATTGCGCTCTTTAACTTGTTCAGCAAAAGGAGCAATAAACTTGCTTTTCTCTGGCGACATTAACCCCTGCTGAATGACAGGGGTGTCCGCCAGGGTTCTGGCCACCGCCAACGCGCTCTCCTTGACACTGCTGCGTGTCAGCTGACTGATTTGTAGAAAATAGAGAGAATAAACAACAACCAGTACTGAACCAATGACAGCACATAACATCAGTACTACAGCGCTACTTAATTTCAGTGGCCGTCTCTCTTTTTTTTTATCGGACTTTTTCATGGTCACCCTGAGATTAAGGAAAAATTAATTATTACCCAGTTACTTTCATTATTAAAGTAACTTATCGTTGAAGGCGCACTTTGTAACACAGTCATTTTATCCAATAATTTATTGAGCATTAAATAGAGTTTAGCCATTATTTTATTGGTATTATATTAACCTATTAATTTTATAAGTAATTATTAAATCAGTATGCTGATTGGTGGCTGTATTTTATCTGTTTGTTCTTATCATAAAGTGCATTGATCAATATTTTTAGTGGAAGAATATTGGCTGGTGATTTTTAATGTGTGGCTTGTAAGTTTCATCTCACCTATTTTTCCTCTTCAGGGGGAGAGTGGCATGCCATGGGAGAAATGGCGTCCTTCAGGAAGGGAAACCAATTACTGATGGTTGATAATTAACCATGCCACAGGTGTTTTACCTGTAATAATTCACAAATACCGCACTCTTGTAACCAGCAGGAGATTACTGCATTGACCGTTATGAGAGCTGACGGTATCCAATTGATTTAAATGCTGTTATAGAGGGTTTAAATGCGTTGTAAGATGATGGGGGCATGATTTTCCCGAACAGGTTATTTATATCAGACCGGAACAGTATTTAACCCTTCCTTGCCAGGCATTGCCGCAAGTGTTAAAAGGTGCGTTTTCTACAAACATAAAGGAGATGGATGTTGAGGAACACGTCAATCGCATCCAGAGAAAAAATGGCTGATGCTGATAATCAGAAAAGCCCAATGTTAAAGCGTGGTTTGCTAAATCGTCATATTCAGCTGATTGCACTGGGCGGTGCTATCGGGACTGGCTTATTTCTCGGGATAGGTCCGGCGATACAGATGGCAGGGCCAGCCGTCCTGTTGGGGTATGGGATTGCAGGGGTCATTGCTTTTCTGATTATGCGTCAGCTAGGAGAGATGGTGGTTGAAGAACCTGTCTCGGGTTCATTTGCCCATTTTGCCTATAAATATTGGGGTCCATTCGCAGGTTTCCTTTCCGGATGGAACTACTGGGTGATGTTTGTGCTGGTGGGAATGGCCGAACTGACCGCTGCCGGTATTTATATGCAATATTGGCTCCCCGACATTCCAACCTGGTGCTGGGTGGCGCTGTTTTTCGTCATCATCAATGCGGTCAATCTGGTTAATGTTCGCCTGTATGGTGAAATGGAATTTTGGTTTGCGTTGATCAAAGTACTGGCCATTATTGGCATGATAGGCTTCGGAATTTGGCTACTGTCATCGGGGCAGGGCGGTGAACGTGCAGGGGTGAATAATCTCTGGCAACATGGCGGTTTCTTCGCGACAGGCTGGCACGGACTGATTTTGTCACTCGCTGTGATTATGTTTTCTTTTGGTGGACTGGAGCTGATTGGAATTACTGCGGCTGAGGCCCGTTCCCCCCAAACGACGATCCCTAAAGCTATTAATCAAGTAGTGTATCGTATCTTGCTGTTTTATATTGGCTCACTGGTAGTGCTGCTGTCGCTTTATCCTTGGCTGGATATTAAATCAAGCAGTAGTCCTTTTGTGATGATTTTCCATGAAATGGATAGCAATATCGTTGCCTCCGCCCTTAATTTTGTTATCCTGGTGGCCTCATTATCGGTATATAACAGCGGGGTCTATTCTAATAGTCGTATGCTGTTTGGCCTGTCTGTTCAGCGTAACGCGCCTAAGTTTCTCGCGACGGTTAACCGCCGTGGTGTACCGGTCCATTCCCTCTTTTTGTCTGCAGGGATTACCTCATTAGTCGTATTACTCAACTATTTGTTACCCCATGCTGCATTTGGGCTGTTAATGGCCCTGGTGGTCGCCACCTTATTGCTTAACTGGATAATGATCTCCCTGGCTCATCTCAAATTTCGCAGAGAGATGCAGCGTCAGGGCAAAGAGACTCACTTTAAGGCACTGCTGTATCCTTTCGGAAACTACCTGTGTATTGCTTTTATGGTGATGATCCTCGGGCTTATGTGCACAATGGATGAAATGCGTTTATCCGCTATGCTGTTACCTGTATGGATTATATTTTTATTTGCGGCATTTAAGCTAATGAGACGTTAAATGTGACTGTTTTCTCATTGAATATCAATTGATTGACGTTCAATGAGAATTTCATTACTGATATTCTTATCATGTTTGCTGTGGTTGATGGGGTGAAAGGAAAAAATGGGTAACAGTCGGAAAGGTATGATGTTTGTATTGATATCTGCTGTGATGTGGGGCAGCTCGGGTGTTTGTGCTCAATACATTATGGAAGTCAGCAATATCTCTTCAGCCTCCCTGACAATGCTGCGTTTACTGTTTTCTGGCTTAATTCTACTGACCTTATCTCTGACACACGGGGATAAGATCTTTGCCGTATTCAGACATCGAGACAGCATTATCTCACTGTTACTGTTCACCCTGTTTGGAGCCATGCTTGTGCAGCTGACTTTTTTATTCACTATTGAAAAATCGAATGCGGCGACGGCAACAGTTTTACAATTTCTTTCACCAACCATTATTGTGGCCTGGTATGCCCTGGTGAAAAAGAAACGTACAGGTAAGCTGATTTTTGCTGCTATTGGCATTTCTCTGGTAGGAACCTTTTTACTGGTAACGCATGGTAATCCATTTTCTTTAAGTATTTCTGGCGGTGCCCTATTCTGGGGGATTGTGTCGGCATTTTCTGCAGCCTTTTATACGACCTACCCTTCAGGCTTAATTGCGCGTTTTGGTACTTTACCGATAGTTGGCTGGAGTATGTTACTAGGTGGGATGATGCTGACACCTTTCTATGCGAGTGACGTAGGAAGCTTTACTGCAAGCGGCACAGCATTGCTGGCTTTTTTCTATTTGATAGTTGTTGGCACTGCCATGACATTCAGCCTCTATCTTACCGGCGCCCAGTTGATTGGTGGTCAAAAAGCGAGCATTTTGAGTTGTGCCGAACCCTTAAGTAGTGCCATGCTGTCTGTTCTCTTATTGGGTATTACGTTCTCACTACCTGACTGGCTGGGATCGCTTTGTATTATTGCTTCGGTACTGCTCATAGCTCTCGATTCTCGAGGTAAATTGCACAGCCGCCATCATCATCATCATCAGAAAACATCATAACGGGTGGGTTACTGAATACTTACTTCAGTAATAGAATTTAAGGTTAGAATCTGTATTAGTGCAGATTGTAAGCTTATAAGCCCTTAATAAAGGTATTTCATTATGGCAATCGATAATCTGATTGAGCGTATTTCTACGGTATTAGATGCTAAATATACTCTTGAAGATCTGGTCAGGCAGTTACTATGGATGCTTGAGTTGATCACCAATATGGAGTCTACATACCTCACGCGTATAGAGCCGGACGGCAGTCTACAGCATGTGCTCTTTGCTCGTAATACTAAGACGATGCAGATCCCTGAAGGCCTCTCCGTACCTTGGGGGGATACGCTGTGTAAAAGAGCCCTGGATGAACAATGCTCTTATACCTGTGACGTTCCAGACCTCTGGGGGGATTCAGTCGCCGCCAGGGCACTGGGTATTACTACCTATGCCAGTATTCCGGTGGTGCTTTCTGACGGGTCGCTTTATGGCACACTCTGCGCTGCCAGCTCTTTAAAACGGAGACTGACTGAACATAGCCGGCAGGTCTTACAACTCTTTTCGCAATTGATTGCTCAACAAATTCAGAGTGAACAATTACTGAAGGAACTTAAAGATGCAAACACGGTACTGGCAACTGCCAGTTTTACTGATGAACTGACAGGGTTAGCTAATCGCCGGGCTGTCTTTGATATACTTCCACGTTTATTTGCCAGGGCTCGAGCAGAATCTCGCTATATTTTATTGGTTTTTGCTGATTTGGATAAATTTAAACAAATTAATGATATTTATGGCCATGATATTGGCGATGAATTTCTTTGTGCCTTTTCCCGACGTTTACAGGAAAATTTACGCGATGGTGAACTACTGGGGCGTATTGGTGGGGATGAATTTGTGGTGGCAGCCTTAGGCCCACAAGATAATCCCTCCGCATTACGGGCGGCAGATGCTCTATATGCGCGATTATCCCACCTGTTATCCGGCCAGTATCACCTTTCTTCATGTGTGATTGATTATACTGGCCCCAGTATAGGTGTATTGGCCGCAGACCCCGAACGGTATACACCTGACAGCGCAATGAATGAGGCGGATGCACTAATGTATCTTGATAAAAAATATCGCAAAACAGCAGAGCAAATCCAGTGACAGTCGCAGTTACCTACCGGCCTGTGAGGTCGGTATATTGCTTGCTAGCGATGTATCCAGCCGGTAACCGCTGAGTTCAGAAACCAAGTCATTGACTCCGTCGCTCATATTGACAAAACGGGTTAGCGGGGAGCGTGTAATCACCACGAAAACACCGACATTAGCTTGAGGCACCATCGCCATATAAGTGATGAAACCGCCAGCCCCCCCGGTTTTTTGAATAATCCCCGGCCGTCCATTTTGTGGTTGCATATAGACCCATCCCAAACCGAGGGCATCGGCTTTTCCTGGAACATCCATACCAATCACTTTCGTTAACTGCTGGCGCTGATAGATAAGCGTTTGCATTCTGTCCGCTTCAGAAGATCGCTGATGAACATCAGAAGAGAGAAATTGCTGCATCCATCGCATCATATCCGCGGGCGTGGAGTAAATTCCGCCACTGCCAATAGCAGCCAGGGCATTATTGCAAGGACTGGCGCCTTTCTCCGCAACCATCAGGCGTCTGCACTGGTCCGGGGAAGGGGTATAGGTGGTATCTTTCATACCTAATGGACGGGCGATATTTTCACGGAATAATTCGTCATAGGGCTTACCTGTTGCCCGGGATAGCGCATCAGCCAGCAAATCAAAAGCCAGGTTTGAATACGCAGCCACTGTACCCGGCGCGGTCGTCAGTGTGGCCTGTGATACCCAGCTCCAGCGTTGTTTATAGGTAGGCCAAGTGAATACGGGGCGGTTGGCTACACCGCCGGGTTGTTCCCTGGGTAACGCGCTGGTATGAGTTGCCAGGTTTATCAGGGTAATGGGCTGACCATTATAGGTAGGTGGGCGGGTACCCGGTGGGGCATATTTACTGAGTGGGTCATCGAGTTTGACAACCCCCCGCTCAAACAATTTGACCAGCATTTCACTGGTCATGAGCTTAGTTATGGAGGCAATACGAATGACGGAATCCAGTTGCGGGAGCTGGCTATTACCTGGCCGGGTTTCTCCGAAACTGCGAAACACTCGCTGATTTCCGTCAATTACCACCATGGCCATACCTGTCGCACCGCTACCGTAAAAGATATGATTAGCGTAGCGGTCTGTAATATCAACAACATAGTCTTCAGTTGGGGATGATTCCGCCTGGCTCGCTACTGAAAATAGGGCACTGATAAGCAGAATGAGTTGAGGAAGACGCGTTTTCAAGGTAACGGAGTCCAATTAATAAAATTAATCTATTACCGCTATTTAACCTACTCTGCGCTGTTATGCAAAGTTTGAATGCCAGAATTGGGATAATAAAAGCGTAACCGTGCGTTACAGTGGGCCCGTGGTATTCATGAGGTCTAAGCCCCGCCATATTTCAGGTTGTCGATTCGTCGGTAAACCCAGTACCTCTTGCTCACGGGGGGGCAGTCAGTGAGCCGGGAGCATCTTGCCTGCAACCTGTCATTCAAATGCGTTGGGTTATCAAAATGTAATTGATACATTGTGAGGGTAAATTAAAAAACAAATATATAACAACAAGATATATCGACTGAAAGAATTTTTCACCTTACAGAATATTCGTGTTAACTTCTAACAGAAATAGCGTACCATCTCTGAATGTTTTTACGTGAAGGCTCCCTTTCAGCTTGCCGTTTATTGCTAAAAACGTTGGTGTACCGCTACTGATTGAGTTCTTTATGCGATACAAATTTTTGTCGCACAGAAGAGTTCATTTATGTCCAAAAATCACTTGATTAAAAAGGGGTTATTGCATCCCCGCTATTGGCTGACCTGGTTTGGTATCGGTGTTCTTTGGCTATGGGTACAATTGCCTTATCCTCTCCTGATGAAAATGGGAGACTGGTTTGGCCGATTTTCAATGCATTTTCTTAAGCGCCGTGTCGCCATTGCACAACAAAACCTCAAACTTTGCTTCCCTCATTATACTGACTCACAAATTGATATTATTGTCAGCCAGAACTTTAGTTCTCTTGGACGCGGATTGATTGAAACAGGAATGGGATGGTTCTGGTCTGATGCCAGGGTTAATAAATGGTGTCATGTCAGTGGTCTGGAACACCTCATTGCCGCCAGTGCCAAAGGGAAAGGGATCATGGTTATTGGTGTTCATTTCATGTCGCTAGAACTCGGTGGACGAGTGATGGGCTTACATCACCCAATGATGGCAATGTATCGTCCGCACAATAATAGCGTGCTGGAATTTATTCAGACGCGGGGACGCTCTCGTTCTAATAAAGCCATGCTGGATCGCCGTAACCTCCGGGGGATGGTCAAAGCATTAAAATCGGGTGAAGCCGTCTGGTTTGCACCGGATCAAGACTACGGGCCGCAGGGGAGTTCTTTTGTTCCCTTTTTTGCTGTCGAGAAGGCGGCAACAACGAACGGTACTTTTACTATCGCACGTCTGGCGAAACCAGCAATGTTAACCACGGTACTGATCCGTAAACCCGGTGGGGAAGGTTATCAGCTCATTATTGAACCCGAATTTTATGATTACCCGCTGGATGAAAATGACGAACAATCAGCTGCTGCTTATATGAACCGTAAAATTGAACAAGAAATTATGCGGGCACCGGAACAATATCTGTGGCTGCATCGTCGTTTTAAAACCCGGCCATTGGGAAATAACAGACTCTATTCAGTATAGCGCGGGGGGCCATGCCGTTAACCAATACGAGTGATGGCAAGGCTGCTATATCTCACCATTAACACAAGGGGAGGAGGCCACTTTCCTCCTTTTTTGGTCTTGTCACACACAGCGTCATTTTCATGGCGTAGCCTCTGTGGTCTTTATCACATCATGCATGATGAACTTTTATTGGAAAATGATATCAATAAATGGGTTATTATGGTTACCGGTATGCGTAATGTCTTCATTCTCTGAGAGAAAAAGCAGGCCACACTGGCACTCTCAACATTATTTCATTTTCTGTTATCAGAAACCGGAGCGCCTGTGTGGTTTTTATGCAGTTTGGTAACCGTTTATAACCATAGATTGTTGACGATTCATGACTAACAGGATAATAGCAACCACGAGTCTTTTCTTTAGAATCAGACCGTTAAACCTGTTCGTGCTTGTTTTTTTTTATTTGATTTTTTATATAAAAAAAATATGTATCCGGGAGTTAAGTAATGTTTAAATCTTTTTTTCCATCGCCGAAAATGTTTTTCATTTCGGCGGCTATTTGGGGACTTTTGGCTGTCATTAGTTGGCAAGTCGGTCTGGACCTGTGGCTTGAAAATCTCGTGGGCGCCAGTCAGCAGGTACCCATTAATGCTACGCGTTTCTGGTCACTGAAATCGCTGGTGTTTTATGCTTACTATGCTGCCTGTGTTGGTTTATTTGCAGGGTTCTGGGCTATCTATCGCCCCCATCGCTGGCAGCTTTGGTCAATTCTCGGGTCGTCATTAATTATTTTTGTGACCTGGTTTCTGGTTGAAGTAGGGGTGGCAATTAATGCCTGGTATGCCCCGTTTTATGACCTTATTCAAAAGGCGCTCAGTTCTCCTAATTCTGTCACATTAAATCAGTTCTATTATGAGACAGGTGTCTTTCTTGGTATCGCGTTAATCGCTGTCACTGTTTCGGTATTGAACAACTTTTTTATTAGTCATTATGTTTTTCGCTGGCGTACCGCGATGAACGAATACTATATGGAACACTGGCAGATGTTACGCAGTATTGAAGGGGCAGCTCAACGTGTGCAGGAAGATACGATGCGTTTTGCTGCGACGTTGGAAGATATGGGCGTACGTTTATTACAGTCAGTAATGACATTGATCGCTTTCCTTCCTGTCCTGGTTGCCCTGTCACCTCATGTGCAAACCATTCCGATCCTCGGGCAGATGCCTTACGGCTTAGTGGTGGCCGCTATTGTCTGGTCTATCGCGGGTACAGGATTACTGGCGATGGTCGGTATAAAACTGCCGGGATTACAGTTTAATAACCAGAAAGTGGAAGCCGCTTATCGTAAGGAGCTGGTCTATGGGGAAGATGATGTTAATCGTGCAACTCCCCCGACCGTGAAAGACCTCTTCCACGCGGTGCGTCACAATTATTTTCGTCTTTACTTTCACTATACCTATTTTAACATTGCGCGAATTTTGTACCTCCAGGTCGATAATATTTTTGGAATATTTTTGATGTTCCCGTCTATCGTTGCCGGAACCATTACTCTTGGACTGATGACCCAGATAAACAACGTTTTTAGCCAGGTTCGCAGTGCTTTCCAGTACTTGATTAACTCCTGGACGACACTGGTTGAATTGATGTCTATCTATAAGCGTTTGCGTAGTTTTGAGCATACTTTACAAGATGTTCCGCATAATGAGGCGAAGATGTAGGCTCAGGGGTAAGCCCATGATATCCCGGTGTGTAACCCACCGTTTGTATCAAAATGAGAGTATGTTGGCGTTGTAGCATCTCGTACTCCCCCCGGTGGCAACCACGTGACCGGGGGGATGATTTTTTTATGAGGTGCGATTTTTTCGTGTCTGTCTGACGACAGGAGCCCTTTCTACGGTTATATAGTCTGCACTGGCTCACGTTTATTTAATTTTATTGTAAAGTTATCTACGGTATTCACGCTGTCGACAACGTATTTACTGGAGTTATGCGACAATAGCGGGAGATATTATCTGCTGATATGAGGCGACTGATGCCGATGTTAAAAATGCGCCGTGACTGGCACTATTATGCTGTCGTTGTAGGATTTATTTTTATTTTAAACGGTGTGGTTGGTATGCTGGGTTTTGAAAGTACGGGCTGGAAAGGCTACGTCATAGATTTGGCTACCTGGATTGTTAGCTTCTGGCTGGCTGGGTTTTGTATCCGCCGTCCTCATGAAGAAAAGAAGGCGGCGGAAGAGTAGCCCGTGTTAATTGACCGAGCTTTTTAACGCGTTATCTTGCTGGTGCCGTTCCAGGGCCAGAGTAATAAGACGTGTAATTAACTCAGAATAACCAATGCCACTTGCCTGCCATAACTTAGGATACATGCTAATGTTGGTAAAACCGGGCAAGGTGTTTATCTCATTAATAATAACGTCGTTATCTTTTGTCAGAAATACGTCAACACGGGCCATGCCACTGCAATCTAAAGCCTGGTAGGCCTGGATGGCAATAGCCCTGATTTTATCGTTAATCTCAGGGGACAGTGGTGCTGGCACAACGACCCTGGCACTCTCTTCATTGATGTATTTTGTGTCGTATGAATAAAAATCTGAGTTGACCACGATTTCGCCACAGGTACTTGCCTGGGGGTAATCGTTACCCAGCACCGCACACTCAATTTCCCGGCCTGCTATTCCCTGTTCAATGACCACTTTATGGTCAAAGTTAAAGGCCAAATCTATGGCAGCCTGAAACTGTTGTTCGTTAGCCACTTTGCTGACACCTACTGAGGAGCCCTGGTTGGCGGGCTTAATAAACATGGGTAATCCAAGCTGTCTCTCAATGTCAGCAAAGTTTGCTTTAGCACGCGTCGCGCGGCTTAAGGTAATAAAGGGCGCAACATTTAAACCCGCATCACGTAACAGGCGTTTCGCGATGTCTTTATCCATACTTACCGCCGAGCCTAATACGCCGGAGCCAACAAATGGCAAATTAGCGATTCGCAATAAGCCTTGCAGGCAGCCGTCCTCTCCCTGCGTTCCATGAACGATAGGGAAAATAACATCTATTTGGGACAGGGGATGCGCGTTGTCAGCCTGAGTTAGTTGATGATTAGCCTGCCCGGGGATCAGTGCAATATTATTCCCGGAATAATTAAGCGCAATTCGTGCCGGATCATTTTCATTGCATAAGTAACTGGTCTCGTCATTAATATGCCATTGCCCTTGCTTATCTATTCCCAGCAGCACGAGATCAAACTTCGATTTATCAATAGCATCAACAATATTTTTTGCCGACTGCAACGACACTTCATGTTCTGCTGACTTACCACCAAACACGATACCCACTCGCAGTTTAGTCATGCCTGTCCTCATCCTTCATTTTACTCATAGACTAAAGCAGACAACATATCATGCTCATAACAGGGATTCATGCGCTTCCTGTACTATTTGATGCGATAAAAGAGTTCAGGATTTACGTTGACGCAGATAGCTGTCCTGCTGAACAGGTTATATGCCTGTTCAGGCATCGGTTTTGTCAATGATTCTAACCCGCCAGACTGTTTTTGAGCTGGTATGCTTGCATTGTGATATCTTGTCCTGCCGATAGCTGATTATGTTTTTACATTCAAATAGTTATGAAGTTCTGGTGGTATGGTGTGTGAGGAATAGCGGCTTTTATGCTGAAAATAATCCCAGTAACAGGAAATTATTTATTTGATTCATTCATCCTTCTTAAATTAAATTTCAGATTTATATTCTGTTTTTTGGGAAATGAATGCGAAACAGGGCCATTTATCCAGTATTATACTCTAATTTCAAAGTGGTTTTTGGGTGTTGCTGTTAATGGTGCTTGTATTAACTGTATTATTGTTATTTACTGTTTTTTCAATTGAGCGAACATTGCTAAAAATATTTATTTAGCGTGAATGCTGTCCATTAACACAATTGGGCTTGAGGCTATGAAAAATTTCATTGCAGAGTTATTAATTAAATTAGCAGAAAAGGAAGAGGAAACGAACCAGTTAGCCATTCAGGTTCAGACACTGGAGATTATTGTCACAGGGTTATTGCAGAATCTTGATAAAGAACAAAGACTAAAGTTTATCACCCATGTTGAAACATCACTCGAATCGCTATCCCATGGCCCGACCATTGCCGGGTATGACCGCTCTGAACTAAATACGAGTCTGTCGCGATTACTTTTAATTCAGAATGATGAGCTAAAAGTCTCATCGTAGGTTTGTTATTTGTCATTCTCATTATTTTTTTGTTTTTTTTGTAATATTTTTTAGCAGCTAAATAGTCTGCTAGCCACAGGTCAGTATCATTATTGTGCGCTTCTAAAGTAGCAACTGCATAATAAAAATCGTGTTTTTCCATCTTGTTCACCGGCAATCTAAGGCCGCATAATACGGCCTTTTTTGTTATGACGGCCAGGTTAAATTTAGCTTTTGCTAAGTTGCTCTGACTTGGCCATACACTTCACCATGGCTTCAATCACTGCTGAACGGAATCCTTTCTCTTCAAGGACTCTTACTGCCTCAATCGTTGTGCCACCAGGGGAACAAACCTTATCTTTCAGGGCTCCAGGATGGGTGTCTGTCTCCAGAACCATTTTTGCTGACCCGATCAGTGTCTGGGCTGCAAAACGATAAGCTTGTTGGCGTGGCATTCCGCCCAGTACAGCGGCATCTGCCATGGCTTCGATAAACATAAATACATAAGCTGGGGCTGAACCACTGACACCGACGACAGCATTAATCAGCGATTCGCTGACCACTTCTGCCTGACCGAATGTACGGAAAATATTGACAGCATCGGAAATATCTTCTGGTGTAACCAGTGAGTTCGGGGTTACTGACGTCATACCCGCATTAACCAGTGCGGGTGTATTGGGCATGGCGCGGATAATTTTACGGTCATGTCCTAATACTGTGGCCAGCGTATCCAGTGTAATTCCTGCTGCAATTGAGATAACTACCGTCTCTTTATTCAGGCTGGAATTAACTTCACTCATAACTTTTAACATTATATTTGGCTTCACAGCACCAAAAACAATATCTGCAACTTGGGCTACCTGCTGGGCACTTTCAGCTGCATTGACCCCAAATTTTTCGCGTATTGCGGCGACTTTGTCGGGCGAGGGGGTGTAAACCCAAATATTACCAGGAAGGACTTGGCCACTGGCAATCATACCTTCGAGGATAGCCTGCCCCATATTACCGCAACCAATAAAACCAATTTTTTTATCCACAGTCTGACTCCACAGTGAAGCATTCATAAGCTTTTGTTAAAGTTTAATGTGTTTTTAATTATTCTGCTCAAGTTTACGTCGTTTGTAACAAAACTACCGATATCCCCAGTATCCTGGTAAGTTGGCGTGTAACAGACTGGAAAGCATGGCAAACTATCACTGAAAAAATGTAATGATTTGGAGCTGTAATGCAAATTTGGGTTGATGCAGATGCCTGTCCTAAGGTTATCAAAGAGGTGCTATTTCGCGCGGCTGAACGGGCTCAAGTGAATGTAACACTGGTTGCCAACCAGTTGATTAAAACACCCCCATCGCGTTTTATTCGTAGCCTTCAGGTCGCTTCTGGATTCGATGTGGCGGACAATGAAATTGTTCAACGTTGTGCAAAAGATGATTTAGTGATAACGGCAGATATTCCACTGGCAGCAGATGTTTTGAACAAAAATGCGATAGCCCTTAACCCACGAGGGGAGCGGTATACGCCTGCCACGATACGCGAACGCCTCACTATGCGTGATTTTATGGATACTTTGCGAGCAAGCGGGGTACAGACTGGGGGGCCGGATACACTTAGCCAGCGTGACCGCCAGCAGTTTGCCAATGAGCTGGAAAAGTGGTTACTCATGGTTGCCAGATCGCGCAGAGCGTAGTGGTCTTTAACCCGTCTTATCGCCGGTAATCCAGAGATGTGCCATTACGGTTGCGTAACGGCAGGACTCGCGGTGACAAAGGGGGGCTGCGCCAGCCTCTGTTTGAGTTATATGATAAAACGCTCATACTGTGTTCAGTAAGTTTAACGATTCTGATAGCCTTCTTATATATGACCACAATAGTACGTGGTATATTTAGTTTACATTTATGAGTGTTTATCCTGGCGGAATTACTGGTAATAATGTGGTATCCTCAATATTGTAAATTTTTTTTTACGGTTTTTCTCTTTTAAAATTCAGTGCTATTATTTATAGCCTTACCCTTGCTTTTGCCATTTCTGACCTTGAGTCAGTATTTCTGAGGACTCATTCTGATGATTCAACCTTTATTCCTGGTCGGTGCACGTGGCTGTGGTAAGACAACGATCGGCCAGGTATTAGCAGAAACCCTGGGTTATGGCTTTGTCGATACTGACAGCCATTTGCTTAATAGCACGGGGAAAAGTGTCGCTGATATCGTTGCCGAAGAGGGTTGGTCTGGGTTTCGGGCTCGTGAATCCCAGGCATTGCTGCAGATCACTGCTCCTGCTACCGTGGTCGCCACGGGAGGAGGTATGGTTCTTTCACCAGATAATCGTCGGTTTATGATGGATAACGGTATCGCTATTTGGCTTAATGTTCCTGCCAGTATTCTTGCTGCCCGTCTTGATGCTTCTCCAGAAGAAGATCAACGTCCGACGTTAACGGGGAAAAATATGGTAGAAGAGATAGCCGATGTCCTGGCCGCACGGGAAGCGTTGTATCAACAAACGGCTCGCTATACTATTGATGCTGTATGTTCGCCAGACAGTGTGGTTGCGTCTATCATTAAGGTTTTGCAGCGAGCTGAAGCCAGTTAAGTTATCGAATGTATTACCGATATCCTTAAATTTAACATTTACATCATAAGGTTATGTTCCTGGTGTAAATGTTAAAATAGGCTGACAAAGGCTTATCTTTCATGCCTGTTTTTTTAAATTTTATTTTTAAAAAACTTATCTATTCAATGAATAAAATATTGTTACTATAAAAAAGTATATTGCATGTTTCTTTAGTATGAAGGCATGACAATGTTTTAACTTTTTTTGGTATAGATAATTTAATACAACATGATGAAGGCAATGCTCAACAGGGAATAGGTAACAAATACCAGGCATTGAACTGATATGGAGTAGAGGCGAACCAACGTATGAAACCAACTGTAGCTATTCTTTCCATTGGCATGATTCCTGTGGATGAGATCAGAGCGGTTTTAACTGAACATGTGACAGAAGAAAAAATAACCCATATTAGTTTATTGGATAATATGTCACTTGAAGAAATCAATCTGGAATTCGCCCCAGATGCTAATGAAGATCAGCATGTTATTATGCTTGATAATAATGAGCAGGTTTATGTTGGCTGCGATAAAGTGGCTTCTGCCATGCAGAATTTGGTGAACTTGCTGGATAAACTAGGCTATGAAGTTATTCTGTTGATGAATACGATGCCGATCAGTGGCCTGAGTGCGAAGTCAGCGATACTCCTGGAACCAGATCGTCTCATTCCCCCCCTTGTTGCTTCTATTGTTGAAGGACACCAGATGGGTGTTATTTTGCCCATTCCAGAGCTGATTAAACACCAGAGAATAAAATGGCACTTACTGGGAAATGCCCCGTTGTACGAAGTCGCTGCCCCTGGCGGTGATACTGATGCAGAATTGCTCGATGCGGGACAACGATTGATTGATCGCGGGGCCACTGTCATCGTGCTGGATTACTTAGCGTTTTTAAACAAACATCAACAGTTATTACAACAGCAGCTTGATATTCCGGTATTTCTTTCCACCATGCTTATTGTCAGACTGGCATCTGAGCTTCTGGTATAAGCAAACGCCAATATTTATCGTGACAGTTCTGAATGTTAGCCTCTATATTATTTGGGAAATTTTTCTCTTTATAAAGGGTCTGTGCATGCTTCAGAGTAACGAATATTTTTCCGGTCAAGTAAAATCCATTGGTTTTGATAGCAGCAGCACGGGGCGCGCCAGTGTTGGTGTGATGGCTGAAGGTGAATACCTTTTCGGGACTCATGAACCGGAAGAGATGACGGTAATCAGCGGTGAATTGAATGTATTACTGCCAGGAGAAACGGAATGGAAGGTCTATGGTGCCGGTGATGTGTTCCATGTACCAGGCCAGAGTGAATTCAATTTGCAGGTAGCTGAACCAACATCCTACCTTTGCCGCTATTTGTCTGATAAATAAAAATTATAGCGTTTTGTAACGCGTTTATAATAAGACGAGGATAACCAACAGGCTATCCTCGTTGATTTTTAGGGTTGTGCTTCGCCGCCTAATGCATCGATTAAATTTGTCAACAGTGCGGTAATTTCGGCTGTCATCAGAATAAAATCAGCATCAAAACGCTGTCCTACGTCTTCTTTATCAATATCATCGTTTTGTTCACGTAGTGTATCTGCAAACTTTAAACGCTTAATTGAAGCGTCATCAGCAAGCATAAATTGTACCCGCTCCTGATAATCCAGTGCCAGTTTAGTGACGACTTTACCGGATTCAATATGATTGGCTATTTCATCACAGACTAAATCTTGTTGCTTACAGCGAATGACGCCGCCACCTTCAAGCATTGCTTTTAGCTCTGCTTCATCCATTAGTGCGAAACCTGCTGGAGTATCCCCGGAACGAACCCATTCTGTCAGGGTAAGTTCAAGCGGTTTTTCAAACGACAAAGGGACAACGGGGAGTGAACCCAGGCTTTTACGCAGCAAGGCCAGTGTGTCCTCTGCCTTTTTGGCGCTGGCACAGTCCAGCATAATCAGATTATTAATGGTATCTATCCAGACGAAAGTCTGATTAAAACGGCTAAAAGCACGTGGTAGCAGGCTATGAAGCACCTCGTCTTTAAGGGCATCTTTTTCAGTTTTTTTCAGTTTCCGGGCTTGTTCTGCTTCCAGTTTGTTAATTTTTGCTTCCAGGTTCTGTTTGATCACTGACGCGGGTAGCATTTTTTCTTCTTTGCGTGCGCAAATGATGATTTGCCCATTTGCTATATGGGTCAATGCATCGCTGCTTTTGCCCATCGGTGAAACCCAGCCAGTTTTAGCCATATCCTGACTGCCGCAGGGGGTGAAGGTGAATTCGGCTAACTGTCTTTCCATTGCGTCCGCCGTTAGTGTGATATCACGACTTAAACGGTACACCATTAAATTTTTAAACCACAGCATGACTCAGTCCCGAATTGGTCAGTTAAACGCAGTGTGCATGATAGCGAATTGGGGCTGTTGTTTCATTGCCTTTAGATAACCATAATTCTATTCTGTTGCCATAGCGGGAATTTTCGAGAAAGATTTTATGCGTATAGGTATTGATCTCGGTGGTACTAAAACAGAAGTTATTGCCCTTGAAAACGACGGTCGAGAGCTCTATCGGCATCGTCTGCCAACGCCAAAAGATGACTATAGGGCCACAATAGACACCATCACCAGGCTGGTGACGCAAGCTGAAGCAGCAACGGGGAAAAAAGGCAGCGTGGGGATCGGTATCCCTGGCTCTCTCTCTCCTTATACAGGGGTGGTAAAGAATGCTAATTCAACCTGGCTTAATGGACAGCCTTTTGACCGTGACTTACAACACGCGCTTAAACGGGATGTAAGACTGGCCAATGATGCCAATTGCCTGGCCGTATCAGAAGCTATCGATGGGGCGGCGGCTGGGGCACCCATTGTTTTTGCCGTGATTATTGGCACGGGATGTGGTGCAGGAATTGCCATCCATGGGCGTAGTCTGATTGGCGGTAATGGAACGGCGGGTGAGTGGGGGCATAACCCACTGCCATGGATGGATGATGAAGAGCGGCGTATTTGTGAGCAAGTGACCTGTTATTGTGGTAAACAGGGCTGTATTGAAACCTTTGTTTCCGGAACGGGATTCAGCGTCGATTTTCAGCGTCTTAGCGGGGAACACTTGAACGGGAATGCCATAATTGAGCGAGTTGAACAGCAAGATCCCCTGGCGGAGCAGGCCGTTCATCGTTATGAAACACGCCTTGCTAAATCGCTGGCCCATATTGTCAATATTCTTGACCCGGACGTGGTTGTGCTGGGTGGTGGAATGAGCAACATTGACAGGCTCTATCAAACGCTCCCACAACTGATTAAACCCTGGGTATTTGGTGGCGAGTGTGAAACCCCTATTCGTAAAGCCCTGCATGGTGATTCCAGTGGGGTTCGTGGCGCTGCATGGTTATGGCCGCTAGAGAACTAGCGACCAGTGTTCGCTGTCAGTTGACGGCGAACGCTTTATCCAGCTTACTGATACCGAGCCCGTTCATCTTTTTCACTCTGACTTGTACCGGGATCCGCTCCTTCATGGCTTCAACATGACTGATCACCCCAATAGTTTTACCACTGGCATTGAGGGTATCCAGGGCATCGAGAGCGATATCCAGTGTCTGGGAATCCAGGGTGCCAAAGCCTTCATCAAGAAAGAGTGAGTCAATACGTGTTTTATGGCTTACAAGATCTGAGAGTGCCAGTGCCAGGGCTAAACTGACGAGGAAGCTTTCGCCGCCAGATAATGTCCGTGTATCACGCAGGGCATCGGCTTGCCATGTATCAACCACTTGTAATTCCAGGGCTTCACTCTCTTTACGCTGTAGCAGGTAACGACCATGCAGACGGTTAAGTTGGCGATTGGCGAGCCAGACCAAATTATCCAGCGTCAGACCCTGAGCAAATTTCCGGAATTTATCGCCTTCTTTTGAGCCAATTAACGCATTCAGGGATCCCCAGTCCTGCAATCGCAGCTCTTTTTCTTGTATCGATTCAATCAATGTCCGCTGACGCAGGCGATTACTGGCATCATGCTGTAGCTGTTGTTGTATTTGTCCTTGCTGGGTTGTATTTTCCCGTAATTGTTGTGTTTGTTGTGTTATCTGTGCGCCCAGCGTGGCCATATCTTGCCCACTCTCTAAACCTTCAGGGCAAGTAGATCGATGAGCAAGTAAAGCCTGATTTGCCTGATTGAGTAAGGTTGTTTGTTGTTGCTGCTGCTGTTCCAGTCTTTCTTTTTGTTTTATTAATGCCTCACGTTGTGTTTCATCCAACAGGGCATGGCGGAATTCATCTTCGTCACGGAATGGGCTTTGTGCCAGGGCTGCATGAAATTGGTGGTCGGCGGTAATCAGCCCGGCTTCGCACTGTTTTCGTTGTTGCTGCAAGGAGTGACGTTCCCCTTCCAGACGGGAACTTTCACTGTGTAAACTTTGCCAGTTTTGCAAGGCTGTCGTCTGTTGGTCTTCTTCAAGGGCCTGGGGAGTGCTGCCGTCGTCCGGTAAGGCTGTAAGAATATGCGTCAGAGTGGCTATCTGAAGTTGCAGTGTGGGTATTTTATCCTGCTGTTCTTGCCACTGGCGTGACTCTTTCTGCCGAGCATCAAGCCAGAGTGCCTCTTCGTCACTCTCAGGGCGACGTAACCCGACTTGTTCAAGTGCTGTTATCAGGTTATCGCGCTGTGTGTTTACCGTGATATTCAGTTCCTGATATTGCTGACCAAGCTGTTGATACTGAGTTTCCAGAATCTGCCGTTCACTCAGTTGTCGTAGTCCTTGCTCATACTGGGCTTGTTGGTTCAGCCATTCGTTCACATCCTCCTGCATACTCAGGGTTATCTGTAACGTGCTGCAGCACTGTTGCCAGCATGCAGTCAGGTCGCTCTCTTCTTGCTGCATCTGTGCCAGAGTGAGAGCCAGTTTTTCTGCTTGCAGGCGCTGGGTTTCCAGTTGACCTTTCATTGCTGCACCTAGCTCCGCAAGGCGTTCTACTTCCCGGCTCAGTACGGCTAGCTGTTGCTGGTTTTCATCCGGCTGGATATGCTGGTAAGCAACCACTGCCGGGTGTTCCGTTGAGCCACAGAGTGGACAGGGCAGTCCGGACTCGAGACGCGCCCGTTCAGCCTCCAGACTATGGATGCGTCTTTCCAGCTCCACTATTTTAACCAGGGCACTCTCTTGTTGCCGTAAGCTTTTATATTGCTGGCGAATGCTCTCTAGTTGTGTTTCTCGTTCTGTTATCTGCTTGCCTAGCTGCATCTGTTCTGAACGCTGTGCGGTTTTACGTTTATCCAGCGTCTGATGTTGTTGATGCAGCAATGCCAGTTGCTGGTGATGGGGGCGGGCGATAATACATTTCTGTAAGTGTGCGCTCACTTCATCAACTGTCAGTGTCAGATTTGAAACAGGGAGTGTCTGCAATTTGTCATGACCGGCCTGAATTTCCTGTTGCCACCGGGCAAGTTGTTGTTCATCATGTTTAAGTCGTTCAAAGGTGCCACGCCAGCCGGCCAGTTCACTGCCCCACAGACGATATTTATCATGTTTTTCTAGCCAGGTTTGTGTTTGTGACAGCAGGGCCTGGTATTCATGACTGCGTTCAGCGGCCAGTAGACGTGTTTGCTGGCGACGCAGGGCAATGTTCTGTAAGCGAGTATTTACTTCCTCACCTTGTTTGACTGTCTGCTGGTGTGTTTGCAGACGCTCTTGCCACCGTAACCAGTCCGGACGCAATGCTTCAGCGGGGAGAGCCCGGGCTAGCTTTTGCTGTTGTGGTGCGGCGTTAGTGATTTCCTGTTGGACGTGTTCCAGGGCGCGTTCTTGTTGCCGGGCTTGATGCGACAGCTGGCTCAATTGCGTTAACCACTGGTGATGAAGCTGATATTGTTTTAACGCATTAAGATATAAACCTTCGTTTGCTACTAGTTCTTGTAATTGTTCATTCAGTTGCTGTTGCTGGGCATCGTTCAGTAACGCTATGCCTTCTGCCTGGGCGAGCAAGAGGTCGAGCTCGTTCTTCATCTGTTTATGATTTTCAAAAACAGCGCTAGACAGGGTGCCGTAAATGTCTGTCCCGGTTAGTTCTTCAAGTAAGGAGGCGCGATCATTGGCATTGGCGTTTAAAAAGGCTGCAAATTGCCCCTGAGATAACATCATGGAGCGAGTGAAACGACCGTAATCGAGTCCGGTTAATGATGCGATGGCGTCCAGTTTGTCTTTCACTTTATCTGCAATGATTTTACCATCGCTCACTCGTGCCAGTTCTACCCTGGGGGCCTGTAAATTACCCTTGATAGAATTACGGGCGCGGTTCTGGCTCCAGAACGCCCGCCAGGCAACACCTTTTACTTCAAACTCGACTTCAGCCAGACACTCTGCGGTATCACGAGTCATTAAGTCATTTTGTGACTGGGTCAGGGTACTCAACCGGGGAGTTTGGTGATAAAGCGCCAGGCAAATAGCATCCAGCAGGGTGGTTTTACCCGCTCCTGTGGGACCGGTGATAGCGAATAGTCCATTGCTGGCGAAAGGTTCACGGGTAAAGTCGATTTTCCATTCGCCTTTCAGGGCATTCAGGTTTTTCAACCGCAGGCTGAGAATTTTCATGAGTTGTCTTGCTCCTCGTGCAGTGAAGAGAGCGTCTGTGCAAACAGGCTTCTCAAGCGGGCTGCCTGTTCGTCGGTGAAGCTTTCCTGACTGAGGCGACGCTCAAAGACCTCTTCGGTACTCAACTCGCTTAAGGTTTCTCTCTGAGAGTTGGTCATAAAACGCTCACGCTGAGTGCGGCTTCTGCGGATCAATAATATTTCTACGGGCAGATCGGCGGCTAAATCCTGGATCTGTTGCTGCATATCATTCAGATACTCGTCGGTATTCACTTCGATATCCAGCCAGATCTTTGGCTCGCAAGAGACGTGACGCCACTGTTCTAATTGCTGGCTTATTTCTGCCAGTGAGCCTTTCAGGGTAACTAACTGTTGGGTGACTGGCACTTCAAGCGCTTCAACATGCTCCAGCTTTCCTGCTGCAAAGGTGACAAGGAATACGCTCCTGGCGCGCTGAGTTTCATCAAAACTCAAGGGAATGGGGGAGCCGCTATAACGGATATGTTCGCTGCCAGCAACTTTCTGCGGGCGATGAATATGACCCAGCGCGATATAATCCGCAGGTGGAAACGCCTGGGCTGGGAAAGCATCCAGTGAGCCAATATAAATATCCCGTACCGCGTCAGAGGTTGCTGCACCGACGGTAGTAAGGTGCCCGGTTGCGATGATTGGTAATGTCTGATTTCCGCGTAACTCTAGAGCCGCTTCATAGCTCTGTTGATAATGTGCACTGATAGCGTTCATCAGAGACTGTTGCTTCTCATGTCCATCCAGACCTGACTCACTATACTGGATATCGCGTGGACGCAGAAAAGGAACCGGGCAGAGTATTGCCCCAGGCTCACCTTGCCTGTTATTGATAATCCATGCCTGTTGTTCCGGCCCTTGCGCGGCTCGGGCAATGACTTTGGTATTGAGGCAGGCCAGCAGTTCCCGGGACTCATTTAGTGTGGATACGGCATCATGATTACCAGCCAGAATAACCAGCTGACAGCCGGTCGATTGTAGCTGTACAACAAAATGATTATAAATTTCACGGGCGTAACTCGGAGGGGAGCCTGTGTCAAAAATGTCGCCAGCGACGATAATGGCATCGACCTGGTGTTCAACCACGGCATCCAGCAGCCAGTTCAGGAAGGCACGATGTTCAGGGGCTCGGGTTTTAGTATAAAAGTTCTGACCGAGATGCCAGTCTGATGTATGTATCATGCGCATAGCTTGTCTCTGTGGCAAAGTCGCAAATAACCGATTATAAAGCATTGTGGAGCCAGCGTAACCCAGAGCAAAAGATGAACCGTCATCTTACAAAATGGCGAGGTTGCTGATGCAAATAGCGTTCATAAATCTGTCATAAAACTGACGCATACTGACACGCAATTATTAAGATATGTCCTTTTTTCAACAGGGTAAATCATGGCAAGACGCATTTTAGTAGTAGAAGATGAAGCACCCATTCGTGAAATGGTGAGTTTTGTGCTTGCGCAGAATGGTTTCCTGCCAGTGGAAGCGGAAGATTATGACAGTGCGGTGAATTTGCTGATTGAACCTTATCCGGACCTTATTCTCCTGGACTGGATGTTACCGGGAGGTTCAGGGATCCAGTTTATTAAATACCTGAAGCGTGATGCCATTACCCGGGAGATCCCTGTGATGATGCTGACGGCTCGTGGTGAAGAAGAAGACCGCGTTCGTGGCCTGGAAGTCGGGGCTGACGACTATATTACTAAACCCTTTTCACCTAAAGAGTTGGTCGCACGTATTAAAGCGGTGATTCGACGTATTTCTCCCATGGCGGTTGAAGATGTTATTGAGATGCGTGGGTTGAGTCTCGATCCTTCTTCACATCGGGTTATGACTGGTACTGACCCCCTGGACATGGGACCGACAGAATTTAAGCTACTGCATTTCTTTATGACACATCCAGAGCGTGTGTATAGCCGTGAACAGCTATTAAATAACGTATGGGGCACGAATGTCTATGTTGAAGATCGCACGGTAGATGTGCATATTCGTCGTCTGCGTAAAGCCCTTGAAAGTAGTGGCCATGATAAAATGGTACAAACAGTTCGGGGTACGGGGTATCGTTTTTCAACCCGTTTTTAAGTTGTTTACCGGAGCGTGATACGTGCTGGAACGATTATCGTGGAAAAGACTCGCGCTTGAGCTACTGATCTGTTGCCTGCCAGCAGTTATTCTCGGACTTTTTTATGGCTACCTACCCTGGTTCTTACTGGCCGCGGTAACCTTATTGCTGGGATGGCATTTTCGTAACCTGTTGCGTCTGTCCTGGTGGTTATGGGTTGACCGTAGTATGACCCCGCCGCCGGGAAAGGGGAGCTGGGAGCCTTTGTTGTACGGTCTTTATCAAATGCAGTTTCGTAATAAGAAACGCCGGAAAGAGCTAGGCAGCCTGATCAAACGTTTTCGTAGTGGGGCAGAATCACTGCCTGATGCTTTGGTGATGACCACGGAAGAGGGGACTATTTTTTGGTGTAATGGTCTGGCACAACAGCTGTTAGGGCTGCGCTGGCCAGACGATAATGGCCAGAATATTCTCAACTTACTGCGTTATCCTGAATTTACTCGTTATCTTGCGGAGAAGAACTTTACCCGTCCTTTGACATTAGTGCTTAATAATGGCCGTCATATTGAGTTTCGTGTTGTGCCTTATGCAGAAGGCCAATGGCTAATGGTGGCGCGTGATGTCACTCAAATGCATCAGCTTGAAGGGGCTCGTCGTCACTTTTTTGCTAATGTTAGCCATGAGTTACGTACTCCATTAACGGTGTTACAGGGTTACCTTGAGATGATGCAGGATCAAAGTCTTGAAGGTCCATTACGGGACAAAGCACTGAGTACGATGCGTGAGCAGACCTCACGTATGGAGGGACTAGTAAAGCAATTACTGACACTTTCCCGTATTGAGGCTGCGCCTGCTATCGCACTTAATGAAAAAATTGATGTGCCCCTGATGCTCAGGATCGTGGAACGAGAGGCTCAAACCCTCAGCAATGGTAAGCAGACTCTGAGTTTTGAAATAGAACCAGACCTGAAAGTGTATGGCAACGAAGAGCAGTTACGGAGTGCGATCTCTAATCTGGTTTATAATGCTATAAATCACACACCCGCGGGGACACACATTACGGTTACCTGGCACCGTTTAGCGCATGGTGTGGTTTTTAGTGTCAAAGATAATGGCCCGGGAATTACCGCTGAACATTTACCGCGGCTCACTGAACGTTTTTATCGCGTTGATAAGGCTCGTTCACGTCAGACCGGAGGGAGTGGTTTAGGGCTGGCGATTGTTAAACATGCCCTGGGGCATCATGATTCCCGGCTTGATATTGAGAGTATTCTCGGGAAGGGCTCCACCTTCTCATTTGTTCTGCCTGAACGCTTAATTGTCACCGATACCGCGACGACGTGACCTTAACTGTTTTTCTTTTCGTCAGGCGTCACCCCTGGTGTTCCATGGGTGGCGTCATGAAAATCCCGTCATTTTTTATAAACCATGAATGCCTTTCCAGTGGCAACATTGGCTATTGCAATGAGCTTCTGAGGACGAGTACTGACGGGGAATTGATATTTTTTTAGGCAACTGATGATGTTCGCAAATGCACTATTGGTGCTTTTTTATCCGAATGATAAGCCGGGTAAGGTTTAGATAGTTGAAGTTATTTACTGCCTGTTACCATTAATGCGTTATATTCATCTGCTTTTCTGATTGCTCCTTGTCTTCAAACGCTATAAGCGTTTTAATTGCGCCCTTGTGATTATCTGACTGGCTGTTATTGGGTGATAAATCGGCTCACTATTCTTCACCGCCCAAGATAAAAAGCATTTATCGCTATGGTTACCGATAATCTCGACGTTTTCACCAAATTTCTGTCTCGACGATATTTGATCCAGAAAAAGAATACTTTCAATACAACACATCCACAGGCTGCTTTTTTATGACCCATCGTTTATCATCTCGCGACATCATTGCACTGGGATTTATGACCTTTGCACTGTTTGTTGGCGCGGGCAATATTATCTTTCCACCTATGGTGGGGTTACAGGCGGGAGAGTTTGTCTGGACCGCTGCCCTCGGTTTTTTGGTTACCGCAGTAGGGTTGCCGGTCTTAACCATCGTGGCGATTGCTCGCGTAGGTGGGGGCATTGACAGTCTCAGCATTCCTATTGGCCGTAAAGCTGGCGTGTTACTGGCAACGGTCTGCTACCTTGCAGTGGGCCCTTTGTTTGCCACCCCACGTACCACCACGGTCTCTTTTGAGATAGGTATTGCCCCATTGACCGGTTCCAGTGATCTGGCATTGCTGATCTATAGCCTTATCTATTTTGCTTTGGTCATTTTCATTTCTCTGGAACCCGGTAAATTACTCGACTCTGTGGGGCATGTCCTGGCACCACTGAAAATTATTGCCTTGCTGATTCTTGCTGCTGGTGCGGTATTCTGGCCTGCCGGGGGGATCAGTTCAGCCACGGAAGCTTATCAGCATGCAGCCTTCTCTAACGGCTTCGTTAATGGTTATCTGACGATGGACACACTGGCTTCGCTGGTGTTTGGTATCGTTATTGTTAATGCTGCTCGTTCGCGTGGTGTCACATCCTCAAGATTACTGACCCGCTATACTATCGGTGCTGGTTTTATTGCCGGAGTAGGGTTGACGATTATTTATCTGGCGTTGTTCCATCTCGGCTCTGACAGTGCCAATCTGGTTGAGCAAGGGGCTAATGGTGCGGCGATTTTACATGCTTATGTTGCTCATACCTTCGGTGGTGGTGGTAGCATCTTCCTTGCTGTGTTGATCTTCCTTGCCTGTCTGGTGACAGCGGTAGGCTTAACCTGTGCCTGCGCGGAGTTCTTTAGCCAGTATTTGCCTTTCTCCTACCGTACACTGGTGTTTATCCTGGGTCTGTTCTCCATGGTGGTTTCAAACCTGGGGCTGGATCATTTAATCAAGTTCTCTATTCCGGTACTGACGGCTATTTACCCTCCTTGCATTGTGCTGGTGTTACTGAGCTTCACTCGGCCGTGGTGGAATAATGCTTCACGTATTATTGCCCCGGGGATGCTGGTCAGCCTGCTGTTTGGGATCATTGATGGTCTTAAAGCGTCCGCTATCAGTTCTATGCTGCCAGCCTGGACTGAGCGGCTGTGGTTGTCTGACCAGGGGCTTGCCTGGTTAATCCCGACACTGATTGTGGCGATTGTGACGGGGATTTGGGATAAAATCGCAGGGGCACAGGTTACTTCTGCAACGCACTAATTTTTTATCTGTTATATAACCACGGTGTGGACTCCCGTGGTTTTTTTATTGTCAGAGTGGTACTGGATTCATGGATTCGACCAATAAGCTTAAACGTGGCTTGAGCACCCGGCACATCCGTTTCATGGCACTGGGGTCAGCCATTGGCACCGGGCTGTTTTATGGTTCTGCTGATGCCATTAAAATTGCAGGGCCCAGTGTTTTATTGGCCTATATTATTGGCGGCATTGCTGCTTATATCATCATGCGAGCCCTGGGTGAAATGTCACTTCATCATCCAGTAACAGGCTCTTTTTCTCGTTATGCTCACGATTATCTTGGTCCACTGGCAGGGTTTATTACTGGCTGGACTTACTGTTTTGAAATGCTCCTGGTAGCGATTGCCGATGTCACGGCTTTTGGTATCTATATGAGTGTCTGGTTCCCAATGGTGGATAACTGGGTTTGGGTCCTCAGCGTAGTACTGATTATCTGTGCCATTAACTTAATGAGTGTCAAGGTGTTTGGTGAGCTTGAGTTTTGGTTCTCCTTCATCAAAGTCGCCACGATTATTATCATGATTATTGCCGGTATTGGGATCATCGTGTGGGGGATAGGTAACGGAGGGCAGCCTACGGGGATCAGTAATCTGTGGACCTATGGTGGTTTCTTCAGTAATGGCTGGATAGGTACCGTCCTGGCCCTGCATATGGTGATGTTTGCCTATGGCGGTATTGAAATTATTGGGATTACTGCCGGTGAAGCAAAAGATCCGGAAAAATCGATTCCCCGGGCCATTAACTCAGTACCATTGAGAATCCTGGTATTTTATGTGGGAACGCTGTTTGTCATTATGTCTATCTACCCATGGAATCAAGTGGGTACTGAAGGCAGCCCCTTTGTCATGACCTTCCAGCATATGGGGATCACTGTGGCGGCGGGCATCCTGAATTTTGTGGTGATCACTGCATCCATTTCAGCCATTAACAGTGATGTCTTTGGGGTTGGTCGTATGCTGTATGGCATGGCCCAGCAAGGCAATGCCCCTAAAGCTTTTACTAAACTGTCGAGTAAGGGAATCCCTTGGGTTACGGTCATTATCATGACGGTCGCCTTGTTGCTGGCTGCTTACCTGAATTATGTCATGCCGAAAGATGTCTTTTTGGTGATAGCGTCTTTGGCGACTTTTGCTACCGTTTGGGTCTGGATAATGATTCTGTTATCACAGATAGCCTTCCGTCGTCGCTTGTCCGCCGATGAAGTAAAAAAATTGAAGTTCCGTATGCCTGGTGGGGTCACCACAACCGTTGTCGGTTTGGTATTCTTACTCTTTATTATCGGTTTGATTGGCTACTATCCTCAGACCCGTATATCGCTTTATGTGGGATGCGGATGGATTATTTTATTGCTGTTAGCCTGGATGATGATGCGTCGTTATCTGGTTGCTAAAAAGTAATAACCGGGGCAATCCAAAAAAAGGGGGGGAAACAACGTTTCCCCCCCTTCGTTAGTTAAGTGAACTCAGGCAGTATTACAGTTTACCTGCGTTCTGACTCAGGTATTTTGCAACACCGTCTGGTGATGCATCCATACCTTCTTGACCTTTTTCCCATTGAGCCGGGCACACTTCACCGTGCTCTTCGTGGAATTGCAGTGCATCAACCATACGCAGCATTTCGTCAATGTTACGACCCAGTGGCAGATCGTTAACAACCTGGTGGCGAACAATACCCGCTTTGTCAATCAGGAAAGAACCACGCAGAGCAACACCAGCTTCTGGGTGTTCGATGCCGTAAGCTTTCTGAATTTCACGTTTAACATCAGCAACCATCGCGTATTTAACTTCACCAATACCCCCTTGATCGACGGGAGTTTTACGCCATGCGTTGTGAACAAACTCAGAGTCAAAAGAGACACCAACGACTTCTACGCCACGTTTCTGGAATTCTTCATAACGCTTGTCGAAAGCAATCAGCTCTGATGGGCAAACGAAAGTGAAGTCCATTGGCCAGAAGAAAACAACGGTAGCTTTACCATTGGTGTGTTTTTTGAAGTTGAAGTCTTCAACGATTTCGCCATTGCCAAGAACAGCTGCAGCGGTAAAGTCGGGGGCTGGACGAGTAACCAGGACCATATGAACTCCTGTAAATGTAGTTAAGGTGAATGTTAACGTAACCGGTGGAGTATAAAGCGCGGTTCCATGTAGCTCAAGGTTAAAGCTCCGATTAATGAGATAGGTTTTACCTATCAATAAATCCATTACTGCGTGCTTTTTTCTAAGATAGACCTTTTTGATAAAAGCGCAAGTCATTATTCGTGGGCTTGCGCTATTACAAACTTCGCTGTTCCGCCTGGGCTATCATACGTGGGTAAAATGACCAAAATAAGTCTTCCAGTGCATGATAATGTGTTTCCAAATCCTGGTGAGACTCACGAAGTTGTGCGAGTTTCGGTCTTCGATTTGCCATTGCTTCCAGTACTCTGCCAATAAAATCCATATCACAGTACCGTTCTAGCCAGCGTTCATTCCATAGGTGTTGGTTCAGATCGATAAAGGCTTGTGGCATATGGGGGAGTTGCGGTTCTATTTGTCGACGGGCATAGCTGACAAACTCCGTCAGTGGCAGAGAGGGATTAAGTTTTTGCCAGTGTAAAGAGAGGAAATGATCCCAGATAATGTCCAGCGAAATGGGCGACACTCGACGTGTTTGCGGACGAAACCATTGACGTGCTGTCGCCACTTCAGGCAGACCATCTGTTAAGGCATCTATGCGCCGGTGCATATAGATGCCAGCGACGATGTCAGCAGGGTAGCTGTCGGCAGGATTACCGCGAATAAAATCAGCCAACAGATTACCAGAAAGAGAGCTCCGGGCTAAATGGGCAAGGTGCAGGTGGGCAAGAAAATTCATAGTATTATTATCTCATCAATCTTTTTTATGCGGTCTAATAGTGGGGAAGCAAGTTGCAAGGACGTCCCCCTGGCACTAGACTAGTGCGCTTGTTTTTACGTCTGAGTTCTGTACTATCATGCGCGTTGCTGACTTTTCCTTTGAATTACCTGAATCCCTGATTGCTCACTATCCTCAAGCTGAGCGTAGTGGTTGTCGTTTACTCTCTCTTGACGGACCAACAGGTGCGCTCGCGCATGGCACTTTCACTGACCTGCTTGATAAACTTCATCCAGGTGACCTGCTGGTATTTAATAATACCCGGGTTATTCCCGCACGTCTGTTTGGTCGTAAGGCCAGTGGCGGAAAAATCGAAGTACTGGTTGAGCGTATGCTGGATGACAAGCGTATCCTGGCACATATTCGGGCTTCAAAAGCTCCAAAACCCGGAGCAGAGCTGCTATTGGGGGATGACGAAAGCGTCAAGGCTACCATGGTCGCTCGTCATGATGCGTTATTCGAGGTGGCGTTCAATGATGAACGCAGTGTACTGGATATTTTAAATAATATCGGGCATATGCCGTTACCCCCTTATATTGACCGCCCTGATGAAGAGTCTGATCGCGAACTGTACCAAACTGTGTATAGCGAAAAACCGGGTGCCGTTGCTGCCCCCACAGCAGGGCTGCATTTTGATGAACCGCTACTGGAAAAATTGCGGTTAAAAGGCATTGAAATGGCATTTGTCACGCTGCATGTTGGCGCGGGAACTTTCCAGCCGGTACGGGTCGATAGTATTGAAGACCATATTATGCATTCAGAATATGCTGAAGTACCTCAAACAGTGGTTGATGCGGTGCTGGCTTGTAAAGCCCGTGGCAACAGGGTTGTTGCTGTCGGAACCACGTCGGTTCGCTCACTGGAAAGTGCAGCACAAGCAGCACATCATGACATCATTGAGCCTTTCTTTGGTGATACCCAAATTTTCATCTATCCTGGATATCAATATCGGGTTATCGATGCACTGGTCACTAATTTCCACTTGCCAGAGTCTACGTTAATCATGCTGGTGTCTGCGTTTGCCGGTTATCAGCATACGATGCATGCTTATCATGAAGCCGTTAAAGCCGAATACCGTTTCTTTAGTTATGGGGACGCGATGTACATTACCTGTAACCCACAGGCAATTAACGAACGCCCGGGAGGCTAACGGTTGCTTTGAGAATGATGTGAAACGTTTTAACGTTTCACATCATCTGCTCCCCTCTTGTCTGTTTTATGCCAGTAGCTGTAATAATATCTTGATGATTAAGGCATTATTCTCAGATTCTGCCCGTTTCCTTCTGTGTAAAACATCATGGTTGACGGGCGTTCGTGAACCCAGATCGGCGATTAATCTTGCCAAAAAATCCGCATTTTCCATAAAGATATTGGCTCTTAGCATTGGATCAACTTTCAGTAGTTCAATAAACTGCAGTTTGTTGATTGAGCGATCAGGATGCGCCTGATGATAATAATTAAGAAAGCTGTCCGGGATATCAATGGACTCACCTTTTATGCCATGGATACCATCCAGGAAAGACTCCATGAATTCACTGGCATCACCAACGAGACTGGTTGAAGGTGCTATCTGAAAATCGAACGATCCTGAAAAGTGTGATATTTCATGCAAGGCGGTAAGATGTACCTTGGTACTAAGTATTGGTGCTGTATGGAAATTATCAGCCATAATGATAACTCGTCTGAAATCATCTAATTTATAGACAAACCCCATCGCGCAATCAGGGCTGTGTAAATAAGGATGGTGTATTGTATCTGCTGAGGCAAAGTAAATATTGTTTATCTCATTGTTTAAATATTCACTTATCTTACGGGTATGGAAATCAATTCTATCCAGTGCTTCCCTTTTTATTTTATAAGCCAGATGCGAATCTTCTAATGTATCAAGATGCAGTACTTTAGATAAATAATTTGCTATGCGATGTCGTGTGACTGGAAAAGTTAATTGGTTATTAGCATTCCTCATTGTGGTGGTGCGTATTTCATGACGTAGGTTGTTGATTTGCTGTTTTGCCAGCCTGATCTCAGATTTATATTGCTCGATGTTATTTCGTAAATTAGCAAAAGCCGGAGGGATTTCTTGTAGAGGCTGATTAAATCTGCAGAGAAAAATATCGTTCCTGGCATAGTTCTCAATAATATAATTTTTAATGTTGACAGCGCTATGCGTGAAGTCATTTAGCAGGTGTGGCTGTATTGATACATCAATATTGGGGGCCAGACCAAGCTGCATATGCAAAGGGGAATAATCGGCAGACGGTAAAAACGCATTTTCAGCTGGAATATGGCTGATATCTACGATGTGCTGATCATAATTAAATATAAGTAATTCCTGATCCATTCTATTCATAACAGGGCGGGATTTTTGGGGGTAAATATTATTTTTAAATAGTGCCAGTTTATTTTTATCTACGAGTCGATAGTGTTTACCAAATAACTCCCCGGTAGCCGGGTTTACCATCACGTAAGTAGGCTCCCCATGTCTGTTGGTTAAGCGTTGCACAGGAACTTCGAGTGTTGAGTCGGGCATCAGGGCCATGGTGCAGGCTTGCCGTTGGGGGAGGCTTCCCTTTTTGCGTACCAAGGCCGCCACGTTCCCCTCTACCAGTTTAGCGCCACTTCCGATCAGCTCAAACCCGGGGTCGATAGATCGCAGTGCATTTTTTCCCAACTGAATAAATTCATTTGTTACAGGAAGTCTTATTTCTTTGACCGCTGCCCTGGCCATATTTTTTAGGCCGCCCTGAGCTGCGATTCGACTGCCGGCAGCAATTCCTTTGCCCAGGCTCTTACTGAAAGTGATCCCCATACGGGTCGCCAAACCAGCGACTGGAATAAGGGAAATAATATCGAGAAGGCAGGCAGGGACAGCATCAGCAACATTACCTTCTACAGATGCCTCAATACAGTCATAGAAAGGGATGACATGCTTAATCACTGACACTATTTTTTGTAGATCGGATTTATCATTACCCTGGGCATGCAGTTCATTATAAAAACTATCCCGGTGAAGGGTCGCTAAATAGTGAGCCACAGGATTGTTCTCACCCTCTGGTGTTTCAATATTATTATCTTGAGGTTTAATGATAACTTCATACCTTTCATTATCAATGTGTAAGGCATCAGTAACTTGATATTCTGTTACTGGTGATGTGAAACCTATCAAATCGTTATCCATATACTTTCTGATATTATGATCAACTCGAATTAACTCATAAGAAGGTGTGTTTTTTTGGCTCATATTTTTCAGAGCATAAATTCGTTCTTCGTTACCTACCATTATGGAAAAAAGATCTGTCCTGACCAGAGGGATTGATATGGAACAAGTCTTACTATCGTAGAAACAATTGGGGATAAGGGTATCTAAACTAAAATAAACCGATCGTATTTTTTTATTCTTTGAATAAATAAAGCTTTTTTCATTTGGGGGAGCATTGGATAATATTAGTGAGATAAGTGCTTTATCAAAATCAAAGAATTTATTTGCAACGCCAGAAGTTAAGTTTCTGTACTCGTCGTCAAGATTGTCTGGTGCTTGATTACAAGGTTTATTGAAATCATCCAGATAAATTTGTTGAGATAAATAGTCTTTTACAACCTGGGGGTCAGGGGCTGATTCCACTTTTTTTATGAGGATAGAATTTATTGCTTTGGCGGAATCAGTGTTTACTGCGGGTAAGGGGAGTTCTAAAGCATGGCATTCTGCTATAATAGCATCAGCTAATTTTTTTTTAGGTATCCAGCTAGTGATTTCTTTTTTGTAACTTTCAAATTTATCAATGGACTCCTGTGTTAATGTTAATAATTTATTCAATTCCTGGATGTAATCATTAACTTCATGTATATAAGTAATAAGCCTGTTGTTTTTTTCTGTGGGCGAGAAAGTATTATTACTTGCGGACCTTATTAAAACAGGCAATAAAAGAACGGAGAGGTTGTTTATCTCGAGTTCGTTACTGATGGCGAGGCCCCATGCCTTTTTCCCTGTCAGACAAATATCACTTATAGGAAAATCATTTAATCGAGTATTGTTGTTCGTTAAGAGAACAGAGCCACTGTACAGTTCGATAAACTCCTGGCTGTTTAATAGGATGCCATCAACTTTTTCTTCAGGTAACTTAAATAACGGTATTTCATGCTCTAAAGAATCATACCAAAGTCGGTTGAAATCACCCCACCCGTTGGCTGAGATAGAGGCATAGTTAACTAAGCCATCGCCAAAAAGTGTGTTTAAACTCAATAGTTTTCTCAGGCTGCTGACGGTAAAATAATGGGGATATTCTGCATTAGAAATTTTCCTGGCTACATATTCAGCGACGACCGTACCAAGGGTGTTATCAAACAACCAGCGACTGATTACTTTTTTTGCCAATTGTGGTGAGAGTGTTTCACCTTTTCTACTGCCATATAGATCTTCCGCGCTTAAGATGTTTCTTGCCAGCCTTACTGACCGTTTTACGCTTGATACTGAGTCTTGATAGAGATATTGCGCGACCCCTTCTATCAGCATTTCTTTGCACAGGAGTCCTTTATTATCAGTAATTTGCTGACTTAACATACCTTTGTTTTTCAAGAATTGAACCAGTCTTTTTTGACTCTTCATGATTTCAACAGACTGTTTTTTTTCTTCTTTATTCGGGATCTGTGCTGATTCGAGGATAAGGTTTTCACTTTGTAAAAAGGGCGGTATATAGGGCGTATTGACGAGATTCCTGTGTGGTGTCGGGTGATCATCGACCGTGGGCTGTAAAGCTTGATTCGGGGACGCGGGGGTATTTCTTGTATAATTGGCAATAGCCAGTGAACTTCCAGCGGCTCCTGCCAGAATACCCATACCCATCACAATTCGTTTCTTTCCTTTTAATAAGAAGGGTAATTGTATCGTTGGCATCAGCTTGTGGTTTAGTTCAGTAGAGATTGCTTCTGCCTGCTGTAATAAAGGATCAGTTGGATATCCGGAGTAATACTGGTTTTTCTCTGGTGGTTTAGCTGTTGAGATATCCTTAAACCAGGACAGGAAAGGGAGAATGATACGAGAATGAAAAGAGGGGGGAGATGTATCCTCATTTTGTTTTTTCATTTCTATGGAAACGAGATTGTCGCTCGTTAATCCATTATTTTTTTTATTATTCTCTAATACTGAATTAGGGGGGTATTCATGTTGATGAAAGTTTGGAGTGATTTCATGTAACATTAAATTATTATCCTTATTAGTTTAGTGATAAGAATTAGGATTGTGGAAAAGTCTTAACATCATCCGGAGATACTGTTACCAGGGTTTTTAACGTTCTCATGCAATAAAGAAGAAAAATATAAAATCTCGCGTTAGTTATCTGGCTCAGGAAAAAAATAAGATTATCTGGACCTGCTGACAGGAGAATGTGTTATTCCCCAAAAGATGAGGTAGTCATCATTATATTTCTTGTTTTAACGTGGCAGAGGGATGGATAAAAATCACGGTGGACTAAAAATACAGATCGCTAATTACCTCACGCTTGCCAGTGCGGGTATGGCACTCGACGACATCACCAGTCCATGTGGACGCCTGATCCATTTTATGAGAACTTTCAGCCCATTTTTGGGGGCAACTACAGGATGACAAGCGTGCCGCGATATCAGGCCTGTTTACAGTTTGTGTTCAAGCTCTTTACGCACTGCATGTTTGCGTCTGCTGGAGCAGACCTGTCAAAAGGGCTCGTTTTAAACTGGGTTTAATTCATCGCTTAAAGAGCCCGGTGACAACTTTAGCGACGGGTTTGTGGTGCGGTTTTGTTAGTTAGTTTACACTAGTCAGCTTTTGCAGTTCATCAGACTGTTTCTCTGGTGCTGGAGGTTATGTGAAATTTGAGTTAGATACGACAGATGGTCGCGCCCGTCGCGGACGTTTAGTCTTTGAACGTGGTACCGTTGAAACGCCAGCCTTTATGCCCGTAGGAACCTACGGCACAGTAAAAGGCATGACGCCGGAAGAAGTTGAAGCCACCGGCGCGCAAATTATTCTCGGTAACACTTTCCATTTATGGTTGCGTCCAGGGCAGGAGATAATGAAACTGCATGGCGACCTCCATGATTTTATGCAGTGGAAAGGCCCTATCCTGACAGACTCAGGTGGTTTTCAAGTGTTCAGCCTTGGGGATATTCGTAAAATCACTGAGGCAGGGGTACATTTCCGCAACCCGATCAACGGCGATCCTATTTTCCTTGATCCTGAAAAATCAATGGAGATTCAATACGACCTGGGCTCCGATATCGTGATGATTTTCGACGAATGCACACCGTACCCAGCAGACTGGGATTACGCCAAACGTTCAATGGAAATGTCATTACGCTGGGCACGCCGTAGCCGTGATCGTTTTGATGCATTAGGAAATAAAAATGCACTCTTTGGCATTATCCAGGGGAGTGTTTACGAAGATTTACGAGATATATCAGTAAAAGGTCTGGTAGATATTGGCTTTGATGGCTACGCTGTCGGCGGTTTGGCAGTAGGTGAACCCAAGGCTGATATGCACCGCATTCTGGAACATGTCTGCCCACAGATCCCTGAAGACAAACCACGATACCTGATGGGGGTTGGGAAACCGGAAGACTTGGTGGAAGGTGTACGCCGTGGTGTTGATATGTTTGACTGCGTGATGCCAACGCGAAATGCACGTAATGGTCATCTGTTTGTGACTGACGGCGTGGTCAAAATTCGTAATGCCAAATATAAGGACGATACCGGGCCACTGGATGCAGAGTGTGATTGCTACACATGCCGTAACTATTCACGGGCTTACCTGCATCATCTTGACCGTTGTAACGAAATACTGGGAGCGCGTCTTAATACGATTCATAATCTGCGTTATTATCAGCGCTTAATGGCTGGTTTACGTCAGGCTATTGAAGAGGGTAAATTAGAGTGCTTCGTGGCTGCTTTTTATGAGCGGACAGGTAAAACCGTTCCACCTTTGAATATAGATTAATTTAATAATGAGGGAATTTTAATGAGCTTTTTTATTTCTGATGCGGTTGCTGCAACAGGTGCTTCATCGCAAGGTAGCCCATACTCTTTGATTCTGATGCTGGTTGTGTTCGGTCTGATTTTCTATTTCATGATCCTGCGTCCTCAACAAAAACGTACCAAAGAGCATAAAAAGCTGATGGACTCCATTGCTAAAGGTGATGAAGTTCTGACCAATGGTGGTCTGGTTGGTCGTGTGACTAAAGTTTCTGAAACTGGTTACATTGCTATCGCGCTGAATGACACCAATGAAGTGGTCATCAAACGTGATTTCGTAGCTGCCGTCCTGCCGAAAGGCACCATGAAGGCGCTGTAATTTTTCGTTTTCCCGAAGGGAACTAAACGTGTTAAACCGTTATCCTTTGTGGAAGTACATCATGCTGGTCGTGGTTCTTGTTATCGGCACAGTGTATGCGCTTCCCAACCTGTATGGTGAGGATCCGGCTGTTCAATTGACTGGCGTGCGCGGTGTCGCCGCCAGTGAACAGACCTTGATCCAAGTTCATGACATCTTAAAGAAAGACGATATTTCCGCCAAATCCATTGCGCTTGAAGAAGGTTCAATCCTCGCGCGCTTTGATTCAACCGAAACTCAGTTGCGTGCACGTGAAGCATTGATGAGCGAGTTGGGCGACAAGTACGTCGTCGCACTGAACCTTGCACCTGCAACCCCTCACTGGCTGTCTGCTATTTATGCTGACCCGATGAAACTGGGGCTTGATTTACGTGGTGGTGTGCACTTCCTGATGGAAGTGGATATGGATACGGCACTTGGCAAGCTTCAGGAACAAACTATTGATGGTTTGCGCAGTGATTTGCGTGAGAAAAGCATTGCTTATACCAATGTGCGTAAAGCCAATAACTATGGTGTAGAAATTGTTTTTCCTGATGCTAAAGCGCGTGACCAAGCTATTTCATATTTAAGCCCACGTCACCGGGATCTCGTATTCTCTCGTATTGACAATAACGCATTACGTGCAGTAATGAGTGATGCTCGTCTGAGCGAAGCCCGGGAATATGCGGTACAGCAGAACATTAATATCCTTCGTAATCGTGTAAACCAACTGGGCGTCGCCGAGCCGCTGGTACAGCGTCAAGGTGCCGATCGCATTGTGGTCGAACTGCCTGGTATTCAGGATACAGCACGTGCGAAAGAGATTCTTGGTGCAACCGCGACGCTTGAATTCCGTTTGGTCAACACTAATGTCGATTCCAGTGCTGCTGCTTCGGGACGTGTGCCGGGTGATTCAGAAGTTAAACAAACGCGTGACGGGCAACCTGTTGTCTTGTTCAAACGCGTTATTTTGACGGGTGACCATATTACTGATTCAACCTCCAGCATGGATGAATATAACCAATCGCAGGTTAATATCTCTCTGGATGGTGCCGGCGGTAATATCATGTCTAATTTCACTAAGGACAATATCGGTAAGCCGATGGCGACCTTGTTTGTGGAGTATAAAGACAGCGGTAAGAAAGATGCGAATGGCCGTGCGATTCTCGCGAAGCAAGAAGAAGTTATCAATGTGGCGAATATTCAGTCTCGCTTAGGTAGCAGCTTCCGTATTACCGGGATTAACAACTCAGGTGAGGCGCGTCAGCTTTCTTTACTGTTACGAGCAGGTGCACTGATTGCCCCTATCCAGATCGTTGAAGAACGGACTATCGGTCCAACCCTGGGCCTTGAGAATATTAAGCAAGGTTTAGAAGCTTGTCTGGCTGGTTTGATCGTCTCTATCATCTTTATGCTGTTCTTCTATAAAAAGTTTGGCTTGATAGCGACGGCTGCACTTGTGGCAAACTTGATATTGATCGTCGGAATAATGTCCCTGTTACCGGGGGCTACGTTGACAATGCCGGGGATTGCGGGGGTAGTTCTGACTCTTGCCGTAGCGGTGGATGCCAACGTTCTGATAAACGAACGTATCAAAGAAGAACTGAGTAACGGGCGTTCTGTTCAACAGGCCATTGATGAAGGTTACAGAGGGGCATTTAGCTCAATCTTTGATGCCAACATCACGACGCTGATTAAAGTTGTCATCCTGTATGCGGTGGGTACCGGGGCCATTAAAGGCTTTGCGATCACCACTGGTATCGGTGTTGCGACCTCGATGTTCACGGCAATTATCGGTACCCGCGCTATTGTAAACCTGCTGTATGGCGGCAAGCGCATTAACAAGCTGTCTATCTAAGGAGTGCGTTGTGGCACAGGAATATACTGTTGAACAATTGAACCACGGGCGTAGAGTCTATGACTTTATGCGCTGGGACTACTGGGCTTTCGGCATCTCCGGTCTCTTGCTTATCATCTCTATTGCTATTATTGGGGTGAAAGGCTTTAACTGGGGGCTCGATTTTACCGGCGGTACGGTCATTGAAATTTCACTGGAAAAACCGGCTGAACTGGATGTGATCCGTGGCGCACTGGAAAAAGCAGGCTTTCAGGACCCGTTAGTACAAAACTTTGGTAGCAGTCGCGACATCATGGTGCGTATGCCTCCGGTCAGTGGTGACGTGGGCGGACAGGCTCTGGGTAGTTCAGTCGTTAGTGTCATTGATTCGTCGACTAACCAGCACAGTGCTGTGAAGCGTATTGAATTTGTTGGCCCGAGTGTAGGTGCTGATTTGGCTCAAAGCGGTGCCATGGCTCTGTTGGTCGCGCTGCTTTCGATTCTGGTCTATGTCGGGTTTCGCTTTGAGTGGCGCCTGGCGGCTGGTGTGGTTATCTCACTGGCTCACGATGTCATCATTACCATGGGTGTATTGTCGTTGTTCCAGATCGAAATCGACCTGACTATCGTGGCCTCCTTGATGTCAGTCATCGGTTACTCTCTGAATGACAGTATCGTGGTATCGGATCGTATTCGTGAGAATTTCCGCAGAATACGCCGTGGTACACCTTATGAGATCTTTAACGTTTCATTGACCCAAACACTGAAAAGAACATTGATAACCTCTGGTACTACTCTGGTTGTTATTCTGATGCTTTATCTGTTTGGTGGTTCAATGCTGAAAGGTTTCTCATTGACCATGCTGATTGGTGTCACCGTTGGTACGGCGTCTTCTATCTACGTAGCTTCAGCCCTGGCGCTGAAACTGGGTATGAGGCGTGAGCATATGCTGCAGCAAAAGGTTGAGAAAGAAGGGGCCGATCAGCCTTCTATTCTGCCTTAACTTGAGCAAGGCCTGATGAAAACCGCAGCCACATCTCGTGACTGCGGTTTTTTTTCGTTTAATGGCAGGCTACTGACAGTAGGTTGTCAGTAGCCTGCCATTAACGTGTTGCTTGCTTATTTAATAAGGGGGAATCTCAATGGGGATATTTGATCACCAGTCAGGGCAATTTATTCGGATCGATGGTGCTGATATTTATTATGAAACATCAGGAGATCCCAGTAATTATCCGGTTATTCTATTACATGGCGGTATGGATAATTTGACGTCATTTAACCCATTAGCTGAATACCTGCAACATCATTATCTGATCGCTATTGATACCCGCGGTCATGGCAGGTCCACATTGGGGGAGGTGTCCTTAAGCTATCAGCAACTCCAGTCTGATGTGATAACTGTCATTAAATCGCTGGCTATAACAGGCTGTGCCATTATTGGTCATAGTGATGGGGGGATTGTGGCATTACGCATAGCCGCACAGCAATTCATTCCTCTTGAACGTGTTATTCTGGTGGGTGCCGCGTGGCAACTGACAGACAATGACCCAGTTAAAACCATGTATGAAAACATGAGTACCGAGCGCTGGTTACAAGCCTTCCCGACAGCAGAAAAGATTTACCAACAGCTGAATACACAGCCTGATTTTAATGTGCTAATGAATGCTGTTCGCGGTATGTGGCTGGATAGAAGCTCAACAGGTTACCCGGATTCAAGCATCTCGAATATTAACTGCCCAGTGCTCATTTGCCGAGGGGATAATGATCCCCTGGTATCACTTACGCATTCTCAAGAAATGGCAGAACAGATTAAAATGGCAAAACTATTTAACCTTCCCTGTGCCTCACATAGTGCACATGAAGAGAGGCCTGAATGGTTATGTGGTGTTTTTAACCATTTTTTAGCAGCAGATGTCTGAGGGGAAAAACACGACTTATTAACGGGATGCTGGCTGATCCGGTGATATTATCTCCCCGGCAGCACCCAAAAATATCTGCCTGTAGAGGCAAGTTGGGGGGGGAATGAGCAGACGAGCAGAACGTCTCTTTCAAATCGTTCAGATAATCAATGGCAGGAGACTAACCACTGCCGCGTACCTGGCTGGGCGGCTGGAGGTTTCAGAACGTACTATCTACCGTGATATTAATGCACTCTCTCTGTCTGGTGTGCCTGTCATTGGCGAAGCGGGGCAGGGGTATCAGCTGCTGCCAGGCTACCTTTTATCACCGCTGATGTTTAGTTCGGATGAGGTGGAATCCCTTATTGCTGCCCTACGGATGGTTAAAACCTGGAGTGGCAATGCATTAGCGCGATCGGCTGACTCTGCCGGTGAAAAGCTGCTGGCGGCGTTGAGTCCTGATAAGCGTCAGGTCGCAGAGCAGAGCGCTATTATGGTACCAGACCTTAGCGCTTCCCCTCAGGTTAAGCGGCATTTTGATCTGCTTCATCCGGCTATCAGAATGCGGCAAACAGTACAAATGGCCTATCAGGATAAGCGGGGTGTTCACTCAGCACGCAGGGTGAACCCGTTGGGTCTCACGTTCTGGGGAAAAATATGGTTGCTGGTTGCCTGGTGTGAAACGCGGGATGATTATCGGTGCTTTGATTTAGAAAGGTGCAGTGAAATGGTTCTCACACAGGTGCATTTTAGTTCGCATCCACAACATTCACTGGCGCACTTCATTCAGCTACAGCGTCAGCAAACAACGCCGTTCTCAGCGTCGTAAAAAGTCGGCCAGAGGCCGACTTTTCAGATTGAGGCATTAATTAGAAGTTATAACCCACAACTAAATAATAACCAAAACCGTTAGACTGGATTTTGTCATCCATCCACACTGGGCGTGAGCCATTTTTCCACTGGCCGCCGTTATGGAAATAACGGGCAACGAAGGAGTAGTGCAGGTGGTTGTAGTTCAGTGCCAGGATATGACTGGACGCGATAGAGTTGCTGGTACGGTCAGGCTGATCGCCAAGATCGGAACCCCAGTCAAAGTTGGTGAAGCCAATATAGGCTAAATCGCCGCCCAAGACTTGGGTAATAGGGACGAAGTATTTTACCTTAAAGCGGTAACCATCCCACTCATTCTGGTTCGCTGCACCGTAGTTCTGCCATTGATATTTCGCATATACGTTCAGTGCCAGACTCATTGGCAGGCCAGTATCAACATCAGTACCCAGACCCATATACCATGTGCTTTGACGGCTGGACTCGTTATGCCCCATATCGTAGATATAGTCGTTGGCAATAAAGAATTCTTTGAATGGACCAACACTTAAATTGGAGTTAGTCAGCTTGTCTATGGAGAAACGTGGCTCAATTTCCATAAACAGTGGGGAACCTTTGTTCCAGATACCTTTAGCATCACTGTTACCCCCGAAGAATACCGGTGCATCAATGTAGCCGTAGAAATCCAGCCAGTCTTTACGTGCAAAGGCTTCATATTCCAGGTAAGTATCGTTACGTAGCTGAGGTCCGAAACGCGTGTGGTAACTTCCCACAACGTTAATACTCTGCTGCCACCAGTCAGAAAGGTATTCAGAACGATTAGTCTCTTCTGCACTGGCAGAGAATGAACCAGAAAGTGCAATAGCAGCACCAGCTGCCAGAATTATTTTTTTCATATTTTCGCCACTGTTTTATTTCATTTTTACGAGAGACTGTGAAACAACTTTCTATGAATGTGAATCCAGCAGGTTTCTCACGACATGGTTATTATAGATGCCATTACTCACAAAAATATGCCCTGTTTCACATTTCTATCATGTACGTAATCGATTGCGCTCACGTTTGCGGACATTTTACCGAATTTATTTCAATTTTCTATGTCGCATTTCAAATATCAGTTTGGTTGTAATGAAATGTTAGTTTTTCTGGCTGGCTCATTCATCGTTCTCAGCATCAGGCAACGAAGATAACGCTGCCGAAAAATGCTAATGAGTGGGCAGAGCAACGGCCTGATTAAGCGGGGTTATCTGGTGAATACGTACCCAGCGTAATGTATCGACAGTCGTATCAGGTAAAATCAACGTGATGGTTGCTTCATCCGCTGTGGCTGAACGTACCGGAACGCTAAAAAATTGCTGCCCGGTTGCTTTTTTAGGCTCAGTATTGGCGTTATCCTCGTGGCTGTTCCACTCAATAATAGCTGAAAATGCAGGAAGTGGTTGTAATCTGTTCTGCTGGATAAGGAGCGTCACTCGTGTGCCTCCGGCTGCGGGAGCAACGGTAACCAGCGACATTTTTAGCATCCCAATGTTACTTTCCACTAATGCCGGGGTATTTGCCGAGGGCAGTAAATAGACGCCTTGGGTTGAGTGAGCATTTAGCGCATTTTGCTGACTGACACTCACTGCCTGTTCACTTAAACGTTGCATATCCTGATTCAGACTTTTTATTTCATGTTGAATCTGATGCAGGTTTGACGGTGAGGCACAGGCGGTCATGTTTAAAATACTAACCACTAAAATAGTTTTTCGGCCACTCAGGGACATGGGGTCTTTCCTTCTAATGGTGTACTGGTTTGCCTGCCTGAAACTGAAGATAGCATTTTATTTCGTTGATGATATGAGAAGCTGTCTTTGTACTCCCGCAACTTCGCGGTAAACTGTCCGTCATTTATCATTATCTGTGCAGGAAACGCTATGCATTGCCCATTCTGTTTCGCCGTGGATACTAAAGTTATTGACTCGCGCCTGGTTGGCGAAGGTTCCTCAGTACGCCGCCGCCGGCAATGCCTGGTCTGCCATGAACGCTTTACTACCTTTGAAGTGGCAGAGCTGGTGATGCCCCGGATAGTTAAGAGTAATGATGTACGTGAACCTTTTAATGAGGATAAGCTCCGTAGTGGAATACTTAAGGCGCTCGAGAAGCGCCCAGTAAATTCTGATGACGTTGAGATGGCCATTAGCCATATAAAATCTCAATTGCGGGCAACGGGAGAACGGGAAGTACCGAGTAAGATGGTCGGTAACCTGGTCATGGAACAGCTGAAAAAACTGGATAAAGTCGCTTATATCCGTTTTGCTTCAGTCTACCGTAGCTTTGAAGATATCAAAGAATTTGGCGAAGAGATCGCCCGCTTACAGGATTGATAGATATGTCAGGTGATGAACTGTTTATGGCGCGGGCGCTTGAGCTGGCAAGACGCGGGCGCTTTACCACGATGCCAAATCCCAATGTTGGCTGTGTTATCGTGAAAGACGGCAAAATTGTCGGTGAAGGTTATCATCAGCGAGCTGGGGAACCCCATGCTGAAGTGTATGCTTTACGGATGGCGGGAGACCTGGCGCGGGGGGCGACGGCCTATGTCACCCTGGAGCCTTGCAGTCATCATGGTCGAACCCCTCCCTGTTGTGATGCCTTGATTGCCGCAGGTGTGAGTCGTGTGGTTGCCGCCATGCAAGATCCAAACCCCCAAGTGGCAGGACGAGGGCTTTATCGTTTACAACAAGCAGGTATTGAAGTCAGTCACGGCCTGATGATGGGGGAAGCCGAAGCCCTTAATCGCGGTTTTCTCAAGCGTATGCGTACCGGATTTCCCTATGTACAACTCAAACTGGGCGCTTCACTTGATGGGCGTACGGCGATGGCCAGTGGTGAGAGTCAGTGGATAACCTCCCCACAAGCGCGTCGTGACGTGCAGCGTTTACGTGCACAAAGCTCCGCTATTCTTTCCAGCAGTGCCACAGTCCTGGCGGACGATCCCGCATTTACTGTCCGCTGGAATGAGCTGGATGACCTGAGCCCGGTTGATATGACCGTCTCCCCGTCACGCCAGCCGGTACGTGTTATTGTCGACAGCCAAAACCGTGTAACGCCCCAGCACAATATCATTCAGCAACCCGGACAAACCTGGCTTGCTCGTTATGCTCCTGATTCTCAGTCCTGGCCGCAGGACGTCGAACAGCTGGTCATTGCGCCCCATCAGGGGCATATTGACCTGGTTGTGCTGATGATGCAGTTAGGGAGACGTCAGATGAATAACGTCTGGGTCGAGGCTGGCCCCGCGTTAAGCGGTGCATTATTACAGGCGGGCCTGGTGGATGAGCTGATTATCTATCTGGCACCTAAGTTATTGGGCACTGATGCGCGTGGTCTTTGTACTCTGCCGGGGCTTGAAAAACTTATTGATGCCCCTGAGTTTGTTTTCAGTCAGATTCGCCAGACAGGCCCTGATTTATGCCTACACTTAATCCCTGAACACGCGCACTCGTAAAACGTAAGCAGTCGCGGAAAGATTATGATAAAATCCGCCCCCTTTTGGGGCTAAACAGAACCCGTAAAGGAAGATTATGAACATTATTGAAGCAGCTGTTGCTACTCCTGACGCCCGTATTGCTATTACGATTGCGCGTTTCAACAATTTTATTAACGACAGCCTGCTGGATGGTGCCGTAGACGCTCTGAAACGTATCGGCCAGGTTACAGACAATAATATTACCGTTGTGTGGGTGCCTGGTGCGTATGAGCTGCCACTGGCTGCTGACGCACTGGCGAAAACCGGTAAATATGATGCGATTATCGCACTGGGTACCGTGATTCGTGGCGGTACTGCCCACTTTGAATATGTTGCCGGTGGGGCGAGCAATGGCCTGGCTCATGTTTCTTATGACCACGGTGTGCCAGTTGCCTTTGGTGTACTGACCACTGAAAGCATTGAACAAGCTATCGAACGTGCGGGTACCAAAGCAGGTAATAAAGGTGCCGAGGCGGCATTGACCGCACTGGAAATGATTAATGTATTGAAGGCTATTAAAGCCTGATTTTTTTGTAAGGGGAAATCCGTGAAACCTGCTGCTCGTCGCCGCGCCCGTGAGTGCGCCGTCCAGGCGCTCTACTCCTGGCAGTTGTCTAAAAATGACATCGCTGATGTTGAATACCAGTTCCTGGCGGAACAGGACGTCAAGGACGTTGACGTTAACTATTTCCGTGAGTTACTGAGCGGGGTGGCTACTAACAGTGCGTATCTGGATGGGCTGATGAAGCCTTATCTGTCTCGCCAGCTCGACGAACTGGGGCAAGTAGAAAAAGCGATACTGCGTATTTCACTGTTTGAATTGTCCAAACGTGATGATGTGCCGTATAAAGTGGCCATTAACGAAGGTATTGAATTAGCGAAAACCTTCGGTGCTGAAGATAGCCATAAATTTGTCAATGGTGTACTTGATAAAGCAGCCCCTGTTATTCGTCCCCGCAAAAAGTGACCTTCAGGCCAGCATGTCTGGCCTGTTTTGACTGATATTTTCTTGAGGTAAACCCCATGGCATGTGGTGAGTTTTCCCTTATTGCCCGTTACTTCGACCGCACCAGAAATTCCCGTCATGATGTGGATACCGGTATTGGTGACGACTGTGCCTTGATGGTGGTCCCTGATAAACAGTTACTGGCTATCAGCACTGATACTTTGGTCTCTGGTGTCCATTTTCTGGCGGATATCTCTCCATCCGATCTAGGTTATAAAGCCCTTGCTGTTAACTTGAGCGACCTTGCTGCTATGGGGGCTGATCCTGCATGGCTGACACTGGCGTTAACTCTGCCTGACGTTGATGAGAACTGGCTGGCGGCATTCAGTGATAGCTTGTTTGAACAACTGGATTACTACGGTATACAGCTGATCGGCGGGGATACGACCCGGGGCCCACTTTCCCTGACCCTGGGTATTCATGGCTTGATCCCGGCGGGACGAGCACTTAAACGAAGTGGCGCTAAAGTAGGGGACTGGATCTATGTGACCGGTACGCCGGGTGACAGTGCTGCTGGACTGGCCATTTTGCAACATCGGCTGCAGGTCAGTGACACTCAACAGGCTGATTATCTGATTGCCCGGCATCTTCGACCAACCCCGCGTATCTTGCATGGGCAAGCATTGCGTGGACTGGCTAGCAGTGCGATAGACTTATCAGATGGCTTGATTTCTGATTTAGGCCATATCCTGAAAGCTAGTGATTGTGGTGCCCGTATCAGCCTTGATGCTTTCCCGTTTTCTGACGAGCTTCTGGCGAATGTTTCCCTGGAACAGGCGTTAGCCTTTGGGCTGGCAGGCGGCGAAGACTATGAGCTGTGTTTTACCGTGCCGGAAATCAACCGTGGCACGCTGGAGGCCGCTATCGGCAGCCTTGGTGTTTCCTATAGTTGTATTGGGCAGATAGCGCCGGTGTCTGAAGGATTGCAGTTCCTGCGTAACGGCGACCCCGTAACTCTGGATTTAAAAGGATATGACCACTTTGCAAAAGAGTAAAGATATCGCTAAAAGCCGTTTAAACCTGCGTAATCCGTGGCATTTGTTAGCAACGGGGTTTGGCAGTGGTTTGAGTCCCATCATGCCCGGTACTGCCGGTTCCCTGGCAGCGATCCCTTGCTGGTATTTACTGGATTTGCTCTCTCTACCGCTCTATTTGTTGGTGGTGATTATTGCCTGTGTTATCGGTTTTTATCTCTGTCATGTGACTGCGCGTGATATGGGCGTGCATGACCATGGCAGCATCGTCTGGGACGAATTTGTCGGGATGTGGATAACGCTGATTGCGATACCATCGAATGACTGGCGCTGGGTTGCGCTGGGTTTTGTCGTTTTTCGTATTCTTGATATTTGGAAACCATGGCCTATTCGCTGGTTTGATAAAAATATCAAAGGTGGAGCCGGCATTATGGTTGACGATATTGTTGCAGGAATTGCGGCTGCCGCTATTCTTTTCTTGTTGGGCTACTATGGTGCGCCTGCCTGGTTCTGAATTATCATCATGAACGGTGTCTGGTATGATGAAGGCGCATTCATCCTGCCAGGCTCTGTTTTTTGTCAGGGATAAGCTTCCTTGCTATTCCTTAAACCACGGGTGGATTAATTCAGCCAGTGGCGAATTTGCTGTTCAATGCCTGCCGCATCGAGACCAATATCAGCGCGTGCTTCTTCCTGGGTTCCCTGGGGAATAAAAATATCAGGCAAGCCAATATTGAGTACTGGCACCACCTTACGTTTAGCCATTAAGACTTCATTAACCCCACTACCGGCCCCGCCCATGATGGCATTTTCTTCCAGTGTCACCAGTGATTCATGCTGTTCTGCCATTCGCAGGATCAACGCCTGGTCCAGAGGTTTAACAAAACGCATATCCACCAGTGTTGCATTGAGATTTTCCGCAACGATAGCGGCATCCTGAAGCAGAGTTCCAAAGTTAAGGATTGCCAATTTTTCACCCTGACGTTTGATAACCCCTTTCCCTAACGGGAGTGCTTCCATTGGGGTCAGTGCCGCACCAGTACCGGTACCCCGAGGATAACGAACGGCACTGGGCCCAGCCTGATGATGGTAACCCGTGTAGAGCATTTGACGGCACTCATTTTCATCGCTCGGTGTCATTATTACCATATCCGGGACACAGCGCAGGAAGGAGAGATCAAAGGCTCCCTGATGGGTTTGTCCATCGGCACCGACAATTCCGGCCCTGTCAATGGCAAACAGTACAGGCAGTTTTTGAATGGCTACATCATGAATTAACTGATCGTAAGCCCGTTGCAGGAAGGTTGAATAGATGGCGACTACGGGTTTATAGCCTCCAATTGCCAGGCCCGCTGCAAAGGTCACGGCATGCTGCTCGGCGATAGCCACGTCAAAATATTGGCTGGGATACTGACGAGAGAACTCCACCATCCCGGAGCCTTCACGCATCGCTGGGGTGATGGCCATCAGTTTGTTATCCTGAGCGGCAGTTTCACATAACCAATTACCGAAAATTTTTGAATAACTGGGCAGGCTTCCGGCACTTTTAGGCAGGGTATTGCTTTGGGGATCAAACTTAGGTACTGCATGGTAACTGATTGGATCTTTTTCTGCCGGGGCATATCCCCGACCTTTTTTGGTCATTACATGCAGGAATTGTGGGCCTTTCAGGCTACGCATGTTTTTTAGCGTACTCACCAGCCCCAGCACATCATGGCCATCCACGGGCCCGATGTAATTAAAACCAAGCTCTTCAAACAATGTGCCCGGCACGACCATGCCTTTCAGATGCTCCTCTGTTCGTTTTAACAGCTCTTTGATAGGGGGAACACCTGAGAAGACTTTTTTGCCACCTTCCCGCAGGGTTGAATAAAGTTTACCGGAAAGTAATTGTGCCAGGTGATTATTTAATGCCCCGACATTTTCGGAGATAGACATCTCATTGTCATTGAGTATCACCAGCATGTCCGGGCGAATATCCCCGGCATGGTTCATGGCTTCAAAGGCCATACCGGCAGTAATTGCACCGTCCCCAATAATACAGACCGTTCGCCGATCTTTACCCTCTTTTTCAGCAGCAACCGCCACACCGAGCCCGGCACTGATTGAGGTTGAGGAATGGCCGACACTCAGCACGTCGTACTCGCTTTCCGCACGCCATGGGAAAGGGTGCAAACCGTCTTTCTGACGAATGGTGCCTATTTTGTCACGGCGCCCCGTCAGGATCTTATGCGGATAAGCCTGATGTCCCACATCCCAGATAACTTGATCGAAGGGAGTATTATAGATGTAGTGCAACGCCACAGTGAGTTCCACGGTTCCCAAACCGGAAGCAAAATGTCCGCTGGAGCGGCTGACACTATCCAGCAGGTAGCGGCGTAGCTCATCGCAAAGCTTCGGCAGGCTATCTTTTGGCAGTGAGCGTAACTCTGGGGCAGAGTCAGCCAGTGCCAGTGTCGGGTATTTGGCGATATCAAAACTCATCAGCAATCTTAACTCATAGTTGTTATACGTTATTTATCACGATGGATAATGTAGTTTGCCAACGCCTCCAGGACGCTGGTATCCAGCGACTGTCTGGAAAGGGTGGCCAGAGCCTGTCGTGCTTCCTGTAAAAGTTCTTCTGCTTTTGCCTGAGCCTGCTCAAGGCCAAGCAACGCTGGATAGGTACTTTTGCCAAGCTGTTGATCTGCGCCCTGGCGCTTACCCAGAGTGGCGGTATCACCAATGACATCGAGAATGTCATCCTGAACCTGGAATGCCAGACCAATATTTTGTGCGAAATTATCCAGTAACGGTAGTGCCTGTCGACCGGCCTCACCAGCACTGAATGCGCCGAGACGAACCGCCGCACAAATGAGGGCCCCGGTTTTATGCCGATGAATACGCTCCAGCATCGCCAGGCTAACGTGTTGACCTTCGGCGGCGAGATCCAGTGCCTGGCCACCACACATACCACTAACGCCACTGGCGGAAGCGAGTTCCGTTACCATTGCCAGACGGTCAGTAGCCTGAACACCGGGCATCGGTGCCCCACTAAGTATAGAAAACGCCAGAGTTTGTAGGGCATCGCCAGCAAGAATAGCATTCTCTTCACCGAATTTTATATGGCATGTCGGCTGCCCTCGGCGTAAATCATCGTTATCCATCGCCGGTAGATCATCGTGAATCAATGAATAGGCATGAATACATTCTATTGCAGCAGCCGGTGCGTCCAGTACATCGGTATTAACACCGAACATTTTCCCGGTAGCATAGACCAGAAAAGGACGTAGCCGTTTGCCCCCTAACAGGGCCCCATAATGCATGGCTTCAACCATTGGACTGTCTTGAAAGGGAAGCGGCGCCAGAAAATGAGCAAGGGCCTGGTTCACTCTTTCAGTATAAGCCTTAAGTTGACGATTAAAATCCATATTATTCAGCATCCGGAGTAAAAGGAGTCAGTGGTGAGTCCGGGTCATCACTCAGCAGGACACGTACTCGCTGCTCTGCTTGTTGCAGTTTGAGCTGCCCCTGACGAGCCAATTGTACACCACGTTCAAATTCATTTAGAGCGTCTTCCAGTGGAAGTGAGCCTCCTTCTAAACGGCTCACTATCTGTTCCAGTTCTACCAGTGCTGTTTCAAAACTGGTTTGGGGTTCATTTTTTTTAGCCATAGGATGTCTGACTCTGTTTTAATTCGACGCCGACATGGTAACGGAGTCAAAATGATTATCAAGCAAGCTCGAACATTGGGTTAAAATACGCAGTCGAGCCGGGATGGTGGTATACTCTCGCCACTCGGATGCAGAGGAAAGATACCTCTGCTTTACTTTTTTTTAAGCCCCTATGTTTAACCGCAGAAACGGCTCACTAACGAACTCTTACCGCCATGAAGTTTATCATTAAATTGTTCCCGGAAATCACCATCAAGAGCCAATCTGTGCGATTGCGCTTCATTAAGATACTCACCGCGAACATTCGTAACGTCTTAAAGCATTACGATGAGAAGCTGGCGGTACTCCGCCACTGGGATCATATTGAAGTCCGTGCCAGAGACGAAAGCCAGCGCCTGGCCATTCGTGAAGGTTTAACACGCATCCCGGGTATTCATCATATTCTGGAAGTTGAAGATGTGCCATTTACCGACATGCACAATATCTTCGAGCAAGCGCTTGAACTTTACCGCGACCAGTTAATCGACAAGAGCTTTTGTGTACGGGTTAAACGCCGTGGTAAGCATGAGTTCAGCTCTATTGATGTTGAGCGGTATGTTGGTGGTGGTCTGAATCAACATATTGAATCCGCTCGGGTTAAGCTGACTCGTCCGGATGTGACCGTACATCTTGAGATTGAGAATGACCGACTGCTGCTGGTTAAAAGTCGTAGTGAAGGCCTTGGTGGGTTCCCTGTAGGAACCCAGGAAGATGTCATGTCACTGATTTCTGGTGGTTTTGATTCTGGTGTTTCCAGCTACATGCTGATGCGCCGTGGCTGTCGTGTTCACTACTGCTTCTTTAATCTCGGTGGTGCAGCTCATGAAATTGGCGTGAAACAAGTTGCGCATTATCTGTGGAATCGTTTTGGTAGTTCCCATAAAGTCCGTTTTGTCGCCATCAACTTTGAACCGGTTGTGGGGGAAATCCTCGAAAAAATCGAAGATGGTCAGATGGGCGTTGTTCTAAAACGAATGTTTGTGCGTGCTGCTTCGCAAATTGCTGAACGTTACGGGGTTCAGGCGCTGGTTACCGGTGAAGCTCTGGGGCAGGTATCCAGCCAGACTCTGACTAACTTGCGCCTGATAGATAACGTGTCCGACACCCTTATTCTGCGCCCGCTGATTTCACATGATAAAGAGCATATTATTGATTTAGCCCGTGAAATCGGTACTGCTGATTTTGCCCGTACGATGCCAGAATACTGTGGTGTCATTTCAAAAAGCCCGACAGTTAAAGCGGTTAAAGCGAAGATTGAAGCGGAAGAGCAAAACTTCGACTTCTCTATTCTTGAGCGTGTGATTGCCGAAGCCACGAATATTGATATTCGTGAAATTGCAACCCAGACCCAGGAAGAAGTGGTTGAAGTAGAAACCGTTAATGAGTTCGGGGCGAATGAGGTTCTGCTGGATATTCGTTCTAATGACGAAGTGGAAGCAAAGCCTATGGCTCTGGATGGCATTGAGGTAACTGCATTACCTTTCTATAAACTCAGTACCGCTTTTGGCTCCCTTGACCAGAGTAAAACTTATTTGCTGTGGTGTGAGCGTGGTGTGATGAGCCGTCTGCAGGCTTTGTACCTGCGCGAACTGGGTTATAGCAACGTGAAGGTCTACCGTCAGTAATGGTGACGCTTTCCCTTCTCTCTCCACGGGAGAAGGGAAATCATTAGCTAGTTATAATCCCGGAAACTGTAGATCCCCGCAGCCAGTACGAGTTGCCCGGCGACGTCATGAGCCTTTTCACGGCTAATTAACAGGTCAATGATTTTCAAGGCAAAATCTATTGCCGTTCCCGGTCCCTGACTGGTGAGAAGATTAACCCGTGGATCCCAGACGACCCTTTTATCCTGCCATTGTTCCTCAGGAATGGTCCCTTTCAGCCCTGGAAAACCCGTCATGTTCCCGATGGGGAACAGACCATGGGGAACCAGCACGGTTCCAGGTGCAGCACAAATAGCCGCCACAATACGCCCGGAAAGATGGAACTGCCGTACCGTTTCAACCAGCAGGGGACTGTCACGCAGATATTCAGCCCCCTTCAGACCACCAGGTAATACAATAATATCGAATTCCCCGTCTGCGACCTCAACCAGAGGGAAATCGGCAACCAGTTTGACCCCACGTGAACAGACAATCGTCAGCCCGCCATCACTGGCGACACTGGCGGTAGTCACCTCGATGCCACCGCGGACCAGTAGATCGATAGTGGTGACGGCTTCAGTCTCCTCAGCTCCAGGAGCCAGGCAAACCAGTGCTCGAACGCTCATATTCCTCTTCCTTACGTTTAATCTGTTCATAGAGATGTGCGTTTAACGGAGCAGGCATGCCGTTTGCCCGGGCGCGACGCAGTAGATAACCAGTAATATAATCAATCTCCGTGTGCCTCTCTTCACGAACATCCTGCAGCATCGATGAGATATTCTCGGCAGTACTGGTAATCACTTGTTTGACATGTGAAAACAGGTTTTCCGTCGAGATGCTATACCCCTCACGCTCCATGATATGGGCGATTTCGTCACAAATATTGTAGATCTCATCATCATGATTATTCAGCTCTCCATTACGGCAGTTGTAGAGAGCCGTGAGTGGGTTAATAACACAATTGATGGCCAGCTTATTCCAGCTGGCAGAGTCGATATTATTGTGCCATGCCACATCAGGCAGGGCCTGGTGTAACGTTTCTGCAAGGTAGCTATACCCAGCAGCCTGTTGGTTACCAGGGCCAATATGGGTGGTTCCATTAGCAACATGGACAATGACATTGCCATCGCGCTTTGCCGCCTGGGTAGTAAAACCCAGCAGTATCGGATTGGGCAGGCCGCTAAGTTCCTCCAGTGTGCCAATGCCATTATGGAGCAATAAAATAGGACAGCTTTCGGGCAGCTTTGGTGCCAGTGTGCGTACGGCGTCAGATACCTGCCAGGCTTTAAGCGTCACCAGCAGTAGTTCACTCTCAGCGAGAAATTGCGGATCATTGGCAATAAATGACTGGTTAAATATATCGCCTGTCTTATCCAGCAGATTAACATGGCAGTAGGGTTGTGGAACACGTAGCCAACCCTGTAGCTCATGCCCTTGCTTATAAAGTGCAGTCAGCCAAAGTTGGCCTATAGCACCGCAACCCAGTACGGTGATTTGCATTTTTTTCTCCCCTACGAAATCCTGAACATATTCTATTATAGCGTTATACGCATTCTGATTCTTTACAGGTTGTTTTGCTCAGCCCAGCGGGTATTATGCAACGCAAATCATCAAGGGAGAAAAATATGCCATCATTCGATATTGTTTCTGAAATCGACATGTCAGAAGTTCGTAACGCAGTCGAAAATGCTGAACGGGAGTTAGCGACCCGTTTTGATTTTCGTAATGTACCAGCAGAATTTGCTTTAAACGAAAAAGATCAAGTGATTAAAGTATCCAGCGAGTCTGATTTTCAGGTCAACCAATTACTGGATATCTTACGTGCGAAGTTGTTAAAGCGCGGCATTGAGGGGAGCTCCATTGAGGTGCCCGAAGAATTTGAGCACAGTGGTAAAACCTGGAGTGTGAATGCCAAACTGAAGCAGGGGATTGAGGCGTCTATAGCAAAAAAAATTGTTAAGCTCATCAAAGACAATAAGCTAAAAGTACAAACCCAAATCCAGGGGGAAGAGATCCGGGTCACCGGTAAGTCACGTGATGACTTACAGGCGGCGATGGCGCTTGTTCGTGGGGGCAATTTGGGCCAGCCGTTTCAGTTTAAAAACTTCCGCGACTGATCACCCGCTTAATATGCCAAATGAACTGAAAGGCGTTTACTGTCTGCAGGCCATGTGACATATGTACAGCAGAGGCCAGTACTCTGCTGTACTCTTCTTGTCGCTGGGCTGTCCCCATTTTGTTACGGCTAACGCCGGGAAATTTTCTCTTCCAGCATTTTGCGGGTAGTCACCTTGCTGTCAATTTTGATGTAAACGCTACGTTCCTCAGCAATAATATTGACGTCGCTAACACCGGGTTCCGCCCGTAACAACGCCGATAACTGGTTGGTATCTTTAATATCCTCTGCCAGCTCAATGCGCAGGCTGGTGACATAAGGTGGCTCCTGCATGGTATAGCTCACCAGTAGCCAGAGCATGGCCAGTAATGCACCCAGCAGAAATACGGTTTGTGAATCAAACAGACCATTAACCCAGCCGCCGACAGAGCCGCCAATGGCGACCCCGATAAACTGACTGGTTGAATAGATCCCCATTGCCGTTCCCTTATAGCCCGCAGGTGACTCCTTACTGATAAGAGACGGCAGAATCGCTTCCATTAAGTTAAAAGCCAGGAAGAACAGCTGAACGCCAATAACCAGCTCCCAAAAATGTGGGCCGGCGCCCCATAAGATAATTTCTGCCACTAATAGCAACGCAACGCAGCCGATGAATACGCGTCTCATATGCCTTTTCACCTCGGCATAGATAATGAGTGGCAGTACGGCGACGAAAGAAATCAGCATGGTACACAGGTAAATTTTCCAGTGTTCAGCCGCAGGGAAGCCTGCCTGTTCCAGAATCCCGGGAAGAGCGATAAACGTGGACATCAGCATGATATGTAAACACATAATGCTAAAGTTAAGCTTCAGCAGCTTGGGTTCAGCCATTACCTTGCGGAAACATCCTTTCACCATGCCAGACTCACGGTTCAGCACGTGAGTGTTGCTGTCAGGTACTACCCATAGAGTCATACCAATGCCTGCGGTAGCCAGTATTGCAATCATCCAGAAGAGTGCCTGCAGCCCCAGAGCCTGGGTAATAATGGGCCCCAGTACCATGGCGATAGCAAAGGTGACACCAAAACTGATACCGATAAAGGCCATGGCTTTCGTTCGGTTTTGTTCGCGGGTTAGGTCAGAAAGCAGTGCCATGACGGCTGCAGCGATTGCTCCGGAACCTTGCAGAGCACGACCCAGTATGATCCCCCAGATTGAATCCGTGGTGGCGGCGATCACACTCCCGAGGACAAAAATAGCCAGGCCGCCAACAATGAGTGGTTTACGGCCTACACGGTCAGAAAGCAGGCCAAAGGGGATTTGAAACAGGGCCTGAGTTAAACCATAAATACCAATAGCCAGGCCGATCAGTGTCTCAGTGGCGCCTTGTAAAGCCATGCCCCAAGTGGTCAGAACAGGTAGCACCATAAACATGCCGAGCATTCGCAGCGAAAATACGGTGCCTAAACCCCAGGTTGCCCGTAACTCGATGGGGGTCATTTTGTAGTCGTTCATTACCACCTCAGATAAAAAGTCGGCATCAGTGTAGTGTGTGAATAGGGGAGGGTAAAGGCTCAATGTTTTTAACGTTATTACACCGTACATCATGCTGTTTATCTAACAAAAAAATGTAGCGGCGTATTGCATTACAGCGCGATAGCGATGAATCCGCATCGGTTTGTATACTCTTCTTATGGGTAAAATAGAACGCCAGAATCATCAGCACAAACCCTGAATAAAAAAGAGAGGGAAAACTATGTTTCCCCTCTCTTTTTAATCGGTTATATATCGTCTGTCAGCGATTTGAATGGCAGTTAATTACTGAAGGTAAGTTAACAGCTGGTGTTGTTCAGGAACCATAAAGTCCACCGACATCATGATACTGAGTGACGTAATGGCAACGATTGAAAAGACGAACAACTTACGTGCCCAGACTTTATCGTCTTCCACTTTATAGCCACGCAGTGCCATACCTAACCACCAGACACTTACTGCAGCGGCAACAACCAGATACTTATAACCTGCATAGCCGCCCAGCGAGAGCATCAGTGTGGCAACCGCAAAAGCAATGATGTAAAGCGTAATATGGTTCTTGGCTACCGAAATGCCTTTAACAACAGGTAATACCGGAATATTTGCAGCCTGATAATCTTTAAAGCGGAAGATGGCAATCGCATAGGAGTGCGGCATCTGCCAGAGACTAAAGATAGCTAACAGGATAGCGGCACCAGTATCAAACTCATTGGTTACAGCACAGTAACCAATGACGGGTGGCGCCGCACCTGAAAGGCTGCCAATCAGAGTGCCATAGACAGAGTGGCGTTTCATGTACAGGCTATAAACCCCAACATAAACCACAAAGCCCATTACAGCTAACCACATCGCCAGAGGATTAGCACCAAACCACAGCAGCATAAAGCCAGCAATACCTAACAAGGTGGCATATACCAGCGAGGCTTTCGGTGAAATCAGGCCTTTAACCAGTACCCGATTTTTCGTTCTCTCCATTTTCTGATCGATATCGCGATCGATAAAGTTGTTATAAACACAACCCGATGCGACAACTAAAGAGACGCCAATCAGCGTGGAAAGAAACAAGGGATAATCAATACTGCCCTTTGAGGCCAGTAAAAATCCCCCAATAACAGAAATTAAATTACCGAAAATAATTCCTGGTTTCGTAACTTGCAGGTATTGCTTAATCATACAGGCCGCTCTTAGTGAATCATCATATTCAGGTTGAGGTTCCACATAATCCAGATGGAGCCTACAACCAGAATGGCGATAATCAACACCGTAAAGGCAAGCGCTGCAACGTTCCAGCGTTCACTCGAAGAGGTGTTCATATGCAAGAAACAGACAAGATGAACTATGATCTGCACGACAGCACTCACCAGAATCACAGCCAGAATGGCACCGTGAGAAGCGCTACCTTCCATGACCATCCAGAACGGAATTGCCGTCAGGATAATCGAGAGGATGAAGCCAACCATATAGGTCTTAATACTGCCGTGCTGGGCGCCGCCTAGTTCATTTGAATAACTCATTACATCGCCCCCATCAAGTAAACTACTGAGAACACACAAATCCAGACGATATCCAGGAAGTGCCAGAACAGGCTCAGGCACATCAAGCGTGTACGGTTATTGCTGGTTAAACCACGACGATAAACGTGGAACATCATCAGAGCCATCCAGACCAGACCTGAGGTGACGTGCACACCGTGAGTCCCTACCAGCACAAAGAATGCTGACAGGAAACCACTGCGGTCAGGGCCATAGCCTTCAACAATCAGGTGATGGAACTCATAGATTTCCATCCCTACGAATCCAGCACCAAACAGGAAGGTGATAGCCAGCCAGCCGATAACTTGATTCTTGGTTCCTTTGTCCATGCAGATGATGGCCATGCCATAGGTGATGGAACTGAGCAGCAGTAGCCCAGTTTCAACCATCACGAAAGGCAGTTCAAAGATATCTTTACCCGTCGGTCCGCCAGCGGTGCCGTGTACCAGAACCGCATAGGTAGCAAACAAGCAACAGAAGAGAATCAAGTCGCTCATTAAGTAGATCCAGAAACCAAAGACTTTGTTGGCTCCTGCATCGTGGTGCCCATGCTCCTCAGCTTGGGCGTTAGTGTGCGTCAGAGTTTCAGTTGACATTTTTCAGTCCTGCTTTAGTAAGTTCGTCGAAATGTTTGTTTTCCAACTTCTCGACCTCTGCAACCGGAACGTAGTAGTCCACATCTTCGTCGAAGCTTTTCACAATCCAGGTAACGATAGTACCGGCGAAAGTGATGATCGCCAGCCACCAGATATGCCAGATCATGGCAAAACCAAACACGGCAAGCAGCGCAGAAATAACGATACCGGCAGCACTGTTACGTGGCATATGAATCTCTTCATAGCTGGTCGGTTTCTTATAGGCTTCGCCTTTCTCTTTCATTTCCCAGAATGCATCACGTTCATGAACATGTGGCTGGTGGGCAAAGTTATAAAATGGCGGAGGTGAAGAAGTTGACCACTCCAGAGTACGACCATTCCATGGATCCCCAGTCAGATCACGATTCTGTTCACGGTCACGAATAGAGACGTAGAACTGAGTCAGTTGACACAGAATACCCAGAGCGATCAGTGCTGCACCGACGGCGGCAACACAGAGCAGGGTGTGGAACATAGGGTCGATACCCTGGCTAAGACGACGGGTCATACCCATGAAGCCCAGGATATACAGTGGCATGAAGGCCACGAAGAACCCAATGATCCAGAACCAGAATGCCCGTTTACCCCACGTCTCATTTAAGGTAAAGCCGAACGCTTTTGGCCACCAGTAGGTCATACCAGCGAAACAACCAAATACCACACCACCGATAATGACGTTATGGAAGTGAGCAATCAGGAACAGACTGTTATGCAGAACAAAGTCAGCGCCCGGTACTGCCAGCAGAACGCCGGTCATCCCACCAATCGAGAAGGTGATAATAAAACCGATAGTCCACATCATTGCTGAGTTAAAGACAATACGGCCCTGGTACATAGTGAACAGCCAGTTGAAGATCTTCACCCCTGTCGGGATGGCGATAATCATGGTGGCAATACCGAAGAAGGCGTTCACATTTGCGCCACTGCCCATTGTGTAGAAGTGATGCAGCCAAACGATGAACGACAGAACGGTAATGGCAATTGTTGCCCATACCAGGGAGGTATAACCAAACAGACGTTTTCTGGAGAAGGTTGAAACCACTTCAGAGAACACACCGAATACAGGCAGAACCAGGATATAAACTTCCGGGTGACCCCATGCCCAAATCAGGTTGACATACATCATCATGTTGCCACCCATATCATTGGTAAAGAAGTGGGTGCCCAGATAGCGGTCAAAGGTCAGTAGTGCAACAGTTACTGTGAAGATTGGGAACGCAGCGATAATCAACACGTTAGTACACAGAGATGCCCAGGTAAACACTGGCATTTTGAACATAGTCATACCCGGGGTACGCATGTTCATGATAGTAACGAAGAAGTTAATCCCTGTCAGGGTTGTACCAATACCGGATAACTGTAGACTCCATATCCAGTAATCGACCCCAACGCCCGGACTGTATTCAATCCCTGACAATGGCGGATAGGCAACCCAACCAGTTTGAGCAAATTCACCCACCCCGAGAGAGACGTTAACCAGTACCACACCTACAACAGTCAGCCAGAAGCTAAGGTTGTTCAGGAAGGGGAACGCAACGTCACGCGCACCAATTTGTAATGGCACGACGATATTCATCAGGCCAACAACAAATGGCATCGCCACGAAGAAGATCATAATAACGCCGTGAGCGGTAAAGATCTGGTCGTAGTGGTGAGCATTCAAGAAACCTGCCTCTCCAGCGGAGGACAGAACTTGTTGGCTTCGCATCATGATGGCGTCAGCAAAACCACGCAACAACATGACAATAGCGACGATGATATACATCACGCCAAGGCGTTTGTGGTCAACAGAAGTAAACCACTCTTTCCATAAATATTCCCACTTACCGAAGTAAGTGATTGCCGCAATTAACGCCAGGCCCCCGATGATAATTGCTGCGACCGTGACCATGATAATAGGTTCATGGTACGGAATTGCATCCAGTGTTAGTTTTCCGAACATTGTATTATTCCTCGGCCCCTTAGTGAGAGGTTTCCCCGTGATTCATGTCCATGCCTTGATGGTCAGTATGTTCAGCTGCGGGCTGACTCATACTGGTGCCATGCCCGTGTCCCATGAATTTGTTGATAACATCAACAAACAAACCGGGTTTGACATTTGAGAAGTACTCGACCTTGTTATTTTCACTCGGTGCAGCAAGCTTCTCGTAGGCAGCCATGTCATTCATCACTTCAGGTGATTGTTTAACCTTAGCAACCCATTGCTCAAAACCCTCGTTATCAGGCGTTGCAATGGCTTTAAATTTCATGCCAGAGAACCCATGACCACTGTAACTTGCAGAGATACCGTCGTAGGTACCGGCATCGTTAGCAATCAGGTGCAATTTGGTTTGCATACCTGCCATGGCATAAAGTTGGCTACCCAGACGTGGGATGAAGAAAGAGTTCATCACGGAGTTAGAGGTAATTTTGAATTCCACTGGCGTGTTGGCCGGGAAAGCAATCTCGTTAACCGTCGCAATACCTTGTTCCGGATAGATGAAGAACCACTTCCAGTCCATCGCAATGACTTCAATGGTGATGGGCTTTTTATCATGATCCAGCGGTTTGCTTGGCTCAAGAGAATGCGTGGTTTTCCAAGTCAGTACGGCAAGGAAGATGATGATAAGGATTGGGATAGTCCAGACAACGGCTTCCACTTTATTAGAGTGTGACCAGTTAGGGCTATACTTGGCTTCTTTGTTTGATGCCCGATACTTCCAGGCAAAACCGATAGCCATTAAAATTGCAGGGATCACGACAATCAACATCAGCCCGAAAGCTGTCAGTATCAGTGAACGTTGTTCCAGTCCAATTTGTCCTTTCGGATCAAGCAGCGCAGAATCACAGCCACTGAGTAATACAGTGCCTGCAATTAATGACAGCCATTTCAAACTATTATTGTATTTCCTGATTCTCATTTAACGACCTCAATTTCAGGGAACTCTATTGTCGTTTAAAGTGTGGCGGCATTTTACGGGAAGGTTACATGAGTGTAAACCTGAATGGCATAGTGTTAATATGGATTACTCGCTTATGACGACGGCATCACACAAGATACTTTTGGCGAAAAAATTTATCCAGAATAGAACCACACGACTTGTTATAACAAAAACCCGCCCTGACAGGGTGTTGCGCTCACCATTGCTATAACAAGACGTGAAATGGAACAATTAATTAACAATTGAGTATCGTTTTCTAAACAACTCATAACATTATTTTAGTATATTAGCTGAATCGTTAAAGTTAACTATTTAATGTTTTGGTAGCACGAAATAATAAAAATCCATGACGGATGACTTTTAAAAATTATTTAATACATAAATTATAACAATTATTATTTTCCCCTATAATACTGATAGCATAATATTTATTCTTCGTTGTTTGTTTAATGAACATGGTTTTTGTTGACCCGTTTGAGCGCGGGGAAAAATATACCCCATAATGGGTATATTTCGCTGCCACCTTTGAATGTTGTAAGAAACACCATGTGGTGATTCTCTCCGACACGTCACCCACCGGATGCCTCTGGCATTTTCCGTAATGCTAAAAAGTCCAGTAAACCTCCGAGTATAATACCCGTTACTGCCAATAATCCGCCTAATTCCAGTAATGACGTTCCGACAGACCAGTGAGTGTATTCAAGCGCATTACTAATCAGAGTGACAAGCCAGGCGGCCAGTAACAGACAGCCGATACTTAATATCCAAAGCGCCAGACGATAGGCTCCTGCATACTGAGTACGTGGCATAAAACGCTCAGTACGCTGGGTGTACTCCAGTGTTGTTTTACACATCAGTAGTAATAGAATACCGGGGACGGAAACGACAACAGAGAACAGATAAAAGGTGGACCAGCCATGTGCTTCAACAAACCAGCCAGCGATGGGCCCCACATAGACTCGACCAATAGCCGACAAGGCCGAAAGTAAAGCGAACTGGGTGGCAGAGAAGGACTTGTTACACAGGGTCATTAACAGCGCAACAAAGGCTGCGGTTCCCATTCCGCCACAAATATTCTCAAAGAATACAATGCTCCCCATACTCAGGATATTTTTATCCGTGACTGCCAGTAGCCAGTAACCGGCATTGGAGGCCCCCTGGAGGATACCGAAGATAAGCAGAGCTCTGAATAACGTCAGGCGCTGCATCAGGACACCACCAAACAGTGCGCCAAGAATAGTCGCAAACAGCCCGAGGGTCTTATTCACCATCCCCACATCACCGGCATCAAACCCGACACCACGAATCAGGAAGGTGGTGGTCAGTGTCATGGCAAAGGCATCTCCCAACTTATATAGCACAATAAGCAGCAGAATCAGCCATGCATTATTACGACCAAAGAAATCGCGCAGGGGCTCCACCACCGCCTGTTCAAGAGTGCGAGGCAGTGGCATGGTATTTGTCGGTTCGGGGGCCATAAACGTGGCGATAATGCAAGGAATAAGCAGCACAGCCATTAACCAGTAAGTGGCTTGCCAGCCCAAATAACGGTCAGCAAGCCATAACGCCAGCCCACCAGAAACTAACATGGCCAGGCGATAGCCCAGGACACTGACCGCCGCACCGGTACCGCGCTCTTCGGATGACAATACATCGGTTTTCCAGGCATCAAAGACAATATCTTGTGACGCGGAACAAAAAGCGATGATCACCGCGAGGGCTGCCATCCAGCGCAAGTGGGATGCGGGGTTAAGAAATCCCATGCCCGCGATAGCGACTAATAACAGGACCTGGGTTATTAATAACCAGCCACGCCGCCGACCCAATACAGGAGGCGTGTAGCGATCCATTATCGGGGACCAAAGAAACTTAAAGACATAGGCCTGACCAACCAGGGAGAAAAAACCGATCGTTTTTAAATCGACGTTTTCTACCGTCATCCAGGCCTGCAAAGTGCCAGAGGTTAACGCGAGAGGCAGACCCGAAGAGAAACCAAGAATGAGTAGCAGGAGTAATTTAGGTTGCCGAAAAATACTTAAGTAGTCATTAGACATAATAGAGTAACACTCGCGTTAGATACCCGTGATATAGCCGGTTACCAGGGCGGAACGTCCATGAAATTCGCCGATTTTCGTGCGTATCTCTGTTTATTGACGTGCCTGACTGTGTGTTTGCAGGCAGCAAGAGGCGGGTGACCTGTCATCCACAGGTCACCCTGGCAAACATTAACGAGCATTCTGCTTAATGAAATCGTTAATGCTGGTATCCTGAGCCATGTCCGCAATGGTATCTGTCAGTACGGAATTTACCGCATTGGCAATATCATTATTAGACGCCTGAAACGCGCCTTCGACATTATAGCTGGCACGATAATTTTTGGTCAGCTTGCTGCCGTTTTTGGCGGTTGCGATAATGGCAATATCAGCACGGGTGGCGATATTGTAACGCAAGCTACCTTGAGATACGTCAGCATAGAGCTTGTTGACAATGATTTGCAGGTCAACAGGGCTGTTTGGGCCAATCATGTAACCACGGGCAGTCATCTGTTTTTCCAGCACTTCCTGCAACAGGAAACGCAAATCCCGGGATGGTGTCAGCGTAACCAATTGATTGTCCCTGGTGACTTGTGCCAGAGCCTGACTACTGCGCTGATCAGCCCCATTAATGCTGACGGTAATCCCCATTAAACCAGGGTCCTGATTGGGCAGTGTTATTCTTGGTGCAACATCAATGGTACTTGGCGGTGTTGCACAACTGGCCAGCATAAAGAGAGCGACCAGTGGGAAGATAATTTTTTTTAACATGTTTGATTTCTCAATATACTCAATAGGCAGACCGATAAAACCCCGCCATCATATCATCGGGGCTGGGCAGGGGAAGTAGGTTATGTCCGTAAATTCACCGGGCTGGTTTTTTTTTCACCGTTTGCTACGTTTTACCGCCATTTTAGCCTACATTTTCCCGCTCATTGGCACGAATTTGTGCCAGGATGCAGGGTACCAGGCAAAAGGCTTTACATTACCTCAGTGAATTCTCGTAACGGGGTCTGTATTTCTGGAAATAGTTATCATCCCTGTTGTTAAGGAGAGTAGTAATGACGATGCGCAAGCAGATAGAAGCCCAGCTTATCGCTGCATTTAACCCGTCATATATAGAAGTGGTTGACGAGAGTCATCGCCACAACGTGCCCGCAGGCGCAGAAAGTCATTTTAAAGTGTTACTGGTGAGTGAAAACTTTATAGGTACGCGCTTAATTAGTCGCCATCGCCAGATTTATTCGGTGTTAAGCGAAGCACTGGCTGGGAGTGTGCATGCCCTGGCGTTGCATACTTACACCGCGCAAGAGTGGAATGATTTACAAGATAAACAGCGTTTATCACCACCTTGTATGGGAGCTGGAACCCAAGCTTAAATATTGCTAACCATTTGCAACTAATAGAGGTTTTCCGCTATGTTGCACTGTTTTCTATTTTAGTCTGTTTTCCTGGCGGGCTGAATGCCGTTTTATTTTTCCTGAATTCCTCTGATTAGGATACTAAACGACGTACGCAGAGGAAAAATGTGAAGAAGACGTACAGCTGTGCGTTATTGCTGTTCTCGACTCACCCCAGTGATGCCGCTATAATGCTGCGTCTTATTTTTCGGAATGTCTTCGGGATGATTCTGACAAGACAGGGAATGTGCTGCTGATTTAGAGAGCATCCCGGTTCTGTGAAGCTAATCTAAGCTTTTGGAGTTGACCGAGCACTGTGATTTTTTGAGGTAACAAGATGCAAGTTTCAGTTGAAACCACTCAAGGCCTTGGCCGCCGTATCACGATGACTATCGCTGCAGACAGCATCGAAACCGCTGTAAAAAGCGAGCTGGTCAACGTGGCAAAAAAAGTACGTATTGACGGCTTCCGCAAAGGTAAAGTACCAATGAGCGTTGTCGCTCAGCGTTATGGTGCTTCAGTGCGTCAGGATGTGTTGGGCGAACTGATGAGCCGTAACTTTATTGATGCGATCATCCAGGAAAAAATTAATCCAGCCGGCGCACCTCAGTATGTTCCTGGCGAATATAAACTGGGTGAAGATTTTACTTACTCTGTAGAGTTTGAAGTCTACCCAGAAGTTGAGCTGCAAGGTCTGGAATCTATCGTGGTTGAAAAACCAGTAGTAGAAGTGACCGACGAAGATGTTGATACCATGCTGGAAACGCTGCGCAAACAGCAAGCCACCTGGAAAGACACCGACGCGGCAGCAGCAGCAGAAGATCGTGTGACTATCGATTTCACTGGTTCTATTGACGGTGAAGTATTTGAAGGCGGTAAAGCAACAGACTTCGTGCTGGCTATGGGCCAGGGTCGTATGATCCCAGGTTTTGAAGAAGGTGTTGTTGGTCACAAAACTGGCGAAGAGTTCGTTGTAGAAGTGAACTTCCCAGAAGACTACCACGCTGAAAACCTGAAAGGCAAAGCAGCTAAGTTCGATATCGTTCTGAAGAAAGTTGAAGAGCGTGAGTTGCCAGAGCTGACTGAAGAGTTTATCAAACGTTTCGGCGTTGAAGATGGCTCTCTTGCAGGTCTGCGTACCGAAGTTCGTAAAAATATGGAACGTGAGCTGAAAGGCGCGGTACGTAACCGTATTAAGACCCAGGCTATTGACGGGCTGGTGGATGCAAACAACATCGACGTTCCTGCCGCTTTGGTTGACGGGGAAATTGATGTTCTGCGTCGCCAGGCAGCTCAACGCTTTGGTGGTAATGAGAGCCAGGCTCTGGAATTGCCTCGTGAGTTGTTTGAAGAGCAAGCTAAACGCCGCGTTGTGGTTGGCCTGCTGTTGGGCGAAGTGATTCGTACCCATGAGCTGAAAGCTGACGAAGATCGTGTTAAAGCGATGATCGAAGATATGGCATCTGCTTACGAAGATCCTAAAGAAGTTATCGAGTTCTATAGCAAGAACAAAGAGATGATGGACAACATGCGCAATGTTGCTTTGGAAGAACAAGCTGTTGAAACACTGCTTGAAAAAGCAAAAGTGTCTGAAGTGGCGACCAACTTCAATGCGCTGATGAACCAACCACAGGCGTAATGCTCGTTTTTAACGATAGCATTTAACCGTCTGTTAATGGGCCCGTCACTTTATCGTGACGGGCTCTTTTTTATCATCAATAATGTGCGCATATTTGAAAGATAAAACCGATTATCAGGTTAGCTTATCGACAAAAGATTGTTATGCTTGAAATAGGGTCGAAGCATCCCCATTACTAAGGTAACGTTTCATTCATCATTCCCTGACTGGCTCCGTCCAAAAGTGGCGCAGGACTCATAGTCATTATCCTGTGGCTCGAGTAGAATCAGTACAGTTGGTTTAATTACACCGGGAGACGGTAATGTCATACAGTGGCGAAAAAGATCAATTAGCACCCCACATGGCGCTGGTGCCGATGGTTGTTGAGCAAACATCCCGTGGTGAGCGTTCATACGATATTTATTCCCGTCTGCTTAAGGAACGTGTGATTTTTCTGACCGGCCAGGTTGAAGATCACATGGCTAACTTGATTGTGGCGCAAATGCTGTTCCTGGAAGCGGAAAACCCGGAAAAAGATATTTATCTGTACATTAACTCACCAGGTGGGGTTATTACGGCCGGGATGTCTATTTATGACACCATGAAATTTATTAAGCCGGACGTCAGTACCATTTGTATGGGGCAGGCCGCTTCTATGGGGGCATTTCTGCTGACGGCGGGTGCGAAAGGCAAGCGTTTTTGTCTGCCTAATTCACGTGTGATGATTCACCAGCCGCTGGGCGGTTACCAGGGGCAGGCGACGGATATCGAAATCCACGCCCGTGAGATTTTAAAAATTAAGGCTCGTATGAATGAGCTAATGGCTGAACATACGGGACAGCCGATTGAGAAAATCGAGAAAGATACTGAACGTGACCGTTTCTTGTCTGCTGATGAAGCAGTTGAATACGGTCTGGTTGACTCAATCCTGACTCACCGTATTTAATAGCACAAATAGCTGGCGGTGTTATCTTTCTGATAACGATGGCTCGCCTTTACGCTCCCCATTAGCTGGGCCCAAAAATGGCACTTGTGCTATCGGTGGTGGCACAAAGAAACAGATAAGAGGTTTTACTGATGACAGATAAACGCAAAGACGGTTCAGGCAAATTGCTGTACTGCTCTTTTTGCGGCAAAAGCCAGCATGAAGTGCGTAAGCTGATTGCCGGGCCGTCAGTGTATATCTGCGATGAGTGTGTCGATTTATGTAACGACATCATCCGCGAAGAAATTAAAGAAGTCGCACCCCATCGCGAACGCAGCGCCCTGCCTACGCCGCATGAGATTCGTAATCATCTTGATGACTACGTTATTGGTCAGGAACAGGCTAAAAAAGTTCTGGCTGTTGCGGTTTATAACCACTACAAACGTCTACGCAATGGTGATAATGCGCAGGGTGTGGAGTTAGGTAAAAGTAATATTCTGTTGATCGGACCAACGGGTAGCGGCAAAACATTGCTGGCGGAAACCCTGGCTCGTCTTCTGGATGTTCCTTTCACCATGGCTGATGCCACCACGCTGACCGAAGCGGGTTACGTAGGTGAAGACGTTGAAAATATTATCCAGAAACTGCTACAAAAATGTGATTACGACGTGCAGAAGGCACAGCGTGGGATCGTCTACATTGATGAAATTGATAAAATTTCGCGGAAGTCAGACAACCCATCTATCACGCGCGATGTTTCTGGCGAAGGCGTACAGCAGGCTTTGCTGAAACTGATCGAAGGTACTGTTGCCGCTGTGCCTCCACAAGGTGGCAGAAAGCATCCACAGCAGGAATTTTTACAGGTTGATACCTCTAAAATCCTCTTTATCTGTGGTGGTGCTTTTGCGGGTCTTGATAAAGTCATCTCGAATCGTATTGAGACCGGGTCAGGTATCGGTTTCGGTGCGACAGTGAAATCAAAATCCGAAAAAGCCAGTGAAGGGCAGTTACTGGGGCAGGTCGAGCCTGAAGATTTGATTAAATTTGGTCTCATTCCTGAGTTTATCGGACGTTTGCCCGTTGTGGCGACCCTGAGTGAACTGAGTGAAGACGCGTTAATTCAGATCCTGAAAGAGCCGAAGAACGCCCTGACTAAACAGTATCAGGCGCTGTTTAATCTTGAAGGTGTTGACCTTGAGTTCCGTGATGACGCACTGGATGCCATTGCGAAAAAAGCGATGATTCGTAAAACCGGTGCCCGCGGATTACGCTCTATCGTTGAAGGTGCATTACTGGACACCATGTACGATCTGCCTTCCCTGGAAGATGTTGAAAAAGTGGTTGTTGATGAAACTGTTATCGCGGGTCAGTCTAAGCCGCTACTGATTTACAGCAAGCCTGAAACGCAACAAGCTTCTGGTGAATAATTCATAAAACCGCCAGTCATTTAACAATAAGTGGGGGATAGCCTCCCCCACTTAGTTTTCCTTCATCCCTACCGTTGAATGTGCAAGAATCATCCCCATATACTGATGTACTTAATTGGTGGGACGCGAACGCACATTACCACCTCATTACCTGGCGGACATTAAACTAAGAGAGAGCTCTATGAATCCTGAGCGTTCTGAACGCATTGATATCCCCGTATTGCCGTTGCGCGATGTGGTGGTTTATCCGCACATGGTTATCCCACTGTTTGTTGGGCGTGAAAAATCAATTCGCTGCCTGGAATCAGCAATGGACCATGATAAAAAAATCATGCTGGTTGCGCAAAAAGAGGCTTCTACGGATGAGCCTGGCGTTAATGATTTGTTCTCGGTGGGAACCGTAGCTTCTATTCTACAAATGCTTAAATTGCCAGATGGTACGGTAAAAGTATTGGTGGAAGGTCTGCAGCGTGCCCGCATTACGGCGCTTTCTGACAACGGTGAGCATTTTTCTGCTCAGGCTGAGTATCTGAACTCGCCAGTTATTGAAGAGCGTGAGCAGGAAGTGCTGGTTCGTACCGCTATTAATCAGTTTGAAGGCTATATCAAACTGAATAAAAAAATTCCACCGGAAGTTCTGACATCGTTGAATAGCATCGATGATCCAGAACGTCTGGCTGATACTATTGCAGCGCATATGCCGTTGAAACTTTCGGATAAACAGTCAGTACTGGAAATGTCCGATATCAATGAGCGGCTGGAATATTTAATGGCGATGATGGAGTCTGAAATCGATCTGTTACAGGTTGAGAAACGGATCCGTAATCGCGTCAAAAAACAGATGGAAAAGAGCCAGCGTGAGTACTATCTGAATGAGCAAATGAAAGCTATTCAGAAAGAACTTGGCGAAATGGACGATGCTCCGGACGAAAACGAAGCATTAAAACGCAAAATCGATGCGGCAAAAATGCCGAAAGAAGCGCGTGAAAAAACTGAAGCTGAACTGCAGAAACTGAAAATGATGTCGCCGATGTCTGCGGAAGCCACTGTCGTTCGCGGTTATATTGACTGGATGGTTCAGGTTCCATGGAACGCGCGTAGTAAAGTGAAAAAAGACTTACGCCAGGCTCAGGAAGTCCTTGATACCGACCATTACGGTCTTGAGCGTGTCAAAGACCGTATTCTGGAATACCTCGCGGTTCAAAGTCGTGTGAACAAACTTAAAGGCCCCATCTTATGTCTGGTCGGGCCTCCTGGGGTGGGTAAAACCTCTTTGGGCCAGTCTATCGCAAAAGCAACGGGCCGTAAGTATGTTCGTATGGCGTTGGGTGGCGTTCGTGACGAGGCTGAAATTCGTGGTCACCGCCGCACTTATATCGGTTCAATGCCGGGTAAACTGATTCAGAAAATGGCAAAAGTCGGTGTGCGTAACCCACTTTTCCTGTTGGATGAGATAGATAAAATGTCTTCGGACATGCGGGGCGATCCGGCATCAGCGCTGTTAGAAGTGCTTGATCCAGAACAAAACGTTGCGTTCAACGATCATTATCTGGAAGTGGATTATGACCTGAGTGATGTGATGTTCGTTGCCACCTCTAACTCAATGAATATTCCTGCGCCATTGTTAGATCGTATGGAAGTGATCCGTCTGTCTGGCTATACCGAAGACGAAAAACTGAATATTGCGAAGCAGCATTTACTGCCGAAGCAAATTGAACGCAATGCCTTGAAAAAAGGTGAGCTGAAGGTTGAAGACAGCGCGCTAACTGGCATTATTCGTTACTACACTCGTGAAGCGGGCGTACGTAGCCTGGAACGTGAAATATCGAAGCTGTGCCGCAAAGCGGTTAAACAACTGCTGCTGGACAAAACGCTTAAGCATATCGAAATCAATGGTGACAACCTGAAGGATTTCCTTGGCGTGCAACGCTTTGATTATGGCCGCGCGGATAGCGAAAATCGTGTTGGACAGGTCACCGGGCTGGCATGGACTGAAGTCGGTGGTGATTTATTAACTATCGAAACGGCCTGCGTTCCTGGTAAAGGTAAGCTCACTTACACCGGTTCATTGGGTGAGGTGATGCAGGAGTCTATTCAGGCGGCGTTGACTGTGGTGCGTGCTCGTGCTGAAAAGCTGGGAATTAACAGTGACTTCTACGAAAAACGCGACATCCACGTCCACGTACCTGAAGGGGCGACTCCGAAAGATGGTCCAAGTGCGGGTATTGCTATGTGTACCGCTCTGGTTTCATGCCTGACAGGTAACCCGGTACGCGCCGATGTCGCCATGACAGGGGAGATTACCTTACGTGGCCAGGTTCTGCCTATCGGCGGCTTGAAAGAGAAGTTATTAGCGGCTCACCGTGGCGGTATTAAAACCGTACTGATCCCAGATGATAACAAACGGGATCTGGAAGAAATTCCGGCTAATGTTATTGCTGATCTGGATATTCATCCGGTAAAACGCATTGAGGAAGTTCTGACCCTGGCTTTACAGAATGCGCCTTACGGTATGCAAGTTGTGACCGAAAAATAATGACTGGCGGTAACAATAGTCAATAAAATAGGGGCTGGTAAGTGGATTGTCACTTGCCAGCTTTTTTTTATGCCGCTAAGTTAGACAGTTGCCCGGTCTTACCATTTGTTGTAAGGCAATGGCATGGGTGTTATAACTGCAACGCGGTCGCACTTCAAAAGGAACAGTGCGATATAAATGAGAAATAGGGGAAGATAACAGTGAATAAATCTCAATTGATCGATCAAATTGCTGCAGGGGCTGATATTTCTAAGGCTGCGGCAGGACGTGCTCTGGATGCTATCATTGCTTCAGTGACGGAGTCACTCCAGGCAGGTGAAGATGTGGCTCTGGTTGGTTTTGGTACCTTTGCGGTTAAAGAGCGTGCAGCTCGCACTGGTCGCAATCCACAAACGGGCAAAGAAATTACCATCGCAGCAGCAAAAGTTCCGGGCTTCCGTGCGGGCAAGGTGCTGAAAGACGCGGTTAACTGAGTTATTCCTCTCGTATATAACCCCAGTATCTCTCTGTGTCCTCAAGTGATAAAGAGATGAGCGTTGATGATCGTAGTTACACTATGTGATTTGACCCACCAGGTTGTGGCAATACGCGGCCTGGAGTATGAAGGTAATAAATGGGAACAATATCTCTGGTATTGCTCAGGCACATCAAATGATGTGCCTTTTTTCTTATCTTGAGCGGATTTTTACTTGCGATTGATGATTTGAAACGTATTTCTTGTCACAATACGCTCTTGCGCGCAGCATCATGGCAACTCGCGTCGAAGTGATGCCAGTTTAGCGCCTGCGCAGGTTCATAAGTCTTACTACAGCGGAGTGTTGTTACACCATGATGGACAATTTACGCGCGGCGGCCAACCACCTCGTGCTCAAGATTATTTTGGGTTTGATTATCGTGTCATTCTTATTGACTGGCGTCGGTAGCTACGTGATTGGCGGTAACAATAACTATGCCGCAGAAGTTAATGGCCAGGAGATTAGTCGTGGTCAGTTTGAAAATGCGGTAGCTAATGAGCGTAATCGTCAGCAGCAACAGATGGGGGAGCAATTCTCTGAACTGGCGGCTAATGAGGGCTATATGCAGGCGCTGCGCCGTCAGGTGCTCAACCAGCTGGTTGATGAAGCTCTGCTTGATCAATATGCCAAGACCCTGGGCCTGACCATTAGCGACGAACAAATCAGAACCGCAATTTTTACTCAGCCTGCTTTCCAGAACGAAGGCAAGTTTGATAACAGCCGTTATAACGCCATTATTCGCAATATGGGCATGACACCCGATCAGTATGCTGCTGCTCTGCGCAACCAACTGACCACAGAACAGTTAATCAACAGTATTGTGGGCACTGACTTTATGCTGAGTGGTGAAATGGATGAGCTGATTGGGCTTATCTCTCAGCAGCGTTTAGTACGAGAAGCGGTTATCAATGTGGATGCATTGTCAGCCAGTCAGACCGCGACTGAGCAAGAAATCGACGACAATTATGCCCGTAATAAGAATAACTATGTTACTCCTGAGCAATTTAAAGTGAGCTATATCCTGTTGGATGCGGCGAAATTTAAAGAAACAGCGAGTGATGCAGAGATTCAGGCTTATTACGATCAGCACAAAGACGTTTTTACCCAGCCGCAGCGTGATCGTTACAGTGTCATTCAAACTAAAACTGAAGCGGAAGCAGAAGCAGTGCTGGATGACCTGAAGAAAGGCGCTGATTTTGCCACTCTGGCGAAAGAGAAGTCTGCCGATATTATCTCAGCACGTAATGGCGGGGATATGGGCTGGCTGGAGCCTTCCACCACGCCAGACGAACTGAAAAATGCCGGTTTGAAAGAAAAAGGTCAGCTTTCTGGTGTGATTAAATCATCAGTAGGTTTTCTGGTTGTGCGTCTGGATGATGTTCAGCCTGCACAGGTGAAGCCGCTGTCAGAAGTGCGTAATGAGATTACCGCCAAGGTTGAGCAGGAAAAAGCGCTGGATGCTTATTATGCACTGCAACAAAAAGTAAGCGATGCAGCGAGCAATGATAATGAATCTCTTGGTAGTGCCGAGAAAGTTGCCGGTATTAACGTTGTTGAAACGGATTGGTTTAGTCGTGATAGCCTGCCAGCCGTTCTGAACTTTAAACCTGTCACCGATGCTATTTTTAATGGCGGTCTGGTGGGGACGAATGGCGCACCCGGCAGTAACTCAGACATTATTACCGTTGACGGTGATCGTGCCTTTGTCCTGCGGATTTCGGGTCATACCCCTCAGAGTATCAAGCCACTGAGTGAAGTGACTGAACAGGTGACTGAGCAAGTTAAACGTGAGAAAGCAGAGCGTGAAGCGAAACAGGATGCAGAAAAACTGCTGACTGAACTGAAAAAAGGTGACGGTGATGCGGCGTTGAAAGCGGCGAATCTGAGCTTTGGAAATGTACAAACGTTAACGCGTGGAGATCAAAGCCCGGTCAGTCAGGCCGCTTTTGCCTTGCCTCTCCCTGCTGAAGGTAAACCAAGCTACGGTATGGCGACGGATGCCAATGGTAATGTGGTTCTGCTGGCACTTGATACAGTGAAAGCGGGCAGCATTCCAGAGGCACAGAAAAATGCCATGGTGCAGGGTATTACCCAGAATAATGCACAGATAGCATTTGAAGCATTAATGTCCAGTTTGCGCCAGCAGGCCAAAATCAAGTTAGGTGAGTCAGTAGAGCAGCAATAATGATTCACATATCCTGTCGCATTTAGTTGTAACGTGATGCAAAAACAAAAGGCCACTTTCGTGGCCTTTTCCACATTTGAAGGATGAGGTTTGTTCATCATTTCTAAGACTTGTAGGGTGACTCTGCTGTCTACACACAAGGAGAAACAGCATGAATACACCAATAAAAAAAATTCTGTATACCGCTATTTTAGCCAGCTGGTTCAGTGTTTTTGTTGTTCACGCAGAAAAATTGCCTAAATCCGAACCCGCTTCTCAAATGGAAAAAAGTGCTTCACCTGCAGCAGATAAGCCTGAGGTGACAGGTGCTTATGGCGTGGATATCAATGCAGCCTCAGCAGAGGAGCTGGCTGATGCGCTTAATGGCGTGGGAATTAAAAAAGCTCAGGCGATTGTGCACCACAGGCAGGAATTTGGTCCGTTTAAAAATCTGGAGCAGTTACTTGATGTTCCGGGGATCGGCGCTTCTCTGTTGGAACGTAATCGAAGCCGTATAAAATGGTCACAGTAAAATATTCACTCTTTTACTAATCTAAAAGGTCATACTCGTTTATCGAGTATGACCTTAACTGATTAAGGTCAGTTTAGAGGGGTATTAAAAATCATCCTGCGGTTTTGTACCGTATCCCTGACAGGCTCAAAAATTAACGTAAACCCGTTTTCTCTTTCATTGATGCCATCACCGTGCTCTTATTTGACAGGTAGTGGTTGAGTCCATTTGCTCGTAAGTTACATGCGGCACAATGCCCACAACCCTCCCCCTGAATGCCGTTATAGCAGGTGAGTGTTTCGTGGCGAACTAGCTCAAGTTGTTGCCAGTAATCTGCCAGTGCCCAAGTCTCAGCCTTGTCCAGCCACATTAACGGTGTCTCAAAACGAATACTCCGAGCCAGGCCCAGATTGATCGCCTGATTCAGGGCTTTGACAAATTCGTCCCGACAGTCAGGGTAGCCAGAGAAGTCTGTTTCACACACCCCGGTAATCACGGACTCTGCCTCAACTTGCCAGGCATATATCGCCGCCAGGGTCAGGAACAGAATATTGCGCCCGGGGACAAAGGTATTGGGGATGCCTTGTTCTCCAGGCGTGTAATCAGGAACCGGGATGCTGTCGCGGGTCAGGCTGCTTATTGCCAGAGAGTTAAGCATGGTGGCATCCAGTACCTTGTGGGCACAGGCACCAAGCTGGAAAGCCAGTTTCCTGGCAACGTCAATTTCAGCCCGATGTCGTTGGCCATAATCAAAGGTAACGCAGTGCACCTCATCATATTGTTGTAAAGCCTGGATAAGGCAGGTGGTTGAGTCCTGGCCGCCACTAAATACGACTACGGTACGTTTCATGGGTTATTCCGTCATTCAGAGTCACTAAGTAAGAAGAGGGTATGGTAGCCTCCATGGGGTTGGTAAACCAGCCCCTTCACTGGCTGTCTGGCGGAGGTAGCCAGACATCAGCAAAGTCAAACCAGCCCCAGGCGTTCAGCGTTACGCCATGAACGCCTGGTGGGGCGCTTATCTGGTAGCGATAATTAAAAAGGGGGGTTATCACCGCGTCATACATCAGTTGGTAGAAAAGGGATTTCAGGTGATTAATACGCTGTATTTCACTGTCTGAACGCTGGGCTTCATCGAGCATATTTTTTAAACGTAAACAGGCGTCGGGACTAAAGAGTGCCGGCCACAATGGATCGCTACGTAGCCACTGTTCCAGAGTGTATTCAGGTGACTCGCCAATGAGCCTGTCACCCATAATCAAGTCAGCATCGGTCAAGATCTGGCAATCATGCCAGTTTTTTTCATTATGAAAGATTATTTCAAGTTCACAGCCTTGCGCGGCAAGACAGCACTTAAGCTGCTGCGCCATGGCGTGAAGCTCTGCCGGCAGGTGATAAATCAGGGTCAGTGTTTTTGGTAACTCAGCCGTCCCTTGCGATTCCCATTCAGGCCGTTCCCAACCCGGGAGTATGCCCGTGCTGGGGGTGATTAACGTATCACCGAGAGGTAACGTTGATACTATCTCTGGTTTCCTGATCATCTCCATGAGTGTTCTTGACTGGGCGGGGGTGAGTTTTCCGCACTGTTTAATCGCCAGATAACAAAAGCCCAGACTAATTTGATTGGTTATTGGACGCAGGTTTATGTGTTTTTCTTGCTGGCTGATGGCTATCTGCACGGGATGTAAACAGGAGATACTGGCTGAATCATTAAAAAATTGTGGTGTTATCCATAACTCAACAGCCTGAATCAGGGCATGACGCAAATGGTAGTAATCAAAACTCTCCAGTCGAACCAGGTTGTCTTTAAAGCAGGTAATACGAAAAGGCCCGCAACCCACATCTGGATACAGTGGGTGTGCAATGCTACAGCAATAGCTGGCAAGGCGGTGTGCCAGCCAGTAATCAGGCTGAGACAGTGTGAAGCGCAGGCACCCAGCATGGGGGCATTCAATGCTGCTGACACTGGCTAATAATTCTTTTAAAACAGGGAGCTGTAGCAGCCGGTTAAGCTGCAGCTCCAGTTGTGCTGTGTCCAGCCGTTCACCGTTATGCCAGTACAGTGTGGGGTGTATAAAAAAATCCCACAGCAAACCATCAGGGGAGGTTTGCCAGTGATGAGCCAAATCGGGTGAGGGGTGTGAACCGCTGCCGATGAAGCGCGTCAACCCGGAAAAAATCTGACGGCTGAGATGTTGCTCGGCACGTCCAGATAAAAAGCCGGGAGCAGGAGGCGCTAATGGTCGGTAATAAGGGATCCGCAGTGTTGGTACATTATTTTGCCATTGTCCTCCGAGGAAGGGCTGTAGAAAATGGCGTAATTTGTCAGGAGCAATCTGCGCCAGCTCCAGTGCGTTTTGGTGCAGTCCCTTATCCAGCACCCGTCCCATCAATTCGGCCCTGACACTTTCCGGGGTACGTAAAAAGGTTAATCGCCCACGCTTTCCCCTTCCTGACTGAGCCTGCCATTGCAGCCAGCCAGTATCGGCCAGCTGGTTAAGTAGCGTCCTGACATGGCGTTCACTACAAAAACAGCGAACCGCTAATTCTGCCACGGTCACCTGTTGTGGCTCACCAGAAGAGGGGGACCACAAACGTTGAAATTGATTGAGTTTATTAAGAAGGCGCATAAAAACCCGGAACATTTTTTTTAAGTATTCACTATTAGTTCCGTATATACCAGGGGATACTTTTCGCGCAACCTTTTTACTCTGGAGTCAATATGGTTCGTCTGGCTGCATTTGATATGGATGGCACATTACTGATGCCTGATCACCGCCTTGGCGTGGAGACACTGAACACGCTGGTACGTCTGCGTGATGAACGTCAGATCCAGCTTGTTTTTGCTACTGGGCGTCATCAGCTCGAAATGCGGCATATTCTGAGCGCTATTGAACTGGATGCTTATCTGATTACCGGTAATGGAACACGGATACATAGCCGGGAGGGGGTACTGATGCATCGTAGCGATCTTCCGACGGAGGTGGCAGAGTGTGTGCTTAAACAGCAATGGAGTACATCCGCCAGTATGCATGTCTTCAATGACCAGGGCTGGTTTACTGAAAAAGCAACACCAGAGCTACTCGCCGCCCATGTTTTCAGTGGATTCAAACCTCAGCACATTGATTTATATGATACTTACTGTCAGGACGTGACAAAGGTCACTTTCCTGGCAGATCATGACAGCTTGCTTCGTCTGCGCGACCAGCTGCAAATGGCACTGGGTGACCGTGCGGCACTCTGTTTCTCAGCAATGGATTGCCTGGAAGTTTTACCCCCTGGAGCCAATAAAGGTGCTGCCCTGGGGATGCTCAGTCACCATCTTGGTATCGCACTGCAGGAGTGCATGGCCTTTGGCGATGCCATGAATGATCGGGAAATGCTCTCATCTGTAGGGTATGGCCTGGTTATGGGAAATGCCATGCCACAACTGAAAAACGAGCTATCCCATCTGCCAGTCATCGGCCATTGTGCTGAACAGGCAGTTGCACAGTATTTAACCGCTTGGCTGGAAGCATCACCGCTCACTTATTCCCCCGAATGATGAGTGTTCCCGGCACTTGGCTGCGGATAAAGCAGGGCGTTAATGCGTTGCCCCTGCTTTATTGTTAGCAGTTGAAATTCACTTTATTGATTTTCACGGTTTTTTTATTGTTCATCCCACTCCGGGCGACAGGAATACACCGCCGCCTGGAGTGGGGGAAATACGCTCCCCTGGTTATTGGCAAACGGTGTCAAGCTTATCCAGCCAGGGGTGCAGGCTACCGATGTTTTCTTCAACCCACCGGGGGTTATAGTATGTCTCCAGATAGCGTTCGCCACTGTCGCACAGCAGGGTGACAATCGAGCCATGTTGCCCTTCACGATGCATTTTTTCAGCCAGTTGAAGGACACCCCACATGTTGGTCCCGGTAGAAGCGCCAACTTTACGGCCCAGTAATTTTTCCAGCCATAGCATTGTGGCAACACTTGCCCCGTCCGGGACACGCATCATGTCGTCAATGACATCAGGAATGAAAGAGGGCTCACAGCGTGGGCGACCAATACCTTCAATTCTGCTCCCCACGGGGCTGGTTAGCCCACAGTCTCGCTGTTGCCAGTAATCTATAAATACGGAGTTTTCTGGGTCAACAACCACTAATTTAGTTTTATGGCCCTGGTAACGAATATAACGTCCTAGTGTGGCTGAACTCCCGCTAGTCCCGGCACTCATCACAATATAGTCTGGGATCGGATGGGGTTCATGGGTCATCTGGCGGTAAATACTGTCGGCAATATTATTGTTACCACGCCAGTCAGTTGCCCGCTCCGCATAGGTAAACTGATCCATATAGTGGCCATTCAGTTCATGGGCTAGTTTTTCAGAAGCGGCATAAATTTCGCAAGCCTGGTCGACAAAATGGCAGCGACCGCCGTAGAAGGTTATCTGTTCAATTTTACGCTTTGCTGTACACGCGGGCATTACAGCAATAAATGGCAGCCCCAGTAGACGTGCAAAGTAGGCTTCTGATACGGCCGTCGATCCTGAAGATGCCTCAATAATCGTGGTTCCCTCTTTTATCCAGCCATTACATAACCCGTAGAGGAACAGTGAGCGAGCCAGACGGTGTTTCAGACTGCCTGTTGGATGGGTGCTTTCATCTTTCAGATAGATCTGGACCCCCGGAAAAGCAGGTAAGGTCAGCCGAATTAAATGGGTATCCGCTGAACGTTGATAGTCAGCATTAATTTCACTGATGGCGTTGTTAACCCAGGCCTTAGTCATGGCAAATTCTCGTTTATCAATTTGTGCGTAGATTAACGCAAGATTAAGATAAAAAACTTGCTAAATTTCCTATTAATTTATTCTATAATAGAAAAATATTCTCTCTGAGGTGAGTATGGTAGATAAAATAGACCGTCATCTATTGGCGTTGCTGCAAGATGACTGCACACTCTCTTTGCAGACATTGGCCGATGCCGTTAATCTGACCACCACACCATGCTGGAAACGCTTAAAACGCCTGGAAGAAGAGGGTTTTATTCGTGGTAAAGTAGCGTTGCTGAACCCAGAAAAACTTGGCCTGGCATTAACGGCTTTTGTGCTGCTCAAAACTCAGCAACATAGCCGGGAGTGGTATAGCCAGTTTGTTTCATTGGTTGAAATGATGCCTGAAGTATTAGGGTTCTGGCGCATGGCCGGAGAGTATGACTACCTGATCCAGGTTCAAGTCGCAGACATGAAACGTTATGATCTGTTTTACAAAAAATTAGTGAATGGCATACCGGGTTTAAGTGATGTGACGTCGAGTTTTGCCATGGAACAGATAAAATACACCACAGCGTTACCTCTTGTATAATGTTCCCAACGTAGACGGGGACCTGTCGATATTCAATTGATGCCAGGGTACGGCAGACTGCCATTCAGGATGTAAATTTCGTGCGATTATTTGCTCAGTTAAGCTGGTACTTTACCCGGGAGTGGCGACGCTATCTCGGTGCGGTACTGTTGTTGATTATTATTGCAGTATTACAGTTGTTCCCCCCGAAATTAGTGGGGCGAATTATTGACGGCGTAAATCAGCGTACCCTGAGTGCGTCTGAAATCTTGTTATGGATTGGTAGCATACTCGCTATTGCGGTCACTGTTTACCTGTTGCGTTATGTATGGCGGGTACTGCTGTTTGGCGCGTCTTATAAACTGGCGGTTGAATTACGTGAAGACTATTACCATAAATTGAGCCGCCATCACCCGGAATTTTACCAGCGTTATCGCACCGGGGACTTAATCGCCCGGGCTACCAACGATGTTGATCGGGTGGTGTTTGCCGCAGGAGAGGGCGTATTAACACTGGTGGACTCATTAGTTATGGGGCTTGCGGTGTTAATCGTGATGTCGACCCAGATAAGCTTCCCTCTGACCCTGCTGGCACTCTTACCTATGCCGGTTATGGCCCTGGTGATTAAACGCGATGGCGCACGCTTGCATGAACGTTTTAAAGTCGCCCAGGCCGCTTTTTCCGTGCTGAATAACCGTACACAAGAGAGCATGACGAGTATTCGCATGATCAAAGCCTTTGGGCTTGAAGACCGCCAGTCATCACTGTTTTCTGAAGAGGCACAAGATGCTGGTGCCAAAAATATGCGTGTCGCACGCGTCGATGCACGGTTTAATCCCACAATTTATGTCGCTATTGGTGTTGCTAACTTCCTGGCCATCGCTGGCGGTAGCTGGATGGTCGTTGAAGGCAAGTTAACCCTTGGGCAGCTAACCAGTTTTATGATGTACCTGGGATTAATGATTTGGCCGATGCTGGCACTGGCCTGGATGTTTAATATTGTTGAGCGTGGCAGTGCAGCCTATAGCCGTATTCGTTCACTGCTGGACGAAAAGCCCCAAGTGGTGGATGGTACTCTGCCTGTTCCCCCTGGTCGCGGGGATCTCGATGTTACTGTTAATCGCTTTTGCTACCCGCAAACGGATCAGCCAGTACTGACGCAGGTTTCGTTTGTTTTGAAACCTGGGCAAATGCTGGGACTGTGTGGGGCAACGGGGAGTGGTAAAAGTACGTTATTGGCACTGATTCAGCGTCATTTCGACATTGATGATGGCGAGATCCGCTATCATGATATTCCCCTGGTGCAGCTCCGTCTGGACAGCTGGCGTAGCCGACTGGCGGTGGTCAATCAGACTCCATTCCTGTTTTCCGATAGTGTTGCCAATAACATTGCACTGGGATGCCCCGGAGCAACACAGCAGGAGATAGAAACCGCAGCCAGCCTGGCTTGCGTCCACGATGACATTCTACGTTTACCACAAGGGTATAACACCGAAGTGGGCGAACGTGGTGTGATGCTGTCCGGTGGCCAGAAACAGCGTATTTCTATTGCTCGGGCATTATTGCTGGATGCCGAAATATTGATACTTGATGATGCCCTGTCGGCTGTGGATGGCCGCACAGAACACCAAATCCTTGCTAATTTACGTGAGTGGGGGGAGCGGCGAACGGTCATTATTAGCGCCCATCGTCTCTCGGCATTGACTGAAGCCAGTGAAATTTTGGTGTTGCACCATGGGAGTATTAGTCAGCGTGGAAACCATGAACAGCTGACTGATGAAAAGGGCTGGTATCGGGATATGTACCGTTATCAGCAACTGGAGGCAGCACTGGATGACTATCAGGCGCCCGAAAACAGCCCGGAAGGTAGCAATGCGTAAACAACAATGGCCGACGATTAAGCGGCTGCTGGCTTATGGTTTACCTTGGCGTAAGCCATTATCAGGTGCCATGGTCATCATGTGGATTGCCGCCGCGGCAGAAGTTATGGGCCCGGTACTGGTGAGTTATTTTATTGATAATTTAGTGGCGCATAATCGCCTGCCTCTGGGGTTGGTAACAGGGCTGGCGACGGCCTATTTACTGTTAGTCATTATGGCTGCTTTGTTAAATTACTATCAGGCATTGTTGTTTAACTCCGCGGCAGTGGGCGTGGTGCAACAGTTGCGCAGTGATGTCATGGATGCGGCATTGCGCCAGCCATTAAGTGCCTTTGATACCCAGCCTGTGGGACAAATTATTTCCCGTATTACTAATGATACTGAAGTCATACGGGATCTGTATGTGACGGTGGTCGCCACAGTGCTACGCAGTGCTGCACTTATAGGGGCCATGTTGGTAGCAATGTTTAGCCTCGACTGGCGTATGGCCCTGGTGGCTAGCATTATGTTCCCGGCAGTATTTATTGTGATGTTGATCTATCAGCGTTACAGCACCCCCATTGTGCGTCGAGTACGTGGTTATCTGGCCGATATCAACAATGGCTTTAATGAAGTTATTAATGGAATGGGGATTATTCAGCAATTTCGTCAGCAAGCGCGTTTTGGTGAACGAATGTTGCAGTCCAGTCGTGCACACTATCTGGCGCGTATGCAAACGTTGCGTCTTGATGGTTGGTTACTCCGGCCTTTACTGAGCTTGTTTGCTGCGATGATCCTCTGCGGTCTGTTACTGCTGTTTGGCTTTAGCCAGCCAGGGGTTATCGAAGTCGGGGTACTGTATGCATTTATTAACTACCTTAGCCGTTTAAATGAACCACTGATTGAACTGACAACCCAGCAGTCGATGCTGCAACAGGCGGTGGTCGCGGGGGAACGGGTATTTGAGTTAATGGACGGCAAACGTCAGCAGTATGGCCATGATAATCGTCCCCTGGCGAGCGGTGAGATCACAGTAGAGAACCTCTCTTTCGCTTACCGGGATAATAATCTGGTGCTGGAGAATATTAATATTGAGATCCCTGCCCGTAGTTTTATTGCCTTAGTCGGGCACACAGGAAGTGGGAAAAGTACGCTTGCGAATTTACTGATGGGTTATTACCCATTAACCGCCGGAGAGATTCGACTTGATGGAAGAGAACTGAGCACATTAAGCCATGCGTCACTGCGTCATGGTATCGCGATGGTGCAACAAGACCCGGTCGTCACAGCAGACTCCTTCTTTATTAACGTCACGTTAGGGCGAGATATTAGTGAAAGTCAGGTCTGGCAGGCACTGGAAACCGTTAAAATGGCAGACTATGCCCGTGCTCTGCCTCAGGGTATTCATACCCCGTTAGGCGAGCAGGGGAATAATCTCTCTGTGGGGCAGAAACAGTTACTGGCACTGGCACGGGTACTGGTAGATGTACCAAAAATTCTCATTCTGGATGAAGCAACCGCCAATATTGACTCTGGAACGGAGCAGGCGATTCAGCAAGCATTGAGTATTGTGCGCAAACAGACGACCTTGATTGTCATTGCCCATCGTTTGTCCACGATCACCGACGCAGATACCATTTTGGTGCTGCACCGCGGTCAGGCGGTAGAGCGTGGCACACATAAAGAATTGCTGGCTCAACAGGGACGTTACTGGCAGATGTACCAGCTGCAGCTGGCGGGGGAAGCATTAGTGGCAACAGCTCAGGAAGAGGGCGCGACTATTTAAGCTTAATGTTGGTTCCCCTGCACCGGACTTGTCACCTCCAAATGCATCATTGCACCGCAATGGTGCATTATTTTTGCCTCAAATATAACAATCTACTTAAGACCCACCTCTGAGGCTTCAATCTTCCCTCTCACACCACTAAAAAACGTTCGCTGAATTATTGGCACGGGACTTGCTTTAAACATTATATACAGGCAAGGACCTGATCTTAAGAGGAGAGGAACAATGAAGCTGGTTACTGTGGTTATCAAGCCATTCAAACTCGAGGATGTACGTGAAGCGCTCTCTGTAATCGGTATTCAGGGTCTGACGGTGACAGAAGTGAAAGGCTTCGGGCGCCAGAAAGGACATGCCGAGCTATATCGAGGGGCGGAATATAATGTCAATTTCCTGCCTAAAGTGAAGATAGATGTTGCGATCAGTGACGAACAACTCGATGAAGTCATTGATGTGATGAGTAAATCAGCCTGGACCGGGAAAATCGGTGACGGCAAGATTTTTGTGACTGAGTTACAACGCGTAATCCGGATTCGTACCGGTGAAACTGATGAAGACGCCCTGTAATTAATTGACCGCAGACGGATGGAAAATATGAAAAGACTGACCTCATACTTGGCTTTTAGCGGTCTGGCTATGGTGCCATCATTGGCAATGGCCGCCCCAGCAGCTGTTGCGGTTGCTGATAAAGCCGACAATGCTTTTATGATGATTTGCACCGCACTGGTTCTGTTTATGACAATCCCTGGACTGGCGCTCTTTTACGGTGGCCTTATCCGCGCCAAAAACGTGCTCTCTATGATGTCACAAATTATTGTCAGTTTTGCCATGGTGTGCATACTGTGGGTCGTTTATGGTTACTCACTCACCTTCGGCCCTGGTAACAATTTCTTTGGCAACTTCGACTGGGCCATGTTAAAGGGGCTCCAGACTGACACGGTCATGGGGTCTATTTATCAGTATATTCATGTGGCGTTCCAGGGGTCCTTTGCCTGTATCACTGTTGCGCTGGTTGTTGGTGCGTTGGCTGAACGCGTCCGTTTCTCGGCAGTGCTGATCTTTGTGGCGGTCTGGTTCACGTTATCTTATGTGCCTATTGCCCATATGGTCTGGGGGGGCGGTCTGTTAGGGTCTCATGGGGCATTAGACTTTGCTGGCGGTACCGTGGTGCACATCAATGCCGCGATTGCGGGCCTGGTAGGTGCTTATTTTATGGGTAAACGGAGTGGCTTTGGTAAAGAAGCCTTTAAACCCCATAACCTGCCAATGGTATTTATTGGTACTGCGATGCTCTATATCGGCTGGTATGGCTTCAATGCGGGCTCGGCTGGTGGGGCAGATAACATTGCGGGGCTGGCCTTTATTAACACCTTGATTGCTACCGCTGCCGGTATCCTGGGATGGGTATTTGGTGAGTGGACATTACGTGGTAAACCTTCTTTATTAGGGGCGTGTTCTGGGGCAATTGCCGGCCTGGTTGGTATCACCCCTGCTTGTGGTTTCGTCGGTGTCGGTGGGGCGCTGATCATCGGTATCGTGAGTGGTTTTGCTGGATTGTGGGGTGTGACCTTACTGAAAAAATGGCTGCGTGTGGATGACCCTTGTGATGTGTTTGGTGTCCATGGCGTTTGTGGCATTGTGGGTTGTATCCTGACCGGTGTTTTTGCTGCAACATCTCTTGGTGGTGTAGGTTTCGCTGCTGATATGACCATGGGGCACCAAGTTCTGGTTCAGCTGGAAAGCATTGCCATTACCCTGGTCTGGTCTGGTGTAGTGGCTTACATTGGCTTTAAACTGGCTGATATGACTGTGGGTGTCCGTGTGAGTGAAGAGCATGAACGTGAAGGGCTGGATGTCAACAGCCATGGCGAAAGTGCTTATAATAACTAAGTAAACCGGTTGTTCTTTTTATCCCTCGTCTGAAAAGGCGAGGGATAAATATATTAACTACGCTGTCTGATGACCCCTTCCTGCACGCTTGATGCGATCAACTCACCTTGTTGATTATAGAATTCACCACGAACAAAACCTCGCGCGTTTGAAGCCGAAGTGCTCTCTACGCTATACAGTAACCAGTCACTAAAGTTGAATGGGCGGTGGAACCACATGGAGTGGTCAATCGTTGCCACTTGCATGCCTGGCTCCAGGAAGCCTAACCCCTGAGGCTGTAGGGCCGTGGGCAGGAAGTTAAAATCAGAGGCATAACCCAGCAGTAACTGATGTGTTTGCAAATCATCCGGCATTTGACCATTCGCCCGCATCCAGGTTTGGCGCACAGGGGCATCAATATGGCCTTTAAGTGGATTATGAAACACCACGGGGCGCATTTCGATAGGCCTTTCACAGAGAAATTTCTCTTTAAATACCGGTGGTAAGAATTTTTCCAATGAACGGGCTATGTCAGTTTCTGACGGCAGTTTTTGGGGACCAGTTACTTCCGGCATTTGTTTTTGATGTTCAAAACCGGCTTCCGGTGCCTGGAAAGAGGCGGTCATATAAAAGACCGGTTTACCATTCTGAATGGCCGAAACTCGACGAGCACTGAAGCTGTTACCATCACGTAAGGTTTCAACATCGTAAACAATCGGTTTCTGGCTATCCCCAGGACGCAGAAAATAACTGTGAAATGAGTGTACCAGTCGTTCCTCTGGCACGGTCTCTTTTGCCGCATAGAGAGCCTGACCAATGACTTGCCCGCCAAATACCTGTCGTAAGCCTAAGTCCTCGCTCTGACCACGGAACAGTCCTTCTTCAATCTTTTCCAGATTAAGCAATGCTAATAAATTACTCAGCGCCTGGCTCATAAAATGTCCTCAACAGGGGAAAGCGAAACGGGGGCGATTATAACATGTCGCCACTTTTATCAGGGAGTCATGCTGCCATCGGTGTATCTAACGCGAGGGTGGGGCGTTGTGACGGTTTAAATACGCCAGCGATAACGTGCCATATCTATTTGGCCATCACCGGAAACCGGAATACCTTCAGCCACCAGTGCGGCCCGCTGGCGTAAAAAGTCCGGGCCAGTTAATGACAATAACCCCATGCGATTAACGACCCGATGCCAGGGAAGGCGACTCCCTTCTGGCAAGCGTTTCAATACGCCCCCTACTTGGCGAGCTGCGCGTGGTGAGCCTGCCAGTAATGCGATATCGCCATAGGTGGTCACGTACCCTTCTGGGATCGCGGCAAGGATTTGATAAACCCGCTGGGGGAAAGAGTCGTGGTTATCCATGCTTGTCTCCTGAATTAAGCCGCTTAGAATAGCCGCCGACAGGGTACTCACCAAGGGATAAATGCACAATAAAACAACATCTAACCTGACGTGCCTTGCAATTACCCCAGTCAATGTGGATAATGCGCCTGCGCGTTGGATAACAACGCCCTCAATGGGGGCCCTATTGGTTCTCCCGCAACACTAACTTGTGAACTCGGTCAGGTCCGGAAGGAAGCAGCCGCAGCAGGCGTCGTGTGTGCCGGGATGTAGCTGGTAGGGCCCCCACCCAATTCCAGGTAATTCATTGATAATTCGCTATCGCTGTAACGAATGTTCTTCTGAAACTCAAAAAGTAAAACATCGGTGCACATTTCAGCGCATCAATCGGAATGAGGGCAGGCCAGAAGGGCGCTTTTATTCCTGGTATTAATGCCTCCGGCACCTTAAAAATCATCTGATATCAGATAAACAAAAAGATGTACCCGCAGAGATGCACCTTTCCCATGCTATTACCTGAGTTTCCAGTCCTCAATAATTTTCACCGCACTTAACAGCTTAAGTACGAGCAGTTCGTCTGCAGATGTCTTATCACAGCAAGAGGAAATGAACCGGTCAATCTCAGCCATATCAATACGGCAGTTTGGATGATATGTCTCCATGTGCTTACGGCCATTTGTCACGTCTATTTTATCAAAATATATTTTCACTTCATTAGACATGGTATGACTATATTTTTTTTCAAAAGACACGGCCCGCGGGTTACTATAAATTTCTATAGCATGTAAAAAATGAGCACCAAGATATAAATGAGTGGCTACGGCTGAGGCATCAACACTGTTAAAAATTTTTGTATCAAGAAATTGATTAATTTTATTAAGCGTTGATTGTGACGGCGGCAATTCCATACCTTCATCCCACATATCCCTGATTAGATCGCTTGTGCCGACCATTTGTGACGTGAAACCTAATTTATTCTGTTCCAGGATAGCAGTAAATTTCATGATGACGACACGAAAAAACTCCTCGCTTTTAAACATTTTATCTAAATAGGGTGCTGGCACACCCTGTTTAAGACTCAGCGTTCTCACGACATCAATGAATTGATGTCGCTTATTGTTATTATTAAACCATGTCGGATAACAGATGTCTTTTGTTTCACTGAGGCTTCTTTTTGCCCGTACTATTACTGCATTATACTTTCTTGTTTTGGCCTTGTTGTAACCTTTAATGGCTATGTAAACTAACCACAAGATAATGATGAACCCTATAAACCCCATTTTTTTCTCGCTGTATAATGTCTAATTTATTAGATTGGTTTCATTAATTATATCTGGATTAAGTATTGGCATCATGACTTTCCCGGCGATAACCCATCAATACTGAAATTACTACCAACGTTATTATCTGTATTATAATATTCATTATTATAAATATTATCAATTGTGCAGTGAAACCCATCTGACAGGTCAGTGACAGAAGACATGACTTTTTAATTGGTTTTGTATTTTCAATGGGTTAACGCTTATGCCGGTTGTCATTGTCCTGAAAAGGGGCGTAAGCCCCTATTCATTAAAGCACAAACTTACCGAAAGAAGTCAAACATCGGTTTGAAAGAGGCAGGAACCCCAACGACTGGTACGTGGATGTTGGCCGAATGCGGCACGTTGTCATGAACAATAAATTGGTCAGCCTAGCTATTTCCCCCATGGGGGGGCATTACCGGGTCAACATGCAGCATAATATTGAGTACTTGATGGTCTTTCAGCACTTGTGCTCTGACGGCAACCGCAATGTCATGCCCCTCTTTGACGGAGAGCCAGGCGTTCACTTCCAGGTGAGCATCCACCAGAATAAGGTCGCCTGCTTTACGGGTTTTTAAATCATGCAGGCCGTCTACTCCCGGTACCGCAAGAATTGTATTTTTAATCTCTTGTTCTGTCTGTATGTCGACTGAGCGGTCCATCAAGTCATGTAATGCGTCCCTGGTGAAACGGTAGCCCATCAGGCCAATCATCACGCCGACTACCATGGCGGCAACAGGATCAAACCATGGAAATCCAGCCAGATTACCGATGATGCCCAACGCGACCACGATCGATGATGCCGCATCTGAGCGAGCATGCCATGCGTTAGCAACCAGCATAGAAGACTGTACTTTCTTGGCTATTTTCAGCATATAACGGAATAGTAACTCTTTGATGCCTATAGCCCCTAAAGCGACCCACAAGGCTATCATATGCACTTCGGGTATTGCTTCCGGGTGCCATAATTTGCCCATTGCAGACCACAACATTCCTGCACCAACCAGGCATAATAAGGCACCAATAATCAGTGAGGCGCCATTTTCATAACGCCAGTGACCATAATGGTGGTCCTCGTCCCTGGGTTTACGGCTTTTTTTATTGGCTATCAGTACCACAAAGTCGGCAACCAGATCAGAAAAAGAGTGCATCCCGTCAGCAATCAACCCCTGAGAGCCTGAAAATATGCCCGCGATAACCTGGAAACAAGATAGAAAGAGATTTATGACGACGCTCACGAGGGTGCTATTACGTGCCGCACGTGAACGAACATGATATTTATTATCGTTTTCTATATTTATCATCCTTAATACTCTTGAAGTGTGAATGTTCTGACAAGTGAATAATACCCGATGGTTTTCTTTTCAGCTAACTGTTTGTGTTGTTTTTGAAAATATGCATACGGGTATTTTATGTAAATGCTAATGATTGCTAATGACGTTAATTGTTATTTAAAAGATTAATTATATATATTGTTTATGAATTAATTTTATATGTATTATTTTTCATTGTGTTTATTTCCAGAACCAATTTATTAATGAAGGTAATTGAGTTGACGGAATGGTTTATATTAATTCTGTGGTTATGAAGATCTTATTATTGGTTTATTGTTTTTCTATATGATGCCAGTCCTTTATGTGATCATTTAAATACACCACTATAAATGCAGGGTTATTTTGGTGGGAGGATATTCGCCCAGGCCAGGGATGCTTTCTGGAAAAGACAGTGGGAAGTACACGACACTGCGGTTGGTATGACAGTTTTTTGGTAATGGACTTATATGACAGAAATATTAAATTTTCATCACTGGCTGGATTTTTATACGTCGTTATAGTATTTAAAACACTCCTTTTTACGTTTCTGAGGCAGAATATGACCAGCGTCACACTTAATGTGAAAATAAGCAGTGAACTAAAAGAAAAAATTCGTCTCTATGCCGAAGAAAAACAAGAAACTCTCGGTTCGGTAACGGAAGAGTTATTAACGAAAGCACTAAAAATAATTCTTGAAGAAGACAGTGCGATCGAAGAAAGCGAAGTGGACAATCAGCATACTGAAGAGAAGCGAGTGCCACCGCTGAGTGACAATGAAATCAAAGCATTACGTAAACTATTAAAGAAGAAAAAATAATTTTCAATCAGCCTTCCTGATTTGAACGTGAAACCATCATTGATGGTTTTGGCATCAAAAAGCGGTCATCAGAGGCCGCTTTTAGCTGCTACTCTGCCAGCCTCAAATCCACGGGGTATTTTTTACCTGCCAGAAAATTCAGCCCGGTGAAACAGGGCTCCCTGCACTCAAACAATAATACCACCACGGCTTCTCTCTGAACCTTGTGCGACCAGTTGTTGCCATATGGGCTGTAAACGCACCAGGGCTTGCCGCATCTCAGGGGGGGAGAGCGTAAATGGCAGCCGTAAATAGCGTTCAAACGCGCCTTCAACACCAAATCGTGGCCCGGCCCCCATCCGAATCCCCACGCTCTCCGCATGGGAGGCGAGTATTGTGGCCAATGCTTGAGGTAATTCTACCCACCAGGAGAGCCCACCTTCTGGTTGACAGGTTTTCCAGTCGGGAAAGAGCTCTGCCACAGCCGAAAAGCTGTCATCCCGGCGTTGACGTAACATGCGACGTCGTTCTGGTAAAAAATTTTCCGACTCATTGAACAGGGCTACAGTGGCCAGTTGCTCCAGAATAGGGGTACCCAGATCGAAAGTGTTGCGTACCTGAATTAACGCATTGATCGTTTTTCTTGATGCTCTTATCCAGCCAACCCGGAGTCCACCCCAGAAGCTTTTACTGGTTGATCCTAAGGTAATGACATTATCCCCTTTATCAAAAGCGGCTAAGGGGGGTGGTGGCGGAGTATCAAACCATAAATCGACCAGGGTTTCATCAGCCACTAAGGTTGTTCTTGTCGCACTTGCTGCGGCGCAAACGTGTTGACGTGTTATGGCATCCATACAGCGGCCAGTCGGATTATGATAATCGGGTAAAAGATAAGCCAGTCGTGGGGAGGTTTGAGCTAACGTCGCTGCCAGGCCTGCAACATCCCAGCCTTCAGCGGGTAAGCTGATGGAAACCGGGCGACATGAGGCGCCACGAATGGTTGTGATGGCGACTGAGTAGGTCGGGTTTTCGATAACAACGCGATCCCCGGGCCCTGTTAATAACCGTAGTACTAGCCCCAACCCATTCAGCGCACCATTAACAATCATCACTTCTCCCGGCTCTGTGGGGAGGCCGCGTGCACAGTAGCGTTCTGCTATCACTTCCCGTAGTGATAATAATCCCTGCCCACTGTAGCCCGTTGAGTTTAAATGTTCTGGCAAGGCTATCAGTGCAGAGGCGTAAGCATGGTGAATTTCCGGGCCAGCACTGAGCGACGCGCTGGAAAGATCAAGTATCGGTGCTGTTATCGGCAGCGGGGATACTGGCGGGCGACCTTCCGGTAATAATGTGACCGATCCAGATCCCTGGCGGCTGGTTAAGTAACCCTGCTCACGCAGTAAACCCAGCGCAGATGCCAGGGTGGTACGGCTAATACCAAGCACAGTTGAAAGGGCTCTTTCGCCCGGCAGACGACAGTCGAGAGGAAGCCTGCCATCAAGGATCAGTAGACGCAGGGCATGGGTTAGTTGCAGATATACGGGAGTCCGTGAGGTGTCATGATGCCACTGCCCCAGTAGTTGCGACAATGATGTTGCGCCGATTCTTCTCTGATTCATGGCAGTCCACTTTTTGATAACTGGATATTAATACTAAAGCCATTCTGGGCGATGGTATATCCCCGTCATATTTCAAATCACCGGGGAACATCCTCGCAGAGCCTGCCGAATAGTATGGCCTGTTTATGATCATCATGAACTATGACGTGTCTGGTAATCAACCGAGAAAAGGAGATGAATGATGATGGCTCGCCGCCTGTTGCAGCTTTATATCGGGCTTGTTTTATATGGTATTTCAGCCGCAATGTATGTTCGCGCAGATTTAGGTGCCGATCCCTGGAATGTCTTTCACTTGGGAGTGGCAAAAATCTTTTCCCTGAATTTGGGGATCGTCATGATCGGCGTGGGGGCGTTGGTACTGCTACTGTGGATCCCGTTGCGTACTCGCCCGGGAATTGGCACTATCAGTAACGTTATTGTTCTGGGGCTGGCTGCTGATGTGGCATTGGCACTGATCCCACCGGTGGAGTCAGTCGTGTTCCGCATGGGGCTACTGGTGGTGGCCCTGGTCGTTAACGGGATTGCAACAGGGATGTATATTGGTGCCGGACTGGGGGCTGGGCCGCGAGATGGGCTCATGACCGGGCTTCATGCTCGTACTGGCTGGCCAATACGCCGCATCCGTACCGGGATCGAAGTGGCAGTCTTGTCTGCCGGATGGTTGATGGGCGGCGCTTTCGGTGTGGGGACCGTCCTTTATGCATTGGCGATTGGTCCATTGATTCAGCTTTTTTTACCCTGGTTCCATATTGCACCAACTAAAAAAAACCAGCCTGCCATCGCCGACTCAGTGACGGAATAAGGGGAGCCGGGAATTCATTTACTGAAATCGCGGACAAAGTATTGTGTTGTTTTTTTACCTCCGGTGATTTTTCACGCTATAGCTTTACCATGGGATATCTATGCACCGCACCCTTACTAGCACACCAGCCACGCACTGGAACAGCTACCAGCTTGCCGGGATACTGACCTCTTGCTTTGAAGGGTATTTAGCCCCTTTTATTATCCAGGGGGAGGCCTTTACTGAGCGTTTTAGTGCTGAGGATGTCAGCCTGAATGCCAGTCAAGTCTGGTTGCAAAAGGGAATGCCTGTTGCTTTAGCTCTGATTGCCCGTCGTGGGAAAACCAGCCGACTCGCGGCTTTTGCTATTCGGCCTGCACTGCGTGGCCAGGGGGTGGGTAAGATCCTTATCCAGCAACTGATTGACGCGGCACGAATGCGAGGGGATAAACAGATGTTACTGGAGGTTGTTACCGGGAACAATGGTGGGGTTGCACTCTATCAGCGTATGGGATTTACCATACAGCAAACTCTGGTAGGGTTTCATGCCCCAGCATCGCCAGCAAGTCACTCTGGGGGGGAGTTAATTGAAGCCGATCCTCTTTATCTCACCCGTAAAATGATGTCTGATTCCTGCCTTCAGCTGCCCTGGTTAAGTGCCCCGGAGACACTTTTTAAACTGCCTGGTTATGCCTATGTCATGAACAATGTGGCCTGGGCTATGGTTATTCCTGGGACACCAGCAAAGTTACGCATGTTATATGTTGAACCTGAAGCTCGGGGAAGAGGGGAAGCGAAAGCCCTGTTGCTGCGATTACGGGAAAAGTTCCCCGGATTGTCCACTGCAGTGGCAATACCTGAAGAATACACCCCATTTTTTCTGCGTTGTGGTTTTAGCGAGGATCCGATCAGGCAGTATCAAATGAGTCAGTTGTTATCATCCTGAGGCCGATAACAAGATACCTGCTGATTATCAGGCAGGTATCTTGTTAAAGTGAGCGCTTCTTGCCAGTTCAGTATCAGCCCTGGCAGATAGTGGTCATAGTACGCCCTGCGCCAGCATTGCGTCCGCAACCTTAACAAAGCCAGCAATATTTGCGCCACGGACATACTGGGTCTGTTTGCCTTCACCGCCGTATTCAACACAAGCCTGATGGATATCCAGCATGATATGGTGCAGGCGGGTATCCACCTCTTCTGCTTTCCAGCTAAAACGCGCTGCATTTTGTGCCATTTCCAGGCCAGACGTTGCGACACCACCCGCATTAGCGGCTTTACCCGGTGCAAACAGGACTCCCGCTTCAATAAACAGGTCAGTGGCTTCAATGGTGGTTGGCATGTTAGCGCCTTCAGCTACGGCTTTCACACCATTGGCAATAAGCATACGTGCCGCTTCAGTATCCAGTTCATTTTGAGTCGCACAAGGCAACGCGATATCGACTGGCACACCCCAAGGCTGCTTACCTTCAAGATAAACCAGATCAAATTCACGTGCGTAGTCCGCCAGGCGGCCATCACGGCTGGCTTTAATTTCACACAGACGGGCTAATTTTTCGCTGGTGAAACCGGCTTCATCAACCACAGTGCCGTTGGAATCAGAGGCTGTAATCACTCGGGCACCGAAAGACATGGCTTTTTCTATTGCATACTGCGCAACGTTTCCTGAACCAGATACCGCTACACGCATACCCTCGAAGCCCAGACCATGACGTTTTAGCATCGCTGCCGTAAAGTAAACTAAACCATAACCAGTGGCTTCCGGGCGTATCAGGCTGCCACCAAATGAGAGTCCTTTACCTGTGAATACACAAGCGGTGTTGTTGGAAAGCTTCTTCATCATGCCGGCCATATAACCGACTTCACGGCCACCAACACCAATGTCACCCGCAGGAACGTCAGTATCCGGGCCAAGATGGCGATACAATTCAAACATCAGTGCCTGACAAAATCGCATGATCTCACCTTCGCTTTTGCCTTTAGGATTGAAATCACTGCCGCCTTTACCTCCTCCCATCGGAAGGGTCGTCAGCGCATTTTTAAAGGTTTGCTCGAAGCCCAGAAACTTCAGAATCGAGAGATTAACAGAAGGGTGGAAACGCATCCCCCCTTTAAAAGGCCCGATAGCAGAACTGAATTGTACCCGCCATGCGCGATTGACCTGAACCTGATTTTTATCATCAACCCAGGTTACTCGAAACTGAATCACACGCTCAGGTTCCACCAGACGTTCAAGTAAACTTTGCTGGCGATACTGTGGATTATTTTCCAGGAAAGGCCACAGTGTGGTCATTACCTCTCGAACCGCTTGAGCAAACTCGACTTGATGTGGATCACGTGATTGAACTGAGGATAAAAAATTTTCGAGAGTTAACGACTGCGACATACTAATTAATTCCTCTGGTAACGGATGTTGTGGGTAATCAATTTTTGTATTTATGATTTGACTATAACATTTTCTGATAAATGGATATCAAGCAGTTTTTTTCATGATGGTGAAAAAATGAATTAACGGCAAAATATTACTCTTTTATAACATCAATAACGGCCTGTGCTGGCGTGTATATTATCCGACAGGGGGGAATTATTGTTCCCGGGTTAGCTGCTAAACGTAACGCAAACGGTGAGCTTATGATCCCTATAAAACCCGACATCGTCAGGGATGGAGGGGATGTTTTTTCAGAGTATTTATCCATGGATACCATGATTAATGGATAATGACAGGGTTAAAATAAACATATGCAGTCAGTTATCTTTATGACCAGAGTCTGGTATCGGCGTTTATATTTTTTATTATTACATGGCAGCATAATGGCCTGTAAATATTTAACTGATCGGGGTTAATCTCTCCAAAATATTGCATTTCATAATCCAATTGTTTTATCCGGAGACGAAAATACCTTTAGATATTCTATACCCCTTAATTTATAAAGCCCAATAACCCAGTATCAGAAAGAGGAGTAACATAACCACAGCTCAGTGGGTCAGGGTAATAGACATGAAGAATGGCATGTTAATTTATTGTTATTAATAAAGCGTGACCCAAAGAAATATATGAAATACTTATGACGCTTTTTCATAGGAAAAACCTATATGAAAAGCATCAGGAACAAGCCTGGCAGCACTGAGAGTTCATGATGATCAGTAGCTTAAACAGAGGCGACTGTCTTCATTCCGACAAACTCTGCCATGATATATATTGATTATCAGTGTGTTACGCATAAATAAGCAAAATAAGAGAATAGCCTGACATTGAGACTTTGATCACATTTATTATTAAGGTGAAAAATTCCAGTTGTACGATTTCAATGAGTGTGATTGTATCAAGGCAGACGTTAAAAAAGATTCAGGAAACCCAATGACCGCTCAACATCATACTTCAAGCCTACTACTTACCGCGCTACCTGCCGCGGTGGTCGTCGTGCGTGTGGTGGTGGTCGTCGGCAATGCGCCGTAGGGACTGAATCAACACACCGATTCCAAACCCCGCCGGCGCAAACCGGGCGGGGTTTCTTGTTTAGAACGCCAGCCCAGTAAGTCAGCCGACGAATAATAAGAAGGACTGGAGCATGGCAATTTCCGACACATCAATGCAACGCATCACTGGCGCACAGCTGATTGTAAAAATGCTTGAGCACCATGGCATTTCCACCGTTAGCGGTATTCCTGGTGGAACCGTTCTGCCACTTTACAATGCGTTAAGCCAAAGTCACCGTATTCGACACATTCTGGCACGCCATGAACAAGGTGCGGGATTTATGGCCCAGGGGATGGCACGTACCACAGGTAAAGCTGCTGTGTGCATCGCTTGCAGTGGCCCTGGTGCCACTAACCTGGTCACTGCCATCGCGGACGCCCGGCTGGATTCAATCCCCCTGGTGTGTATCACCGGGCAGGTGCCTACCGCCATGATAGGGACGGATGCGTTTCAGGAAGTCGATACCTATGGGATTTCGATCCCTGTCACTAAACATAATTACCTGGTTCGCGATATTAATGAAATCCCCCAAGTGTTTGTGGATGCTTTTCGCATTGCCGAATCGGGGCGTCCTGGTCCCGTCTGGATTGATATCCCTAAAGATGTTCAAACAGCAGAAATTCTGATCAGTGATCTGCCTGATATCGCTGACATCGCGACGCCCCCCGCGGTAGAACACCAGACTATTATGGAGACAGCTACCATGATTAATCAGGCAAAACGGCCTGTTTTATATCTTGGGGGCGGCGTCATCAGTTCCGGGGCGGCTGAACAAGCCCGGGTTTTAGCAGAGCAGGCGAATCTGCCGACGACCATGACATTAATGGCACTGGGAACGTTGCCTGCAAATCATCCTTTATCGCTGGGGATGTTAGGAATGCACGGTGCACGCAGCACTAACTTTATTCTTCAGGAGGCCGATTTACTGATTGTACTCGGGGCTCGCTTTGATGATCGGGCAATTGGTAAAACAGAGGCTTTTTGTCCCCATGCCAGGATCATTCATGTGGATATTGATCGCGCTGAATTGGGTAAAATCAAGCAGGCCAATATTGCTATTCGAGGTGATGTTGCTGATGTATTAAACCAGTTAATCCCTTATGTTGATCCTCAGCCACGTACTGAATGGCGTCAAATGGTAAACGACTTGCAGCGTGAATTCCCGTTTACTATGCCTGGGATTGATGATCCGTTAATGCCCTATGGTCTGATTCGTGCCGCAGCAGCCTGTGTCGATGATCAGGCGATTATTACTACCGATGTTGGGCAGCATCAAATGTGGGTCGCCCAGGCTTATCCTTTGAATCGTCCACGTCAATGGCTGACTTCTGGTGGCCTGGGAACAATGGGTTTTGGTTTGCCAGCGGCGGTCGGTGCGGCCCTGGCGAACCCGGGTGATCGTGTCCTCTGCTTTACGGGGGACGGTAGCCTGATGATGAATATTCAGGAAATGGCAACAGCGGCAGAGAATCAGCTCAACGTGAAGATAATTTTGATGAACAATCAGGCATTGGGCCTGGTTCATCAGCAACAAACCTTGTTTTATCAACAGAATGTTTTTGCCGCCACCTATCCAGGCGTTATTGATTTTATGACCATTGCCCGGGGTTTTGGACTGGCAACATGCGATTTAAATGCGGCGACAGATCCTGTGGCAGCTTTACAGGACGCTATTTCACGCCCCGGGCCATGTTTAATTCATGTGCGTATTGACGCTGAAGAGAAAGTTTATCCCATGGTGCCACCAGGTGCGGCTAACATTGACATGATTGGAGAGTAATTATGCAGCAATCAACAGTTATTCTGGAACTTACGGTGCGTAACCATCCAGGAGTGATGTCGCATATTTGTGGCTTGTTTGCCCGTCGGGCATTTAACGTCGAAGGGATTTTATGTTTACCTCTTACAGATGGCCAGCAGAGTCGTATCTGGCTTCAGGTGGCTGATGACAAACGGCTTGAGCAGATGGTGAGCCAGGTAGAAAAACTGGAAGATGTCGTCCAGCTGATTCGTCACGCTGATGATCCAGGCATTTTTAATCGCCTGAATAGGGTGATCCAATAAGTGAGTGCTATTCCCCCGATATGACGGGGGAAATGCGGGTAAGCCAGACGAGGCGCCAATTACAGGCGCTGAATTGAAAACCAGCGACGCCAGATAAAGCGAATAATAAAATATTCAATGGTGCCCAGTGCGATAAACCAGATACAGAAAATCAGAATATAGAGCTGATTCAAATCGAGCAAATGCAAGGTTTCAACCAGCTCCTGGGCTAGTGTCACGGTTAAGGCTGGGGCTGGCAAGAGCAAGCATGAAAGAAAGGCCAGCAGCAGAATACCGCCTGCGCTTAACAGTGCCTGATAAGAATTATTCATATGGTGTCGGCCTGAGACTAAAACTCTATTGTCAGGGAAAGCCACTGATTGTGCAAACCCGGGGGGCAGATAACCAGCGGTGCCAGGCGATTCAGTCGTAAGTGATGATCGCATTGCTTCTGGTCTTTCCGGCAAGGACTCAGGTAGCAGTGAAACCGCCTTGCAGTTATTTGCTCCGCTGTTGATCGAGATTCACGGGCAATTTGCCTGTTGTTGCGGGCTGAATGTTTTGGCACGTGCCTGTCAGCCATGCATCGTATCAGTATGTCTGCACGGTGGAATACGATCACATGGCAGGGCTGACGCGATACCGCTGTGGTGTGATGGCCGGTTTATTAAGTAACCGGTTTATTTCATTATCTTTACGCAATATTTCATCCTGCGTTTTGATCAAGCCTTGTTGTTTATTATTAACCCATTCATTGCTGTTTTTTATAATGTCATTTTCCATTTTTGCTTTTGTTTCAATGGCATGGCATCTTTCACTGTCAATTGTTTCTATTTTTTTATCAAGTTCGTTATGTATCGCCAGCACCATTTTACCATCATCATTGTAGGTCCCCAGTGCGTGGCACAATTCATCATTTGATAACCTGTGAAGTTGTATGTCTTCAGGTGGCAGAAACAGGCTACAACCCGTGAGTCCTGAAGCGATCAGCCCACTAATAATAAATTTCATAGTATTTTCTTTAATCATGGCTGAGATAAGTCAGTCCGCTATTCTGATGCAGGTATCATCGCGATATTCATACTGTCAGGTCAATGATTAAAGGCAGAGTATTGTGGGCAATGAGTGATTTTTGAATTTGCTAATAAAAAATCACTGTTTTCAGTACGAGAGAATGCGATTTTTTTCGATAATAGCGTCTACCGTCAGGGGAGGAAGACGCCAATTATTAACGACAGTTTTTTAGCCCCAAGAGGTGGGATTATTATGTGAACGTGCTGCCGCCGCCATTGAGCGACTCGATACTGTGCTGTTTATTCCGCTAGCTGGTTATGCTGGTCAACGCTATGATTAACGAATGGAACAAAAAACGGCACAACAAAAAGTCGAGTTACGAAAAGCCAAGCGGCTGGCCCTGTCACTGCTACTGCTGGTGGCGAGCATCTTTGTCTCTACACTTTTCTTACCAGCCAATTTTTGGGTTCTTGGTATTAAGGCCATTTCTGAAGCAGCCATGGTGGGAGCACTGGCAGACTGGTTTGCTGTGTATGCACTGTTTCGGCCGGTTCATCTGCCATTTATCAGTAAACATACGGCGATAATCCCACGCAATAAAGAAAAAATAGCGACAAACCTTGGTGTATTTATCCAGGAGAAATTTCTTGATACTCAGTCGCTGACTCAGCTTATTCAGCATCATCAGCCTGTGCAATTACTGGGCAAGTGGTTAAGTCAGCCAAATAATACTCATCGGTTAGGTCAGTCCCTGCTAAAAATCATGGGGACTTTTCTTGAACTTGCGGATGATACGCGGATTCAAAAGCTTATTCGTCGAGGTGTTCATAAAGCTATCGATAATATCGACCTGAGCCAGTCCGGGGCGATAATACTGGAAAGTCTGACAAAGAATAATCGCCATCAGGCTCTGCTGGACGCCCTGATTACTCAAATACTGGCACTGTTGAAAAAAACGGAAAGCCGCGATTTTATTGCCAGTCAGATAACCCACTGGCTTCATACTGAACACCCTCGTAAAGCCCGGTTATTACCGACAGAGTGGCTGGGTGAGCAAAGTGCTGAGTGGGTTTCTGAGGCGGTTAATCGCGTACTCGACGATGTTAATCGTGACAGACAACACCAGATTCGTCAGGGTTTTGATGCTGCAGTACAGCGCCTTATTACCGAGCTGAAAACATCCCCCCAGCTGATGGCAAAAGTCGATGGCATAAAACGTTATATTAAAGATGACGAAGCCTTTAATCGCTATATCGGTGAGCTTTGGGCTGACTTGCGTAATGGATTAAAAGTAGACAGTGAAAGGCGTGATTCCCAAGTGCAGCAACGTATCGCACTGGCAGGGCAGTGGTTTGGCGAAACGTTGCTGAATGACCGGGCATTACAAGCTTCATTAAATGAACATTTGGAGATAGCTGTACGCCGTATGACACCCGATTTTGCTACTTTTATTACACGCCATATCAGCGACACAGTGAAGAGTTGGGACAATAAAGAGCTGGCTGAACAAATAGAGTTTAATATTGGTAAAGATCTGCAGTTCATTCGTATCAATGGCACGTTAGTAGGGGGGCTGATTGGTCTGGTACTCTATTTGTTTTCCCTGCTCCCGGAGCTGCTCACAAAATGGGGGCTTGCAGGGTAGCGACAAACGAGTCATTTGCTGGAGCATGGATAGCCTTTAAGCCAGGCTGCTATAATACAGAAGAAGATAAAAAATATTAAATTGCAAACCAAAGTATCAATCTTATTGTTGACAACAAACGATGTTGCAAGCCTTTAAATATATTATATATAAAATAACTCCAGTAATGTTAAATGTGCCAGGTATCTCAGCGATTTTAATTAACAGAAAATAACCGCCAGTAATTTGTTTTCTTTGCATTACGATGACAAAACGGTAACGGCCGGGGCTGATATTGATCCGCAACGCTCTATTTAGCCCGGCCGAATGCATGCTATCTTATTAATAATGCTTAGAATATTTATGTAGCTATTTTTTTACAAAAAGTACTATAAATTAATGCTGTCATCATTTTTTCATATATATATGAGATATATTTTTCACGGAAATCGATTTTTTTGTAAATCTTCAATACCTTGTTTTATATGATTTTAATGGGGTCGTTGTAATGGTGGTAAATATTTCTCGGGTGTCTTTTTTTTCAATGAACTTGATTTCAATCTACTTTTATCAATTACATGGTGGTTGCATAGAAGCTCGCACGTTATCATGTTGATGATAGCAGATGGCCTGTTTGTAATTTAAAGGCACTGTGTTTTGTGTGGTGTTTTTTTTGGGAGATACCATTGATAAATCAGTCAGTTTGCTATCCAGATAAATGATTACCATGCCGATTTTATTCGATGGAATAGATTTTCATACCGCAGCAAGGTTAAGACGAAAGGTCACGTCATTAATATGCTATTTGCAATTTAGATTTGTAAAAAATCAGATTCAGCCTACTTTTATATGAGCTCATGCTAATCAAGTTGTAAACACTTAGTAACAGAGGGACTTATTGATATGACTAAGAAATCAGCATCTTCAAATTACAGCGAACTGGATGACGTTTACGGCTCACTGGAGCTTTCCCGTACGTTGCCTAAAAATCAGTTCCCGGAAGCAGAACGCGATCCACGTAATGTATTCAGTGCGGTACGTGATGAGCTAATGCTGGATGGAAACTCAAGACAAAACTTAGCCACTTTCTGCCAGACATGGGTTGACGATGAGATCCGTGAACTGATGGACTTATCTATTGATAAGAACATGATCGATAAGGATGAGTATCCTCAGACGGCAGAACTTGAAAGCCGTTGTGTGCGTATGCTGGCTGACTTGTGGAATTCACCTGACTCACAGAATACGCTGGGTTGTTCGACCATTGGGTCGTCCGAAGCGGCTATGCTGGGCGGGCTGGCGCTAAAGTGGCAGTGGCGTAAAAAACAGGCTGCAAAAGGCAAACCGACGGATAAACCAAACCTGATTTGTGGCCCGGTACAGATCTGTTGGCATAAATTTGCACGTTATTTTGATGTTGAACTGCGTGAGATCCCATTAGAGGGTGACCGCTTGATTATGAATGCTGAAGAAGTATTGAAACGCGTCGATGAAAACACTATCGGTGTCGTCCCGACTTTAGGCGTGACCTTTACTTGTCAGTATGAGCCAGTTAAAGAAGTGCATGATGCACTGGATAAACTGCAAAAAGAAACCGGATTAGATATTCCTATTCACGTGGATGGTGCGAGCGGTGGCTTCCTGGCCCCATTCTGCGCCCCTGAACTGGAGTGGGATTTCCGGCTGCCGCGCGTTAAGTCTGTTAATGCTTCCGGGCACAAGTTTGGTTTAGCTCCACTGGGTGCTGGTTGGGTTGTTTGGCGTGAAGCTAAGGATCTGCCTGAAGAGCTGATCTTCAATGTAAACTATCTGGGCGGCAATATGCCTACGTTTGCGCTGAACTTCTCACGTCCTGGTGGCCAAATTGTCGCCCAGTACTACAACTTCTTGCGTCTTGGTCGTGCAGGGTATGCAAAAATTCATAATGCCTGCTACAGCACAGCTCAATACCTGGCGCGTGAAATTGAAAAATTAGGTCCATTTGAGATGCTGTTTGATGGCGACAGTCAGTCTGGTATTCCAGCACTGGCCTGGAAAATCAAAGATGGCGCTAAAGTGAGTTACTCGTTGTATGACGTTGCCGACAAGCTGCGTAGCCGTGGCTGGCAAGTACCGGCTTACTCAATGCCTGCAAACCGTGAAGATATGGTTATTCAGCGTATTCTGGTCCGTCACGGTGTGAGCTTAGACCTGGCTTCCCTGTTGATTGATGATTTTAAACGCACTTTAGAATACTTTGAAAAACACCCTGTCAGCGTACCTTTGTCCAACAAAGAAGGTGCAGGTTTTAACCATAGTTAATCATGTCCACACCCGTTCAAAGGGCCTTTGGCCCTTTGAACTCTCCAGGTATCAGTTAATTACACTGATGGATTTATATAAACGAATCTCAAGAGAGTTCGTATGACTACAACAACTCCAGCTGCAAAGCAGCTAACGTTATTGGGTTTTTTTGCAATAACGGCATCAATGGTTATGGCGGTTTATGAATATCCCACATTCGCCACATCCGGTTTCAGTTTGGTTTTCTTTCTTTTACTGGGTGGAATACTGTGGTTTATTCCAGTGGCACTTTGTGCCGCTGAAATGGCAACTGTAGAAGGCTGGGAAGAGGGGGGCGTGTTTGCCTGGGTATCGAATACCCTGGGGGAGCGCTGGGGATTTGCGGCGATATCTTTCGGGTATCTGCAAATTGCCGTTGGCTTCATTCCGATGCTCTATTTTGTGCTGGGTGCCTTGTCTTATATCCTCAACTGGCCAGAGCTTAATACTAACCCGGTGATAAAAACCATTGCAGCATTAGTGATTTTATGGGGGCTGGCATTTACTCAGTTCGGTGGGACTAAATATACCGCAACGATTGCTAAAGTGGGTTTCTTTGCCGGTATCTTATTACCTGCATTGATCTTAGTTGTTTTAGCTGTCAGCTATCTGATGAGTGGTGCGCCACTGGCTATTGAAATCAGTGCAGATACTTTTGTTCCGGATTTTACAAAAATCGGGACACTGGTCGTTTTTGTTGCCTTTATTTTAAGTTATATGGGCGTTGAAGCGTCTGCGACTCATGTCAATGAAATGAAGAACCCAGGCAGGGACTATCCTGCAGCGATGTTGTTACTGATGATTGCCGCCATCTGTTTGAGCTCCATTGGTGGGTTATCGGTTGCTGCGGTGATTCCAAACAATGAAATCAACCTGTCTGCGGGTGTGGTCCAAACCTTTAATGTCCTGGTGACGCACTTTAGCACGGGTGCTGAATGGGCTGTACGCATTATTGCTGCATTACTACTCTTGGGTGTACTGGCTGAAATCGCTTCATGGATTGTTGGCCCTTCACGAGGGATGTATGTCGCTGCCCAAAAAGGTATTTTGCCGAAAGCGTTTTCCAAAGTTAACAAAAATGGCGTGCCCGTTACTTTGGTGATTTCCCAGTTATTAATCACGACTGTTGCTCTGATCATACTGACCAACACGGGTGGGGGTGGCAATATGTCATTCCTGATTGCACTGGCACTGACGGTGGTTATTTATCTGTGCAGCTATTTCATGCTGTTCCTGGGATATATGCATTTGGTATGCAAGCAGCCTGAGAAAAAACGCGTCTTTAATATTCCAGGTGGTAAAGGGACTAAGTTAGCCATTGCCTCTGCGGGGCTGATTGTTTCTATTCTTGCTTTTGTCGTCTCGTTCTTCCCGCCAAGTTCTTTACCAGGAGGTTCTGGGGCCGATACCTATGTGACTCTGTTGGGCGTTTGTTTTGTGGTTATTTTCTTGGTGCCGTTTGTTATCTATGCCTTGCATGATAAAAGAGGCAAAGAGACGGGTATCACGATGGTGCACATCAAAACGCACAATGCCCCGGCAAACCACTTCTTTATCCATCCACGTGCTCGTTCTTTCTGGCATTTGGTACACAATGATAAAGCGGTAGATCAGCAAAGTAGTGGGGCAGCAGCGGCCGAAGAGAAGGATAAAAAATAGGGTGTAAAGCCGTGAGACTGGTGGTGACAAATCACGATGTCTGGCGAACCGCCTTAAAATAGAAAAAACCGGAAGGCCTGGCTTTCCGGTTTTTTTATGTTTGTTATTTGAACCCGAACTCAATCTGTGGCGTTAATCGCAAGCTTGTCACCGAGTCTCGACACGCGTCACTCGCTGTGGAATATCCCAGGCGCCACCTGCGCGGATCAAACGGCAACGCCCGGTATTTCCGGAGGAACTGTCAATGAACTGCTTACCATCCCAGACCCATTGCTGATAGCTCCAGCAGTCTCCTAACCCGCGGCCTTTCATAGAAAATGAGAGAATACCGTCCTCGTAGTCTGTGGCACTATCGGTCACCATGACTGGAGGGTTCTTCATCTCATCATCGATAACGAAATACATATCACCGCTGTTATATGCAGCTCTCCAGCAAGGAACTGTAATCAGTGATTGCTTATTGTTGAGTCTGGCGATTTGCCAGGTTTCATTGAGCAGTTCTTCGTCACAGTCAGCAGCGGCATTATGGGTTGCCAGAATGCGAGGTTTAATTAATGCCGTTTCCTGGGGGGACATATCGTGTCCATGAATATCCTGTACTGGGGCTTTAATAATCAGTGGGGTGGCGACAGGTGGTTTAACGGTTGTCTCACTGTTTGTTCCTTTTCTGAATAATGCATCAGGAGTGCCGATTCGGCCCTGAACATCATCCATTCTCAGTAATACGGCACTTGAACCGGCGCCAGAAAAAATATACTCGTGTACAGAGTCTTTAAAACTGACGGGTTTGTCTTGTTTCAGGGCTTGCTTAAAAGCAGCAAACTGGGTGTCACTCATTTTCCAGCTGTCATCATTAGCCGCTAATAATGCTCCCTGGGATTGATTATCAATAAGTAACTGCGGAATACCTGAAGTGCCCGGATCGTCCGTTTCACTGTCATAATTCGCCAGCATCACTTCGTTAATCACAGGGGTTGAAGCCCCTGCTTCACGCGTGATCAATACCGTGGCGGCGGGGTCTGTTTCGTCTGCGGAGTAACCAGCGGCTCGGCAAGTCAGCGTATTGTCGCACGTCAGATCCCAGTCTTTATGCGTGAAATTGATGGCTTCAGGTATGGGGGTGGCTTGTACCGCCTGGGAAATGGCTAACATCAGGCCGGGTATGGCTAACTGACCAGTATACTGGCTGAATATGGCGGGAATATTCTTCAATTGAATCATCGTGTTTCCATTTTGAAATGACATTATTCTGGCCTGTTACGGATAAACCCTATGGCATATAAGGCACTCACAATAGCGGGGAGGTTGCTGCTCATACCAGTGAATCATATTGCCCGGCATACCATTATTTAATGATACGTCTTTTTTTCAAGATAAAATCACGTGTTGATAACATATCCACTGCGGGGAGTGATGGAGAACCGCTGTATCACTGAGTCGCGATCCTCCTTTTTCTTAAGGCGCTAAAAGTGCAGTCAGGCGCGGTAACAGAGATCGGGCTCCGGCCAGAACTCGATTGCCTTGCAGTAAGCCGTCATTATCGAGAAAGGCATTACTGCTTCCTCCCGCCTCGTTAATCAATAGCAGGCCAGCCAGAACATCCCAGCTGTTCATATGGGCTTCATAATAAGCATGGACTTGCCCTGCCGCAACATGGGCCAGCATCAGCGCACCAGCACCAAACCGCCGATACTCAATTCCCTCATTGAGCAGATTTTCTATGGTATGAGCATACTGAGCAACGGAACCACGACTCGAGCGTCCCATACCAATGATGACCGCATCGGGGGCAGGTTCATGGAGTGTTAACTGTCGGTCATTAAGAAATGCCCCGGCTCCATAACGCGCAAAGAAAAACTCATGGCGATCAGGGGCATGAATGATACCCAGCTCGATTCGATGGTCTTTCACATAGGCCAGGGAAATGCACCAGTAATCCATGCCTTGAATAAAATTAGTTGTACCATCAATGGGATCAAGAACCCAGATACCTGAGGTTCCGGGAACCAGTCCACTCTCTTCCCCCAGAAAGCCGTCTTCGGGAAATTGCATCGCCAGCCACTGTTTGATCTCCCCTTCGACAAAGAGATCCGCTTCGGAAACAAAATCCTGGCGGCCTTTACTTTCAACCTGCAATCCGGCGTCACGTAATGACTGGGCTTTGGCCCCCAGCTGGCGAATCAAATGGCATAATTCTTGCTGCTGTTGTTCGGTCATGCTGCTGCTCTTATTGCGTTGAGGGCGATGTACGCCGATGAATTAATGACACGTTAACCCATGATATTTGTGACGGGTGTGCCGGATTACGGGTGCGTGCCAGCAAATGCGCCAGCGCTTGTCGGGAAATCTCACTCACATCCTGATGTAATGTCGTGAGCTGATAACTATACTGTGCGGTTTGTGGCGTATTATCGAACCCTATAAGCTGGAAGTCGTCCGGGGCATTTTTGCCACGCTGGCGCATACCATCAAGAAAACCACAGGCTAACTGAGCGTTAGCGCAAAAGATCCCTTGAATACCTTCCGTTTTCTGAACCGCCGCTTGAAAGCCGCCTTCGTACCCTTCCTCTGTGGCGATTAGCATGACAAGATCCTGCAGGGTATCGACCCCTCGCTGTTGTAATGCCAGGATAAAAGCCTCTCCTCGCATTCTGCCCGCCCAAGTGGAATTATTATTATTTAACCAGCCAAAACGCCGACACCCTCCCTTAACCAGCTGTTCTGCCGCCAGTACGGCACCTGCCACATTATCAGAGCACACATAGTCGACTCCGGGAATATCAGGCTGACGATTAATTCCCACGACAGGGATCTGCTGCTGTACACACTGATTAACCAAGGCCTCAGGGGGTTTACCGGAAGTGACAATCACACCGGAGACACGAAATTGAGTGAAATTGCGTAAAGTCTCTGCCAGCTCTTGTTCATTATGAATTTCCGTCACTAAGGCCTGGAATCCATGGCGCTGAATTTCCCGCAACAAACCATCGAGCAGGGAGCTCCGAAAGGGATCACTGATATGGGAGACAATAACCCCTATTAAATGGCTGCGGCGGCGGTTAAGCCCCTGGGCCAAAAAATTGACTTGATACCCGAGTTCTTCTGCAACCTGAAGCACCCGGGCACGGGTATCCGGGGAGATACTGCCATTATTACTTAAAGCACGAGAGACCACGGCTCTGGAAACACCAGCCTTACGGGCAACATCCTGGGCGGTGATGTTCTGCTTAGTACGAGCCCCATTCACAGTGGATATGTCCCGTGAGAGAACTGTTGTTGTTGGTAGTCATATTGCAAGCCGTCCTCACTGACGAATAATCCCGGGTAGGGGAGACAGGCTTGTTTCAACTCCGGTAACGTTGCGTCATAACAGTGATAAAGCCCCAGTCGAGGCAGACCAAGCGTATTAAATAATTCAAGACAGCCGGGGAAGTCACCATGAGAAGCGTCGTCTGCCAAAGGGGTGAGGGATGCACACTCTTGAAATGCCAGATCACTGGCTGTCATCAAGGCAACAGACTCAGGAGTAGGACGCCCGTCACCGCTATAAAACAGGCTATGGGAACCGATACTGAGGCGAATCGCGTGATTGGCGATTTCATGCTGTGTGAAGGCGGTTTCTATTTGCCAGTTTTGCCAGCACCAGCTGGTGGTTGTGTCTCGCCATTCAATCTCAAAAGACAATGTACTGGCAGGCCAGTTTGCCAGCCGGGCCAATTGCATGAGTACCGGGCGCTGTTCTGCCTGGCTGTAGATAATCAGGGGTTTCTGGCGGGAAAAACTTTTCCAGTAATTAAGTAATGCCATCAGCCCGGCGCAATGGTCAGGGTGAACATGGGTAAAGAAAATTACATCAATATCATTGATATCTCCGTCACGTTGCCATAGCGCCCTGGGGACAGTCGGACCACAGTCGATAAGCCATTGGTGATTGTCGTCCAGCACTCGCAATGCAGAAGTATTTTGCCAGCGGGAGAACGCGCTACCACAGCCGAGAATATCTATTTTCATTTTTCCTCGCTAAAAAATTTTGCGCGCTTAATTAAAGTGTCACAAAGAGACGCCAGAGTAAGCTCACATAGTGTCGGATTTGCGTTTCATTTTTTTTACAAACAAATGAACACGTGTTCATCGATGCAAAAAAATTTAACAGACTGTTTGGACACCTTAATGAGCTACCTGGATATTGCCCGACTTAAAATTAGCTACGGCGAAAAAACTGTACTGCAGGATATTAATCTCACGGTGAAGAAAGGTGAGATGATTGCATTACTTGGGCCTTCTGGTTGCGGAAAAACCACCTTATTAAATGCACTTTGTGGTTTTATTCCGGTACAGCAAGGGAACATCACCGTTGCGGGCCGGGATATTACAGTCAGTGAACCTGAAAAACGTAATATTACGATGGTTTTTCAAAGTTATGCTTTATGGCCACACTTATCAGTAGCGCGTAATATTGGTTATGGCTTAAAACTTCGCAAATGGCGTCGTGATGATATTAAACAGCGGGTTGAGCAACTCTTACAGATAGTCAACCTGCGTGGTCTGGGGGAGGCTAAAATAACCGAGCTTTCTGGAGGACAGCGTCAGCGTGTTGCCCTGGCTCGGGCACTGGCAATAGAACCTGATGTCCTGGTACTGGATGAACCCCTGTCCAATCTTGACGCGAAAGTACGCTTGAGTGTGCGTCATGAAATAAAACAGTTGCAGAAAAAGTTGGGTTTCACCTCTGTTATTGTTACCCATGACCAGCAAGAGGCCTTAGTTATGGCTGATCGTGTTGTTGTGCTGAACAATGGCAAAATTGAGCAAGTGGGAACCCCGGAAGATATATATCAACGTCCCGCTACCCCATTTGTTGCTGATTTTATGGGGGCAGAAAATCATATTTCTGTAAATGAAGTCACTACCTCTGGCAGTAATGCTATGCATCTTGATTTGGCTGATGAATATCAACCAGAAAACTTTATCTATTTCCGTAGTACTGATGTTGAACTTTTTGAAAAAACCCAGGGTAAATCGCCAAAGGGATTAATTTTTGAAGGCATTGTAGAGCAGAGTGCTTTTATTGGGCATCACTATCGCCATAGTATTCGTTGTCACAATCATCTCTTTCTTGCGGATTCACCACAGTGCTGGGCGATGAATTCTACGATTAAACTGCAGGTGCCAGCAGCCGCCTTACATATTTTTAAAACCTTTCATACACCTTAAATGATTCCATTATTTCGAGGGCAATTTATGTTTACCAAAACAAAACTCGCGCTGGTCACTGCATTATTCCTGAGCAGTGTGGCACATGCTGAAACTGTATTAAATGTTGCCACTGCAGGTGACCAAAATATGGTGGACTATGTTAAAACCTGGCTCGGGCCTAAATTTGAAGCAACCCACCCTGGCGTGAAGGTCAGGGTCATTGGAACCGGTCCTGGGGATGCGGGTTCTAACAAGGTGATTGAAAAATTAGCCGCGCAAAAAGAGAGTGGGGCTAAAACTTGGGATATTGATGTTGCCGTTGTCCATCAAAAAGCAGGTGGGGAGCTGGTGGATCAAGGTTTGCTTGGAAAATATCGCCAGCAAATTAAGACGGGTTCAATGGTCAGTGCGGATAATGCAAAAAATGCACTTGGTGTGAACGTTGACGGCTATGTGATGCCGATGTTTTTAAGTCAGACAGCCATAGCCTGGAATAGCGAGGCAATAAAAACCCCGCCTTCTTCCTATGAAGAACTGACGAGTTGGGTACAAAAACACCCCCAGGCTTTCGGTTATAATGGCATCAAAAATGGAATGTCGGGTGTCAGTTTTGTTGTGGGCTGGATCTATGCTTTTGGCACTGACGCTAAACGGTTATCCGCATTGCCGTACGATAAAAGTGTTGAAAAAAATTGGCCACAAGCTTTTGAGAAACTAAAAGATTTTAATAAATATGTAACTTTTACGCCGGGTAATGCAGGGACGCTTGACATGCTGTCACGGGGAGAGATCAGCATGGGGCCAGTATGGGTAGATATGTTCTATAGCTGGAAAGACCAAGGGAAGTTGCCCCCATCACTGAAGCTCACACTATTAGCCCCTGGTATGCCTGGACAACCGATGTACTATGTTATTCCGGCGAAAGCCGCCCAGCCCCAGTTGGCCCGTGAGTTTATTGAACTGGCAACCAGCCCGGAAGTGCAGGCCGAAGGCATTGTTAAACAGTTCAACTGGTATCCAGGAATTGATGCAGACCATGTGAAATCGAAGCTGGACGCACAAACCTGGCAGAAACTGTTTGCTGAAATATCGCCGAAAGCATTAGCTGAATACGGAAAAAGCTTCCCGATAGCACCTTATTTTGACGATATAAAAGAAGGCTACGAAAGTCAGGTTAGCAATAAATGATTTCCTGGTGCTCAGGGGCAAACAGGTTTGCCTCCTGAGCATCTCTCTTTTGTTCCATAAGGTTTGTCATGCGCTTATCGTTAAAATATCTCTTGCTGATTAGCCCGGCCGCTTTGATGATTGTGGTTCTGTTCCTTTACCCTCTTGGTTTTTCACTGATCTCTGCTTTTACATCAAAAAAACAGGGATTCACTCTGGAGCATTTCAGTAAAGTTTTCACGCTTTATTCCAACGATATTCTGTTTACTGTGATTATCGTTTTGATCTCTGTGGCACTACTGGCGTTAATATCCATTACGCTTTCCGCAGTGATTACTTTATCGCCTTATAAAGGCGTGGTGCGCGCACTGGCCTTTCTGTATCGTTTGCCCTTGTTCATCCCTTTTATTGTCGCCGCCCAGATGATGCGTACTTTTCTGGCTAAAAATGGCCTGATGAATAATATGCTGGTTGCAACCGACTGGGTCAGCCCCATGGATACCCTCTCATGGTTAGGCTGGAAGGGGATCATTATTACTTTCGTCTGGAAACAACTGGCTTTTGCTACCCTGTTAATTTGTGGCGCTATGGCCGCCGTGGAACCGGCACAAATACTGGCCGCAAGAAACTTGGGGGCATCGAGGCCACGTATTTTGTTTGGCATTATTTTGCCACAGGTGATGCCCGCTATTGGTGTTGCGTTGGTTCTCTCCACTGTCGTGATGATGTCGGTACTTTCAGTACCTTTAATGATAGGAACAGGGGAGCCTACTATGCTGACGGTTGATATGGCTTTTCGAGTTAATTCCTATAGTGACTATGCGTCTGCCAACGCCTTGGGCGTGATATCCCTGCTGATTTGTGGTGCGCTTTCCTGGTTTTATCTGCGTCACAGCTTGCAGCAAAAAGGAGGGGAGTAAGAATGACACAATATGTACTATCAGGAGCTGAAAATTTTCTGATAAAAGGGTGGAAAAAAATTGCCGGTAGTCTGCTGTTGCAAACCCTGTTAGTTATTTTCATTACTTTTATTATGTTCGGGCCTCTGGTTAATTTACTGATTTGGACTGTAACTGAAAGTTGGTTTTACCCTCATACCTTGCCCAGCCAATGGGGGCTGAAATACTGGTACCAAGTATTTAGTCCCTATAGTGATGTGTCCAGTTCGTTATTCACCAGTATTTTTATTGCGGTTTTATCAGTGATACTGTGCTTATTTATGGCGATCCCCGCTGGTTATGCACTGTCACGGCGGGGCATGCCTCTGCGAATATTCTTTATGTTGTTGTTTCTTATCCCTCAGGCTTTTCCCAACCTGACGGTATATATGAACATTGCACGTATTTTTTACCAGTGGGGGCTTAACGGGACGATCGCAGGCGTGGTACTGGTTCACAGTGTGCATGGCTTGATGTATGCGGTATGGATCTGCGTGGCTGCATTTTCTGCTGTGGATCCTCTTCAAGCCAGAGCCTCTCGTAATCTGGGTGCTGGCCCGATATTTACCTTCTGGTATGTGATTCTGCCACAAGCGTCACCGGGGATTATTGCTGCCGGTATTTTTGTGTTCCTTGAATCACTGGACGAGTTTACCGGAACATTTTTCGTTGGTGCCCCGGAAATAACCACCCTGCCTTTACTGCTGTATAACGCCAGCATGTCTGGTAACTACCAGGTATCATCAATCACCGCCTTGATTCTGCTGGTTCCCTCGATATTGTTTATGCTGACGATAAATCGATTTATGCGTCCTGAGATGTTGTCGAAAATGGGGAAATAATCAGTAAGCATGAGCCGTTCAGATTGACGAAAAGATGGTGGGGCAGGGAATGCCCGGTCATCTTTTCGTCAAAATTCGGGCCAAGGATGTTAAACCACCGGTGATACCGCTAACCCGTCCTCGCGAACAGAAAAAATTCGGTTATAATTGAGCATAATTATTGATTTATCTTATTGAATTATTATCTGTTCCACTCAACAATACCATTAATATAAAGTCACCGGAATTTGTCACTTTTCAACTGAAGTGGCCTGCATAATTAATTAGGGATATCAATCAAATGACACTTTATAAAAAATATACTGCTCTTGTATTTTTAGTTTTGGGCTTATTCACTACAGCACAGGCTAATACCCTGTCACCGCAGTCTACGCCTGAAAATGGTAAAGAATATATTACCCTGGCGACGCCTGTCATTTCGTCACCCAAGGTGGTTGAATTTTTCTCTTTTTATTGTGGCCCTTGTTATCAGTTTGCTGAAAAGTATCCGGTTGCTGAAGCCATCAATAAAATCTTGCCAGAAGGTGAAACAGTCACTAAGTATCATGTTGGCGCGATGGGGCCACTGGGAAATGAGCTCACCGAGGCCTGGGCCATTGCGATGACAATGGGGAAAACTGACGCAGTTGAAAAAAAACTTTTTGAGGTTGTACAAAGCAAAAAACTGAAGAGTGTGGATGATATTAAAGCCGTTTTTGCTCAGGCTGGCATTGATGCAGACACCTATGACAATGCCCGTGGCAGTATGCTGGTAAAAGCGGCCATTGCGAAACAAAATGAAGCCCTGAAAGCGTTCAAAGTTACCGGAACACCGACCTTTTATGTGGATGGTAAATTCCAGATAAATAATGGCGGTATAGCCGTGTCCAGTCTTGAAGACTACCCTGCTGCATTTGCTCAGGTGGTAAAGTTCTTACTGGAAAAGTGAGTTTTCACTGACAATAATTGTCACCATCAGGCTGATTATCACACTCCACCGGGAAAGGGTGAATGCCCCTGAAAGGTCAAACCATGTCCTTCAGGGGCTGGTACAGCACTTATATTTTCAGGTGATCAGCAGGCTGAGGATATCGTCGTGGATCTCCTGCCATTCCTGGTCACTGAATTCATAAAATCCAAAGCCTTTTAGAGTAAAGGTTCCTTCTGTTGCCAGTAACGCCAGCCTGAGGCGGCGACCCGCCAGACTTGATGCATCGAACATCGAAAACAGATTCTTATAAAATGTACTGGTTTCGCTCTGGAAGACAGGGGCTCGCATAAAGCTCACCATCAGGGCGACAGCGCGCTGGATAACCTCAGTGTCTTCATTCCTATTCGCCTCAATATAAGCATGAATACGGTTTTTTGGCGTGTCACCCTGGCGGGCTAAAAAATCCTCAACATAGTGATCATAACTGGCCATGACACGGCGCAGCATGGCATCAATCAATTCATCTTTGGTTGCAAAGGCGTAAAGAACGCCCCCTTTACTGACACCGGCTTCACTGGCGACCGCATCAAAAGTCAGGCTGCCAGCGCCGGAGCGCAGGACGACAGCCTCCGCAGCATTAAGCAGTAATTCTCGATCTATTGTTTTATGTCGTCCCATCACCCTTCTCTTTTAAAACCGTCCGGACGGATATATATTACGATTCAGTTTATCCCCATGCAATGCCCCTCACTGACCCGAAGGTTTTTATATGCCATTTTTTCAAAATCGCTGGTTTGTACTGCTCTGTGTTCTTCTGGCATTTTTACCCATTATCATCGACATGACGATTCTGCATATTGCCATCCCTTCGGTGACCCTGGCTCTGGGGGCGAGTGGCACTGAAATTCTGTGGGTCATTGATATCTATCCACTTATTATGTCTGGCTTACTGGTTCCCATGGGGACGCTATCAGACCGGGTGGGGCACCGACGTATGTTACTGGTGGGGTTATTTATCTTTATGGTCGCTTCCTTAGCCGCAGCCTTTTCGCCCACGGCAGGGTTCTTGATTGCCGCGCGTATCCTGCTTGCCGTAGGTGGTTCTATGGTCATGCCAAATATACTGGCGATCATCAGGCATACATTTGACGATCCTAAAGAACGTGGTATTGCTCTGGGGCTCTGGGGCACGATAGGTTCAGCGGGAGCCGCTTTTGGTCCTTTGGCTGGGGGGGCTCTGCTTGAACATTTTTGGTGGGGTGCTGTTTTTCTGATCAATGTTCCGGTTATTTTAATCGTACTGTCACTTGCCTGTCTGAGCCTTCAGCATCACACGCCAGCAGCAAAGGGGGAATGGCCAATAAAACAGGCGTTGGTACTTATTGCGGGGTTGCTCGCCTCGGTTTATGCCGTGAAATCCGGGTTTAAGGTCGAGACACCACTATTGACTACCTGCCTGATGCTGGGAGTGGGACTTGGCCTGCTTGCCTGGTTCATCCGCCAGCAGCTTTCCAGTACTGACCCGATGCTGGATCTCTCTTTATTCAGTAAGCCCGCTATCCGTATTGGTATTATTATGGCCCTGGTTGCCAGTGGGGCGTTGACGGGCGTGGAGCTGACACTGGCGCAGGAGTTACAGTTTGTTGTCGGTTATTCCCCATTACAGGCGGGTATTTTTATGGTGCCATTAGCTATCGGATCTGCACTGGGAGGCCCCCTGGCAGGTTACACGACAGCACGGTTCGGGCTGGGTAGTGTCGCCGGGACTTCCCTACTGGCGGCAGCGGTATGCCTTGGCGGATTAAGCCTCAGTGATTTTTACCAGCCAAATATTCCAGTTATCACGTTGCTTGTCGTATTAGGGGTATCGCTCAGTATTGGCTTGACGGCCTCATCGATTGCCATCATGAATAGCGCACCACCGGCGAAAGCGGGAGCCACTGGTTCGCTGGAAGTCACAGGTTATGAACTGGGGGCCGGGCTGGGTATCACTTTTTTTGGCGTATTACTTTCAACAGCTTATTCAAAGACCCTTGTTTTTCCGGTAGATTTCCCAGCCGCGCTTCAATCCAGGGCTGTCAGTTCTGTCAGTGATACGATGGTTGTGGCGGATCAACTGGGATCAGCGGGTAATGCTTTAGCACAAGCCGGGCGTGAAGCCTTTTCCAGTTCACATGCTGTTGTGCTCCTGACAGCCGCAACCATGATTGCTCTGTTAGCTGTTGCTGCATTTATTACATTGCGAAATTATCAACATCCAACCCATGAGTAATTTTGTTTTGAGCTCGTTCTCATCATCAAGCCGTGCTGTGGAGATCCGCTCACAGATAAAAAATAGTGAAGTGCGCCAAAATGGCCCCTCTTTATGATCATTTCGGTCACGTCCCGGTTAATTAACCTCCACGTCGATGTGCAATGCGTCGTAGCGCCAGTATTCCAAGTCACAATCAATCACCCGGTCATACTGGTCACGGTTAGTGCGAGTAATAAAAAGGGCCGGGCTGCCAGATGTAACTTTTAAAGCGGAAGAGGCACTTTCGGGCAGGCGCGTTGGCAGCATATCAAAACGCACGCGCCCGTAGCTGATTCCATATTTTGACTGGTAGAGATCGGTGAGTGATTGCGTTAAATCAGCCCCAAGAATGTGGGGGAAAAATGTCGGGTTAAGGTAGTGTTCAACGTACAACACGGGGCGTTCATCAATGTAACGCAGGCGTCGAATGCAGTAGACGGTACTTCTCTTGGGCAATAGTAGTTTCAAACATACGGCATCACTTGCAATTAACTTCTTTGTATCAATGACTTCTGTTCTTGCTATACGCCCTTGTTCTTTCGCCATTGCGTGAAAATGACTGCGTTGCAGCGGGTTATAAATAATGCGCGGGGGAGAAACAAACCAGCCTCGCCGGACTTGTCGATAAATTAATCCCTGCCCTTCGAGTTGAATAAGTGCTTCTCGTAAGGTAATTCTCGTCGTCGTAAATTGTTCACTTAATACCCTTTCCGAAGGCAGACGGTTCTCGGGAGTAAAAAGACCGGCGGCAATACCTTCGCGCAAACTCAGGCAGATAGCCGCCACGGCGGTCAGTGATTCACTCATTGTGGACAAACCTCATTTCGGTGCGTTTTGGCACCAGCATGGAGTACGGGAACGGAATGATGGTGTGTTGTTAGCAGCTTGCGCCAGAAAGAGCCAGGTTTTTTGCGCTGTAATATAAACATCATAATTGATCGTTAAATTGGCTCTGTTCTTGCTGGACTAGACCAGCATTCACGCATACTACCATCCGGAGCATCCGTTATGAAACAGTTGTTCGCTTCAGTGTTCACCAGCGCAATAGTTCTCTCTTCCTCTTCGGCTTTTGCCGCGGAACCCCAGGCCGATTTGATCAAAGCCGCCCAAGCCGAAGGAACGGTTAACAGCGTCGGTATGCCTGATTCATGGGCAAACTGGAAAGATACCTGGGCTGCTTTAAGTAGCCAGTATGGTTTGAAACATAGTGATACTGATATGAGCTCTGCTCAGGAAATTGCAAAATTTGCTGCGGAAAAAGATAACGCCAGCGCAGATATTGGCGACGTGGGTGCCGCATTTGGTCCGATTGCAGTACAGAAAGGTGTAACGCAGCCTTATAAACCGACAACCTGGGATGAGATCCCTGCATGGGCGAAGGATAAAGACGGTATGTGGGCGCTGGCCTATACCGGAACCATTGCTTTTATTATCGACAAATCCCAAGTTCAGGATAAACCACACAGTTGGGCTGAGTTGCTGAAAGGCAAATATAAAGTGACTATTGGTGACGTTGGTACGGCGGCGCAGGCATCTAACGGCGTACTGGCCGCAACGTATGCCATGGGCGGCAACGAGAAAAACCTTAAACCAGGGCTGGAATTCTTTGGCAAACTGGCCAAAGAAGGACGTCTGGGGCTGACGAACCCAACTATCGCCTCCCTGGAAAAAGGGGAAGTACAGGTCGGTGTGGTATGGGATTTCAACGGCCTGAACTACCGCGATCAGATAGACACTTCACGCTTTGAAGTACTGATCCCCTCAGATGGCTCCATCACTTCGGGTTACACCACCATCATCAATAAATTCGCCAAACACCCTAATGCCGCAAAACTGGCGCGTGAATATATCTTCTCTGATGCGGGCCAAATTAACTTAGCCCGTGGTTATGCTCGTCCTATTCGCGCCGATAAAATTACGTTGCCAGAAGATGTGAAAACCAAGTTATTACCTGCCAGCGAATATAAAAACGCTCACCCAATAACAGACACTGAAGCCTGGGATAAGAGTGCAAAAACGCTGCCACGTCTGTGGCAAGAAAACGTGATGATCAATATGCAGCAATAGTTAACGCACGTGCACCAGTCTAGTCATATTAGTAACAAGGCAATAATTCAATGAAAAGCATTTTAGTGGTACTGGATGGCCTGAATTACCAGGTCGCCCATGATGCAATGGGATATTTACAGGCACAGTGTGTTGCTGGACGCGGCCGCTTGTATCAACTGGAATGTGAGCTACCTTCATTGTCACGGCCGCTGTATGAATGCATTCTCACGGGTGTAACGCCCGTTGAGAGTGGCATTGTTAACAATCAGGTGGCGAGGCTTTCCACACAGCGTAGTATTTTTCATTATGCCCGCGATGCCGGTTTGACGACCGCAGCCGCGGCCTATCACTGGGTGAGTGAGCTCTATAACCGGACGCCATTCGACCCGGCACGCGACCGCCATACCAGTGATGAAAAACTGGCTATCCAGCATGGGCATTTTTATTACGATGATACTTACCCTGACTCGCACCTTTTTGACGATGCTGAAAGCCTGCGTCGCCGTTTTTCCCCGGATTTTTTGTTGATCCATCCGATGAATATTGATGATGCAGGCCATCAATTTGGGTTATCGACACCACAATATCGCAACAAGGCACGTAAAGCAGATGGTTTACTGTCCCAGTATCTTGATGGCTGGTTAACTGAAGGCTACCAAGTGATAGTCACCGCCGACCATGGAATGAATGATGATCGTAGCCATGGCGGAGTGCTACCCCAGGAACGTCAAGTCCCGCTATTTGTCTTCGGTTCAGCCTTCAGTCTTAACGATGCGATTCCCCGGCAAACGGAATTGTGCGGCACAGTATGCCAGTTACTCAATGTTGCCCATGACAAGCCCTACAGTGCGGACTTGCTGGCTCAATTCGTCACAGCCTGAGGAGTGTCGATGAAAGCTAAGTGGTTAGCGGCACTGTTTATGTTGCCGTTTGCAATTTTTTTCATTGCTTTCCAACTGGCTCCGCTGGTCTGGGTTGCGGTGAGCAGTTTTTACAGTGAAACTTATGAACAGTGGGGACTGGGTAACTACACGGATATACTGACGTCTTCCTTCTACTTACAAGCCATGCGCTTCTCGCTGGATATCTCTATCTGGTCGAGCCTCTTCGGTCTGTTGATTGCCATGGTGGGTAGCTATTCTTTGCGTCAGTCAGGCCGAACCCGACTGCATGATTTTGTAATGTCCTTCACCAATATGACCAGCAATTTTGCGGGTGTGCCTTTAGCTTTTGCCTTTGTGATTCTGCTCGGGCTGAACGGTTGCCTGACATTGTTGTTGAAGAAGTACGGTGTGATTGACGGGTTTAATCTCTATTCCCGGGACGGGCTTATTGTTCTTTACACCTATTTTCAGATCCCACTCGGCGTGCTTCTGCTTTATCCCGCTTTTGACGGGCTGCGTGAAGAATGGCGCGAATCTGCGGCATTGCTTGGTGCCGGTCGCTGGCGTTACTGGCGATATATTGGACTGCCGGTGATGTTTCCCGCCTTAATGGGCACCTTTATTATCCTGCTGGCCAATGCCCTGGGGGCTTATGCCACGGTTTATGCCTTAACCAGTGGTAATTTCAACGTGGTACCAATACGAATTGCTGCACTGGTTTCCGGTGATATCTCTCTCGATCCCAATATGGGCAGCGCATTGGCCATGTTACTGGTGGTGCTGATGGTATTTATTACTTTGATTCATCAATGGTTATTGCGCAGGAGTTATTTAAATGTGCGCTAAAAATAGGGTTAATGACCAGGGAGGATGCTATGTCTCGCATTGAAGGAGGGTACCATCGCCTGGTGGTTTGGATCTTGATGATCATTTTGTTGTTACCTTTGGCGGCGACACTGGTCTATGCGTTAGTCAGCGAGTGGGGGGCAACCATTCTGCCAAGTGGGTTTACGTTTAAATGGATGATTGCTTTGTGGAGCGATCCGCGTTTCCTGATTGCGCTGGGCCATTCATTACTGATCTGTTTTGGGACATTGGTCTTGTCGATGGCACTGATATTGCCGTTGATGTTTGTCATTGCTTACTACTTTCCAAAGCTTGATACCTTGATGAATGTCTTGATTTTACTGCCTTTTGCCGTGCCGCCCGTAGTCTCGTCTGTTGGTCTGATGTCGCTTTACTCTTCAGGGCCGTTAACTTTGACCGGTACACCTTGGATCCTGATAGGTTGTTACTTCACTATCGCGTTGCCGTTCATCTACCGCGCCATTGCCAACAATATGCAAGGGATTCATTTACGTGATCTCATGGATGCGGCGCACTTGCTGGGTGCCAGTACCTGGAAAGCGGCCCTGTTGGTTGTGCTACCGAATTTGCGTAAAGGCGGAATGATTGCGGTGCTGCTCTCCTTTTCCTTTTTAATTGGCGAGTTTGTGTTTGCGAACCTGCTGGTGGGCAACCGTTATGAAACACTGCAGGTGTATCTGTTTAACATGCGCAACGGCAGTGGGCACTTCACGAGTGCGTTGGTGATTTCCTATTTTTTGGTGGTCCTGATTTTTACCTGGATTGCTAACTCCCTGAACAAGGAAAAAAGCTGAACATGTCATATTTACAGGTCACGACACTGAACAAGCATTACGGCCAGACACAGATTTTCAACGACATTGATTTCAGCGCCGAAAAAGGTGAGTTTGTGACGTTACTGGGGCCAAGTGGTTGCGGAAAATCGACATTATTACGCTGCCTTGCCGGGCTTACAGCGGTGGACAGTGGAAAGATTATATTGCAGGGACAAGATATTGTGCCCCTGAGTCCCCAGGAACGTGGTATCGGTATGGTGTTTCAGAGCTACGCTTTGTTCCCTAATATGACCGTAGAAGGTAACGTGGCGTTTGGCCTCAAAATGCAAAGTCTACCCGTCAATGATATTCGCCGCCGTGTGGGTGAAGTTCTGGCACTGGTTGAAATGCAGGATTATGCCAAACGCTATCCTCACCAGCTTTCTGGTGGTCAGTGCCAGCGGGTGGCATTAGCGCGTTCCCTGGTGACTCGGCCACGTTTGTTACTGCTTGATGAGCCGTTATCCGCCCTGGATGCCCGTATTCGTAAACATTTACGTGAACAGATACGCAGAATTCAGCGCGAATTAAATTTGACGACTCTTTTTGTCACCCATGATCAGGAAGAAGCACTCACCATGTCTGACCGTATTGTGCTGATGAATAAGGGACAAATTGTGCAGAACGCCGATGCAGAAACCCTGTATACCGAGCCGGTTAATGCATTTGCTGCTGGATTTATCGGTAGTTATAACTTGTTATCCCCTGAGCAGGCTCAGGCCCTGACGGGGCTGAAGTACCAGGCGCAGGTGGCGATACGGCCTGAATCAATAGTGATATGTGCGCCAGAGCAGGGGATCCCCGCCCGAATTCTCAATCGTAGCCTGTTGGGTAACATTGTTCGTTACCGTGTACTGGCGAACAATATTGAGTTATCTGTCGATGTATTGAACCGCTCCGTGGCCTCACTTCTTGCCGATGATATTGAAATTGGCCTCCAGTTGGATCTTGTTACCTTACGGGAAGTCGCATGAGTCTGGCACTGTTTGATCTCGATGAAACCCTGATTAGCGGGGATTGCTCCAGTTTGTGGTCAGCTTTTATGGTGTCACAAGGATGGGTCAAAAATGAAGAGGTATTCTTGCAGCGGGATACTGCCCTGATGCAGCAATATGCCCGGGGCGAGATGGATATGCAGGAATATATGAACTATACCCTGGAACCCCTGAAGGGGCATACTCAGCACCGTGTAGCCCACAGTGTGCAGCATTTTATTCATGATGTGATAGCCCCCCGAGTCTACAAGGATGCACGAGACTGTTTGGCACATCACCGGGCGAAGGGTGATCGCCTGGTCATTATTTCTGCCTCAGGCGAACATTTGGTCGCGCCTATAGCCCAGTACCTTGGCGTGAATGAAACCCTGGCGATTGGCATTGGTATCGAAAATGGTGTGTTTACTGGCACCACCCAGGGGGTGATGACGTTCCGTGAAGGGAAGGTGACGCGTCTGATGACACTGATTAATCAGGATATGGCTCAGTTGCAGGATGCCAGTTTTTACTCTGACTCTCATAATGATTTACCCTTATTGTTAAAGGTTGGTCATCCTAATGTGGTGAATCCTGATCCTATTTTGCAGCAACATGCCCGACGCCAGGGATGGCCTGTTTTTGCCTGGAGCTAATCGGGCATGATTTCAGGTTTTTGTCTGCTTTTGGCTGATTCTGGGATTAATCTTGTATTGCTGATTTCAGAGCGTACTATAATGAAGTGACGCCGTGATGTGGGGCTTCATGCCATTCATTCTAATCAAGCGCCTATCTTTGGGTGCCCCTTACCCTATGACTATCCTGGGTCAGCCGCTACCCAAATTTATATCAGCATCATGCTTTTAAACATCTTGTTAAGCAGGAGATTAATTGTGGGATATGCAACAACTAACCCTTATACAGGGGAAATCGTAAAAACATTCCCGGACGCGACTGATTCATATGTTGCTGATGCGATAACGAAAGCTCACCATGCATTTATTGACTGGAGAGAGACTTCTTTTGCCACCCGAGCCAGTATTCTGCAAAAAGCTGCAGATCTTTTACGGGAACAAAAAGATGAATTTGCTCGTCTCCTGACACTGGAAATGGGGAAATTAATCGGTGAAGCTTACGCCGAGATAGAATTATCCGCCCAGATATTTGAATACTATGTGCACAATGCCGGGCGGCTTCTTGAACCTGAGATACTCCCTGTTGCTAATCCCAAAGAGGCATCAGCAGCTATCTATCATGAACCGTTAGGTGTGCTCCTGGCGATTGAGCCCTGGAACTTTCCTTATTACCAGATTGCCCGCATTATCGCCCCGCAACTTTCAGCGGGTAACACGATCCTCCTGAAACATGCGTCTAATGTGCCACAAAGTGCTGCACGCTTTGACAAACTGATGAAAGACGCAGGCTTACCGGAAGGGGGCTTCACCAATCTGTATGCGACCCGCCATCAAATTGAAACCATTCTGAATGATCCGCGTGTTCAAGGTGTGGCCTTAACGGGTTCAGAAGGGGCAGGTGCTGTTGTGGCTCAACAAGCAGCTAACGCTCTGAAAAAATCAACACTGGAGTTGGGTGGGGCTGATGCTTTCATCGTGCTTGCTGATGCTGATTTAGAAAAAACAGTGAAATGGGCTGTGTTTGGACGCCACTGGAATGGCGGCCAGGTGTGCGTGTCCTCCAAACGAATGATCATTGTAGACAGTGTTTATGATGAGTTTTTGGAGCGTTATAAACAGGGCGTTGCCGCTCTCCGGGTAGGTGATCCCTTAGATAAAGATACCACCCTTGCACCGTTGTCCTCCCAGGCAGCAGCGGATGAGGTGAAAGAAAAAATTCAGCTGGCCATATCGCATGGCGCAGTGGCCCTGGAAGTTGGTCCTCAAGTTCCCCAACAAGGTGCTTTTGTTCAGCCGACTATCCTGACCCAGGTTTCCCCAGATAACCCTGCCTATCATATGGAATTTTTTGGCCCAGTGTCCATGCTGTTCCGGGCTAAAGATGAAGATGAGGCAGTGAATATCGCCAATGATTCCCCCTTTGGTCTTGGTGGTTCAGTCTTTACCCGTGATACCAAAAAGGGTGAAGAAGTGGCAAAACGAGTTTCAACGGGTATGGTGTACATTAACCACCCAACTCGAGTGAAAGCGGATCTGCCGTTCGGTGGCGTTCGTCGCTCAGGTTATGGACGCGAGTTGACGGGGCTGGGTATAAAAGAGTTTGTGAATCATAAATTAATCTCTGTTGTTGATATTGATGCTGAATTCTAGGAACCCTAACATGAGCTCGATTAAACTATTGGGTATTGCAGGAAGCCTGCGTCAGGCCTCAACGAACCGTGGTCTCCTGCGTGCTGCGCAGTCCGTGCTTCCGTCAGGGGCATCCCTGGAGATAGCGGATTTGCTGGATGTGCCTTTCTACAATGCCGATCTTAAAGAGATACCAGAATCGGTAAAAAGGATTGCCCGGCAGGCACAAGATGCCCAAGGCTTTGTATTCGCTTGTACAGAATATAATTACTCTATGGCTCCAGCCCTCAAGAACATTCTGGACTGGCTTTCACGTCTTCCTGACACCCCGGTTTTGAATGATAAACCAGCGGCGCTAATGGGAGCGGGGGGCGGCATGGGGACATCCCGGGCCCAGTATCATTTACGCCAGACCTGTGTTTTCTTGAATATTCATCCTCTTAATAAACCGGAAGTGTTCTCTAATGCATTTGCGGGTGGGTTTGATGAACAAGGGAATTTGACTGATCAGAAGATAACCGGATTACTGACAGAACAAATGGCCGCGTTGATCAATGTGATTAAACAGAAAGCGTAAATAGTTAAATAAACGGGTCAGGGAACCCATTCCTGACCCGTTTTTACTGAAATCAGATCCTGTATGCCAGCAGAAAATATCACGGCATCTCCTCCTGCAATCCAGGACGGTTCCCCACAGAATTAACATCAACCCTATGTCCCGGCTGTCATGATCCAGGATTGTGCTAATGATTCCCTGATTCCTGGCTGACATAGCGGCAATGTGCAAGATGATAACAACGTTTCACCACGGGTTATTCAACTCAGAATGTTCATTTTCAGGGGACGCATGCGACAGCAGTAAAAGCATCCGGGCCTGAAAACAGGCGCTTCTCGGCACGGTTGATCGCGTTATGCGGATTTATTTTGTCTCTTTGTTGTTCATATTTTTCATTTTATCGTTATTATAGTGCCAAATAGAAATACGAATCGTTCTTATAACCATAGATCAAATGATTCAGCTTCCTTTGTGTGTCGCATGCCATCTGGCAGGCCATACTTGAGCTTTTTGATAGATGGCGGAAATCATAACAACAAGATTTTCAGGAGAAAAAATGCGTCTTCCTCTGCTAGTGGTTTCATCTCTGTTTGCTGCGGTATTAACTTGCTCTTCCCCCGTTTTAGCTGCCAGCTCATCCACCATTGACGTTGTCCATGCCCAGGGCACGACCCAAGTTCCTAAAAATCCACAGCGTGTTGTGATCCTGAGTCCTGCAACACTGGATATTGCTGATGCACTCGGTGTGGACGTTATAGGCGTTCCGCAAACCAGTTCTCACTTCCCGGCCCATTTAGCCAAATATAACAGTGACGCTTATATTAATGCCGGCACGCTGTTTGAACCTAACTATGAAGCGTTAATCAACGCAAAACCGGACCTGATTATTGCAGGGGCCCGTGCAGCGGCGGCCTATGACAAACTGAGCGGAATTGCACCGACTATTTCACTGGATATTGATCCCAAAAATTTTCTCGCCAGTATGACTCAACGTACCGAGCAGCTGGGAGAAATTTTTGGTAAGCAAGAAAAAGCCAAACAGGTCATTGCTGACTTTGATCATCAAGCCGAAGAGATTCGTAAAGTTTCAGGGCAGGCGGGATCAGCTATGATGCTGATGGTCAACGGCGGTAAGATCAATGCTTATTCCCCTGACTCTCGCTTCGGCTTTATTTTTGATGTTCTTGGATTTAAACCCGCAGCGACTTTCCCGGCGGGCGGGCAGCATGGTAATACCGTTTCCCCGGAATTTATTATGGAGTCCCACCCTGACTGGTTGTTTGTTCTTGATCGCGACAATGCCATCGGCAACAAGAAAGAAGGGGCATCGGCGAGCCAGGTGCTTGATAACCCATTAGTGAGAAGAACCCCAGCCTGGAAAAATCAGCATGTGGTTTATCTTGATTCTGGCGCGCTGTATATCGCTGGGGGAATCCAGAGTTATAGCAACCTGATGACACAGGTTAATAAAGTGCTGAATGAGAATAAACAGAAATAATAAATGAAATCAGTATATTATATCTCTGGCCTGGTGTTGTTACTGGGCCTTATTTTTTGTAGCCTGTTTGTCGGTGTCAGTCGTATTTCCTTGATTGAGCTGTGGCATGATCCCGAAATGCGTGAAGTGCTATTCGTTAGCCGTTTCCCACGTACTGCTGCCCTGGTTCTGGCGGGCAGTGCTATGAGTGTTGCTGGTCAAATCATGCAGATGCTAACCCAGAACCGGTTTGTGGAACCTTCTGTTGTGGGCACCACACAGTCCGCGGGGCTGGGATTATTACTGATGATGATAATCAGCCCGACAGCACCGGTGATAGTCAAGATGGGGGTGGCTTCCCTGTTTGCTCTGTTGGGCACAGCGCTCTTTATGCTGTTGATCAACCGTATTCAGATGAAATCCTCTCTGCTGGTACCTTTAGCAGGCATTATGCTGGGGGCGGTATTTGGTGCTATCACCACTTTCCTGGCTATGCAGTTTGATCTGCTCCAGTCCCTTGGTGGCTGGGAGTCTGGTGACTTTTCCAGTGTCATGCAGGGGCGTTATGAACTGCTATGGGGGGTGGGAATTATCACCATCATCGCGGCGATTATTGCTGACCGCTTTACTGTTAGCGGCATGGGGCGTGATTTTTCAGTTAATGTCGGGCTTAATTATCGCCGCGTTCAGCTCACAGGGATGGGGATGATTGCTGTCATCAGTGGCGTGGTCATTGTGGTGATAGGCGTGCTGCCTTTCCTGGGGCTTATTGTGCCAAATATTGTCAGTATGATGTTTGGCGATAACTTACGACGCACGGTTCCCTGGGTCGCCTTGTTAGGTGCCTTGCTTGTGATCAGTTGTGACATTCTTGGTCGCCTGATTGTTTACCCGTTTGAAATACCGGTAAGTGCCCTGCTGGGGGTATTAGGTGCGGCGGTTTTCCTGATGCTAATCATTAGGGGGAAAGGCAATGCACGCTGAGTCTTCAGTTACTTCCCGCCCGCATAAAATGCCCCTTTCTCCGGGTAAGCGATTATGTGTGCTGGCTTTCGTCGTTCTGGCATTAATCGCCTTTTTTATGCTGATCAATCTCCACGGGAATGTGGTCTATATCCTTAAACATCGTGGACAGGTCCTCGCCACTATGGTTCTGGTGGCTTTTGCGTCTGGCATCAGCACCCTGTTGTTTCAGACGATTACCCAAAATCGCATCCTGACCCCCTCGGTAATGGGGCTGGAGTCGTTATTTGTCCTAATCCAGACTGTGCTGGTCTTCTTTTTAAATATTGCCGGGTTGGGGATGTTGGGTACCATTGGCCAGTTTGCTGGTGAAACAGCACTGCTGGTGATTTTTGCTACCTTACTGTATCGCTGGTTGCTCAGTGGTACTGGGCTTGATTTGCATCGCGTTTTGTTAATTGGCCTGGTATTCGGCACCTTATTTCGTAGCAGTGCCGGGCTGATGCAGCGCTTACTCTCCCCTGGTGAGTTTGCCGTGTTACAAAGCCGTATCTTTGCCAGCTTTACCCGAGCAGACAGCCAGGTTCTGATGATTTCAGGATGTATTATCGCCCTCATCACACTGATTGTGTGGCGTATGCGTCACCGGCTTGATGTTATTGCCCTGGGCAGTAATATGGCGACAGCCCTTGGTATTCCTTATAAACGCTATGTTACGGCGTTACTGTTATTGATCTCCGTTTTGGTTGCTATTTCAACAGCACTGGTCGGGCCAATGATGTTCCTCGGATTGCTTATCGTGAATCTGGCCTATCCCTTGATGGGATCATGGCGTCATACTTATCTGCTTCCAGGATGCGTGATGATAGGTATGATTGCGTTGATCGGGGGACAGCTGATACTGGAGCGTATTTTTGATATGGCAGGAACCCTGTCAGTGGTCATTGAATTTATTGGCGGTGGGTTGTTTATTTATCTTTTATTGAAAAGGGGTGGCAAGTGATTGAAGTTAATAATGTCAGCAAGAGATACGAAGATCAGCTGGTATTAAAAAATATCAATGAAACTCTGCCATCATCAGGTATTACTTCGATTATTGGCCCCAACGGCGCGGGTAAATCAACGTTACTGTCTGTAATGAGCCGGCTACTGCTCCCTGAGCAAGGGCGGGTAAGGGTCGACGCTTTGGATGTCAGTGATGCTAATAGTGAACAACTGGCAAAAGTGCTGTCGGTATTACGCCAGGAAAATCACTTCACGAGTCGTTTAAGTGTATACGATCTGGTGAGTTTTGGCCGTTATCCTTACACTAAAGGGCGTCTGAATAAAGAGGATCAGCACCATATTAACCAGGCTCTCTCTTTTCTTGATTTACTGCCATTAGCCAATCGTTATCTTGATGAGCTATCCGGGGGGCAGCGCCAGCGAGCCTTTGTAGCTATGGTTTTATGCCAGGATACCAAGTATGTCTTGCTGGATGAGCCACTGAATAATCTGGATATGAAGCACAGTGTAGGGATGATGAAACAGCTACGCCGGGCTGCAGACGAGCTGGAAAAATCGATCGTGCTCGTTATTCATGATATCAATTTCGCCTCTACCTATTCTGACCATATTATTGCCATGAAAAAAGGGGAAGTGGTGTTTCGTGGTAAACCTGCTGATATTATGGTGCCCAGTGTCATTGAGCGTATTTTTGAGTTGCCGGTCAAGATTGAACAGTTTGGCGGGCAACATATTGCGGTTTATTATCGCTAGCCGCTTCGCGAACAAGCTCTTTGTATGCGTGCAGTTATCGCATAAGCACCGGGGGCGATAGACTCCCAGGCAGAGGTAAGAACGGCCATGTCAGGGGTGTGGTGAAGCACTGAATGACATGACCGGAAATATGTACAGGCCACTCATCGGTTAGCATAATGGTCACCCCGGGGTGACCATTATGCATCGCGTGAGCCCAGCAGCGCTTGCAAAGCATGCTCCAGTTGCCGCGCATTATCCTCCACGACGAGCCATTCTGGCGGTAGTTCATCGTGATCTTCGGTTGTGGACTGAGTTAGTGTCCCCATAGAAGACTGTGGATCACTCTCCATGAGCGCAATGACGGTTGATTGCCGGGCTAATACCATGCAGTTATCCGATAACCACTGACAGTATTTCATAATCGTGGCCGGTGGTGGGGCTGTCTTGTGTGACATGGCTCTGCTGATACTTTCCGCCAGTAGAAGGGCTGTGGCATAGGCTCGTATTGCATGGCGGTCGTAACGCTGTGTGATGATGGCAAGTCGTCCGGCATTAAGCCTGCCGCGTAGCGACCAGCGTTTGCTGACCTGCGCTTCCGCCACCGCAGCACGAAGTGCGGCCAGATCACCCTGAGCTTGTGAAAGCTGGCTTAGTGCGGCTTCAGCCTCCTCGCTACTTTGTGCTTCGCAGGCCCTGAGCATCCGATTCAGACCATTACCCAGCTGACGCAAAAAGTCAGAGGTTGCCCGCCCGATATCATTGAATGGGTTAGAGGTAAATAGCACCTGGCTGAATAACAATCCTACCGAGCTTCCCAGCAGCACGTCGATTAAACGTGTACTGCCCGCTGTTTCAGGCCCCATGGCAAGAACCAGGGCCATCGACACGCCAGCCTGGATGGGGACCACTGGCGCAGGACCAATGACGGCACCCAACAAAATAGCGAAGAACATACCGATGCTCATGCGTACCAGTGGGTGCGTGTCGGGGAGCTGCCACATTAGCTCCCCCATCACGATACCTAGCGTACAACCAATCACGAGATTACGAGCTTGTTTCAGGTGGCTGGGTACACCCGGTGCAAGGCATACCACGGCGCTGATAATGGCAAACGTAGGATGTTCATGCCCAAATAGCCATACGGCCAGTGCCCACGCCAGAAAGCAGGCTAATGCAGTGGCAAGGGCATCGCGCGCCGCAAGCCTGGCACGTGAAGGGAATACTGTGATGATCTGGCGCCAGGCCAGACGTAGGCGAACTAACCAATGCAACAGGAAACTCCTCAACCATGATGTATATGATAATTCGAGATTTTATGTGCCCCAGACACATTCCAGAAACAGGCTTGTATTTGGTGTCGAATTCTTCTGACGGCAAATATACCCTGAATGTGGGGGATTATCTCACCAAAGTGAAAAGTAAGATCGTTGATGATGGCCACAGAGCGCCTGGCGTTGACAATATCATGGATTATACAAGCATTGCCCTGATGGCCTCCACACTCCGAATATCATTGAAACTGACCGTTTCCTGCGGGTGTGAAGCAGCCATCAGCCTGATTTAAACAGATGGCCATATTAGGTGTGATTAACAAAGTAAATAATGGTTTTTGTTAATTTAATCAGTAAGAATCAACAGATAACGTATATCCTTTACGCGAGTGCAGCCAGGCAAAATAAGCCAGCCCCAGTGCAATAAAGGATAACATAGCGCCTGCCCAGTTCGGTGAGGCCAGACCAAAACCAGCGGCAATAGCCACCCCGCCAGCCCATGCACCCAGCGCGTTACCCAGATTAAACATGCCAATATTGACAGATGATGCCATGGTGGGGGCTCCCGCGTGGTTAGCGCGCTCCATCACCAGTTTCTGTATCGGTGAGACTGTAGCGAAGCCGAATGCCGCCATCAGGAATACCGAGATACTCGCAATCAACGGGTTTTCAACACCGGCCCAGAAGACCAGTAGTACAAGCCCTTGAGCTGCCAGCGTGACGAAAAGCGTGCCGAACAGTGAGCGATCGGCGAAGCGCCCACCAATCCAGTTACCGACGGCAAGCCCCAGGCCAAACAGCACCATCAACCATGCTATACCACCAGTAGAGAAACCGGCCTCCTGAATCATCATCGGGGCAATGTAGGTGATTGAGGTGAAAAAGGCCGCCGGGCCGAAAATGGTGATCCCCATGACAAGCAATACCTGCGGATCTATAAAAGCCCGCAGTTCACTGCGTAAGGCAATGGTTTTGCCCTTGGCAATATGCGGAACCAGTACGACTACGCTTACCATCGTCAGCAGCCCAATACCGGCAATCACCCAGAACACCAGCCGCCAGCTAAAGGTCTGAGCAAGCCAGGTGCCTGCCGGAACGCCGAGCAAATTAGCCATCGTCAGCCCTGAAAACATAAAGGCAATAGCACTTGCCTGGCGGCCGGGAGCGACCAGCGATGCCGCAATAATTGAGCCGATGCCAAAAAAGGCCCCGTGATTAAAGGAAGTGATAATACGGCCCGCAATGGCTATTTCCATTGTCGGGGCGATTGCTGTAATGATATTGCCGGCAATAAAGATTCCCGTCAGTACGATCAGCATGGCTTTGCGAGGAACCCCCGAGCCGATAACCGTTAACAACGGTGCGCCAACAAAGACACCCAGTGCGTAAGATGTCGCCATCATTCCCGCTTTCGGGATACTCACGCTAAACTCTGCGGCAATTTGCGGCAGGATCCCGGCGATGACAAATTCAGTCATACCGATACCGAATGCGCCCACGGCGAGGGCAAAAAGTGCGACAGGCATTGCTACTCCATTATCTGTTTTTTTGGTTAATAATATTAGGCTGAATCAAGTATATTCATACTTTTATTCAGGATGAGAAGCGTTATGAGCATGTTTGATAAAGAAAAAGATGGTATTCGGCAGATAAGGCACAAACCGGCAGAACTGGATGCTATTGACCGAAAAATATTAGGTGCCTTAGCGGAAGACGCGGGTCGTAGCTACACAGAACTGAGTGAGATTGTGAATCTATCGGCCCCTGCGGTTCACGATCGCGTAAAACGACTGAAACGCGATGGGATTATCAAAGGCACTGTGGCAATACTGGATGGCTGCAAGCTGGGACGGACGCTGTTAACGTTTCTGGTGATCGATACCTGCAGCTACCAAGCGACGCGTGCCCTTTTGCAGTTCACCAACCGCAAGGAAGTGGAAGAGTTGCATACCGTCGCAGGAGATGGCTGCGTTTTTATCAAAGTACGCGCCGCTGATACCGAATCGCTGGAAAGTTTCCTGATGGAGATTCAGAGCCTTGATGGCGTTCGCTCTGTGCGCAGTTATATCGCGCTCTCCACGTTTCTGGAGCGTGGCCCCTCACCTGATTGAGCCTGATGAAATCAAACAACCCCACGCGGCATTGGCGTTTTCATTTTGCTCAGGTATCAGGGGCTGCATTTCCTGAAGCTATAAACCAGCCCTCATCATGAGGTAGGGCGAATCAGTGAACCCACAACATTCATAAGCGTGAATGGTGCGTTCATTATCGCGATGAGCATATAAGCACAGTTCCAGCACCTTCTCTGATTTAGCTTCTTTGGTAAAAGATTTTATGCGCTCGTCAGCGAGACCCTTTCCACGCCGCGCATCACCTGAAGTACCGCAAGGCATGCGACGAGCGAACAGTGGGCTGATTCCTCTGATGAAAAATTTGATGGTTAAGCGTTGGCATATAATATGAAAATGCATCAGGATATCGTTAATATTTGGCTATGACGCTAATCATTTAGCAGGATAACTTCCCCGGAGCATTCTCGGTCCTGAATATCCACTACCAGCAGGGCGGTACCATTCTCTGGAGCCCGGGCAACAAGCTCACCACTTGCATCCCATGCTGCACTTTTCCCCACAGGTTTCCAGCCACCTGATGGACCACAGTAATTAGCCATCAGCGTGGGCATTGCGTAAAGTCTGGCGTAGTTTTTAAGTTGTGCCGAATCTTTGTCGTAGCCGCCAGCGCTTAATACTGAGTTCAAGTACACGTTAGCACCCTGTTGTACTGTGCGTTCTGCATGTCTGTGTTGTCCTGCATCAGCACAGACAGACATGCCTATACTGAACGTGCGTTCTGGAAACACACACTCAGTATCACCTGCTGAGAAATAGTCCGACTCCCCAGGATGAAGATACATTTTTCGGTAATAGGTGACAGGGCGCCTTGAAGAAATGATACATGCGCCAATGGCTGGTTTTTTGCCTTCAACATGCAGAGGTGCTCCGGCAATAATTGTCATGTCGTATTTGTCTGACAGTGCCTGGAGTGGCATCAGGCATGTATCATCAGAAAGAGCCAGCAGACTGGCAATTTCTGGCTCATAACCTGTCAGAGACAGCTCTGGAAAAAGGATAAGATTGACACCTGCCGATGCTGCACGTTCAACCAGTAGTTCGTGATATCGCATATTCTCTTCGATAGCACCGCGTACCGGGGCAAACTGTCCTGCTGCGATCTTTAACCTTCTCTCGATACTGACCATATTTCCACCTTACTGGTTTAACTTCCTCAATGACCATACAAAAATGAGCATCAGGCGCCATCTGTCTTATGAGTGCATTGCCCCGGTTTGTAAGAACCCATGTATCAATGACCTTTAAGTAATTTTAACATTTCGTCTTCATGATTTTTTATATTTTGGATGCCCTGGCCCTCAGGTTCCCATACCTCGTAGCTCATCATGATGGCTTGTTTTAGGCTCTCTGCTCGCGCTGTTTCGACGTAGAATTTTTTCTTATCCGCAGGGGAATAGTTACTGAGTCTCGAGTTGCTACTTGGCGATATCAGGCAAAGATTACCGAAACGATGGACGTCATCCCCCATTTTGTTTGCGCCCGAGGGGTCGGTTTGAGGAAAGTAGTGCTCAACTGATGTTCGACTCGGTGAAAGCTGGAAGCCATCAACGTGCTTTTTAATATCTGGATGATTAAGCCCTTTACCATCAAATGACAGGCCGGCAGTAAGGTCACGCCACAAACGATAATCGAGTAAATTGAATACAAAGTTCTGCACGCTGGTACCACGGTGCAGAACCTCAGCGTTAAAATGCTCATGTTCACCACAAATATCAGCGAGAAACTCACTACTGAGCTGTTCAAGCGCCTCCAGATAAACCACGCCGTCAACGTTCAGTTCATCCGAGGCAAGACCATGCAAAATAACCAGCGAGTGATTGAGCCATCGTTTGTAAACATAGGCAGGGTGCGAGACATGGAACATTGACAAGATCATCGCCAGTTGTTTATTGATACCCGTCCCTTTGTCTTGATCGAAAGAGTTGTTATAGCTAAAGCTCGAATTTCTGTCTCTGGCATAGTACTCCAGCGTCAACAGGCTCCACTTCTCATCCTGATCACGCTTGATGATATAGCGGTCAAACAAGACCCGAAACTTCAACAAATCAAAAGCAAACTGAGTGATTTTTTCCCGGTCATTTTTTATGAATTCAAAGGCCTGGAGCAGCTTTTTATCATCCAGAGAAACGTTATCATCAACAGTCACCTTTAGCACATGCAGCAGAAAGTTGGAAAAATCGATAATCGAATCAAACCGCTGCTCTTTTACTTTTTCATCGTTATCATCAGTGTGGTGAAAGCGTCGTTTCGCGATAATTTCCCGTAACATCGGCTTCTCGTCTGTATCAATCTGCGTTCCTGTTGCGTATTTTATCGCCTCAAAATCCGCCGGGAATCCTGACCATTTTTTGTCAAATAAAGCGGTGCGAACCTCTGAACTAAAGCCCAATTGTACATAGCGGCCCATATCCGCGCAGGCATCCCATATGGCAGCAAAGCAGGTTCTTGCTGCTGTGTCGCCGGTATAGACTGACATCAAATTTGCTTTCAACACTTCGTGTTTTTCTAGCTGTTCACCCCGGTTATTCATGATCTCAAAGTAGTGGTTGAGATCAGTTTCTTTTGGTACAGAAACTCGCAAAATAGTGACGTGTTTCAACAGATATCGGCAGAAATCGTTGGTGTCTATTTTATGGTTTTCAAAGTAGCGCCCTATAATGGTAAACGCTGCTCGGATTGAGGGTTCTTCAGGATCATTGCTTTGTGGATATTGGAACAGGTTTTGCAGTGTTTGTGTTGATTTGGGACGACTGTCGAAGCCGAGATTGAGATGAAGAGGGGATAAATCTTGTTCGTCGCAGTAAGCAAGGCTTTTCAAGTACGCGATCAAAATAGACAGCGTTGTGTGCCTTTGTTGCCCATCAATCGTTTCATAGACCACGATACCTTGATGCTTTCTGTCTGCATCATCCCGGGCATATACCACCAGACTGCCCAGGTAGTATTTCTGATCCTCCTGCCCCCCAGTCTTTTTAAGGCCTTGCGCTGCGTCGGTAATGTCCTGAATGAGCTGCTCGATCTCCGGGGCTCCCCAGGCGTAGTTACGCTGATAAATGGGAATAACATAATGACAGTCGTCACTGAATAGCTGTTCGATGGTCAGCAACGCTAAATCATTACTCGGTGACATCTGTATCCCCCAGCATTTGAGCGATTGAAACCTGCACGGGTTCTGCACTTTCAAAGCGGATGTTTTCACAACGCTCTGGCTGAAAACGCAGGACTTGCTGTGGGTGGATAGCTTTACCTAGCATTCTCAATAGTCCTCGGGGCTCACGCGCATAGTTATCAATACTGTCCATGCCGATTTTTTTATATTGCAGACGCAGGTAGTAACCCCAGCAAAAACAAATTTTTGCAGCCGGGATTAACGCTTTGTCACCAAACTTGTCGTAATAGACCATCACCGCACACATAAAGAGATTTTTGATATACATATCTCCTTTGCGTGAACAGCCATCGTAATGGGTGTGTTGTTTTAAGAAATCGCCAAGTAGCGCGTGGTCACCTTCAAACAGGGTGTGATACAGGGATCTGTAGTGCTGGATATACTCAAAAAAGCGTTTCCCGTTAATGATTACCTGATTAATCTGAAACGGGTAAGGTTTATTCTGCTTGTCCCACTTTCTGGCAGGGTCGTTATTGTAATGCTCAACGGCAAAATCCAGGGCGAGCAGGGACTGTATATAGTGGTAATCAGAAGTGGACAGGTTGACGCCTTTGAAAACCTCAAGATTGTGGCGGCTGAACTGAATGCCATAATCCCCCTCCAGCCATCGACGCTGGCGGAACAAAAACTCACCCATGATAAGGTGCAGGCTGGCTGATTCATCATCCGGGCTGACACCTTGTTCCCACAGACTGACGTGGTGCAGCCGTTCTGCCTGCCCGGTTGTGTCCATCATTTCGCGCAAATGGTATGCCTTTAACAAGTCATAAGGCGCAAGGGGCTTACCTCTGGCATTTTGCGAGTCAAAAAACTGGAAGGCTTCGCTTAAATTATCGAGCGTTACTTCGATCAGCTCACACTGGTCACACACAAAATGCAGCAGTGATTTACGTTCATCATCCTTTAACCCCATAAGGCGGTTTTCAATCACTTTGGCATTGTGCTCAAGATTATTGATGCTAACCCGTGAGGTGAAGTTTTGTTCTAAAAGAGGGGAGAAAAACACACCATGCTGATCGAGTAATGTACAAAGCAGGGTCAGGGTCAACAAACGCTGCTGACCATCAACGATATTAAGGCCATCCGTACAGGCCGGATTTAACTCATCCCAGTGCAACACCACCGTTCCAAGGCGGTAGCATGCTTTACTCTGGTGGGCCAGCACATCATCAATCAGTTGATTGACGTGTTTTTGTTGCCATTTATAAGGTCGCTGGTATGAGGGGATGACGAGACGCTGTTTGAGTAAATCCCCGACTTTTTTGACCCGGCTTGATACGCTGCCCATGATTATAACGCCTGTTCAACAATAGCATCTGTTAGTTTAAAGGGGGGCAGCAGTCTGGCTGCCAGACAGGCATTGAGTTGATTACAAGGGGCCATTAGCTCGTTTCCTTTGACTTCAATTTCTTAAATAAAATCCAGATTGCGTTGCGATACTCTGCCGGATATAGCAGGTTGTGGTTGTCCCCACCGTTAAGGGCCATTTTCTGAGCCAATAATAACAAGGACCGTGGCAGGCAAGTCCCTCATTTTTTCTTTAGTTCAGAATCCATATGCTCAAAAGAGAGGAGTTGATATTCTTTGTTAGCTATTTATTACCGTGAATATTTATTCCTGACCCTCTGTCCGATTCTGGTTAAACATCTTCACCCACCGACCAGATAATCGCACCATACATGGTGGTCATGTAGTTCTCCACATGATTGTAGATTTCAATAGGCATCGGTAGACGCAGAAATACTGAGACATGATTTGATTTATTGGGGTTTTGTAGACTTGAGTAGACGTTGGGAGAAGTGAAAATGGTCCCTACAGGATTCGAATTGACCGCGTATCTATATTGAAATAAAAGGATTTTCACCAGTTCGAAAAACGTAGTGGCCCCCAAATGGGCCCCCAAACCTTTCTGGCTGGATTTTTTACGGGTTATCCGCAGTAGGCGGTGGATTATATCCTGTTTTAGGGTAGGGCAGAATATAGCTTATCGGCTTACCCAGTTTTCCACTCGTAACCCAGGCACACGCTCAAATTCACGCACATTGTTCGTTACCAGTATCAAACCTGCTGACCGAGCATGACCCGCGAGCATGGCATCATACGGGCCGATGGGTGTTCCTTGTTTTGCCAGTTCCGCACGAATTTGTCCGGTATGTACGGCAGCGTCAAAACCGTAGTTTTGAACTTCCAGACGCGCAGAAAACCCTTCAATCACGGCGAGATTCTTTTCTGGGTTTACCGATTTCTCCGCACCATAGATCAGTTCCATCAACGTGATAGAACTGATAGCAAACTGCCCGTAATGGCGGTAGAAAGCGTCCCTGACTTCCTGCGGTTTGTTCTTGATGGTGTAAATACAGATATTGGTATCGAGCAGATATTTCAGCATCAGAAATCTTCCCTGATCTGATCATCGGGTTGCTCTCTGGTGATCATAAAGTCAGGTGTTACTCCTTGTTCTTCGAACCAACTGTCCCAGCTTTCCCCTGCCGGAGTAATGATACGTGTGCGACCAATCGCAACGATATCAACCTGCTTGACATCATCGGGCAGCGCAACGGCTTTGGGGAGCCGTACCGCCTGGCTGCGATTGCTTTTAAATACTGTAGTTTTCTCCATGGGAACCTCTGTGGATAAATTTTGTTCTACCTCTAGCATAAAGTGTTGTTGGGATATGTCAATGGGATATACATCGATATTGCAGTACTCGTTGTTATTAGGTTAAAAGAAATTTAGTCTGTTGAGCATTTCTAATACCGTATTTGTACAGTGATACTCTTTTTAAAAACTAAATATGGTGAATAGTCACAAATAAAGGAGTATATTATCAATAATAATATAAATGGTTGATATATATAATATCTTTAATGGTATCATGATGAACCTAAAGCACTTTATCACGGAATATGATGAATCACTAAGTAGTGAATTGAGTATTGACCCACTGGGACAACTGATTATTTGGTCTTCTTTTGGGCAGCAGATTTTTTGCAACCGCATTAGTTCTGTAGCCAATGATGTTCGCCACTACACACTCAACCTGTTACACCATTATGTTATTCGCAGTGTTCTCTATGGTGAGAACACCAAACTTGGGGCGGCATTGCAGAAAAAATATGATGGTAAAAGTGACTTAAAACTGAAACATGCTTGTTTGATTTTTTTGGAAAATATCTACACACTATCGATGTGTTATAGTCAGGGAAAATCAGGAGTGGTCACTACGGGTGTGTTGGGTATTGTTAAAGCTCGAGACAAGTTTGCTAAATCGGATAATAACCCTCAGCTTATTTTCGGAAATGATGCAGATTCCCAACTCCTGACCCAGCAATTATTCCTCGGTACCAATGGTCGTTATAAAACACCAATGATGAATATGCATTTCTTCGATAATAAATATAATTATCACCTATCTGATGGTATTTCTGCGTGGAAGTTAGCTGGGGATTTTATTCTGAATACGCCACATTTGAAAAAGCTCTTTTATGCATTGTGCACCTATTTGCGTGCTCAGTTAAGCGTGCTGCGCCAATCTGAATTAACGATCCGCTTTTTCGATATTGATAGCAAACTCACGCAATCCTATGTGCAGTCATTCCGTTCCGTAGCGTTCGTAGGGCGCTATGCCAAAGATTTCTGGCTCAAGATGACTCGCTTACAAGAGGGCGCTTCTGGCGTACTGTACGATGTGCTTGAGCTGGAATCATCAAATCAAAAAATGGCGGTTGAAGATATTTATCAACAAGCGCTAAGTCGTTGCCACGACGCAGATGACAGGGCGCTATTACAACACATTGTTCATGTTGAACCCTTATTAGCGGGTATTACGTTGCTCTTTTCAGGTCTGTTGCAGCATAAAAAACAGACGCTGGAAAATATGTGCCAATTCTGGGCAGCGCGTGGATTGGATAAGGACACGTTGCCGAAGTGTGCTGATCCGGTTATTAACGATAAAACGCTGTTATCTGTACTCTCTGGCACCGCATACACACGGTTAGAACAGCTAATAAAAGTTGCAAAGGCCTCTTCAGTGACCGAACAAATTAAAGCATTGCTGAAATACCACGAGAGTGTAATGCAAGGCAGAGGTCAGTTACCATGGCTGACGCTATCTGGGAAGACTCTGACGTTACAAGTGCCTGTTCGTGCCTTACGCGCAGATCGCCGCAATGAGGATTGGGTCAACGACTATTACATCTCTCAGTTCCGCCATATGCTGCAAGGATTATGGGGGAAAGATCAGTGAAGTTAATCAATGAGTTTAAAGCGCGGTTAGCAACGTTAGGTGAACTCAAATGTGTGTGGCTGACCAGTTTTAATATAAATATCAGTTTTATTGAAACGTATCTTCTGCCTGCTGTATTGGGGATAGATGAACCGCCAAAGAATCGCAGTGAATTTGAGCATTTACAGTTTGAACTCACCCGTCAAGGGATTGATTTCCGAGTCTATTGTGATCAACGTTTGATAACGCAAGAACAGCATAAGCGCACCTCAATTAATATCTTGCCTGTCTCTGTGCGGCAGATTGCACCGCATCTTGATGCAAAAAACAGTCTTTTTCATCCTAAAGTGATTTATCTAGAGGATGTGAGTGGCAACATGATCCTTGGCGCAGGAAGCGCGAACCTGACACTCAGTGGTTGGGGGCGTAATCAGGAAGCGATGGACTTCCGCTGTGTCAGTAACTACAAACAGTATCAGCAAATTAAGTCATTTTTTACTGCAGTGGATCCCTTGACCGAACCCAACTTTCGCGTTCGACGTAAATTCTCGCATGACGATCACTGCTGGGAGTTTATTCACTCATTTTCCAAAAAAACGTTGCTGAAAGCGTTAGCAGAGGACGAAAGCATTAAAACGCTCTCTGTTTGGTCACCCTATCTGGCGGCGGATCTGGCTGGGTTTACTGATACGGTGTCCCATGCGTTGGGTAACCCCGCGCTCAAGATCAGCTTGATTCCCGATCTGATGCAAGGATGTTTTTTGCGCACATCTGACAGCGAAGGTGTGCAAGCATTGCGTGCATCTGGACGGCTGCTCTTCTGTCATAACCCAATTGAGCGGGATGATCGTTCAGAGCTCACGCATGCCAAAGTATGGTTGGCCACTGGTGAAACGTCAGCCCGATTGGCGATTGGATCATGGAACTTTACCAATCCTGGTTGTTGCAGTGTGAAAGTGGACAGTAAAGAAGAGACACACTGGAACATTGAAGCAGGCATTGTTCGTCCTGTTTCAGTTCGAACCAAGATCGCCGGAAAAAAGCTTGAGGAAACGGATTATGCCTTTGCCAGCGTGGAATTGCTTGAGGAGGAAGGATTAGTGCTTCCTGTCCAGTTGCCCTTTGATTTGCAAGTGCGGTTTTATTGGCGATCCAGCCAATATGAGGTTTGTGGAACGTGGTTTGAAGGCAAACCCGCAAAGGATTATCAACTGAGATTGCCCGGTATTTTACACCCTATATCCCTGTGTTGGCGGGGGAGGTCGCTGGTTGGTCTTCGCACGTTAGCAACTGAACAACCAGATGATCTGTTAACGCAGCGCTTCTACACTGTGAGTACACAAGGTAAGGCTGATTGGCAGGGAATTATTCATGAAGAGGAGCAGATGTTTCGCCGTGTCAATGGCTTTGACACGTTGCACGATCTCTTGAATAGTTATATTGATGATGTGGACCCACAGGAAGACGACAGCGTACATCTTCGGGAATCGCTTCGAGAAGGTCATTCAGCGGAAGATGAACTGCCGATTAACCACTCATTCGTACACGCTAACGCCACCAGCTATTTTCGCCTGTTCTATGCGCTTGATAAACGCCGGCAATATTTATTAACGCTGCAAGATGATGAGCAACTGCATTACTGGTTATTTACCTGTCCAGGTTGTTTGTTGGAGCTGGTTGAAAAGGCTCGTGAAACGCTGGTACAGCAGCCTGGCATGATATTTGGTTGGTTTCTAGCACAAGAGGTGCAAAGTCTCTGTCAACTGGCAAAGAAACGCTACCGCAAAAAGAGCCTAGCCACCTCTCTCTGGCCGAAGTTGTCCATCGACATTCCGGCCATTCCGGCGGAGGAAGAATCACGGAAGAAATACCTCACAGTGATTAAAAAGAGGTGTAAATATGAAGCTTGATAACTGGAAAACCATAACACCATACACTGTCGCAAAGAAAATGCGTTTTGATGCTTATCAAGATGATTGGCACTATGATGCGCAAGATCCATCCATGGCGGCTCGCCAGACAGAAGGTGTCGCAGGGTTATGGAATATTCTGGCAAAACACGCTTTGGCGTTGTTGGCGGATGAAGTCGGGATGGGTAAAACCTATCAGGCGATAGGTGTGATACTGCATTTGTGGCATATAAAACCCGATGCAAAGATCCTGATAATGGTCCCTAATAAGGACATTTGTCTGCATTGGATTCGCGAGTACAAAATCTTTTTGAAGTATCATTATCGGGGTAAGAACGCTAATATTTGTAACGCCAATAAAGATCCTGTGCATGAAGCGCGGATGTTTACCAGACTGTATGAGTTGGAAAAAGATATCCGTGAATCGGCGGGGAATTTATATCTGACGACAATCCACTCGCTGAGCGGCTTGGTTCCGTTGGATGAAAAAGACAATGCGTTGGTAAACGCCGAGCGTTACGCTGCACAATTACATGCCAATATTAAAGCATCGCTTGGTGAGCAAGGTTTTGATCTGATTGTGATCGATGAAGCGCACTATTTCCGTAATCGTGATGGTCAATCTCAGCGTGCGGCGGCGGCCAAATCTTTCTTTGGTGAGGATGATGAGCGACTTGGGCAAAGGACCCTTTTATTGAGCGCAACGCCAAACCACTCCTCATCGCGTAATGTAGCGGATATTTTCAGTTACTTTATCCATCCTGAATCTGTCAGCCCAGACAGTGACGTCAAAACGCTATTAAAGACCTTTGCTATTCGACGTTTACGTAAAATGCAGGGACAAGGTATTACAAATAACAAATATAACTATCGTAATGAGCGAGTGACGGCCGCGAGTTTTGTTAATAATCCAGATGCAGAACTGTTTTTTGCGTTGTATCAGAAAGAGCTGGTAAACGCGTTAGGTGAGAAAGGGGAAAATCGTCAATTCCAGTATGGCTACCTCGAAGGATTTGAATCAACAGGTATTGTTGCCAGAGAGGACAATGATACTGAAATGGAAAATGCAGATGAGATGGCAAAGGATGCTTTTCATAGGGCACCTGACTCCGATTTGCTCACTGCATTGACGAAAGAATTTCAGCATATTTATGATCGTTTTCCGGATCACCCGAAATATGACACACTGGTGAAACAGTGTATCCCTGAGAAGCTATTTTATTCGCGAGCCTCACTTTATTCCTACAAGCATCTGGTTTTCGTGCGCCGAATTCCCTCTGTGCGTGAAATCACCCAGCGTATAAATGCCGAATACGATGAGGTGATGGCGAAAGAGATTATCTCGGCATGGGGCGTAGAATCACCGGACAAAACGCTAAAAGCATGGCGAAAAAGCGGCTGGTCGCGGAAGTATCTCAACCGATTAACTCAGGTATTGGCTGCGCAAGTACAACAAGATGAGATCGACGATGCCGTCGACAAGCTCGAAAGTGATGAAAATGACGATCGGCAACTCAACGAACTGAAGCTTTCATCGAAAATAGCCGATCTGTTTGTGGCGAAAACAAGTGGTATAAAGCGAACCGATTGCACTAACGTTAGCCAACGTTTTCGCCGACCGGAAAACTTGTTTTCTCTGTTTCTCGAGCCTGCGGCTGATTATTTCACTGCCGAGTATCACACTTATTATCGAGTGGCTGAGCAACAGCGAGATAGTTTTAGCGATGCGGCACGGGATTACCGGAGAAGTCAGTGGATCGAGCAGCAGACCCCGTTAAATTCAGCTAATACAAGCAAGCGTCAATATAACCAGCCATTGAAAACTGTCTGGGGAATGATGTTTCCTCTTCTTCCTGAACACTGCCAGCAGCAGATCCAAAAATGGCACCGTACTAATCCGGCAATTGTAGAGAATTTAGGCAGCTATCTTAAGGCTGGGTATGTGTTTGCCAGTCCAGTCATGATTGAGTTGTACTGCTGGTATACACGCTTTAGTCGCAATAATACCCTCCAAGATGTGCAAGAACGCTACAGACATTTCACGGACAGTATTGCTGACAAATTGCCTGGATCTTTATTGTTGCGCTATTTCATTAATGGTATCGAAACTTTCGAAGCAATGTGTGAAAAGATTACCGATCATAAGCTGGATGATTGGACAATGCCGTGGCGCGAGCTAACCAGCCTCTCTAGTCCTGCATGGTATGCCAGTGGTGAAACGGATAATCGGCAGCGTTTGATCCTTGGGTTTAACAGCCCCTTCTATCCCAATGTATTGGTCGCGACATCGGTGTTTCAGGAAGGCGTAAACCTGCATTTGCAATGCAATCAGGTCCATCATTATGGGATTGCGTGGACGCCGGGTGATAACGAGCAACGCGTAGGTCGTATCGATCGTTTATTCGGTCGCGTGAACCACCTGCTAAAAGAGCAGGGGAGTACTGAGCTAGGTATTCACTACCCCTATTTGGCACAGTCTTTGGATCAGGATCAACTTGCTGCGTTCATCCTGCACAAACGTAATTTTGAAGCAAAACTGGATGCCTGCGATTTTGAGCAGTTCAGCCGGGATATAAACCTTAAGGATAATGTTGGAGGCTGGGAAGACGCATTACGTAAACCACAAGTTGATCTTAAACCTGTTGATCCTTATCCAGTTTCTCTAGGGAGAAAACGAGCATCCAGTAAGGATCATAATAGGGGTTAGGTATTTTTAATAAAAATTAATTTGTTATATTAATTTTTATTTGTTGATTTATGGTGTTAATTACTTTTTCGCCAACATCCTCGGATAATGTTTGGCGATAATATCGTTCATCTGATCGATCAGGTCATGACGTTTAAAGGTGAGATGCCCGGTGCCTTTCTGAAAGTAACGCACGCTAAAGAACTCATCCTCGTATTCCTGCTGATGGGGATTATCACGGATATGGTCCATCAGCCGGATGGTGACATCGCCTCGATTGTCGGGGATCGATTTACCATCCAGCAGATACAGCATTCTCTCCATATCAGCTAGTTGATCGCGTCGCCAGCCCCAGTTCAGGCCAAAGCCCCAACGGTTGTACGTCACCAGATTGCTGATGATGATTTTCTTGCCAAAGTAGCAAGGGTGATTGGTCTTGTAATCCCACGATAGCCCTTTGAATACGTTGATGACCCCACGCTCGAATACTTCCAGCTTGCTTTGGTGAAGTTGCTCAAAGGTGCTGAGGATATTGGCTTTGCTGATGGCCGGTAGCTCCCCCTCATCCAGATTCTTGTGCCACTGACTACGCGCTTCGGCATCCATCAGCGACAACATGCCAGATTTCAGCATCAGGTCGCGCCAGATATTGCGATCCAGTGTGCGGGTGATGGCGGGCATCGCCTTGTTGGATGCTTCTGTTAGCCTGCAATCGTAGCGATGCCCCTGCTTTAACGCCCAGTCTTCAGCGGTGCCGCCACCGATAGTCGCCGTTAGCGTTGAAATAGCCTGTAGCTGATTGAGGAGTTGCTCTATCTGTTGCAGCGCGGTATCACGTCCGGTAACGATACGATATTGGTCGAGCAAATCAGTTCGGTGTGTTCGGTTAAAACCTCGGGTTCAATTTGCATAGTTTGCGGTCCATACATAAAAGCAAATGCGCCAGCCGGTCAGGGCTAGCGCATTATGCATCGGGGAGAGAGATAAATTGATTTGGTGCGGTGTTACTGGAAAGCGGCTCGCAGTCTTTATGTAAGTACACCCGTTTTAGTTCCACACACTTTTTGAGATTTCCGGTTTCTTGACCTCCTCCCAATATCCGTACCAGGCTAAATCAGAGATCCGGACCTTTTTGATGACTTCGGGCAAATTCTGCCGGAGTCAGGTTATTTAACGAAGAATGCGGACGAAAATGATTATATTCCTGCCGCCAGTGTTCAATTTTCTCCTGCGCATCTTCCAGAGACAAGAACCAGTGTACGTTCAGACACTCATCTCTCAGGCTGCCATTAAATGACTCGATAAAGGCATTATCCGTCGGTTTTCCGGGGCGTGAGAAGTCCATCGTTACCTGATTTTCATAGGCCCACCGATCCATCGATTTTGAGACAAACTCACTGCCGTTGTCTGTCTGCAGCCTTTGCGGGACTCGCCCTAGTGACCCTTTCAATCGATCCATGACAGCCACCACATCATCACCGCGTAACCCCTGACCAACCTCGATCGCCAGACATTCTCGGCTAAAATTATCCACTATAGTTAGCGCCCTGATCCGACGCCCGTTGAACAGATTATCAGCAACGAAATCCATGCTCCAGCATTGATCTGCGGTGAGTACCTGTGGTCGCCCTTTGCGGTGTTTGGCGGTCACATGCCGTCGTGGCCGTTTTGAACGCAGATTGAGCCCCTCAAGGCAGTAAATACGGTGTGTTTTCTTGTGGTTAACAAGCCAGCCTTCTCTTCGCAGCAGGATATGAATGCGCGGACAGCCATAACGGATGCGCGTCTCCGCAATTTCCCGTATTCGCTGAGTAATAGCCCGATCGTCACGGCGGCTACGATAGTTGTATACCGTGCGGCTCTGCATCATCAGCCTGCACCCTCTGCGTGCTCCGATACGGTACGCCGCCAGCAGATATTCCACCGCCTCACGCTTCTGCAGCGGCCTCAGAACTTTTTTCGGATGACATCCTGTAGCATCTCCTTGTCCAGACTCAGATCGGCCACCAGACGTTTGAGGCGCTGGTTTTCCTCCTCAAGCTGCCGAAGACGGCGTAATTCCGTGACACCCATGCCGCCGAATTTCTTCTTCCAATTGTAAAATGTTGCCTCAGAAATCCCCATCTTTCTACAGACTTCCTCAACGCGAGTGCCGGTTTCAGCCTGTTTGAGTGCAAAAGCGATTTGTTCCTCGGTATAACGCGTCTTTTTCATAACGAATGACCTCTTTTGGGACGGAAAAGAAAGGCCGAAAACTCTACTTTACAGCGGTACTGAACGAAGGGGGAAGATCAATTACAGGCTTGGCGGATTTTACGCAATTTGTCGAGAACGCCGCGTTTTTCCAGTTTTCGCAGTGAGGTTAGCATTTCCAGCGGCTTGATCTCAGCGACAGGCCGTTTGCCGATATCAGGGAAGATGTCGTTCTCAAACGCTTCCATCAAGTCTTCAGCGTACCCCTTCGACCAGTTAGGGCGTTTGTATTCATGCCATTCGAGAGCAATGGCTTTGAAGGTGTTATCGATGTTGATTTTCTTAGCCTGTCTTTCAACCTGCTTTTGTTCACTAGGATCGCCACCAGAGGCGACGATTTTTCGAGCCTCTTCCCGTTTTAATCTCGCTTCTGCCAGCGAGATATCAGGATAAACGCCGATAGATAATTTTTTCTCTTTCCCTGCAACGCGGTACTTCAAACGCCAATATTTGGCTCCATTCGGCTTTATCAGAAGATAAAGGCCTGCGCCATCAGTGAGTTTGTACTCTTTGTCTTGTGGCTTGGCGGTTTCTATCTGTCGAGCATTAAGTGGCATCGTGGGGGCCCCTAATAGTCATTGAACAAGAAGAGCCCCCATAGAGGCCCCCAACATCGATTTGATTTCCAGTATGCTGGGTTGACCTCGGTGGAGCTCAGCGACAGAAAATCCTAGTGGTATCAATGAATATAACGGGGTTTTGTTGAATTCGGTAGAGTCTGGGAGAACTTAAAATGGTACGCCCTACAGGATTCGAACCTGTGACCTACGGCTTAGAAGGCCGTTGCTCTATCCAGCTGAGCTAAGGGCGCATTAGACTCAATGCAGGCAGCCAATATGACTGTCGTCTATAAGACGCGTGGAGGATTATACGGTCAACATCTCCGGAGTCAATGTCTTTTCAATCACCTGCGTATCAATTAAGCATAAACCTGCATCAGAACCTGACAGCGGCTCGCGAGTCTGACAAAATAGCCACTATCCTCTCTCTTATAGATTACAGACGGAATTTTCTCTCAGATGGTAGCGAAGATTATTGATGGTAAAACGATTGCGCAGCAGGTTCGGCTAGAAGTTGCCGAAAAGGTTAAAAACCGTGTTGCGGCAGGAAAACGAGCTCCTGGCCTGGCAGTGATTTTGGTTGGAGTGAATCCTGCTTCCAAGATTTATGTTGCCAGTAAGCGTAAGGCCTGTGAAGAGGTTGGTTTTATTTCCCGTTCGTATGATTTACCGGCAATGACGAGTGAAGCAGAGCTGTTAACGCTGATTGATACTCTGAATGCTGATGACAGTATTGACGGTATTCTGGTGCAACTGCCTTTACCCGCAGGTATTGATAATGTGAAGGTGCTTGAACGTATAGATCCGGACAAGGATGTGGATGGATTCCACCCTTATAATGTTGGTCGGTTATGCCAGCGGGCTCCGCGTCTGCGTCCTTGCACTCCCCGTGGTATTGTCACATTGCTGGAGCGTTACCATGTAGATCTCCGTGGCTTAAATGCTGTGGTGGTCGGTGCATCTAATATTGTGGGGCGCCCAATGAGCATGGAACTGCTGTTGGCAGGTTGTACCACGACGGTGACCCATCGTTTTACCAAAAACCTGCGCCATCATGTGGAGAATGCAGATTTGTTGATCGTTGCAGTGGGTAAACCTGGGTTTATTCCTGGTGAGTGGATAAAAGAAGGCGCTATCGTGGTGGATGTCGGGATCAACCGCCTGGAAGATGGCAAAGTAGTTGGTGATGTTAATTATGCGGATGCCGCAGCTAAAGCATCATTTATTACTCCTGTTCCTGGTGGAGTGGGGCCGATGACCGTTGCGACGCTTATTGAAAATACCTTGCAGGCATGCGAGGAGTATCACGATGTTGGTGGAGAGCTTTAATGGCTACATTTGTATTAGGTAAACATCCCCATGTGGAATTGTGCGATTTACTCAAACTTGAGGGTTGGAGTGAGAGTGGTGCACAAGCCAAGGCCATGATTGCTGAAGGTCTGGTTAAGGTTAATGGCGTGGTAGAAACACGTAAACGTTGTAAGATTGTTGCCGGTCAGACGGTGACATTTGCCAGCCTGAGTATTACAGTCGAGGCCTGATAAGAACCATCAGGTGGATAGTATCATGACTATCCGCCTTTTTCTTTTGCCCGGTACATAAGGCCATTATTCGTTTTTCCCTGACACAGGACGCGATTAAGCCGATTGGGTAACAGGGATAAGACGATGTGTGAACCCTTGTCTGGTGTATCACATCCCCTCCATTTTAGAAGGGGCTGCGACTAGCGGTGGAATTCGCCAGCAGACTCAGGCTGGTATTGCAGTTCCAGCACTTCCAGATGGGTGTTATTGCCATTGGGTAGTTCCCAATTAATGGTGTCACCCACCCGCAATCCTAACAAGGCGGCTCCTACGGGTGCCATCACAGAAAGCTGATTATCGCTGTCGGTCAGGTTGGCGGGGTAGACCAGAGTACGCACAAAGGCTTCCCGAGAGCTGAGATCACGAAACTTCACGCGACTATTCATTGATACCACATCCGCTGGCATTTCTTCTGGGGTACACATCTCAGCGCGATCCAGTTCCGAATTCAGCATATCGGCAACGGGGGTTTTGGCATATTGCGGCTTCTCGAGCAGTCTATCAAGACGTTCAGCATCGAGTTCGTTAATAATGATAGCAGGTCTGGACATCGTTCCCTCCGTGTAAAACGCTCACTTATTTCATGATACGTTATAAAGAAAAACCCTCACCGGAATCGATGAGGGTCAGCTCTGTTTGGATGATACTGAGCTTAAGGCTCAGTTGGAAGCCTGAAGGCGCACATTTTTTATTATTCACTCTGTTTGTGCATCAGATGGCTGGTGGCGATACAGGACGCTTCTAGAACCCGACCGCATCAAGGCGAAAGGCGGTTCCACAATTGCCAGGATGCTTTTGTGTAGCAAAGGAGCCATCGTGTAGTGGCAGATTAATTTTATTTGCCCGCAGTGTGAGTTGTATTTCGGTTAAATAGGCAGGATTACCGTCACAGCTTAATTTAACGGCTTTAACTGCTTTCTCGCCCCAGCTTTCTCTTACGGCTTGATCAAACGCTGCACGGGTCACAACCTTTCCATAATGTTGTTGTATAAATTGGCCCAGAGCCTGGCGTCTAACGTCATTACTTAAGCGTACCATGGTGTCGAAATAATCATTAGAGTTAAAGTCAAAGCAGGCACCATGTTTAGCATATTCGTAGCGCTCAAGGCAGGACTCTCCTCCTGCTGCAGGCATAATGTCAGCAAGCTTTGAAGCGACTTCAAGTGAGATGCCGGTGACAGGCGCACTACACTTATTTGACGCTTTTACCATTGGCATATTGGGGATGGGCCGTGTAGAACAGCCATAGCGAAACCAGCGTTTTTCATCAACCCCGTGGGCGGCAACTGAGGCAGGAAGGCTTGGCCATAATCCGTGAACAGTCAAAAATGAACGCTTATCCGCAAAATCTTGCTGATTTTTACAGAAATCTGACTCCTGATGGTGGTGGTCATGCTGGCTTTGGCAATAACCTGTCTGCCAGGATAGTGCCAGCACATAATAACTAAAATCAGAGAATTTTTTAGGTTCCAGTGGGTCTGCCCATGCTAACGTACTGATAAATGAAGGAAGGGTAAGCAACAGAACACAGCGGCCAAGAGTATACATTATGTATTTTTATCCATAAAAATAGTGCCGTTATTTAATCATAGAATAGTGATTTAAAGAATATATCTGTACTGAGTATGATCCAATTTAGAACATTTCGCGTGTAATCTTTTCCCGGGCTTGCCAGGGGCTGAGTATCTTTTTGTGCAATATGTGGCAAACCCGCAGTCAAATTGATGGTACCAGTACTGGTGGGTAAATATTTCAGTGGCAGATGTCTATTTATTGAAGGTCAATTTAGCACATTAATGATGAGGGACATGTGTTGATGAAAATCATACCTCAAAGTGATTAAACAGAAGCCAATTATATTCTATTTCATTGTATTTATTATTTTTTATGATGCTGGTTGAATATATTTAATCGTATCAGGCACACATAATCGTGTTGATCAGAAAAGCCAGTACCGGCGCCAGGCAGAGAGTGAGATCTTCTTACCTGTATGATTATTTTTTATAAAGGCCGTGGGAGGCGTGATAGTGGTTTAACGTCATTCCGGGCACCATAAAAACGGAGGCGAATGCTGTGCTTCTGGTTAAGAATTTTATTATCTCTACCAGTCAACGGAGTCAGGGGAAAACAGTAAAGACATCGCTAACTTGAACGTTAGCGGTTTCGATGACTTACTGCTTTCGTCTGCGTAATTTTCAATCTGGCTGACTGGCGATAAAAGGGCGGGGCCCTGACGTTATTGACTTAATCACTTATTTGACCATCTTGATGACTGTGACTAGGCTATTGTAAGATCCCCCTTACACGAGTGAATATATCACCATCAGGTTCATTTTTGAGTGTTTTCTGCACCGCAGATTTTTCTTACGACTTGCTATTAATACGGTAATAATGACGTGACTCATTCTCATAGACTATTCTCAATACAGGCTCTGATTGCCTCTTTATTGATCATCTCCCCGTACAGCCAGGCGGCCAGCACAGGGTTCTTCAGTAATGCGTGGAATACATTCTCAGACAATGTTTCACAAACGTGGAAAGCGCCTCAACACTATGACCTTTACGTCCCTGCTATCACCTGGCATGCACGCTTTGCTTATAGCAAGGAGAAAACGGATAGTTATAACGAACGCCCATGGGGGGCAGGATTCGGGCAATCTCGTTGGGATGAAAAGGGAAACTGGCACGGTCTTTATCTGATGGCCTTTAAAGATTCCTTTAATAAATGGGAGCCCATAGGGGGGTATGGCTGGGAAAAAATCTGGCGGCCATTGCAGGATGATAATTTTCGTCTTGGGTTAGGGTATACCGCGGGGGTGACTGCCCGTGACAACTGGAAGTACATCCCTATTCCGCTAGTATTACCCCTGGCTTCTGTAGGATATGGACCGGCAACATTCCAGATGACTTACATCCCTGGTACTTATAATAACGGTAACGTTTACTTTGCCTGGCTACGCTTTCAGTTCTGAATGTAGTAAGTCGCCATATTTGTCTGTGGGTAAGTGGACTTTCAATAACCATTGAAATATAATGGTTATAGCTGGGGGCGATAAAAATTTAGAGATATTTATCACCTTTTAGTCATTATGGACTGGACAAAGTCTACCACAATTGTTGTACTTAAGCGGGACACAGCATTTGTGTCGTTTTTTCATGTAAAGGTAATTTTGATGTCTAAGATTAAAGGTAACGTTAAGTGGTTTAATGAATCCAAAGGCTTTGGCTTTATTACTCCGGAAGATGGCAGCAAAGATGTGTTCGTACACTTCTCTGCAATCCAGAGCAATGGTTTCAAAACTCTGGCAGAAGGTCAGCGCGTTGAGTTTGAAATCACTAACGGTGCCAAAGGCCCTTCTGCTGCAAACGTAATGGCTATCTAGTCACTACTTTTCAGTAGAATATAAAACCCGCGAATGCGGGTTTTTTTTGTCGAAGAAATCTCAGCCACCAGCATAAACACCCACCCAGTCTCTCGGTTGATGACTGGCTGTTTGCCCCCCCTGAAATACACTGTTGCCTGTGCCAGAAGATTCTGGTGATACTGAATGCCAGGGCTACTGATGAGCCGTGGCCGCAACCAACCAGAATGCGAAAGCCGTCATCAAAAATGAGCCAGCGAGATTGACTAAGACGTTTAACCCGGCCCATGCCAGACGCCCTTCCTGCAATAGCATCATGACTTCATATGAAAAGGTAGAGAAAGTTGTCAGTCCACCACAAAACCCGGTGGTGATTAGCAGTTTCCATATGGGATCAACATTGGTGAAGCGGCTGAATAGTGCAAATGCCAGCCCAATAATGAATGCCCCCACCAGGTTTGCAATCAGTGTTCCCATTGGGATAGCCAGGTTTGCCATATTATACTTGGCACTTAACAACCAGCGCGCCACACTTCCCACTCCACCGCCAATAAATACTGCAAAAGCCATCTGTATCACAAGCTATCCTTCCTGATAATATTTTCTTGAGTGTAAACATCGGTATGGTTTTTTGACAATCTATACAGCTAAATTTTTTTCCTGTATCCGGAGAACGCATGAAAGTTGCAATAGGACAATTTGCGGTGGGGCCATGCTGGCAAGACAATGCAAACCTGTGCTCTGCGCTGATGATCAAGGCGGCCGCAGAAGGGGCCTCATTGCTGGTATTACCGGAAGCTATTCTGGCACGTCAGGATTCCTTGCCTGATTTATCGGTTCAGTCTGCTCAACCACTGGATGGGGCGCTTGTTTCTCAGCTGTGTGAAACAAGCCGCCATAATAATCTGACAACGGTGTTAACGCTGCATACACCAACCACCGCAGGGCGCGCTTCCAATACCTTAATTGCGGTGCGCGGAGGGGCAGTCATCGCGCAGTATCAGAAAATCCATCTTTATGATGCATTTAACGTACAAGAATCACGCCTGGTGGATGCGGGGAATGAAATCGCTCCCATCATTACCGTTGATGGGATGAAGATTGGCCTGATGACCTGCTACGATTTACGTTTCCCTGAGCATGCGATGGTACTGGCCCTCAACGGTGCTGAAGTGTTGGTTCTACCTGCTGCCTGGCTGAGAGGCCCCCATAAGGAAAGGCATTGGGAAACGCTACTGGCAGCACGTGCGCTGGATACCACCTGTTATGTTGTGGCATCAGGCGAGTGTGGCAGTAAAAATATTGGCCAGAGTCGGGTTATCGACCCTTTAGGCGTGACTATTGCCGCCGCCGCTGAGACGGACGGGCTTATTTTTGCCACACTGGATCCCCGCCGGGTTGCTGAGGTGCGAGAGATGTTGCCGGTGCTGAAAAATCGCCGCTTTGCTTTACCCTGCCTGGCCAGTGCTGAAAATGGGTTTGATTAATTTTGTTACAGATTAATATTGTGTCCTGATACAGGATGACGGTTAATAAAGCAGGTTTATGATAACCGCCGCTACGGCGTGTTTTACAAAAGAAGGTAAGTATGGGCGAAATTAGCATTACCAAACTGCTCGTGGTGGGTGCACTGATTGTCTTGTTGTTTGGCACCAAAAAACTACGAACGTTAGGCAGCGATCTTGGTTCAGCCATTAAAGGTTTTAAAAAGGCGATGGCGGAAGAGGAGCCAGTAAAACGTGCTGATAATCAGGCGGACACACCCGCGGGCCAGATTGATAATAAAAACTAATCATGTCAGGCAATAAAAAACCGGCTTGTAGGCCGGTTTTTTATTACCTGAAAGTAAAGCGTAACAATCAATAACTGATTATTTAACTTCCATACCTTTGGCTTGTAAATCTGCATGGTAAGAAGAACGTACAAAAGGCCCACAGGCTGCATGGGTAAAGCCCATAGCCATGGCTTCTTCTTTCATCTCTTCAAACTCATCCGGGCTGACATAGCGTTGCACGGGTAAGTGATGACGGCTAGGTTGCAGATATTGCCCCAGGGTTAACATTGTCACGCCATGGCGGCGTAAATCACGCATGACGTCGATAATTTCAGCATTGGTTTCACCCAGGCCAACCATCAGACCAGACTTGGTCGGAATATGGGGATGCGCTTCTTTAAAACGTTCCAGTAACTTAAGAGACCAGTTGTAGTCAGCTCCTGGGCGCACCTGGCGATATACACGCGGCACATTTTCCAGGTTATGGTTAAAGACATCTGGAGGGGTGGCTGTGAGAATATCCAGGGCTTTATCCATACGACCACGGAAGTCAGGAACCAGTGTTTCAATTTTGATTGCCGGACTTTTGGCACGAATTTCACGGATACAATCAGCAAAATGCTGTGCACCGCCATCACGCAAGTCATCCCGGTCAACAGAGGTGATAACCACATAACGTAACGCCATGTCGGCGATGGTTTGTGCCAGTTTTGCAGGTTCATTTGCGTCAGGAACAACGGGGCGGCCGTGTGCCACATCGCAGAATGGGCAGCGGCGAGTACAGATAGCCCCGAGGATCATAAACGTGGCTGTTCCGTGGTTAAAGCATTCCGCAAGGTTTGGACAGGATGCTTCTTCGCATACAGAATGCAGGCCATTCTTACGCATAGCCGCTTTGATGCCTTGAATACGAGTGGAATCAGAGGGTAACTTGATCCTCATCCATTCCGGTTTTCTTAATATGTCCTGGCGTTCTGTCACCAAGTTTTTAACCGGGATCAGGGCCATTTTATCGGCGTCGCGGTATTTTACACCACGTTCCATCACAATAGGTTTGCTCATGCGCTGCGGGTTCCCGTTGCGGATACTCAAGTCAGGCTTATTGAATTCAAGCGAGTGTTGCAAATATCAATTATTTTTTAATGCATACCTGCGAGTATATCATCAGCGCAGGAGAGAATCAGTAAGCCGTGACAGTTAATGTAGAAAGAATTGTAAATTAAATGTTGAACGATGTCTGCGATTTGACACAGTCCAGGGCATCTTATGACACATACGAACAGGCAAATAGGGCGGGGGCAGATTTATGCACGCGCCACTTTTCAGATGATGACAGATGGCGCGTAAACGGGATGTGATGACGTCGCTATTTTTTATCCAGCACGGGAAGATCAGACCCTGAGTAGAGATAAGGCGTGTGGCCCAGCAATGCTATGAGGTTAGCCATCAGGACTGGCTGGATATCCGCCAGGGTTATCTGTGGCACAAAGTCGCTCACCTGTGTCATTTCCATGCCGGCATAGCCACAGGGATTGATGCGTAAGAAAGGCAACAAGTCCATGTTAATGTTGAGTGCCAGGCCGTGAAAAGAGCACCCTTTGCGAATACGTAATCCCAGTGAACAGATTTTTTTCCCCCCGACATAAACACCTGGAGCCTCAGGGCGAGGGTAGGCGGCGATAGAAAATTCAGCCAGTGTATTCACGACGGTTTGTTCCAGTATCGTGACGAGCTCCCGTACTCCCAGTTTGCGTCGCTTCAGATTAAGTAACAAATAGACGACCTGCTGGCCGGGGCCATGATAGGTCACCTGCCCACCACGATCGCTTTGTACGACGGGAATATCACCGCTCTGTAGAATATGTTCAGCTTTACCTGCCTGCCCTTGAGTAAATACAGACGGGTGTTCTACTAACCAAATTTCGTCAGGCGTGTCGGTGCCACGATGATTGGTAAAGTCATGCATTGCCTTAGAGACGGGTTCATAAGGCATCAGACCCAGATCACGAATAAGAAGGGTATCTTGAGACAAAACAGCGTCCCCGGAAAACAAAAGGTGAGAGGGAGTATATCTCAGCGCCGGCAAAAGCAAAAATAGCGGTTAAATCGATCCCGGCATTATGCCGGGATCGCCAGGTTACAGAACCATACGAACAATGTCGATTTTACCCAGCTCTTCATACAGTGTCTCAACCTGCTCAATATGAGTCGCATTGATAGTCACAGAAACTGAATGATAGTTCCCCTTGCTGCTAGGCTTCACTTCAGGGGTATAGTCGCCAGGGGCATGACGCTGGACAACTTCAACCACCAAGTCCACCAGCTCTGGTTGCGCAAGACCCATGACTTTATAAGTAAAGGATGTTGGAAATTCCAGTAATTCGTTCAGTTTGGTTTTCATGGTCGCTCCGGCCTAGGGCTCTATAAATAATCACTCCTGCCGAAGCAGGAGTGGCTTTGTTACTAGATATATGGTGATGAATTTCCGGTTTTCAAGCCAGTGGCGATTAACCGAACCAGTGATGCAGTGTCAGCTTAATATAGTCGATGATACGACCAAAGAAACCACCTTCAGGCATCTCCTGCAGAACCACCAATGGACGTTGTTCAATAGTTTTGCCATCCAGCTGGAAATTAATTGTACCAACGACCTGGTCTTTCTGTAACGGGGCATGTAACTCAGGGGAATTCAGTACATAGCTGGCTTTCAGGTCTTTCATACGACCACGTGGGATCGTCAGATAAACGTCTTTATCAACCCCTAAAGCCGCACGATCGCTTTTACCAAACCAGACCGGCTCAGAAGCAAACTCTTTACCCGCTTTTAGTGGTGAAACTGTTTCAAAGAAACGAAAACCCCAGGTCAGTAGCTTCTTACTTTCAGATTCACGACCTTTATATGTACGCCCGCCCATCACCACAGAAATCAGACGCATGTCCCCTTCTGTTGCTGATGCGACCAGGTTATAGCCCGCGGCATTGGTATGACCCGTTTTGATACCATCAACATTAAGGCTGGTATCCCAAAGCAAACCATTGCGGTTCGTCTGACGGATATTGTTGAAGGTAAATTCTTTTTCTTTATAGATTGCGTACTCGTTGGGCACGTCGCGGATCAGAGCCTGGCCAATCAGGGCCATATCCCGCGCAGAGCTGAACTGCCCATCAGCATCCAGGCCATGTACTGTTTTGAAATGGGTGTTTTTCAATCCTAATGCATTGGCATAGCCATTCATCAGGCTGACAAAGGCATCCTGACTGCCGGCAACGAAATCTGCCATCGCCACACAAGCATCATTACCAGACTGTAAGTTAATACCACGAATCAGTTTACTGACCGGAACCTGCATGCCGGGTTGCAGGAACATTAATGAGGAACCTTTAAAGACCGGGTTACCTGTAGCCCAGGCATCCTGGTTTACGGTGACGACGGTATTCTCATCAAATTTACCTGCTTTCATTGCCTGGCCAATGACATAGCTGGTCATCATTTTGGTCAGGCTGGCCGGATCGCGGCGGGCATCAGCATTGGACTCTGCCAGTACTTTTCCTGAATTAGCATCAATCAGAATATAGGATTCTGCATCAATTTGCGGGACGCCAGGAATCATTGTTTTAAGATTAAGATCATCAGCCTGAACAGTCGCGGCAGATGAAAACGCCAGTAACATGGTGAACGCAATACGTTTCACAAAACGAGTAGGGAAATCTGTAGTCATGATTAAAACAACGGCATCCGTGATGGGATTAAAAAAGTGCCTCACTATAACAAAAGCATTTTTTGCTGGCATCTGACTTTGCTTGCGAGTTTGTTAATAGAGCTTACAAAACCTTACATAGCGACAAATGCCAGCAAATGACTAGTGTGCAGGCGCATTGGTAATGAAAGATTGCTGTTGAGCTTCGGATAGTAAGCGTTGTTGTAGGGCAATAGCCTCACTGCGCTGACTGAACGGGCCTAACTGCACGCGGTAAATCGCACCATTTTGCGAAACCGCTCCTTGAGTAGCAAACTGCTGGCTCAGTTTCTTAAGCCATTGCTGGGCGCGAGTACTATCACTCACGGCGCCCACTTGCACGACATACTGCCCGTGAGCCTGGGATGGCGCGGTTCGTTGTGGTACAGGTGTGCTGGTAACAGGGGGGGTGGTGTCCACTGCTGCTGGCTGTGCTGGTGCTTCAGGCTGCTCAAGAATACCCGCAGGCATAGGCGTTGGAGCCCCTAAAAAACCGCTGCTTTTGACAGGAGCCCCCATGGGGTCTTCACTCTGCAAAGATGCATTATTGATAGCCATTACGTCCTGTTGGGGAGCAGGAGCCTGATAAGAAGACGCGCTCCCCAGGCCGCTGTTTAAATCCGGGCGAGCGGGCAGGGCGTAGGTTTGCTTGGCAATAGTGGTACAAGCCATGCCCGGGCCGGAATAGCTACCGTCAGCAGCGACAATAATCGGGTCGATACGCACCCTGGTATTATTTGAGGTATTAAGACGATCAGCTACTGCCCGGGACAGGGCAACAACGCGGTCTCTGGTGCCATAAGGGCCCCTGTCATTGACACGCACCACCAGCATACGGCCATTTGCCAGGTTAGTGATACGAGCATAACTTGGGACTGGTAATGTAGGATGTGCAACAGTCAATGCGTTCGGATCAAACTCTTCACCGGATGCCGTCAGATTGCTGTCGGTGGGACCATCATAAATGGCCGCAAATCCTGTCTCGCTATAGTTAGCTGGATTTTTCACGATGTTATACTGGCGGCCATCACGCTGGTAATCCTGATTCAGCGAAGGATTCAGTGGCTCAAACCGTGGTTCCTGGCCAGTGATTTCTACCACCGGGCTATTACAGACAGCCACGGGCGGTACCTGATTTGTTGGTTGCTGGCCGTTGTCATTCAACGAACATGCCGTCAGTAATGTTGCTGCTATGCAGACACCAAGCCATTGCTTAACCATTGCGCTCCTCATCCAATTAAACGCTCTTCGATAACATTTTTCTGTGAGTATGTATCGACATGACGATACCAAACCCGGCCATCAGTACGATTAACGCTGACCCCCCATAACTGACTAAAGGGAGTGGTACGCCGACCACAGGTAAGATACCACTAACCATACCGATATTGACAAACACATAAACGAATAAAATTAGCATCAGGCCACCGACCATGACACGGCCAAATGTTGTCTGGGCGTAGGCCGCAATAAAGAGCCCCCGTGCAATGAGCAGCAAATAGAGGGCCAGCAGAACCATTACCCCCAGTAACCCCAATTCTTCTGCCAGTACCGCAAAGATGAAGTCCGTATGTCGTTCGGGTAAAAACTCCAGTTGTGACTGAGTGCCATGCAGCCAGCCTTTACCACGCAACCCTCCAGAACCAATCGCAATTTTCGACTGAATAATATGGTATCCCGCGCCAAGTGGGTCAGTTTCTGGATCCAGTAACATCATAACGCGGGAGCGCTGATAGTCATGCATCAGGAAGAACCACAGTAACGGAATAAAGGCTGCCAGTAGCAGCACCGCGATAAGGATTAAACGCCAGCTGAGTCCTGACAGGAACAAGACGAACAGCCCTGAAGAAGCCACTAATATGGATGTTCCCAAGTCAGGCTGTGCTGCAACCAGCAGCGTGGGCATAAAAATAAGGATTAACGCAATTCCGGTATTTTTCAATGACGGCGGGCAGACGTCCCGGTTAATAAAGCGAGCCACCATTAATGGCACGGCAATTTTCGCTATCTCGGATGGCTGAAAACGAATAATTCCTAAATCGAGCCAGCGTTGTGCCCCTTTAGAGATCGCACCAAAAGCATCCACGGCGACTAATAAAATAATACAGATGATGTAGAGATAAGGCGCCCAGCCTTCATAGACCCGGGGGGGAATTTGTGCCATGACCAGCATTACCACAAAACCAATGCCAATTTGCCCCAGTTTACGCTCCATCATCCCCATGTCTTGACCACTGGCACTCCATACTACCAGCGCACTGAAGACCAGCAGGGCGACAATGGTCACCAGCAACGTGGGATCAAGGTGGACTTTATCCCAGATAGATCTTTTCGTTGAATTTTCGGTCATGTCTATTGGTCCTCGACAGCAGATGCGCCCGGTAATGCATCAGGCAGCACGGTATTGTTATCCCCGAGCATCAAGTGGTCGAGAATTTGCCGCATAATTGTGCCCACCGCCGGGCCGACACCGCCGTTTTCCAGAATAATGGTCACGGCATACTGTGGCTTATCATAGGGGGCGAAGCCGATCATCATTTTATGGTCACGTAAACGCTCGGCAATCTTACTGGCGTTATAGGTTTCGTTCGCTTTCAAACCAAATACTTGAGCGGTACCTGATTTCACCGCGGCTTTATAGGGGGCGTTGGTAAAGTAGCGATGGGCTGTTCCGTTACTTCGATTCGCTACACCGTACATACCATCTTTAGCTATCTCCCAGAAGCCGGAATGAATATCCCCCACGGGTTCTTCTGATGGCTGAACCCAGGGGATTTTTTTACCGTCTTCAACCCGGCTCATCAGCAGGTGTGGCACATGGACGATACCGTCATTAATCAGGATCATCAGTGCTTTGTTCATCTGAATAGGGGTTGCTGTCCAGTATCCCTGACCAATCCCGACTGGAATGGTATCCCCTTGATACCACGGCTTTTTAAAACGCTTCATCTTCCATTCACGGGTTGGCATATTACCCGAACGTTCTTCTGCAAGGTCAATTCCCGTGTAATGACCATAGCCAAATTTGTTCATCCATTCCCCGAGACGGTCAATACCTAAGTCATAGGCAACCTGATAGAAGAAGGTATCTGCTGACTCTTCAAGTGACTTGGTGACGTTCAGGCGTCCGTGGCCCCACTTTTTCCAGTCGCGGTAGCGTTTTTCAGAACCAGGAAGCTGCCACCAGCCAGGATCAAACAGAGAAGTATTACGGTTGATAACCCCGGCACTGAGTGCTGACACGGCAATATAGGGTTTTACTGTTGAGGCCGGAGGATAGATCCCCTGGGTGGCACGGTTAATCAAAGGGGTATCGGGGTCATTGAGCAGCCCGGAATAATCCTTGCTGGAGATACCATCAACAAACAGGTTAGGGTTATAACTCGGCATGGAGACCAGTGCCAGAATCCCCCCGGTATTGGGATCGGTAACGATAACGGAAGCACGGCTGCCTTCCAGTAACGTTTCAATATAGGTTTGTAGTTTCAGATCCAGAGTCAGATAGATATCGTTGCCGGCAATCGGCGGCACTTCTTTAAGCTGACGGATCACGCGGCCACGGTTATTGACCTCAACCTCTTCGTAGCCGGTCTGACCATGAAGAATATCTTCATAGTAACGTTCGATCCCAAGTTTACCGATATCCCGAGTGGCGGCGTAATTGGCCAGTTTCTCGTCTTTTTTCAGACGTTCAACGTCTTTATCATTAATTTTGGAAACATAACCAATAACATGGGTCAGGGCGGAACCATAGGGATAAAAACGGCGTTTATAGCCTTTGACTTCAACCCCAGGAAAGCGGTACTGATTAACAGCAAAACGAGCAACCTGAACTTCGGTCAGGTTATTTTTAACCGGGATCGAGGTGAAGCGATGAGAACGCGCTCGTTCTTTTTTGAAGTTGGCGATATCTTCGTCCGTCAGGTCTATCACTGATCGGAGCGCATCCAGGGTGTCTTGTACGTTATCCACTTTCTCAGGCATCATTTCCATTTGATAGATAGTCCGGTTCGCTGCTAGTGGCGTGCCGTTTCTGTCATAAATAATGCCCCTGCTTGGAGTAATGGGAACCAGTTTGATACGGTTAACATTAGAGCGTGTCTGGTAATCACTAAAGCGGGTAACTTGTAAATGGTAAAGATTGACGAGCAAGACGCCCGTGAGCAGTAAAATGCCTAAAAAAGCGACAAGAGCACGGCGCACAAAGAGCGCCGACTCAGCAGAATAGTCGCGAAAAGAGTTCTGTAATTTCATTGGCCGCCTGATATGACCTGCACAGGTTTATTCACGGTGGTAGGGGTGATTAGTGGTGATGCTCCAGGCTCGATATAAGCTTTCAGCAACCAGAACCCTGACCAGAGGATGAGGCATTGTCAGTGCAGAAAGAGACCAGCTCTGTTCAGCCGCAGCCTTACAGCAGGGAGCCAGCCCTTCAGGGCCACCAATCAATAAACTCACATCGCGGCCATCTTGTTTCCAGCGTTCAAGCTGCACGGCAAGCTGTGGTGTGTCCCAAGGTTGCCCGGGGATATCCAGAGTGACAATCCGATTACCTTTACCCGCAGCAGCCAGCATCATCTCACCCTCTTTTTCCAGGATGCGCTTAATATCAGCATTCTTACCCCGTTTCCCCGCGGGTACTTCAACCAATTCAAATGGCATATCTTTAGGAAAACGGCGTAAATACTCGGTAAATCCGGTTTGTACCCAGTCAGGCATTTTGGTTCCAACAGCGACCAGTTGCAGCTTCACGCGTTAGCTCCAGAGCTTTTCGAGTTCGTACAGCTGACGGCTTTCTTCTTGCATCACATGAACAATGACTTCGCCGAGGTCAACAACGACCCAGTCAGAGGCTGTAATACCTTTGACGCCCATTGGTGTCAGTCCAATTTCGCGTGACGCCTGAACGACGTTTTCTGCAATAGCCATAACGTGACGATTAGATGTACCGGTACAAATAACCATACAGTCGGTGATGCTTGATTTACCTTTGACATCAATCGCGATGATGTCCTGGCCTTTAAGGTCATCAATTTTATCGATGACGAAATCCTGGAATGCTTTACCCTGCAAGAGTCCCCCTGAGAGCGTAATAGTCTGATTTGATACGTTGCGACGTCATTATACAGTAGAGATTGGTTATTCTGACCCAGCCAAAAGGCACCAATTCACCCTTTGGCTATATCATCCCATTGCGAGACAGAGTTTGCATCGCCATTTTTGTAAAACAATTTCAAAGTCGCAACATAATACGGGTAGAAAATAGTGGCAGCGGAGCATAACAGCCTGACAGAGCCTGTCAATGACTGCTTTTCGCGGAGGCCATGACCACTGGATTTTTTACTGAAGAATTACCGTCAGGCCCCGTCTTTTTCTGTTAACGATGTCACGGCAAGTGCATCAGATACTGTGAACAGGGGCGAAACCGGTGGTAAGGGCTCCAGGCTTACAAAGGGGGGCGCTCTTTTTCTGGCGTGTTCGCTGAAAATAGTAATCCCTGGGGTGGATGGGCCATGGCTGGGCAGGGTTAAATCTCTTGGGAGGCCGGGGCTCGGTTATTCAGACACTGCAGTACTGCAAAATCTTCATAGAGCTGTATCTCGCTCCATGCTCCTTGCTCAATGGCAAAGCTCCACATGGCCTCCGGAGGGAGTTTTAACAACTGACAGATCAGCAGACTCAGCACGCCTTGATGGCTGACAACCAGAATATTGGCCTGCTTATCCTCACACTTAAGCTGTGCGATAAATTGTGCAATACGTTGATAAAACGCGGTAAAACTTTCTCCTGCTGGTGGGACCACGTTTTGCCAGTCATCACACCAGGCGGCGTACTGTGTCGGGTACTTCTCTGTCAACTCGAGGGCGCTGTGCATCTCCCAGTCGCCGAAAAACATTTCATTGACTAACGGCGTTGTGATAACTGGCAGCTTACGTTGCTGCAGTACTCGTTGAGTGGTCTGCTGCACCCGGCCTGATTCACCGCAAAAAACCTTATCAAAAGAGAGATGCTGCAACTTTTCCCCCACCGCTAAGGCCTGATCAAGGCCAACCGGTGTCAGCGGCGTTTCTGATTGCCCGCTATAACGCTTGTCGAGATTGGCTTGTGTTTGTCCATGACGGACTAACCAAAGTTTCATCAGTTTTATCTCTCACTCTGTCCGTGGCCCACAGGCAAAGTGTATCATTCACCTGAGCCAGACTATGAATTTTCTGCAGGAGACAGACCATGGCATTTACCAGCCAGCATGGCGGTAATATTCGTGAAGCAGCCGCTTCAATGGGTGTAGAGCCTCATGAATTGATCGACTTCAGCGCTAATATCAATCCACTGGGAATGCCGGCCTCATTAAAGCAGGCAATTATCGATAATTTGTCGCTGGCTGAACACTACCCGGACGAGGCCTATCAGGATCTTCATGATGCCCTGGCACGACATCATGGGGTTTCTGCTGACTGGGTACTGGCAGGAAACGGTGAAACTGAACTTATTTTTAATCTGGTTAAGCAACTGGCTCCGAAGCGGGCATTGTTGTTGACGCCAGGGTTTGCTGAGTATCGCCGGGCGCTGGACGCCGTCATGTGTGAAATACGCGAATATTCTCTGAGTGAAACACAAGACTGGCAGCCTGACGAACAGTTTCTGGCGGCACTGACCCCAGACCTTGATTGTCTGTTTCTCTGTACTCCCAATAATCCTACCGGGCTAATGCCAGACAGACACTTACTGGATGCGATTGTGGCACGCTGTTGCGCCATGAATATCGCTGTGATTATTGATGAAGCCTTTCTCGATTTTATTCCCGCTGATCCTGGATTTATTCCGCGGCTGTCGCACTATCCCCAGCTATACATTTTGCGGTCTGTGACTAAATTCTTTGCCATTCCTGGATTACGACTGGGTTATCTGGTGAGTCGTGATATTGATACGGTGAGTCAGATACGCAAGCGTCGCGAACCCTGGACCATTAATGCTTTTGCCGCGCTTGCCGGGGAACGAGTTTTTCATGACCACCAGTATATTGAGGCCAGCCATACTTGGCTGAAGACTGAACGCAGTCGCCTTTTTGCACAGCTTACGGCTATGACCGCTTTGCGGGTCTGGCCCCCGGCCGCAAACTATATTTTTTTGCGTTGTGAGCGTCCTGGACTGGCCTTGCAACAGGCGCTATTAAAAAGGAAGATTCTTATTCGCAGCTGTGCCAACTACCCTGGGCTTGATGGTCGTTATTATCGTGTGGCAATCAAAAGTGAGGCGGATAATAACCATCTGCTGGCAGCATTACGGGATGTGTTTAGCGATAAAGATGTTGCTGGTGGATAAAATTGAGTACGGGGGCAGGGACTAAATCATCGCAAGGTTGCCCGGCCGCCAGACGCTGGCGAATGAGGGTGGCAGAAATGTCATATAGCGGAGTGGGGGCGATAAAAATGCATCCTGCAGGTTGCTGATGCAGCGAAGCGACGGATGACGTCCGATGCGTTTCCAGCCATTGTTGTCGTTCAGGTGTTTCCATGGTGAGGGGATAACCTGGACGCTGACAGACCAGCAAATGGCAGAGGGACAACAGGGACTCCCAACGGTGCCAGTGGGGTAAACTGAGCAGTGAGTCCTGGCCGATAATAAACGCCAGGGGCTGCTGATTACCTTTTTCAGCACGAACTTCCTCCAGCGTATCGACGGTCCAGGAAGGGGTAGCACGTTTCAGTTCGCGGCAATCCAGTGTGAATAGGGGATTGTTCGCAATCGCCAGTTCCACCATCTTTCGACGTTGTTCACTGGTGGCTTCAGGCTGTGGTCGATGGGGGGGAACATTATTTGGCATAATAATGATCTGGTGGAGCGAAACCTGTTCTGCCAGTGCGGTGACTGAGTTCAGATGGCCGTAATGAATAGGGTCAAAAGTTCCCCCATAAATGGCCTGCAAGGTGGGTCTTGTCTCAGTCATGGATAAATATTTCAGGCAGTGCTTTGTTGCAAATCAGCAGAGAAATTTCTTCCAGCTCATTCCACACGGATTGACCATAGTCTTGTTTAAGTGTCAGCTCTATCCGGGCTAACAGACTGACACCTTGATATAACTGGGGTAAGGTCAGGCGGTTTAAGGCTTCGGTTAATAACGGACGGCGGTTTTGCCAAACCCGCTGTTGATCAAATAACGTGCGGAGCGGCACTGTCACCATTTGGCGTTTAAGCTGTACCAGCTGTAATAGCTCTCGCTGCAGGGTACGCAAGAGAATAACCGGCTCACAGGCTTCCAGATGAAGCTGACGCAGAATATGCAACGCCCGTTTACTCTTGCCATTCATCAGGGCATCAATCCAGTGAAAGGGGCTAAAGTGGGCGGCGTCGTTCACGGCTTGCTCAACCCTTGGTAGGGTGAGTTTACCGTCAGGCCAAATCAATGACAGGCGTTCAAGTGCTTGTGAAAGTGCCAGCAAATTACCCTCATAACAATAGCAGAGGAGCTGACTGGCCGGATCATCCAGTGTCAGACTCATCTGTTTAGCCCGCTGGGCGACCCAGCGTGGCAGATGGTTATGTTCCGGGGTCTGGCAACTCACCTGCACACACTGGTCAGCAATCCTGGTTAACCAGGGGGCATTTTCCTGAGCTTTGGTTAGTTTGTTTCCACGAACCAGGAGCAGAATATCCCCGTGTAAAAGGCTGACGAGCGTATCCAGTTGAGCGTTAATGGTGGCATTAGGGCCATTTTCGGGGAGCAGGAGCAGCAAGGTTTGACGCCGGGAGAACAGGCTTTGTTCCTGACAGAGGGCAAACAGATCCTGCCAGTCAGTGCTGGCATCAATCTGGACGCTGTGATGTTCTTCAAAGCCCTGTTGTTGGGCTGCCTGACGAATGGCATCCTGACTTTCTTGCAGCAACAGAGGGTCATTGCCGGTGATAATATAGGCCGCGCGCAGCCCTTCATGGAGTTGCGCGCGGAGTTGCTCTGGATACAACCGAATCATTGGCTACCGAGCGTGGCCGACAGATTCGTCGAAACCCGACCGGTGGCAGTCACCGCTTCAGATTTACTCTTCTCGCTGAGGCGAGCCGCCTCTTTTCTGTCCGCTTCCTGCTCTGCGGCATCTACAGAAAGTAATGAACGAATCAGCTGTTGGGCGACGTTGGTATACATTTCCTGGATGATAAGTTCCTGCTCTGCATCCTTCGCCAGGGCGGTTAACGGGTTATCAAAGAAAGATCGATAAGTCGTTGCACTGATAGGATAAATATCAGCCCCCGGGATCAGAACCTGGGCTCTGACCGTCATCACCATTTGATATTCTGCCGTCCGGCCATCCTGGAAGATGGAGGCCGTGTCTTTACTCAGGCTGGAGCCCAGAACACGTAAAGAGGGAATATTTTTTGTGGTATCCGTGGCTTTATCATCAACAAGAGTGACACCGTTTAACAGTAATTGCTGGCGGATCTCCCTGGTCAGCGGCCCGTTAGGGTCGCTGGAGTTGAGGATAAGCGTTTTAAGCCCGGTCGGGATCTGCGTGGTACCACGCAGATGAAAACCACACCCTGCGGTCATTAATACCGCCAGGGTGACAAGCAAAGTGATAAAGGGATGTCGCACGTTACCTCCTGCGCTTAGCCCACAACCAAGTTGAGCAGTTTACCCGGAATATAAATGACTTTCCGCAGGGTTACGCCCTCAAGATGTTTTGCTACCAGATGTTCCTGTAGCGCACGCTCATGCACTTGCTGTTCCGTAGCATCAACGGGAACTGTTACTTTACCGCGGACTTTTCCGTTGATCTGCACCACGACCAGACGGGAGTCTTCCACCATGGCTTTTTCATCAGCCTGCGGCCATGGTGCATTGTCGATATCACCATTTCCACCCAGAGATTGCCACATAGCGAAGCTAGCATGTGGAGTAAATGGATAGAGCATAGGCACTACGGCTAACAGTGCTTCGTTGAGCAGTGCGCGGTTGGTATCGTCATCCTGATCAACACGCGTCAGCTTATTCATCAGTTCCATAATCGCCGCGATGGCGGTATTGAATGTCTGACGGCGACCGATGTCATCAGTCACTTTAGCAATCGTTTTATGTACATCGCGACGCAGTGCTTTTTGATCATCGTTCAATGAGGTGATATCCAGCGCTGGTGCAGCACCACGGCTGGTATGTTCATAAACCAGTCGCCATACACGTTTCAGGAAACGGTTAGCGCCTTCAACACCGGACTCTTGCCATTCCAGAGTCATATCAGCAGGGGAAGCAAACATCATAAACAAGCGCACGGTATCTGCACCGTAACGTTCTACCATGACCTGAGGATCAATGCCGTTATTCTTCGATTTCGACATTTTACTCATGCCGGCATAAACCAGCTCATGACCGTCCTGATCCCGGGCTTTAACGATGCGGCCTTTCTCATCCCGCTCAACAATGGCATCCGTTGGGGAGACCCAGTTACGTTCACCGTTGTTGCCGACGTAGTAGAAGCCATCAGCTAATACCATACCCTGGCACAGCAGCTGTTTAGCCGGTTCATTAGACGTTACCATTCCGGCATCACGCATCAGCTTATGGAAAAAGCGGAAGTAAAGCAGATGCATAATGGCATGTTCAATACCACCAACATAGATGTCGACAGGCAGCCAGTAGTTAGCGGCTTTTGGGTCGAGCATGCCTTTATCATAATCCGGGCAGGTGTAGCGTGCGTAGTACCAGGATGACTCCATAAAGGTGTCAAAAGTATCCGTTTCACGCAGTGCAGGCTGACCATTAACGGTGGTTTTTGCCCATTCAGGATCGGCTTTTATTGGGCTGGTTATGCCATCCATAACGACATCTTCCGGCAAAATAACCGGTAACTGGTCTTCTGGTGTGGGCATAACCGTACCATCTTCCAGCGTAACCATAGGGATTGGTGCTCCCCAGTAACGCTGACGGGAAACACCCCAGTCGCGCAGGCGGTAGTTGACTTTGCGTTCACCAACGCCTTTATCCGCCAGTTTATTGGCAATGGCATCAAATGCGGACTGGAAGTCGAGACCGTTGAACTCGCCAGAATTAAACAGTTTACCTTTTTCTGTCATTGCCGCAGCGGACAGATCAGGTTCACTACCGTCATTGTTTAAAATAACGGGCTTAATCGGCAGGTGATATTTCGTGGCAAATTCCCAGTCACGCTGGTCATGGCCTGGAACAGCCATCACAGCACCGGTGCCGTATTCCATCAGAACAAAGTTAGCAATCCAGACAGGAACAGCCTCACCAGTCAGTGGGTGAATAGCATTAATACCTGTTGCAATGCCTTTTTTCTCCATGGTTGCCATATCTGCTTCGGCAACTTTGGTATTACGACACTCTTCGATAAACGCAGCCACATCAGGACGTGTTTCCGCTGCCAGTTTTGCCAGGGGATGCCCTGCAGCAACCGCCAGATAGGTGACGCCCATAAAGGTGTCCGGACGGGTCGTATAAACTTTCAGTTTTTCTGCACTGTTTTCTACGTCAAAGGTAATTTCTACCCCTTCTGAACGACCAATCCAGTTACGCTGCATCGTTTTAACCTGCTCTGGCCAGTGGTCCAGGGTATCCAGGTCATTGAGGAGTTCGTCAGCATAAGCAGTGATTTTAATAAACCACTGAGGGATCTCTTTACGTTCAACTTTGGTGTCACAGCGCCAGCAGCACCCGTCAATGACCTGTTCATTAGCCAGAACAGTTTGGTCATTCGGACACCAGTTGACAGCAGATGTTTTTTTGTACACCAGGCCTTTTTTATACAGCTCAGTGAAAAATTGCTGTTCCCAGCGGTAGTATTCTGGGGTACAGGTAGCCAGTTCACGGCTCCAGTCGTAACCAAAACCCAGCGTTTTCAGCTGGTTTTTCATGTAGTCGATATTTTCATAGGTCCATGGTGCGGGTGCCGTATTGTTTTTTACTGCCGCCCCTTCAGCTGGCAAGCCGAATGCATCCCAGCCGATTGGCTGTAATACATTCTTGCCCAGCATACGCTGGTAGCGTGCCACGACATCACCGATGGTGTAATTACGTACGTGGCCCATATGTAGTCGGCCAGAAGGATAGGGTAGCATTGAGAGGCAGTAGTACTTCTCTTTGCTTTCGTCTTCGGTCACTTCAAAAGTACGTTTCTCTTGCCAGTGTTGCTGGACGTTGGATTCTATCTCTTCCGGGCGATATTGCTCTTGCATGGTAGCCAGTGGTCCTGTTTATGAAAGACAGCTACGGATGTAGCTTTGCACGATATAGGTTTAATAGCCCCATAGCATAGCTGATTCGCCACCAGCAAAACAGCCTTTCCCTCGTTTGAATAACCATTTCATACTTTGTTCCTTGCGGGTATTTTATGACTAAAGGAAGGAATTTAACCAAGGTGTCCCCGTTAAGGTCTATTATTGGTGCAGGTCACCTCTTTGTTCTGATGAGGTCTTTTTAAAGGAGTAGAAAAAGATGAGTAAAGTTTCCAAGTCATACCATGAACTGGTGAAGTCGCTGACCAAAAAGATAGAAGGTGGCGATCGCGATATTGATAAGTTGGTAAAAGAAGCGCACCAGTCACTGGAAGAAAAACATGAGCTGACACCCGAAGAAATCGCCCAGGTGACCAATGCCGTTCGTCGCGATATTAAAGCCTTTGCCGCCAGCTATAGTGAAAACGCAGATTCGTTTGGAGATAGCGTTTTTATGCGGGTCATAAAAGAAAGCCTGTGGCAGGAGCTGGCCGATATCACTGATAAAACTCAAATAGAGTGGCGGGAAGCATTTCAGGATATCGAAAACAAGGGTGTTTATCGTAGTGGGGAGTTGGTCGGTTTCGGGAATTTGGTGTGCGATAACTGTCATTTCAGTCTCGCAATCTATGCCCCTGAGGTTTTAACCGTCTGTCCTCAGTGTGGCCATGATCGTTTTCATCGTAAACCTTTTGATCCCTAAAATAACGATGCGCCCGTCTACGGGCGCATTATTAAGCGGTGATAAATACGGTAAAATTTAGTGCAGAATTTTAGCCAGGAAGTCTTTGGCGCGATCAGACTGTGGATTATTAAAGAATTCATCTTTATCGATGTCTTCGATAATTTTCCCTTCATCCATAAAAATAACACGATTGGCAACTTTACGGGCGAAGCCCATCTCATGAGTTACCACCATCATAGTCATCCCTTCGTTGGCCAGTTCCACCATCACATCCAGTACTTCATTGATCATTTCTGGATCCAGTGCCGAGGTGGGTTCGTCAAATAGCATGACCACCGGATCCATGCAGAGTGCCCGGGCAATAGCCACACGCTGTTGCTGACCACCGGAAAGCTGCGAGGGATATTTATTGGCATGATTACCCAGCCCTACACGCTCCAGGAGTTTGAGCCCTTTTTCACGTGAAAGGGTCTTATCGCGTTTCAGCACTTTCACTTGGGCTAGCGTCAGATTTTCGATAATGGATAAATGAGGAAACAGTTCAAAGTGCTGGAATACCATGCCGACGTGGGAGCGCAATTTGGCAAGATTGGTTTTTTTATCGTTCACTCGGGTGCCATTAAAAATGATTTCACCCTGTTGTATTGGCTCAAGGCCATTAACGGTTTTAATCAGCGTTGATTTACCGGAACCAGACGGACCGCAAACGACGACCACTTCGCCTTTTTTTACTTCTGTTGAGCAGTCGGTGAGCACCTGAAAGTGACCATACCACTTGGATACATTTTTCAAAGAGATCATTAGACAGTCCTTTTCTTCAAATAGCTGACCAGCAAAGAGGCGCTAAGACTAATAACAAAATAGACGAAGCCAGCAAACAGAATCATTTCGACCTGGGTGCCATCACGTTCACCAATGGTTGATGCGGTACGGAAGAAATCCGCCAGACTGATAACATAGACCAGAGAGGTATCCTGAAACAAGACAATACCTTGAGTTAACAGTAATGGCACCATGGCCCGGAAGGCCTGCGGTAAAATAACCAGTCGCATTGACTGGGCTTTGGTCATCCCCAGCGCCAGGGCTGCATTGGACTGTCCACGTGAAACACTTAATATCCCGGCACGAATAATTTCTGAATAGTAAGCGGCTTCAAACATGGCAAAGGCGACCATGGCTGAAATTAACCGAATATCTCGTTGGGGGGATAATCCCAGAATTGATTGTAAAAATCCGGGTACCACCAAATAGAACCAGAGCAGCACCATGACCAGGGGGACTGAGCGGAATACGTTGACATAAGCAGCAGCAAACCAGGCGACAGGTTTAAAACTGGATAAACGCATGACGGCCAGTAATGTCCCCCAGACGATACCGACAACGACAGCCGTAACTGTTATCTCCAGCGTAATGATCATGCCCTGCATCAGGAATGGCAGGGTTGGAATGATAGAACTCCAGTCGTATTCTGACATTATTTGCTCCCCATATTGCCAGGCAGACGAACTTTCCGTTCAACCAAGTACATAACACCCATAATGACAACGTTAATAAGAACATAGGCGAGGGTTATCGCGGTGAAAGACTCATAGGCGTGGGCAGAGTAATCAAGAAGCTTACCGGCCTGGGCTGCCAGATCCATCAAACCAATGGTTGATGCAATGGCGGAGTTTTTCACCAGGTTCATCATTTCCGAGGTCATCGGTGGCACAATCACACGGTAAGCATTTGGCAGCAGTACATAGCGATAAGCCTGGGTTTGTGTCAGTCCCATTGCCAGCGCTGCATTTTTTTGCCCGCGTGGCAGAGACTGAATGGCAGCCCTGACTTGCTCACAGACACGGGCAGCAGTAAACAGCCCCAGACAAAGCATAGAAGAGACAAAAAATTGTATATTGGGATCCAATTCTGCCTTAAACCACATGCCAATACTTTCTGGTAATAACTCAGGGATGACCAGATACCAGGTGAAAAACTGTACGATTAACGGGACGTTACGGAACAGCTCGACATAAACCGTGCCAATTGACGACAAGAGTTTATTTGGGACAGTACGCAGGATACCGAAAAGTGAACCTACGAAAAAAGCAATAATCCAGGCACTGAGAGAGAGCGCAACGGTGACCTGAAAGCCACTCCAAATCCAGCCCAGATAGGTAGTGTTGCCGAATGGGGTGGGCTGTAAAAAGATACCCCAATTCCAGTCTATGGACATAACATACTCCGCGATAAAAAAGAGGGTAGCGACGCTACCCTGAGATCGATGACGAACAGGATAAATCATCAACCTCGACGGACTGCAATATAGCCAGCTGACGTCCTTGTTACACAAAGAGGGTGCCAGGCACCCCTCAATGATTGATTAGAACCTTAGCCTCCCCATCTGATCTTTGTCAGCGTATTGAGGAGGGTTAACGGTTTCAGGGGAACGGCCTGTTACCGTTAACGAAGGGGGTTTCCATATTTCAATCAACAAGACGAATCACATCGCCCTGGTTTTTCTCATCTAGTTGAGTGCTTTGTCATTCGGTGCTTTGAAGGTCGCTTTCATCTCTTTAGAGAGGTCGAAATTCATATTTAAATTTTTTGGTGGAATAGGCTGTTTGAACCAGACTTCAAACCATTTTTCAGCTTCACCAGAGGTTTGTGCCTGGGCAATAGTCTCATCGACCAATTTTTTAAATTCAGGATCATTTTTACGCAGCATACAGCCATAGGCTTCTTCAGACTGTGGTGTCCCAACGATATCCCAGTCACCTGGTTTTTTCGCTTTCGCGCGTTCACCTGCCAGCAGGGCGTCATCCATCATAAAGGCGACCGCACGACCACTTTCCAGGGTACGGAAGGAGTCACCGTGATCTTTGGCACTGATAATGCGCATATCCATTTTCTTCTCATCGTTCAGCTTGTTGAGTAATGCTTCAGAGGTCGTTCCTGAAGTTACAACAACCGCTTTACCTTTCAGGTCAGAAAAGTCTTTGATAGGGCCGTTTTTCTTCACTAACAGACGGGTTCCGACGACAAAAATGGTATTAGAGAAGTCAGCCTGTTTTTGACGCTCAAGGTTGTTGGTGGTTGAGCCACATTCAAAATCGAAAGTGCCATTTTGCAGTAATGGAATACGGTTTTGTGAAGTAATAGGAATGAGCTTAACTTGTAAATCAGGCTTATTCAGTTTCTTCTTCACCGCATCAACAATGGCATTAGAGTAGTCCTGAGAATACCCGACAACTTTTTGCTGGTTATCGTAATAGGAAAACGGAACTGAAGACTCGCGGTGCCCGACGACAATCACGCCATTTTGATTAATTTTATCCAGGGTGGACTGCTGGCCAGAAGCCGGGGCCGCATCTTCCGCATGAGCAATTCCCAGACTCGCACCCATTCCCAGCACTAATGCAGCAGTAGCGGTCAGTTTACGTAATTGCATGTCTAACTCCTTAATCTGTGTGCTTAAACGGTGATTAAACCGAACTAATCAGTTTGTTGTTGTGTTGGATAATGGTCGAATAATTATTCAATGGTTACCATTGATGTTAGTTTCATGTCACCATTTTGATGCATTAATGTTTTTTTTTGAGATGTAACCCGCATCATTTAAAGGTGTTTGTCCTGCTTTTCATCAACCCGGTGCTATGCTTGCCACTTAATGGTGCATCGTGTTCACTTATAGTGCACCGTTGTCCCTGTTTTGCTCTTTTATGTTGCATCCTCCTTCATTCTGTCCGGTAAATGAGGTGGATACTAAAATAAAGCAACTTTTGTGCCAGAAATAAACATACGGGCTGAGGTTTACCTGAGGGCGAGCACAGAACGGAATAATCTACCCCATTCGTGATATTTGATGGCGGTTCTCGTGTATAGCGGTTTGGTTGTAAAGCAACCAGAAGATTGTGTTCGCCGGCTCTTGCTGTAATAGGTGAAAAGCAAAGAAGGAAAAACGACGTTTTTCCTTCTTTATCTGTAATAAAAGCCAGGATGAAGCCTGACTTTTATTATGTCGGGTGGGAATCAGGTACGGGGGCGCACTTTCAGGCTAATGATCAGCGCGGTAATACCGAACACCAGTGTTAATAGCCACAGGGGAGTATCACCAAAACGTGCGTAAGGTGTTAAACCACGTGCGGGGATAACGGTGGTTTCCAGCACTCCTCGCGTAAACTGCGGCAACATTTTAGTTATTTCACCTTTTGCATCAACCGTAACGGTAATGCCGTTATTGGTGCTGCGCAGTAAAGGACGTCCGAACTCCAGGGCACGCATTCGCGCCATTTGCAGGTGCTGCCACGGACCGATGGATTTACCAAACCAGGCATCATTCGAGATGGTCAGGAGATAGTCCGTATCCGGGCGGAAATTAGCACGTACTTGCTCACCGAGGATAATTTCGTAACAAATTGCCGGTGTCAGTTTGACATTTGCCGCTTCAAGCTGGGGCTGAACATAGGGGCCGCGGCTGAAAGAGGACATGGGTAAATCGAAGAAAGGGGCCAGTGGGCGCAGGATTGACTCCAGCGGGACAAATTCACCAAAGGGAACCAGGTGATTTTTATTATAGCGATCGCTACTGTTATAACTGTAGGGGCTACCCTCACCGAGAGTAATGATCGTGTTATAGGTATCATAGCGGTTATGGCGATTCAGACGGACATCCACAATACCGGTTATTAATGAGCTATGCTGTTGCAGCAGATGCTGGTTCAACATGTTCAGAAACGGTTGCTGGTTAATTTCCAGGTCCGGGATGGCTGATTCAGGCCAAATGATGAGTTGCGACTTCCCTAACAGGGGTTCTGTCAGGCCGTAATAGATCCGCAATGTATTCAGAAGCTGGGTTTCATCCCATTTCAGTGCCTGGGGAATATTACCCTGTACCAGCGCCACCTTAAGTGGTCGGTCAGTTTGTGGCTGAAACCACTGTAGTGTATTGAGTGGCCATGGCAGAAATAATAAGGCTGCTGCAAGCAACGCCGGTTTCCAGCTTTTTACATTCAGCGCATAAACCAGTAGACCACTGACAACCATCAGCAGCAGTGTAATAGTTTCCACACCAAAAATGGGTGCCAGACCTTTCAGAGGCCCGTTTATCTGGCTATAGCCAAATTGTAACCACGGAAAACCGGTTAAAATCCAGCCGCGCAGAAACTCGGTGACTTGCCACAGGGCCGGGGCTGCAAGGGCCAGACGCCACCAGCTGGTTTTCGGCCACAGGCGACTGAGCAGGCCAGCAAACAATCCGGTATACAGTGAGAGGTAGGCCGCCAGCAGGATAACCAGAAAAATGTTAACCGGGCCAGGCATGCCACCAAACTGGGCGATACTGACGTAGACCCAGTTAACACCGCTGCCAAATAACCCTAATCCCCAGAAGAAGCCGATCCAGGCACTTTGCGTTGCCCGGCGGTTGAGGGTCAGAGCCTGTAGCCCTGCCAGGGAGACAAGTGCCGCTGGCCAGAAATCATAAGGGGAGAAGGCCAGTGTGCCGCAAGCGCCGAACAAAAGCGCCAGCAGTAAACGTACTGACTGGCGTTGTAAGTATAGGGTGTAGCCCATAAAGGAGTTAGCTTTCCAGTTTCGGTTGAGGTGAGTCATCCGGTATACGGATATGAACCTGAATAATACGACGGCTATCCGCCATGGCGACTTTAAACTGGTAACCGTCTATTTCAATGGTTTCGCCGCGAGCAGGAAGGTGACCAAAGGCTTGCATCACTAGCCCACCTATGGTGTCGACCTCTTCATCACTGAAGTGAGTATCAAAGGCTTTGTTAAAGTCTTCAATTGATGCAAGGGCACGTGCCGTCCATGTGTGACGACTTAACTGACGGAAATCGATATCTTCCTCGTCATCGTACTCATCTTCTATATCGCCAACAATAAGCTCGAGAATATCTTCAATCGTGACAAGGCCAGAGACACCACCAAATTCATCAATGACAATCGCCATATGATAGCGTTGCTGACGAAATTCCTTGAGCATACGGTCAACACGCTTACTCTCAGGCACCACAACAGCCGGGCGTAACACCTTGTCGATACTGAATGGCTCACTGTCACTGCGCATAAATGGCAGCAGATCTTTGGCCATTAAAATCCCTTCAATGTGATCCTTGTCCTCGCTGATAACAGGAAAACGGGAGTGCGCTGACTCAGTGATCACATTAATGCATTCATCCAGTGTCTGATTGAGCTTAAGTGTCACGATTTGCGAGCGTGTGATCATAATGTCACGTACCCGCTGGTCAGCAATATCCATAACCCCTTCGAGCATATCGCGAGTATCCTGATCAATGAGTGCGTTTTGCTCTGAATCACGGATCAGTGTCAGCAAATCATCACGGTTTTTGGGTTCACCGTGGAACAGTTGACTCAGGAACAGGGAAAAAAATCCCTTTTTAGTGGCAGGCATATCACTATTATGTGAATTGTCGTCGCTCATGGCGTTAGGTTTGAGGCCTCTGGTTAGTCAAAACTCACAGGCGGTGAGATTGACCGCCGCCTGCATGTGTTACCCGATAATTCTATATCGTAGTAATTACTCTTTTTCGGCAATGTACGGATCCGCATACCCGAGGGCAAGCATTATCTCTGTTTCCAGTGCTTCCATCTCTTCTGCTTCATCGTCTTCAATATGATCATAGCCCAGAAGATGCAGGCTACCATGTATTACCATATGTGCCCAATGGGCGATTAGGGGTTTTTCTTGTTCCAGCGCTTCTTGTTCAACCACCTGGCGGCAAATAATTAAGTCACCCAGCAGGGGCAGTTCAATACCGGGCGGCGCCTCAAACGGAAAAGAGAGCACATTGGTTGGTTTGTCTTTACCCCGATAAGTCAGGTTTAGCTCATGACTTTCCGCTTCATCAACAAGACGTACCGTGACTTCTGCTTCTTCCTGAAATTGTGAAATCACCGCGTTGAGCCAGGTCTGGATCTGGCTCTCTTCAGGCAGGCCTGTGTTGTCTTCACAGGCCAGTTGTAGGTCAAGGATAACCTCGCTCATTCGCTCTCCCGAGGCGTGATATGATTTGTTTGTGCGTCATATTTACGTGCCGCTGCCAGGGCATCTTTACGCTGCTGTTCGCTGTTTTCCCACGCCTCATAGGCATTGACGATACGGGCCACCACCGGGTGACGTACCACATCCTCACTGTTGAGAAAATTAAAGCTTATTTCATCAACTTCAGCCAGCACGTCAATCGCATGGCGCAGACCTGACTTAATATTGCGTGGTAGATCGATTTGCGTTGCATCACCAGTAATAACTGCCTTGGAGTTGAATCCAATACGAGTCAGAAACATCTTCATCTGTTCGCTGGTGGTGTTCTGGCTTTCATCGAGAATAATAAAGGCATCATTGAGTGTTCTGCCACGCATATAGGCCAGCGGTGCCACTTCAATAACGTTACGTTCGATCAGTTTTTCTACACGTTCAAAGCCGAGCATCTCGAACAGTGCGTCATACAATGGACGCAAGTAAGGATCGACTTTTTGGCTCAGATCCCCGGGCAGAAAGCCCAGTTTTTCACCTGCTTCAACTGCCGGGCGGGTTAACAGGATACGGCGAATTTCCTGACGCTCAAGAGCGTCAACGGCTGCTGCGACAGCAAGGTAGGTTTTACCCGTACCAGCGGGGCCAATACCAAATGTAATATCATGGGTCAGAATATTAGAAATATACTGAGCCTGGTTAGGGGTGCGCGGCTTAATGACACCCCGTTTGGTTTTGATATTAATCCCTTTACCGTAATCCGGTACACTGTCAGCGACTTGTTCCAGTACGCCCGTCTCTTTAATCGCCAGATGGATTTTCTCGGGATCAATATCCTGGCTTTCGCCACGCATGGGGGCAGTGTCCACGTAGAGTGTCAGTAATATTTTTGCGGCAGCATTTACCGTCATGATGCGCCCTGTGATGCGAAATACATTATCACGGCGGCTGATATCGATGCCCAGGCGGCGTTCAAGCTGTTTGATGTTGTCATCAAATGGGCCGCAGAGGCTCAGAAGACGGGCATTATCTGCGGGCTCTAGTGTTATTTCACGCGTTTCGATATTCAAACTTATCCTCTGGATTATTCAGGCCAGTGAGTGTCAACAATAGGGTTTATGCCGCAGTCCTGATAACAATGCCTTCTCTGTTCGGTCAGGCAAGGACTGGCATCCAATAAGATATTTGGTTTATCACATCAGAATACAAGCATAAACAATAAAATTGACTACCGGGGGAGCCTTTTGCTACCCCGATATCATTTACTGAGCTTATGGCTGATAAACCCCAACCCCAATCTCATTTTCTTTGCGGGTTCGGGCAATCACCGAGGCAGGGGACTCGACAATCCGTAGGCCCATTTCTTCTTCGGTACGTACTAACTTACCGCGCAAAGAGTTAGGACGGACTTCGGTGATTTCTACATCAACAAATTTGCCGACCATATCCGGGGTACCTTCAAAATTAACCACACGGTTATTTTCGGTACGTCCTGATAGCTCCATGATACTTTTACGAGACGTTCCTTCCACCAATATCCGCTGCACGGTCCCTAACATGCGACGGCTCCAGGCCATGGCCTGCTGGCTGATACGATCCTGAAGAATATAGAGACGCTGTTTTTTCTCTTCTTCCGGAACATCGTCCACCATATCGGCTGCCGGGGTACCTGGACGGGCAGAGAAGATAAAGCTGTAGCTCATATCAAAATTCACATCAGCGATAAGTTTCATTGTTTGTTCAAAGTCTTGCTGGGTTTCCCCAGGGAAACCGACAATAAAGTCAGAGCTGACTTGAATGTCTGGACGAGCAGCACGAAGTTTGCGAATGATCGCTTTATATTCCAACCCGGTATGGGTACGGCTCATCATATTCAGGACACGATCAGAGCCGCTTTGAACAGGTAAGTGCAGGAAGCTTACCAGTTCAGGGGTATCCCGATAGACTTCGATAATATCGTCTGTGAACTCAATAGGGTGGCTGGTGGTGAAGCGAATACGGTCAATGCCGTCGATTGCCGCGACCAGGCGTAGCAGTTCGGCAAAGCTTCCCAGTTCACCATCAAATAATGGGCCACGCCATGCGTTGACGTTTTGACCTAACAGATTGACCTCACGGACACCTTGGGCGGCCAGTTGTGCGATTTCAAACAGAATATCGTCACAAGGACGGCTGACTTCTTCACCACGGGTGTAAGGCACCACACAGTAAGTACAATATTTGTTACAGCCTTCCATAATCGAGACGAATGCCGTTGGTCCTTCGGCGCGAGGTTCTGGCAGGCGGTCAAATTTTTCAATTTCAGGGAAACTGACATCCACCACGGGGCTACGGGTGCCACGAACCTGGTTAATCATCTCAGGCAGACGGTGCAGCGTCTGTGGGCCAAAAATAATGTCAACATAGCTGGCACGCTGACGAATATGGGCCCCCTCTTGTGAGGCGACACAACCGCCGACACCAATGATAACGTCAGGTCTGGTTGCTTTGATAAGCCGCCAGCGACCTAGTTGGTGGAATACTTTTTCCTGGGCTTTTTCACGGATAGAACACGTATTCAGGAGAAGAACATCAGCCTCTTCTGGATTTTCTGTTAGCGTAAAGCCGTGAGTGCTGTCCAGGAGATCGGCCATCTTTGATGAATCGTACTCGTTCATCTGACAGCCCCAGGTTTTTATATGAAGTTTTTGGGTCATCGACTTGTCATTGCTCAGGTGTAGCCAAGAGTTAAGCCGTATAGTGTAATGCTTTGACGCGGATGTGACCAGCCTGAGAAAAGCCAGTAGAATTAACTCAGGCAAATTAAGGATAAACATCATGAAAGATCAACCCATTGAAGTCGCCGTTGTCGGTGGCGGTATGGTCGGCGCGGCTGCGGCTCTGGGCCTCGCAAATAGCGGTTTTAACGTTGCGGTGATTGAACATCAAGCACCGGCGGCCTTTCAGCCAGATAGTCCACCAGATGTGCGAATTTCTGCACTTGGCGTACAGTCTGTGGCGTTATTACAGTCTTTAGGCATTTGGCAGCATGTTCTTTTGATGCGTGCTCACCCTTATCGCCGCCTGGAAACCTGGGAGTGGGAGCGTGCTCACGTTAGTTTTGATGCCAATGAGCTGGGCATATCTGAACTGGGTTATATGGTCGAAAATCGGGTTCTGCAGTCTGCACTTTGGCAGGCGCTGGAGAACCACCCTAAAGTGACGCTATTTTGTCCTGCTCAGTTAAGCCAGATATATCGCACGGATCCTGGCTGGAGACTGCATTTTGCAAAAGGAGAGATACTGGATGTGCCGATGGTTGTGGGGGCTGACGGTGCAAATTCACAAATCCGTCAGTGGGCAGGTATTGGTATCCATGCCTGGCAGTATCACCAGTCTTGTATGTTAATCACGGTTGAGTGTGATGATGCTCCCGGAGATAGCACCTGGCAGCACTTTACGCCGACAGGGCCTCATGCATTTTTACCCCTGTATGAAAACTGGGCATCGTTAGTCTGGTATGACGAACCAGCACGTATTCGCCAGTTACAGGGTATGAATATGGCCCAGTTACAGAAGAGTATTACCAGCCACTTTCCATCACGGCTGGGGGCTGTGAGACCTGTGGCCAGTGGGGCATTTCCTTTAACCCGTCGTCACGCACTCAGCTATGTCAAACCCGGTCTGGCATTGGTCGGTGATGCTGCCCACACTATCCATCCCCTCGCCGGGCAGGGAGTGAATCTTGGATATCGGGATGTGCAGGCGTTATTGAATGTGATGACCCGCGCACGAAGTGAGGGGGAGCAGTGGGCAGGCCTGGATGTGTTACGGCGTTATCAGTCCCAACGTCGGGGCGACAACTTACTGATGCAGACGGGTATGGATTTCTTCTATGCGGGTTTTGGTAATGATCTGCCCCCCGTGCGCGCGCTACGTAATCTGGGGCTGATGGCCGCACAGCGAGCCGGTAAACTGAAACAGCAAGCATTAAAATACGCGCTAGGGCTGTAAGTATCGCCAGCAGGGTGTACAAGCCCTGCACATCAAAAACTGAATCAGCAAATAGCAAAAAAGCCTGCATTAGCAGGCTTCTTTAATATGGCTGGGGTACGAGGATTCGAACCTCGGAATGCTGGAATCAGAATCCAGTGCCTTACCGCTTGGCGATACCCCAAGAGCAATGCTCGCAGGTGCAAACATACAAAATATTGGCTGGGGTACGAGGATTCGAACCTCGGAATGCTGGAATCAGAATCCAGTGCCTTACCGCTTGGCGATACCCCAATCATAAAACTAAATCTGTTCAGTCTTAAACTGAAAATGGTGGCTACGACGGGATTCGAACCTGTGACCCCATCATTATGAGTGATGTGCTCTAACCAGCTGAGCTACGTAGCCATCTCAATTACGCATCACCTTATCGGCGTTGCGGGGCGCATTATGCTAAGTTGACCGTACAGCGTCAACAAATTTTTTCCGGAAAGGCTACGGAAAATGCTCATTTGCCTGACTTGCGAACAGCTTGATGGAATAATCTACAATCTTTGCCGCTATTGTCAGATATTCAGGTTAATAAATACCGTTTTTATCTTGAGTCTGTCTGTAAAAAAGAGGGCGTGATCATAGCGGGGACGTAAACAATAACAGGAAATGTCATGTGTTTTTACGGGGAAAAGAAAAAAGGCTAACCGTTTTGCATTGTGCAACGGTTAACCTTTTTCTCATGGTAGCTAATTAGTAAGCAGACTGATGCACACCAACGGCACGTCCTGATGGATCGTTCATCGCTTTGAAGGATTCATCCCATTCAATGGCTTTCGCTGAAGAGCAGGCTACTGACGGCCCCCCAGGGACACACTTAGCGGCATCCGCCAGTGGGAACAGTTCTTCAAAAATTTCACGGTACAAATAAGCCTCTTTAGACACTGGCGTATTGTAGGGGAAGCGATAGCTGGCGGTGGCTAATTGCTGATCAGTGACCTGCGCTGCTGCCACCTCTTTCAGGCTGTCAATCCAGCTATAACCTACACCATCAGAGAACTGCTCTTTCTGACGCCATGCAATACTGGCGGGTAAATAGGACTCAAAACATTCACGCAAGATGTGTTTTTCGATTTTACCGTTACCACACATCTTATCTTGTGGGTTAATACGCATGGCTACATCAAGAAACGCTTTATCCAGGAATGGTACACGGGCTTCTACACCCCAGGCTGACATTGCTTTGTTGGCGCGAGCACAGTCAAACATATGCAGGGCCTGTAACTTACGCACGGTTTCCTCGTGGAGTTCTTTGGCATCCGGGGCTTTATGGAAGTAGAGATAACCACCAAACACCTCGTCAGACCCTTCACCAGAAAGGACCATTTTAATGCCCATTGCTTTGATTTTGCGTGACATCAAGTACATTGGCGTGGACGCGCGGATCGTGGTCACATCATAGGTTTCAATGTGATAAATCACATCACGGATCGCATCCAGCCCTTCCTGAACAGTAAAGTGAATTTCATGGTGAACGGTACCCAAATGATTAGCCACTTCCTGGGCGGCTTTCAGATCGGGAGAGCCTGCCAGACCGACGGCGAAGGAGTGCAGTTGAGGCCACCAGGCTTCGCTGCGTTCATCATCTTCAACACGGCGTGCGGCAAATTTTTTGGTAATGGCAGAAATAACAGACGAGTCCAGCCCACCTGACAGCAGCACACCGTAAGGCACATCCGACATTAAATGGCTCTTGACTGATTCTTCCAGTGCCTGGCGAAGATCTTCCCTGTTGGTGACATTATCTTTTACGGCATCATAACTAAACCAGTCACGTTGGTAGTAAGAGCGAATTTCGCCATCTTCACTGGACAGGTAACTCCCTGCTGGAAACTCCTGAATAGACCGGCAGACTGGCACCAGGGCTTTCATTTCTGATGCGACATAGAAGTTGCCGTGTTCATCATGCCCCATATAGAGGGGAATAATACCAATATGGTCACGCCCAATCAGGTAGGTATCTTTTTCACTGTCATAGAGAATAAAGGCAAACATCCCTTGCAGATCATCAAGAAATGCGGCGCCTTTTTCCTGGTACAGCGCCAGGATGACTTCACAGTCTGAACCGGTCTGGAAGGTGTATTTATCTTTATATTCTGCACGTAGTTGCTGATGGTTATAAATTTCACCGTTGACGGCCAGGATATGTGTTTTGGCTGGGTTATATAGTGGTTGAGCGCCAGCATTGATATCAACAATCGACAGGCGTTCATGCACCAGAATCGCTTTTTCACTGTCATAAACACCGGACCAGTCCGGGCCACGGTGGCGCATGAGACGTGATAATTCCAGGGCTTTTTTACGTAACTCAACGCTATCTGTTTTGATATCCAGTATGCCAAAAATTGAACACATAATACTTCTCCGTAACACTGATCTGAGCGATTAATTCGATTTGGGAATCATCTAATTATTTAGCAATTTCCCTATGTCATTTATTAATAAAAATGCGCAATTACTGAGGTAAATGCAATGCTTTTTACCCGCTATTGAAAGATATTTGAAAGTGACTGCTGATTAATGAAAAAAAACGATAAACAGGGGGCCAAAATTAGCGATTCACTAATTTTTTAACGAAATCTATAGGGAAATATCAATAAGGGGAGAATAAAGCATGACTATCAATAAAAACGCCGGCAAGTGTCGCCGGCGACTGATGTCAGAAAAGGTCGATATCGGCGACAGAAGGGTAAATCCAGCTCGGGCGGAAGGGGACGGCGTCGATATCCGCCAATGTAGATACCCCTGAAAGTACCAGAATCGTTTCCAGACCAGCCTGAAAACCAGCCAGAATATCGGTACGCAGATTGTCTCCGACAATGACCGTGTCTTCAGAGTGAGCCTGAATTTTATTGAGCGCGGCACGAATGATCAACGGGCTGGGTTTCCCCACATAAAAGGGCTCGTGGCCGGAAATTTTCTCTATGCCGGCACAAAGCGCGCCACAGGCGGGAGAAAAGCCATGGCCGTGGGTATCTGGATTGGTCGCAATAAACCGAGCACCATTGGCAACAAAATAGGCGGCCTTGTACATCATGTCCCAGTTAAAAGAGCGGGTTTCACCGACAATGACGAAGTCCGGGTTAATATCGGTAATAGTAAAACCTGCCTTATAGAGCTCATGAATCAGTGCCCCTTCCCCTACGACATAGGCTTTTTTTCCTTCCTGACGGCGTAAGAAGTCTGCAGTCGCCATGGCAGAGGTATAAAACATGCTATCCGGGACATCGATACCTGCAGAAGCAAAACGGTTGGACAAGTCCTGCCCGGTTTGAGAAGGGTAGTTAGTCAGCATGATGAGCGGCATCCCTTTCTCCTGGATACGCTCAAGGAACTCTTTGGCTCCCGGTACGGCGACGTTGTCGTGCATGAGGACACCGTCGATATCACAAATTACATTTTTTATAGTGGTCATCAGATCATGGCTCACGGCAAAGAAGTCGGTAACTATAGCGCAAAATGTCTGGCGTGATTGGGATATTAGTTATCCAGCAAACGTAGCAGCAACATACCATTTAACATCGAGCGTTTAACTAAAGCAAAGGCACCAATTGCTGAACGATCATCAAGCTGAGAGCATACCACGGGCATGTCCTGGCGAAATGCATTCAGCACTTGGGTATTAATACACTGTTTAATGGCGGGAAGAATGATCTTTTCCGCGGCGGTTATTTCCCCCGCCAGTACCACTTTTTGTGGGTTAAATAAGTTAATGGCCATAGCAAACGCTTTACCGAGATGACGCCCGACATATTCCAGTACTTCACAGGCCAGGGTATCTCCTTTGTTGGCGGCTTTGCAGATGGCATTAATACCACAGTCATCAAGTGTCAGACGGCTCTTATAGCCCTGTTCCAGTAGGTGGCGGACACGTTGTTCAATGGCGGCATTCGCGGCAATGGTTTCAAGGCAACCAAAATTCCCACAATGGCAACGTTCTCCTAATGGATCGACCTGAATATGGCCTATTTCGCCAACATTGCCATTACGGCCGAGGAATATTTTGCCGTTGGCTAAAATACCGGCACCGGTTCCCCGGTGGACACGCACCAGGATGGCATCCTCACAATCCTGAGTTGCCCCAAAATAATGCTCCGCCAGGGCCAGGCTACGAATATCGTGGCCGACGAAACAGGTGACACTGAAACGCTCCTTCAGCGCGGCAGAAAGGGACCAGTGATTAACCTTGATGTGCGGCATGTAGTGCACGATACCACTGTCAGAATCAACCAGGCCGGGTAAGATGACAGAGATAGCGATTAATTCACGAATCTTACGGGCGTTGTTATCAATAAACTGATTAATAGCATTAAATAACGCGTCTTCCAGTGTTTCCTGGCGCTTCTCAGGCAACGCAACGTGTTCTTCTGCCAGAGATTTTGCACTGAGATTAAATAACGTCAGGGTGGCATCATACCGACCTAAACGTACCCCGATAGCCTGGAAATTACGGGTTTCGGTAACAATGGAGATCGCGCGTCTGCCTCCCGTGGATGCCTGTTGATCCACTTCTTTAATCAGCCCTCTTTCGATTAAATAACGGGTGATCTTGGTAACACTGGCGGGGGCAAGCTGGCTCTGTTCGGCTATCTGAATACGTGAAATAGGGCCATGCTGATCAATAAGACGATAGACTGCTGCACTATTTAACTGTTTTACGAGATCAATATTGCCAATCGGTGCTTGTCCGCCAGTAACCATTCGATTTACTCAGTGATGACCTCGTTACCATTAACGATGGTCTTGATTATTTTATAATCGTGGGTAAACACCGTCAGGTTAGCGACCTTACCCTCTTCCAGGGTTCCCAACTGTTTATCCACGCCGATAGCCCGGGCAGGGTAGAGGGTTGCCATGCGCAATGCTTCATCCAGAGCAATGCCCACATGTTCAACCAAATTACTGACCCCTTCAATCATTGTCAGAGCCGAGCCACTGAGTGTGCCATTCTCATCTACACACAGGCCATTACGATAGTATATTGTTTTACCAGCAAAAATGAACTGGTCTATATGTGCACCAGCAGGCGCCGTGGCATCGGTTACCAGGCAGAGTTTATTGCCTTTGATACGTTTTGCTGTGCGAATATTGGCGTAATCAACATGTAAGCCATCGGCGATAACACCGCAGTATATCTCTTCAGAATCAAAGATAGCACCAGTCAAGCCTGGCTCACGCCCGGTCAGATAAGGCATGGCATTGAACAGATGGGTGGCAAAGGTGATACCCGAACGGAATCCAATTTTTGCCTGTTTTGCCGTGGAATTTGAGTGGCCGGCAGAAACGATAATTCCCGCAGCGACCAGACGGCGAATAACGTCAGGCTCCACCTCTTCCGGTGCCAGGGTCACTTTCGTGATCACATCTGCATTCTGGCACAAAAAGTCGACCAAGTGTGGCTCAGGCTGACGAATATACGCCGGATTATGCGTTCCTTTTTTTGCCAGACTGATCCATGGGCCTTCAAGGTGCAGGCCGAGTGCCTGGTTCTGATGCTTACTCAGATACTCCCGCATCACTTGCACGCCCTGCATCATCAGTTCATCGCTACAGGTAATCAGGGTCGGCAGAAAACTGGTGCAGCCAGAACGTTCGTTAGCACGCTGCATGGTTTCCAGTGTTGCGAGGGAAACGGCATCAGGACTGTCATTAAACTGAACGCCCCCACAGCCGTTTAATTGCACATCAATAAAACCAGGGGCAATGATTGCCCCTCCCACATGACGGGTTTCAATACCAGCGGGTAAGGCGTCAACAGGAGTGATCTGCTGAATTTGGCCGTCAGCAATGACAACAGCCTGACCATCCAAAATATCATGGCCGGTATAAATACGGCCGTGGGTTAAAGCGTACATAAGTTACCCCGGTAAAAAGATGTCTACAGCGATTGAATATTTTCTGCTTCCAGTTCATTGAAGTACTTCAATGTTTTTACTTTCAGTTCCATGGTGGATGGCTCGTCGCAGACGATGATCGCTTTCGGGTGCAACTGCAGACAACTGATGGTCCACATATGGTTCACGTTTCCTTCAACTGCGGCTTGCAACGCCAGGGCTTTCACACTGCCGAGCACCAGGATCATGACTTCTTCTGCATCCAGCAGTGTGCCAACACCAACGGTCAGGGCATATTTAGGTACCTGATTTACATCACCGTCAAAAAAGCGTGAATTTGCCACACGAGTTTCATGTGTCAGCGTTTTAATGCGAGTACGTGAAGCTAAAGAAGAGGCGGGTTCATTAAAAGCGATGTGACCATCGTTACCTACGCCCCCCATAAACAGATTAATTTTCCCGTAACTGCGAATTTTTTCTTCATAGCGACGACATTCAGCATCGAAATCATCCACACAGCCATTAAGTAAGTTAATGTTTTCTGCAGGAATGTCTACATGATCGAAAAAGTTCCGATGCATAAAAGTGTAGTAACTTTCTGGGTGGTCTTTGGGCAGGCCGACATACTCGTCCATATTGAACGTGACCACATGTTTGAAACTGACCTGGCCTGATTTATGCATCTCAATGAGTGCCTTATATGCCTCTAAGGGTGTTCCCCCGGTCGGTAATCCTAAAACGAAAGGGCGGTCAGCGGTAGGGTTGAAGGCATTAATACGATTGACGATATGGCGGGCAGCCCATTTGCCGACTTGAGATGGTGTTGCTAAAGGGATCAGTCTCATCATTTACCTCAAAAGTTAGATATGAACAGAAATCATTGCTACAGGGGTATCTGTTTTCAAGATAGTCCGTATCATAATGACTGGCGTATAAATCGAGTCATGCTGATTTTTTTAATCATAAAATAAGTTTTATTTAATAGCCAGATTGTAGGGGGGGTAAAAGCGATACTTGGTGATATTTATCACAAAACATCGTGAATTAATTTGCGATACAAATTAATTTTTCTCACACTGCAACACGTGATGTTAAACGTCGGCATGCAGTAAACATTGCCTAACAATAAAAAGAGTGCTTTGAGCAAACCGTATACGGGGCCTCATAGGGGGAATAAACAGTGAGTATACTAGGTTATTTACAACGCGTAGGCCGTGCACTGATGGTGCCAGTGGCAACACTGCCGGCGGCAGCAATACTAATGGGGGTTGGTTACTGGATCGATCCTGTTGCATGGGGGGGAGGCAACGCTCTCGCGGCTTTCTTCATTAAGTCCGGTTCGGCAATTATTGATAATATGTCGGTACTGTTTGCGATTGGTGTCGCATACGGTATGTCAAAAGATAAAGACGGTGCAGCAGCTCTGACGGGGTTTGTGGGGTTCCTTGTACTGACCACACTCTGTTCACCTGCCACGGTGGAAATGATTCAAAAAATTCCGGCGGATCAGGTTCCGGCGGCTTTTGGTAAAATTAATAACCAATTTGTAGGGATCCTGGTAGGGATTATTTCTGCGGAGCTTTATAACCGTTTTAGTGGTGTGGAACTGCCTAAAGCTCTCTCTTTCTTCAGTGGTCGTCGTCTGGTTCCTATCCTCACTTCGTTTGTGATGATCCTGGTGGCTTTCATCATGATGTATGTTTGGCCCATTATTTTTGATGGTCTGGTTAACTTTGGTGAGCATATCCAGAAAATGGGCTCTGTGGGGGCGGGTATTTATGCCTTCTTTAACCGTCTGTTAATTCCGGTTGGTTTGCACCATGCTCTGAACTCCGTATTCTGGTTTGATGTGGCCGGGATTAATGACATACCGAATTTCCTGGGCGGGGCACAATCCATTGAAGCGGGCAAAGCCATTCCGGGGATCACCGGACGTTATCAGGCAGGCTTTTTCCCTATTATGATGTTCGGCCTGCCAGGGGCTGCATTGGCGATTTACCACTGCGCACGCCCGGAGAATAAAGCAAAAGTGGGCGGCATCATGCTGGCAGCAGCATTTGCGGCCTTCTTTACCGGGATTACTGAGCCGCTTGAATTTTCCTTTATGTTCGTTGCGCCTGTTTTGTATGTTATCCATGCCTTCCTGACTGGGGTTTCCGTCTTTATTGCGGCGACAATGCACTGGATTGCCGGTTTCGGTTTCTCCGCAGGGCTGGTGGATATGGTGCTTTCTTCCCGTAACCCACTGGCAACCCATTGGTGGATGCTGGTTCCTCAAGGTATTGCGTTCTTTGTGCTTTACTACGTGATATTCCGTTTCGTGATCAAAAAATTCAATCTGTTTACACCAGGCCGTGAATTGGCTGTGGCGGGTAACGAAGAAGACGGTCAGGATGTGAATTTAAGCCATGCTGAGTTGAATAAAGACAATGCTACGGGCCTGGCTCGCGAATATATCGCCGCGGTGGGCGGTTCGGATAACCTGACGAATATTGATGCCTGTATTACACGTCTGCGTTTAACCGTGAAAGATTCTTCGCACGTTAATGAAGCACGAGTAAAACGGCTGGGTGCCACGGGGGTTATTCGTCTGAATAAAACCAGCGTGCAAATCATTGTCGGCTTCGCGGCTGAGAAAATTGCTAATGCAATGAAAACCGTGGGCCATGTGAAAGAGGCTGATCTGGCAGACAGCCAACAGGCTGCTCCGGTAGCAGCAAATGTTCAGGCAGAGCCTAACGTTGGCACCGTTACCGTGGTGACCCTGGTTTCTCCTGTGACGGGTAATGTGGTTGCCCTGGATCAGGTACCTGATGAAGCCTTTGCCAGTAAAGCGGTGGGTGATGGGGTTGCGATTAAACCAACGGGTAAGGTTGTGGTTTCGCCGGCCGCAGGAACCCTTGTGAAAATTTTCAATACTAACCATGCGTTTTGCCTGGAAACATCACAAGGTGCTGAAATTATTGTACATATGGGACTTGATACCGTCGAACTCAACGGCAAAGGCTTCACGCGGTTGGCTGAAGAAGGGGCGGAGGTCACTGCAGGGCAACCGATTCTGGAAATGGATCTCGACTTCCTGAATACTCATGCTCGTTCCATGATAAGCCCAGTCGTGTGTAGCAATATTGATGATTTCGGCGGCCTGGTAATGAAAGCCGGCAGTGAGGTTGTTGCAGGCCAAAGCCCACTGTATGAGATCAAAAGTAAGTAGCTTCCTCTGATGGCGTGCTTCTTGCCCGTCGTCAGGCAGTGAAAAAAGAGGGGAAAAATGCGTTTTTTCCCTCTTTATCATTAACGTAGAAATTGTAATAAATTTTTTTTGTTAACTGATGCCTGTTAAACCAAAGGCAGCTCAAGGTTTCTCATCGTCCTTTCGGCTGACATTTTGCACGTTTTTTTGATAGCAGAATGTGTTTGCTGGCCACTATCCCGGCTTTTCAGCAATGCTATTCGTTTTTCATCCGCCCTCTGATACGCAAATTAAATTATTTAAGGCATTAAAGGTTGTTTCCCGTTGCGGGTTATAAGATCATATGCAGTTAATAAGAGAAGACTATGCTTTGAGGAACCCGCAATGAGTGAGGCAGAAGCCCGCCCAAGTAACTTTATCCGTCAGATAATCGATGAAGATTTGGCGAACGGTAAGCATACCCAGATTTGTACTCGTTTTCCGCCTGAACCGAATGGCTATTTGCACATTGGTCATGCCAAATCTATTTGTCTGAATTTTGGTATTGCTCAGGATTATCACGGGCAGTGCAATCTGCGTTTTGATGATACTAACCCGGTAAAAGAAGATATCGAATACGTTGAGTCCATCAAGCGCGACGTAGAGTGGCTGGGTTTTCATTGGTCAGGTGATATTCGCTATTCCTCTGATTATTTCGATATGCTGTTTAACTACGCTATTGAACTGATCAATAAAGGGCTGGCTTATGTGGATGAGCTGTCGCCAGAACAAATTCGTGAATATCGTGGCACTCTCACAAGCCCGGGCAAGAATAGTCCTTACCGTGACCGTACTGTTGAAGAGAACCTGGCGCTGTTTGAAAAAATGCGGAAGGGTGAGTTTGCCGAAGGTAGTGCCTGCTTACGTGCAAAAATCGATATGGCCTCGCCTTTTATCGTGCTGCGTGATCCGGTTCTCTATCGTGTGAAGTTTGCAGAGCATCATCAGACGGGCAACAAGTGGTGTATCTACCCAATGTATGACTTTACGCATTGTATTTCCGATGCGCTCGAAGGCATTACACACTCCCTCTGTACGCTGGAATTCCAGGATAACCGCCGTCTTTATGACTGGGTACTGGATAACATTACTATCCAGGCCCATCCTCGCCAGTACGAGTTTTCTCGCCTTAACCTTGAATATGCCATCATGTCCAAGCGTAAGCTGAACCTCCTGGTGACGGAAAAGATCGTTGAGGGCTGGGATGACCCGCGGATGCCAACCATTTCTGGTCTGCGTCGCCGCGGTTACACAGCGGCTTCTATTCGTGAGTTCTGCAAACGTATCGGTATCACCAAGCAGGATAATACTGTCGAAATGGCCTCCCTGGAGTCCTGTATTCGTGATGATCTGAACGAAAGTGCACCCCGTGCCATGGCGGTTCTGGATCCGGTAAAAGTGATTATCGAGAACTATCCCCAAGGGGAAGCGTTACTGATAACGATGCCAAATCATCCGAACAAACCAGAAATGGGGACCCGTGAGGTGCCATTCAGTCGGGATATTTATATCGACAGGGCGGATTTCCGGGAAGAGGCGAATAAACAGTACAAGCGTCTGGTACTGGGCAAAGAAGTCCGCCTGCGTAATGCTTATGTGATTAAAGCTGAACGTGTAGAGAAAGATGAACAGGGTAATATTACCGAGATTTATTGCTCATATGATCCAGAAACACTGAGCAAAGATCCGCAAGATGGGCGTAAAGTAAAAGGCGTTATTCACTGGGTGAGTGCCGCGCATGCGCTGCCGATTGAGATTCGTTTATACGATCGTCTATTCAGCGTTGCTAACCCCGGGGCTGCGGAGGACTTCCTCTCTACCATTAATCCTGAATCACTGGTGATTAAACAAGGTTTTGCTGAACCTGGTCTGCAGAATGCGGAACAAGGTAAGCCTTATCAGTTTGAGCGTGAGGGTTACTTCTGCCTTGATACTCATTATGGCAGTGCAGATAAACCGGTATTTAACCGTACCGTTGGTCTGCGTGATACCTGGGCAAAAACCGGCCAGTAAATAGCGTTCATAGCGTTGAAGAAAGCTGTAACGGATCAACTCTGTTGCAGCTTTTTTTATTCTGTCAGTAAGGAAAAGGTGAAATAAGCGCAAAGGGCAAAATAAAAAACCGGAACAATTTGCAGATGCAGGAACCGGTTTTTACTCTAACAGGCAGGATGATGCAGGACGCTATGCCAGGGGCTTATTTATTGATGTCGTCGTGAGCATGTTCATTGGTACGACAATCACCTTCTTTACAGTGACCATAGAGATACAGACTATGGTTAGTCAGGCGAATACCATGACGTGACGCGATTTCACGCTGACGCTGTTCAATTGAGTCATCACTGAATTCAATGACTTTTCCGCAATCAAGGCAGATCAAGTGATCATGGTGATGCTGTTGAGTCAGTTCAAAAACAGACTTCCCACCTTCAAAATTATGGCGGGTGACAATGCCCGCGTCATCAAACTGGTTGAGCACGCGGTAGACTGTTGCCAGGCCGATTTCTTCACCCATATCAATCAGGCGTTTATATAAATCTTCCGCACTGACATGGTGATTATCCGGTTCTTGTAACACTTCGAGGATTTTTAATCGTGGAAGCGTGACTTTCAAGCCGGCCTTTTTTAATGCGGTATTGTTGTCAGTCATGCGGAAATTTTCCTGTTGCTTAACGATTCGCTCAGAATGCAGTGAGCGTTAAGAGTCGTGGTTATCATTATAGAGTCGTGCGTTCAAAATGTGAACTGCTACTGTAAGGTAAAATATAGCTGAAAAATCATGACGCTATAGTGATTCATCGCTAGTTTCAGTTAATTAGCTAGTGGGTATTGTACAAGGATAAACAAGAAAGTTACAAACATGTAGCAATTATTTTCATCGCTAAAAGCTATCAAAATGGCGCAAAATTTATTTTGCGCCCTTTGCGTCAGGCATTGATGATGCTGTCGAGATTCAATTCATCAGCAACCTGTTGGGTCCATTTCGCAACACGCTCTGCGGTTAACTCTGGTTGACGATCTTCATCAATAGCAAGGCCGAGAAAGTGATCATCGTCAGCAAGACCTTTTGACGCTTCAAAGTGGTAACCCGCCGTTGGCCAGTGACCCACAATGACGGCACCGTTAGGCTCAATGATGTCACGAATGGTGCCAAGTGCATCGCAGAAATATTCTGCATAATCTTCCTGATCGCCACAGCCAAACAGTGCCACTAACTTACCGTTGAAGTCGATCTCTTCAAGTGTAGGGAAGAAATCATCCCAGTCACACTGGGCCTCACCATAATACCAGGTAGGGATACCTAACAGCAGGATGTCAAAACCTTCAAGATCTTCTTTGCTGCATTTAGCGATGTCATGCACTTCTGCAACATCTTTACCAAGTTGCTTTTGAATCATTTTAGCGATGTTTTCGGTATTACCCGTATCACTGCCGAAAAAAATGCCTACGATTGCCATGAGTAAGATAACCTCTTGAAACTTAATTTAATGTCGGCTGTTCATGCCTATACTTGGGGCAATCATAGCAGAATAGCCCAGTGGCTTAAACGAGTATTGAATCGGTGTGCACAGTCTGCAACATCATGCACGACGAAAACGCGTTTCTGTTAAGCGACTAATCCAGCTTCTTAAGCTGCATCAGCAGTATTTCTTCAATCAATTCACTACGACTTAGCGCACGCAATTCAGTCAGTTGATTCAGAGCATCAACTGCCTCGCCACTTAATTTTAGCTCGACGCGTTTGAATCCACGTACTTTATCGCGCTTTAGCTGATTACGTTTGTTAATACGTAACTGTTCGTCGCGTGAAAGTGGATTCGTTTTAGGTCTTCCAGGGCGACGCTCGTCTGCGAACAGATCTAATGTAGTACGGTCCGTTTGTTCTTTTGCCATGATTAGGGTACTGACAGGAAAGTCTGATGCACGAGCAGGGTGCCATGGTGCATTTTAGCGCGCCATCATACATTAGCGCGCCAGTTCAGCCAATGTGTTCGCACCCTGAGCCATTCACTCGCTCTTTTTTTAATCAACCCTGGGTTGCTGCACCAAGAAAACGATGAATGACGCGCAAAACCGCATCGGGTTTTTCAGCGTGAACCCAATGCCCCGCGCCAGAAACGACATAAGCCTGGGATTGAGGAAATTGTTTAAGTAGCTCATCACGGTAGCGTTCTTCAATATAAGGTGAATTTCCCCCACGAATAAACAGTATCGGATGTGGCCAGGCTGGCACCGGTTGCCAGCCAATAATATTCTCGTATCTGGCTTCGAGTACCGGAACATTGAATCGCCACTCTCCTTGATGAAATGACTTAAGTAAAAACTGGATCACTTCGGCTTCACTAATATAGCGTTTCATTATTTCGGTGGCCTGCGGGCGTGTTGTGGCCCCAGCTTCGGTAACCGCATGAAGTGCAGTAAAGATTTCCCGATGCCGATGCTCACTGTAAGCCACAGGGGCAATATCGATAATCACCAGTTTTTCGACGCGTTCTGGGGCGAGGGCGGTTAGTGCCATGGCCACTTTACCTCCCATAGAATGACCAATAATGATCACTTTATCCATGCCGGCAGCATCCAGGGTATCGAGTATATCTGCCGCCATTGCAGGGTAATTCATTTCGTCGCTGCGTGGTGATAACCCGTGGTTACGCAGGTCGACCTGTAACAGTGTATAGGTTTGGCTGAGATCACGAGCCAGTATGCCAAGGTTGTCGAGGCTGCCGAAAAGGCCATGTATCAGGACAATGGGGTAATTATTGTTCGATTGTTGAGCTGTTTGCAGACGGGCATTTAATTTCATGGCAAAGATCTTTATTTTGATACGTTTTGTTAGAGTATCATGAAGCTATTACTATGAGTACGCGGCAAATATTTCACCAAGTCAGGTTCCGCGTCACCTGTTAACCTACCCCCCGTTGGGTTTTAGTCTTATAATCCCCGTCAATGGGGTCAAAAATAAAGCGTACCGGATTAAGATGAAAACAATCGAAGTTGATGACGAGCTGTATCGCTACATTGCCAGCCATACTCAGCATATTGGTGAGAGCGCGTCCGATATTTTACGGCGCATGCTTAAGTTTACTGCCGGTCAGGTTTCTGTGGTGCCTGTTGTGGCTGATAAAAATGAAACCACGCCTGAGGATAAACCGGTAAATATGGCCCGTCAGCGTGTTCGTGCGCTGCGTGAGCTACTGCTTTCCGATGAGTATGCTGTGCAAAATAAAGCGGTGAATCGTTTCATGATGATTCTCTCCATACTTTATCAACTGGATGCGAAGGCCTTCGGTGAGGCGACAGAATCGCTGCATGGGCGCACGCGTGTCTATTTTGCAGGCAATGAGCAAACGTTGCTGGCTAATGGTAATCACACCAAGCCCAAACATATTCCAGGCACCCCATATTGGGTGATCACTAATACCAATACTGGCCGTAAGTGCAGCATGGTAGAGCATATTATGCAATCAATGCAGTTCCCTGCAGAACTGATTGAGAAGGTTTGCGGTACCATTTAAAACTCGCCGTCAGTAAGGAATAATCAATGGCTAACGACAAGCGCGCAGGTCAGCCTGCACAACAAAGTGATTTGATTAACGTAGCTCAACTTACAGCGCAGTATTACGTGCTGAAACCCGACGTCAACAACGCTGACCACCAGGTAAAATTTGGTACTTCTGGTCACCGCGGTAGTTCAGTACGTCACAGTTTTAATGAGCCACATATCCTGGCCATTGCGCAGGCGATTGCCGAAGAACGGGCTAAAAATGGTATTACCGGTCCGTGCTATGTGGGTAAAGACACGCATGCCCTGTCAGAGCCGGCCTTTATCTCGGTACTGGAAGTGCTGGCAGCGAATGGGGTGACGGTGATAGTGCAGGAAGATAATGGTTTTACGCCGACGCCTGCTATTTCCCACGCGATTCTCGAGCATAACAAGCATGCCACCGTACTGGCTGACGGCATTGTGATAACCCCATCCCATAATCCTCCTGATGACGGTGGGATTAAGTATAACCCCTCAAACGGTGGGCCTGCTGACACTAACGTGACCAGCGTGATTGAAAAACGCGCCAACGAATTATTAGCCCAAAATCTCAACGGGGTGAAGCGTCTGACTCTGGATGCGGCTTTGGCCAGTGGTTTTGTGAAACAACAAGACTTGGTCCAGCCGTTTATTGAAGGGCTGGTCGACATCATTGATATGGGTGGTATTCAGAAAGCGGGTTTAACGTTGGGCGTTGATCCCCTGGGCGGTTCTGGTATCGAGTACTGGAAACGTATTGCCAGTCACTACAACCTGAATTTAACCCTGGTTAATGATTCTGTTGATCAGACTTTCCGCTTTATGCATCTTGATAAAGACGGCGCTATCAGGATGGACTGTTCATCTGAATGTGCCATGGCGGGATTGCTGGCGCTGCGTGACAAGTTTGACCTGGCTTTTGCCAATGACCCGGATTACGACCGCCACGGCATTGTCACTCCAGACGGGCTGATGAATCCAAACCACTATTTAGCAGTAGCGATTAACTACCTGTTCCAGCACCGTCCTCAATGGAAGGCCGATGTGGCAGTAGGTAAAACGCTGGTTTCCTCTGCAATGATTGACCGTGTTGTTGATGACTTGGGGCGCAAGCTGGTAGAAGTCCCTGTGGGTTTCAAATGGTTTGTTGATGGTTTGTTTGATGGCAGTTTAGGGTTCGGTGGCGAAGAGAGTGCGGGAGCCTCATTCCTGCGATTCGATGGCACACCATGGTCGACGGATAAAGACGGCATTATTATGTGCTTACTGGCAGCGGAAATTACCGCTGTGACGGGTAAAAACCCGCAGCAACACTATAACGAACTGGCTAAACGCTTTGGTTCCCCAAGCTATAATCGCCTGCAGGCGCCGGCGACACGGGCACAAAAAGCGGCGCTATCCAAGCTGTCTCCTGAAATGGTCAGTGCTGACACACTGGCGGGCGATCCTATTATTGCGCGCCTGACCACCGCCCCTGGTAATGGTGCATCGATTGGTGGTTTGAAGGTGATGACGAAAAATGGCTGGTTTGCCGCGCGCCCATCAGGCACCGAAGATGCTTATAAAATTTATTGTGAAAGTTTCTTAGGGGCTGAACATCGCCTGAAAATTGAAAAAGAAGCTGTTGATATTGTCAGCGAAGTACTTAAAAACGCAAAATAATACTCACATGCGAGAGACTGAAAAGGCACCTGCGGGTGCCTTTTTTATGCCAGTAAAAGCGCTTATCCCAGGGCGACCATCAACGCTCCCCCGGTAATCAGTGCGATGCCTATACCGGCAATCAGTGACACCTTTTCGCCAAATAAAATGACCGCCAGCACGACGGCAAAGACCACACTCAGCTTATCAATCGGTGCGACTTTGGATACTTCACCACTTTTAATCGCCATAAAATAGAAAAGCCATGAGAGGGCGCCAGCAACGCCACTGAGCACAATGAACAACAGGGCTTTTTTATCGGCAAAGACGGTGCTCACCAGATTCAGCTTGCCTTGAATAACCACCACACCCACCAAAAATAAAGCCATAACAATGGCACGAATCGCCGTGGCCGTGTTGGCATCAAGATGTTGCAGACCGATTTTACCAAAAATTGCAACCAAAGCCGCACTGGCGGCCGATAGTAGCGCGTAAAACAACCAGGCGCTCATGATGATATTCCCTAATGAGTCGTGAGTGATTTATTTATAACATAAAGCCGTGACATGGTCTGGTTTCCATACATGAACATTTTTTTCAGTATTGATAATGCACCATCACCCGGGACAGGAGGCCTGGTCTGTAAACGCAAAGAATTCATTCCTGCAAGAATAAATGCATCTTTCTGGTCGGATGAGTGGTCATGGCTGTTTTTTTAGGCTATGATTTTTATCAGGTAACAAGTCTCTGTTTTTCGCTCTTTGCTGCAGGCATATTTTCTTTCTGGCGGGTATTTTTGTTTTTATTTTTATCAAATAAAACAATAGGAAAGCCGCTGTGTGAGCCATAACAAGCAACTGGCGCGAAAACCATTCGTAAACTGGAGGGAGGTTCCTGTGTCTCTATACCAAACTTATCCTGCATGGCTGGTCATTTTACGTCGATTGTTTGCCGTCACGGTGGGCGTTATCGCACTACCGGGTATGTTATTCTGGAAAGACCGGGCGCGATTTTACAGCTATTTGCACCGTGTCTGGTCGAAAACCAGTGATAAACCTGTATGGATGGATCAGGCAGAAGCCGCTGCGGGTGATTCTTACTAAGTGATAAACTAACCACAGGGCTGCACCTGAAACGGGCGCAGGCCTGTTTTATGTATCCCTCTTCTTTTCTTATCTTTCATCCTGTTATGCGCTGCTATCAGACAGATGCCATACACTATGGCAATATATTGTCATTGTTCTTTTTATTCAGCCGACAATCTTGCCGTTTTTGAACCGTTAAACGGCTTAAATCCAGGGGCAGGAAAACAGGAGCACTATGACAACCCATTTAGTTTGGTTTCGTAATGACTTACGTGTGCACGACAACTATGCATTATCCGCAGCATGCCGTTCGCCGGATGCGCAGGTTCTGGCATTATTTATTGCAACCCCGGAACAATGGCGAGCACACAATATGGCTCCCCGCCAGGCGGAGTATATTAACCAGCATCTGAATGCCCTTGGAATACAGCTGGCTGAGAGAGGTATTACCCTGCATATCAGGCAACAAACCGATTTTTCTGCCGCAATTGAAGAGGTGAAGCAGTTCTGTCAGCAGCACGGTGTAGACACCCTGTTTTATAATTACCAGTATGAGCTCAATGAGCGTGAGCGGGATGCCCGCCTTGAACGTGAACTGGATGGCCAGGTTGTTTGTCAGGGGTTTGATGACAGCCTGCTGCTGGCACCGGGAACGGTCGTCACGGGCAATGGTGAGATGTATAAAGTTTTCACCCCCTTTAGCCGGGCGTTTATTAAGCGGCTTAAAGAACAATTACCGGAGTGTGTTGCTGCCCCCGCTGTGCGTGGCGGCAGGCTGACCTTCACCCCTTGCGAACTCGACTATCCACGACGCGCTTTTAATCCACTACGTTTCCCTGTGGATGAACGGGGGGCGATTTCACATCTTCGTACTTTTTGCCAGAATACCGTGGCCAATTATGGTGAGCAGCGAGACTTTCCGGCGATGAATGGTACCAGCAGCCTGTCAGCCCCACTGGCTATTGGTGTGCTCTCCCCCAGGCAGTGCCTGTATCGGCTATTGAAAGAACACCCCAGCGCTCTTGACGGCGACAGTGGTGCCAGTATCTGGCTGAATGAGCTGATTTGGCGCGAGTTTTATCGCCATCTTTTGGTCGCTTATCCCCGTCTCTGCCGTTATCGCCCATTTATTCAGTGGACAGACAACGTTCGCTGGAATCACAATCCCGAAGCGCTAAATGCCTGGCAGCAAGGTAAAACCGGTTACCCAATAGTGGATGCTGCCATGCGTCAGCTCAATGAAACGGGCTGGATGCATAATCGCCTGCGTATGGTGGTGGCGAGCTTTCTGGTTAAAGACCTGCTTATCGACTGGCGGGAAGGGGAACGTTATTTTATGTCTCAGTTGATTGATGGTGATCTGGCCGCGAACAATGGTGGCTGGCAGTGGGCGGCCTCAACCGGGACAGATGCAGCCCCTTACTTTCGTATTTTTAACCCAACCACCCAGGGACAACGATTTGACAGTGACGGGAGTTTTATCCGTCACTGGCTCCCTGAACTGGCAACCGTGCCGGGTAAACATATCCATATTCCTTGGGAATGGGCCGATAAACAGCGACAAATACTCGACTATCCACGACCCATTGTCGATCATAAACAAGCGCGTGTTGCCACCCTCGCAGCTTACGAAGCCGCACGTCAATAGATAAGAGATACCTCATGAAAAATAGCGAACTGGAGCGTCTGATTAATGAAAAACTTAACAGCAATGCCATCAGCGACTTTGCTCCTAATGGCTTACAGGTAGAAGGACGGGAAGATGTTCATAAAATTATTACTGGTGTAACCGCGAGCCAGGCACTACTGGATGAGGCGGTACGGCAGGAAGCCGATGCGATAATCGTTCACCACGGTTATTTCTGGAAAAGCGAACCTGCAGTGATCCGTGGCATGAAACGACGTCGGCTGAAAACATTGCTGGCGCATGATATCAACCTGTATGGCTGGCATCTGCCACTGGATATGCATCCCCAGCTGGGGAATAACGCCCAGCTGGGGCAATTACTGGGTATTGAACATCAGGGCGAAATTGACCCGCTGGTGCCATGGGGCGTTTTCCCCACTGCGTTATCCGGTATTGAACTGGCCTCCTGGCTGGAAATACGTCTGGGACGTACCCCGCTATGGTGTGGTGATACCGGGCCGGATAAGATCCATCGTGTTGCCTGGTGTACAGGAGGAGGGCAAGGATTTATTGATAATGCAGCCCGTTTCGGGGTGGATGCTTTCATTACCGGTGAGGTATCTGAACAGACGATTCACTCGGCACGGGAACAGGGGCTGCATTTTTATGCCGCCGGGCATCATGCCACAGAACGGGGCGGTATTCAGGCATTAGGGGATTGGCTCAATAGTGAGACAGACCTTGACGTGACCTTTATTGATATTCCCAATCCCGCCTGACCGGGGGGAAAGCAGGAGAGGCGCTGGAGTAATGCTGGCGACTTTCCTTGATCAGGTGAAACCGGTTTACACATTATTTGCCAGGAGAATACCATGCCTGAAGGCCCTGAAATACGCCGGGCGGCGGATAGTCTTGAGCGGGCGGTTGCGGGACATCCACTGACCCGTGTCTGGTTTGCCTATGAAGAATTGAAACCTTTCACCGAGATGCTGGTGGGGAAAAGTATTGAGCGCATTGAAACCCGTGGCAAAGCGATGCTGACGCATTTTTCCAATGGGTTAACGCTTTACACCCACAACCAGTTGTACGGTGTCTGGCGTATTGTCGACGCGGGGGAAACACCACAAAGCTCCAGGGTGTTACGGGTAAGACTGGAAACGGCGGATAAAGCGATACTGCTCTATAGTGCCTCTGATATTGAAATCGTTGAGCAGTCACAACTTGGCCAGCAGCCATTTCTGAAGCGGCTGGGGCCTGATGTACTGGACGATAGTTTGACAATCGGGAGCGTTAAAGAACGGATACTGTCTGCCAGTTTTCGCCGTCGACAACTCGGCTCCCTGATGCTGGATCAGGCTTTTCTGGCCGGCCCTGGTAACTACTTGCGAGCCGAGATCCTCTGGGAAGCTGAAATTGCGCCACGGCACTGTGCTGGCGATTTGGATGATGATGCACTGGATCGGCTGGCACAGGCAATACTTGATGTTCCGCGTCGCTCTTATCTGACCCGCGGTGAGAGCTCGAACAGCAAACATCACGGCACGCTATTTCGTTTCCGGGTGTTTCACCGGGCGGGAGAGCCTTGTGAACGTTGTTTTAACATAATAGAAAAAATAACCTTATCTTCAAGACCCTTTTACTGGTGCCCTCACTGTCAGAAATAACCAGCCAGCATGGGTATCCTTCCGGGGTCAGGAATGACCTGGCCTCTGAAGGTTTTTTTTAATTCCGGGGTGTCAATCGTCAAGCTGAATATATAATCATTTGTTATGTTATTGCTATATTATCAGCCGATATTTGAAACCGCTGCCTGATGACTTTTTGCTACGGTTCATCTTTCAAAATATCAGCGATGGTAATCGCTGAGTGGGAAAACGTTAAAAATAATATGCAAGCAATGCGGTTTTATTATTTCCTCTGTGTCATTGAACATCGTGATTTATGATATACAGCTCGCGCAAGAGGCAGGTAATATGTATTTTAGTTGTTGCTTTATGTAATCAATGATATTTGTTCTCACCTGGGGTTTTAATTTTAAGATGGGTGGCAATATTATATTAGATATGGAACGTCTCACAGGGCGGATGAAAAGGAGAAGTTATCATGAAACTGGAATTATCTAATGATACTGCAAAAGTGAGAGTGTCAGAAAACACATCTTATAGTAAGCATCAGTCATCAACGAGTACACATCCTTCCGATGGCATCAGTGGAGTATCGAATAGTCCGGTTCAGATTACCCCCGGTGTCACGGCCAGTTCAGTGAAAAAAAAGAGCGTGAAATTCGACAGGTTTGTTAATTTTTTTTATTTTAATCACGTTATTGATGATAATCAGGATGGCTGTTACACCGGACAAAAATTATCTCTTATCGAACGTTGCTACAGGCAGGAGATGGATAAACAAGCCAGAATGAATGGGTTATCTTTTGCCGCCGGGCACCATGGTTTTCGGGATGGTCCAATGAATTATAACCACGGGTTGGCATTGTGTGAATATGCGAAGTTGTAGTGATAATAATAGATTATATATACCGGGTGGTTTTTACTGTCAGAGATAATTCTATCGCCAGCGCAGCCGTCTTAAGCTTGTTAATATTAGTTTTGTACCACCGGTTTTAATGGTCAGTCATCTCAGTTACGTTAATGTAATTAAGGGAAAACCTATCGTTTTCCCTTTGGTGTATATTGTGCCGTTAACCGTTATTTATTTTTTCAAATCTGATTTGAAATCGCGTTTTTCATAACCGGTATATAACTGACGAGGTCGGGCAATTTTCAAACCGTCGTCATGCATTTCATTCCAGTGTGCAATCCAGCCTACAGTTCGTGCCATGGCAAAAATAACAGTAAACATGGAAGACGGAATGCCCATGGCTTTAAGAATGATCCCGGAATAAAAGTCTACGTTAGGGTAGAGTTTTCTTTCAATAAAATAAGGATCATTCAGTGCGATATGCTCAAGTTCCATGGCGACTTCCAGCAGGCTGTTATCTTTGAGATTCAGCTCTTTCAGCACTTCATGGCAGGTTTCACGCATTACCGTGGCTCGTGGGTCGTAGTTTTTGTAAACACGATGACCAAAGCCCATCAGACGGAAAGCATCATTCTTGTCTTTCGCACGGCGGATAAACTCAGGGATGTAGTCAACGCTGTTGATCTCTTCCAGCATTTTCAGCGCCGCTTCATTGGCCCCACCGTGAGCGGGTCCCCACAGTGAAGCAATACCTGCAGCAATACAGGCGAAGGGGTTAGCACCGGAAGATCCAGCCGTACGCACTGTTGAAGTGGATGCATTCTGTTCATGGTCAGCGTGCAGGATCAATATCCTGTCCATCGCACGTTCCAGGATAGGATTGACAACGTACTCTTCACACGGCGTCGAGAACATCATATTCAGGAAGTTACCTGAATATGACAGGTCATTACGTGGATAAACGAATGGTTGACCAATCGAATACTTGTAACACATTGCTGCCACGGTCGGCATTTTTGATAACAGCCGGAACGCTGCGATTTCGCGATGTTTTGGATTATTCACATCCAGTGAATCATGGTAAAACGCCGCCAGGGCACCGGTCACACCACACAATACCGCCATTGGATGAGAGTCACGACGGAACCCGTTGAACAAACGGGTGATCTGTTCATGAATCATGGTATGACGGGTTACCGTTTTCGTGAACTCTTCAAACTGCTCCTGAGTCGGTTTTTCACCGTTGAGCAGAATGTAACATACCTCAAGATAAGTCGATTCAGTCGCCAGCTGGTCGATGGGAAAACCGCGATGCAGAAGTATGCCGTTGTCACCATCAATGTAGGTGATTTTAGACTCACAAGATGCCGTCGAGGTAAAGCCAGGGTCAAAGGTAAAAATGTTGTTAGAACCAAGACTACGGATATCTATTACATCCTGACCGATTGTTCCTTTTAGAACATTCAGTTCGATAGCATCATCACCAGTTAAGCTGATTACTGCTTTTTTGTCAGACATTTACGGTCTCCTTAGCGCCTTATTTATATGACTGCTGGATGCCTGATTTGCACTAAAATCGCATTTTTTTATTACCCGTAGTTTTATTCGACTCGTAGCTCTGTTTAGAGTTTTATCGCCAGGGTACAGAGCAATGGGCGCTTTCAGGTAATATTCGCGTTTTGGTGTACGACAGCAAATCAGGGTGCTAGCAGCCAATATCATTTAAATCTTTATACCACTAATAACCGTCCTGATTACACGGGTCAATAGCATCACACTGTTACATAACTATTCTTCAGGTAAAAGACTAGCCCTATAACTTTTGTGTATTATATGGCTTTTATTAAGCCACTTGTAACAATATTGTTTCGTTTTTGTCAAATTAAATGGCTAAAGATTAAAACATTGTTATTATCGTGATCATTGTCACTGTTCAGAGCAAAACCCCGTAAACAGTATTGCTGTTAATTGTAATGATTTTGTGAAAAGCCTATACTCCCGCCAGGTCTCCGGAACACCCTGCTACCGGGAGCCAACCAGCGTTGTGGCCTGTTTTTAGCCTCTGGATGTAGCTGTATTTTGTTCTGTACACAGTTATATGAAGTAAGCGCTGTCTGACCCCGAATGCAGATCCGGAGGAAAGAAATAATAAGAAGAGCATGTGGGCGCTATTCATGATAAAAAACGTGAAAAAACAACGACCTGTCAATTTGGATCTGAAAACGATTCGATTCCCCGTCACTGCAATTGCTTCCATTCTTCACCGTGTTTCGGGTGTGATAACCTTCGTCGCGGTGGGTATCCTGTTATGGCTATTAGGGCTGTCTCTTTCTTCCCCGGAAGGTTTCCTGACTGCATCTGCAGTTATGGGCAGTTTTATCGCTAAGTTTATTATGTGGGGCATTCTTACTGCACTTGCTTACCACGTCGTGGTAGGTATCCGTCACATCATGATGGATGTGGGATGTCTGGAAGAAACATTACAAGTGGGCAAACGATCCGCATATTTCTCCTTTGTTATTACTGTCGTGCTTTCAATCCTTGCAGGAGTCCTCGTATGGTAAGCAATGCCTCCGCATTGGGTCGCAATGGCGTGCATGATTATTTACTGGTTCGTGCTACTGCCATCGTCTTAACGCTGTACATTATCTATATGGTGGGTTTTGTTGCCATAACTGGCGATATGACCTATGAAATTTGGCACGGCTTTTTTGCTGCCGCCTTCACCAAAGTGTTTACTCTGCTGGCACTCTTTTCGATTTTGATCCATGCCTGGATTGGCATGTGGCAGGTGTTAACCGACTACGTTAAACCACTGGCAATACGCCTGGTATTACAGCTTGCGATTGTGATTGCGCTACTGGTTTACGTTCTGTATGGATTCGTTGTGGTGTGGGGTGTGTAATGAATTTACCTGTCAGAGAGTTTGATGCTGTTGTTATCGGCGCGGGTGGTGCTGGCATGCGTGCTGCACTGCAAATTTCCCAGTCAGGCCAGACTTGTGCCTTACTGTCTAAAGTATTTCCAACCCGTTCTCATACGGTATCTGCCCAGGGGGGGATTACTGTCGCATTAGGTAATACCCATGAAGATAACTGGGAATGGCACATGTACGATACCGTCAAAGGGTCTGACTACATTGGTGACCAGGACGCGATTGAATATATGTGTAAAACCGGCCCTGAAGCGATTCTGGAACTTGAACATATGGGGTTACCCTTCTCTCGCCTTGATGATGGCACTATCTATCAGCGCCCGTTTGGTGGCCAGTCAAAAAATTTCGGTGGCGAACAGGCTGCCCGTACTGCGGCCGCGGCAGATCGTACCGGACACGCGTTGTTGCACACGCTTTACCAGCAAAACTTAAAAAATCATACGACGATCTTTTCTGAATGGTATGCCCTGGATTTAGTTAAAAACCAGGATGGTGCGGTAGTGGGTTGCACGGCACTGAGTATCGAAACGGGTGAGGTTGTTTATTTTAAAGCTCGTGCCACCGTACTGGCTACGGGAGGGGCTGGCCGTATTTATCAGTCTACTACGAATGCGCACATTAATACGGGGGACGGTGTTGGTATGGCACTGCGTGCCGGTGTTCCCGTCCAGGATATGGAAATGTGGCAATTTCACCCAACTGGCATCGCTGGTGCGGGGGTTCTGGTGACAGAAGGCTGCCGTGGGGAAGGGGGCTATTTGCTCAATAAACACGGTGAACGTTTTATGGAACGTTATGCCCCGAATGCCAAAGACCTGGCAGGGCGTGATGTTGTTGCCCGATCCATCATGATTGAAATCCGCGAAGGCCGTGGTTGTGATGGTCCGTGGGGGCCTCATGCCAAACTGAAGCTTGATCATTTAGGTAAAGAAGTTCTTGAATCACGTCTGCCTGGTATCCTTGAATTATCTCGTACTTTTGCTCACGTTGACCCAGTAAAAGAGCCTATCCCGGTGATTCCTACTTGTCACTATATGATGGGAGGCATCCCGACCAGGGTGACAGGTCAGGCACTGACTGTTAATGAAAAAGGCGAAGATGTGGTGATACCCGGGTTATTCGCTGTGGGTGAAATCGCTTGTGTATCGGTGCATGGTGCTAACCGCCTGGGGGGGAACTCTTTGCTTGACCTGGTGGTATTTGGTCGCGCCGCAGGCCTGCATCTGCAAGAGTCGATTGCTGAACAAGGCCCAATGCGGGATGCCAGCGAATCAGATATTGAGGCATCTCTCACACGAATGAATCGCTGGAACAATAACCGTAATGGTGAGGATCCGGTACAGATTCGCAAAGCCCTGCAAGAGTGTATGCAGCATAACTTTTCGGTATTCCGTGAAGGTGATGCCATGGCTAAAGGGCTGGAACAACTGAAAGTAATTCGTGAACGCCTGAAAAACGCCCGTCTTGATGATACATCCACAGAATTTAACACTCAACGTGTTGAGTGTCTGGAACTGGATAACCTGATGGAAACCGCCTATGCAACGGCTGTTTCCGCTAATTTCCGCACTGAAAGCCGTGGTGCGCATAGCCGTTTTGACTTCCCTGAACGTGATGATGCGAACTGGTTGTGTCACAGCTTGTATCTGCCTGAGACGGAAAGCATGACCCGTCGCGAGGTGAATATGCAACCGAAGCTGCGTCCGGCATTCCCGCCGAAAGTGCGTACTTATTAATAGCGGAGATGAGTCGATGAAACTCGAGTTTTCTATTTATCGTTATAACCCGGACGTGGATGATGCTCCCCATATGCAGGAGTATGTTCTGGAAGGGGAAGAAGGGCGTGACATGATGCTGCTGGATGCCCTGATGCAGCTAAAAGAAAAAGATCCGACCCTGTCATTCCGTCGCTCTTGCCGTGAGGGGGTTTGTGGCTCCGACGGGTTAAATATGAACGGCAAAAATGGACTGGCTTGTATTACTCCGATATCCGCGCTGGGTAACGGTCAGCAGAAGATTGTGATTCGCCCACTGCCTGGTTTGCCAGTTATTCGCGACTTGGTCGTAGACATGGGGCAATTCTATGCTCAATATGAGAAGATTAAACCTTATCTGCTGAATAATGGGCAAAATCCACCGGCGCGTGAGCATTTACAGTCCCCGGAGCAGCGTGAAAAACTCGATGGCCTGTATGAGTGTATTCTCTGTGCTTGCTGTTCCACGTCTTGTCCATCTTTTTGGTGGAATCCGGACAAATTTGTTGGTCCGGCGGGTTTGCTCGCGGCCTACCGTTTCCTTATCGACAGCCGTGATACTGAAACGGCGAATCGTCTGGATGGGTTAAGCGATGCTTTCAGTGTATTCCGCTGCCACGGTATTATGAATTGCGTTAGCGTGTGCCCAAAAGGTTTAAACCCGACAAAAGCCATTGGTCATATTAAATCAATGTTGTTACAGAAGAGTGCTTAATAAGTGACCTCCCTCTTCGCTGGGGGAGGCGCTTAAAAGAGTAGTGACAGGATGTGATGCAGGAAACCTTTGAAAACTGCCAGGGTGACAGTTTTCAAAGGTTCCTTAGCGGGCCATTTTGATGATGCTCGCAGTGAGTGAACCCTGGAACGTATACTTCGCAGTGTGCGTATAGTTTCCACGGCGTAATAAGCATAATAATGCGTAAGGGATCACGATGCAGAACGGCGCAATGAAGCCCTGGCTGGACTCTTCCTGGCTGGCGGGCGCAAACCAGTCCTACATAGAGCAGCTCTATGAAGACTTCTTAACCGATCCTGACTCTGTTGATGCGCATTGGCGCACTCTTTTCCAGCAGTTGCCTGGAACCGGAGCCAGACCAGATCAATTCCATTCTCAAACACGTGAATATTTTCGTCGTCTGGCGAAGGACCCGTCACGTTACTCCACCGCAATAACTGACCCCGATGTTGATGCCAGGCAAGTCAAGGTGCTTCAGCTGATCAATGCCTGGCGTTTTCGTGGACACCAGGCAGCAAACCTGGATCCATTAGGGCTGTGGAAACAAGAAGCGGTGCCGGATCTTTCCCCTGAGTTCCATAATTTGACAGAGGATTGTCTGCAGCAAACCTTTAACGTGGGCTCTTTTGCCGTGGGCAAAGAGACCATGAAACTTGCGGACTTGATTGAAGCCCTGAAACAAACTTATGGTGGTTCAATCGGTGCGGAGTATATGCATATTACCAATACCGAGGAGAAGCGTTGGATCCAGCAACGTATCGAGTCTGTAGCCGGCAAGTCCACTTTTACGGCAGAAGAGAAGACGCGCTTTCTTACCGAGTTGACTGCAGCAGAAGGGTTGGAACGCTATCTTGGTGCTAAATTCCCCGGTGCTAAACGTTTCTCTCTTGAAGGTGGCGATGCTCTGGTTCCGATGCTCAAAGAGATGATCCACCATGCAGGCAAAAGTGGTACGCGCGAAGTGGTGCTGGGGATGGCCCACCGTGGACGTCTGAATGTTTTAATTAACGTTTTAGGTAAACAGCCACAAGAATTGTTTGATGAATTCTCGGGTAAACATAAAGAACACCTGGGTACCGGTGATGTGAAATATCACATGGGATTCTCTTCTGAATTTGAAACAGAAGGTGGATTGGTCCATCTGGCACTGGCATTTAACCCTTCACACCTGGAAATCGTCAGCCCGGTCGTTATCGGCTCAGTACGGGCCCGTCTGGATCGTCTGGTTCAGCCTGGGAGTAATCAGGTCCTGCCCATTACTATTCATGGTGATGCGGCTGTCGCCGGGCAGGGTGTGGTTCAGGAAACCCTTAATATGTCCAAGGCGCGGGGTTATGAAGTCGGTGGCACCGTCCGTATTGTGATTAACAATCAAATTGGTTTCACCACCTCCAACCCACTGGATGCCCGCTCAACGCCATACTGTACCGATATTGGTAAAATGGTGATGGCACCGATCTTCCATGTGAATGCTGATGATCCAGAGGCGGTGGCTTTTGTGACTCGTTTAGCTCTCGACTTCCGTAATACATTTAAGCGGGATGTGTTTATTGATCTGGTTTGTTACCGTCGCCATGGCCATAACGAAGCAGATGAGCCGAGCGCCACTCAGCCAGTGATGTATCAGAAGATCAAAAAGCATCCGACACCACGTAAAATTTATGCAGATAAGCTGGAACAAGAGGGCGTTGCGACCCTGGAAGATGCCACTGAAATGGTCAATCTTTACCGTGATGCACTTGATGCGGGTGAATGTGTAGTAAAAGAGTGGCGTCCAATGAACATGCACTCTTTTGCCTGGTCTCCTTACCTTAACCATGAATGGGATGAAGCTTATCCCAGCACGGTAGAGATGAAACGCCTGCAAGAACTGGCTAATCGTATTAGTACAGTTCCTGATGCGGTAGAGATGCAGTCCCGTGTGGCTAAAATTTACAGCGACCGCCATGATATGGCCCAGGGCAACAAGTTGCTGGACTGGGGGGCTGCTGAGAATCTGGCTTATGCCACACTGGTTGATGAAGGCATCTCCGTTCGTCTTTCGGGGGAGGATGTCGGGCGAGGAACCTTCTTCCATCGTCATGCGGTGATCCATAATCAAAGTAATGGTTCTACTTATATTCCGCTGGCTCATGTCCATAACAGTCAGGGAGAGTTTAAAGTCTGGGATTCAGTACTATCAGAAGAAGCCGTGCTGGCCTTTGAATACGGTTATGCCACGGCAGAACCTCGCACGTTAACCATTTGGGAAGCTCAGTTTGGTGACTTTGCCAATGGAGCCCAGGTGGTTATCGATCAGTTCATCAGTTCAGGTGAACAGAAGTGGGGGCGTTTGTGTGGCCTGGTGATGCTATTGCCACATGGCTACGAAGGTCAGGGCCCTGAGCACTCTTCTGCACGCCTGGAGCGTTACCTCCAACTCTGTGCCGAACAGAATATGCAGGTTTGCGTACCCTCTACGCCGGCGCAGGTGTACCACATGTTACGTCGTCAGGCCCTGCGTGGTATGCGTCGTCCGCTGGTGGTTATGTCTCCGAAGTCTCTGTTGCGTCATCCACTGGCCGTTTCAACCCTTGATGAACTGGCTAATGGCTCGTTCTTGCCTGCTATTGGTGAGATTGATGAACTGGATCCTAAAGAGGTGAAACGTGTAGTACTTTGTTCTGGTAAGGTTTATTACGATTTGCTCGAGCAACGTCGTAAAAACGATCAGAAAGATGTGGCCATTGTACGTATCGAACAGCTTTACCCATTCCCGACTCAGGCGGTACAAGAGGCACTGAAACCTTTCGCTCATGTACATGATTTTGTCTGGTGTCAGGAAGAACCATTGAACCAGGGGGCATGGTACTGCAGCCAGCACCACCTCCGTGAAGTGATTCCGTTCGGATCCGCCCTGCGTTATGCAGGCCGTCCGGCCTCTGCTTCACCCGCGGTAGGGTATATGTCCGTTCACCAGAAACAGCAACAAGCGCTGGTCAATGATGCGCTGAACGTCGAATAAATTTAAAGGATAAATAATGAGTAGCGTAGATATTCTCGTTCCTGACTTGCCTGAGTCCGTCGCTGACGCCACCGTGGCTACCTGGCATAAAAAACCGGGTGACAGTGTTAAACGTGACGAAGTGCTGGTAGAAATCGAAACTGACAAAGTGGTTCTGGAAGTACCGGCCTCTGCTGATGGCATCTTAGATACCATTCTGGAAGAAGAGGGCGGTACGGTGACCTCTCGTCAAATTCTGGGCCGCCTGAAAGAAGGGAATAGCACAGGGAAAGAGAGTTCAGCCAAAGTAGACAGTAAGGAGTCTACCCCAGCCCAGCGTCAGCAAGCCTCTCTGGAAGAGCAGAATAATGATGCACTTAGCCCGGCCATTCGTCGTCTTCTGGCAGAACATACTCTGGACGCCAGTGCGATTAAAGGCAGTGGGGTCGGTGGGCGTCTGACTCGTGAAGATGTTGAAAAACATTTGGCCCAGGCTCAGACGCAAACCCAACAACCCGCAGCACAAAGCGCGGCATCCGCAACACCGGTGGTGGGGCGCAGTGAAAAACGTGTGCCAATGACGCGTTTGCGTAAGCGCGTTGCTGAACGCTTGCTGGAAGCGAAGAACTCAACAGCCATGCTCACAACGTTCAACGAAGTGAACATGAAACCCATTATGGACCTGCGTAAGCAGTATGGTGATGCGTTTGAGAAACGCCATGGTGTCCGTCTGGGCTTTATGTCCTTCTATATTAAAGCGGTTGTGGAAGCGCTGAAGCGTTATCCGGAAGTTAATGCCTCCATCGATGGGGAAGATGTGGTTTACCACAACTACTTTGACGTCAGTATTGCCGTCTCTACCCCACGTGGTCTGGTGACTCCGGTTCTGCGGGATGTGGACACCCTGAGTATGGCCGACATTGAGAAGCGTATTAAAGAACTGGCGGTAAAAGGACGCGATGGCAAGCTGACAGTGGAAGAGTTAACCGGCGGGAACTTCACCATCACTAATGGTGGCGTGTTCGGTTCTCTGATGTCTACACCGATTATCAATCCTCCACAGAGTGCCATCCTGGGGATGCATGCCATCAAAGACAGACCAATGGCAGTAGAGGGTAAGGTAGAAATTCTACCGATGATGTATCTGGCACTCTCCTATGACCACCGTTTGATTGATGGTCGTGAGTCAGTAGGGTATTTGGTGACTATTAAGGAATTGCTGGAAGACCCGACACGTTTGCTGCTTGATGTTTAATCAATAAAACGCAGGCAGGTGGCATGATGTCACCTGCCGTGCGAATAAATCTAACCTTACCCCTGAGCAGTTGTGCTCTTTACCTGAATGGATAGAACTCATGAACTTACACGAATATCAGGCGAAACAGTTGTTTGCCCGGTCAGGGTTACCGGCACCAGTAGGTTACGCTTGCAATACCCCCCGTGAAGCAGAAGAAGCGGCCTCCAAGATTGGTGCCGGGCCTTGGGTAGTGAAATGCCAGGTACATGCGGGTGGTCGCGGTAAAGCGGGCGGCGTGAAAGTGGTTAAAAGCAAAGAAGAGATCCGTGCATTTGCTGAACATTGGCTTGGTAAAAATCTTGTCACTTATCAAACTGATGCGAATGGTCAGCCTGTGAACCAGATCCTGGTTGAAGCGGCGACAGATATTGATAAAGAGCTGTACTTGGGGGCCGTCGTTGACCGTAGCTCGCGTCGAGTGGTGTTTATGGCCTCCACTGAAGGTGGCGTAGAGATCGAAAAAGTTGCAGATGAAACACCGCACTTGATCCATAAAGTTACCCTCGACCCTCTGGCAGGACCAATGCCATACCAGGGGCGCGAACTGGCCTTTAAACTCGGTCTTGAAGGTAAGCAAGTTCAGCAGTTCACCAAAATTTTTATCGGTCTGGCGAATATTTTCCTTGAGCGAGACCTGGCACTGATTGAAATCAACCCACTGGTTATCACCAGGCAGGGTGACCTGACGTGCCTGGATGGTAAACTCAGCGCTGATGGCAACGCCTTATATCGTCAGCCAGAAATGCGTGAACTGCGTGACCCAAGCCAGGAAGATGCCCGTGAGTCTCAGGCGGCACAATGGGAGCTGAACTATGTTGCTCTCGACGGTAATATCGGTTGCATGGTTAATGGTGCAGGCCTGGCGATGGGAACCATGGATATCGTGAAGCTGCATGGCGGTGAGCCAGCAAACTTCCTGGATGTCGGCGGTGGTGCCACTAAAGAACGTGTCACTGAAGCGTTTAAAATCATTCTGTCGGATGAAAAAGTAAAAGCTGTTCTGGTTAACATTTTTGGTGGCATTGTTCGCTGTGACTTGATTGCTGACGGGATTATTGGTGCGGTTGCCGAAGTAGGTGTCAATGTGCCGGTAGTGGTTCGCCTCGAAGGCAACAACGCCGAACTGGGTGCGAAAAAATTGGCTGACAGTGGCCTGAATATTATTGCTGCACAAAGCCTGACGGATGCAGCACAGCAAGTGGTTGCTGCCGTGGAGGGGAAATAATGTCCATTTTGATCGATAAAAACACCAAGGTAATTTGCCAGGGATTCACAGGCAGTCAGGGCACTTTTCACTCAGAACAGGCAATTGCTTATGGTACGCAAATGGTGGGGGGGGTGACGCCAGGAAAAGGTGGGACGACTCACCTGGGATTACCCGTGTTTAATACCGTGCGTGAAGCAGTTGAAGCAACGGGGGCGACAGCAAGTGTTATCTATGTGCCAGCACCGTTCTGTAAAGACTCAATTCTGGAAGCCATTGATGCAGGTATCAAGCTGATTATCACCATAACTGAAGGCATCCCGACGCTGGATATGCTGGTCGTCAAAGTTAAGCTGGATGAAGCTGGTGTCCGTATGATTGGGCCAAACTGCCCGGGCGTGATTACCCCCGGGGAGTGTAAAATCGGTATCATGCCGGGCCATATTCATCTGCCAGGTAAGATTGGTATTGTATCCCGCTCAGGTACTCTGACCTATGAAGCGGTTAAGCAGACGACGGATATTGGTCTGGGCCAGTCGACCTGTGTCGGTATTGGTGGAGATCCTATTCCAGGTTCAAATTTTATCGATATCCTGAAACTGTTTGAGGCGGATCCGAAAACGGAAGCGATTGTGATGATCGGTGAAATCGGTGGCAGCGCAGAGGAAGAAGCCGCGGCATACATTAAAGACCATGTCACCAAGCCTGTGGTCGGCTATATTGCAGGAGTAACCGCGCCCAAAGGTAAGCGTATGGGCCATGCGGGTGCCATCATTGCGGGTGGGAAAGGTACAGCTGATGAGAAATTTGCCGCACTGGAAGCTGCTGGTGTCAAAACTGTACGCAGCCTGGCTGATATCGGTGAAGCACTGAAAAGTATCATACCTGGTTAAGCTTCCCTCCTGTAAAAGGGGGCGGTTTTCATACGGATACCATTGTTTGGCCACTCGTCAGAGTGGCCTTTTCTTTGGCTTATTTTGGTCAACAGGTCGCGCTTATTATTACCTGTACTAGAATGAGCAAGGGGCTTGTCTAAAACAGTGTATTGTTAATTTACATGGTCTGACTGGTTACATTTCTGTGAATATAAAAAGAGGGAACAGGAATAATAAAATAATGTGATTTTTCTCTTACTTGGCAATCTTTCCATCGTTCAGGGCAAGTTAAGATGAAAAAATAAACTTGCAGATTATTAATTATCGACTATGTATCACTAAATGATTTTTTAACACAATTGATTAACAATCAGGTAATGATTAAATACTCACATGCAAAAAAATTAACAATTTTGATTAAATTGAGCAGGATCAATAAGTAAAGATGTCAATAAAGGTATAAATAACCGGAAATTGTCTTAGATCAAACTGGCTGAAAAGTGATAATTTAGCTATAAATGAGACACTGTCGAGAAACGCAAAAAACATTCAGCGAATACCTGTTTATTGTAAGGGCTTTGCAGGGTAATATATTTGCGACCTGTTTCATTTATTTTTTAACGTATTTGTAACCTTTACCTTCGATACCTAATTAAAATATATACGGGTAGCTAAGGGTGTGCGGAAGCAAATGTATTTGTATTAGGGCATACGTTGTGGCGCGGTTTATCGCGAACCACGGGTGGAGTCTTCATGCGAAGAGCAAGGAGTCAAGATGTTTGATATTGTTGAACTGTCGCGATTACAGTTTGCCTTGACCGCGATGTACCATTTCCTTTTTGTGCCACTGACGCTGGGTATGGCGTTCTTGTTGGCCATTATGGAAACGGTATACGTTTTGTCTGGCAAGCAAATCTATAAAGATATGACCAAATTCTGGGGCAAGTTATTTGGTATTAACTTCGCTTTGGGTGTGGCTACTGGTCTGACGATGGAATTCCAGTTTGGTACTAACTGGTCTTACTATTCTCACTATGTCGGTGATATCTTCGGTGCGCCTCTGGCGATTGAAGGTCTGATGGCATTCTTCCTCGAGTCCACCTTTGTTGGTCTGTTCTTCTTTGGCTGGGATCGCTTGAGCAAAGTTCAGCATATGGCTGTCACCTGGTTGGTGGCGCTAGGCTCAAACTTCTCTGCGTTGTGGATCCTTATTGCCAATGGCTGGATGCAAAACCCTATCGCTTCAGATTTCAACTTTGAAACGATGCGTATGGAAATGCTCAGTTTCTCTGAACTGGTATTCAACCCTGTAGCCCAGGTGAAGTTTGTCCATACTGTTGCAGCAGGTTATGTTACTGGTGCAATGTTTATTCTTGCGATCAGCTCTTACTACATGCTTAAAGGACGTGATTTTGCTTTTGCAAAACGTTCCTTTGCTATTGCATCGGCGTTTGGTATGGCTGCTGTATTGTCCGTTATCGTTCTGGGTGATGACTCAGGTTACGAGCTGGGTGATGTTCAGAAAACCAAACTCGCAGCAATTGAAGCCGAATGGGAAACGCAACCTGCGCCAGCCTCATTTAACTTGTTTGCTATTCCTAATCAGGAAACGCAATCAAACAGCTTCGCGATTGAAATCCCTTATGCCCTCGGTATCATCGCAACCCGTTCTCTGGATAAACAAGTTATCGGTTTGAAAGAGCTGATGGCGCAGCATGAAGTACGTATTCGTAACGGGATGGTAGCCTACAAGCTGCTGGAAGAGTTACGTGCTGGCTCTGCTGATCCTGCCGTGCGTGCGAATTTCAATGATGTGAAAAAAGACCTTGGCTATGGCCTGCTGCTGAAACGTTATACCCAGGATGTCTCTGGCGCTACTGAAGACCAGATTCAGATGGCGGTAAAAGACTCTATTCCTGAAGTTCTGCCTCTCTACTTTGCGTTCCGTATTATGGTCGCTTGTGGCGTGCTGATGCTGCTTATCATCGCAGCCTGTTTCTGGAGCGTTATTCGTAACCGTATTGGTGAGAAAAAATGGCTGCTGCGTGCTGTTTTCTACAGCCTGCCTCTGCCATGGATTGCCGTCGAATCTGGCTGGTTTGTTGCGGAATATGGCCGTCAGCCTTGGGTGGTTGGTGAAGTTCTGCCAACAGCGATGGCACACTCAGCATTGCAAATTAGTGATCTTGTGTTCTCCATTTCGCTGATTTGTGGTCTCTATACGTTGTTCCTCGTAGCGGAGCTATTCCTGATGTTCAAATTTGCTCGTCTTGGGCCGAGCAGTCTGAAAACAGGTCGTTACCACTTTGAGCAGTCCACCGTGGCTTCTAAAACGGCACGCTAAGACAGGAGTTCTCAAATGTTCGATTACGAAGTATTACGTTTTGTCTGGTGGCTGTTAATTGGCGTGTTGCTAATTGGTTTCGCGGTCACTGATGGTTTTGATATGGGTGTCGGTATGCTGTCGCGGGTTATCGGGCGTACAGACGTTGACCGACGTATCATGATCAACTCTATCGCACCACACTGGGATGGTAACCAAGTCTGGCTTATCACTGCTGGTGGTGCATTATTTGCCGCATGGCCTCAAGTATATGCAACGGCTTTCTCTGGCTTCTATGCGGCAATGATTCTGGTACTGGCATCACTGTTCTTCCGTCCGGTTGGCTTTGATTACCGTTCCAAAATTGGCGACAACCGCTGGCGTGGCATGTGGGACTGGGGCATCTTTATTGGTAGCTTCGTTCCGCCTCTGGTTATTGGTGTGGCTTTCGGTAACTTACTGCAAGGCGTGCCGTTCACCATTGACGAGTACCTTCGTGTTCAGTACACCGGTACTTTCTTCCAGCTACTAAATCCTTTTGCCTTGCTGGCAGGTATTGTTAGCCTGTTTATGATTCTGGCTCAGGGGGCGACCTACCTGCAAATGCGTACAGTAGGGGAGATTAACCTGCGTGCCCGCTCTGCGGCACAGATTTCAGCGTTAGTCACTCTGGTTGCTTTTGCACTGGCTGGTATTTGGGTTATCTACGGCATTGATGGATATGTTGTAACGTCAACCATTGATCATACCGCGCCATCTAACCCACTGGCTAAAGAAGTTGTACAGCAGGCGGGAGCCTGGCTGATTAACTTCAATCACTATCCGGCTCTGTGGGTTATCCCGGCACTCGGTGTTCTGCTGCCGCTACTGACGACGCTTATGTCTCGTCTGAATCGTCCTGCGATGGCGTTTCTGTTTTCTTCACTGACGATTGCTTGTGTGATTCTGACGGCGGGCGTTGCTATGTTCCCATTCATTATGCCATCCAGCATTATGATGAACGCGAGCCTGACCATGTGGGATGCGACCTCAAGTCACTTAACGCTGAATGTGATGACCTATGTTGCGATTATCTTCGTCCCTATCATTCTGATTTACACCACGTGGTGTTACTGGAAAATGTTTGGTCGAATCACTAAAGAGCACATTGAAAGCAACACCCACTCTTTGTATTAAGAAGGAGCTAGTTATGTGGTATTTTGCATGGATCCTGGGAACGCTTCTCGCCTGTGCCTTCGGGATTATCACTGCCCTGGCCATTGAGCAGGCAGAAGATAATCAGGCTCGAAAAGAAGAACACTGATGGAGTCTATTATCGCAAAATTATATGCGGTAATGGATAAGGGCCCGCTAAGGGCCCTTTCCTTAGTGATGGCACTGCTGCTGGCGGGAATGATCTTTTGGGATCCGACGCGCTTCGCGGCCAAGACCAGTGACTTTGAAATCTGGCAAGGTTTTGTGCTGATGTGGGGAATATGTGCAGGGGTTATCCACGGAGTGGGGTTCCGCCCACGAAAATTACGCTGGCAGACTCTTTTTAGCCCACTATTAGCCGACATTGTGCTGATTTATGTCCTGATTAAGCTCTTCTCTTAACCATCCTACCGCCAGAATATTTCAGAAAAAAATTATGGGTTTTCATAAGCTCATAATTTTTTACTCAACGTTAATCTCAACCCATTCCAAAGCTGCATGCTCTTGCGTATAGTAACTGAGTTTAATGGTATTTCCGGAAGGCATCGTGACTACAACGCTATTTTCATGGCCGGTACGTGTTTATTACGAAGACACGGATGCCGGTGGTGTCGTCTATCACGCCAGTTATATTGCTTTTTACGAGCGGGCGCGCACAGAAATGTTGCGTAAGCACGGCTTTAGTCAACAGTTATTACTGGCTGAGCATGTCGCCTTTGTTGTGCGCAAAATGACCGTTGAGTATCTTGCGCCGGCACGACTCGACGACTTACTCGAAATTCAAAGTGAAGTTAAATCGATGCGAGGCGCCTCTATGGTGTTTTCGCAACGGGTTGTTAATGCTGAAAATCAGGTACTCAATGAAGCAGAGGTCCTGATTGTCTGTGTTGATTTATCCCTAATGAAGCCTCGTGCGCTTCCCAAGTCTATTGTCGCGGAGTTTAAGCAGTGACTGACATGAATATCCTTGATTTGTTCCTGAAGGCGAGCCTTCTGGTCAAATTCATCATGTTGATTTTGATTGGTTTTTCTATTGCATCATGGGCAATCATCATTCAGCGAACGCGTATCCTTAACGCCGCAGGGCGTGAAGCCGAAGCTTTTGAGGATAAATTCTGGTCTGGTATTGAGTTGTCGCGTCTTTACCAGGAAAGCCAGGGTCGTCGTGATAGCCTTGGAGGGAGTGAACAAATATTTTATTCGGGGTTTAAAGAGTTTGCCCGGTTGCACCGTTTGAATACCCATGCACCAGAAGCCGCAGTTGATGGGGCGACACGTGCAATGCGCATATCCATGAGCCGTGAACTGGAAAGTCTTGAGACCCATATTCCCTTCCTCGGTACAGTCGGTTCCATTAGCCCTTATATTGGTTTGTTCGGAACCGTCTGGGGGATCATGCACGCCTTTATCGCACTGGGGGCGGCGAAGCAAGCAACGTTACAGATGGTCGCGCCCGGTATTGCTGAAGCATTGATAGCGACAGCCATTGGTTTGTTTGCTGCCATACCGGCGGTGATGGCATATAACCGGCTTAACCAGCGAGTGAACAAACTGGAATTAAACTACGATAACTTTATGGAAGAGTTCACGGCTATCCTGCACCGTCAGGCTTTTACCAGCAGCGAAAAGCAGTAAGGGGTAAGTCATGGCCAGAGGTAGACGTGGTCGTCGTGAATTAAAGTCGGAAATTAACATTGTTCCGTTGCTGGATGTGTTGCTGGTGTTGCTGCTTATCTTTATGGCGACAACACCCATTATTACACAGAGTGTTGAGGTCGATTTACCGGACGCAACAAACTCTCAGACCGTCAGCACTAACGATGATCCACCAGTCATTATCGAAGTCTCGGGTATTGGGCAGTATAGTGTCGTTGTTGAAAAAGACCGTATGGATCAGCTCCCGGCGGAGCAGGTCGTAGCGGAGGTTCAACAGCGTTTACAGGCCAATCCAAAGACAGTTTTTTTGATTGGTGGTGCGAAAGAGGTTCCGTATGACGAAATTATCAAAGCGCTAAATCTGTTGCATCAGGCGGGCGTTAAGTCCGTTGGTTTGATGACTCAACCCATCTGATCCATCTTGCGTATAACGTTTGGGTATCGATAGTGTCAAAGGCAACTGAAGAAAACGCTAAATTAAAACGTTCGCTAACCTGGTCAGTCGTGCTGCATGTCCTCTTGATAGCATTACTGATCTGGAGTTCGTTTGATGAGCACATTGATACATCTTCCAGTGGCGGCGGTTCATCCATTGACGCCGTTATGGTTGATCCAGGTGCAATAGCACAAAATTATAGCCGACAGCAGCAACAGCAGGCGGACAGTAAACGCAAAGCTGAGCAGCAGGAAAAACAGGCACAACGACAGGCGGAAGAGCTCCAGGAAAAACAGGCAGCAGAGCAACAACGGCTGAAAGAACTGGAAAAAGAGCGTCTGGCGGCAGAGCAACAAGTTAAGCAGCAAGCTGAACAGCAAAAACAGGCAGAAGCGGCAGCTAAACAGGCTCAGGAACAACAGAAACAGGCGGAGGCCGCCGCGGCAAAAGCACAGGCGGAAGCCAAAGCTCAGGCCGATGCTGTCGCGCAAGCCAAAGCAGAAGCTGCAGCCAAAGCCGCTGCCGATGCTAAAGCTGCTGAAGAAGCTGCAAAAAAAGCTGCGGCAGATGCGCAGAAGAAAGCCGCTGCTGAAGCAGCAAAAAAAGCGGAAGAGGCTGAGAAAAAGGCTGCTGCTGATGCCAGTGCCAAGAAGGCTCAACAGGAAGCTGAGAAAAAAGCTGCTGCTGAAAAAGCTGCCGCCGAAAAAGCGGCTGCTCAGAAGGCTGCGGCTGAAAAAGCAGCTGCAGATAAAGCCGCTGCGGACAAAGCAGCAGCACAAAAAGCAGCCAGTGATAAAGCCGCTGCTGCAAAAGCTGCCGCCGAAAAGAAAGCGGCTGCAGATAAAGCTGCTGCTGCTAAAAGTAATACCAAAGAGGTGGACGATCTTTTCGGTGATTTAAGTTCGAGTAAGAATGCACCTAAAAGTGGTGGTGGGGCGCCAGGAACTGCTGCAACTTCTGCAGGAAAAGGTAAAAGTAAGGGGGCTTCACAGTCGGATATTGACAGTTATGCCGGTCAGATAAAATCAGCTATTCAGAACCGTCTCTACGATAGTTCGTCCTATGCGGGCAAAACATGTACGCTGCGGTTAAGAATGGCTCCAGATGGTCTGTTACTGGATGTTAAATCGGAAGGTGGTGATCCTGCCTTATGTCAGGCTGCTCTGGCAGCGGCCCGGCAAGCAAAGATCCCAAAACCGCCGAGTCAGGCTGTGTATGAAGTCTTTAAAAACGTCCCTCTCGACTTTAAGTTATAGAAAACTTTTCTCGCATTGTTGAGAAAAACGACCAGACTTAAGTTATCAGGGATCAGAAACTTTATTGGCATTCTGCTAGATTATCGCGGGTAAAGCACCCAGATAAGGGAGATATGATGAAGCAGGTATTACGAGTAGCGTTAAGTTTCTTGATGCTGTGGGCAGCCGTGTTGCACGCAGAAGTTCGTATCGAGATAACCCAGGGTGTTGACTCTGCACGCCCGATTGGCGTCGTGCCATTCCAGTGGAATGGTTCAGGGGCTGCACCTGAAGATATCGGTGGCATTGTGGCTGCTGATTTACGCAATAGCGGGAAATTTAATCCGTTGCCAACGTCACGTTTGCCTCAGCAGCCCAGTTCTGTCGGTGAAGTACAACCCGCGGCCTGGAGTGCTTTAGGTATTGATGCTGTGGTTATTGGACAGCTGACTGCTAATCCTGATGGTAGCTATACTGTTGCTTATCAGCTAGTAGACACGGGGGCTGCGCCGGGCACTATTCTGGCTCAAAACTCCTATAAAGTGGATAAAAAATGGCTCCGTTATGCGGCCCATACTGCCAGTGATGAAGTCTTTGAAAAACTGACAGGGATTAAAGGGGCATTCCGTACTCGTATTGCCTATATAGTGCAGACCAATGGTGGCGAGTTCCCGTATGAGCTGCGAGTTTCTGACTATGACGGTTACAACCAGTTTGTGGTACACCGTTCACCTCAGCCACTGATGTCACCAGCCTGGTCACCGGACGGTAACAAACTGGCTTATGTGACTTTTGAGAGTGGTCGTTCTGCACTGGTCGTTCAGACACTGGCTAACGGAGCGATCCGTCAGATAGCGTCTTTCCCTCAGCATAACGGTGCACCGGCATTCTCCCCGGATGGTAGCAAACTGGCATTTGCACTGTCTAAAACCGGTAGTCTGAATCTGTATGTTATGGATTTAAACTCTGGTTCGATTCATCAGGTGACGAATGATCGCAGCAGTAACACAGAACCTTCATGGTTCCCGGATAGCCAGACTCTTGCCTTTACCTCAGGCCAGGCCGGTCGTCCACAAGTGTATAAAACCAATATCAACGGTGGTAGTGCACAACGTCTGACTTGGGAAGGGGCACAGAATCAGAACGCAGATATCAGTTCTGATGGTAAATTAATGGTGATGGTGAGCACAAATAATGGGCAACAACACATCGCCAAACAAGATCTGGAAACGGGTGCTGTTATGAATTTAACGTCAACGTTCCTGGACGAAACGCCAAGTCTGGCACCTAACGGCACTATGGTTATCTACAGCTCCTCTCAAGGGATGGGTTCAGTGCTGAATTTGGTTTCAACAGATGGGCGTTTCAAAGCGCGTCTTCCGGCAACTGATGGACAGGTAAAATTCCCTGCCTGGTCGCCGTATCTGTGATAACAATAAATTGATTATTAAAGGATCAAAGAAATGCAACTGAACAAAGTGCTGAAAGGGCTGCTTATTGTTCTGCCGGTTATGGCCATCGCGGCATGTTCTTCTAATAAGAGCGCCAACAACGGTCAGAGCGGTGAAGGTATGCTGGGTGCCGGCACTGGTATTGGTAACGGCAACGGCAGTATGTCTTCTGACGAGCAAGCTCGTCTGCAGATGCAACAACTGCAGCAAAACAACATCGTTTACTTTGGCCTGGACAAATACGATGTGAGCCCTGATTTTGCTAATATGCTGGATTCTCACGCAAATTTCCTGCGTAGCAACCCGTCTTACAAAGTGACTGTAGAAGGTCATGCGGATGAGCGCGGTACCCCAGAGTACAACATCTCCCTGGGCGAGCGTCGTGCTAACGCAGTTAAAATGTATCTGCAAGGTAAAGGCGTTTCTGCAGATCAGATCTCTATCGTTTCTTACGGTAAAGAAAAACCAGCAGTACTGGGCCATGACGAAGCGGCTTACGCTAAAAACCGTCGTGCCGTACTGGTTTACTAAGAGCATCACATGATTGGTAACTTCAGAACTCATCTATTGGGTCTGTCGTTACTGATTGGCATAGCGGCCCCCTGGGCCGCTATTGCACAAGCGCCAATCAGTAGTGTCGGCTCAGGCTCGGTCGAGGACCGTGTCATTCAACTTGAGCGTATTTCTAACGCTCACAGTCAGCTTTTGACTCAACTTCAGCAGCAACTTTCCGATAGCCAGAATGATATTGATACTCTGCGTGGGCAGATACAGGAAAATCAGTATCAGCTAAATCAGGTCGTTGAGCGTCAGAAAAGTATTATGTTGCAGATTGACAGTCTCGGCAGCGGTAGTGCGTCTACAAACGCCAGTGGTACCACAGGATCGACGGCACCTGCAGAGACTAACAGTACCGCTGCAGCAGCCACACCTGCTGCCGCTGTTCAAGGAAAAGATGCCAATAGCGACTATAACGCGGCTATTGCTCTGGTACGCGATAGTGCGCGTCAGGATGAGGCTATCATTGCGTTTCAAAATTTTATTAAAACGTACCCGGACTCAACCTACTTACCCAATGCAAATTACTGGCTTGGTCAGTTGAATTTCAACAAGGGTAAAAAGGATGATGCAACCTTTTACTTCGCTTCAGTGGTAAAAAGCTATCCCAAATCCCCCAAAGCACCGGACGCAATGTTAAAAGTCGGTATCATCATGCAGGATAAAGGTGACACGGCAAAAGCAAAAGCGGTCTATCAGCAAGTGGTAAAACAGTACCCGGGTAGTGATGGTGCGAAACAGGCTCAAAAGCGTCTGAGTAGCCTGTAATGTATGTGCGATGACCAGGGATTGCTGTTTTTCTGGTCTTGCCGTTTGAAATCCAGGCAGTTGCGTTATTTAGATATAAATACTTGTTGCGTCAAATTCTTAAATCAGTAATATATGCCGCCGTTGCCCAGGGATGATGTCACCACCCGGGGTGCGAACTAAATGGGTCGTTAGCTCAGTTGGTAGAGCAGTTGACTTTTAATCAATTGGTCGCAGGTTCGAATCCTGCACGACCCACCAA
>NZ_JAERJD010000005.1:320184-327922 GCF_018257795.1 Citrobacter sp. JGM124 | reverse complement strand
TTTATTTTCGCTTTTCTTCGACTCACTCGGCGGTTTGTAAACCGTTGTTCCGTGTCAGTGGAGGCGCATTATAGGGAGTTATTCTCAGCTGACAACCCCTATTTTAAAATAATTTACTGAAAGCATGTTTTTTATGCGAAAAGGTTATTTTTGCAACTGCTTAATGCGTTTTGGTAAGTCTGCAAGGCTGTCCAGGACCCAATCTGCGGCTTCTTCACCTTCTACCGTCACTGGCTTACCGGTCCGAACCAGAACTTTCGTGCCCACTTGTGCGGCTTTTGCTGCCTGCATATCTTCAATTTTATCGCCGACCATATAAGAAGAGGCCATATCAATATGAAGGAAGTCACGCGCAGACAATAACATGCCCGGTTGAGGTTTACGGCAATCACAAACCTGGCTGAAGGATTCAACCGTTCCATCCGGATGATGTGGGCAATAATAGATGCCATCAAGATCGACACCGCGATCAGCTAATGACCAGTCCATCCATTCAGTCAGATTTTCAAAGTCTGCTTCAGTAAATAGCCCTCGGGCAATACCAGACTGGTTAGTCACCAGCACCAACACAAAACCCATCTCTTTCAGTTCCCGCATAGCGTCAATGACACCATCGATAAATTCAAACCGATCAACTTCGTAGACATAACCATGATCGACATTAATAGTACCGTCACGGTCAAGAAAGATAGCAGGTACAGACTGTGCCACTTGAAAGCTCCCAACAAGATTAATTTTCTCTAGTATCGCACGATTCAGCCATAATAAGCGCACCGACATTCATTCGAACATTGATTTAGACGTCTGGATGCCTTAACATCCATATCGATGTCGGTTATCCCCATTATTGGCAGCTTAAAAAACGCCACGGCTAACATTCATACGATAATAAATAATTCAATGATTAAACTTTCAAATATCAGCAAAGTATTTCAGCAGGGAAACCGCCGTATACAAGCATTAAATGATGTCAGCTTGTACGTTCCTGCAGGACAAATTTATGGCGTTATCGGTGCATCAGGGGCAGGAAAAAGCACTCTGATCCGCTGTGTTAATTTGCTTGAACGCCCAACACAAGGTTCTGTACTGATAGACAACCAGGAGCTAACGACGCTTTCCGAGAGTAAGCTGACACAAGTACGTCGTCAGATTGGAATGATTTTTCAGCATTTTAACCTGCTTTCCTCACGCACCGTGTTTGGTAATATCGCGCTGCCCCTGGAGCTGGATAATCTCCCTAAAGAAGAGATTAAGCGTCGTGTTAGCGAGCTACTGGATTTAGTCGGGCTAAGTGAAAAACATGATGCCTACCCGGCTAATCTATCCGGTGGTCAGAAACAGCGTGTCGCAATTGCCCGCGCCCTGGCCAGTAACCCTAAGGTATTGCTGTGTGACGAAGCGACCAGTGCATTAGACCCGGCAACGACACGAGCCATTCTTGAGTTGCTGAAAGACATTAACCGTCGTCTCGGCCTCACGATTCTGTTGATTACGCATGAAATGGATGTCGTTAAACGCATCTGCGACAGAGTTGCGGTTATCAGCAACGGTGAGCTTATTGAGCAAGATACTGTCAGCGAAGTGTTCTCACATCCCAAAACCCCACTGGCACAACAGTTCATTCAGTCAACGCTGCACTTGGATATTCCGCAGGATTATGCGGATAGACTTCAGGCCGATGCCAGGGATAAAACGATTCCTTTATTACGCCTTGAGTTTACTGGCCAGTCGGTTGATGCCCCGTTACTTTCGCATACGGCACGTAATTTTAACGTTAATAGCAACATTATTAGCGCACAGATGGATTACGCCGGTGGCGTGAAGTTCGGGATTATGCTGTGCGAAATGCACGGCGAGTCCCAGGATACAGATGCTGCCATTGCCTGGTTGCAAGAACAACATGTGAAAGTAGAGGTGCTAGGTTATGTCTGAACCAATGTTATGGTTGCTGCTGCGCGGCGTATATGAAACCCTGGCCATGACTTTTGTCTCTGGTTTCTTCGGCTTTGTACTTGGCCTGCCAGTGGGCGTGTTGCTCTACATTACCCGTCCGGGACAAATCAGCGCCAATGCCAAGTTATATCGCGGCCTTTCAGCGGTCGTTAACGTCTTTCGTTCTATTCCATTTATCATATTGCTGGTCTGGATGATTCCATTTACCCGTACCATCGTCGGGACGTCTATCGGCCTGCAAGCAGCGATTGTACCATTAACCGTCGGTGCGGCTCCCTTTATTGCCCGTATGGTTGAAAATGCCTTGCTGGAAATCCCTGCCGGGTTAATTGAAGCATCCAGAGCGATGGGGGCAACTCCCTTACAAATTATACGCAAAGTTTTGCTCCCTGAGTCACTGCCAGGTCTTGTAAATGCTGCAACAATCACGCTGATCACACTGGTCGGTTATTCAGCGATGGGTGGGGCTGTCGGGGCTGGAGGCTTAGGACAGATTGGCTATCAGTATGGTTATATCGGTTATAACGCAACAGTGATGAATACGGTATTAGTGTTACTTGTTGTTTTAGTGTATTTAATTCAACTTTCTGGCGATCGTATCGTCAGGGTTGTCACACACAAATAGATACCCTAACTCCTGTATATTGCCTGCGGGCGCTAAGAATGCGCGTTGGTGATGGGGAGAAGGGGTTCAATCGAACTTATTAAGGAAGGAAAACAGATGGCGTTTAAACTTAAGGCAATTGCTGCTCTGGGCGTTTTGGTTGGTTCTCTCGCTTTAGTAGGATGCGGTCAGGATGAGAAAGATCCAAACCATATAAAAGTCGGCGTTATTGTTGGTAATGAACAACAAGTGGCTGAAGTCGCACAAAAAGTGGCTAAAGAGAAGTATGGATTGGATGTAGAGTTAGTGACATTTAATGATTATGTATTGCCAAACGAAGCCCTGAGTAAAGGCGATATCGATGTTAATGCCTTCCAGCACAAACCTTACCTTGACCAGCAGATCAAAGATCGTGGTTACAAACTGGCTGCTGTAGGTAATACCTTTGTTTACCCAATTGCTGGCTATTCCAAAAAAATCAAATCACTGGATGAACTGGAACCAGGTTCTCAGGTTGCATTACCAAACGACCCGACAAATCTCGGTCGTTCCCTGTTACTGCTGCAAAAAGTCGGCTTAATCAAACTGAAAGACGGTGTAGGCTTACAGCCAACTGTATTGGATGTCATTGAAAACCCTAAAAACCTGAAACTGGTTGAACTCGAAGCGCCACAATTACCACGTTCTCTGGACGATGCTCAAATTGCCCTGGCGGTTATCAATACCACTTATGCCAGCCAGATTGGCCTGACACCGGCCAAAGACGGTATCTTTATTGAAGATAAAGACTCCCCATACGTGAATCTGATCGTAGCGCGTGAAGATAATAAAGATGCAGAAAATGTGAAAAAATTCGTTCAGGCCTATCAGTCTGACGAAGTCAACGAAGCGGCCAATAAAGCCTTCAACGGCGGAGCTGTTAAAGGCTGGTAAGTTTCCACCTTTATTTCGCATAAAAATAACAAGGCGGGCGCATGCCCGTCTTGTTATTTGGGCAAGAGCTTGCTTCAATGCTGCTAAATTCTATTATCTCTTAAGGAAGTATTATGCGTGCTCTACCGATCTGTTTATTGGCTGTCATGCTCAGTGGCTGTTCCGTATTAAGCAGATCGCCTGTCGACCCCGTTCAAGTGACGTCACCTTCTGAACCCAAACAAGAAAAAACTAAAGCAGTTCATTCTGCTACATCAGTGCGTCTTTATACCAATGCTGAGGATTTACTGGGCAACCCCTTTCGTGATTTGGGCGAAGTGAGCGGCGTCTCTTGTCAAGCCAGCAACCAAGACTCACCGGCGAATATTCCAGCAGCTCGTAAGCGCATGCAAATGAACGCCGCAAAAATGAAAGCCAATGCCGTTTTACAGCACAGCTGTGAAATCACGAGTGGTGAAGCGGGTTGTTATCGTCAGGCAGTTTGTCTCGGTTCGGCATTGCAAGTTTCATCCCAATGACTGACTTTCAGTTTACGCAAATTGGTTGCATCCACTCTCCTTATAAAGAGAAATTCGCCGTTCCTCGTCAGCCCGGTTTAGTCAGTGATGGTGGTGGAGAACTGCATCTCTTGCCACCCTATAACCAGGCTGATGCCGTCAGGGGACTCGAGGCTTTTAGCCATATCTGGCTGTTATTTGTTTTTCACCAGACTATGGAGGGGGGCTGGCGACCAATGGTTCGCCCTCCCCGCCTTGGCGGCAATGCGCGTACAGGCGTCTTTGCAACCCGTTCAACTTTTCGCCCTAATCCAGTCGGCATGTCTTTAGTTGAATTAAAGGGAATTCGTTGTCATAAAGAATCCGTTATTCTGGAATTAGGGAGTCTGGATTTAGTGGATGGAACGCCAGTTATTGATATTAAACCTTACTTACCTTTTGCTGAAGCATTACCAGAAGCCAGAGCGGGTTACGCCCAGTCTGCCCCTAAAGCAGACATGCCAGTTTATTTTACCCAAGAAATACAACAGCAATTGGGACAACTGGAACCGCGTTACCCTCATATAGCACGTTTTATTCAGCAGGTACTGGCACAAGATCCACGACCGGCTTATCGCAAAGGAGAGGACAGCGGCAAAGCCTATGCCGTCTCTCTGCTGGACTTTAATATTCGCTGGCGTGTTTCCGAACATGGTTTTGAAGTGTTCGCAATAGAAGCGGGTTAATTTAATTCCCTCTCTTTTGACATCCCTGCCACACTGGTAAACTAAACCACTTTTTTCAGCAGGCCTTATGATGACCTGCCATTCGTCGTTCAACTGGAACCGTAATAACATGCGTACTAGCCAATATCTGCTCTCCACTCTGAAGGAGACACCAGCCGACGCTGAGGTGATAAGCCACCAGCTGATGCTGCGTGCCGGGATGATTCGTAAACTGGCCTCGGGGTTATATACCTGGCTGCCTACAGGTTTACGTGTCCTGAAAAAGGTCGAAAACATTGTTCGTGAAGAAATGAATAATGCCGGTGCCATCGAAATCTCTATGCCTGTCGTTCAGCCTGCCGACTTGTGGCAGGAGAGTGGTCGCTGGGAGCAATACGGCCCAGAGTTATTACGTTTTGTTGATCGTGGTGAACGTCCATTTGTGCTCGGCCCAACCCATGAAGAAGTCATTACTGACTTGATTCGTAATGAGCTGAGTTCATATAAACAGCTGCCACTGAACCTGTTCCAAATACAGACAAAATTCCGCGATGAAGTACGTCCACGTTTTGGTGTCATGCGTTCGCGTGAGTTCTTAATGAAAGATGCCTATTCTTTCCATACATCACAGGAATCGCTGCAAGAGACCTATGACAAGATGTATGACGCCTACAGTAAAATATTTTCTCGTATGGGGCTGGACTTCCGCGCAGTACAAGCGGACACCGGTTCTATCGGGGGCAGCGCTTCTCATGAATTCCAGGTACTGGCAAACAGCGGTGAAGATGACGTTATTTTTTCTGACAGTTCAGACTACGCTGCCAACATTGAATTTGCAGAAGCAGTAGCCCCTGCCGCCAGTAAGACAGCCCCCACTGTCGAAATGACGCAAATCGACACCCCTGATGCTAAAACTATTGCAGAACTGGTGGAGCAATTCTCGCTCCCTATTGAAAAAACCATCAAAACTCTGCTGGTTAAAGCCAGTGAAGAAAGTGCTGCACCATTAGTGGCCTTATTGGTGCGCGGGGATCATGAGCTGAATGAAGTTAAAGCGGATAAGCTTCCCCAGGTTGCCAGCCCACTGACTTTTGCCACTGAAGAAGAGATTCGTGCCGTCATCAATGCAGGCCCAGGATCACTCGGCCCCGTTAATCTTAACATTCCTGTTATTGCAGACCGTAGCGTCGCAATAATGAGTGATTTTGCTGCTGGCGCGAACATTGATGGTAAACACTTTGTTGGCATTAACTGGGATCGCGATGTTGCCCTGCCGGAAGTGGCTGATATTCGTAACGTGGTTGCGGGTGACCCAAGCCCTGATGGTAAAGGTACACTAATGATCAGGCGTGGTATCGAAGTAGGCCATATCTTCCAGCTGGGAACCAAGTATTCTGAGGCTATGAAAGCAACGGTTCAGGGTGAGGATGGGCGTAATCAGACCCTGACCATGGGTTGTTATGGCATTGGTGTCACACGGGTTGTCGCGGCAGCTATCGAGCAAAACTTTGATGACCGTGGAATTCTATGGCCTGATGCTATTGCCCCCTTCCATGTGGCCATTCTGCCAATGAATATGCACAAGTCTTTCCGAGTGCAGCAACTTGCTGAAGAACTTTATAACACCTTACGAGCTCAAGGCATTGAAGTACTGCTGGATGATCGTAAAGAACGTCCGGGGGTTATGTTTGCTGATATGGAACTCATTGGTATTCCACACACGATTGTTATCGGTGATCGCAACCTCGATAATGAAGAGATTGAATACAAAAATCGCCGAACCGCAGACAAGCAAATGATTAAGACTGGCGAGATCGTCAATTTCCTGGTGAAACAAATTCAAGGTTAACAACCTGACCCAGGAAGAATGATGCTCTGACCGCTACACCGGATAGATATATCCCGATCCTGTGTAGCGGTTTTTTATGGTTTCACGCCCCACATCGCTATTCCCCCGTCAATATATTATTGTTTTTTAATATATTCGCTCACTAATAAAGAAAACCTCACCGCCTTGCTGACGAATATTCACTTATTGTGGGACTTATCAGCCTCCATCATGACGCAGAATAATACGCTACCCACGATAAGTCACAGTGCCTGGGCAGTTATCAACATGGCGAGCGCCTCCCGACATATTCTGGCTACGGAGATGGGGTCCTTACGACAGCGGAAAGGTGATGTGAAACAACAGGCTGATCGGCTCACAGTCTGGCTTCGTTATCTAAAAGATAACCACCACCTTACCGGACACTCAGAAAATTCACTCCATAGGGTACAAACAGGCATAGAGTTTAAGCGGGGAAGCTGGCTGTTGGGGGCGGTCATTACTGTCTGGCGATACATCGATTCAGTCAGGCTCTGTCAATAATGGAAATATCAAAAACCAAAGCAGTGAATTCTATACGACCTGGCTGGATAACTCAGGTATCTATTGGGATAACATGCTTAACCTTCATTATTTTAACCAGTATGTTCACACTCAAATGCACAGTGGTAAAACTACCAAGGGGCAATACCAACAATATAGTGTTTCTGTGGCTTCCGACGTGGGTCATTCCCTGTCTTTGTCTCCAGGAATGACAGCCACGCCATATGGGAAAATAAGTTTTTTTCACACCCGTAAAACTGACGACGAACTGGACAATCAAATGATCGCCGCACTGCCCCCTGCATCCGGTATGGATGGTGAGATGGGGATATTAGTCGCCGCTGATTTTATCTGTCCAGCCAATGCATGCGCCCCTATTTTGTCGCCGCCTTATCACATGAATCTGCCGGGAATAGTCGAGTAGTCATCAACAATCATACATTCAACCTGCCCAATAATGTAACGCAAGGGAAATATGGGTTAGGTGGCACACTGGATATCGTTGAGGATATTTCGACTTACGCAGAAATACATTATCAAAAAGGCAATAAAGCAAAGAGCCCGTTTAATGCCACCATTGGCGTTTGTGTCAGTTGCTAACACAACAGGCAGTCGGGGGGGGGGGGGGGGGGGGGGGGGGGGGGGGGGGGGGGGGGGGGGGGGGGGGGGGGGGGGG
>NZ_JAERJD010000005.1:0-320174 GCF_018257795.1 Citrobacter sp. JGM124 | reverse complement strand
CCCCCCCCCCCCAAACTTCACGGACAAAAAAGGCGTGAGATATATGATTTTTCACGCCTTGCAAATAACTGCATCCGGATGCAGTTAGCGTTGGCAGGTTTTTCCGGGGAAGAACTCCGCTTTGCCATCAGAGACCAGTACATTCTGGAATGTATCGCTATCCGGTGCTGGCTGACGTGTAAAATGGGCATCAAATTGCAGTAAGACAGGTAAGGTATGCTTGTCACGAACCGACAGGTAGTACTCCTGTAGTTTGGCATCGCTATCCACAGGATAAACTTTGCCACTCGCACAATCTTTGAAAATCGCTGCATCGGCCAGATAACTGTATTCGCCTTTCATTGTCATAGGGGTCACTGGCAGCTCAAGATCCACGGCTTTAAGGCTATAATTCATTGCTGAATGGATTGGATTCCCTTGCTTATTGAGCATGACCAAGCTGTCATCTTTTGGCAAATAGTAGTGCTTTTCACCGTTACTTTGGGTTAATACCAGGCGGTCTGCTGTACGTGCCCACTGACCATATGTCGCCAAAGAAACATTTTTACCAAGGTAATGCTGATTCATGACCCAACTCCCTGATGCCTCAAGAAACAGGGAAGTTTCAATCCCCTCACAATCAGCACAAGGCAGGGTACCCCGATAGCTTTGCTGCATCGGCTTCAATGATGCGACCTGCGGTGCGCCCAGCGCAGAGGAATCGTTACGGTTATTACAGCCGAACAGAGTAAATACACTTAGCACTGCAACCATCGTCAGAACTTTTTTATTCATTATCTCTTCCTTAAAACGTTTTCCGCCCTGGTATCTACTGGGAATAATCACGGAGTTTTCCACGCCGTGCTTTTGTCTGTGATTTTTGAGCCTTAGATACCAGGCGGCGCTCTTTTGACGCACGAGTTGGTTTTGTTGCTTTTCGACTCTTAGGCACCACAGTAAGTTCCCTAATCAGTGATACCAGACGCGCCAAGGCGGCTTCACGATTCATGTCCTGGCTACGATGAGACTGTGCTTTTATGATCACAATCCCTTCGGGCGTAATCAAATGATGATTACGCCCTAAGAGATGAGCTTTATCAAGCTCAGGCAGGCTGGAAGCAGCAATATCAAACCGCAAATGAATCGCCGTTGAGGTTTTATTCACATGCTGTCCCCCTGCCCCCTGCGAGCGGATAGCGGTCATAATCACTTCATTTTCCGGAATGGACAGGCGGTGGGAAATGCTGATCATGCTGATTGTTGCCAGCAAGTGAAATGGATTTCCAGATGATGACTATCATCAGATAACCAGATAGTGTCATCCTGAATGGTTGCCTGCAGATTCATTGTACGGTTAGCAAATGCACTCAGTTTTGCCAACTGATCATCATCGAGATACCAGATGGATAAATTTTTAAACTGGCTTACCTTGCTCTGATTCTGCTGCCACCAGACTTGAGCAGCACGGCTGTTATAGGTAAACAGGGCGACTTGGCCCGACTGGCTGCAGGCTTTTTTCAGACGCCGCTCTTCAGGGAGCCCCAATTCTATCCATAACTCGATACCCAGGTGATCGTTTTTCAACCATACTTCAGGTTCATCATCGGCGCATAGCCCGCGTGTGAACTGCAAACGTTCGTTGGCATATTTTATCCATGCCAGCAAACGTAACATCATACGCTCTTGAGTTTCAGAGGGGTGACGTGCCAGAGTGAGATTACTGTCCAGAAATCGGTTGTTGTCGAGATCTGCGACATTCACTACTGCTTTATAGATTGTTGCTTTTAACGCCATCATGCCTCCCATCAATAGTTACCGCTATTGTAGCGAAAATTTACCTAAAAGGCTGTTATCTATACAACACATCACAAGCAGGCTCGTTTATCTCAATTCAATCCCTGTGATATAGTCACCTTGCTAAACAGCATTTATCTTCGTAGAGTGATGACTTGCATGCCACAAAAATCAGAGTACTGAAGGAGGGTGTGTGGAGAAATATTGTGAACTAATACGCAAACGCTATGCAGAAATCGCAAGTGGTGATTTGGGATATGTTCCAGATGCTCTTGATTGCATACTAATGGTGCTGAACAACGTCGCCTCCAGTGAGGCCATACCTGACGCGCTCAGGGAACAGGCGGCTTATGCCGCCGCTAACTTACTGGTGAGTGATTATGTCAACGAATAATGTTTATCAACCGATCAACTGTGACGACTACGATAATCTTGAGCTTGCCTGCCAGCGTCATTTGATCATCACGCTGACATTAAAAGATACTGAAGTATTCGAAGCGAAAGCCTATGAAATAGTATCCCGCAAGAACATCGAATATTTAGTGGTAGAAATGAGAGAAACCGCCCGGGAAATACGGCTGGATACAATACACAGTTTCAGCCATCCTGATATTGGAACGATTGTTGTCAGCGAAGAGTAAATCATTCCTGAAGGTATGACACGCCGCTGCCCCCCATTCCACCGCTTTCCGGGGGGCACAAACAGACTTCTCCCATCGGCTTATTCCATACTGTGCACCACACCCGGCTGCCAGCCATCCGTGGTGTTTGCCTGCCCCTCGACAGTAACAAAGACCCCCAGTGCGGCAATAAGCTGTTCACCATAGAACAACAGGGGCGTTGTTTCCCGCTGCCATGGGGGGATATTCAGTTCTTGCCAAATTTTTTTCAGCGCCCGACCTTTCTTACGACCAACAATATACTGTAAACCACTGGCTTTAAATCTCACACTAACGGCTTCATGAGCCTTTGGGTGGCGAATCTGTGAAGAACCAGAATGCGCGGTGAGCAGGCCTGTCCCAGGGATTGCTAATGGCTCAAATGGCGCAGGCCAGGAATATATTTTATCTTTATCGGTATTCACAACCGCAACCCAGTACAGTTGCCCTTGAAAGCGTCGAACTTCATATTTTCCCAGTCGCAGGCGGGGGTTGGCATCATCCCGACTTAAGGCGACTTCCTGCCACAAGCGCAGGAGGGAAGCACGGGAAGGCATTGCTGCCTGATGATACCCAAGCCAGCGTCGCAATAGAGCAAAACGCCGGACATCGCTCATCTCACAGAGAGGGGCAATTTGCAGGGCCCCCGTTTCTGACATTAATTCCGCAAGTTGCTCGGCCAGTAACTCATCCAGTAGCTGTTCCTGCTCACCGCATAGCTGCGCGCTGCGGGACACACTGCGCGTAAAATGCGGCCAGCGCTGCTGAATAACCGGTAAAACCCGTAGCCGCAGGAAATTACGATCGTATTTATCGTCCTGATTACTTTCATCCTCTATCCAGTTTAACTGATGCAAGGCAGCCCACTGTTCAAGCTCCGTGCGAGGGGTATTAAGTAAAGGGCGTAATAACTGGGTATTTGCAAAGTCGAGCTTTTCTGGCATGGCGGCTAATCCTGCCGGACCACTGCCACGTTTTAAAGCCAGCAAGAACGTCTCACACTGATCATCCTGATGTTGTGCAGTCAGTAAGACTTCATCTCTTAACAGTGCCTGGGTTAGCGCCTGGTAACGGGCACTCCGCGCCTCACCTTCTATTCCCTGCCCGCCTGGGGGCAATTGCACATAAGCCACTTCAAGTGGGATCTGCCAGTCCTGACAGAGAGCCTGACAATGTGCCACCCACTGGTCTGCTTTAGGGCTAAGGCCGTGGTGAATATGCATCGCACGTATCTGAAGATCAGGAGCTACAGAATGGCGTAACAGGGTTAACTGATGTAATAAGACTGTTGAGTCCAGCCCACCACTAAAGGCCACCAGCAGGTGACGATGCGGTTGTATAAATGTAAGAAGCGGAGAAGTATCACTCATTTTATTAGGGCAACCGGTTACCAGTGTGCCGCCGGGGCTACTGTTGATAGAGTTCTAATGGCAAGCCATCCGGATCATTGAAAAAGGTAAACGCTTTCCCCGTAAAGGGATCAATCCGAATGGGTTCACATGCCACCTTATGGTGTTCAAGGTGCTGGATGGCCAGGGCAATATCATCAACACTGAAGGCTAAATGACGTAGTCCACATGCTTCAGGGTAACTCGCCCTGGCTCTGGGTGCCGGAAATGAAAACAGTTCAATCATATACTGACCATTTAAGGCCAAATCCCCTTTCCATGAATCACGTTCCTCCCGATAAACTTCAGCCAGTAGACTGAACCCCAGTACATGGCAATAGAACTGTTTACTGCATTCGTAGTCCTTGGCAATAATAGCAATATGGTGAATTCCCTGTAAGCCCTGCATACAATACCCCTCAGAATAATGAGACTTTTCGCCCATCAGAAAAGAGAACACCCTGCGAGTGTTACCACTGGCAGGGTGAATCTGATATCACGGGCTTGCGTGCCCGGCAATAACACGGATACACGCTAATGCTCGTCAGCTGATCAAGCGTAGCCGTAATTCATCAGCCGATGATAGCGACGACTTAACAGCTCTTCCGTATTGAGCGCATCAAGATCAGCCAAATCGGCTAATAACTGAGTACGCAAGGAAATGGCCATCTCTTCAGGTTTACGATGTGCACCACCTGAAGGTTCAGTAATAATCGAGTCAATCAGTTTCAACTCTTTCAGCCGTGGGGCAATAATTCCCATAGCTTCTGCCGCCAGTGGGGCCTTATCTGCACTTTTCCATAAAATAGATGCACAGCCTTCCGGTGAAATAACAGAATAGGTACTGTATTGCAGCATATTCACTTTATCACCCACACCAATAGCCAGCGCACCCCCTGATCCACCCTCGCCAATCACCGTACAGATAATCGGCACACGGAGGCGGGACATTTCACGCAGGTTACGAGCAATGGCCTCTGACTGTCCACGCTCTTCAGCGCCCACACCAGGGTAGGCACCCGGAGTATCAATAAAGGTAATAATTGGCATCTTAAAACGTTCTGCCATTTCCATCAGGCGTAATGCCTTACGGTAACCTTCAGGGGCTGGCATACCAAAGTTACGACGAATTTTTTCTTTGGTTTCACGTCCCTTTTGATGACCAATAACCATTACTGGGCGGCCATCCAGACGCGCAGTACCGCCAATAATGGCTTTATCGTCAGCAAAGGCACGATCACCGGCTAATTCGTCAAAGTCATCAAATGCCAGACGAAGGTAGTCCAGTGTATAGGGGCGTTGTGGATGGCGGGCTAACTGAGCAACCTGCCATGCGCCTAAATCTGCGAAGATTTTACGTGTCAGCTCTGCGCTTTTTTCACGCAGACGCTGGACTTCTTCATCCAGATTAATATCCAATTTTTCATCCTGACGGCTCACCGACATCAGGGAATCAATTTTCGCTTCCAGCTCTGCAATCGGCTGTTCGAAATCAAGGAAATTCAGACTCATAATATTCCTGTTTTAGTCAAACTCCAGTTCCACCTGCTCCGAACCTATCAGGGTCCGCAGATCGTTGAGTAAACGATCATTAGGAGAAACACGCCAGGTGGCACCAAAGCGCAATCTGGTTCGTGCATCCGACCTCTGATAATAGAGATGTACCGGAATTGTCCCCGAACGATGGGGTTCCAGAGACTGACGGAGACGGTTTAAAAGCTGGTCATCAATTTGCCTGTCCGTCAGCGATATAGCAAGCCCACGCGCGTATTTTTCGCGCGCTTCATTAATATCCATCAGCTCTCGAGCCATCATTTTAAGCCCTCCGCTGAAGTCATCAAAGCTGACCTGTCCGCTAACGATCAGAATACGGTCTTTTTCCAGCAAATGCTGGTACTTTTCTAGCGCATCTGTAAATAACATTACTTCCAGACGACCTGAACGGTCATCCAGCGTACAGATACCGATACGATTACCTCGCTTAGTGACCATAACCCGCGAAGCAATCACCAATCCAGCAGCCGTGGTCATTTTACCACGTTCTGTCGGATGCATCTCTTTTAGGCGCATGCCACCAGCATAACGCTCAATCTCTTTTAAATACTGGGTGATGGGATGGCCTGACAGATAAAGCCCGAGCGTTTCACGCTCCCCATCCAGTACTTTTTGTTCCGGCCAGGGAATAACACTGGCATAGGATTTTTCAACCTGTTCTGGCTCTTCCGCGAGGACACCAAACATATCAGCCTGGCCAATAGCTTCTGCTTTCGCATGCTGATCGGCAGCTTTAAGGGCATCCCCCAATGCATTCATTAAGGCAGCTCGATGGGGGCCAAGGCGGTCAAAAGCCCCGGACATAATCAGCTTTTCCAGCACCCGTCGATTGAGCTTTTTCGTATCCGTTCGAGCACAAAGATCAAACAGCTCACGAAAATATCCCCCTTCGTTTCGTGCCTCAATAATGGCCTCAATCGGCCCTTCACCTACCCCTTTAATGGCTCCAATACCATAGACAATCTCACCATCATCATTGACGTGAAAATGGTATAACCCTGAGTTAATATCAGGAGGCAGTATCTTAAGTCCCATACGCCAGCATTCATCAACCAGACCAACAATTTTGTCCGTATTGTCCATGTCAGCAGTCATTACCGCCGCCATAAACTCTGCTGGATAGTGGGCTTTTAGCCACAACGTCTGGTAAGACACCAGCGCATAAGCCGCGGAGTGGGATTTATTAAACCCATACCCTGCAAATTTCTCTACCAAGTCAAAGATGTGCATGGCAAGTTCGCCATCCACACCATTGTTTTTTGCCCCATCCTCAAAAGAGGAACGTTGCTTGGCCATCTCTTCGGGTTTCTTTTTCCCCATGGCACGGCGCAGCATATCTGCACCACCCAGCGTATACCCCGACAGAACCTGGGCTATTTGCATAACCTGTTCTTGATAGAGAATAATGCCGTACGTCGGTTCCAGAACGGGCTTCAGGCTCTCATGCTGCCACTGGCTATCTGGGTAAGATATTACCTCACGTCCATGCTTACGGTCGATAAAGTTATCGACCATGCCTGACTGCAAAGGCCCGGGTCGGAACAACGCCACCAAGGCTATCATATCTTCAAAGCAGTCTGGCTGCAGGCGTTTGATCAAATCCTTCATGCCACGAGATTCAAGCTGGAAGACCGCTGTCGTCTCCGATCGCTGGAGCATATCGAAGCTTTTTTTGTCCTCCAGTGGAATAGCCGCGATATCCAGTGGTGCTTCACCTTGCTTTTCACGCCTGGCATTGATCATTTCCAGTGCCCAGTTGATGATCGTGAGCGTGCGGAGCCCTAAAAAGTCAAACTTAACCAGCCCCGCATATTCCACATCATTTTTATCAAACTGAGTGACAGGATGCTGCCCCTGATCATCACAATATAACGGCGCAAAGTCGGTAATTTTAGTCGGTGCAATAACTACGCCACCAGCATGCTTACCGGCATTTCGGGTAACACCCTCAAGCTTACGCGCCATATCGATCAGCGCTTTGACCTCTTCGTCTGCTTCGTAGATCTCAGGCAGTTGTGGTTCAGCTTCAAACGCTTTTGCCAGCGTCATGCCAGGATCAGGAGGCACAAGCTTGGAGATACGATCGACGAATCCGTAGGGATGCCCCAGCACACGCCCCACATCACGAATAACGGCTTTTGCTGCCATCGTACCAAAAGTAATGATCTGGGATACCGCATCACGCCCATACATTTCTGAAACATGATCAATCACCAGATCGCGTTTTTCCATACAGAAATCCACGTCAAAGTCTGGCATTGAGACACGTTCAGGGTTAAGAAAACGTTCAAACAGCAGATCAAATTCCAGCGGGTCAAGATCAGTAATACTTAACGCATATGCCACCAGCGATCCAGCACCGGAACCACGCCCTGGCCCTACCGGGACATTGTTGTCTTTAGACCACTGAATAAATTCCATCACTATCAGGAAGTAGCCAGGAAACCCCATCTGGTTAATAACCTGGAGTTCAATATCCAGACGATCGTCATAGGGCTGGCGTTTCTCTGATCGCACCGCGGGATCAGGGAATAAAAATGCGAGACGTGCTTCCAGCCCTTCTTTGGACTTCATGACCAAAAAGTCTTCGGTACTCATATCGCCAGTCGGGAACTGGGGTAAAAAGTATTCCCCAAGACGAACTGTGGCATTACAGCGCCGGGCAATCTCTACTGAGTTTTCTAGCGCTTCAGGAATATCAGAAAACAGCTCGCACATCTCTTCTTCACTGCGCATATACTGCTGCGAAGTATAAAGACGGGGCCGCTTAGGGTCATCAAGGGTAAAACCATCATGAATGGCGACACGAATTTCATGGGCATCAAAATCATCAGCATTAATGAAACGCACGTCATTCGTGGCCACTACGGGTAAGTTGTTGGCCTCGGCAAAGGCGACAGCGTCGTGAATATAGCGCTCTTCATCCGGACGGCCTGTACGGGTAAGTTCCAGATAGAAACGGTCAGCAAAATGTTGCTGATAGAATGCCAGGCACTGCTCGGTCTGGGACAAATTACCACGCAATAAGGCTTTGCCTATATCGCCCATCCGCCCCCCGGACAGCAAAATAAGGCCCTGATTGAGCTCTGCCAGCCATTCGTTATCAATATAAGGCCCGGCGGCACCGTAACCACGCTGATAAGCTTTAGAAATCAGCAAAGTAAGATTCTGATAACCGACATTATCTGCTGCCAGTACCGTCAAATGGCTGAGTTCATCACCCAGCAAGGGGTTCGCTACATTGAAATCAGCACCGATAATGGGCTTGATACCGGCACCGTGCGCAGCACCGTAGAACTTCACCAAACCACAGAGGTTGGTAAAATCCGTAATCGCCAGTGCTGGCAAATTTAATGCCGCATTTTTTTTGACTAATGGCCCGATTTTCGCCAGGCCATCAATCATTGAATAGTCACTGTGCACCCGAAGGTGAATGAAACGAGGTTCAGCCATCTTTCATCCATTAATTCTGCTTCAGTACTTGACTGTCAGGAGAGCAGCCCAAGCGAACGTTTGACAGGAGCAAAGCTGCGACGATGGTGCTCAGTTGCGCCATACTCAGCCAGCCTCTCCAGATGAAGAGCGGTTGGATACCCTTTATGCTGGGCAAAACCATATTGTGGGAAGCATGTATCCAGTTCAGTCATCTCACGATCACGCGTTACTTTCGCCAGTATTGAGGCAGCACTGATCTCTGCAACTCGGCTATCACCCTTAACCACCGCCTGTGACGGCATGGGTAAAACCGGGCAACGGTTCCCATCAATAAGGACAAACTCAGGTGTGACGCTCAATCCGGCGACCGCACGTTGCATTGCCAGCATGGTAGCATGCAGGATATTAAGCTGGTCTATCTCTTCCACTTCAGCGCGTCCGAGACTGAAACTTAAGGCCTTTTCAACTATTTCATCGAACAAAGCAAGACGACGTTTTTCAGAAAGCTGCTTGGAGTCAGCCAGCCCCACAATGGGACGAGCAGGATCAAGAATGACTGCGGCCGTTACGACAGCCCCAACCAGTGGCCCACGCCCGACTTCATCGACACCTGCAACTAAATGGGTATGAGGGTAGACAAATTCAATCATAATGCTAGCTCCAGCACTGCTGCTGCTGCCTGCTGGTCCGCATCACAACGAATCAGTTGATGCAGACGAACAAACTCTTCATGCATTTGATGGCTTTCAGTACTCTCTTCCAGCAGCGGCATCAGTGCCGTTGCCAGGGCAATCGGTTCACATTCGTCTTGCAACAGTTCTTTAACCAGTTCACGACCTGCCAGCAAATTAGGCAGAGAAACATAGTCTGTTTTAACCAGTCGCTTAGCCAGCCAGAAGGTAAAAGGTTTCATGCGGTATCCCACGACCATTGGGCACTTGGCAAGCATACATTCCAGTGCTGCCGTGCCAGAAGCCAGTAAAGCAGCATCACTGGCAATCATTGCTTCACGAGCATGTCCATCCAGTAAATGTACGTCCAGTTCCGGGGCGATTTCCGCTTTGATTATCTCAAACTGTTCCCGCCGTTTGGCATTCACCAGTGGCACCAGTACCTGAAGCGCGGGCCATCGTTTACGCAGTAACTGTGCTGTACGCAGAAAATCAGCACTGAGCATCTCAACTTCCGCACTCCGGCTTCCCGGCAGTATGGCCAGGCATTTAGCATCTGAGTCAATACCCAAGGCTTGCCTGGCTGCTTTTTTATCTGGCGTGAGAGGAATGGCATCAGCCATGGTATGACCAATAAAACGACAGGGAACATTAAATCTATCATAAAACGCTTTTTCAAAAGGCAAAAATGCCAGGACTAAGTCTGTCGCCTTGCCGATTTTGAAAACCCGTTTTTGCCGCCATGCCCACACAGAAGGACTCACATAATGAATAGTTTTGATCCCACGCTTTTTAAGGTTGCCTTCAAGCGTAATATTAAAATCCGGGGCGTCGATACCGACAAACACATCTGGCTGCAGTGCAGTAAAGCGTTTAGTCAAATCAGCGCGGATATGCAGCAGGCGTCGTAAACGAGAAAATACCTCGACAATACCCATCACGGCCAATTCTTCCATTTCATACCAGGCTTCACAGCCTTCAGCTTGCATCAGCGGACCTGCGACACCAATAAATCGGGCATCGGGGACTTGAGCCTTAATGGCACGAATCAGGCCTGCACCAAGAATATCGCCGGAGGTTTCTCCGGCGACCAGGGCTATCGTTAGGGGACGTCCAGCCTTCATTTAACGAATCACACCTCGCGTTGAACGCGCAAAAAATTCGATAAAAGCACCGACCTCTGGATATTCAGCAGCAATTTCGGCAATTTCCGGTTTGGCTTCTTCCAGATTTTTGCCACTACGATAGAGAACCTTATATGCACGCCGGATAGCATGAATAGCCTCTTTGCTAAAACCACGACGCTTCAACCCTTCAATATTCACGCCATATGGTGTGGCATGATTACCCTGAGCGATAACATAAGGAGGAACATCCTGGGCAACCCCTGAACAGCCGCCGACCATGACATGGGCACCAATGATACAAAACTGGTGCACGGCAGTCATGCCGCCAATGATGGCGTAGTCATCGACGCAAACATGTCCAGCAAGTGTGGCATTATTCGCGAGGATACAGCGATTACCTACCGTACAATCATGCGCAACATGCGTATTGATCATCAAGAGATTATCACTACCTACCTTTGTTAACCCACCCCCCTGTGTCGTGCCACGGTGAATCGTTACGCTTTCACGAATACGGTTACGATCACCAATCTCAACACGAGTCGGCTCACCTGCGTATTTCAGATCCTGGTTAACTTCACCGATAGAGGCAAACTGATAGATCTCGTTATCGCGGCCCACTTTAGTATGACCGTTGATAACCACATGAGACTTCAGTACTGAACCTTCGCCAATCTCAACGTTGGAACCGACAAGACAAAATGGACCAATGTGAACGTTAGCACCAATAATGGCACCTTCTTCAACAATGGCTGATGGATGAATAAAGGCGGATTTATCAATCACGAATTAAGCCTCCCGGCTGCGAGCACACATCATAGTAGCTTCGCAAACGATTTTGCCGTCTACCGTTGCAACGCCTTTGAAACGCGTCAAGCCACGGCGAGTTTTCTCAAAGGTAACTTCCATGACCATCTGGTCACCAGGCACGACTGGACGCTTGAAACGTGCTTCGTCGATACCCGCGAAGTAGTACAATTCACCGGGTTCAAGTTTTCCTACGCTTTTAAATGCCAGAATACCGGTTGCCTGTGCCATGGCTTCCAAAATCAACACACCAGGGAAGATAGGTTTACCTGGGAAGTGGCCCTGGAAAAATGGCTCATTAACAGAGACATTCTTTACCGCGCGCAGAAAACGGCCCTCTTCAAACTCCAGAACGCGATCCACCAGCAAAAACGGATAACGATGTGGAAGCAACTCTAAAATCTCTTCAATGTGCAGAGTATGAGTGTCAGTAGTCAAAATACTCTTCCTGTCTAAATATGCTAAATAGCAGTAATAATACGGCCTGCGACTATCCGGAGAAAGTCGCAGGCCGCGAATCAATTGGCGTTATACCTTAACAGCTTACTTAAATGAGTCAGCGTCGGTACGGACGGCAAGTATGGTGCTCAATCTTGTTGATTGACCTTACGTTCGATGGCTTTTAAGCGTTTGCTCATGTCATCAATATTCATCACCAACGCTGCCGTTTTACGCCACACTTTATTCGGCTGTAACGGAATACCGGAGGAGTATACACCAGGTTCCGTGATTGGTCTCATAACCATTCCCATACCGGTGATATTTACTTTGTCGCAGATTTCCATATGCCCGTTAATGACACTGGCTCCGCCTATCATGCAGTATCGGCCTATTTTCAGGCTACCTGCCATGATAACGCCACCGGCAACTGCCGTGTTATCACCAATTACCACGTTGTGGGCTATCTGGCACTGGTTGTCGATAATAACACCATTACCAATTATTGTGTCATCCAACGCACCACGGTCGATAGTTGTACAAGCGCCTATTTCGACGTTGTTACCAATAATCACACGCCCCAACTGAGGTATTTTTATCCAGTTCCCCCGGTCATTGGCATAGCCAAAACCATCCGCACCAATAACGGTGCCAGACTGAACCAGGCAGTTTGAGCCAATTTCAATGTCATGGTAAATAGAAACGTTAGCCCAAAGTCGGCTACCAGCACCTATTGTGCTCTTTTTACCAACAAAACAACCCGCACCAATAATAACGCCATCACCCAGCTCAACATCCGCTTCGATAACAGCATTTGCACCAATGGATACGTTATTACCCAGCTTCACACTGGCATCAATAACTGCACTGGGTGCAATATTCGTGGCAGGCTGAGGCGTGGTATCAAGAATTTGCGCCATTCGTGCATAAGTAAGATAAGGATTTTTTACCACTAATGCAGCGCTTTTGGCATAAGGCAAGTCTGCTTCAGTCATTACCACAGCAGAAGCCAGGCAAGCAGTAAGCTGCTCACGATAACGGGGGTTCACGATAAACGTGATATGGCCAGTTTGGGCCGTTTGCATAGATGCGACACCGGTGATGACAATATTGCCATCACCGTGTAATTCCGCATCCAACTGCTGTGCTAAATCAGCCAGTCGAATCGAAACCATGGCTTATTTAACCTGTTTCAATACGTCTGATGTGATGTCTGGAACATCTTTACCGGTGTAAGCAACAGTGCTGGCATCCATAACAACATCATAACGTTTGTCGTCTGCGACTCTCTTAACCGCAGCCTGAATACGTGTAACAAGTTTTGCACGCTCTTCGTTAGAACGACGATTGCGATCTTGTTCAAATGCCTGAGCTTTGCTGGAAAAGACTTCACGATCGGCCATAACTTGTTTTTCAAGTTTAGTACGATCTGCGGCTTTCATGGTAGAACCATCACGTTGCAGACGTTGCATCTTAGTTTGCAGGTTAGTTTCCAAACCTTGCAGTTCAGACGCTCGGCCTTTGAACTCATTTTCCAAAGTACTAGAAACACCTGAGCTCTGTGCTACCTGCTGGAACAAACTGCCCATATTAACCACTGCAATGTTAGAGGCTGCCTGAACACTGGCAGAAGTAACGAGAGCAATACCAAGACCTGCGGCAACTAACCACTTTTTCAAAATTAACTCCTTACCATCTAATTTGTGTCCGAAAACACGTCTTTTTTGAGCCCCCCGCTAGCCATTTCAGTATTCATAGCTAGCGGGTTAACTGCCTTATTGCCTGTTACATTTCATGCTGTGGCAACAAATGCTACCAGGTTTTACCAATATTAAACTGGAACTGCTCAGATTTATCACCTTCGTAGGTTTTGACGGGTTTCGCATAAGAGAATACCAGTGGCCCTAACGGTGACATCCATTGCAGAGCAATACCCGCAGACATACGGATGTCGCCTGGTCGGCTATAGTTAGGCACACCAGCAGCCTGCATAGCGGCGGTATTATCCCAATGGGTATCCCACACTGTGCCCGCATCCATAAATAACGAGGTACGTACAGAGTTAGCATACTGCTCGCTTATGAACGGCGTCGGGGTGATAAGCTCAAGGCTGGCGACAGCCATTGCATTCCCACCGATCGCATCGTCAGAGCTACAGAACGACCCTGTTTTACAGTTGGTCTGATCCGGACCATAGTAAACTGCTTTAGGACCAATGTTATTGGACTGGAACCCACGTACAGTGCTTGAACCACCCGCGTAGAAGTTTTCATAGAATGGCATCTCTTTGCCACCTAAGCCGTCACCGAATCCCCAGCGAGTTCTGCCCAGCACTACCCAAGTTCTGTCATCATTGATCGGGAAGTAACTTGCACTGTCCAGCGTCACTTTATAGAACTCGTTTTCTGAACCTGGAATCGTCACTTTACCATTCAGGTTCACTCGCGAACCTTCAGTCGGGAAGTACCCGCGGTCGAGTTTGTTATAAGTCCAGCCGTAGTTTAGCGTGAAGTCATCAGCACTAAAGTCATTAGCCTTGGCCGTCTTCGGCGTGTCACGCCCCATGGATTCAAGATAACGCCACATCGCCACCTGAGGCTGCATATTCGACAGGTCGTTATGCACATAACCTAACCCCAGGCGCAACGTATTATACTCGTTGACAGGGAAACCCAGTGTCGTATCCAGACCATAACTTTTATTAGTATAGTCGGAAAGATCAGCATCGTTCGCTTTAAAGTCATTATAGAACAGGCGACCACCGAGACTAACACCGTCTACTGTAAAATAGGGATCGGTAACAGACAATTCAGTATAAGTCTGATAATCGTTCTTGGTACCACTGATACCTACAGCATAGCCAGTACCCAACCAGTTATCCTGCTGAACACCAACCTGGAAGCTAACACCACTTTCAGTACCATACCCGATACCGAAGTTTAAGCTGCCGGTATTGCGCTCTTTGACTTTATAGATAACATCAACTTGATCAGGGATACCTGGTACTCGCTGAGTATCCACATCAACGCTTTCAAAATACCCCAGACGATTCAGACGTTCTTTACCGGCGTCGACCAGATTGCTCCCCAGCCATGCACCTTCCATCTGGCGCATTTCACGGCGCAACACGTCATCTTTACTGGTGTCATTGCCTTCAAAACGAATTTGACGAACATAAAAACGATTACCAGCATCCACATTCACATGCAGTTTCACGGTTTTATCGGCGTCATTAATTTCTGGCTGAGTCTGTACCCGAGGATAAGCATAACCATAACGACCAAGCAGCTTTTTAATGCTGTCTTCCATATGCGTCACTTTAGAACCGCTGTACAGTTCTTCAGGCTGGAATACAGTCAGACTTTCGATTTCCGCCGAATGTCCTGCGAGGTTACCCTTCACATCAACACCGTTCAGCTTATACTGATCGCCTTCGGTAATATTGATCGTAACAAAGATACTTTTCTTATCAGGGGTCAGGCTCACTTGCGTGGAGTCAATATTGAAACGCGCGTAACCACGATCAAGATAGAAACTACGCAGTGTTTCCAGGTCACCGGCCAGTTTTTGCTTCTGGTATTTACGATCCGCAACAAGGTTCCACCAAGGCACTTCGTCACGTAACTGGAAACGAGAAAGCAACTCATCAGTGGTAAAAACTTTATTACCAACAATGTTGATTTGCTGAATTTTCGCTGAGACCCCTTCCTGGAACACCAGTTTCAGGTCAACACGATTCCTCGGCAGTGGCGTCACAACTGCTTTCACAGTAGCGCTGTACTTACCAACACTGTAGTAGAAATCTTCCAGTCCTTTTTCGATATCAGCAATCGTTGTGCGATCAAGAGACTCACCCACGCGAACCCCTGAAGCTTCAAGGTTTTGCTTGAGCATGTCGTCTTTTACCGACTTATTGCCAGAGAAAGTGATGTTCGCAATCGTTGGGCGTTCTTTCACCTGAACCAGAAGAGTATCACCATCCCGTAATACTCTTACGTCTTCGAAGTTGCCAGTGGCAAACAACGAACGAATTGTATTACTGATATCCTCGTCAGAGATGCTATCCCCAACGCGAACAGGCATGCTAAGGAGGGCCGCACCAACGGCGACTCGCTGCAGGCCTTCGAAATGAATGTCCTTCACTACGAACCCGTCTGCACCGTATACGGTGGCGCTGCTAAACAGCAGCGACGCTATGAGCAACTTTTTCATCGCCATCGTTGTTATGCGCTATTCCTAACCTATTCTCTCTATAAACGAGAGAAATCATTAAAAAGTGCAAGCCCCATTAATAACACCAGCAGAATAGAGCCAATGCGATAACTAAAGTCTTGAACTCGCTCAGAAACCGGTGTGCCTTTAAGTTTCTCAATTACTAAAAACAGCAGGTGTCCACCATCCAAAACTGGAAGAGGGAACAGGTTGATTATGCCTAAGTTAATGCTAATAAGAGCCAAAAACATGAGGTAGTAAATCACACCATACTCCGCTGACATCCCTGCTCCTTGAGCAATCGAGATAGGCCCACTGAGGTTATTCAGTTTTACATCACCGGTTATTAACTTACCCAGCATATTGACCGTCAGTTTCATCAGTTGCCAGGTTTTATCCGTAGCCTCCAGAACTGCAACAAACGGCCCATACTGTTTAACTGTTTTATACTCCTCAGGTAACGGGATGACTTCTGGCATCACACCCGCAAATCCCTCTGGTTTTGCCTTACCTGGTTTACTATCGGGAGTCAGTGTCAGCACTCGGGACTCCCCTTGTCTGTCAACATCAACAGTCAGTGGCAAACCAAGGTTATCGCGAACAGCATAAACAAAATCGCTCCATTGTGTCACTGGCTGACCATTGACTTTAACGATCCTGTCGCCAGCTTGCAAACCTGCTTTACTGGCAGCTGATTGTGGCTGTACTTCATGTAATACTGTTTTAACCTGTGCTCCACGTGGTCTGAAACCTAAAGAGATAACCGCATCCTCTTTATCGGGTTCAAACTGCCAGTGCCGCAGATCCAGAGTTGTTTCGTGTATTTGGTCTGTGCCAAACGGTGCATAGTTTACACGTAAACTCTCATCGCCGATTTTGGAAAACAGCGCCAAACGCACAGCATCCCAGTCAGGCGTTTCGATACCATCGATCGACTTAAGTTCCATTCCAGGTGTAATTTGTGCTTCAGCAGCGATGGAATGTGGAACTATTTCACCCACGACAGGCCGTAAACTCGGGATGCCAATGATGAATACGAGCCAGTAAGCAAAAATCGCGAAGATAAAGTTGGCAAGGGGGCCAGCCCCGATGATGGCAGCACGTTGTGCAACCGTTTTATTATTGAATGCGTAATGACGCATTTCGGGTGAGACCGTTTCAAAACGCTCGTCGAGCATTTTAACGTATCCCCCCAGAGGAATGAGGGCAATGACAAACTCAGTGCCATGGCGATCTTTACGACGCCACAACGCTTTTCCAAAACCAATGGAAAAGCGTTCAACCCGGACACCACAACGCCGGGCAACCCAAAAATGACCGAACTCATGCACGGTAATTAAGATACCCAATGCGATGATGAATGCAGCCAAATTCCAGAGTAAGCTCAGCATAGAATCTTCCGTTATAATGTGCTAAAGACCAACAACATCAGGCAACTAAAAATCGGTATTGCCGCCGTTAAGCTGTCAATGCGATCCAGAATACCACCATGTCCCGGTATAAGGTGACTGCTATCTTTGATATCTGCCTCACGTTTAAACATACTTTCGGTTAAATCCCCTAATACCGAAGCAAGAACAGCAAGCACAGAACAGATGAGCAGTGTCGTTGTTTTCACATCTAACGCCGCCCAACTGCTAAACAGTAGTGAAATAATCGCAGAGGTTACCAGGCCACCAATAACGCCTTCCCAAGTTTTACCCGGTGAAACTTTAGGCGCAAGTTTATGTTTACCGAATTTTTTGCCAAACATATAAGCACCAGAGTCGGCGCCCCATACCAGGCACATCACATATAACAGCCAGATAGCACCCGCAAATTGCTGAGTTTCATAGTACCAGCTGCGCATCACCACCATACCCCAAAAAAACGGCACAATGGTTAATAAGCCAAACACCAGACGCAATACTTTAGAATTACGCCAGAACGCGGCAGATGCTGGGTAAGATAATACCAGTAGCAATGCGATAATCCACCAGCCTAATGCGGCCCAAAGCGAAATTTTCACTATCGGCAGGTGGGAGTCTACAGGATTTCCCGCAGATAGCAGTAACATTCCAGCCAGCAGGACTCCACACAACAGCGCAAGTCCAATACGCTGGAAATGAGTCTTAAAGCCTGCCAGTTGTGCCCATTCCCAGGCGGCCAAAACGCAAACAATAAGAGTGGCTATTGCAAACCCCATGGGTGGCAGCAAAAAGAGTGCTGCAATCACTACAGGGATCATGACAAACGCAGAAATCAGGCGATATTTCAGCAAAGGTGGCCCCCAGCGGGTTTATTCATCATCCGGCATGGCGCCACCAAAACGACGCTCTCGATTTGCAAAAGCATTTAACGCACCTTCAAAGTCTTGTTCATCGAAATCAGGCCAAAGAACATCCGTAAAATAAAGTTCTGCATAGGCAATCTGCCAGATGAGAAAATTACTGATACGATGTTCCCCTCCTGTCCTAATTACTAAATCAACGGGGGGTAACTCACTCATACAAATTTGATTGCCTAACAATTGTTCATCAATCTCTTCCGGGCGTAGCACCCCGTCTTGTACTTGTGAGGCCAGATATTTAACACTCTGAACAATATCCCAGCGACCGCCGTAATTTGCGGCAATATTCAGTGTCAGTCCCGTATTATTCTGAGTTAACGCTTCTGCTTTTTTGATCCGCTCTTGCAGGCGGCTGTTAAACCGACTGGTATCACCAATAATGCGCAAACGAACATTATGACGATGCAAGCTTTTAACTTCGCTATCCAGAGCCCAGACGAAAAGTTCCATTAATGCAGAAACTTCCTGTGCAGGACGGTTCCAGTTTTCACTGCTGAAGGCATAAAGCGTGAGCGCCTCAATACCGTTATTCGCGGCATAACTCACCGCGCGACGGACCGACTTCGCTCCCGCTTTGTGACCAAAGACCCGCATTTTCCCTTGCAACTTCGCCCAACGACCATTGCCATCCATAATAATGGCAACATGACGGGCACCCGATGTTGCTAAAGGTTCGCTTAATTGTTCGCTAGAAGACAACATAACGCGTAATAATTCCCTGAAAAGGACGTAACGGGAGCCAAAATACCGAAACATTCCACATGAAAAAGCCGTGCTGTGACACGGCTTTACGCTTAACGATCAGGCACATCTGACAGTTAAGTGACGCAGACTATACCATCGAAGCACAAACTGAACAAATGGCGGCAATATGCAATGAAGAATTATCACCTGCATGCGAAACGGATCACTTGTTTTTTCGCCATTTCGCGTGCAACAGCATCAATAGTCAGCACCTCTTCAATGCTATTCGGTTCTGCCTGAGCAATACCTGAAAGCACTTCACAGTTCACAGCAGCAATTCCAGTAAAACTGAGTCGGTTTTCCAAAAATGCGGCGACAGAAACCTCGTTAGCTGCATTCAACGCGGTTGTTGCCGCCTGCCCCACATCAAAGGCATCCATTGCCAGTTTCAGGCAAGGGTAACGCTGATAGTCTGGCTCACTGAAGGTCAGTGGGCCAGTTTTACAGAAATCCAGATGGGCTACGCCAGAAGCCACACGGTTAGGGAATGCCATCGCATGAGCAATAGGGGTACGCATATCAGGCTCACCTAATTGTGCCAGTACACTGCCGTCCCGGTAACGTACCATGGAATGAATCACTGACTGAGGGTGGATGATCACTTCCATTTGCGCTGCAGAGGCGTTAAACAACCAACGCGCTTCAATATACTCCAGCCCTTTATTCATCATGGTGGCGGAGTCTACTGAAATTTTACGCCCCATAGACCAATTAGGATGATTACAAGCCTGTTCTGGCTTCATTAAGGTTAAGCTTTCTAAAGGCGCCTCACGGAAAGGCCCACCGGAACCGGTAAGAATAATGGAGGAGACACCATGCTCATGGAGATCAGCGGAACCTAGCTGATTTTGGATAGCTTCAGGCAAGCTCTGGAAAATAGCGTTGTGTTCGCTATCAATGGGTAACAGGCGGCTCCCACTCCGGGCAACCGCATCCATAAATAATCGACCACAGGTCACCAGCGACTCTTTGTTTGCCAGCAATACCTCTTTACCCGCATCGATAGCTGCAAGCGTGGGCAGTAGCCCTGCAGCACCAACAATTGCCGCCATGACCTGGTCAACTTCAGCCATAGATGCCATCTGGCAGGCTGCCTGTTCACCTGCCAGAACTTCGGTTTTACAACCCTGCTCTGCCAGCAGACGACGGACTTCATTGGCACTCTCTACCTGCGCCATCACCGCGAAACGTGGCGAAAATGCAAGACACTGCTCCACCATTTTCGCTACGTTTTGCCCTGCCACCAAAGCAAAAACAGAAAATTTATCAGAATTATTCTGGATGACACTCAACGTGCTAACACCCACTGAGCCAGTGGAACCAAGAATAGTAATCTGCTTCATGAGGATACTCGGGATTATCAATACACTATTTATGGTGCGTAAGTTTGCGGCGACATATTTAAATTGTCTATGTCTTTCAGAAAACAAAACGCCGCCCGACTTCCCGGATAACGGATATCGGGCAATCGGACGGCGTTATTTTGAACGTTACTGATTAAAACTGCATCAGTTCAGTTTCTTTCTCAGACAGAGCGGCATCCACTTTCTTGATTGCAGCATCAGTCAGTTTTTGTACGTCATCCTGGGAACGACGATCGTCATCTTCGCTGATTTCTTTGTCTTTCAGCAGTGCTTTTACTTTGTCATTCGCATCACGGCGTACATTACGTACGGCAACACGAGCGCCTTCAGCTTCACCACGCACAACTTTAATCAGGTCTTTACGACGTTCTTCCGTCAGAGCAGGGAGAGGAACACGAATATCGCTTCCCGCTGAACTTGGATTCAGACCCAGGTCAGACGTCATAATTGCTTTCTCAACTGCCGGGCTCATCGAGCGATCGAAAACGTTGACTTTCAGCGTCCGGGAGTCTTCTACCGTGACGTTTGCCAGCTGACGCAATGGCGTCGGTGTGCCGTAATATTCAACAACAATACCATCCAGCAGGCTTGGAGAAGCACGGCCAGTACGTATCTTGCTGATTTGGTTTTTAAACGCTTCGACGCATTTTTCCATACGTACTTCAGCATCTTTTCTGATATCACTTATCACGTTATAAATCCTTGAAAACTTGTTTAAGGCAGGCCACGCTTACAAGCCATCTTTTCAACCAGATAACTCAGTATAGCCCCGCTATTTCATGGTAATGTTAACGCTGAATCTTACTGTGATTCTGCTTTAATGAACATTATTCAGTGATTAACGTCCCTTCTTTTTCACCCATAACGACACGACGCAAAGCACCTGGTTTATTCATATTGAATACACGGATAGGTAATTTATGGTCACGCGCCAGAGTGAAGGCAGCTAAATCCATGACTTTTAGCTCTTTATCAAGGACTTCATTATAAGTCAGCTGTTCGTATAAAGTCGCGGTCGGATCTTTTACCGGATCGGCAGTAAATACACCATCTACTTTGGTCGCTTTAAGCACGACATCAGCTTCAATTTCAATGCCGCGTAAGCAGGCTGCTGAGTCAGTGGTAAAGAATGGGTTACCGGTACCTGCAGCGAGGATAACCACGCGGTTATTACGCAGCAAACTAATGGCTTCGGCCCAACTGTAGTTATCACATACACCATTCAAAGGAATAGCGGACATCAGGCGGGCGTTCACATAGGCACGATGCAGTGAATCGCGCATAGCCAGACCATTCATCACGGTGGCCAGCATTCCCATGTGGTCGCCCACTACGCGATTCATGCCGGCTTTAGCCAGGCCTGCACCACGGAATAAATTACCACCACCGATAACCACCCCAACCTGAATACCCAGCTCTACCAGCTCTTTAATCTCTTGCGCCATACGATCCAGAATACTTGCATCAATCCCGAAGCCTTCTGAACCTTGCAGAGCTTCACCACTCAGCTTGAGTAGAATGCGTTTGTAGACGGGTTTTGCATTGGTAGCCATGTTTCTTTCCTGAGAACAGTAAACGAACGGGGGATGGTTGATTCAGATAATATTATATCGCATTTCAGCCAAAACTGATGGAGAGTGGCTGAATTTAAAACCTGGATAAAAAGGAACCGCCGGATGGCGGTTCCTTTTTGATCTTAAGACTGCTTGGACATTGCAGCAACTTCTGCTGCGAAGTCAGTCTCAACTTTCTCAATACCTTCACCCACTTCAAAGCGGATGAAGTTAGTCACGTCAGCGTTGTGCTCTTTCAGCAGCTGGCCCACAGTTTTGCTTGGGTCCATAACAAAAGGCTGACCAGTCAGAGAAACTTCACCGGTGAATTTCTTCATGCGGCCTTCAACCATTTTCTCTGCGATTTCTTTTGGTTTACCAGACTGCATCGCGATGTCCAGCTGAACCTGGTACTCTTTTTCTACTACATCAGCAGACACGTCTTCTGGCTTAACGAATTCTGGCTTGCTTGCAGCAACGTGCATTGCCAGTTGTTTAACCAGCTCTTCGTCAGCACCGGTAGCAGCGATCAGAACACCGATACGTGCACCGTGGAGGTAGCTACCCAGAACGTCCCCTTCCAGAGAAGAAACACGACGGATATTGATGTTTTCACCAATTTTAGCAACCAGCGCAACACGTTCTTCTTCAAACTGCTCTTTCAGAACATCTACGTTAGTGATTTTACCAGCCAGGGCTGCGTCCAGTACTTTATTAGCAAAAGCCTGGAAACCGCTGTCTTTAGCAACGAAGTCAGTCTGGCAGTTTACTTCCAGAATGATACCGTAGTGACCATCGATTTTGGTAATGATAACGCCATCAGCAGCAACGTTGCCTGCTTTTTTAGCTGCTTTGATAGCACCGGATTTACGCATGTTTTCGATAGCCAGCTCAATATCACCGCTAGCTTCGGTCAGCGCTTTTTTACAATCCATCATGCCCGCGCCAGTACGCTCACGCAGCTCTTTTACCAGGGATGCGGTAATTTCAGCCATTCTAAAATCCTCGGAGATGTCACTTGCCTGCAGGTTAAAACAGGCAAATTTAAAAGTGAAAAAGGGGCCATATACAGGCCCCTAACCAAACTAGATACTACCTGGTTAAATAAGGGCTCTAACGAGCGTGCCTTATTATTCCGCTTCTACGAAGCTTTCTTCCGCCTGGGAAGCCAGATCCTGAGAACGGCCTTCACGAACGGTAGCAGCTACAGCACCCAGGTACAGGCTAACAGCACGGATAGCATCGTCGTTACCTGGAATAACGTAATCAACGCCATCTGGATCAGAGTTGGTATCAACGATAGCAAATACTGGGATACCCAGGTTGTTTGCTTCTTTAATAGCAATGTGCTCGTGATCAGCGTCAACAACGAACAGTGCGTCTGGCAGACCACCCATGTCCTTGATACCGCCCAGGCTGTTTTCCAGTTTCTCAAGCTCACGAGTACGCATCAGCGCTTCTTTTTTAGTCAGCTTTTCGAAAGTACCGTCTTGAGACTGGGTTTCCAGGTCTTTCAGACGCTTGATGGACTGACGAACAGTTTTCCAGTTAGTCAACATACCGCCCAACCAACGATGGTTCACGAAGAACTGATCGCAGCTGTTAGCAGAATCTTTAACCGCTTCGCTTGCAGCGCGTTTAGTACCAACGAAAAGGATTTTACCTTTACGAGAAGCAATCTTGTGCAACTCAGCCAAAGCTTCGTTGAACATTGGTACAGTTTTCTCAAGGTTGATGATGTGAACTTTGTTACGCGCACCGAAGATGAAAGGTTTCATTTTCGGGTTCCAGTAACGGGTTTGGTGACCAAAGTGAACACCAGCCTTGAGCATGTCGCGCATGGAAACAGTAGCCATGTTTAAAACCTCTAATATAAATGTATGGGGTTATGCCTCCACGTATCCCATATTACCGACCCAAAAGGGCACCCCGGAATATGTGTCGATACGTGTGTGTTATTTACACATAATGAGCGTATTGGCTTGCCTTGAAAAATTTAAGAAGACAAGTCCGGCGCGCTTTATACCATAAATAGCAGTCAGACTCCAATAGTTGTTGGAGTATTGTGCATTCAACGATTATCAATTTGGCAGGATACCTTCCCCACTGGTACCATAACCCTATTGATTACCAGCTTAGAATCAAAGCCCGACGGGGTGATTCACCAAGCCTGTTTGAGTCAGGATCGCGCGCAGAATCTCGGTAAATAGTAGACGAAGCGTTTCCGTATTATCCTGGTTGTATCAAGGCGAGTGAGCACACCTTAGGACCGACGCTTCATGGCTGGCGAAATTTTCGACCAATGCGGACATGATATGGCTATCTCAATTAAAACTCCTGAAGAAATAGAAAAAATGCGTGTTGCCGGTCGCCTGGCTGCCGATGTGCTTGAAATGATTGAATCCCACGTGAAACCAGGGGTAACGACTGGCGAGCTGGATCGTATTTGCCATGATTATATTGTCAATCATCAGCACGCTGTCTCTGCCTGTCTCGGTTATCACGGTTTTCCTAAATCCGTCTGTATTTCATTGAATGAAGTTGTCTGTCACGGTATTCCGGATGATGGAAAAGCACTGAAAGACGGGGATATCGTCAATATCGATGTCACCGTGATTAAAGACGAGTATCACGGGGATACCTCGAAGATGTTTATCGTCGGTAAACCAACTATCCTCGGCGAACGTCTGTGCCGCGTCACACAAGAGAGCCTTTATCTGGCCTTACGCATGGTGAAGCCGGGCATTCGCTTACGCACACTGGGTGCCGCCATCCAGAAATTCGCTGAAGCTGAAGGTTTCTCTGTAGTACGTGAATACTGTGGTCACGGTACAGGGCGGGTATTCCATGAAGAACCGCAAGTACTACACTACGATGCCGATGACGGCGGTGTTGTCTTACAGGCAGGTATGACCTTTACCATTGAACCTATGATCAATGCGGGTGACTTCCGTATTCGTACCATGAAAGATGGCTGGACGGTGAAAACCAAAGATCGCAGCCTGTCAGCACAATATGAGCATACTATTCTGGTCACTGAAGACGGCTGTGAAATTCTGACATTACGCAAGGATGACACTATCCCGCGAATTATTTCACACAGCGCGTAATACCCGGGGTCATATGTATCAGAGGCTGGCACGATGCCAGCCTTTTTTTGTACTACTCAGCCCTTGTGAGTACTAATCTGGATCAGTTTAGATACCGAAAAAGCTATACGTCAGGGCTGTTTCTTTAACCTTCTCAACGTTAGTTCACCCTCGCCAGCGCAACTCACTGCCCCCATATCACGGTGACAAATTCTACAGCTGCGACTCACTGATCTTCAGTCCATGACACTTCAGAGGATCTGACTGCAGATGAATTCAAAATAAGTGATGTGAAATTTATTCCATTATTATTTGGTCAGCCCCCTGAAGAATAAGAAAAAATGATTTGTCTGTGTTGTTGTTCCGGAGCGACAATCAAGGAAATGACTCTTATCCTGAACTAACAGACTGAGATACTCCATTCCCTGAATGCCAAGGGTAAATCCGCTCAGGGATTAACGACCTTAAGCCTGCTTGATGCTGGCGTAATGATGGGTGACGTACCATGAGTTCCATTTTACCGGAGCAGTTTACTAATACCACAGAGCCCGAAATTACCGGTCAGCCCGCCTATCCGAATAGCTGGCCAGAGGCTGAACTTAACTGTACGGCTATCAAATCACATCTTGAGGCCTTTCATCAGTGGCTGGGAGATGCCTTTGATGGTGGTGTGCCTGCGGAACAGCTGGTCAGTACGCGCACCGAATTTATCGACCAATTATTACAACGGTTATGGATCGCCTATGGGTTTGCTCATGTGCCAGAAACGGCACTGGTGGCCGTCGGCGGCTATGGTCGTGGTGAGCTCCACCCCTTGTCAGACATTGATTTACTGGTACTGAACCGCCAGCGTCTTTCCCCTGCTCAGGCGGAAAAAATTGGCGAGCTACTGACATTGCTTTGGGATATCAAACTTGATGTGGGGCATAGTGTTCGTACCCTGGAAGAATGTCTGCTGGAAGGATTATCTGATTTAACTGTTGCCACCAACCTTATTGAGTCCCGGCTAGTCATCGGTGATGTGGCACTGTTTCTCGAATTACAAAAAAATATTTTCAGTGAAGGATTCTGGCCTTCAGCGACCTTTTTTGCCGCAAAAATTAACGAACAGACTGAGCGCCATAAACGTTATCACGGCACCAGCTATAATCTTGAGCCCGATATTAAAAGCAGCCCCGGTGGATTACGGGATATCCATACTCTGCAATGGGTGGCGCGTCGCCATTTTGGCGCCACTTCCATGCGTGAAATGGCAGATTTTGGTTTTATCACCGACGCGGAACGCAAAGAACTGGATGAATGTAAGCATCAGTTATGGCGCATTCGTTTCGCTTTGCATCTGGAGATAACGCGTTACGATAACCGCTTACTCTTCGATCGCCAGCTCAGTGTGGCAAAGCGGCTGGGTTATCATGGTGAAGGAAATACCCCCATCGAACACATGATGAAAGACTTCTATCGTGTGACAAGACGGGTCAGCGAGTTGAACCAGATGCTACTACAATTATTTGACGAAGCGATTCTGGCTCTGGATACCAGTGAAAAACCGCGCCCACTGGATGATGATTTTCAGCTCCGCGGCACATTAATAGACCTGCAAGACGCCACACTGTTTGCTCGCAAACCTCAGGCTATTTTGCAGATGTTTTACTTGATGGTTCGTCATCAAGAAATTACCGGCATCTACTCCACAACGCTACGTCATCTGCGCCATGCGCGGCGTTATCTCAAGCATCCCCTTTGCACCATCCCTGAAGCACGTAAGCTCTTTCTTGCTATTCTGCGCCATCCTGGGGGCGTCAGTCGCGCATTATTGCCGATGCATCGCCACAGTGTACTTTCCGCCTATATGCCCCAGTGGTCGCATATCGTCGGGCAGATGCAGTTTGATCTGTTCCACGCTTACACGGTGGATGAGCATACTATTCGAGTGATGTTGAAGCTGGAGAGCTTTGCTGACGAAAATACCCGCCCACAACATCCGTTATGCGTTGATATCTGGCCCCGACTGGCGCAGCCTGAACTGATTTTAATGGCGGCGCTGTTTCATGATATTGCTAAAGGGCGTGGTGGTGACCACTCCGTACTCGGCTCACAGGATGTGCTGAGTTTTGCAGAACTGCATGGGTTAAATTCCCGGGAAACTCAGCTGGTTTCCTGGCTGGTGCGTCAACACTTATTGATGTCAGTCACTGCCCAACGCCGTGACATTCAAGACCCGGAAGTGATAAGACAGTTTGCCGAAGAGGTAAAGACTGAACCTCGGCTACGTTATCTTATCTGTCTGACTATTGCCGATATATGCGCCACAAATGAAACCCTGTGGAATAGCTGGAAGCAAAGTTTGCTGGGTGAACTCTATTTTGCGACTGAAAAACAGCTACGTAGTGGAATGCAGCATAGCCCTGATATGCGTGAACGAGTGCGTCATCATCAGCGACAAGCGCTGGCGCTACTGCGTATGGATAATATTGATGAGGCTGCGTTGCACAATGTATGGGCACGTTGTCGGGCAAACTACTTTGTGCGCCACACTCCCACACAAATCGCCTGGCATGCCCGTCATCTGCTAAACCACGATTTAGATAAGCCGCTAATTTTGCTCAGTCCACAGGCTACACGTGGGGGGACCGAAATATTCATCTGGAACCCAGATCGCCCCTATCTGTTTGCCGCCGTTTGCGCGGAACTCGACCGACGAAACCTCAGCGTACATGATGCACAGATATTTACCACGCGTGATGGCATGGCAATGGATACTTTTATTGTTCTTGAACCGGATGGTAATCCCCTTTCCAGTGATCGCCATGCGTTAATTAGCAAAAGTCTGGAAGAGGCTATCACTCAAGTGGTCTGGAAACCGCCTTTCCTACGACGCCAGTCTGCAAGGCTGCGCCATTTTACCGTCGATACCGAAGTCAAATTTTTACCCACACATACCGAAAAACGCACCTTTTTAGAGCTGATAGCCCTTGACCAGCCAGGTCTGCTGGCAAGAGTCGGAAAAGTGTTCGCTGACCTGGAAATCTCACTGCATGGGGCCAGAATTACGACAATTGGTGAACGAGTAGAAGATTTATTTATAATCGCGACGGCTGACGGACGTGCACTTAATAATGTGCTGCAATATGAAGTGCAGCAACGGTTGACAGCAGCCCTTAATCCAAACGATAAATAACAGTCTTTTATTTTTACCTTCACTCTTCAGCGTGTTGATTGTTTTTTGTTCTGAAGAGTAAAGCGTAACGTCACTCAGGAAACTTGATAATGCAGCAGTTACAGAACGTCATTGAATCCGCTTTCGAGCGCCGCGCTGAAATTACTCCAGCAAACGTAGACACCGTGACCCGTGAAGCGGTGAATCAGGTTATTGCCCTGCTCGATAGCGGTGCTTTGCGTGTAGCGGAAAAAGTAGCAGGTCAGTGGATTACCCACCAATGGTTAAAAAAAGCTGTTCTGCTCTCATTCCGCATTAATGATAATAAAGTCATCGAAGGAGCGGAAAGCCGCTATTTCGATAAAGTACCGATGAAATTTGCTGACTACGATGAAGCCCGCTTCCTGAAGGAAGGCTTCCGTGTTGTGCCACCCGCAGCCGTACGTCAGGGTGCATTCATCGCCCGCAACACTGTCCTGATGCCATCTTATGTCAATATCGGGGCCTATGTTGACGAAGGTACTATGGTAGACACTTGGGCCACTGTCGGCTCCTGCGCCCAAATAGGTAAAAACGTTCACCTGTCTGGTGGTGTCGGCATTGGTGGCGTTCTGGAACCACTGCAAGCCAACCCAACGATCATCGAAGATAACTGTTTTATCGGCGCACGCTCTGAAGTTGTTGAAGGGGTCATTGTCGAGGAAGGTTCTGTTATCTCCATGGGTGTTTACATTGGCCAAAGCACGCGTATTTATGACCGTGAAACCGGTGAAGTGCACTACGGACGTGTACCTGCTGGCTCCGTTGTTGTTTCTGGTAACTTGCCATCAAAAGATGGAACTTACAGCCTGTATTGTGCTGTGATTGTTAAGAAAGTCGATGCAAAAACCCGTGGTAAAGTAGGTATCAACGAATTATTGCGCACCATTGACTAAGTTTTTTACGCAAAAAAGCGGGGTAAACCCGCTTTTTTTGTCTAAGAGACTGGCGGAATAATGTCGTTCTGTTAATGATCTAGTCATTATTGAAAGGGAGGAGTTCCGCATATGTACGATAACTTAAAAAGTTTGGGTATCACCAATCCGGATGAGATAGATCGTTATAGCCTGCGTCAGGAAGCAAATAACGACATTCTGAAGATCTACTTTCAGAAAGATAAAGGCGAATTTTTTGCTAAAAGCGTGAAGTTTAAGTACCCGCGCCAGCGTAAAACTGTGGTCGCAGATGGCGTTGGCCAGGGCTTCAGAGAAGTGCAGGAAATAAGTCCAAACCTGCGTTATGTTATCGATGAGCTTGATCAGATTTGCCAGCGTGACCGCATCGAAGTGGATTTGAAACGTAAAATCCTTGACGATCTGCGCCATCTGGAGTCTGTCGTGGCCAATAAAATTTCTGAGATTGAATCTGATCTGGAAAAACTGACCCGTTCCAAGTAGGCCATGATTTCTGCAAAGCATAAAAAGCTGCGTACGCGGTAATGCTTGTCAGTTAAGCCTTTGAAGGTGGCCGCAATGCATCGCGTTGCGGCCTCTTTTTTACCGTGAGCGGTGTCCCTGCATCGCCCAGGAAGTGCCAACCCTGCGGCCATATTCACTCTATACTTGTTAGTATTTGTGGCAATCTTCCCGACGACACGCCCGACAGGATACTCAGCTGGCTTATCAGATACAGCGCCAATTGTTGGGAAGGCTGTACAGCACCAGCATGATGAACCTCTGCAGATTATAAACCAGTACGATGCCCCATGATGCCTGCCGGATTTTTATTTATCAGTATCCGTTCCAGGTTCCAATTCTCCTGCCCCCGGTTCTGTCGCCTGCCACTGACAGTAACACTTCACGATATCGACTTCCGGGTACCGGAGCAGCTCACGGTCTCTGCACGATTTTACCGTTCACCTCTTTGCTTATCAGTCGGATTGTCAGCGCCGACTGGACACCACTCCTTTTTCACCTGTGGTAACAACCTCAGCTCAACCCGCCCCCGTACGGGGCACAAAAACCTTTGCCCATGATTGCCGGGGAGTGATTCGGCGTCTGTCCTGCGGGCAGGCAGGTAAGGTTAATCTTCAGCATCGACAACCACTGCTCCCCACCAGACTCGGGGCTGTCCGGCCCGGAGAAAGCCGATCTGACAGAGCTGCAAAGATATGAGACGCAGCGGTATAAAAAAATCCGTAATCTCCAATGAGATTACGGATTATTACACCGCCATCTAATCGTTCAAACGATTAGGTCAGGCTAAACTGAACGGCATTACGTACATGCCTTTCTTGTAACTTATTTATTGCATCAGCAGATACAGGGTATTGTCACCACGCTCAATATTCAGTGCCAGTACAGAAGGTTTATCGTCCATAATTTTGCGCAATTCGGCAATGTTATTCACTGCTTGCTGGTTAACACCGATAATCACATCACCCTTTTTCAGACCAATACGTGCAGCAGGTGAACCTGCTTTCACTTCAGTGACCTGAACCCCTTTCTGATCTTTACCACTACGGTTGCTCATTTCAGCCCCTTCAATACCGGTAAAGATAGTGGCAGAGTCGACCTGAGTCTGGCTGCTTTGCTGCAGTTCCAGTGTGACAGAAATCGCTTTACCGTCACGCAGTAAACCGAGGGTGATTTTACTCCCCACAGGCATTGACCCAACTTCCGCACGCAGAGCGGCAAAACTGCTGATAGCCTTACCATTGATACTGGTGATCACGTCCCCTGCTTTAATACCGGCTTTCGCCGCAGAAGAGTTAGCCATGACCTGGCTTACGAACGCACCACGCTGAGCATCAACTTTCATCGCTTTTGCCAACTCAGAGTTCAGCTCAGTTCCCATGATCCCCAGTTCACCACGACGAACTTGACCGTATTCAACCATCTGAGATGTCAGGTTTTTAACCATGTTACTTGGGATAGCAAAACCAATACCAATGTTCCCGCCGTCGGGAGCCAGAATCGCCGTGTTAATACCAATCAACTCACCGTTCAGATTGACCAGTGCGCCACCAGAGTTACCCCGGTTAATCGCCGCATCAGTCTGGATAAAGTTTTCGTAATTTTCAACATTCAGGCCACTGCGCCCCAGAGCAGAGACGATCCCGGATGTCACCGTTTCCCCCAAACCATACGGGTTACCGATAGCAACAGTGTAGTCACCAACACGCAAGGCATCAGAGTCTGCGATTTTTATCGCCGTCAGGTTTTTAGGATCTTGCAACTGTAACAGTGCAATATCAGAACGTGGATCTTTACCTACCACTTTGGCATCAAATTTGCGACCGTCGCCCAGCTGGACTTTAATCACGTTAGCATTATCCACAACGTGATTGTTGGTCACAACATAGCCTTTGGTGGCATCAATAATGACACCGGACCCTAAAGCAGAGAATTTCTGTGTGGCTTCGCTACCATCCGGACCACGACCGCCTCCCTGACAGAAAGGAGAGCTCTGGAAAGGTGACCCCTCCTGGCAGAATGGTGAATTATCACCAAAAAACTGCTGGAAATTACGAGATGAACGTTGTGAATTGGCCGGCGCATTACCTTCAATAGTGATACTGACGACAGATGGCATGACCGTTTCAAGCATCGGGGCCAGGCTTGGTACTGGCTGCGCCGCAGTGACAGCAGCATTGCTTTCTGCCGCTAAAGCAGACATAGGGCTCAATGCCAAGCCCAAACTCATTGCCAGTGCACTCATTGCTAATGTGGTTTTTCTCATGGATTCACTCTCAAATTTCAAGTCAATAACTCTTGTTGTTCACATTACTCTAAGAGTGATATTTAATACCGAAGTTCAGATATTAACCCACTGGAAAAAGTAAAAAAATATTGTCTGTCTTTACAAAAGGAACAGACGATTTATTCAACAGCCATCAAGCGCCGATACTCATCCCACGCATATAAATCAGTCATTCCACTCACATAATCTTGTATCAAGCGTGAACGGTAATAATATTCCCAAATACCAAAATCGTCCGCCGATGGCATCAGTTTAGCCACGGCTTCAACATATGCAACCTTATGTTTTATAGATAATTTATGGAACAACCTTGTTTCTATTGGATGTTTCGATAATCTGTCATGGCGAACTAAAAGGGAAAACTGTGCTTCTGAAAGCTCAAGTAAAGGGCTGTAAATATCCAGTAAGCCTTTGATCACCCTGTAGCCCTGGAGTTCAAGCTGTTCCACTTCCGGGTGATTAAAGACATGATGTATTGCCACCTGCTTATAAATCCCCAGTAACTGAGAAAATGGGCTGTCGTCTTCCAGTAATGCCTGATTAAACTCACCAGAATAGATGTGTTCAAGATTATCAATAAAACGTTGTGCCGCGTAGGGTACGAGCTGATTTAGGGTATTAACCCGTAAGTACATGAAAAACTGATCGACATCGCTATGGGGAATGGTAAACGTGCGCGATTTTGCCCAGGCTGCATGGATGACCTGCTCAAACAAATCTCCAGGCTGATGGTTTTGCCAGGCATTGTGCAGGTGCTGATACAGCTGTTCAACGCTAAAGATACGCTTTTCTACCGCATCTTCTAAATCCGCCACACAGTAAGAAATATCGTCAGCGGCTTCCATTATCCAGGTTAATGGGAAACGGTTAAATTCATCAAGTTCAAGTGCTGCACGCAGCTTTTCAATATAACGTTCTTCTGAAAGATAAAAGCCAGGTTTCTTCATCAGATAACTCCGGCTTTCAGGGATCGGGCCCGCAAACCACGCAGGACGAGTATATTTCAGAATACAGCCTACCTGGGCCCAGGTTAAATTAAGTCGAAGCAAACTGTGGACAAGACGGACGCCCTGAGCATTACCTTCAAACTGGCAGAGATCCTGACGCACCTTAGCACGCAGAGTATTTAATGCGGTTTCCCCCTCCCTCAGGCATAACAGGGGCACCTCACAGCGATCGTTTGGTGTCATTATGTCGTTATGCCGCAGCGGATTTAAACGCTGACAAAACCAGTCCCTAATGGCTGACTCACCAAAATGACCAAAAGGTGGATTACCGATATCGTGCATCAGGCAAGCCATTTCAACAATACTTTCAAACGGGTCTGTCAGTTCAGCCAGCCCATATTCCAGCAGTAGCTGATGCTCTTTCAAACGACTGAGGATCTCTTTCGCGATATAACGCCCTACTTGTTGAACTTCCAGCGAGTGTGTCAGTCGGGTGCGTACTGAAGCATTACGCTCCAGCGGAAAAACCTGTGTTTTCTGCTGTAAGCGACGTATTGCAGGGGAGTTCACAATACGCCCACGATCACTTTCAAACAGACGTGCAATATCATGCTCACTCTGTAACCCTTCAGGTGAACGAAAGCAGCGATGCCAGTTTATTTTTACCCGAAAATCTATGTCACCCATGCCCACTCCTGCTAGCGTGAAAGGAGGTTAAATACACTGATTTATCCCTGAATAGCCCAATGTTTTGTCGATTGATTTTAAAAAATAACTAAAAAAATCAAATTATTAAAATCAATACTGACACGCTTCAACTAAAAACATGGTATTTTTCACAGGTCACCCGCAATCTGCGGTTACATGCCATGTTAGACTATTGCCTAAAATGACATCATTTTCTATCACATTAGCGAGTATATCTATGAAAGTAGGCATTATTGGAGCCATGGAAGAAGAAGTGACGCTACTGCGTAGCAAAATTGAAAATCGTCACACTCTGAACCTTGCCGGGTGTGAAATCTATACCGGTACACTTAATGGTGTCGAGGTTGCACTCCTGAAGTCTGGTATTGGTAAAGTCTCAGCCGCCATGGGTGCAACATTACTACTTGAGCACTGTAAACCTGATGTAATTATCAATACGGGGTCTGCTGGTGGTCTGGCTCAGAGCTTGAAGGTGGGGGATATCGTCGTTTCTGATGAAGTACGCTACCATGATGCCGATGTTACTGCTTTTGGTTATGAAATCGGTCAGATGGCCGGCTGCCCGGCAAGCTTTGTCGCCGATACTAAACTTATTGCTGCAGCGGAATCCTGTATTAGTGAGCTCGGCTTAAATGCAGTACGGGGATTAATTGTCAGTGGTGATGCATTTATCAATGGTGCAGAGATGCTGGCCAAGATTCGCCATAACTTTCCAAATGCTATCGCTGTAGAAATGGAAGCCACCGCTATCGGTCACATTTGTCATAATTTTGGCGTACCTTTTGTGGTCGTTCGCGCCATTTCCGATGTGGCTGACCAGGAGTCTCATCTCAGCTTTGAAGAGTTTCTCTCCCTGGCTGCGAGCCAATCCACTCTGATGGTCGAAAAACTGGTGCAGAACCTGGCCCATGGTTAATTCTGTTTGCAGGCGTCTGGCTGGCGCCTTTCTCGTTATGTTCCTCCCGGGACAATTACTGGCCGCACCAAGGGTTATCTCGCTCTCTCCCGGTAATACTGAGCTCGCTTTTGCCGCGGGTATCACGCCGATAGCCGTCAGCACTTATTCAAACTACCCCCCGGAAGCGGAAGGTATTGAACAAGTGGCAAACTGGCAAGGACTCAACTTTGAACGTATCGTGGCACTTAAACCCGATATTGTGCTGGCATGGCGTGGAGGGAATCCTCAGCGACAAGTCTCTCAGATAGAGGCGCTGGGCAGCAAAGTTATCTGGCTGGACTTAAAGAGCGTCGCTGATGTTGAAGCCGCACTACGCCAACTGGCACCTTTCAGCCCAACGCCAGAAAAAGCCAATCAGGCGGCGGATCAGTTAGCGCAGGAATTTGCCGAGCTCAAAGCTCGCCATAAGACCAGCAAGCCGAAAAAAGTATTCCTGCAGTTCAGCCAACAGCCTCTCTTCACGACGAATAATGACTCCATCCAGAATGAAATTGTCAGTATGTGCGGTGGGGAGAATGTGTTTGCCAATAGCCGTGTACCCTGGCCGCAAGTCAGCCGTGAACAGGTATTAGTCCGTAAACCACAGGCAATTATTATCGCCGGTGACAGCAGAAAAGCTGAGGCCGTAGAAAAAAACTGGAAAGAGCAGTTATCGGTTCCAGTGATTGCCATTGATGATGATGAATTTACGCGAAGCGGGCCACGAATTATTTTGGCAGCAAAACAGCTGTGCGAGGCGCTGGATAAGCTTTAACAATGTAAAGACGCTGGCAGGGAGAAGGAATTGATGATTAAGCAGGAGTGATCGCAATACTGCTACTAAGGGATAACATTGACGCAAAATACCCATCGGGTCCTTTATAGCTTATCGCTACACCTACACATAAAATATGGCTAGAAGGGTTATTTGCCATTGTTCTAACAGGCAAATAACCCTGACTACATTTAGCTTATAACCGTCTCTTCAAGTAACTGCATCCATTTTTTATTTTCTATAGATGCCGTTTTATCAACATTAGGTGGAACAAATCCAGGCAGGCTGTTTGAGCTGCCAGGCGAAGCCACCACCGGTTTTACCGGCTGCACTTCTGGCCACTTCTTCACTCCACCATTATGATCTTTCGACGGGGTGTTTGCGCCATTATTTCCCTTGCCATCACCTTTTGGTGAAACAAATCCAGACAGGCTGCTTGAACTGCCTGGGGAAGTCACCACCGGTTTTGCCGGCTGCACTTCTGGCCACTTCTTCACTCCACCATTATGATCTTTCGACGGGGTGCTCGCGCCATTGCTTCCCTTGCTATCACCTTTTGGAGGAACAAATCCAGACAGGCTGCTTGAACTGCCTGGGGAAGTCACCACCGGTTTTACCGGCTTCACTTCTGGCCACTTCTTCACTCCGCCATTACCATTATGGTCTTTCGACGGGGTACCGCTTGAGCCATGGCTCCCCTTCCTGTCACCTCTTGGTGGAACAAATCCAGACAGGCTGTTTGAACTCCCTGGTGAAGTTACCACTGCTTCTGGCAGCTTAACTTCTGGCCATTTAGTTACTGGTTTCTCCGGTGTTGGTTTTTTCTCCGGTGTCGGTTTCTTCTCTGGTGTTGGCTTTTTATCCGAAGTTGGTTTTTTCTCCGGGGTTGATGTTGATTGATTTTTCGAGCCTGAATCAGATTTCTTCTTACTCGTGTCTATTCCGAGAGTAAATGAAATATCATTCCCAGCAACAACGACATCTTTTTTAACTTCGCTCAAATTATTTTTATCTGTATTTAAATCACCATTTACATTCTGGCTAACAGTATTACCAACGGAAATTGTTGCTTTCTGATCTTCTTGATAATCAATTTTGTCACTTGTATTAACGTAACCATTAACCGTAGGGCTACCTTTTAATGTTAAGCCGCCACCACCTCCGGCAGAAATTCCCTCTTGATTAACCGTATCGCTCAGACTGTTAGCATTGATATCGCCAGCAACATTAACGGTACCCTCCCCTGATTGAGAGATAATATTCCCCCCTGTAATATTAAGATCATTACCCGTTTTAATATTCAACTCGCCGGTAGTATTTATACCAGACTGCTCTGTTGTTGTTTTAGATTCATAATTCTCATAGCCTTGTCCATAGCTACCCGATGCTGTAGGGATAACACCAGAAGTTGAAACAGCTGCACCAATCGATGCCCCCCACTGCTCATTATTATCACCTCGATTAACCTCATCCTGAACGCTGGTAATATTTAAATTACCACCGACATCAATATCTGCAGAATCACTCTTAATATTAGCGCCAGTGAGAGACATATCACCACCAGTTTTAATATTAACTTTATCACCGGAAATCTGACTGTTTGTATGTGAAGTACCGGATTCAACTGAAGAGAGTTGTGAACCACTGTAATCAAGAGACACACCAACACCGGCACCAGTCATACCCGCAGAGGCACCAAGACTAACCCCGGCAGAATGTGATTCGGATGATGACGATTCGGTATATCCATTTTTCGCTGAATTTACGGATAAATCACCACCGATATCCATATCGATATTATTCCCTTGCATATCAACGCCATTCAACTCAGCATTATTCTTGGTATTAATTTCGATATTATTACCTTTAATAGTACTAATATTCTCACTCGATGTCGTTGACTGCGTTGTTTCAGAAGTCTGATCCCATCCGATGCTTACCGAGCCTCCGAGAGCATCACCAAAATACATATTAGAACCAGTACCAGCAAGCTCTAAACCTGTTAATAACCCATCAGTTTGTTTATCATCGACCGCTTGCTCAATTTTATTTGCTGTTTTATCTACACCATCAATCCAATCGGAATGTCCTTCCCCCTTAATACCAACAAATGTTTCTTCATGGGTAACAGTTTTACTGGTGACATCCTCATATTTAGTTGATTTTAGTTCATCAGCATCAATCTTAACTGTGTCGCCCGCCAAGTCAGCGCCACCGATATCAACAGTTTTATCAGCCTGAATAGTAAGATCACCACTAAAATTCAGTGATGCATTATTATTTTTAACACTGTTCTCAGTCGTTGTTGTTGTTTCGGTCTTAACACCTATTTTAAAACCACCCGTTTCTGTTGTCGGAGCCGCACCAGGACGGACATGGCCAGCATTAGAGATTTCAGATTCTTTGTTATCATGAGCACCTTTCTGAGAAACAGTTTCAGTATCACCCGCACTGTATGATTCATGGTTAACTGATTGGCCAAAACCATTAGCCCCGGCAGATACTAAGAAACCAGATGATGATTCAATAACTTCTGAATGGGTATAATCCTGGGTTGCCTGAAGATCGACATTTCCACCGGCAGTAATAGAACCAGATGTACCACTGTACTCCCCACCTTTCATCACGATATCGTTGGAGGAATTAATATTTAAATTACCTCCCGCTTTAACTGAAGACTCAACACTGGTCGCTGATGCCGTTGTTGTTTCTTTGCTATTAGTGGTTAACAGACCGGATGTCGAGTACTCACTATCATAAGTGGAATTAGTTTCGTATATATTATTAAAATTAACATCACCATCTTTTGCAGTAATGGAAATATCTTTATCTGATTCGATATCTACAGCATTAACATTGACATTATTACCACTTATATCAATATTGCCCCCTGCCGATACACCGTCATCATAGAGATGAGCAACTTTCTTACCGGTCTCGTCATAACCCATACCAGCCGTTAAGGTCACATCCCCTTCTTTGGCGTCAACCTTCATATCATTACCAGCCTTCAACGAAGCACCGGAATTATGAATATCTCCTTTTTCAGAGACAAGAGACAGATCGCCCCCGGCTTTAATGCCACCATTTTGGCCTACCGAAGAGTTCACAATATTGGATTCAGCATGTATATCAATGTTTCCGCCACTTTGAATCGAGCCATTAACATTATTGACTTCAGTTGCATTGATATCGATATTGCCGCCAGCAGAAACAGAAGCTGAGGCATTATTTGAATCATTGTTTATCTGCTCAATGGTCGATGGTGCTAAATAAATTCGAGGAGCAAGAACCTGAACACCATCAACTTCTTCAGTAACGAACCAGATAATATCTTTATCCAGATTTTTAACCTGTTCCTCTGTTAAAGGCTGCCCAACAACAAAATCATCAGCGCCGTTGACATCCCCCGCATTATCCATTAACTGTTTCGTTAAATCTGCGCCTTCAAGTCCATCACGTGTTAAGAAAAATGTTCCGACGGAATCATCAATTTCACGACGAATAACCTCACTAATGAAATAATTATCACCTAAAACAATTACAGGTTTGTCTGATTCATAACCTACTTGCTTAAAGAAGTAATCTGAACCATAAAATGCATTTTGATCGATAAATTCAGGGCGCGTCTCATAAAGCACATAAATATTATCCTGAGGGTTAGGGTTAGGTTGTAAATTAGCCGCACCACCTAAAATATTATGATTAGGTGCAAATAACCCGGGCATGTTGATCATATCTTCATAAGTGCCGGAAGTTGTAATACCTGACGGGCTGTCCAGCCATGCAATTTCTTTTTTACTGGTTGAAACTTCATAAGCTGAACTATTGCTTTGAATCTCCTTATCATCTACCTTTTCAGTAACGACATGAGCATTACTTTCTTTATCCAGTGCTAATTCTTTATCCAGGCCATTATTAAAACTGCCGTCTTTATGAACTAAACTGCCGCCAGCAGCAATAGAGCTATTTTGCTCCGAAACAGCATAGAACTTAAGGTTATGATATTTTGCCTGCCCGGATTCAGCATCAATTTGGTTTAACTCCCCCCACTCTTTATATAAATCCTCTTGACTCTTGGCCTTCCATGTACTACCAAACAGTTGGTTCATGAATTTATCGAGAACATTAATTTTACCTTCACTTACATCCACATTTTTTGTGGCTTTTAAGAAACCATCACTAGATTCCGGGTTTAAAATAAAATCAATGAAGCCATATAATGTATCAAATTCTCTTTTCTTACGGCCACCACTGCTCCCTAAACTATTTTCCCAGTGATATGTAAGCGTTAATGGAGGATCAAGTTTTGCATTTAAAATATAGTCATAACCGATATCCATACTAATCGCTTTATTTGTCAAATCACCACGAATAAACATATCGCCACCTGATTGAATCTGCCCCCCTTGATTCAATACCTGCTGACCGCTCTGATATTTATTATCTTTATTAATGTTAATATTTTTCTTAGCAGAAATACTTGCCTTATCTTTAATTTCGATATGGCCAATTGGTGATGGAACAGAACCAGACAGTTGGAAATATTCCGTCGAGAACCAACCACTCCCTTTTTGACTGTATTGGCTATTTATAATTTGAGGATTCTTATAACCCCACTCTGAACTATCCGCATCAATAGTTGTAATATTTTCTAAGTTTTTAGCTTCAATATTAATATCATTTTCAGAACGAATCTGGCCGCCAATATTCTTGACATTATAAGCAGTGATATTGATATCATTCATGGCCATAACACTCGCTTTCTCTCTATTAGAGAAAGTACCGTTATCAGTAACTATATTAACATTTTTACTGGAGAAAATTAAAGCACCGGAGGAGTTAGTAATATCACTGTCGGATTGCAACAGAATGTTGTTACCACTCAAAACACCTTTATTATTAGTTATACTCCCCGTAGCAACCAGCTGAATAGCGGCAGGTGACTCTAATACCTCATCAATTGTGAGCGAACCATTACTTTCTAAAGTTAACACGCCATTTTTATTTCTAACGCTAAAACTGCCAGAATCTACGTTATAAACATAGTCACTATTAATTTTGAAATAGACTTCATTAGCCGCTACAATTGTACCGCCATTATTATCAATGCTTTTATATACATTAATACTTACTTTATCATTTGAGTCTATCTTAGAATTATTATTAGAAATACTATCAGCTTTTATAGAAATGCTTTTATCAGCTTCTATTTTGGAATCGCTACTATTAGTTATTTTACCAGATGCCGTCAAGTCAATATTTTCAACTGCATATAAAATAGATTTATCATTATTTATAATATCAGCATTAATTTCTAAATTACCAACTGACATCACTGAGGAACGATCCCCCGCAGAATCCGTAGACACGTTATCGAATCGATTAACATTAAGGTAAATATTATCTGCATCGATGAAAGAGTCCTCATTTTTCAAATAGATGACATCATCAGCTTTGATATTATTTGAAGCTTCGATATGACCATTCAGCTCATTTAATATTTCACTCACTTTCTGAAATAGAATATCTTTGCCAGCAAAGATTACACCACCTTGATTAAGCAACTTGCCAATATTGATGAAAAATACATTGCTATCTGAAGAAATCTCCCCCTTATTATTAATGTCATTAACTTCATCAAAAACCATATCATTATTTGATGAAATCAAACTTCCGGTTTCATTATCTAAAGATTTGATATTTTTAAAAGAAAGCTTACCATTTTCTGATTTGATTTGTGCTTTAGCAGCATTTCTTATTTCATTAACATTCTCAATGGTTAAATCACCATCAGAATAAATACCACTGGCATTATCATTATCACCTGAGTTATCCAAATGATTAACATTATCAATTTTTATACTACCGGAAGATATAATAAAACCATTATCATTAGTGACATTGTTCACATTAGAAATAACAGTTTCACGACCAGAATTAATGCTTCCTGAATTCAAGAGAGATTCAGAGTTTGAAATCAGCAAACTATCTGTTGATGTTATTTTTGCAGCATTAGTGTTATCAATACTTTGAATATTACTTAACTCAACATTCCCGCCCTGAATAACGGCACCTTCACCATCATTTTTTAAAGTGCCCGTGTTTTCTATTATTAGATCCTTGCTTGACAAAATAGAGCCTTTATTACTGACCGACTCTAAATTATCTAATTTTACATTTTCACCTTGCAATGAACCACTATTGCTAATATTCGTAGATCCATTTCCAGAAAGTAAAAGATCATCCCCTGCCATGATGCTGCCATCATTATCTAATGAATTTACAGAAGATAAAATAACACTATTTTCTGCAGCGATTCTTTTTTTATTATCAATTAACTTAGAATCAATAGAAATATCATTATTAGACAGTAATTCACCACTATTGGTTAAACGCCCACTCTCTTGCTTGATATTTATATTGTTACCCTGTATAACGCCAGAGTTATCAATATTGCCTTTTGCTGTAATTATTAACCCACCATCTTTTGATGTCATTCTCCCATCATTTTTTACAGTTCCGGCATCTAAAATCAGACTGTCACCCGTGATAGAACCTGAATTGACAAAATTGGATAAGTTGATGCTTATGTTTTTTTGAGTACCAATAGTGCCTTTATTATTTAGCTCACCAGAAGTTATAAACATATCACCGGCTGCTGAAATAGCACCATCATTATTGAAAAGATCTTTGATATTAAAGACGATGCTATTTTTTTGGGAGATTAGTACTCCATTTTCATTGTTTAGCTTCCCTGCATTAATTTTAATATTACCAGAATCATTAATTACAGTAGCAGTTGAAGTCACTGTGGCATTATTAATTACATTTCCACTCTTGTCATACACAATATAATCACCATCATGTAAAACAATTTTTGCATCTGGTATTTTTTCACCATTACTATTTATCGCATACAGTGAACCTTTTATATTATAATCACCTTTAACATTGATGATTATAGAGTCAACTTGTGCTGAATGATCCGATTTATTAACGAAAATGCCCGCTGCTTGCTGCAAAAAAGAATCAGCTAATATAGTAACCTTCCCACTATCTGATACTAAATCGGAAGACAACAAAAGATGATTATTAGCTTCAATATTTATATCATTTTTTGCTAAAACTGCAGCTGTTCCGTTTTTACTCCCGCCAAGGCTGACATTATTTCCTTTTAATGAAACAGAATCATTTTTTGATTGTAACGATGTTAACTTAAGATCACCATTGGCTGAAATATCTAAAGATGCCTGAGATACGATACTACCAAGGTGATGTACACCAACACCGCTATCAGTACTAATTAGTTCAACTCTATTACCATAAATAGAGCCTAACTCACTCCCATCAATAGCAACAAGAGGTCGAGAATCATCCTGCCCATCAATCGCCTGATGTTTACGGGTTGATGTATTATATTTATTAGCTCCTGCTAACAATTTAACATCAGCAGCACCGGCAATCTGACCATCCAGTTGAATAGCTCGGCTGACTATATCAAAATGAGATAATCCATCAGTAGAGATTCCATTCCCAGATATTTGTACTTGGCCTTTTTTTACATTGAGTAAAAATTGCCCATTTTCTTGTTCAATACGCCCAGTGCTCAATGTAAGATTATTGGCATTTAGTGTTTTAACTCCATTGACCTGAATACCATTTTCATTAGCAATGATCAGATCAGCACTCTTACCAAATACTTCCATGGTGCCATTTAACTGAGTTCCCTTAACGCCACCAACTTCATTAATAATCACATTGGCTTCATTATTTAGGTTATTATTTTTAATAACATAACCACCAATCTGACTTACACCATCATTTTGACTATTATTAAAAATAACGCCATTTTTATCGACATTAAACTCTTGGTACTTATTATGTGAAACACCATTGGCATTTGGATCTACAATATTAATGGTTGTTGTACCATTAGCTGATTTATCTATATTGAGATTGCCTGCATTATTATCTGGCACAATAGCTGAAAACACATCGATAGGTAATATTGATGTGGCAATCGCTAAGTAAACGGGTGAGAATTTAAAGGCTTTTTTTCTAAAAGAATATGCCCGACTATTTGAATCAGATTGCTTCATTTTATATATCCTTATATTTAATTGATGTTTAAAAATTCAAACCAACACGATAATATATTGCAACATTATCAACATCTCTGTTTCGTAAACTTTTAGGCTTTGTAATTGGCCATCCTGCCGATAATGAGGATGACAGGTACTTCTGATTCAGCTTTAACCCTACAGAGCCACCAGAGATAAATTCTCCTTCGCAACTATTTACATACTTGCTGCAATTATTTTTGACATAACCGACATCATATCCGACAAAAGGAACTATACTCACCCCGCTAAATTTATTTATATAAACTGGAAATTTCACTGTGTTTGAAATATAACCACCTTTATTACCTGAAATTGAATCTTCTTTAAAACCCCTAACCGAGTATTCATCACCAATGGAAATATTTTGATCACTCACCAGAACATCTTTCGAATACTGAAAAGATGCGGTCAGGTCATAATTAACACTAAAAATATCAAACTGATGGATTTTTTTAGACCAACTGAGTAACCCATTAATTTTATGAAAATCTATATCAAAACCAAGTAAATCCGGGTCATTAACCCATGCACTGCCAAACCAGGGAGTTCCCTTCGTCAAAGAAAGATCCCAATAAGTGCCGCCATCCCAAATAGTGGTTACATCATTAATACCAAAAGTGATGTTACTATAACGCTTACTGCTAACATCAATGACTAACTCATGAATTCTGTTCAAATTATTTTTAACATCTATCGATGTGTAAGCAGATAATTTATGGTTGTTATTTCTAAATAAAACACGATTTATTCTATTAGAATAACGCTCAGAGTTCCCATCACTATTATAACCACCAAAATTACCGCCGATTATTTTTTTATATTCGGAGCGATAATAAGAAGTATCAAATGACCAATAGCCTACAGGAATAGAATATGATAAGGACCATGATTTTTGTGAGTCCGATTTTTGTTTTAAATCATTATAGCCATAATAAAAGCTTAAAATATCATTAAAACCGATAAAATTATTGAGCCCCATAGTCCCACTATATTGGTTCCAGCCTGACTCTTTTCGTCCAGAGTTATTAAGTTTCAATCCTAAATTTAAAATATCATACTCCATACCTGAGAAGTTTAAATTGGAATAGCCCTCCTCATCATCCGGGATGATTTTTATTTTGGTACCATAGGAAATTCTCAATAAATTATCTAATGCCTGATCAATATCCGAGACGTTCAGCACTTCATTTTTATGGAATGGAAATGCATCATATATCCTCATTTTTTGTGATAATGTAGGATCCTTATCTTCAACAAGAGCTTTGTTAATCTTTCCCCAAAGAACCTTTAACGTTATTTTTTGTGTCCTTAAATTCCCCTCTTTGATGGTCAGTAATGTAGTTGAATATCCTTTTCCTATGTAAAAGTCAGTAAGTTCTTTAACTAACTCTAAAATATCAGATTTACCTAATTCTTTGTTTTCGAATTTTTTTATTATTGCATTTCTTTGTTTCGAGTTTGCATACTTGTCATCGTTATCAATTAAAATCTCCTTAATAAAAAACTTTCTGCCGTTTGCAACAGCAGGGTTAGAAAGTAAGTCTTCATCAACAATATTTTTATTGTTGTTCATTATTTCATTATTGATCCATTTTTCCTTGTTAACATTTTCAAGTGTACGCTCTCGGATCATTCTATCCAGCTCACGAGTCGAGTCAGACATATTTCCCGGCTCAATAGATAATGATGCCGTTGAATATAAACAAAAAAAACTCAACACTACCAACGACTTTATTTTATTTCCCATCTTAATTAATCTCTAACAAAATAAATAAACTACCTTCAATGGTACCGGATTTAATATTACGACGGTCATCTACATTCACTGCTGTTTTTAACTTTATAGGTTTATTTTCATTGGCTAAAACACTCACGTAGTTATTTACCGTTGGTGTTAGTGATATTTTTACCTTTTTATTATCCTCATCATTTAACAGTATTGATACACCCTCAGATGTCCCAGTATTTTTTAGATTTTGATTTACACTTGTTCCTATATAAGACATGCCAACAGAAGTATCCTGCTCACAGGATAATGTAAGATCAAAGTCTATATATTTTGGTGAGTATTTTATGTTTTTTAATTCATCGGCAGTGAAATTACCGAGATCAACATATTTATCTGTATCTAACAAAACACAAGATCTGGATTTTAAAATAATGTCTTCATTAAGAACTATTTTCATATACTCAGGGTTTGTGACATTCTGACTCAAATTAACAGTAGCTAATTCAGTACCTCTTCTCATCGTGCCCGTCTTAATTGTTCCTATTTTGATGAATTCAACAATAACCAAATCCTGTAACTGACATGGTGATATACATGTCCTGTTAAAGGGAAAATATTTTAAAATACTATTGCTTGACTGATTATCTGTTGCCCAGCTAATTCTTAGCCCTAAGCCAGGTATCGGTGTTCTTATGATAGTATTCTCTTTACCGGTCATGACAGAGTCAGCATACTTGCCATCCAGATTAATATGCTGATTGTTATTATTTGTGGATATTGTTAAGTTCTCACTTCTTAGATGATATGTGTGTGATGAGAAAGTATATCCTTCAGATTGATTATGATAATCAGTTATATTAACATTGCTAACATAAAAAGTTTCACGATAATCAGCATAGCTAACACCAGAAAATAAAAACATCATCATTATTAATAAAATATTTCGCATGGCTAACTCTTTATATTAAACGCAATCAGCATTGATAATTGAACTAGAAGCATCAGGATTTGCTTTTAATTTAATCTTACATTTATAATCTTTGCTATCTTTACTCCAATTAATACCTAACTCTTTATTTTCTTCATAGCCTTGAGGTAATAAAACAAAACCGCTTTGATCCGCTATACCTAAAACATTATTTTTATCATCCATAACCTTAGCACCAAATGGTATATCATAACTCGCACTATGTATCTTAATGATATTCTTACCTATTTTGTTTACTTTGAATTCAACCAATGGAGATGAACCATTGTCTGGAATAACTAACAATCTATTCTCTTCAACTTCTGACATGTTTTTACTTTTCTTTGAGTCTAATGTAATATAATTTTTTTTGTAGGGTGACATATATGGCACAATACCATAACCACTGGAGTTTATTTTTATATTACTATTTGATGCTATATTTATATCTTCTGCACCAATAGCTTTGACAATAGCAAATGTTTTCCCTAATTCACTTGCGCTGGTAATCCCCCCATCATGTAGCACTATTGCTCCATTTATATTTCCGTAAATCATCTCACTATTTTCATTTTTAGAGTAGCCAGCTTGCTTTGTATTTCTTCCATTGTTGTAACTCAGTGAACCACCATTGCCAAAACTATTTACAGTCCCCCTGTCCATCCAAAAATTATAATTTGCCTCATCCAGAGATTTATCATTACTAACTAAGGAAACACGAGTGTTATGGCTATCTGCATAATTAATGTATGATGAAGTTAAGTTTAAATTTTTCTTTTTAGTTTCTAATGGAATATCTAAACTTATAGAAAAGGTATTATCTAATTTATTATCTCTATTCCTGTATGAGAAAAATGATATATTATAACTTAATTTACCAATATTATTATTATAACTAAGTGAATAACCATAAGTATCTGCACCACTGCCCTTCCAGGGGGTGGTGTAATACCCAGAGGCAGAAATGCCACCATAATTTTCTGGTAGTGATTTCCTTAATGATAAATTACTAACCTGTCTATTTTGATAGTTATCATAGCTTCTGTTAATATTATAGCTATATTTATTAGCCATGAAATCACTTAATTCAAAATAGTTCTTATCTAAATAACGGGTTACAGACAGGGATAAGTTAGCATCAATCAATGATATATCTTCTTCGTAATTCAGTACGATTTTATCATCGCAAAAAAGACCACAAGAAGAACCTTCAGTCATTTTTTCATCTGAGAATGATCGATAGTACTCTAAAGAAACCCCTCCTATTTTCGTATTCAATGTTCCGCCAATCATCGCCTGGGCGTAGTCATTAGGATAGATAGATTGTAAACCACTATACATGGTTAGATTATTGTTAATACCATACTTGATATCAGCTTGTGTAAGCCAATAGTTTCCAGGATACATAGAATCTAATGAACCAATATTTAAGCTATATTCATAGCTTCCGGGTCTTATCAGACTGGATATTGTTGAGATCGGAATCTCTTGCACCGTTCTGGCACCATCAGCACCAGTTAGAATAACATTTAAATATCCATTACCATAAGTCCTGGGAAGATCTTGAATATTATACTCACCAGCAGGAATGTTTTTCTCATATATGACCCTGCCATTATATTCAACACTCAATAATGAAGGTGAACTGGCTACACCTCTGATTGATGGTGCAAAGCCAGATAATGATGTAGCATTCATCCTGTTATCACTGGATAATTTTACCCCTCGATATTTCACCCAGTTAAAATAATCACCATTCGTATTTATTTCACCCACTGTTAAATTAGATTTAATACTAGCAATTGAATTTTCAGCAAATAAATCATAAAATTTATTCTTCATAGTGCTATTATTCCTTGCTGACAAAGAATTATTGCCATAGATACGCCATGAATATAAATTCAAATGCTGCTGGAAATATCCATTATAAGAGTATGTATTATCATAGTTTTTCTCTCTTATACTGGTCATATTCATATTGTATTTTAATGCATAACTATTCACACCTCTATCCCATTGCGATGGATAAATATAATCATCACTTTTAGATGATAAATATATTTGAGGGATATTGACATCTAACCTTTCATCATCAGGATCTAGTGTTGCATATGCCCCATCAAGTATATTTTCAATAAAAAAACATTCAGATGACATGCCGCCAATGAATTTCAGCTTGTCATAGTCAAGGTTAAACTTAGATATATCCTGCTGACTAAAACAGGGTGCAAGACTGTCTTTATACTGCTTGAACTCAATGTTTTCGGTACTAATTTTCTTACCATTAACATAGACTAAAACATAATGTCTTCCGGGCTTAATCATATCATCGAGATCTATTTTTTCGTTATGACCCAGATATGTTAAAAACTCAGTTTTGAAAATTTCATTTTCACTAGTGAATCCCGTTATTGGTAAAAAAAACAGTATAAATATGATATTTTTATTCAGCTTCATGTTAGATTAATTTCTTTTGATATATATGTACCAAGATCATCTATATATGAATATTCAACTATTATATTTCTTTTATTAGACATCTCCTTTGTGATTTTATATTTAGTCTCACTAAATGGTGCTATGGCACTCGAGTCTAGTTTAATTGGGATATTATTTTTTAATGCCAGCTTACCCAAACTGACATAAATCGGACTGTTATTTTTGGCGACTAAATAAATATCTTTACCTATTCTTTGGATTCCCCAACTCAATTTCTCAGCAGCTTCTGCTCTTGTAATTTCAATATTTTCTGGCATATAAAAAAATTTCATTTTGGTATGCACTGCAATATTTAAAGAGTTATTTCCATTTTCATTTTTTTGAGGAATATCTAAAAAATTCATCCATAACATAGTTTCTCTATCTTTAGGATAAAGTTTTTTTATTTCATCTGTGCCTATAATCCTTACAATCTTAGACCTTCCTGACTTTACTTTAAACATGGGTTGTGCGATGATAAACCCAGTGTCTTTAATTCTGTCATTAGCGTCGTCCTGAGATAACCAAACTTGTATTAACGCAGTTTTTATTCCAATATTATTAACCTCAACCGTTTGTTCATTCTCTGACTCTTCTAAAATAACCCTTGTTGTATTCATCTGTATTGTTCCCAATGCTGACAAAGGAATTAATAAAAATAAAACAGTTATTATTTTTTTCATTTAGGTTGCTTTTTTAAATTTAAAATATGAGTAGAATAGTAATTCATTGGAAGGACTTCATGATGTGTAGCATGAAGTCCTTTTTTTTATGGGTACACTACACTATAATAGATGTTACCCTCGACTTCCCCTCCAGTGACACTGGCAGCCGTTGAGACATATTGCACACCAAAATTGAAAATTGTCTCTGTGTCGTTCTCCCCACGGTTTTTAGTCGGTGAAGTATCATTAGTCGTGGTGAAATCAAAAGGATTCTTGTTTTCATCACTAATGACTAACTGGACATTTTTAGCTCCAGCTGCAGTTGTGTTTGTATTTTTAAGATATCCGGTCTTAGCATCGATAAAACCATTACTACTAATTCTTTCAAACTTAATCGCATAACCATTACCTGGCTTACAATTATCACCTTTTAACTTGATAAAAAAGTCAGTATCTCCTGCCTTTTCTCCCACAGATTTAAAAGCCATTGAGGAGACAGTAGGTAACGTTACAACAAAATCAGGGCTATTTGTTTCCGTACCATTAGTATTACCCCCGCTGATCTCACAAGTGGCAGCGCTTATTTTTCCGTGAAATGTTATTTGCCCATCATAAGCATGTGCCATACTCACGCTTGATAGCATCCCTCCGCTGATAATGACTATCGATGATAATATGCTCTTCTTCAGTTTAGATATATACTTCATTTTACCCTTATGATGACAGTAGGTTAATAGTGAATTTAAAATCATTGAAAAAAGACAATACGATGCCACTCTCATTATTGAATAATGAATGAGCAATCTAAAAGTATCTTTTTAATTTTAATGTATAAATACAATGCATTTATACATATAAGTACTCTTGTATTAGCACCTCCTTTAGGTTAACGTTATATGACTGGCTTGCTGTTACTCCCCTCACTCTGTGAAATAAATGTTATCAAAAAGAAAATTTCTTTATTCATGATTAGAATAATGGAGTTAGTGCCATGAAAAAATCACAGATCATTAACTAAACCACTCATTTGTTTTTATAAAAACCAATTTAATTTCAGGATAAATTCAATATTATTGAAGTACAAAAACACAGTCTGATTTTATACGTAATTCTTTCTGCTTATGCCCTTTAATGACTGAAGTACCCCGCCAGTTCCTCCTTGAATAGATAAACACTGCCTCACCCAAAAAATATCCTTGTGACCTTAGATTTTATATTTCGCACGTCACTGTACTGTAAGACTTTTTTTCCGTAAGACCCATATAACACTGCCCGTATTCAATGAAAAAATTTATATTTAATACATGCATTCAGAAACTTCATGAAATTATTAAGATTTTATATTCCATTATTCAGCAGTAGAATCCGAATAATTCCTATAATTAGTATCAAGACCGTTGTCGCCCTATTTAATTTAAACCACCTATTGGCCTCTGCCTTAATTCAGTATCAGAGAACCTTCTGCTTGTCCTGTCAGAACGCTATTGTAACTGTCTCTGGAATTATATACATTTCCTGCCCAATAGCGTTTTAGCAGTCTTACAGGCTAGCTTCAGGTATTCTTTCCTGTGAGCTACATCGGCGGCGATCATATTGTAGGGGAATAATAGTTCAGCCAGAATACTGGCTTTTCATTCGGGGAAAATGCGCATGATTGTGTCACTTCGTTACCCTCTGGCTGAAGTTTTCAGAGAGGTGACAGCTATCGTCGTACTGAGGAATATGACCCACCTTCGCTCTATGGCAGTTACCGTGATAGTCACGAAGTGATACTTATATCTACAGCTTTGGCTTTTCCCTGCACATCTAAATAGAATACTATTATCCCTTGTTTACCGATGAAAAATATTTTTTCATCCGCCGACAGTCTGAATTATACCAAGCTCCAGCATGGGAGCTTTATCCATGTTATCCAGTTGCTGCCCGTCTCTATTTACGCTGCTTACTGATACTCTCAGTCATTATGTCTCTGAGGTGTCAGGTTAATTCTGTTGACGATATCGAAAAGTATTAACTCCCATCACATAAATGGTCAAACTGTCACCAGCTCGTATCACGCGGTTGTCACCCATGATGAATTGAAGTCATCGACGTAATCCGCTCTCAACTCAGAATATTCAGGTATTCCTTCTCTCTGAGAGAGAGTCAGTAGTGATCATGTTTTAGGGGATAATAGTTCAGCCAGAATGCTGGCTTTTCGTTCGGGGAAATGCGCACGATTCGTCACTCCGTTATCCTCTGACAGAGGTTTTCAGAATGGTGACAATTCTCGTTGTACTGAGGAATATGACCTACCTTCGCCCTATGACAGTTACCGCGATAGTCACGAAGTGATACTTATATCTACAGCTTTGGCTCTTCCCTGAACATCTAAATAGAACGCTATCTATCCCTTAATTTACTGATGAAAAATACTTTTATCATCAGCTGACAGTCTGGATTATACCGAAGCTCCAGCATGTGGAGCTCCATCCATGTTATCCAGTTACTGCCTGTCTCTATTTACGCTGTTCACTGACACTCTCAGTCATTGTGTATCGGAGTATCAGACTAACCTTCCTGGTTATATCAAAAAATGTTAATTTTTGCTGCGGGAAATAATTACACTTTAACCGTTACGTGTCAACACAGTTGTCACTCACAATTAATTGGAGCCGTCTGTGTATTCTGCTCTTAACTTAAATTCAGGATAAACACGACCTCAGGTAGTTCATCTTTTGTATTTCCTGAAAAATATCTCGATATACTTTCTGGCACTTTATTTATTTGATGAAAATATACTTAACGTTATACAGAGTTCAGCCAATGGATTTGGCTAAGTTTAAATAATAAAATTTTACTTCATATTTTTTTAATTTTTCAAACATATTTGAAAGAATACTGTTCTATCTATCCCCTGCCAGGATTGCTGTGTGCTTGTAAAGCTAACAATCCCGCTGGGAATATCATTAAGGATATGTAAAAAAAGTCTAATGTTTTTTACTTTAGGTCACAAAAAAAATCACAAGACAGAGTTATGGTTTTTTTTGTCAGGAACACTGACTTATATATATGATATATCTACATCACTTGACATTCATAAACATATAATCACATCCACGATGACAGATGTTTCAACCCTCTTCTCTGTGGCCATCTTGATAAGCTTGTTATTTTTATATAAAAATCAATCAGATATAAAATTGACATGTGTTGATTGTTTCATTTTAACTTTACCTCTGCTTTTAATTCTTAAGGTGAGATTTCAGTCAGAGTTAAAAAAAACGGATGCTATTAATCGTACTTCTTCACCGGCTTTTATTACAAAAATTTCGCAGTTTTTCATCGTTAACATTAAAAACTTAATTATCGATGCAATACTTGAAAATGGCTATAATACTCCACAATCTCCAGAGCAGGCTGGACAGAACTGCCCGCATTACCACTATTGAAATAAAGACAAAATGAGTGAAAATAAATATAACTTAAGTGTGATGAACGCATGGCGGGTTTATCAAGAATAATATTATTTAGCCTTATTTCCTTTCGAAGACAACACATCATAATCAGTATTAAATTAGTTTTTTCTATTATAAAAAATTTATTTCTTATACGAGGAATACATACTTCATTGGTTCAATGAATGGGCTTTACGTGATATTTTTTTATTATTCCAGACAAGTAAACAGGCTCAACGGAACGTCCCGATAAGCGATAACAGCTATCCAGGCAATGCGGAGAGCATCATCCCTCTAAACAGGCTTCTCAGTAGTCTCTCTGCCCGTCTTATTTCAAGTGCAGAAGTGCTGGATTTTCTCTTTTTGCCCAGTAACTTACCTGAATAAGAACCTGGTTATTTACTGCAGCGTCGCCCCCAGAAATATCACGCATTCAAGCGATATAGATTCAGTGACGAATTATGCCGCTCTACGGTAGCTATTAAGCCAGCCTTACATATAAAAACAAAAAATTTACTGGACATTACATATCAATAAAATGTCATCTAAAGCTAAAAAGAGGCAATATTGAATGCCACAAATAAAAATAATACATTGATTATCAATGGAATAAATGAATAACAGGCGGTGTAAGACAAGCGGGGTAAAGATGGAAGGAGAGGGGCAGTCGCCGGACTGCTTTTCAGGGGAATCTCATAGAAAGCGCGTATGCCCCCTCTCCAGGCTGGACTCAGGTCAGATACTGAATGAAGAACCGCATCCACAAGTGCTGGTTGCATTCGGGTTCGTCACAACGAAACGTGACCCTTCCAGGCCTTCGCTGTAATCTACCGAACCCCCGACCAGATACTGCAGGCTCATAGGGTCAACCACCAGGGCAACACCTTGTTTTTCAATGGTCATGTCACCTTCGTTTATCTGATCGTCAAAGGTAAAACCATACTGAAAACCGCTGCATCCGCCACCGGTAATGTAAACACGCAACTTCAGATTAGGATTATCTTCATCGGAAATCAGGCTTTTTACTTTATTTGCTGCTGCTTCTGTAAACTGCAGGGGCAGCGCTGCGTCATCACTCATTTTTTGCTCCAAACAATGAACAAGCCGGGCCAAAAATGCCCCGTGCTTTGTGTAATATTATCCAATACCCTGGTAAATCGTTCAAGTATTCCGCTCTACTGATGCTTCAGCCGCAGGAGTCAGAGAGGCGGCATGTGCTTTACTGGCTTCTTGTTTGGCCAGTGTTCTTGCCAGGATTTGAGAGTATAACGGTTTTCCGCCAAGAAGCTGTGCGAATAATGTCGCACCAACGCTGGTTACAATCATGGGCAAAATAAGCTGATAATTACCGGTCATTTCCAGAACCAGCGCGATAGCGGTCAGTGGCGCGCGCAAGGTGGCTGACAACAACGCCCCCATTCCCGCCAAAGCAAAAACGCCCATGGGTAAATGATACTCTGGTAACCACATAGTGCATAGGGTTCCATATGTCATTCCAAGTAAAGTCCCCAGAGCAAGAATCGGGGCAAAAATTCCTCCGGGTGCGCCAGAAGAAAAGCACAACAGGCTGATAACAAGACGGGCCGCGAATAAGATAACCAGCATACTCAGGCTATAGTTTCCAGCCGTCGCAATAGGGATCATATTGAACCCACCGCCCACCGTCGCACTCTGTGCAAGCGCCAGCACCCCACACAGACCACCAATCAGGCCACCAATCAACACCCATTTAGTAGTATTACCACCATGAATGCGCTGAAACATATCCTGTACACCCAGCACGAGACGGTTAAACACCACGCCCAGAATACCAATTACCATACCCATCACCAGATAAAGCCAGAGTGTATTCAGCGCAACATCACCAACCATCCCTAAATCAATCAAAATCAGACTGGAATTAAAATACCGATAAACGACGGTCGACATAATAACGCCAATAAAAACAGCCTTAATTGAGACAAAATTGTAATGAAACTGGGTGCGCATCTCCTCAATAACGAAAAAGATACCCGCCAGGGGGGCATTGAAGGCCGCAGCCAGTCCGGCCCCCGCTCCCGTTGCCACAAGGGAATGACGAACTTCTGGTTTACGCAGACGAAACAAATCAAACACCATCTGACCGAAGCTTCCCCCAAGTTGTACTGTCGGCCCTTCACGCCCCAGTACCATCCCTGCTCCCAGGGTTCCCATCCCGCCAAAAAATTTCACCGGGATGACTCGCCACCAGCGTACCGGACGCACGCCTTCTAACGCACCTTCAATTTCAGGTATCCCAGACCCCCCTGCCTCTGGCGCAAAACGCCGTACCAGATAATAACCAAGCATCGCTAATGATGCCGATGCCAGAAAGGCCATAGGCCAGACAGTCCAGGCATCATCAGCCACTTCCGCCAGCATACCAATACGGTATTGTTGTACCCAATTGACGGCTTTATCAAACCCGACACCAGCCAGACCGGCCAGAGTACCAACAAGAGCTGCCAGCAACAGTGTCGGGACAGGCATGTCCTCCATACCAAATAAACGACGTAGAATAACCTTGCTACGTTCAAGGGCGCTATACTGTTCTGGGGCGTTAGAATTTGCTGAATTCATGGGTCTCAGTCATATAAAATGGCAAGAAAGGTATCTATCTTACCTGTTGATTAAGTGAACGTCCTATGAATATAACGGAATATCGTTCAGGACCCACGGCGTCAAATATTTCACCTCGTTCACCGTTTCACATAGACTATGCCCGTTATTCCCTATTTCCGAGTCAGGAGCCTATTCATGAGTCAGTCTGAAAGCTTGTACACCGCCGCCCGCCAGGTCATTCCCGGTGGCGTTAATTCACCAGTACGAGCCTTTACCGGCGTTGGTGGCGTACCGCTATTTATTGAACGCGCAGATGGAGCCTATCTCTTTGACGTAGAAGGCAAGGCCTACATTGATTATGTGGGTTCCTGGGGGCCGATGATACTGGGACATAACCACCCGGCGATTCGTAGTGCCGTCATTGAGGCGGTCAGCCGTGGTTTAAGTTTTGGTGCTCCGACCGAAATGGAAGTCAAAATGGCCGAGCTGGTCACTGAACTGGTGCCCACCATGGATATGGTACGTATGGTCAACTCCGGCACTGAAGCCACCATGAGCGCCATTCGACTGGCCCGTGGATTCACTGGCCGGGACAAAATCATCAAATTTGAAGGTTGTTACCACGGTCACGCAGACTGCTTACTGGTCAAAGCCGGTTCAGGTGCACTTACACTGGGTCAGCCAAACTCACCAGGTGTGCCCGCTGACTTTGCTAAACATACCCTGACCTGTACCTATAATGATCTCGCCTCTGTACGTGAAGCTTTTACTCGCTACCCTGAAGAGATTGCCTGCATCATCGTAGAACCTGTGGCCGGTAATATGAACTGCATCCCACCGAATGATGGTTTCCTGCAAGGCTTACGTTCCCTGTGTGATGAGTTCGGTGCTTTGTTAATCATCGACGAAGTGATGACCGGTTTTCGTGTCGCCCTGGCAGGTGCTCAGGACTATTACGGCGTTGAACCTGACCTGACTTGTTTAGGAAAAATTATCGGTGGCGGTATGCCAGTGGGTGCTTTTGGGGGCCGTCGTGACATTATGGAAGCCCTGGCGCCTGTTGGCCCGGTCTACCAGGCTGGGACCCTTTCTGGTAATCCTATCGCTATGGCTGCGGGTTATGCCTGTCTCAATGAAATTACCCAGCCAGGAATTTATGAAACGCTAACCGAACTGACAGATATGCTGGCGGAAGGATTACTGGATGCTGCTAAAGAAGCGGGTATTCCAATGGTCATCAACCATGTGGGCGGCATGTTCGGTCTCTTCTTTACCGATGCACCTGCCGTGACCAGCTATAAAGATGTCATGGCCTGCGATGTTGAACGCTTCAAGCGTTTCTTTCATCAGATGCTGGATCAAGGCGTCTACTTGGCACCATCAGCCTTCGAGGCAGGTTTCATGTCAGTGGCCCATTCACCAGAAGACATTCAAAAAACCATTGATGCCGCTCGTGTGGCATTTGCCCAATTATAGGCATCATAAATAAGCCGTCCCTCCTGAAGAGGGACGGTTGTTTAACGACTCTGCTTTCTCAGCAAGTAAATAAAGTAAGGCGCACCAATAAAGGTGGCTAACAACCCCGCCGGCACTTGGTTCGGGAACATCATCATCCTGCCGCACCAGTCGGCCAGCATCATCAGTAACCCACCCAGTATTCCTGAAATAACAATCTGCGGCACAGCCCGGCGGAAACCGAGCATGCTGGCAATATGGGGAGCCATTAAACCCACAAAACTCAGCGGCCCAATAATCAGTGTTGCCGCCGCCGTTAACGTGGCAGCCAGCAGCAATACCAGTAATTGAGAAGATGTCACTGCCATACCCACCGCGCTGGCTGTTGCCCGGCCGAGTGGTAAAATCACCAGCCAGCGCCGACAAAGGGGCAGGATAGCGAACAGAACCACCATCACCCCTAAGGTTTGAAGGGCTTGGGTACTACTGACATGATATGTCGAACCAGAAATCCAGGTCAGAATTGAAGACATACGAGGATCACCACTCGCCATCATCAACATCAGTAACATCATAAATGCAGTACTTAATGCGATCCCTGCCAGCAACATGCGTTGGGGAGAAAAGCCCCCCCTGCCCGCTGAAATCACAATGATCAGTAAGGTGACTGCCGCCCCAAGGCTACCCGCGGGTAACATCCAGCCGAAGGCATTCCCTGGCACGAAGAATAGCATCAGCACGACACCAAATGCCGCCCCCGAGCTAATGCCCAGCACCTCAGGGCTTGCCATGGCATTACCTGTCAAGCGCTGAATCAAACATCCTGCCACTGCCAGCATGATACCCGCAGTCATCGCTGCCAGCACTCGTGGCCAGCGCCAGGGCATGACATCATCAAACAAGGTGGCACTTATCCAGTCAAAGCCCTGTTCATTACGGCCCAGCGACAGGGCAACCGCGGAAGTGATGAGTAACAGAATCAAGCCACAGACTGCCCACGTATAAAATGCCTGCCGTTCCGGCGGGACATTATCGCCGCTCTCCATGGATGGCATGCTGTAGGTACGCAGACGGGGTAATAACCAGAGTAAAATCGGTGCGCCCATCAGAGCGGTAATAGTTCCGGTAGAGATTTCACGCCAGAAACTGGCTAACCAGATAACCACCTGATCAGAGAGCCAGAGGATCAATGCCCCTATTAGCGGGGCTAAAAACAACCGTTGAACCAGACGACGAGCCCCCAGCATTTTTGCCAGTAAAGGGGCAAACAGACCAATGAATCCCACTATTCCGACGGCACTGACTAACTGCGCGCTGAGAATAATCGCCAGGCTCAGTATTCCCAGACGGGCCAGAGACAACGCCAGCCCTAAATTACGGGCAACACCATCATCCAGCCCCATCAATGTGAGTGGGCGCAGCAGTAGCAGGGTTAAGATAAATCCCCCGAACAGGCGTGGCCACAGGGTCTGAACACTGCCCCAGTCTTGCTGGTTAAGTGACCCCGTACCCCAGAGGAACATATTCTGTAACTGGTCATAATTGAAAATTGCCAGTAACTGGTTAACCGCACCGCAATAGAGGCTCAGTACTAACCCGGCGAGGATTAATGTTACCGGGGAAAGACGCCGCCCCCAGGCCACGCCAAAAACCACCAGCCCCACCAGAACGGCACCGATTAATGCCACATAAGGCTGAACCGCTATCGGAAGAGCCCACAGGGTCGCTACCGTGATCCCCAACTGAGCCCCACTGGCAACGCCGAGGGTCGTTGGTTCCGCCAGCGGATTTCGTAAAACCTGCTGGAACATGACCCCTACCATCCCCAGCCCGGCCCCCACCAGCAAGGCAATACATACCCGTGGTAGCAAGCTGTAGTGAAATAGCATTTGATTAACTTCATCGGGGTCAGGGGCGCGCAGCGCCTGCACCCACTCAGCAACAGGCAATAAAGCCTGCATATTTCCCAGCGTTAGCCCCAATGCAGCGATGAATAGTATCAGTAAAAAAATTACTGACAGAAAAAACCGATGCCTTATCATGCTCGGCCTCCAAGGGCTTTATCCAGCACGTGCGTGAAGTGCATCGCCGAAAGGGTTGCGCCATAAAGCCAGACAGCAGGAATGCGCTGGAAACGCGCTTCGCGCACAAAAGGCATTGCCAGCCATAGTGGTGTGGAGGTCGCTTGTTGAATCATGGCATTATTGTTATGTTCAAGACACAACACATCCGCGCCTTTGATCTCGGCCAGTCGTTCAATACCAACAATCGCAGTCCCCCAAAAATTGGTCTCACCCTGCCAGGCATTTTCCAGTCCTAACAGATCCATGACTTGCTGAAACAGACTGTGTTTCCCCACCACCAGCACATGGCGATTATCAATAAACGCCATCAGCAGTAACGGACGCTGGCCACGTCCAGCAAAACGTGGCTTCATACTCTCAATAAAAACATCAAATTCATTGAGATGGTGTTGGGCCATATGCTGCATGCCCAGTGCCTCACCCAGCGTCATCAGTGAGCGGCGAGCCACATCCAGTGGTTTCCCTGAACCATCATTGAACGGAAACCCTATTCCTGGTGCAATCCGCTTTATTTTCTCTTCTGACGGGCCGTACCCGGCAGAATAAAGGATTAAAGAAGGCTTCAGCTGCGCCATAAACTCCAGATTAGGTTCCGTACGCAGCCCGACATCAATCACCGAATCCGGTAACTTAGGTTCATTAACCCAGACTTGGTAATTGGGAAGATCGGCCGCAGCCATCGGGGTAATACCCAATGCCATCAGCAATTCGATGGGTAGCCATTCCAGGGCAATAATACGTCGAGAATCAGGCAGGGTAGCCAATGCCGATGGCAGGTTAAATAATACCGGCGAGAGGGCTAGCGCTGCCAATAACCGACGACGTGTTAAAAGGGGCGGGGGAGAATAACGCATCAGTAGACAAAACTCACCGGTGCGGCACCCGCAGGGTGCGGCAGTATCCCCATAGGAATACCATAAATTTTTTCCAGGGTATCACTTTGCATCATCTCCACAGGTGAACCGGAGGCAATCATTTCACCACGGCGTAACGCAACAAGATTATCGCAATAGCGTGCTGCCATATTAATATCATGGAGTACGGCTATCACGGTCAGGCCTCGTTCCACACTGAGTCGATGGATTAATGCCAGCACTTCTACCTGGTGTGCAATATCCAGTGCTGAGGTGGGCTCATCCAGCAGCAAACAACGACTGTTCTGGGCCACCAACATGGCTATCCAGGCACGCTGACGCTCCCCGCCAGACAAACTGTCCACCAGTCGGTCAGAAAAAGCGCCTAATCCAACTAAGTGGATAGCTTCGTCAACCCGTTCGCGATCATCCGATCCAAAACGCCCAAGGGCACCGTGCCAGGGATAACGCCCCACTGCCACCAGCTCACGAACAGTCATCCCTTCTGCTGTGGGTAACTGCTGCGGCAAATAAGCGACCTGTCGGGCAAAGGCTTTACTGCTCCAGCTATCAAGTGGCTGATTATTGAGTTTAATACTGCCTTCTGACGCCCTTTGATGGCGTCCCAACATTTTTAGCAGGGTAGATTTCCCAGAACCATTATGACCAATAAGGCCGGTTACTTTACCAGGGGGGAACGTTAACGATAATGGTGCCAGCAACGTGCGCCCCGGAACCCGGAAAGCCACTTGTTGAAGACTAAATGTTGTCCCGGAATGAGCCTGTTTGTCCTGCATAGTGACCATCTTGTTAAAGGGCGGGGAACCCCGCCCGAAGAGAAATTAAAAACGGAATGTTGCCGTTGCTACGACCTGGCGTTCAGCACCCCAGAAGCAACCATAGCTCTCGAAGCAGCTGGCAACGTATTCGCGATTAAGTAAATTATTCACATTGAGGGCAATACTCGATCCACTCATACCAAACCGTCCCAAGTCATATTTCACCACTGCATCCATGACAGCAGCACTACCGACTTTAAAACTGTTCGCCGGATCACCAAAACTTGAACCGATGAAACGCCCGCCAGTACCCAGTGTTAAGCCACTTAACTCCCCACTGTGGAAAGTATAATCTCCCCATAATGAAGCCATATTCTTCGGTACTTGTGCGGGGGTATTACCTTTTAATTTAGTATCTGTCGTGTATTCAGCATCAGTCCATGTGTAGGAAGCGGTAACATTAACATTGAGATTTAATGCAGCTTTAGCTTCTAATTCTGCACCACGAACCCGGATCTCCCCTGCCGGGACTTGATTCACGATTGCAGTAGGATCAGGGTTTGCCATTAAATTATCAGTTTTGGTCAGCTGATAAAGCGCCCCTGTGATCACAATAGCCCGATCTTTCGGAACATATTTTACCCCAGCTTCATACTGCTCACCCTTTGAAGGTTTAAAGGCGTTACGAGGCGTACCGTAGAGATCAAATGCGTTTGGTTCAAATGACTGGCTGTAACTAAAATAGGGGGAAATACCATTATCAAACAGATAGTTAACACCACCACGCCAAGTAAACTGACTGTCCTTACGGGATACAGTGTCATTTTCTGCCCGAACAACGGTACTTTGTTTCAGCCTGTCATAGCGTCCGCCAAGTGTCACAACCCATTTATCCCATTCAGCCTGATCCTGGATATAAATACCGGTCTGATAGGTTTTATTTAGTTGATAAGGAATAGCGTCACCGAAATCAACAGACTCTAAAGGCCCTGGATTATTTAAATCCAATGGCGGGGCGCTGCCAAAAACAGCACGGATGTCATTACGCATCCGCATGTAATCTATCCCGGTTAATAAAGTATGATGAATATTATCAGTGGTAAATTTAGTTTGTAATTGCGTATCAACACTAAAATTCTGTAGTCGTTCCTCGCTGTGGGTGGTGCCCCGACCTAAGTAATCTTCTTTTTTCGCGCCAGCAGGTAAACTACTGCAAGTCCATGATGTGGTACATAGACCCGTACCATAAGCATTTTTTTCATCCACTTTCATTTCAGAAAAACGTAAATTTTGACGCAAAGTAAATGTGTCATTAAATCCGTGCTCTGCATTGTACCCCACCATTTTCTGGTTCCGGGAATACATATTGTTAGCAGCCGCCTCGTTAAAACTCACCGGTAATCGTCCACCACCGGGCAATGGATCAACCGTGCCTTCTCTTGGTAACCAACCGTAATACCCGGTGTTTGGTTCATTCTGAAAATAGGACAGTAATGTCAAAAAGCTTCTGTCGCTGGGCTGCCAGGTAAAAGCGGGAGCAATCGTATAGCGTTTCTGTTTGGCATGATCTTGTTGTTCATCATTAGAACGAGCAACTCCCGTCAGACGATAAGAGTAAATACCGTCATCATCAAGCGCATCACTAAAGTCAAATCCAGTCTGGTACAGGTTATCACTGCCCATTTTAAACTGAATTTCATGCAACGGTTCTTTGCTCGGACGTTTGCTTACCATATTCACAATCCCGCCAGGACTGCTTGTGCCGTACAGTACCGACGTTGGGCCACGCATTAGCTCAACACGTTCCAGCATATAAGGGTCTATAACCGCATCATTATAGAAATCACCCTTCAGTTTCAGGCCATCCAGATAATTATTCTGATTCAAGCCAACAGGAGCAAACCCACGGACGATAAGATAATCATAGGTATTAGAGGCACCGCGAGAGGCCACGGTCACACCTGGGCTATACCCCAGCGCCTCTTTGACTGAGCCAAATTGGTGAGTCTGCATCTCTTCATTAGTTACGACTGAAATAGACTGTGGCGTTTTTTCAATCGGGGTATCCGTTTTCGTCGCCGTGACAGCTTTCCTGGCTACGATGGTTGGCGTGGGCCCCCATGGACTTTCTACTGGAGCGCCCGTGGATGTGACGATGATGGTGTCTTCTTTCGCCGGTGTTTCAGCAGCAAAACTTGTCACGCTATAGCTGCCCAGCGCTGCGGCGACAAAGAGTGCAATCTTACGCAAAGTGCTGTGACCATGCGTACTGGGGACAAAACGGGCCATAAAACATTCCTAATGAAAAGACAAATAATAAAGCGAACGATAATTATTCCAGCAAGGCTGGAGATAATAGACGAAAAAAAGTCGTTGGCAAGTGCTTCCCCCCCTCCAAATTACTTCATTTTTGAGCTGAAGCCTTCTTGTTATTTCAACGTAATGAAAGGATAGAATTTTAGATAAGTCAGTGTGAAAATCTTATGAAAAAAGGCGAGTCGCTTATGCTGACTCGCCCTGGTATTTTTCACAGACAGAATTTAGTTATTGCCGAACATATCCTTAATCCAGCCAGCCACTCCATCGCTTTTTTCTGAACCTGCCACTGGGGCCTGTTGCTGTTGCTGAGGCTGTGACTGCCCCTGACTAAACGGATCCCTGTCCACCTGTTGACTCTGCTGACATAGACCTTCGGGATTTGTCGTCCAGACAGGTAACACACGATAGCCATTAGTGCTGCACTGGAAGTTACCCTCCGTATCGACACCCATATCAACAATATCCTCCGGCACGGTCAGATTCAGTGGGATCGGTGTCTGGTTCGCCAGGTAGCGCTGATACAAGGACATCGCCCCACTGGCACCATAGAGCTTGGTTGGCTGATTGTTATCACGACCAACCCACGTAATAGCCACCTCTTTTCCATCTATTCCGGCAAACCATGTATCCACGTTATTGTTAGTGGTCCCCGTTTTGCCCGCTAAATGCAGGTTAGGATATTTTGCCCCCAGTACTCGGCCGGTGCCTTTATCAATAACCTGCTGCATGGTATAGAGCGTCAGGTAGGCTGCCTGAGGCGCAACCGCTTGTTCTGCCTGTGGGAAGCTTTGATACAGTACTTTACCGTCTTCGGCAATCACTGAGCGTAAGGCTGACAACGTGGCGCGATTCCCCCCGCTGCCAATGCTCTGAAATGCCTGAGCCACTTCGATGGGGGTCAGGTTCAGCGCCCCCAATAACATTGCCGGTACCGGGTTAAGCTGCTCTTTAGGTACTCCCAGCTTCATCCAGGTATCAGTGACAGCCGTCAGGCCGAGCGCCATACCCAAGTTCACGGTAGGCACGTTCATTGAACGTGTTAGTGCATCAACCAACATAACTTGGCCACTGAACTGGCGGTTATCATTCTGAGGTGACCAGACCTGCCCACCCGAAACAGGAATCGACAGGGGGGCATCAGCAATCCAAGTGTTGAGGCGGTATCGGTCTGGCTGACCTAATGCTGTCAGATAAGTCGCAGGCTTCGCCAGAGACCCGATGGAACGCCGTGCCTGTAACGCACGGTTGAACCCTGCATATTGCGGTTCTGCCCCACCCACAATGGCGCGCACTTCACCACTCATCCGGTCAACAATCACCATTGCCGCTTCGAGATCATTAAGCTTGCGAGAGGCGCGCAGTGCTGGGATCCCTTCAGTCACCGCTTTCTCTGCTGCATCCTGAGAAACGGAATCAAAGGTGGTAAAGATTTTCACGCCAGAAAGGTCGTTCACTTTATCCCCCAGTTTTGCCTGCAACTCCTGACGTACCAGTTGCATAAAAGCAGGCTGAGGAGAAATGACGCCACCACGAGGCTGAACCCCTAATGGGCGTGCACTTAACATATCGTAGAGTTCCTGGTCGATAACCTTTTGCTCTTGCAGCAGTCGTAATACAACATTACGGCGCTCCAGGGCCAGTTTAGGGTTACGCCATGGGTTATATAGCGAAGCCCCTTTCACCATGCCCACCAGCAGAGCTTGCTGATCAAGACTCAGCTCATCCACCGGGCGACCGAAATAGTAGAGACTCGCCAGAGGGAAGCCGCGAATTTGCTCATCCCCACTCTGACCGAGATAGACCTCATTCAAATAGAGTTCAAGAATGCGATCTTTGCTATAGCGGGCATCCATGATGATAGCCATATAGGCTTCATTGGCTTTACGCCACAAGGTGCGCTGATTGGTTAAAAACAGGTTTTTTACTAACTGTTGGGTCAGGGTGCTGCCCCCCTGTACGGCACGCCCTGCCGTCAGGTTAGCCACCACTGCACGACCAATGGAGTAGAGACTAATGCCATCATGCTGATAAAAGTGGCGATCTTCCGTCGCGATCAGCGTATCAACCAGTAAGTCCGGGAAATCTGAGCGCTGAACGAACAGACGCTGCTCACCGTTTGATGACGAGAGCATAGTAATCAGGCGCGGATCAAGGCGAAACAGACCAAAACTACGGTTGTTATCCATATTCTGGATAGATTCCAGATGATTTCCACTGAACAGGAGTTTGGCGCGAATTTGCCCCTCTTTGCCGTCAGGAAAATCAAACGGACGACGGATCATTTCAATAGAGTTAGCCTGCACGGTAAATTCACCCGGGCGTGTCATACGGGTAACCTGCCGATACTGCGTCGCCTCCAGTAGCTTCACCATTTCCGCTTTGCTGTATGGCATATCCGGTTCAAGATTGACCATACGCCCGTATACTGCCGCAGGTAACTGCCAGACTTTACCGTCAATACGGCTACGAATTTGCTGGTCGAGATAAACGCCATAGATGGCCATTAATACCAGAAACAGAATAAATAGCTTTATCAGGAACTTCAGTAAGCGATATTTTTTAGACACTGGCCCTTTGGTCTTTCTCTTTTTTACTGGTGGCATCGATTCCTCGTCCTCATAGCCGTCATCGTAATCATCATCCTTGTAATCTTCGTCCGAGAGTCGAGAATTTTTGGCCTTACTTTTTGCCAAATGCGTTGATTTTCCTTTGCGAGCAATAGGCTCGCGGTCATTCCCCGCCATTATTTATCTCCACAAAATTTCAGGCACCGCGGCCTGATTCTCCATTCTCTCGCCATCTGCGAAAGAAGATATTTCTCAAAAGTCACGAGTACTTTTTAGTACGTCGCGTAGGTAGTGCCTGGGCGGGATCATCTGGCCAGACATGTTTGGGATAACGCCCTTTCATCTCTTTTTGTACTTCGCGATAGGCCCCTTGCCAGAAAGCTGTCAGATCCCTTGTGATCTGTAGTGGTCGCTGTGCAGGCGATAATAATTCAAGAACTAATGGCACTCGCCCTTCTGCGATACAAGGTGTTTGGGATTCACCGAACATCTCCTGCATCCTCACCGCCAGTACAGGAGGATTATCCACACTATAGCGAATAGTAATCTGACTGCCAGTGGGCACAGTGTAATAAGTTGGTAGCGCACTATCCAGCCGCTGACGCATCTGCCAGTCGAGTAAGTGATTTAACGCTTTATGTAAATCAATTTTTTTCAAACCGCTCAGTGAATATATTCCGTGCATCTCTGGCAGTAACCAAGTATCCAGACCAGCCAGTAATGCCTCATCATCTACTGGGGGCCAGTCAAGCTCAGGTAACCAGCGGGCAGCACAAGCCAGACGAACGCGCAGTTGTCCCGCTCCAGCCGACCAGGTTAAGCACCCCAGCCCTTTATCACGAATACCATTAAGAATCGCTTGTTGCATTTCAGCCTCAGAAGGTTTTTCCCGCTGCTGAACACTGATAATTAACTTGCCGATCTTACGTCGTTGCAAGGCTTTTAAAGCACCATGGGCCTCATGCCACTCTACCGAATTATCCGTCACGATCAGGGCTGGGCATTGTGCCGTCAAAGCTTCAATGTCTATCGGTAATGCCAACAGAATTCGCGCATCAGGCGAGGCATTGCCTTGCAATAATAATGGGGCAATCAACCATTCATAGCGAGTCAACGCATCCTCTTCATCCAGCATGGCCCCCATGCCATTCGCTAACTGATAACGTCCGGTATGATTACGCCTGCGGGCAATTCTGTCCGGAAAAGCCTGGGCCAGCAGTGGCATCACACAGCTCAGGTTTACCTTGCCTGCTTCGCCCTTTAGCCGTTTAAGTAACTGACTGGCACGTTGACGCACGGCGCTGGAAGGATTGTCGAAAAGTGATCTCAGATCACCCGCGCCGGTAACCCGGGGAGGATCTTCAAGCAGCGCCACTAACCGCGCTGCGCTAGCTTGTTGATCGGCCCCTTTCGCCGCAACCAGCAAGCTGGCTAAACGAGGATCGCTGCCAGTCTGCGCCATCCGTTGCCCCATGTGGGTCAGCCGCTGTTTATCATCAACGGCACCTAACTGGTGCAACATTTGCCGGGCCTGGGCCAGATTGACTGCCGGCGGTAGATCAAGCCACGTCAGTTGGTTAATATCGTGACATCCCCACTGGAGTAGATCCAACTGCATGCTGGAAAGATCGCTATTAAGAATTTCCGGGCTACTTTGCGCACTGGCTCTTTCAGCCTGTTCTGCACTGATCAAATGCAGACAAATACCCGGCTCCAGACGCCCTGCCCGCCCCGCGCGTTGCGTCATTGAGGCCTGACTGATGCGTTGTGTCACCAGACGCGTCAACCCCGTATTGGGGTCAAAACGAACACTTCGCTCAAGGCCGCAGTCAACCACTAAACGGATACCTTCAATCGTCAGGCTCGTTTCGGCAATATTGGTTGCCAGCACCACTTTCCGTTTTGCTCCCGGTGGTGGGAGTATTGCCTGGCGCTGTTCCACCAGGGAAAGTGCGCCATAGAGTGGGCATAATATGACATCGTCCGCGATCCGCCCCGTTAACTGCTGTTGAACACGTTTGATCTCACTGACCCCGGGCAGAAACAAGAGTAATGAACCCTGTTCTTCACGCAGTAAGGCTGATACCGCCTGGGCGACGGCATCATCAAAGCGTTGATGTGCGGGCAGCGGATTATAACGACGTTCAACCGGAAAGCTACGCCCTTGTGACACAATGACCGGGGCTAGCGGCAAACGCTGCTGCAGGCGATTGTCATCCAGGGTTGCTGACATTATCAGGATCTTTAAATCTTCCCGCAGGCCAGCCTGCACATCCAGCAACAGGGCCAGGGCTAAATCAGCCTGCAGGCTACGTTCATGGAATTCATCAAGGATGACCAGGTCAATCCCGTTAAGCTCCGGGTCTTGCTGAATCAGGCGCGTTAAGATTCCCTCGGTTACCACTTCCAGCCGGGTATCCCGTCCAATGCAACTGTCCGCACGCATTCGGTAGCCCACCGTCTCCCCCAGCTTTTTTCCTGATAATTCCGCCAGCCGTTGAGCAACGCTGCGCGCGGCAAGGCGACGAGGTTCAAGTAGCAAAATACGGCCGTTACCCATACCCTGGGCGAGCAATTGCAGGGGTAACCAAGTCGATTTCCCGGCACCTGTAGGGGCAATCAACAACACTTGCGGGGCAGAGGCAAGTGCGTCAAGCAACTCGGGCAAAACAGCAGCAACCGGTAATGACGACACAAACGGCTCCAGAGGTTAATATTCTAAAGCATGCATTGTAGCATCAGTCATTCACAACAGAGAGATAACCATGGCCGAAACGCGTCGCCTGTTTTTTGCCCTTGCCCTGCCCGAATCGATCCAGTCGGGGCTTATTTCCTGGCGTGCAGCCCATTTTTCCCAGTCCGCCGGACGCCCCGTTGTCCAGTCCCACTTACACCTGACTCTCGCATTTTTGGGGGAAGTATCCGCAGATAAACAGAAAGCGCTTTCCCAGTTAGCGGGACGTATTGCCCAGCCCGCTTTTACACTACGGCTGGATGATGCCGGACAATGGCTACGCTCAGGGGTGGTATGGGTCGGGCCACGGCATGCCCCCAGGGGGCTATTGCAGTTGGCGGATATGCTACGAGCCCAGGCGGCACGCAGTGGCTGCTATCAGGCACCGCTGCCTTTTCACCCCCATATAACCCTGTATCGTAATGCCAGTCAGCCTGTGGCATTGCCGCCACCGGGTTTTGGCTGGTCATTCCCTGTTAATGAATTTGCACTCTATGCATCAATATTTAAAAAAGGACAAACCGAGTACCGAGTACTGGAAAAATGGCCATTATCTGATAGCCGAACGTGATTAACGATTAAGCTAACGGGATTATCAGGGCGATCAATAAACTGATTTTCGACGATTAACCACACAAAGAGAGACACCCTGTTGTACGCCTCTTTGCAACCCTATGGACCCGAGGATGGAGTTTATCCCACCGTTACAATCAGCCGTTCTTATTAAGCGTTACAAACGTTTTTTGGCGGATGTTACCACTGCACAAGGAGAGGTTATCACTCTGCATTGCCCCAATACCGGGGCCATGACAGGCTGCGCCACTCCTGGAGATACCGTCTGGTACTCCACTTCAGATAACCTGAAACGTAAATATCCTCATAGCTGGGAGTTAACTGAAACACAGCATGGAGAGATGATTTGTGTCAATACGTTACGCGCTAACCAGTTAGTAAAAGAACGATTACTTACCTCGCCGCCCCCCTCTCTCGCCCATTACAGTGAGTGCCGTAGTGAGGTGAAATACGGTAGTGAAGGCAGCCGTATTGATTTTATGCTGAGTGCGACTGGTAAAGTGAACTGTTTTATAGAAGTGAAATCGGTCACACTATCGAACCAGGGCCAGGGTTTTTTCCCTGATGCGGTGAGTTTACGTGGACAAAAACATTTAAGAGAGTTAATTAATGTCGTCCAGCAGGGAGAACGAGCCGTGTTGTTGTTTGCTGTGCTGCACTCAGCCATTACTTGCGTCTCACCCGCCCGTCATATCGACACAAAATATGCACAATTATTAACAGAGGCACAGCAATGTGGCGTAGAAATTATTGCATTAAAAGCCGAACTTTCTACCACACATATGACTCTAACTACGCCGTTACCAGTTTATTTAACGTAATGTTTTATAATAGATCGAAGGTATAGCACTTTATTTATCATTGTTTTTTGCAGGTAGGCGTTTCTTCATACGATTGTCAAGAGACAGGTTTATATAATTGCCATCGTGGAGAGGTTCTGCTATTTATAGCGGCCTGATTTTACCCCAACAGGGGTTCGATAAGTGCGTGTCAAGGAGAAAAAACATGCAAGAAGGGCAAAAGCGTAAGACATCGTCCCTGAGTATTCTCGCCATCGCTGGGGTGGAGCCATACCAAGAGAAGCCGGGTGAAGAGTATATGAACGAAGCCCAGCTGTCGCACTTCAAACGTATTCTTGAAGCCTGGCGCTCACAGCTCATGGATGAGGTTAACCGTACTGTTTCGCATATGCAGGATGAAGCCGCTAACTTCCCGGATCCGGTGGACCGTGCCGCTCAGGAAGAGGAATTCAGCCTTGAATTGCGTAACCGTGATCGCGAACGTAAATTGATCAAGAAGATTGAAAAAACGCTGAAAAAAGTAGAAGACGAAGATTTCGGCTACTGTGAGTCCTGTGGCGTTGAAATTGGCATTCGTCGTCTTGAGGCTCGTCCAACAGCGGATCTGTGCATTGACTGTAAAACCCTGGCTGAAATCCGTGAAAAGCAGATGACAGGTTGATACCCCGTGCCAGCAGCCAAGGTTGGGGGAAATCTCATCCTTACCGGTAACAGAGGGGAAAATATTTTTCCCCTCTTGTTATGACTGATAGCCTGTTACGACAGGTCGTGAGTTATCACATTGTATGATCCAATCCAGAGATTCTGGTGGGTTCTTCACGCCGGGATGTCTGTTAAAAATCTGTGGTTCCATTAGCCCAAACATGCCTATTCAAGATTATATCGGCCGTTTCGCTCCCTCACCTTCTGGTGCTTTGCATTTTGGTTCTTTGGTTGCCGCACTCGGCAGCTATCTGCAAGCTCGTTCCCAAAAAGGCCAGTGGCTAGTGCGCATGGAGGATATTGATCCCCCGAGGGAAGTCCCGGGTGCCGCCAGTATGATTTTACAACAACTGGAACACTATGGTTTACACTGGGACGGCAGTATCTTGTGGCAATCACAACGCCATGAGGCCTACCGCGAGGCTCTGTATATTTTGCAGCAGGCGGGGTTAAGTTATTACTGTACCTGCACTCGCCGACGTATTCAGACCCTGGGGGGGATCTATGACGGTGTTTGCCGCACCCGCCATCATGGTTCTGACAAGGCTGCGGTTCGCTTTATGCAACGAAATCCAGTACTGGAATTCACAGACCAGCTCCGCGGCACGCTATATGCCGATACCGCTTTAGCCAGGGAGGATTTTATTATTCACCGCCGCGATGGTTTATTTGCTTATAACCTGGCCGTAGTAGTGGATGATCATTTTCAGAGGGTTAGTGAAATTGTCCGTGGTGCAGATTTAATTGAACCCACAGTGCGACAAATTTCGTTATACCAACAGTTTGGCTGGCAGATCCCTTCCTATATTCACTTGCCGCTGGCACTGAATTCACAGGGAGATAAATTATCTAAGCAAAATCATGCTCCGGCGTTATCCCAGGGGGATCCGCGACCGATAATTGTTGAAGCATTAGGTTTTTTAAATCAAGATGTTGAAGATGACTGGGCGGATTTATCCCTGGAAAGTTTGCTGAGAAGTGCCGTGGATAATTGGTCACTATTACGTGTACCCGTGAATCCATGATTCTCAAATGCTCCACACCAGGCTATGATTAGCCGCTATTTTTTTGTACCCATGATTGACATTACCGAGGTGGACTATTTTTACCCGAGTCGCTAATTTTTGCCGCAAGGTGCTTCACCGCGATAATATCGTGGTCGAGGAGAGTGAAACTTTCCCGCACATCACGGTCATTCCGCGTGACAAGCACGCTATTTCTCGCAAAGATATCAGTGAAAACGCCCTCAAGGTGCTCTACCGCCTGAATAAGGCCGGTTATGAAGCTTATCTGGTGGGGGGCGGTGTCCGCGACCTTCTTCTGGGTACAAAACCAAAAGATTTCGATGTGACGACCAATGCTACGCCTGAACAAGTCCGTAAACTGTTCCGTAACTGTCGCCTGGTCGGCCGTCGTTTTCGCCTGGCACACATTATGTTTGGGCCAGAGATCATTGAAGTTGCGACCTTTCGTGGTCACCATGAAGAGCAACCCTCCGAAGATCGCCAAGTTTCTCAGCGTGGTGAGAATGGCATGTTGCTGCGGGATAATATCTTTGGTTCAATCGAAGAAGATGCCCAGCGCCGTGACTTCACCATCAACAGCCTCTATTACAGTGTGGCTGACTTTACCGTGCGTGATTACGTGGGTGGGCTGTCTGACCTTAACCAGGGCATTATTCGCCTGATTGGTACGCCTGAAACCCGCTACCGTGAAGACCCGGTACGTATGTTACGCGCAGTGCGCTTTGCTGCTAAGTTGAATATGACCATCAGCCCGGAGACCGGTGAGCCCATCGCACACCTCGCGAGCCTGATCAACGATGTTCCTGCCGCTCGCTTGTATGAAGAATCACTTAAACTACTGCAAGCGGGTTATGGTTACCCTACTTACCAGTTACTGCGCCAGTACCATCTGTTCCAGCCGTTATTCCCGATTATTACACGCTACTTCACAGAGCAGGGTGACAGCCCAATGGAGCGCATGATTGCGCAGGTGCTGAAAAATACGGATAACCGTATTCAGAACGGTATGCGTGTTAACCCGGCATTCTTGTTTGCTGCCATGCTGTGGTACCCGCAGCTGGAAATGGCACAAAAGATCACCCAAGAAAGCGGCCTCGCCTACTACGATGCTTTTGCTCTGGCAATGAATGAAGTGCTGGATGAAGCCTGTCGTGCTCTTGCGATTCCCAAGCGTATCACCACCTTGGTACGTGATATATGGGGACTGCAACTGCGCCTGTCTCGTCGTCAGGGTAAACGTGCCTGGAAGCTGATGGAACACCCTAAATTCCGTGCGGCTTATGATTTACTGGCACTGCGTGCTGAAGTGGAAAATCATCCAGAACTGTTGCGTCTGACGAAATGGTGGGGAGAGTTCCAGGTTGCTGCACCATCGTTGCAAAAAGAGATGCTGCTCAACCTTGATGACGAGCCAGCCGTGCGTCGCCGTCATCGTCGTCCTCGTAAACGTACCCCACGTGGCCAGGCATGACCCTCGCGTATATTGCCCTCGGCAGTAATCTGGCTTCCCCACTGAAGCAAGTCTCTTCAGCGCTGGAAGCCATTGCGCTTATCAGGGACAGCCACGTAGTGGCTATCTCTTCGTTTTACCGTACCCCGCCTTTAGGGCCTCCCGACCAACCCGACTATCTCAATGCAGCTGTTGCTCTGGAAACGGCATTAACGGCTGAGTCACTGCTTGATGAAACACAGCGCATTGAACGGGAACAAGGCCGAGTCCGTAAGGCCGATCGCTGGGGGCCACGAACACTCGATCTCGATATTATGCTGTTTGGCAATCAAGTGATTAATACTCAACGCCTGACAGTCCCCCATTATGACATGAAGAACCGGGCGTTTATGCTATTACCATTAATGGAAATAGCGCCTGAATGTTGTTTTCCCGATGGACAACCGATAAGTAAGATTCTGGCGCCCCTTTCACAGGAAGGTATCACCGCCTGGTAATTTATTTGTCTATTTGTCCGCTTTTTCTGTGGAGAAGATAATGCAATCCACCACTATCTCGACCCTTCGCCAGCTAAAACAAGATAAGAAAAAATTCGCCACACTGACCGCTTACGATTTCAGTTTCGCAAAATTGTTTGCCGATGCAGGAATTGGTGTCGTGCTGATTGGCGATTCTCTGGGTATGACCGTTCAGGGTCATGACTCAACCATACCTGTCACCGTTACAGATATTGCCTATCATACCCGAGCAGTACGCCGTGGTATGCCTGATGGTCTGGTTATCGCCGACCTGCCATTTATGGCTTATGCAACCCCTGAGCAGGCATTTGCCAATAGTGCCGAAGTGATGCGTGCAGGAGCCAATATGGTCAAGCTGGAAGGGGGACGCTGGCTGGCCGATACCGTGCGGCAGTTAACCGAACGTGCCGTGCCCGTTTGCGGACATATTGGCCTGACACCACAATCCGTCAACATTTTTGGTGGGTATAAAGTTCAGGGTCGTGACGCTGATGCGGCACAAGCGCTGCTGGATGATGCACTGGCACTCGAGGCAGCCGGAGCACAACTTCTGGTTCTGGAGTGTATACCGGTAAAACTTGCCCAGCGTATTACTGAGGCACTGGTGATTCCAGTGATTGGTATCGGGGCAGGTAACGTCACTGATGGCCAAATTCTGGTCATGCATGATGCTTTCGGTATTACCGGCGGACACATTCCTAAATTTGCCAAAAACTTCCTCGCTGAAACCGGTGATATGCGTGCCGCGGTTCGTCAGTACATCGCTGAGGTGGAATCCGGGCAATATCCTGGTGATGAGTACAGTTTCCAATAACAAGAGAACGGTTATGTTAATTATTGAAACATTGCCCCTGCTACGCCAACAGATCCGCCGTTTCCGTCAGGAAGGCAAGCGCATCGCCCTGGTTCCTACCATGGGGAATCTGCATGAAGGACATTTGACGCTGGTTGAACAAGCTAAAGCCCGGGCTGACGTGGTTATAGTGAGCATTTTTGTTAATCCAATGCAATTTGAGCGGCCGGATGATTTGGCCTGCTATCCACGTACCCTGCAGGATGACTGTGAAAAACTGCATCGCCAGAAAGTCGATTTGGTTTTTACCCCGACGCCGCTTGATATCTACCCCAAGGGGCAGGAAACGCATACCACGGTGGATGTTCCTGGTATCTCAACCATGCTCGAAGGTGCAAGCCGTCCAGGACACTTCCGCGGAGTGTCGACCATTGTCAGCAAACTTTTCAATCTGGTACAACCTGATATTGCCTGTTTTGGTGAGAAGGATTATCAGCAGTTGGCACTGATCCGCAAAATGGTTGCGGATATGGGCTATGACATTGAGATTGTTGGTGTACCTGTCATCAGGGCAAAAGATGGCCTGGCGCTGAGTTCACGTAATGGTTATCTGAGTCCTGCAGAGCGTAAAATCGCACCAGCACTCAGCAAGATAATGAATACCCTTGCTGATAGCCTGCACCATGGGCAGCGTGATCTTGAGTTATTGACACAACAGGCGACCCAGGACTTAGCAGAAAAAGGTTTCCGCCCCGACTCACTGGATATCTGTGATGCGGATACACTGCAACCGCTGGATGAGACCAGTAAACGCGCTGTGATCCTCATGGCTGCCTGGCTCGGCAAAGCCCGCTTAATTGATAATCAAGTGGTTAATTTAGCCTTGTAGACAACATGATCAAAACGGGCAATACTGCGCCCGTTGACAGTTGCTACCCATTAAATTGGCTGATACAGATAACGTTGCGCGGGTTTATCACCGGCGCATTATTTACAAAAAGGTTCAGGTTATGATTCGCACTATGCTGCAAGGCAAGTTACACCGCGTCAAGGTGACTGTGGCTGATTTACACTATGAAGGTTCCTGCGCCATCGACCAGGATTTTCTTGAAGCCGCCGGTATTCTGGAATATGAAGCCATTGATATTTATAACGTTACTAACGGTAAGCGTTTTTCTACCTACGCTATCGCTGGTGAACGCGGTTCAAAAATCATCTCCGTTAACGGCGCGGCAGCACATTGCGCATCGGTAGATGATATTTTAATTATCGCAAGCTATGTCACGATGCCAGATGATCAGGCCCGTGAATGGCAGCCAAAAGTGGCTTATTTTGAGGGAAATAACGAGATGAAACGCCAGGCCAAGGCCGTACCGGTTCAGGTCGCTTAAACCCACGTCCCCGCCCTTTTCGCGGGGATACCTTTTTGTGTTGATTACCAGCCCGTTCTCTCTATCAGGACAAACGGGGGATTTTTCTGCTGTTGATGCCAAAGACTGGTCACGCCCTCTCCCCCCGCAGTCACGATATGCTCCCGGAAAGTACTACTGGAAAGGGTGGTTCGATACTCGCTCATGATACAGAGCAAAGATAAGCTGGTTCCAGAAATCACTTCACAAAAATCATGTTTATTACTGAGTAAAGCCGCCGCCCGATAAGGTGCCTCTCCGGTAATATCCGTGAGAAAAATAACACCATCCCCTGAATCACAAGCATGCAGCGCGTCACACATCATCCGTGCCAGCATGTTGGTACTGAGACCTTTTTCAAAGTTCACCGCGCAGCACTGGGGTTGGACGCCCAGACGTTTTTCCAGTGCCTCAAGCATGTCCCTTGCATAGAAATCATGTCCGGCAATAATCCAGCCAAGCATAAAACTTATCCGTTATTAAATGCACAACAGGCAACCTGAAATATGCCCCACATAATAAAAGAACAGACTTTCAGGCCGCCTCTGAGAGTTACTTCTGTAAACAGAAGGTGGTGATAAAATATCAGGAACGCAGGCCTGTCCCGCGATCAATCAGATACCAGCATAATAGATAGAAAGCCACAATGAAGCTGACCAGTACACCAACGGTCGTAACCAAAGACACGTCTGATATGCCAAGAAAACCAAAGCGGAAACCACTAACCATATAGACGATAGGGTTCAACTGTGACAGCCCCTGCCAGAATGGGGGTAATAACGTTAACGAATAGAAAACGCCCCCCAAATAAGTAAGCGGTGTTAACACAAAGGTCGGTATCAGGCTGATATCATCAAAAGATTTGGCAAACACCGCATTTAACAGTCCCGCCAGTGAAAAGAGTATCGCTGTTAATAACAATGTCAGGGCAATAAACAACCAGGAATGCACCTGAAAGGGCACAAAAAATAACGACACAATGGTCACCAGGATACCTACGCATAATCCCCGGGCTACCCCGCCTCCCACATAACCAGCAATGATAATATGGGTTGGAACAGGAGCTACCAGTAACTCTTCAATATTATGCTGGAATTTGGCGCTGTAAAATGAAGACGCAACGTTAGAATACGCGTTGGTAATCACCGACATCATAATAAGCCCAGGGACGATAAACTGCATATAGCTAAAACCGTGCATCTCACCAATGCGTGACCCAATCAAGTTACCGAAGATAACAAAATACAGTGTCATGGTAATCACTGGGGGAACCAGGGTTTGAATCCAGATACGGGCAAAACGGTGGATTTCCTTGGCCCAAATACTTTTCAGTGCTACCCAATACAGATGCATCATGACCGCTCTCCGTTAACCAAGTGAACAAATAATTCTTCGAGGCGGTTGGCTTTATTACGCATGCTTTGTACCTGAACTCCTTGTGAACTCAGTTGGCTAAATACACTATTGATTCCCTGTTCCCGCAACACTTCCACTTCCAGCGTGGACGTATCCACCAAACGGTAGCGGTATCCCTCCAGTACGGGGAGCGGGCTTTTCGGGGCTAAATCGAGGATAAAGGTTTCCGATTTTAACTTCGACAGCAGAGACTTCATGGAGGTGTTTTCCACTAATTCCCCACGTTGAATAATGCCAATATTGCGGCACAGCATTTCCGCTTCTTCAAGATAATGCGTCGTAAGAATAATTGTGGTGCCTTTGTCATTCAAATCTTTCAGAAAGCTCCACATGGATCGACGCAGTTCAATATCGACCCCGGCGGTAGGCTCATCAAGAATCAACAATTTTGGTTCATGCATTAAGGCGCGGGCAATCATCAGGCGGCGCTTCATGCCCCCCGATAACATACGTGCACGCTCTCCGCGTTTTTCCCATAAATCCAGTTGTTTTAAATACTTTTCACTACGTTTTATCGCCTCAAGACGCTCAACACCATAATATCCCGCCTGATGTACGACAATTTGCTGTACCGTCTCAAAGGGGTTGAAGTTGAACTCCTGTGGTACCAGCCCAAGCTGCCGTTTGGCATTGACCATATCTTTTTGCAGATCATAACCAAAGACCCGCACAGTACCTGAGGTTTTATTGACCAGTGAGCTAATGATACCAATAGTGGTCGACTTACCGGCTCCATTGGGCCCCAGTAAGGCATAAAAATCACCAGCTTCAACACGTAAATCTATTCCCCGTAGCGCTTTAACGCCCCCAGGGTAAGTTTTGGTTAACTGCTCCAGTTCCAATGCAATTGTCATGGGTGTTTACTTACCTTTTCGATACTGTACGCAAAATAATTTTTTAGCCGCAGGCTGGCGGCAACACAGCGAATCCCGGGAACTGACACTGGTCAGTGACCGGGGTGAGCGAGGACAGCCAACGCCCCTGCTGCCTGAACTATGACATTCATTCATACACTAAACAGTTCAAGTTGCAGGAAGGCGGCAACGCAGCGAATCCCCGGGAGCTGACACTGGTCAGTGACCGGGGTGAGCGAGGACTGCCAACGCCCCTGCTGCCTGAACTATGACATTCATTCATACACTAAATAGTTCAAGTTGCAGGAAGGCGGCAACGCAGCGAATCCCCGGGAGCTGACGCTGGTCAGTGACCGGGGTGAGCGAGGACGGCCAACGCCCCTGCAACTTGAACTATGACGTGTATATTTAAAAATAATTTAACTTGCCCTATATTAACCCTACACACCTATTCGGTTACAGGCAGTCCACCCTTAATGAAAGATATCGATACGCTCATTAGTAATAATGCACAGTGGTCTTCTTTATTAATTGATGAAGATCCTGGCTTTTTTGAACGCCTTGCTCAAGCTCAAAAACCGCGTTTTTTGTGGATTGGTTGTTCCGACAGTCGCGTGCCTGCTGAACGCCTCACGGGGCTCGAGCCTGGCGAACTTTTCGTACACCGTAATGTTGCCAATCTGGTTGTTCATACTGATCTAAATTGCCTGTCTGTTGTTCAGTATGCTGTGGACGTTCTTGAAGTCGAGCATATTATTATCTGTGGCCACTATGGCTGCGGTGGTGTTCAGGCCGCCGTGGACAACACAGAGCTTGGTCTTATTAATAACTGGCTACTGCACATTCGCGATTTATGGTTCAAGCATAGTTCATTACTGGGGCAGCTACCGCCAGAAGAACGAATGGATGCTTTGTGTGAGCTGAATGTGATGGAACAAGTCTATAACATTGGCCATTCCACCATTTTACAGTCAGCATGGAAACGAGGCCAAAAAGTAACCGTTCATGGCTGGGTTTACGGTATCCATGATGGGCGTTTACGTAATCTGGAAGTCTCTTCAACCAGTGGAGAAACCCTGGAACAAGGTTACCGCAGTGGTATTGCTAACCTTAAACAGCTCAACCGTGGTCAGCGTGAGTTAGCATCTTCTCAGTAAATGGCAGTATTGTAGTTAGCGATAACGGCCTTTAATAAAACAAACCTGAAAGAGAGAAGAAATTTTCTCTTTCAGGTTGTTGGCTAAAAGACTAAACAACAGTACAACTCAGCATTCAGGAAAACTGTTTTTAGTTTCTGGTGTCGATTACTCTTCCAGTATGACGACATTACCCACGTAGGGAAGATGACGGTAACGTTGAGCATAATCAATGCCATAACCGACAACAAACTTGTCCGGAATAGAAAACCCAACATACTCAACCGGGACGTCTACTTCCCTGCGGGTGGGTTTATCCAGTAATGTACAAATTGCCAGCGATTTTGGTTCTCTCAGGCTAAGGATTTCACGCACTTTGCTCAGTGTGTTACCTGAGTCAATAATATCTTCAACAATCAGTACATCTTTACCGCGAATATCTTCATCAAGATCTTTGAGAATTTTAACATCACGGGTGGTAGACATTCCGCTACCATAGCTGGAAGCCGTCATGAAATCCACTTCATGTGGTACCTGTACTTCCCGGCATAAATCAGCCATAAACATGAATGATCCACGCAATAATCCTACCAGCACCATGTCACTGCCACTATCACGATAGTGCTCAGTTATCTGGCGGCCCAGCTCTGCAATACGGGCTTTGAGTTCCGCTTCCGGGATCATGACTTCAACTGTATGCTTCATAAATGTAACCGTTTGATTTTAAGATAAATACATTCAGGCAGTTCAAGGTACACACTGAATAGTTCAAACCGCAGGCAGGGGAACTGCCCCTGTCAAGCGCACGATGGATATGGATTAGCCAATCCCCTGCCACCTGAACTATGACGTGTATAATACTGCGTCAAATATCAAGCCCGAAAGTATACCATCAAAAGCCTGGGATCCGTGACTAAGAACCCGACTCAGTTATAGCCAGCCAGTTGGGCAAAGCCCGGTGCCCAACCGACAAAAGTAGCCTAACGAAAGGGTTTCTACCTGACACTAAATCCAAGCATCATGCCAGTGTCTTCATGTTCCAGCAGGTGGCAGTGGGCCATATAAGCCTGTTCTGGTGTAGCACTGTGCTCAAAATGTACCAGTATCTCACTGGTTGCTCCTTCCACCTTCACCGTGTCTTTAAAGCCTTGACGATGAGCAGGCACAGGTTTGCCATTTTCAGTCAGAATACGGAATTGAGTGCCGTGAATATGAAACGGGTGCAGCATCATATCTCCTTCGCCGGATATCACCCATTTTTCCACTTTTCCTTTTGGCGCAGTGAAGGCAATGGTATCCATGGTAAAGGCTTTTCCATTGATCATATTGGCGTTATGGAAGTCAAATTCAGCCGGATGTTTTCCATGCGTCATATTCCCATGCTGCATATGGTCCATTGTATCGGTTTTCATGTCCCCGTGGCCCATTGCGGCGTGATCCATCGCACCATGATCGATTCCTGCCATAGCTTGCATGCCATATTTATCCATTAGCATCTGCATTCCAAGTTGATCAAGCTTGGGGTTCATCATCAAATGAAAGTGACGCTCCGTCAGGCCACTTGATCCCGGCAGTGGCGGAACAGGAACTAATTGATCCGGGAGCTCACCTGATGCATTCAGGGTCAACGGCTGGATGTGAACTACTGGCACTACGTCGTCAAAGGGCGCGAGGGTCATTCCTATCTGTTTAACTGGCAACGTGACAATATCAAATGGCTGTCCATCTGAGGTGTCTACCAACACCTCAAAACGCTCGCCCATAAACATCTCCAGTTGGCTGACTTTCACTGGTTCTGCCAGAAAACCCCCATCACTGGCGATCACATAGAGTGGGCGGTTATCACTGGTGGCAATCTTTAAGGATCGTGCATTACAACCATTCAGCAAGCGTAAGCGTAACCAGCCTCGTGGGTTCGCATGTTGAGGATAGAGTGCACCATTGCATAATAACGTATCGCCAAACCAGCCAACCGCCGCAGTCATGATATCGAGCTGGTAGTCAATTTCCCCCTGCTCATTAAAGCGTTTATCCTGAATAATTAAGGGAACATCATCGATTCCCCAAAGTGAGGGTAAACGGAGCATTCCGCTTTCGGTATCATCAATCAGTACCAGTCCTGATAGCCCCATCGCCACTTGGCGGCCGGTTTTTCCATGCTGATGAGGATGAAACCAGCAGGTTGCTGCCCGCTGATCCGGAGTAAAGGTGACACTACGACGGCCACCAGCAGCAATGATCCCCTGTGGCCCACCATCAACATCACCAGGAACTTCCAGCCCATGCCAGTGAACGGTGGTTTCTTCTGGGAGATGATTATACATATCAACGGTCACTGTTTTTCCCTGACGCAGTTTCAGCGCAGGCCCCAGCAGAGAGCCATTGTAACCATAGGTGGTGGCGATTTTACCCGCAAAATGGGTCGTTCCAGCCTTGATATCCAGGCGGATGCGGCTGTTGGCATCCGCAGTCAGCAACGGGGGGATGGGTAGCGCCGGGCTTGTGGCAGCCAGGGCCATACGGCTCCAGAGTGGTAATGCCCCGTAGGCTCCCAATGCTGCAGAATATTTTATAAAATCGCGACGATGCATATTCAATTCCTTTCGTCAGTCCAGACGAGGGACGATAACAGATCAACGGGCCCCGACAAGGGCAATTTTTCAACGCATAATAAATATCGTCTCGCCCCGTTTAACTGTGTTAACGTTTATTATCTGATTCAAGATGGTGGATGTGATGAACATCGGAGTAAAGACATTATTACTCAGTGCATTGCTCGGCTTTTCCGCCAGCAGTATGGCACTAAGTGAACCCGAAGCCGAAGACCTGGCTGATTTAACGGCTGTGTTTGTTTTTTTGAAAAATGATTGTGGCTACCAAAGTCTGCCTAATGACCAGATACGCCGTGCGCTGGTTTTCTTTGCCCAGCAAAATAGATGGGATCTGAGTAACTACGATCTCGTCAACATGAAAGCCTTGGGTGAAGAGAGTTACAACGATCTCAGTGGCATCAAAATTGCCACCGATAAGAAATGCAAAGCGCTGGCGAGAGACTCGCTCAATCTGCTGGCTTATGTGAAGTAATCTCCCTGCCCTGCTTTCTTGTTCCAACAATGACCGTGCATCGCCGGGCATTGTTGGCTATGATATTTTGCTTGCTTTTCAATGAGCTCAATCCTGGAGGTATCAGCAATGACGCAGAAATCGGTGTGGCAAGAGACGCTGCATGATAAGTTTGGTCAGTACTTTACCATTGATAAAGTGCTCTACCATGAAAAGACTGATCATCAGGATCTGATTATTTTCGAGAATGAAGCATTCGGTCGCGTGATGGCCCTGGATGGGGTGGTGCAAACAACGGAGCGTGATGAGTTTATTTACCACGAAATGATGGCGCACGTCCCGCTGTTTGCTCATGGGCAGGCGAAGCATGTTCTGATCATTGGTGGCGGTGATGGGGGCATGCTGCGTGAAGTGGCACGCCATAAAACTGTTGAAACCATTACGATGGTAGAGATTGACGCAGGTGTCGTTTCTTTCTGCCGGCAATATCTTCCTAATCACAATGCTGGCAGTTATGACGATCCGCGCTTTAAACTGGTCATTGATGACGGAGTCAATTTTGTAAACCAGACTTCGCAAACCTTTGACGTGATTATCTCTGACTGTACTGATCCGATTGGCCCTGGTGAGAGCTTATTTACTTCAGCATTTTATGAGGGCTGTCATCGTTGCCTCAACCCAAACGGGATCTTTGTTGCCCAAAATGGTGTCTGTTTCTTACAACAAGATGAGGCGATTAATAGCCATCGTAAACTCAGCCATTCCTTCGAGGATGTCAGCTTTTATCAGGCCGCGATCCCAACTTATTATGGGGGGATTATGACTTTTGCCTGGGCCTGTGATAATCCAGGGATGCGTCATCTGTCGAGTGAGTTGATTCAGGCGCGTTTTCATAAAGCAGGTATCACCTGCCGCTACTATAACCCCGCTATTCATACCGCAGCTTTTGCACTCCCGCAATATCTGCAAGATGCCCTGTGATTGTCACCTGTCTGAGGAGAAAAACATAAATTGAAAAAACTGAAACTGCACGGCTTTAACAATCTGACCAAAAGCCTGAGTTTTTGTATCTATGATATCTGCTATGCCAAAACAGCGGCCCAGCGTGATGGTTATATCGCTTACATTGATGAACTGTATAACGCCAATCGCCTCACCGAGATCCTCAGTGAGACGTGCTCCATTATTGGGGCTAATATTTTAAATATTGCCCGGCAAGATTATGAGCCACAGGGTGCCAGTGTCACGATTTTGGTCAGCGAAGAACCCATAGATCCACAGAGTATCGACCAGTCTGAACGCCCCGGCCCGCTCCCCGACGCTATTGTTGCCCACCTTGATAAGAGTCATATCTGTGTGCATACCTATCCAGAAAGCCACCCGGAAGGTGGGCTATGTACTTTCAGGGCAGATATTGAAGTCTCTACTTGTGGGGTTATTTCACCACTGAATGCTCTCAACTACCTGATTCACCAGCTTGAGAGTGATATTGTGACCATCGACTATCGGGTTCGCGGTTTTACCCGTGACGTACAGGGGATGAAACATTTTATCGATCATGAAATTAATTCGATTCAGAATTTTATGTCTGAGGATATGAAAGCCCTGTACGACATGGTGGATGTGAATGTGTATCAGGAAAATATCTTCCACACGAAGATGCTACTGAAAGAGTTTGATCTTAAACATTATCTGTTTAATACCAACCCGGAAGACCTCAGCCATGAGGAACGTGAAATGATTACCAGCCTGCTGTGGAAAGAGATGCGTGAGATTTACTACGCGCGGAATATTCCCGCAATATAGGCATGACAGTGTGGAGCATCAATGCTCCACCTCTTAGCGGGACAGTAAAAACTCACGGTAAGCGTGAGCTACCCGCAGAAAATCCTCAACACCACAAAATGAGAGGCTCTCTTCGTCGTAGTAGCTCATGCCTTCTTCCATTTCGTCCCCTGTAATAGCCAGTTGATTCGCGCGGATCATAACTTCTTCGCTATCCAGCCACAGGGTATATTCATGTCCCACTAACTGCCACTGGCGCTCACTCCCCTTGAGGGATAACACGGCTTGCTCAATCTCGTCCAGCAGCGCCATGTTCCCCTTAACCTCTTCATTAAACCAGTGTCCCACGACCTCATGGCCCATTGACATCCGGACACGAACCTGGCCTGTGATATCCCGTAAAAATTCATATTCCATGATGTTTTCCTGTTTCGTGTTTAACCGCCAGCATCGCCAGCACCACTGACGCCATTATCGCAAGAAAACCTTGTCGGTGCGTGGCTTTTTAGGCGTTGAAACAGGCGACTCGCGCCTGTCTGTTGATCATGGTGTTTTCGTGGATTGCGGGGCTGCTGGCTGCCCGGAGGCTGAAGCGTCACTGGAAGTAGATATTTGGGTCTGTGGGGGCGGCACGGTCTGGGATGCATCCGTGGCGGCATCAACAGCATTAGCGTCAGAAACTGCCCCCTGGGAGCTATCAGTGATTACCGGAGGAAGTGCCGGCGTCGCGCTGATCACCGCTGGCGCTGGCTGTGAAGCATTTTCCTGAGCTACTGGGGTCGGATTTGCCTCAGGAGTGGGTGTGCTGGATGTATCCGAGACGGTATTGTTCTCTGGAGTACTGAGTTCCACTATTTTGGGCTGTGGCAGAGGCTCAGATTTAGCGACCTGCTTTTCCGGCAGCGGTGCCGACTGAGGGAGTGGATCGATCCCGCGCAGCGTAAAGAGTGGATCGTATTGCGTCACCTTGTAAGCAACAAAACGCGGTACATCCAATGAGGTTGTTACCGTTATGCCAGGGATCGTCACATGGCCTATCAGTGAGCGCGCATAGCCACCGACCTCATGCTTACCTGCGGGAACATGGAGCAGTATCGCCTGCCCTACCGGCAGAAAGCCAGCATCCTTACCGTCGACAGTGATAAATAAAGCAGAGCCATCCGCCGTTGGAGAGGCAAGATGTGCCACTTTAAGCAGCGTAGACCCGTCGTTAAAATCAGCAGCACTCTGCTTATCCTGTGTGTTCGCGCATCCGTTGATGAGAAAAGTTATCCCTATCAGGAACGGGGCAATACGCTGGATCATAGTGTGTCAGTTTCCTGTTAGTCAGTTGTTATCTTTAACATAATATAACCAGGATCAGGCTTCTTCTTAATGGCATCAGAACAATCTAAGACAATTCTGTGTCAGATTATCGTTGTTCACTTTCTCAGAGACTGGCTCAAGCTATTTATATTTCATGCCCCTTTGGAGCGGGCAACAAAGTATCATGCCTGACTCGTTAGCGGGAGCCATTTTCCGGTTATTTTTCGGGGTAAACCAGGGCCTTGTAGCGGCGGGTATTAAAGGTGACAGAAACGTGATGAGTATCGGTCGGTGACAACATAGCACAGGCATTCGACAGGATTAAAAATGGCGACCTGCTGGGTCGCCATTTTATTTCAGTTTTTATTCAGTACTCGTGAGTGAGCCTCACACTCCGGTCTGAAAAATGACCCCGTCTGCTTTGTCTGTGTACTGACTGAGCTGGTCAAAGTTCAGGTAACGGTAAGTGTCTGCCGCGGTTTTATCCACCTGAGCGATATAGCTCTGATATTCTTCCGGGGTAGGCAATTTACCCAGCAGGGAAGATACCGCGGCCAGTTCTGCAGATGCCAGGAAGACATTAGCCCCCGTCCCTAAACGGTTCGGGAAGTTACGCGTAGAAGTCGACACCACTGTCGCACCATCTGCCACTCGAGCCTGGTTACCCATGCACAAGGAACAACCTGGGATCTCAATACGCGCACCACTCTTACCAAACACACTGTAGTAACCTTCTTCGGTTAACTGTGCAGCATCCATACGGGTTGGCGGAGCCACCCACAGGCGGGTTGGCAGTTGCCCTTTATAACTATCCAGCAGTTTACCCGCCGCGCGGAAATGTCCAATATTGGTCATGCAAGAACCGATAAATACTTCATCGATCTTCTCACCAGCAACAGCAGACAGCAGACGCGCATCATCAGGATCGTTAGGAGCACAGATAATTGGCTCTTTGATATCAGCCAGATCAATTTCGATCACCGCGGCATATTCTGCGTCCGCATCGGCTTCCAGCAATTGTGGATCTGCCAGCCATTTTTCCATGCCCTGAATCCGACGCTCAATCGTGCGACGATCACCATAACCTTCCGCGATCATCCACTTCAGCAACACGATATTGGAGTGCAAGTATTCTTCAATGGGTTCACGATCCAGCTTAATGGTACAACCAGCAGCAGAGCGCTCGGCAGAAGCATCCGTGAGTTCAAACGCTTGCTCAACTTTTAACGTTGGCAGGCCTTCGATTTCAAGAATGCGGCCTGAGAAGATATTTTTCTTCCCTTTTTTCTCAACCGTCAGCAGCCCCTGCCGAATAGCATACAGTGGAATCGCATGAACCAAATCACGCAGGGTGATACCGGGTTGCATTTCACCTTTAAAACGCACCAGCACTGACTCAGGCATATCCAGTGGCATGACACCTGTGGCGGCAGCAAACGCAACCAGCCCGGACCCTGCCGGGAAGGAGATACCAATAGGGAAACGGGTATGAGAATCTCCACCCGTTCCTACAGTGTCTGGTAGCAGCATACGGTTCAGCCAGGAATGGATAACACCGTCCCCTGGACGCAGGGAAACCCCACCACGGTTCATAATGAAGTCTGGTAGTGTGTGGTGCGTCGTGACATCAACCGGTTTTGGATAAGCCGCCGTGTGGCAAAATGACTGCATGACTAAATCTGCAGAGAAACCCAGACATGCCAAGTCTTTTAACTCATCACGCGTCATTGGGCCCGTCGTATCCTGAGAACCGACAGAGGTCATTTTCGGCTCACAGTAAGCACCTGGACGAACGCCAGCCACGCCACAAGCACGCCCGACCATTTTTTGTGCCAGGGAGTAACCACGAGCGCTTTCAGCCACGTCTTTAGCCTGCACGAATACATCACTGTGTGGCAGGGATAATGCTTCACGTGCTTTGGTTGTCAGGCCACGGCCGATGATCAGTGGAATACGCCCGCCGGCACGAACTTCATCCAACAGAACGTCTGTTTTTAATGCAAAAGAAGCGAGCAATTCATTGGTATCATGGTTACGTACTTCACCAAGATAAGGGTAGATATCAATAACATCTCCCATATTCAGGTCGGAGACATCCACCTCAACAGGTAAAGCGCCGGCATCTTCCATGGTATTAAAGAAAATGGGAGCAATTTTGCCACCGAGAACCACACCGCCGCCCCGTTTATTAGGAACAAACGGAATGTCTTCCCCCATAAACCACAGTACAGAGTTAGTGGCGGACTTACGAGATGAGCCGGTACCCACAACGTCACCTACATAGGCTAACGGGAACCCTTTCTGGCTCAACGCTTCGATTTGTTTAATCGGACCAATAACACCGTTGTTATCCGGCTCAATACCTTCACGGGCCGTTTTCAGCATTGCCAAAGCATGAAGAGGAATATCAGGTCTTGACCAGGCATCAGGTGCGGGAGAGAGGTCGTCAGTGTTGGTTTCACCCGTAACTTTAAATACGGTAACCGTAATTTTCTCAGCGAGCTTTGGTCGGGACAGGAACCATTCGGCATCCGCCCAGGACTTAACAACCTGTTGGGCATATTTATTGCCGGCTTTTGCTTTTTCTTCTACATCATAGAAGTTATCAAACATCAGCAAGGTATGGGAAAGAGCCTTGGCAGCAATTGGCGCCAGCACTTCATTATCAAGTGCATCAATAAGGGGATGAATATTGTACCCCCCCTGCATCGTGCCGAGCAGTTCAATCGCCCTCTCAGGGGAAATCAGTGAAGAGGTAGCTTCACCCTTGGCCAGGGCAGCCAGGAAGCCCGCTTTGACATAAGCGGCTTCATCAACACCTGGTGGAACACGGTTGGTAATTAAGTCCAGCAGGAATGCTTCTTCGCCTACCGGTGGATTTTTTAACAGTTCAACCAATGCGGCCATTTGAGTCGCATCTAAGGGTTTTGGAACAATCCCTTCAGCTGCACGCTCAGCCACGTGCTTACGGTATTCTTCTAGCACGACATTCTCCTCGCTTTCATTATCATATGGCGCAACCAGGCTTATCTCTTCACGCTCCTGTGGGCAACAGTTTGTAGGGTATCAATGCCCGGCCTCGCATCGGGCAGCATAGCAGGATTTATAGCCGCTGTTAATGTGTTTACAAAAAAGCAACATTAAATACTAGCTGAATCGTTAAGGTTAATAGATTACGTTCCGTTATACCCCATAAACAAAAAAACGACCCGTAATGGATCGTTTTTTTAGATAAAAAGCAATGTATGAACGATTACTTTTTCTTCGCTTTCGCGTTCGGCAAGTCAGTGATGCTACCTTCGAAAATTTCGGCAGCCAGACCTACAGATTCGTGCAGCGTCGGGTGGGCATGGATAGTGAGAGCCAAGTCTTCAGCATCACAACCCATTTCAATCGCCAGGCCAATCTCACCCAGCAGTTCGCCACCGTTGGTGCCGACAATCGCCCCGCCGATAACACGGTGAGTTTCTTTGTCGAAAATCAGTTTGGTCATACCGTCTGCACAATCAGAAGCGATGGCACGGCCAGATGCGGCCCATGGGAAGGTCGCTGTTTCGTAGCTTATCCCTTTTTCTTTCGCTTCTTTCTCGGTCAGGCCAACCCAGGCAACTTCTGGCTCAGTGTAAGCAATAGAAGGAATGACTTTCGGATCGAAGTAATGCTTCAGACCAGAGATAACTTCAGCAGCTACGTGACCTTCATGAACACCTTTGTGTGCCAGCATTGGCTGACCAACGATATCACCGATAGCAAAAATGTGTGGCACGTTAGTGCGCATTTGCTTATCAACACGGATAAAGCCACGGTCATCCACTTCAACGCCGGCTTTGCCTGCATCGAGATTTTTACCGTTAGGTACACGGCCGATAGCAACCAGTACCGCGTCATAACGTTGTGGCTCGGTTGGCGCTTTTTTGCCTTCCATCGTCACATAAATGCCGTCTTCTTTGGCTTCAACAGCGGTGACTTTAGTTTCCAGAATCAGGTTAAATTTCTTACTGATACGCTTAGTAAAGACTTTAACAACGTCTTTGTCTGCAGCTGGAATCACCTGGTCAAACATTTCAACCACATCAATATCTGAGCCCAGGGCATGGTAGACTGTACCCATTTCCAGACCGATGATACCACCACCCATGACCAGCAGGCGTTCAGGCACGGTTTTCAGCTCGAGAGCATCAGTGGAGTCCCAAATACGAGGATCGTGATGTGGGATAAATGGCAATTCAATTGGACGAGAACCCGCCGCAATGATTGCATTATCAAAGTTAACGGTTGTTGCGCCATTTTCACCTTCAACCACCAGGGTATTTGCACCGGTAAATTTAGCAACACCATTAACGACTTTAACTTTACGACCTTTAGCCATACCAGAAAGGCCACCCGTCAGTTGGGTGATAACTTTCTCTTTCCAGGTACGGATTTTGTCGATATCTGTTTTTGGCTCACCGAAAACAATGCCATGTTCAGCCAGCGCTTTCGCTTCTTCGATCACTTTAGCAACGTGCAGTAAAGCTTTAGAAGGGATACAGCCAACGTTCAGACAAACACCGCCCAGGGTGCTGTAACGCTCAACCAGAACGGTTTCCAGACCCAGGTCTGCACAACGGAAAGCAGCAGAGTAACCTGCAGGGCCTGCCCCAAGTACCACGACCTGAGTTTTGATTTCAGTACTCATCATGACCTCTTAATTGGTTTCCGGCAGCCTGACGTTAAATCATTATCCTAACGTCTATTCTCCACCGGGACGTTCTATCCATCGCTATTTTACAAAATGGGTAACATTTTTGAAACAACAAACGGCAAAACGTCTTAGATATGCATCCGTTAATCTCAGATAACTTGATGAGATTAACAGAAAAAAGCCGGCCGTCTGGCCGGCTTCGTCAATTACATCACCAGACGGCGAATGTCTGACAGCGTGTTATTGATAATGGTAATGAATCGAGCCCCATCCGCACCATCGATAACACGGTGGTCGAAGGAGAGCGAGATTGGCATCATCAGACGCGGTACAAACTCTTTACCGTTCCAGACAGGCTCCATCGCCGACTTGGATACACCAAGAATGGCCACTTCTGGCGCATTGACGATTGGGGCAAAGTGGGTCGTACCGATACCACCCAGACTGGAGATAGTGAAGCACCCACCCTGCATATCACCAGCGGTCAGCTTACCAGCACGTGCCTTTTTAGAGACTTCCAACAGTTCCCGTGACAATTCAATGATGCCTTTCTTGTTCACATCTTTGAATACTGGCACAACCAAACCGTTTGGCGTATCAACAGCCACACCGATATTGATATATTTCTTCAGTGTCAGTCTTTGAGCATCTTCAGACAGAGAGCTGTTAAAACGAGGCAACTGCTCAAGAGCGGCTGCAACAGCTTTCATGATAAAGACGACTGGGGTGATTTTCACGTCCAGTTTACGCTTCTCAGCCTCAACGTTTTGCTGCTTACGGAAAGCTTCCAGATCAGTGATATCTGTTTTATCGAAATGCGTAACATGTGGGATAACGACCCAGTTACGGCTCAGGTTAGCACCAGAGATTTTCTGGATACGACCCAATTCGACTTCTTCAACTTCACCAAACTTGCTGAAATCAACTTTCGGCCATGGCAGCATGCCTGGGAGACCGCCACCGCTAGCTGCTGGAGCCGCTTCAGCACGTTTAACCGCATCTTTAACATAGGTCTGAACGTCTTCACGCAGGATACGGCCTTTACGTCCGGTTCCTTTGACTTTCGCCAGGTTAACACCAAACTCACGCGCCAGGCGGCGAATCAGTGGTGTTGCGTGAACGTAGGCATCATTCTCAGCGAACTCAGACTTGCCTTCAGCTTTCGCCGCTGGGGCAGCTGATTGAGCCACAGGGGCTGGTGCAGCCGCAGCCGGGGCCGCTGCTACTGGTGCAGCACCTTCAACTTCAAAGACCATAATCAGTGAACCCGTAGAGACTTTATCACCCACGGCAATTTTGATCTCTTTTACGGTACCGGCAAATGGCGCAGGAACTTCCATGGAGGCTTTATCGCCTTCCACTGTGATCAGCGATTGTTCAGCGGTAATTTTGTCGCCGACTTTAACCATCACTTCAGTCACTTCAACTTCATCACCACCAATGTCAGGCACATTGACATTCTTCGGCCCGGATGCAGCCGCTGCGGCGGCTGGAGCTGGTGCTGCGGCAGCCGGAGCTGCTGCTGGAGCAGCGCCTTCCACGGCGAAAACCATGATAAGTGAACCCGTAGAGACTTTATCGCCAACAGCAATTTTGATCTCTTTCACGGTACCAGCAAAAGGTGCCGGAACTTCCATGGACGCTTTATCGCCTTCCACGGTGATCAGTGACTGTTCAGCTGTAACGGTATCGCCAACTTTAACCATGATTTCAGTGACTTCAACTTCATCACCACCGATGTCTGGTACGTTGACATCTTTTGCAGCACTGGCTGCAGGGGCTGCTGGTGCGGCTGATTTGCTCTCTTCTGCTTTAGCTGGCGCAGCGGCTGCTGCACCTTCAGCAGAATCAAAAATCATAATCAGTTTGCCGGTCTCAGTTTTATCACCCACAGAGACTTTGATCTCTTTAACAATACCCGCTTGTGGGGATGGAACTTCCATAGAGGCTTTGTCGCCTTCTACGGTAATAAGCGATTGTTCAGCTTCAACTTTATCGCCTACTTTGACCAGAATTTCGGTAATTTCAACTTCATCAGAACCGATGTCTGGTACTTTGATTTCGATAGCCATTATCTATATACCTCTTACGCCAGACGTGGGTTTACTTTATCTGCATCGATATTGAATTTCTTGATAGCGTCAGCTACCACTTGCTTATCGATCTCACCACGTTTAGCCAGTTCACCCAGCGCCGCAACAACCACATAAGAAGCATCAACTTCAAAGTGGTGACGCAGATTTTCACGACTGTCAGAACGACCGAAGCCATCAGTCCCCAGAACACGATAGTCACTGGCAGGAATGAAGTTACGGATCTGCTCTGCAAACAACTTCATGTAGTCGGTGGAAGCGACTGCAGGCGCTTCACTCAGAACTTGTGCAACATAAGGTACACGTGGTGTTTCAGTTGGGTGCAGCATGTTCCAGCGTTCACAATCCTGGCCATCTCGTGCCAGTTCAGTGAAGGAGGTTACGCTGAAGACATCAGAACCAACACCGTAGTCATTTGCCAGAATCTGTGCAGCTTCACGTACGTGGCGCAGGATGGAACCAGAACCTAACAGCTGAACTTTACCTTTGCTGCCTTCCAGAGTTTCGAGTTTATAGATACCTTTACGGATACCTTCCTCTGCCCCTGCTGGCATAGCCGGCATGTGGTAGTTTTCGTTCAGCGTAGTGATGTAGTAGTAGATGTTCTCTTGTTTCTCACCATACATACGCTCCAGACCATCATGCATGATGACAGCCACTTCATAAGCATAAGATGGGTCATAAGAGACGCAGTTAGGAATGGTCAGCGACTGAATATGGCTATGGCCATCTTCATGCTGCAAACCTTCACCATTCAGCGTTGTACGACCGGAAGTACCACCTACCAGGAAGCCACGCGCTTGTTGGTCACCTGCAGCCCAGCACAGGTCGCCGATACGCTGGAAACCAAACATGGAGTAATAGATATAGAATGGAATCATTGGCAAGTTGTTAGTGCTGTAAGATGTCGCAGCAGCAAGCCATGAAGAACCGGCACCCAGTTCGTTGATCCCTTCTTGCAGAATCTGACCTTTTTCGTCTTCTTTATAGTAAGCAACCTGCTCACGATCCTGCGGGGTGTACTGCTGGCCGTTCGGGCTATAAATACCAATCTGACGGAACAGGCCTTCCATACCAAAGGTACGTGCTTCGTCCGCAATGATAGGAACCAGGCGATCTTTAATACCGCTCTTCAGCATTACGTTCAGGGCACGAACAAAGGCGATGGTGGTAGAAATTTCTTTGTTTTGCTCTTCCAGCAGCTGTTGGAAATCTTCAAGCTTAGGCAGCTCCAGCTTCTCAGAGAAGTTTGGATGACGAGCTGGCAGATAACCGTTCAGCTTTTCACGCTGACCATGCAGATATTTGTACTCTTCACTGCCTTCTTCAAACTTAACATAAGGCAAGTTTGGCAGTTCAGCATCAGAAACAGGAACATTGAAGCGGTCGCGAACGTAACGCACGCCATCCATGTTCATTTTTTTCACCTGGTGAGCAATGTTCTTACCTTCTGCGGTCTCACCCATGCCGTAACCTTTAATGGTGTGAGCCAGGATAACTGTCGCTTTCCCTTTAGTGTCTTGTGCTTTTTTGAAGGCTGCGTAAATTTTCTTCGGATCATGACCACCACGGTTCAGTGCCCAGATCTGCTCATCAGTCCAGTCAGCAACCAGGGCTGCAGTTTCTGGATATTTACCGAAGAAGTGCTCACGAACATAGGCACCATCTTTAGATTTGAAGGTCTGGTAGTCACCGTCGACAGTCTCGTTCATCAGCTGAACCAGTTTACCGCTGGTGTCTTTACGCAGCAGTTCGTCCCAACGTGCACCCCACATAACCTTAACAACATTCCAGCCAGCACCTTCAAAGATACCAGCCAGTTCATTAATGATTTTGCCGTTACCGGTTACCGGGCCATCAAGGCGCTGCAAGTTACAGTTGATAACAAAGACCAGGTTATCCAGTTTCTCACGGGTCGCAATAGTGATTGCGCCTTTAGATTCTGGCTCATCCATCTCGCCATCACCGAGGAAAGCATAAACTGTCTGTTTAGACGTATCTTTAAGGCCACGGTGTTCAAGATATTTCAGGAATTTAGCCTGATAGATCGCACCAATCGGGCCCAGACCCATAGACACCGTTGGGAACTGCCAGAATTCAGGCATCAATTTCGGGTGCGGATAAGAAGATAGACCATTACCGTGAACTTCCTGACGGAAGTTATTCATCTGATCTTCACTCAAACGACCTTCAAGGAACGCACGGGCATAAACCCCAGGGGAAATGTGCCCCTGGAAGTAGACCAGATCGCCACCATCAGTTTCACTGCGCGCACGGAAGAAGTGGTTAAAGCACACTTCATAAATGGTCGCAGAAGACTGGAAGGACGACATATGCCCACCCAGTTCAAGATCTTTTTTAGACGCTCGCAGCACAGTCATAATCGCGTTCCAGCGAATAGCTGAACGAATACGACGCTCCAGATCCAAATCGCCCGGGTATTCCGGCTCATCCTCAACAGCTATCGTGTTGATATAGTTGCCGGCACCAGTACCTGCGGCGACTTGCACGCCACCTTTACGGGCTTCAGACAACAGTTGGTCGATGAGATACTGAGCACGCTCAACACCTTCTTCACGGATGACCGATTCGATCGCCTGGAGCCAGTCGCGAGTTTCGATCGGATCCACGTCATTGTGTAAACGTTCTGACATGGGGGGATTCCTTATCTGTGTTTAATACGTTAATTATCTGGAACCTGTCTTATTGCACTCTACTAACAAAACACAATAAGACAGGTTCTACCTTTAATTGCCGTGCACTAAAAATAGTGCTTAATCCTTTCTTTGCTGAACAAGACGAAGCGAGCGTTCACGACGACTCTGCTCACGACTACGTTCCAGCAATATTTCCTCAATAAATGCCAGGTGACGGTGCGAGGCTTCTCTTGCCTGCTCCGGCTGGCGCGCCATAATCGCCGCAAAAATACTGGCGCGATGGCTACTCACTTGCGCCAGCATTTCACGACGCGAGTAAAGTAATTCAAAATTCTGGCGAACATTTTGTTCGAGCATCGGCTCCATACAACGGAGTAAATGGAGTAAGACGACATTATGGGCAGCTTCCGTGACAGCAATTTGATACTGCATGACAGCATCAGACTCTGCATCACTGTCACCGGAGGCCTGTGCCGCATTAATAGCACGGTGGCAATAGCTGATACGCTCGAGGTCTTCATCCGTTCCACGCAGGGCCGCATAATACGCAGCAATACCTTCCAGAGCATGACGCGTTTCAAGCAAGTCAAACTGGGATTCAGGATGATCAACAAGGAGTTCTACGAGCGGGTCGCTCAGGCTTTGCCACAGGCTATTTTGTACAAAGGTACCGCCCCCCTGGCGACGAAGCAGCAAACCCTTCGCTTCCAGACGCTGAATAGCTTCACGTAATGAAGGGCGCGACACATCAAATTGTTTTGCCAGTTCACGCTCAGGAAGCAGTTTTTCCCCCGGGCGTAGTGTCCCTTCAAGGATAAGCGCTTCTAGCTGCTGCTCAATCACGTCGGACAATTTTGGTTGGCGAATTTTGCTGTAGGCCATCGTACCCTATCTTTGCCGGTAGCTCAGAGTTAATTGGTAAGACCAATTATCAGTTCTTGACGGTAAAAGTAACAAAGTATTCACCTTCTGTCCATAAAGGTTTGACAGGAAACCATCATGTCAGGGCATTTATCGCAGGGCATAAATAAAGCATATTTTCGGGTATAACCCAGCCCGGGCCACGAAACTGCCTGCCGATATCCTTCAATACCCCTTCGTTGTGCTGAGTATAGGGGGATTCCCTCTCGTTTCATGTACCTATTCCCTTATTTCCCTGCATAAAGCAGGTGCAAACGCTGCCATTTAACACTATTCTTGGCTTTGCGGAAGTCATAATCGCAAAATAAGAAAACCAGAAGCGTAAAGAAAAAATTACACTCTGTGGATTAATACAACAACATAAGCGGCTCAGTCGCACCAAGCTATTGTCACGAGGTTTAATAATGGAAGGTCAACAGCATAACGACACGCTGAAGCGCGGCCTTAAAAACCGCCATATTCAGTTAATCGCGCTGGGTGGAGCTATTGGCACCGGGCTATTTTTGGGTAGTGCATCCGTTATTCAGTCTGCCGGCCCGGGGATTATTCTAGGCTATGCTATTGCTGGATTTATCGCTTTCTTAATCATGCGTCAATTGGGTGAGATGGTAGTAGATGAACCCGTAGCCGGTTCATTCAGTCATTTTGCCTATAAATATTGGGGGCCTTTCGCTGGTTTCGCTTCTGGCTGGAACTACTGGGTATTATACGTCCTGGTCGCAATGGCAGAACTGACGGCAGTTGGTAAATATATCCAGTTTTGGTGGCCTGAGATCCCAACCTGGATTTCAGCAGCAGCCTTCTTCGTGATTATCAATATTATCAACCTGAATAATGTTAAAGTATTCGGCGAGATGGAATTCTGGTTTGCCATTATTAAAGTCGTTGCCGTTATTGCGATGATTCTGTTTGGCGGCTGGTTATTGTTCAGCGGTCACGGCGGCCCACAAGCATCTGTCAGTAACCTTTGGGATCAAGGCGGCTTCTTACCTCATGGAATGACTGGCCTGGTCATGATGATGGCCATCATCATGTTCTCTTTCGGTGGTCTGGAGCTGGTGGGGATAACTGCCGCAGAAGCCGATAATCCGGAAAAAAGCATTCCTAAAGCTACTAACCAAGTTATTTATCGTATTCTGATTTTCTATATCGGTTCTCTGGCTATCTTGCTTTCTCTTATGCCCTGGACCCGCGTCACCTCAGAAACCAGTCCATTTGTCCTTATTTTTCACGAGCTGGGTGATAATTTTGTAGCGAATGCCCTGAATGTTGTTGTTCTGACGGCAGCACTGTCCGTTTATAACAGCTGTGTTTACTGTAATAGTCGTATGTTATTTGGCCTGGCACAACAGGGAAATGCGCCAGCAATCTTGAAAAAAGTGGATAAACGTGGGGTGCCCGTTAATACCCTGCTGACGTCAGCTGCATTTACCGCCCTGTGTGTCTTGATCAACTACCTGGCACCTAACTCAGCATTTGGTATTTTGATGGCGCTGGTTGTTTCCGCCCTCGTCATTAACTGGGCGATGATAAGCCTTGCCCATATCAAATTCCGTAAAGCAAAACAGCAACAGGGGGTAAAAACCCGCTTCCCGGCACTGATCTATCCATTCGGGAACTGGGTATGCTTACTCTTTATGGCCGGCGTGCTGGTTATCATGCTAATGACACCAGGAATGGCTATTTCTGTCTGGTTAATCCCGGTATGGATTGCCGTTTTAGGCGCAGGCTATTGGATTAAAGAAAGAAAACGGGACATCAGCAAGGCCTAGTCTTTTAAGGTTTTTTTTCGTTGAGTCAGGCAGGGCTGGCAGGAGAGATTCTCTCTGCCAGCCTTTTTATAATTAAACCAGCGTGCCATAAATTGTCAGTAATGAAACCACAACAACAATCACCAGAGAGGCTTTTTTCGCCATTGAAACAGCGGCTTTAGGCGTTTTAATCCTGTCGTGGTGAGGCTCACGTGCGAGAGAATACTGAGCCAGCTGTGTCAGCACCTGATACTGGGAGGTATGGAAATCGGTCAGGGAGGCGAACCAGGCCGGTAATGCCTTCTCTCCATGCCCCAACAAGGCATAAACAATTCCCACCAGCCGCACGGGCACCCAGTCAACCACATGCAGAATAGACTCAATACCGGAACGCAGGCGGTCATGTGGGGTGTGAAAACGCGCCAGCCAAGTTTGCCATGCCCGTAAAAATGCATACCCCACCAGCAGTACAGGCCCCCAGGCTCCCCCAATAACTAACCAGAACAATGGCGCCAGATAATAACGAAAGTTAATCCATAACAGGGCATTCTGTAATGCCTGCAGATACTCCCTTTCACTGCACTCTGGTTGCACCCCGTGAATCAGCGTGAGTTCACTCGCCATAGCGTCATAAGCATCGGCATCCCCATGATTCGCTGCTTTAAGATAAGCATGATAGTGTAAACGCACCTGTCCGGCGCCGATGCACAACACCCCCAAGGCTACCCAGAACAGTAATAATGGGAAGTTGAACAGTATGCCATCAAGCATTTCCATTATCAGGAAGACCACCAGCATGCAGAGCCCGGTCATGACCAGGGTTCCTGCCAGGGAAAAGCGCTTAATTCGCTTAAATACGCTCCCGAGTCGGCTATCTAATTGCCAGTGTTCACCCGTTTTAAACAACCGTTCGCAGCTTAACACCAGCAACAGAGTAAACAGTGTCATGGGCTTTCCTTATCTATTATCCGGTTAATATGCTGATGAAAGTAATCCCAGTCAAACGAGGGGCCAGGATCGGTTTTACGAGTCGGAGCAATGTCACTGTGCCCAGTCATGTGTTCTGCTATCTGGGGATAGTGCTTTATAAGTAATGCTGTCAGCGTCGCGAGCTGCTGATACTGGGCTTCGGTATAGGCCACAGTATCGGTGCCTTCAAGCTCAATACCAATGGAAAAATCATTACAACGCTCACGCCCCTGATACTGGGAAACTCCCGCATGCCAGGCCCGTTTATCAAATGGAACGTATTGAATAATCTCACCATCACGGCGAATCAGGCAATGGGCTGATACTCGTAACTGGGCAATACCCGCAAAATAAGGATGGACCCGGGGGTCTAACGTGCCGGTAAACAGGGCATCAATATATGGCCCGCCAAACTCCCCCGGTGGCAAACTGATATTATGTACCACCAACAGAGATGGTGGCTCTTCTTCCGGGCGAAGGTCAAAATGTGGGGAAGGTACATGTTTAGTATCCGATAACCAACCGTCTTTCAGCTGCATGCTGGCTCTCCTTTGAGTGGTACTTAATATCGCTTCAGAGTAGCATGAAACATTACTCACTTATTCATTTGGAGTCTTATCATGCCACCGCGCATTTATAATCCCGACCACAGACGTGAGGAGCTTCTGGAGCGAATGACGCTTGATATTCCGAGAGCGGTTTCTGAAGCGCTGCGTGAAGACTTAGGAGAAGATGTTAATCCTGACAATGACATTTCTGCTCAACTCTTACCTGCGGACAGTCATTCTCATGCGGTGGTGATCACAAGGGAAGAGGGTATTTTCTGTGGTAAACGCTGGGTAGAAGAGGTGTTTATTCAGCTGGATAAACGTGTGGAACTTACCTGGCACATTGATGATGGTGACGAAATAACCCCGAATCAGCCATTGTTTGAACTGCAGGGCCCTGCGCGTATTTTATTAACCGGGGAACGAACTGCTCTCAATTTTGTTCAGACGTTATCAGGAGTCGCCAGTGAAGTTCGTTCTTATGTAAAATTGCTCGAAGGCACCAGAACACGCTTGCTGGATACCCGTAAAACCGTACCCGGCCTGCGTACAGCATTAAAATATGCAGTACTCTGTGGTGGTGGCAGTAATCATCGTCTCGGCTTGTCAGACGCCTATCTGATTAAAGAAAATCATATTATCGCGTCAGGCTCGGTACGTGAAGCAATAGAGAAAGCCTTCTGGATGCATCCTGAAGTCCCCGTTGAGGTGGAAGTTGAGTCACTGGAAGAACTGACCGAAGCACTCAACGCCGGTGCGGATATCATTATGCTCGACAATTTCGACATTGAACAAATACGTCAGGCTGTGGCAATAGCCCGCGGTAAAACACGCCTTGAAGTCTCAGGCAATGTCACGAAAGAGACGCTCCGTACTTTTGCTGACACCGGTGTTGACTATATTTCCATCGGTGCAATAACCAAGCATATTCGGGCCATCGATCTTTCCATGCGCTTCAAATAACATCATCAGGCAGGGTGAGGTTTTCCCCACCCTGCCTGATTAATTTCGTCATCGATTCCATTTTTATTGTTTTACTCTGCAACAGATCCTGATTTCATTGAAGTCCACTCTGGTTTCATTTTTTGTCATCTGGTTATCGTTAGCATCACCTGCCAGGGTATCGCTAACACACTAACTGGAGTAGACAATGCTTTATCAGAAAGGATTCACGTTAATTGAGCTGATGGTGGTCATCGCTATCATCGCCATTCTAAGTGCCATCGGCATTCCCGCCTATCAAGGTTATATCAGCAAAGCAGCACTGACGGATATGCTGCAGACTTTTGGAACATACCGTAATGCCATTGAGCTTTGTGCATTAAATCACGGTGGTCTGGAACAGTGTAATAGTGGCAGCCATGATATCCCCCACTCTTCCACTACCCGCTATATCAGTGAGATGAATGTCACTCAGGGTACCGTGGTTCTGGCCGGGCGAGAAAGCCTGCAGGGGTTGATGGTGGTGCTCACTCCACACTGGCGCAATACCGATGCCACCATACAATGGAGCCGCAACTGTATTGCACCTGACAACACCAAACTGAGTCATACCTGTGAAGAGGTATTTCGTTTTGATGATGCGACTGATGGCATGATGCGATGAAAATGTCCTCCACCCTTCACGACACTTGTCGGCAGCATAATGCATTACTGTTGGATGTCACTGATGTGGCGCTGAAAATTGCCACATCGAGTCTGACAGGAGAACCTTTACTCTCCGAATTACGTGACATTAGCAGTAAAGCCATTCATGTAGATATTTGGCCTGCTCGCCGTATCGAGTTATGGCAGGCGGCCTGTAGTCTGGCGGCCAATAAAGAGGTATCAGGACACTCACTGACCAACCTGTTAAATGAAGTATTAAGTTCAGCGATTCAACAACGGGCTTCTGATATTCATTTTGAACCGGGGCAAATGGCCTACCGTATTCGCTTGCGTATTGATGGTGTTTTGCAGCCACAACCGCCTTTGCCTTGCTCCGTAGCAGCCCAGATCACTGCCAGACTCAAAGTACTCGCGAGCCTGGATATTGCAGAAAAGCGCCTGCCTCAAGACGGGCAATTTGATTACACAGAAGGCAAAGATCACGTCTCATTTCGTGTTTCAACACTGCCTTGCCGTCATGGTGAAAAACTGGTTCTGCGCCTGATGCAAAAAACCACAACGCCTTTGAATATAACGGCATTAGGCATGCCGGGGAGAGAAGCGGCTCTCTTTCACCAGGCCCTCACCTCACCCCAGGGCTTGATCCTTATTACCGGCCCTACGGGGAGCGGTAAAACAGTCTCACTGTATAGTGCTCTGACTCAGCTCAACCAAGTACATCGCAATATCTGTACGGTTGAGGACCCAGTAGAGATCCCTTTTAATGGCTTAAACCAGACTCAGCTTCATGTCAAAGCAGGCCTGACTTATAGCACCTTACTACGGGCACTCCTGCGCCAGGATCCCGATATCATCATGATTGGTGAAATTCGGGACAGCGAAACGGCGAAAATTGCCGTTACAGCGGCACAAACAGGGCACCTGGTGCTCTCCACTTTACATACCGATTCCACTATCGGCACGCTGACACGTCTTGAGCAACTTAATATTCCCCGGGAGATTCTGGCTTCCAGTTTGCGCCTCATCATTGCACAGCGGTTAGTCAGAAAGCTCTGCCCACACTGTCGTTCAAAAAGTGACACTCCTGTAGAGCATCCCCCCTTGGGAATCTCTGTCCCCACAATACACTGGCAGGCCAAAGGATGCCGTCACTGCTATGGCGGTTACTATGGCAGAACCGCGCTGTTCGAGGTGTTATCGGTCTGTGGCGTACTTAAACGCTTAATCACCCAGGGAAGCTCCCCAGAGGAACTGGAAAGCGTCGCAAAGGACAAGGGGATGATGACCTTGCTTGAAAACGGCTTTGATGCTGTGGCTCAGGGGATCACCAGCAGGGAAGAGCTCGAGCGCGTATTAGGCCAGTGCAATGATTAATACCCTGCTCTGGCGCTGGAAAGCGATTGATAATAAAGGCGTATTGAAGAAGGGACTCATACTTATTAACAGGCGGGTTACGCTAAAAGACCATCTGGCAGAACACCAGTTGCTGCTGATCTCTGCACGGCGGGACTGGGGAAGGTTATTCACTCGCTGGTCAATGCCCCATAAAATTGAGTTGATGAAACAGATAGCACTCTTGCTTCAGGCCGGGCTCACTCTCACGGATGGATTATCTTTAATCGCTGAACAACATTCCCGGCCTCACTGGGTGGCTCTGTTGCAAGATCTGAAAAGACAGATTGTCAGGGGGATGCCCTTTGCTGAGGCATTACAAACCTGGCCACAAATTTTCCCGCCGCTGTTTGTTGCTCTGATTCATACAGGAGAGCTCACAGGGAAGCTTTCAGATTGTTGCCACCAACTGGCAATGCAGCAGGAACAACGCTACCTGTTACATAAAAGGGTCCATAAAGCACTGCGCTATCCAATACTGATTGGACTGGTAACTATACTGGTGAGTGCAGGTATGCTGTGCTTTGTATTGCCAGAATTCGCTCAAATATATCAGTCATTTAACACCCCACTCCCCCCACTGACTCAGGCTATTATTACCGGCGCTGAACAGTTAACGACCCTGGCCGTGCCGGGTACATTATCAGCAACACTTATCGGAACAGTATTTATTTTTTTCCGTAAACGTGCGCCACACTGGCAAATACAGGAGCAGCGAATATTGCTGAGGGTTCCTTTTATCGCGCCGTTATGGCGAGGGCATATACTCAGCCAAATCTTCGCCGTTCTGACAATGACACAGCATGCAGGGATTCCGCTATTAGAAGGCATTGTCGCTGCTGAAAAAACAATCCCGCAGCCACTTTGGCGTCAGCAAATCAATCGTATAAAACAACAAATAGCCGAAGGGATGCCTTTTTGGCAAGCCCTGGGCACCAGCCGTTGCTTTACTCCCCTATGCCGGCAGCTGATTCGTGTTGGTGAAGAATCTGGTGAACTGGATTTAATGCTGAATCGCCTGACACAATGGCATACTCAACAAACCCTGGAGCAAGCAGACAATTTAACGGCAATGCTTGAGCCTCTTTTGATACTGGTGGTCGGCGGGATTATTGGTTTGCTGGTGATAGGGATGTATTTACCCATTTTCCATTTGGGGGACGTCATGGGTTAAAGAAATGGCGCAGTGATACTGCGCCATAAGCGGCAATTACAGGCTGTTAAAAACGCGGTTTTCCTGCTCTGCAACGCGAATAAAGGTCGTACGCTTGGTCAGTTCCTTCAGGCGGGACGCTCCCACGTAAGTACAAGCAGAACGCAATCCACCAAGAATATCCCGGGCTGTATTCTCTACCGGGCCACGCAATGGCAGTTTAACGGTTTTACCTTCAGCTGCACGGTACTTAGCCACCCCACCCACATGACGGGTCATGGCGGATTCTGAGCTCATACCGTAGAACAACATGAATTTCTCGCCATTCTCTTCCACGATGGAACCACCACTTTCGTCATGCCCTGCCAGCATACCACCCAGCATGACAAAATCAGCACCGCCACCGAAGGCCTTCGCGACGTCCCCTGGCACGCTACAACCACCATCACTGACGATTTGCCCACCCAGTCCGTGTGCCGCATCAGCGCATTCAATCACAGCAGAGAGCTGTGGATAACCGACGCCAGTTTTAACCCGAGTCGTACAAACTGAACCGGGACCAATACCTACTTTCACTATATCTGCACCACGAAGTACTAGCTCTTCGCACATTTCCCCGGTCACGACATTACCAGCGCAAATGACTTTGTCAGGCCAGGCATCACGCGCTTTACTCACAAACTGAGCAAAATGTTCGGAATAGCCGTTCGCCACATCGATACAGATAAATTTCAGTTTCGGTGTCAGTGCCAGAATCTGTCGGGTTTTAGCAAAATCTGCATCGGATGTACCGGTGGAAACCATGACATGTTTTAACTGGTCTTCAGAAGACGTCTGAATAAACTGCTGCCACTGTTCAACGGTATAATGCTTATGGACAGCGGTCAGAATATCAAAAGAGGCCAGGACACGAGCCATTTCAAAAGTGCCAACCGTGTCCATATTTGCTGCAATAATAGGCACGCCTGACCAGGTCAGTCCTGAATGTTTGAAGGTAAATTGACGTTCGAGTTCAACATCAGAACGACTTTTCAGAGTGGAACGTTTTGGGCGGATAAGAACATCTTTAAAACCTAATTTTAAATCTTCTTCAATACGCATGTAGCAAATTCCTGGGTCGAATGGCAGTGAACAGAAGCAATACGTTCGGCGAAATAACAGCCAACTCCAGTGACTCTATCATACGCAGTAATAATGGCTTCGCAAGACTGCGAAAATACTCTTTTTTACGTTACAATCGTTTAAATTTATCCAAGGAATAGTCATTGGCGCTCTTGCGTTTTTGTGGGCTGTTTTTAAATTATTAATAATATAATCAGTTATCTAACACCATGCACTACCGTGTTCGGATAGCAAAAAGATGGCAACACAGCCTCTATCCAGGCACTGAGCCACACCGCATCGAACGCTATGACGGATAATTGAAAATAAACAACAAGGGACGGTTCAATGAAATATACCGTGGCTCTGACGGGCGGGATAGGCAGTGGAAAGAGTACTGTGGCAGACGCATTTTCCCGGGCAGGCATTACTGTTATCGATGCCGATATCATAGCACGCCAAGTGGTTGAACCTGACCAGCCAGCCCTGGCGCTAATTCATCAACATTTCGGCCCCGATATTCTATTGCCTGATGGGGCACTTAACCGCCGTGCCCTGCGTGAAAAAATTTTTAGTTCTGCTGAGGATAAACACTGGCTAAACACGCTGCTACACCCATTAATACATCAGCGTACACGTGATAAAATTGAGCAAGCGATATCACCGTATGTCTTGTGGGTCGTACCGCTATTAGTAGAAAATAATCTACAAGGGAAAGCCGATCGCGTACTGGTGGTTGATGTTCCTGTAGAACGCCAAATAGAACGCACCATGAAGCGAGACCACGTGTCTCGTGCACATGCCGAACAAATTTTAGCCGCACAAGCCAGCCGTGAGCAGCGCCTCTCTGTCGCCGATGATATTATTAATAATAATGGTAGCCCAGAGGCAATTGAGCAGCGGGTTGAAACCCTGCACCAGCAGTATCTGATGCTGGCTTCCAGAGCCGCACAACAGGACATAGAATGATGATCACTGAGGTTCTTTTTGAACACCCGTTAAATGAAAAAATGCGTACCTGGCTGCGTATTGAATTTCTTATCCAGCAACTCAATAGCGTTTTGCCTGTGAATAACAGCGCAAAGGCACTCTATTTTTTTCGTAATATCGGCGAATTACTCGACGTTTTTGAACGCGGGGAAGTTCGCACCGAAATTCTTAAAGAGCTTACAAGACAGCAGCGTAAATTGTTGAACTGGTCTGAAGTTCCGGGTGTGGACGAACAACGTATTTCCCTGTTACGCAGTCAACTGGAAAGCTGCGCTAGCGTACTCATGTCTGCGCCACGTGTCGGACAACTGTTAAGGGAAGACCGCCTGATTGCTTTAGTGCGCCAGCGTCTGAGTATTCCCGGTGGTTGCTGCAGTTTTGATATACCGACGCTACATCTTTGGCTTCATTTACCCCAGGAAAGCCGTGACAGCCAGGTTTCACAATGGCTTGTCAGCCTCGTACCTGTACAACAAGCGCTGGATTTGATCCTTGATATCATCCGTAACTCAGCCCCGTACCGTAAACAAACAAGCTTAAATGGTTTTTATCAAAACAATAGCGACGAAGCTGATCTGTTGCGCCTGAAACTGGATATGAGTGAACCTATTTACCCACAAATATCGGGGCATAAAAATCGTTTCGCTATTCGTTTTATGCCTGTAGATGCTGAACATGGTGTTGTGCCAGAGCGCCTGGATTTTGAGTTAGCCTGCTGTTAAGGAGTGATAATGCGTCAAGATGAAACCACTGTGGTGCCCTGCCCTGGCTGTGGTAAAAGTGTGCCCTGGAATGAGAGCAGCCCTTATCGCCCGTTTTGCAGTAAGCGCTGTCAGCTCATTGATTTAGGCGAATGGGCTGCTGAAGAGAAAGTGATCGCAGGGAGCCAGCTGCTCTCCGACCAGGATGAGTGGAGCGAAGACTCAGGGAAAGATCAGTTCTGAGCCAATTTTTGAATAATTAATCCGTTAGCTGGCGGAAACTCGTCAGCTAGCAATTCGTTCTGCTTCACCCAACGACCAGGCTGCCCTTCTTTACCCCAAGGTTCACCTTCCCATTGTTCAACCAAATAAAACCACAGCGTAATGTGCCGGTCAGGAAATTGATGTTCAATAGTCTCAAATAACTGATAACCCGTTGCCTGAATTCCGGTCTCTTCGCCTAACTCACGAACCAGTGCCTGCTCTGGCGACTCTCCGGCCTCAATTTTCCCCCCAGGAAACTCCCATTTATTGGCCATATGGGCATCAGCTGGACGCTGAGTAATAAAAATTTCACCTTGTGAATTGCGAATGATACCTGCTGCTATTTGTCGTATTTTCACATTTTCTACCTTTATCAAGACCCCTTTTCACCTCACAGGCACAGATTACCCGGGATAAGCGCCAGTATCTGTCCCTGAAGCGGCGGCGTTCTCTCTTTATAAAAATAAACAGGAGGGAAAACATGTTTTCCCTCCTGCCTTTGGCCTCAGCAAATGCCCTTAGTCAGCACTATGAATAGCGCTAATGCTTAACTCAAACGACCGTGACACTGCTTATATTTTTTACCTGAACCACATGGGCATGGGTCATTACGACCGATTTTACGCTCACCGGTTTCAGCTGCCAGTGACTGAGCTGCGAGTGTATCGTCATCCACATGACTCAATTGCTGCATGCTAGCCAGACGCTCCGCTTCTTCACGACGTTCGGCCTCCATCGCTTCGACTTCTTCTGGCAGACGTACCTGAACTTTACTTAAGGTACTGATCACTTCGTATTTCAGAGACTCAAGCATGGCAGCAAACATTGAGAAGGACTCACGTTTGTATTCTTGCTTAGGATCTTTTTGCGCATACCCACGCAGATGGATCCCCTGACGCAGGTAGTCCATCGCCGCCAGGTGCTCTTTCCACAGTGAGTCAAGCGTCTGCAGCATCACGCCTTTTTCAAAATGACGCATTGCTTCAGCACCGACAATCTCTTCTTTACGGCGATACAGTTCCAGCGCTTGCTGATGGATACGTTCGCGTAACGTCTCTTCATGCAGTTCGGGTTCTTTATCCAGCCACTCTTTGATGGGCAGATCAAGATCAAAGTCATTTTTAAGACGATCTTGCAAGCCTTCAACATCCCACATCTCTTCCAGAGACTGTGGTGGGATATAGGTATCAATAGTGGCTTTAAATACATCGTCACGGATACTGTCAATGGTTTCACTCACATCCGCCACGTCAAGTAATTCATTACGCTGGGTATAAATCGCACGACGCTGGTCGTTGGCAACATCATCATATTCCAGCAGCTGCTTACGAATATCAAAGTTGCGGCTTTCAACTTTACGTTGTGCATTAGCGATGGCTTTAGTGACCCAAGGGTGTTCAATCGCTTCGCCAGGTTTCATCCCCAGTTTACGCATCATGTTAGAGACACGATCTGAAGCAAAAATACGCATCAGCGCATCTTCCATGGAGAGATAGAAACGCGAAGAACCAGCATCCCCTTGACGCCCTGCACGACCACGTAACTGGTTATCAATACGACGGGATTCATGACGTTCAGTACCGATAATATGCAAACCACCTGACGCCAGAACCGCATCATGACGGATTTTCCAGTCAGCCTTGATCTGCTCAATTTGTTCCGGTGTTGGGTTTTCAAGCTCGGCGACTTCTGCCTGCCAGCTCCCCCCTAACATAATATCCGTACCACGGCCCGCCATGTTGGTGGCAATGGTGACGGTGCCCGGATAACCTGCATGAGCGATAATACCGGCTTCGTTGGCGTGGAATTTGGCGTTCAGAACGTTATGCTTGATACCCGCTTTAGTCAGCTCTTGAGAGACGACTTCTGATTTTTCAATCGAGATAGTCCCCACCAGTGAGGGTTGTCCCTGAGCGGTACGCTCTTTAATATCTTCGATAATCGCCGCAATTTTATCGGCTTCAGTCATATAGACCAGATCCGCCATATCTTTACGAATCATTGGGCGGTTAGTCGGCACAACAATGGTGTCAAGCTTATAGATAGAGCTAAACTCGAAAGCTTCTGTATCAGCGGTACCGGTCATACCTGCCAGTTTCTGATAAAGGCGGAAATAGTTCTGGAAGGTAATAGAAGCCAGTGTCTGATTCTCATTCTGAATATCAACACCTTCTTTCGCTTCTACTGCCTGGTGCAAACCATCGGACCAGCGACGTCCTGACATGGTACGCCCCGTATGCTCATCGACAATAATGACTTCACCGTCTTTAACGATATAGTCAACATCGCGCGTAAATAGCGCATGGGCGCGCAGAGCAGCTGTCACATGGTGCATTAGCATGATGTTCGTTGGGGAGTAAAGTGACTCGCCCTCTACCATCATGCCCTCTTTAACCAGCAGCTCTTCAATCAGGATCAAACCACGTTCAGTCAAATGAACCTGACGCGATTTTTCGTCTACCGAGAAATGGCCTTCGCCTTTAAAGGTATCTGAGTCCTCTTTTTCCTGACGAACAAGATGGGGGATAATCTTGTTCACTTTCTTATAGAGCTCAGAGCTATCCTCTGCTGGACCAGAAATAATCAGCGGGGTTCGTGCTTCATCAATCAGGATGGAGTCAACTTCATCCACCAGGGCATAATTTAACTGACGCTGTACACGTTCTTCAGGGCTGAAAGCCATGTTGTCACGCAAATAGTCAAAACCGTATTCGTTATTGGTCCCGTAAGTAATATCCGCAGCATAGGCAGCACGTTTTGCTGGCGCGGGCATACCCGGCAAGTTAATACCCACACTCAGCCCCAGAAACTCAAACAACGGGCGGTTATTTTCAGCATCACGTTGAGCCAGATAATCGTTCACGGTCACCACGTGTACACCTTTCCCAGTCAAACCATTCAGGTAAGCAGGCAAAGTTGCAGTGAGGGTTTTACCTTCACCGGTGCGCATTTCAGCGATACAGCGTTCATTCAGTACCATACCGCCCAATAACTGAACATCAAAGTGACGCATGCCAAAAACGCGTTTACTGGCTTCACGGACAACAGCAAAAGCTTCCGGCAACAGGCTTTCCAGCGTTTCACCTTTTTCAATACGGGCACGAAACTCATTGGTCTTCGCTTTCAGCTCATCGTCTGACAGCTTTTCCATTGCAGGTTCCATCGCATTAATAACCGCGACCTGTTTACGCATCCGGCGCAGGCTGCGATCGTTACGACTACCAAAAACTTTAGTTAATAATTTGATTAACATAATAAATTCTCAAATGCATCCGTCTTTACGGGTAATAATTAAGGTAATAATAAGAGTATAAATTAGCTAAGACGGAGGGGGCCGGCCCGGATACCTTGCAGCTGACGGATCCAAGTCACGGTATTGAAGATATCCGCTTCAGATAATGTCTGACGTGCCGTATGGCGCACAAGAACAGGAGGTTTTCCCTCCTGAGTCAGTAAGATACTGAGAGAATCAAGCAGAGCAGAATGTTGAGCCTTAAGGGGCTCATTCTGATCAGAAATGGATAACGCCTGTGGCACCATGGCGAAAGAGAGATGGCGAATAACGGTGCGAATCGCATGCTGGTGCCAGTAGTCAACGTTAAACGAAGCCCGTCTGGTATTTTCCTGTAGCAGAATAAGGCTATCGAATCTGACCTGACGAAGGGTATTATGGCCCGTCGTTGATGTGGCAGCAGAAACCCCCGGCTCCGTATTACCGCTAAGCGCAGGCAAGCCGAGTCCAGCCGCCACCATCCCCAACAGGAGGTGAGGCCAGAAATAACGTCTGCCAAATTGTCGCCAACGATTTAGAATAGTGATCAATTTTTCCGCCGGAGTTTAATACATGCGTGACAGTCGCCCGCAATCCCTGGATAATTTTTTCGACGAAAGCAGTCAAGACAGCATGTTACAAAATATCCAGCAACGTGCTGTCGCCCTGCTACGCTTAAATCGAGCAATACAGGGGATCCTCCCCGCACAGCTACACCCCTGGTGTCGGGTCGCCAACTTTCGTCAGGGCATTCTAGTCATAGAAACGGCCAATGCCAGTTGGCTAATGCGTCTACGTTATGAGCAACCAGCCCTGCTTAGTGCATTACGCGCCCAAATACTACCATCATTGACATCAATCGACATCAGGATTAATCCATCACTGGCGGGAAAAAGGGTAGAAATAGTACAAGAAAACAACACTCAAACTAATAATACCGTATACCGGGTTAATCGTCAGCTAAGTGAGCAGAGTGCAGATACGTTACTTGAAGTGGCAAAGCGGAGTCCGGAAAAGCTAAAAAAAGCCATAGAACGACTGGCTTCCCTGGCCGGAGAGAGTGCCAGTAAAACCAGTCGTAATAGATAACTTACCTGTTATGCCAGCACCAGGTTAGGTGCCTTAAATGCCAGTGGCAACTCGGCTTCATCTTCAAAGGTCGCCCATTCCCAGGCTTCCTGTTTCGCCAGTACAGCTTGCAGCAGTTTATTATTCAATGCGTGCCCTGATTTATAGGCATTAAACGCACCAATAATATTGTGACCACACATAAAGAGATCGCCGATAGCATCCAGCATTTTGTGACGCACAAATTCGTCTTCAAAACGCAAACCATCTTCGTTCAATACGCGATAATCATCCACTACGATAGCACAGTCAAAGCTGCCACCGAGGCACAGGCCACGGGACTGCAGGTATTCGATATCACGCATAAAACCGAAAGTGCGGGCACGGCTGATCTGGCGCACAAAAGCATCAGCAGAAAAATTCATGCTGTAATGCGACGTGCTGGCATCAATCGCCGGATGGTTAAAGTCAATGGTAAAATCCAATGAAAAACCATTGTATGGCAGCATTTCTGCCCATTTGTCGCCATCTTCCACACGTACCGCTTCCTTGATACGCAAGAATTTTTTGGCAACATTCAGTTCGTCAATTCCGGCATCAAGCAACAGATAGACAAAAGGTGCCGCACTGCCATCCATAATAGGAATTTCTGGTGCGTCAACTTCAATAATAATGTTGTCGATACCTAACCCAGCCAGTGCTGCGTTAAGGTGCTCTACCGTTGAAATCCGTACATCATGCTCATTTACCAGGCAAGTACAGAGCATGGTATCACGCACGGATTTGGCATCAGCCGGAAAGTCTACCGGTGGGTTCAAGTCTGTGCGACGATAGATGACCCCGGTATTTGCCGACGCAGGGCGTAACGTCAATGTGACTTTCTTGCCGGTATGTAAACCGACACCAGTCGCCTGAACGATACGTTTCAATGTCCTTTGTTTGATCATCGTATAATCTCGCAAAATTGCTGTTCTAGCCGTAAGTGTACATCACATACGGGACACTACTTTAGCACAAAGAGCGAATTATCCCAAGATCCGGTTTATTCTTAGTCAGCTTGTTTGCGTAAAAAAGCTGGAATATCCAGATAATCAGGTTCTTTTGTTGCCTGAGGTGTATTGTCATTAACGACTTTACTCACTGGCTTTTGCTCTTGTGTCAATGGAGCCATACCGTGCTGCTGGTAACGATCCATAATCGGTTGCTGAGTCTGTTTGTTCGTCACCAGGGTAATTTCCGGACGTTTGTCCATACCAATACCGGTAGCGACAACTGTCACGCGCAGCTCATCATTCATCTCTGGATCAAGAGAGGTACCGATAACCACGGTGGCGTTATCAGAAGCGAAAGCACGGATAGTGTTACCCACCGTTTCAAATTCATCCAGACGCAGGTCAAAGCCCGCAGTGATGTTAACCAGCACACCACGCGCACCGGACAGGTCGATATCTTCCAGTAACGGGCTGGAAATGGCCATTTCAGCAGCTTCTTCAGCACGGTCTTCACCGCTCGCAACACCTGAGCCCATCATGGCATAGCCCATTTCAGACATCACTGTGCGCACATCAGCAAAGTCGACGTTCATCAGACCCGGACGAGTAATCAGTTCTGCAATACCTTGCACCGCGCCTTTTAGCACGTCATTGGCAGCACCAAAGGCATCCAACAGCGAAATTCCGCGGCCTAATACTTTTAGCAGTTTGTCATTCGGAATGGTGATCAGAGAGTCAACGTGTTTGGATAACTCCGCAATCCCCTGTTCAGCAAATGCCATACGCTTCTTGCCTTCAAAATTGAAGGGCTTAGTGACGACAGCAACAGTCAGGATACCTAAATCTTTGGCGACTTCAGCAACCACAGGAGCAGCGCCAGTACCGGTACCACCACCCATACCTGCAGCGATAAAGACCATATCTGCGCCATCAAGTGCTGCGCGTAACGCTTCACGATCTTCTTCCGCAGCATTACGACCAACTTCAGGGTTCGCACCGGCACCCAGACCTTTGGTAATTCCATTACCTATTTGTATAGTCTGTCCTACTGCAGTTTTACGTAATGCCTGGGCATCAGTATTGACCGCGAAGAATTCAACGCCTTCGATGCGCTCACGCACCATGTGTTCAACGGCATTACCGCCGCCGCCGCCGACGCCGATGACTTTAATCACCGCATCATTGGTCAGTTCCATAGGTTCAAACATAATTTCTCTCCGTTTACGCCTGTTGCCTGAAGCCGGAATACTCACCGGCCTCTTACAAAAAATTAAAACTCTTTTCTCAGCCAGCCATTAAGGCGTTTAAACCACGAGCCAACTGAGGTCCTTTTTTCTACTTCAGCCTCACCACTGAGATGTGACTCTTTGCCATAGTGCAGCAACCCGACTGCCGTTGAGTAGTAGGACTCCTGGGCATAGTCTGTAAGGCCAGTGATATTTAATGGCTGCCCAATTCTTACCTGCGTGTGGAAGACACGCTGGGCACAGGCAGCCAATCCTTCAATCTGTGCAGCACCACCCGTCAGTACAATACCGGCAGCCAGATGATGTTTAACGCCTTGCTGACGAAGCTGTTCTTGTAACTGCAAAAGCTCTTCATTTACCAGATTAAGGAGCTCGGTATAACGTGGCTCAATAACCTCAGCTAATGTTTGACGTTGCAAGCTGCGTGGTGGCCGTCCACCAACGCTTGGCACTTCAACATTTTCATCTTTACCAACAATGGAACCGAGCGCACAACCATGACGGACTTTAATGGCTTCTGCGTCACTCGGGGGGGTACCAAAAGCGTAAGCGATATCACTGGTCACCACATTCCCGGCATAAGGAATGACTTTGGTGTGGCGCAAGGCACCACCTGTATAGACAGCCATATCCATAGTACCGCCGCCAATATCAACGACACAGACCCCAAGTTCACGTTCATCTTCGGTTAACACGGCATAGCTTGCGGCCAGGCCGGCAAAAATAAGTTGGTCAACTTTTAGACCACAACGTTCCACTGCCTTGACAATGTTTTTTGCCATATCGTTATGGCAGGTAATCAGATGCACTTTCGCCTGCATTCTGACACCAGACAGGCCGACTGGATTTTTAATGCCTTCTTGATAATCAATAGCATACTCTTGTGGAATCACATGCAAAACACGATGTTCATCTCTGACACGCACAGATTTTGCGGTATGGACGACATTTTCCACATCTTCCTGGGTCACTTCTTCTTCTGAGATAGGCACCATACCTATCTCATTTTGACAGCTAATGTGTTTCCCGGATAGAGCAAGATAAACTGAAGATATCTGACAGTCTGCCATTAATTCAGCCTGGTCAATGGCGCGCTGTACGCATTTCACCACCGACTCAAGATCATTGACACCACCCTTATCCATTCCTCGGGATGGACAACTCCCCACACCGATAATATTTACCACACCGTCAGGCAGAACTTCCCCTACTAAAGCGGCAACTTTGGCTGTGCCAATCTCCAGTCCCACTACCAGTTTTCTGTCCGTCGCCTTAATCATTGTTATTCTACCTGTACCTGATTCTGTTGCTTGTCCGAATTAGGGTCCGGTTTAGGAAGCGCTTCCCACCCAACCGCTGCACCTGAGTCATAACGCAGATCAACGTAAGTTATCTTTTTGTTATCCGCCTGCGCCTGTTGCTCCAACAGCGGGTAGAGTTCGATAAAACGTGCCAGACGTTTCATGGTGTCTCCCCGACCGAGATTAAGTTGTATGCCATTATTTAACGTCAATTGCCAGGAACGACGCGCCGTCATGGCGACAGCTTTCAAGGTAAATTTATCTTTTGCCAGAATAACCCCCATATCACGATAACCTTGCAGTACTTCATTTTCACTGCCTTCTGGTCCCGATAAACTGGGCAATTCTTGCTGTCCGCTATTACGTGATGATGGAATACTAAACACACTACCTTGTGCATCAACCATATGCTGGTCATTCCATCGCGTAAGCGGCACAAATTCAACCAGATGAATCTTTAATTTGTCTGGCCATTGCTTTCTTACACTTGCTTGTTTTATCCAGGGCAGACGTTCTATCTGCTGCTGAATAATATTCACGTCCTGGGTCATAAAGGTGCCCGGCGGCCCCAAGGACAAAATAGACTGCCTGATATCATCGTTACGTGTGTAATGCCTGTCCCCGGTAACCACGAGTTTTGATAGTGGTAAACGCTGTGCGTCTTCCATCCAGTTCACTACCATAAACGCCCCGACGAAAACCGTCAGTAACACAATACACAGAAAAACGATCCCAGCAAGGCGGGAGCCGTTACTGTGCCCTGAGCCTGAGCCTTTCTCTTCATCAGGTCGCTGGCGTGAATTCAGTGCAGCCTGGGACATATCAGTCAGCCAATGCCAAAATACGTACCACCAACTCAGAGAACGTCATTCCAGCCTGCCGCGCGGCCATAGGCACGAGACTGTGACTTGTCATACCCGGTGAGGTATTCACTTCCAGCAAATAAAATTGACCGTCACTGTCCTGCATTACGTCTACACGTCCCCAACCACTACACCCTAAAACGTTCCAGGCTTGCAAAACTAAGGCCTGTAACTCTTGTACTTTATGTTCGCTCAAATCGACCGGGCAAATGTATTTTGTCTGATCAGAGATATACTTAGCATTATAATCGTAGAAGCTTCCTGACGATTGGATACTGATTGGCGGTAAAATATTATTTCCCAGGATGCCAACCGTATATTCCGGGCCATTTAGCCACTTTTCAATCAGCACATCATTGTCGTGTTCAAAGGCCAGTTCCAGTGCTTCGGGCAGTGCACTAAGATTGTCCACTTTTGACATGCCCACACTGGAACCTTCACGATTTGGCTTCACTATCAAAGGGAAGCCTAGCGTTTTAATCGTCTCTTGCTGGGAAAGACTTAATGGGCCTGAAACGTCAGAGCGTCTTAATACCATTCCGGGAGCAACCGGCAGTCCCGCACCTTGCCACAGCAACTTAGTGCGCATTTTATCCATCGAGATTGCTGATGCCATCACACCGCTACCGGTATAAGGTAGCTGCATGATTTCTAACAATCCTTGTAGAGTGCCATCTTCGCCACCACGACCATGCAAGGCGATAAATACTTTGTCAAAACCCAACAATTTTAATTCTGTTACTGAACGTTGCTGAGGATCAAAGGCGCTGGCATCAATGCCTGCCTCTTTTAATCCAGCCAGCACAGCGTGTCCAGATTGCAATGACACATCACGCTCCGCGGAAAATCCCCCTAACAGAACGGCTATTTTATCAGCCATAGTGGTCATCCCCTTTCTTGCGTGGCTGAAGTTTGATCTCGGATAAGTGTCTTGCAATTTTGCCGATATTACCCGCCCCCTGGACGAGGATCAGATCATTGCCTGATAAAACCGGCGCCAGGATCTCTGGCACATCAGCATGATCGGAAACCAAAATAGGATCCACAATGCCACGCCCACGGATAGTGCGACACAAGGATCGGCTGTCAGCGCCAGGAATGGCCGTTTCACCAGCGGCATAAACATCCAGCATCAATAGCACGTCTACTTGTGACAAGACACTGGCAAAATCATCGTATAAATCACGGGTACGGGTATAGCGATGGGGCTGGAAAATCATCACCAGGTTTTTATCCGGCCAGCCTGCACGAGCCGCTTTAATTGTCGCATCCACTTCCGTCGGATGATGACCATAGTCATCGACTAATACTGCTGTACCGGGTTTCCCATTAACCGTATCGAGAGGAAACTCCCCCAAAAAGTCAAAGCGACGTCCAGTCCCCTGGAAACTCGCCAGCGCCTGTAAAATAGCGCTATCCTCGATCCCCTCTTCAGTGGCTACCGCAATCGCCGCAGTGGCATTTAACGCATTATGACGTCCTGGTGCATTCAGAACTACCTGCAGCCGAGGTTTATCCTGCCGTACCACGGTAAAGAAGCCCTGGGCAGCGGACTGGCGATAATCTTCAATGCGAACGTCAGCGTCATCACTAAAACCATAGGTAGTCGTCTGACGCCCGACTCGTGGTAATAATTCACGAATCACCGAATCATCGACACACATCACCGCACGACCATAAAAAGGCAAATTGTGCAGAAAATTAATAAAGGTCTGCTTTAAATTCTCGAAGTCACCCTGGTAAGTATCCATGTGGTCAGCTTCGATATTTGTCACCACAGAAACCATCGGCTGGAGGTGGAGGAATGAGGCATCACTCTCGTCAGCTTCAGCGATTAAATACCGACTGTGGCCGAGGCGGGCATGGGTTCCAGCCGCTTTGACTAACCCACCATTCACGAAGGTCGGATCAAGGCCCGCTTCAGCATAAATACTGGATATCATTGCCGTTGTCGTAGTTTTGCCATGTGTTCCGGCAATCGCGATACCATGACGAAAACGCATCAATTCAGCCAGCATCTCTGCCCGACGAATCACGGGAATGCGGGCTTCCTGAGCAGCAACAATTTCAGGGTTGTCTGCTGATATGGCACTGGACATCACCACAACACTGGCGTCGAGCACATTTTCAGGGCGATGATTGAAATAAATTGTCGCGCCCAAGGCTGATAATTGTTGTGTGACCGGGTTCGGAGCCAAATCAGACCCACTGATCTGGTAGCCTTCATTAGCCAATACCTCAGCGATGCCGCCCATACCGGCGCCGCCGATGCCAACAAAGTGAATGTGCCGGACGCGACGCATCTCGGGCACGATTGAACGCAGTTTCGCCAATTGTTGAGTATTCATTATCCAAACCTGAAGACGGTATTCCGTCATTACATCAAAATCATGGGGGGCATCTGCCACCCACAAAGACTATTTTCGTGTCACCTGAGCGACTTCTTTTGCGACACGTTCAGTGGCATCAGGAATTGATGCCGCACGAGCACGCTGTGCCATTGCTAATAGTGTCGGACGATCCCAGCCAGCCAGGATTGCCACTACAGCATCCACAGTAAACTGGGACTGCTCCAGAATGATTGCTGCACCCGCTTTTTCCAGGGGCAATGCATTCCAGTACTGCTGCCGATCTTTATGTTGGAAAGGCACAAATAACGCCGGTAAACCTGCGGCAGATATTTCACTCACCGTCAGTGCACCTGAGCGGCAAACCACCACATCAGCCCAGCCATAAGCTTCTGCCATATCATCAATGAATTCAGTGACGTTATGCTGTTGAGAAACCGCTTCATACGCTTTCTGCACTTGACTGAGTCCACCCTTGCCAGTTTGGTGCCAGACAGTGATATGGTCGGACAGTTGACCCGCAACCAAAGGCATAATCTGATTCAGCACACGTGCCCCCTGTGAGCCCCCCACAACCAGAACCCGCAACGGGCCATCACGGTGAGCAAAGCGCTGCTCAGGATCTGGCAGAGCCAGGACATCCGTCCGGACCGGATTACCGACAACATCGGCTTTCGGAAACGCACCGGGAAAGGCTTGCATCACTTTAGTGGCAATTTTCGCCAGCCATTTATTAGTCAGCCCCGCAATACCATTTTGTTCATGGAGCACCACAGGGATGCCCAGGGACCAGGCTGCTAATCCCCCGGGGCCTGATACATAGCCCCCCATACCCAGAACCACATCCGGTTTCCAGGCTTTCATTATTGCCCTTGCCTGACGCCAGGCTTTAAAAATCTGCACTGGCGCCATCAACTGAGCTTTAAGGCCTTTCCCTCGCAATCCAGAAATGCGGATAAAATCAATTTCGATACCATTAAGAGGTACCAGGTTAGCTTCCATGCGGTCACTGGTTCCTAACCAGCGCACCTGCCAACCTTGAGCAATCAAATAATGTGCAACCGCCAGCCCCGGGAAAACATGCCCCCCCGTCCCGCCAGCCATTACCATTAATCGTTTTGATTTGCCTGTCATTTGGCACTCCGTGTGAACGCCTGCGCTTTTGCCAGGCGAGTTTCATAGTCAATTCGTAATAACAACATAATCGCGGTCGACATGATCAATAAGCTGGAACCACCGTAACTGATGAGTGGTAACGTTAAACCTTTAGTTGGTAACATCCCCGCCGCGGCACCGACATTAACCAGTGCCTGGAAGCTGAACCAAACGCCAATAGAGCAGGCCAGGAAACCAGAGAAACGCTGGTCAATTTCCAGTGCACGCTTACCGATAGACATCGCGCGAAAAGCGACGCAGAATACCATTAAAAGCACAATCACCACACCGATATATCCCAACTCTTCCGCCAGAATGGCGAAGATAAAATCCGTGTGTGCTTCGGGTAAATACTCCAGTTTTTGTACTGAATTTCCCAGGCCCTGACCCCACATTTCACCGCGTCCGAACGCCATCAATGATTGGGTTAACTGATAGCCACTGCCAAAGGGATCATCCCAGGGGTTCCAGAAAGAGGTCACACGGCGAATACGATAAGGTGCGGCCAGAATCAGCATCACTACCGCAGCAATACCCGTGCAGATGATCGCAATAAACTGCCATAGTTTCGCCCCTGCCAGGAACAGCATCGCCAGTGTCGTGATAAACAGCACCACTACCGTGCCCAAATCTGGCTGAGCCAGTAATAACAGAGCCATCACCAGGATAACCCCCATGGGTTTTAAGAAACCACGGAGGTTATTTCGGACCTCATCAACTTTGCGCACCAAGTAATTGGATAAATAGCAGAACAGCGCCAGCTTAGAGAGCTCTGCTGGCTGCACGCGCAATGGCCCGATTGAAATCCAGCGGGATGCCCCGTTGACGGAGCTCCCCACAACCAGTACCACCATCAGCATGACAATCGATGCCAGTAGCATCGCTGTACTGTGTCGCTGCCAGAAATCCATTGGCAGACGCAGGGTTATCATCGACAGAGCAAATGCCAGGATAATATAGAGTCCATCACGTTTAGCAAAAAGAAACGGATCATTTGCCAGTCGCTGTCCGACAGGCATTGACGCCGAGGTGACCATAATAAAACCAACAGCAGTGAGACCAAACGTTAGCCACAGTAATGTACGATCGTACAGTAACTGGCTGCTCTCTGCCTCACGGCTTCCCATCACCCACCCTTTTAATGCCGACACAACCCAAGCCAGAATATTTATGCCTGGTATTCGGGGCAGCCGCAGACGAGGGAGAGACAATCGCATTACCCAAACTCCTTCGCCAGACGTGTAAAGACATCACCACGTTGCTCAAAATTTTTAAACTGATCCAGACTTGCACAGGCGGGAGACAGAAGAACCATGTCACCTGCGCTGACCCGGCCGGCTATCAGTTTAACAGCTTGCTCCATGGTTTCAGTCTGTTCAGCAATTTCCGGGCGCAATGCGACCAGTTCTGCCGCATCACGGCCAAAACAGTAGAGCCGAATATTATCAGACTGCAGGTAGCGAGCCAGCGAGGAAAAATCTGCAGATTTGCCATCCCCCCCGAGCAACAGATGGAGCGTTCCATCCACTTTAAGGCCATTCAGCGCCGCTTCAGTGCTGCCAACATTGGTCGCTTTGGAGTCATTAATCCAGCGCACACCATTACTTTCCAGTACCAGCTGAAAACGATGGGCTAAACCACCGAACTGGGTCAGGGCACTGAGACTACTGGAGATCGGCAAATTAACCGCATCTGCCAGTGCCAGGGCCGCCAGCGCATTGGTGTAATTATGCTGCCCGACCAGCTTCATCTCTCTGCTGTTAAGCACTTTTTCGCCTTTCACCCGTAGCCAGATTTCGCCCTGCTGTTGCGTCAGGTGATAATCCCCGACATCAATACCAAAGCTGATACAGCGCGCATCTGCTCCGCCAGCGGGTAAAGTCAGTGCGTCGTCCGCATTAACCACACAAACGGCGGCGTTGTCATAGATACGTAGTTTTGCTGAACGATACTGCCCCAGCCCTAAGGGATACCTGTCCATGTGATCTTCTGTAACATTAAGGATAGTGGCAGCTGCCGCTTTTAAGCTGTAAGTCGTTTCCAGTTGAAAACTCGAAAGCTCAAGCACATACAGATCACAGGCTTGCTTCAGCAGGGTCAACGCAGGCTGACCAATATTACCGCCGACACCCACTTTAACGCCGGCGGCTTTTGCCATTTCCCCGACTAAAGTGGTGACCGTACTTTTACCATTAGAGCCAGTGATTGCCACAATCGGGGACTGTGCTTCCCGGCAAAACAGTTCAATATCACCAACAATTTCAATACCCGCATCAGCCGCCGCAACCAGCGCCGGATCGGACAGTGCCATGCCGGGGCTGGCAACAATCAAGTCCGCCTGCAGTAACCATTCCAGATGCAGTGACCCTGTATGACACTCGATTTGTGGTGGCAGAGAATCCAGACCAGGGGGCGTATTACGCGTATCCATCACCCGGGGAGACAGTCCCCGTTCGACAAAAAAATTAACGCAGGACAAGCCTGTTAATCCCAGCCCGATGATAACGACGTTTTTACCCTGATAGTCAGCCATGATTAGCGTACCTTCAACGTTGCCAGGCCAATCAGCACCAGCATCAGCGAAATAATCCAGAAACGCACGATGACTCGGGGTTCAGGCCAGCCTTTCAACTCATAATGGTGGTGGATAGGTGCCATACGGAAAATACGTTGCCCGCGCAGTTTAAAGGAACCAACTTGCAAAATAACGGACAGCGTTTCCACAACAAACACCCCGCCCATAATCACCAGCAAGAACTCCTGACGTAGTAAAACGGCAATGGTGCCAAGAGCGCCCCCTAAGGCAAGGGATCCCACATCCCCCATAAAGATTTGTGCCGGATAGGTGTTAAACCACAGAAACCCTAATCCTGCGCCGACAATAGCGGTACAAACAATCACCAGTTCTCCCGCATGACGCAGATAGGGAATATGCAGATATCCCGCAAAATTCATGTTGCCGGTAGCCCAGGCAACCAGAGCAAATCCTGCGGCGACCAGAACGGTTGGCATAATCGCCAGACCATCCAGGCCATCGGTCAAGTTGACGGCATTACCCGTACCAACAATAACGAAATAAGCCAGTAAGACATAAAACAGCCCCAACTGCGGCATAATGTCTTTAAAGAAAGGAACCACCAGCTCAGTGGCAGCAGTATCTTTCCCGGCAATATACATCGTGAATGAGACCGCCAGCGCGATAACCGACATCCAGAAATACTTCCACTTGGCCACCAGGCCTTTGGTATCTTTGCGGATGACTTTACGGTAATCATCAACAAACCCCACGATGCCGTACCCGACCAAAACAAAGAGCACACACCAGACATAAGGGTTAGAAGGATAAGCCCACATTAATACCGATACGACAATAGAGGTGAGGATCATCACCCCCCCCATGGTCGGGGTACCACGTTTACTAAAATGTGACTCAGGGCCATCGTTACGAACGACCTGCCCAAAAGAGAGTTTTTGCAGATAGGCGATAAAACGGGGCCCCATCCATAAGGAGAGAAACAGTGCGGTTAGCAAACTCACAATGGCGCGAAACGTCAGATAAGAAAAGACGTTAAAACCGGAATAATACTTAACCAGATATTCGGCCAGCCAAACTAACATGCTTGTTTCTCCTGCAATGCGCGAACGACGTCTTCCATAGCCGCGCTACGTGAACCTTTCACCAAAATGGTTAATTTTGGATGCGCTTCGATTAATGCTTTCAAACGTGTAACCAGTGCAGCTTTATCCGTAAAATGCTCCCCCACACCAGAGGCATGGCTCAGAGCTTCACTCAATATACCCACACTCAGTACACAATCGATTGCTGCAATTTTTGCCGCTTCACCAACCTGACGATGGCACGCGACGGCTTCAACACCCAATTCCCCCATATCACCCACGACCAGCACTCGGTAGCCCGGCATCTCTGCCAGGACCTGTACCGCCGCAGTCATTGAGCCCACATTGGCGTTATAGGTGTCATCAAGCAGTTGTTGTTCTTCATTCAGACGCACGGGGAATAAACGACCAGGCACCGGCTGCAATCCTCCCAGGCCTACTTTTATCGCATCCAGTGAGGCACCGACTGCCGTTGCCAGTGCCGCAGCGGCCAGAGCATTAGCAATGTTATGACGCCCGGGGAGTGGCAGCGTGATGGCAATACTCCCGGCAGGAGTGCACAGGGTAAAGTCACAGCCACTGGCAGTCAGCACCACATGGTGAGCGCTAAAGTCACAGTCCGGCGCATCAGGTGAAAAACGCCATACTTTATGTTCAGTGAGTTGAGTTCGCCAGTGCGCCCAGTCATTACTGTCGGCATTAATAATTCCAATACCGTCTGGGGGAAGTCCCTGGAAAATTTCACCTTTAGCTTTGGCTACCCCCGCCAGGGAACCAAATCCTTCCAGATGAGCAGCAGCCAGATTATTGACCAGCGCCGCTTCCGGACGGGTCAGTGACACAGTCCAGGCAATTTCGCCCTGGTGATTAGCCCCCAGCTCAATAACGGCAAAGTCATGTTCCGGTGTCAGACGCAAGAGCGTCAAAGGGACACCAATATCATTATTCAAGTTACCCGCGGTATAGAGCGTGTTACCACACTGGCGCAAAATGGCAGCGGTCATTTCTTTGACTGACGTCTTCCCGGAAGACCCGGTCAACGCCACGACCCGCGCGGGAACCTGCTGACGCACCCAGGCCCCTAATTCACCCAGCGCCAGTCGTGTATCACTCACCACAAGCTGTGGCACAGAAATTTCGAGCTGACGGGAAACCAGTAATGCTCTGGCCCCTGCCTTTACCGCCTCGTCAGCAAAATCATGGGCATCAAAACGTTCACCCTTCAGGGCAACAAAAAGAGAACCCGGCGTTAGTTTCCGGGTATCGGTCGTGACATCAGTAATCTCAACATCCTGACCAAAGCGTTTCCCGCCCAGGACAGAAACAAGTCGCGTTAAAGAAATCGGGATCATGACATGCCCCCTAACAGAGCCTGTACCGTTGCCCTGTCGGAGTAGTCCAACCGGCGGTTTCCAACAATCTGGTAATCTTCATGCCCTTTCCCGGCCACCAGTACCATATCGTTCTCTCCGGCCTGCATAATTACATGGGTTACCGCTTCTGCCCGGCCCTGGATAACATGGGCCACCCCAGCATTGAGCATTCCCGCCAAAATGTCTTCGACGATGGCAGCAGGGTCTTCGGTACGTGGGTTGTCATCGGTCACTACCGCCACATCAGCGTATTGCTCTGCAATGGCCCCCATTAATGGACGCTTACCTTTATCCCGGTCACCACCACAACCAAATACACACCACAGTTTTCCCTGGCAGTGCAAGCGCGCTGCTGCCAATGCCTTTTCCAGTGCATCAGGGGTATGGGCGTAATCCACCACTACCGTCGGCCGGCCAGGGGTACGGAAGACTTCCATACGACCACAAACAGGTTCTAAGCGGGCTGCAGTCTCTTGCAGTGCATTCAGGGAATAACCCAGCGCCAGTAATGTCGCGAGGGCCAGTAGCAGGTTGCTGACGTTAAACGGCCCAACCAGCCGGCTGTTAAGCTGACCATCCCCCCAGGAAGAAGAGAAATGCACTGTGGCGCCACCATCGTGATAATCGACCCCTGTGGCGGCGACCCAGCGCCCGGCACAGTCAGGCTGGATATGATTATCCATACTCACTGCAACCGCATCAGGTAAACGACTAAGCCACTGGCGTCCCACTTCATCATCTGCATTGATAATGGCCTGACCGCATTCATGTTCAGAAAATAATAACCATTTTGCCGCGGCGTAATTTTCCATAGTGCCATGGTAATCAAGATGATCACGGCTCAGGTTAGTAAATACTGAGGCAGCAAAATGTAACGCTGCCACCCGATGCTGCACCAGACCATGGGAAGAGACTTCCATAGCGCCAAAGGTTGCCCCTTGCGCCAGTAAATGATCCAGCTCATGCTGAACATCCACCGCTGAACCGGTAGTATTTTCCGCTGCAACAACCTGTCCCAGCAAGCCATTACCCACGGTTCCCATCACCGCGCTGGTTTCGCCCAGCAACTGTGCCCATTGAGCCAGCAATTGTGTGGTGGTAGTTTTACCATTGGTTCCGGTAACGGCAACCAGACGCATGGCCTGGGAAGGCTCGCCATAGAATCGCCCGGCCAAAGCAGACAAGCGTTGTGACAACTGGCTGAGATAGATAACCGGCACACCGTGCATATGACGAACTTCACCGTCCTGTGCCTCACCTTCAGCTTCAGCAATGACAGCAGCCACACCTTGTGCAATAGCCTGTGGAATATAGCGACGCCCATCCGCCTTATGTCCGACTATCGCCACAAACAGATCGCCCGCAGCCGCAGTGCGACTGTCGAGTGTCATCTCTCGTAATACCCGCGCGGGTAGATTCGCTACCCAAGGCGCAAGAAGGTCATGCAAATTACGATCTGCCACCTGATGCCTCTTTCTGATTAATTACAAACTCGTTTTTCTCACCGGTCGTTAACGCATCCGGCTCAATGTTCATGGTACGCAGTACGCCCCCCATAATGGCGCCAAACACAGGGGCGGATACTGCACCACCGTAATACTTACCTGCTTGTGGATCATTGATAACCACAACCAACGCAAAACGTGGCTGGCTGGCAGGTGCAACACCTGCAGTATAGGCAAGATATTTATTAATATATTTTCCGTCCGGCCCCACTTTTTTAGCCGTACCGGTTTTAATAGCAATACGATAGCCTTTAATCGCCGCCTTCACGCCGCCGCCGCCTGGCAAAGCAACGCTCTCCATCATATGCAGGACCTTACGCACAGTGGCCTCAGGGAAAATACGTTCACCAGGTACCGGCGGATCAACTTTGGTGATAGAGAGTGGACGATAGATACCGTAACTGCCGATGGTTGCGTAGGCGCGTGCTAACTGCAATGGTGTCACCATCAGCCCATAACCAAAAGAGAAGGTGGCCCTCTCTATGTCAGACCACCGTTTTTGTGCTTGAGGAAATAAGCCACTGCGTTCTCCGACCAACCCCAAATTGGTCGCTTTTCCCAGTCCAAAACGAGAGTAAGTATCTACTATCGCTGAGGATGGCATCGCTAACGCCAGCTTTGACACACCAACGTTACTCGACTTCTGCAAAACCCCAGTCAGTGTCAATTCACTATAACGGGCAACATCTTTGATTTCATGGCCATTCACCCGATAAGGGATGGTATTTAATACCGTGTTTTCATTCACCACACCACGCTGGAGCGCCGTCATCACGACCATAGGTTTAACTGTTGAACCCGGTTCAAACACGTCGGTGATAGTCCGGTTACGCATCACGTCTTTTTCGGTATCAGCCAGATTATTCGGGTTATATGAAGGGCTATTTGCCATTGCCAGGATTTCACCGGTATTGACATCAACCAGAACCGCACTGCCTGATTCCGCCTTGTTAAAGGCCACGGCATTGCTCAATTCACGGTAGACAAGCGCTTGTAAACGTTCATCAATGCTCAATGACAGGTTATGCGCAGCCTGGCTGTCAGTCGAAGAGATGTCTTCAATCACCCGGCCAAAGCGGTCTTTACGCACAATACGTTCACCGGGCTGCCCGGTCAGCCATTTATCAAAGCTCTTTTCAACCCCTTCAATGCCCTGACTGTCGACGTTGGTGAAACCAATTAAGTGTGCGGTCACTTCGCCTGAAGGGTAATAACGACGAGACTCCTGGCGTAAATGAATGCCTGGTAGCTTAAGTTGCTTAATATAATTACTGACCTCAGGATTAACCTGACGAGCCAGATAGATAAACCGACTTTTAGGGTTGCTGTTCACCCTTGAAGCCAGTTGATCAAGAGGCGTATTCAAGGCATCAGCCAAGGCTTTCCAGCGACTATCCAGCTTAACCCCACCGGCATCATGCAACTCTTTCGGATCGGCCCAAATCGCATTTACCGGAACACTGACAGCCAGTGGGCGGCCAGCACGATCGCTTATCATGCCACGGGCACTGGCAACTTCCTGTACCCGTAATGAACGCATATCCCCCTGACGGACTAACATGTCAGGCTCAATAATCTGTAACCAGGCTACCCTGCCTACCAACAAGAACAGTGCCAGCAGAATACAGCCACAAAGCAACGCAAAACGCCAACCAATAAAGTTGGCCTGAACGTCCTGGCGTTTTGCTTTGGGCATTTTTGCCGCTAATTTCATCTGCTGCTGACTTCCTTATTGCTGAATAACGATATTTTCTTGTGAAGGATCCACATGCTGCAATTGCAGTTTGTCTTTGGCTATCCGCTCTACTCGGCTGTGATCACCAAGCGCATTCTCTTCCAGAATCAGGTTACGCCATTCAATATCCAGGGCATCACGTTCTACTACCATCTGTTCGCGTTGGGCCGTCAACAAACGTGTTTTATGTGCTGTGGTGACCACCACCACAGACGTGATAACAATCGCGACAAACAGGCAGACAGGGAGTTTACCGTTACGCAGTAAATCCCCACCGATAACCCCCGGTAAGGAATGACGTTCAGTGCTCCCTAACTGAGCCACTTTACTTATCTGGGCAACTTTGCCCAGCGACTCAGTTACACGGCCAATCATGCCCCGGTCCTTTCAGCAATACGTAATACCGAACTGCGTGCCCGAGGATTTTCCGCCACTTCGTCTTCACCAGGCATCAATTTACCCAATGCTTTTAACTGGCGGCCACCGAGCTGACTTAACTGGGCTTCCGTCATTGGCAAGCCAGCAGGAACTTGAGGACCTCGGCTATTTTCACGCATAAACCGTTTAACAATACGGTCTTCAAGGGAATGGAAACTGATAACAGATAAACGCCCGCCGGTGGCGAGTGCACCCAGCGATCCCTTTAAAGCCTGTTCAATTTCATCCAGTTCGCTATTAACCCAAATGCGTATAGCCTGGAAGGTGCGGGTGGCCGGATGTTTAAACTTATCTTTAACGGGGGTTGCCAGCGTGACAACTTCGGCCAGCTCTTTAGTCCGTGTCATCGGTTGTTCACGATTACGCTCCACAATGCCCCGGGCAATACGTTTACCAAAGCGTTCTTCACCATAGGTTTTAATTACCCAGGCGATGTCTGCCTCTTCTGCAGTTTGCAACCATTCAGCAGCGGACTGCCCGCGCGTGGGGTCCATACGCATATCCAGCGGTCCGTCACGCATGAAGGAAAATCCACGTTCCGCATCGTCCAGTTGTGGGGAAGATACACCCAAATCCAGCAGGATACCGTCAATTTTGCCACTCAGCCCGCGCTCTTCAACATAAGTCGCCAACGAAGAAAAAGGGCCGTGAATAATAGAGAAGCGTGGATCATCAATCGCTTCTGCGGCTGCAATAGCCTGAGGATCCCGGTCGATGGCCAGTAATCGTCCTTGCGGGCCTAATTGGGACAATATAAGGCGTGAGTGTCCGCCGCGACCGAAAGTACCATCAATATAGATACCATCAGCACGAATGTTCAGACCTTTTACTGCCTCATCGAGCAGTACAGTAGTATGTTTAAAATTTTGCATGTTATTTAAAGTGACAAATCCTGTAGACGATCAGAAAGATCTGTCGTCGACATCTGCTCAGCGTCAATATCTTCCTTAACTTGTTGATGCCAGGTCGTTTCATCCCAGAGTTCAAATTTATTGAACTGCCCGACAAGCATTATTTCTTTGGTCAATCCGGCATACTGACGCAATACTGGCGCGAGTAATAACCGTCCGGCACTATCCATCTGGCATTCGCTGGCATGCCCCAGCAATAGCCGTTGTACGCGGCGTTCTGCAGGATTCATGCTAGATAAACGAGAAAGCTTCTGTTCGATAACTTCCCATTCAGAAAGAGGATAGAGCAGCAGGCACGGGTGGTGGATGTCGATGGTACAAACCATCTGACCTTCAGAGATATGAATCAGTTGTTCCCGATATCGGGTTGGTACGGCAAGCCGACCTTTGCTGTCCAGATTGACAAGCATTGCCCCACGGAACATACCCGTCCCTCCTCTGGTGGTCAGTTCCACCACTTTACTCCACAAATTCCCACATATAAGGAGTTTACGGAGCAGAGGAAAACCTTGTCAAGCAAGGGTGACGCGGTAAAGAGAATAAATTCTACTTACCTCATAGGATATTTATGAGATGGACAAAAGCTGTCCTGCCCGGACGGGAAAATTAACACCATGAATATTTGAAAGAAAAAGACAAATAAGCACAAATACCGTTAAAAATCCGCAAAATCAGTGGCAGAAAAATATTCCTTCGCCCCCTGAGAGTACCCGTAAAAAAGCAAAGGATTTTAACTGGGGAAATACCCAAAAAGCCAGCACTGCTGCGCCCTGAGCACGAAGTGAGGATCAAAGGTGAGTCAATAACGTGCAATAACGGGAGATTAATATCAATATGAGTGTAACAAAATAATACAATGTAAACTTTCATTTACTTTGAAAGCAGATTCTGGCCATTGTAAATAATGACTAGATTAATTAACAGATGGTTAATAGTAAAATTCCTAAATACCCATAAAATAATTAGCACCGGGCGATGAAAATAATGCATTCCAATTATCTTAAAAAATGTTCCCCCAAACACAAAAAATCAGAATCAGGGCCAAAAGCAGCCGAAGCTGCCTGACAGTTTAGAGCCGATTTAAGCTTCCCCGGCGATAAAGATTACGGCGAATACGCGTCAGCCCGGCTTTAGGTTTACGCGGTTCATCAAGACTGGCGAGTACCAGCTCAAGCACCCGTTCTGCAACATCACGATGCCGCTGTGCGACAGCCAGTACTGGGCATTGCAAGAAATCCAGCAGCTCGTTATCCCCAAAAGTTGCGATGGTCAGTTCAGAAGGCAGCTGTCCTTGACGGCGTAAAGTCACATCCATCACCCCCTGTAGCAGAGGAAATGATGTGGTATAAAGCGCCTGGGGCATTTCGTGAGTTTCCAGCCAATTATCAAAGAGCTGGGCAGCGGCTTCACGTTCGTAACTATTGGTGTAGAGATAATCAACCCTACGAGGATCCCCTTGCCAGGCAGTACGGAAGCCCTGTTCACGCAAGAAGCTGACAGACAGTTCAGGCAACGCTCCTAAATAGAGAACATTATCGACCGGAAAGGTGCGTAATTCTGCCGCCAGCATCTCTGCATCACTTTGATCTGAACCGACCACGCTCGTGAAATGTTCCGGGTCCAATGCTCTGTCCAGAGCAATAATAGGAAAAGAATCCTTTGCCCAGCGCTGATAAAATGGGTGCTCGGGCGGCAATGACGTCGACACAATAATGGCATCCACCTGCCGTTGCAGCAGATGCTCAATACAACGCATCTCATTGTCCGGTTGATCTTCAGAACAGGCAATAAGCAGCTGATAACCGCGCTGGCGAGCTTGTCTTTCTAAATAGTTCGCAATACGGGTATAACTGGTATTCTCAAGATCAGGAATAACCAGCCCGATAGATCGAGTGCGTCCGGCACGCAACCCTGCGGCTACAGCATTTGGGTGATAGTTATGTTCACGAACCACCGCCATGACTTTTTCAACGGTTTTATCACTTACCCGGTACTGTTTCGCTTTACCATTGATAACATAACTCGCCGTCGTGCGCGAAACCCCTGCCAGACGTGCGATCTCATCCAATTTCACTGTAGCCCCTTATACATCAGATTTGTGGTATCCATATTACCCTCATGGTTACACTACTTACATCTATACCCTGAATAATTCAAGCAGAACAGTCGGTTTAAATATCAATAGCCTTCAGAGGTTCGCTTTATTATCTTGTCGTTAACTCGTTAGATACATTATAACTTTTCCCTAAACTCACCACCTCAATATTTACGCTTATTACACCAGCATCATTAAATCGGATGAAAAAAGGGAGCAGCAAATCAGGTGATGTGCATATCCTGACAGCCAGGGTGGCAGAATAGTAGTGAGAATAGTGACGTGTCGCTGACAAAACTCAGCCCCCCGATGATGTCAGCCAGTGATGAACTGGCGGGTACAACATCACAAGGACGGTATCGGTTAAAATTACACATCAGTGCCCATACAGGGGAAATAACGAGGGCCTGTTTTTACTTACCGACCAATATTCGGCGCATAAAAAAGCATGCTCCCCATATGATTACTGACGACAAAAAGCCAGGAGAACTCTCGTCCCCCTGATGGTGGCTCAAATCAGCCTCTGCTTTCCTGCACTGAAAGCCACAGGGGGAATGCGGCTATCCCTTTTTAGAACACGCTGACGGGAATGGCACAACTATTCTGTACGTTTCCCTTCCCTCTGCCTGACGTTAACTGAGATCGCTACCATTCGAGGCGATGACTTTCTGATACCAGTAAAACGATTTTTTCCGCGTTCTGGTTAGCGTGCCATGCCCCTGATTATCACGGTCAACATAAATAAACCCATAACGCTTACTCATCTCACCAGTAGAAGCAGAAACCAGGTCAATACATCCCCAAGTGGTATAGCCGATTATTGGCACACCATCTTTAATCGCCTCACCCATTTCATGAATATGATCACGCAGATAAGCGATACGGTAATCGTCCTCAACCGTCCCCTCACCGGTTAGTTCATCATTCGCACCCAGACCATTTTCCACCAGAAAAAGTGGCTTCTGGTAACGATCAAAAATAGTATTCATGGTAATACGCAAGCCTTTAGGGTCAATACCCCATCCCCACTCGCTGATTTTAATATAAGGGTTAGGCACCGTATTGATCAGGTTCGTTACGCTGACATTTTCATCACTCATGTTTGCTTTTGCACAACGCGATGAGTAATAGCTAAATGAAATGAAATCAACGGTGTTTTTGAGGATTTCAGCGTCCTCGGGTTCTTGATGAATCTGAATATTCTGCTCACTGAAAAAACGAGCAGCATAGGACGGGTAATACCCTCGTGACTGAACATCAATAAACAACAAATTTTCCCGGTTTTGTTCAATGGCAGACCAGACATCATTAGGGTCACAGGAATAAGGATAGAAGTCCCCCCCTGCCAGCATGCACCCGACTTGATTATTTGCATTGATTTCATGCGCTTTCTTTGTTGCCAGTGCACTGGCAATCAGCTGATGATGCCCCGCCTGGTATTTTATTTGTTGCTTATTATCACCCTCTTTAAAAATTAAGCCTGCCCCCGTGAATGGAATATGCAGCAGAATATTTATCTCATTGAAGGTTAACCAGTATTTAACCAACCCATTGAACTCAGTGAAACACGTTGTGGCGTAATTCATAAAAAAGTCGACAACCTTTCTGTTACGCCACGAACCATATTTTTCGACCAGATTCATTGGAATATCAAAGTGGCACAAGGTAACCAGCGGCTCAATATTATATTTACGACACTCATTGAACAGGTCTTTATAAAACTGAATCCCTTGCTGGTTAGGCTCCGCCTCATCACCCTGTGGGAAAATACGACTCCAGGCAATAGAAGTACGGAAAACTTTAAATCCCATTTCCGCCAGTAAGGCGATATCTTCTTTATAGCGATGATAGAAATCTATGGCCTCATGACTGGGATAGAATACCTCTGGATCAATGGTCAGATGCGGCTCATTACCTAATTTAACATTCAGGCGATCTTTGCCATAAGGAATGACATCCACAGTAGCAATGCCTTTTCCATTTTCACGGTATGCACCTTCAGCCTGATTTGCAGCAATAGCGCCGCCCCATAAAAAACTATCTGGAAATTTTGATGATTGCATGTTACTCCCCATTATTTTTTACCTGTGACAGGTGACGAGGGTATGGTTTCAGGAATATCTTCAAAACCGATTAATAATGTGACGAAGAATGAGATAATGATGGACAACAGCATCACGGCACCGACCCAAAGAATACTGGTCGGATTGTTGACATCGACAAACTGAATACCGGTAATAAAGCTGGGTGATGCCATCGAGTACGAAACAACATTCCCAAAGCCAGCAATACCGCCACAGATAAACCCGGTGATCACCGCTGCAATAAGCGGGCGTTTAAGTCGTAATGCGACGCCGTAAAGGGCCGGTTCAGTAATACCCGCAATAATAGCTGAGGCCGCAGCCGCTAACGCCGTTTGACGCAGCGCCCGGTTCCTGGTTTTCCATGCCACTGCCAGAGAGATCCCCCCCAGCGAAAGATTCGCCCCCAACTCAGCGGGTTTAACCATACTTTCCTGGCCCGTCTGAGCAATATTCTGTACCACGGTTGGCGTGAATACGTGATGCATCCCGCCCATCACTAACAGAGGCCATATTGCGCCCATCAATGCCACTGACAGCCAGCCGAGATAACCATGAATACCATAAACAATTTGGGATACAGCATCCCCAATCCAGATCCCCAGGGGGCCAATTAACAAAATGGCTAACGGTGCTGTTATCAACAAAATGAGCATTGGTTTGAGGAAGTTCTTGGTTACCGATGGGACAACCTTGTCAACCCAACGCTCAACGTAGGACATAATCCAGGTCATGAACAACGCAGGAATAACGCTGTAAGGGTAGAAAACAGAAGTCAGGCCAATACTCATGAAACTAATGGGTTGCCCTTCTCCAGCCTGCTTCATGATGTCCAGAAAAGCAGGATGGACAAAGACACCAGCAACGGCTATTGCCATCGAAATATTGGTTTTAAATTTGGTCGCGGCAGACACCGCCACCATGATGGGCAGGAAGAAAAAGGCACTGTCACCAAGTACATTTAAGATGACGAATGTGGATGATGTTTTATCGATAACGCCTGACATTTCAAGAAACATGGCCAGCAATTTGACCATAGAAGCACCAATAATCGCCGGGATAATCGGCGTCATCGTGCCGATCAAGGCATCCAGAATGCCCAGCGCAACAGTTTTAGGCGTTATCTTCTTTTTTTCTGGCACAATGGCTTGCTCGGCTTCAGCAGTCCCATTTTCACCTTTCTTACCGAGTAATGAATTGATTTCAAAGAATACATTCGCGACATCATTGCCAATGATTACCTGAAACTGTTTGTCGTTATCAACGACGCCCATTACGCCTGGGATCCCTTTGAGGCTTTCTTTATCAACGTGTTCTTTGGTTTTTAACGTAAATCGCAGCCGTGTCATACAATGAACCAGCGAGATGACATTATCCTTGCCTCCCACTTCTGCCAGAACACGTTGTGCTAATTGTTCAAATTTGTCAGACATATATAAAATCCAGCTGTTGTCATATGAATAAAATGGACTTTATCGACAGTTTTATGTCGATTTCGCTTATTTTTAACAATGTGCAACCGGTTACATATAACTTATCAGCTACGGTTCCTTAGGCAATGAGATCGCTGTAAATATGTGAGTCAATTCAAATTTAAAATATTGCGGCATGGAGTCACTCAAGAGAAAATCACACAATAGAGGTTGCCATGATGCCTGAAGAGAGAATGAAAGATGTCCACCATGCAGAAAATTGCCGATGCTATTGGGGTTTCCAAAACCACAGTATCGCGAGCATTAAATGGGACAGGATATGTTGGAGTGAAGACCCGTCAGCAAATACTTGAACTTGCTGACACTTTGGGCTATCGCCCTAATTTACTTGCAAAAAATCTATCCACCCGTCAGTCAAAATGTATTGGGCTGGTTATGGCTAATAAGATGTTTGATGGCCATTATTTTAATGAGATTGTCTCTTTCTGTGCCAGAAAGCTACAAAGCCAGGGGCTGGATCTCTTGTTGGCAGATGGCAAAAGTAGTGCTGAAGGAGAGCGGGCAGCGATTACCTTGCTGAGTGGTTTGCGTTGTGATGCCATCATTCTCTATTCTCACTTTCTGACCACTGAAGACTTGGACTCGCTCATTGCGCGTAGCACGACACCAATAATGGTCATTAACCGTAAGCTGGTATTACACCCGTCACATACCGTCTGCTGTGACCACCAGCATGATGCCTACCGCGTCGCAAACTCTCTTATTGATGCCGGGCATCAACAATTAGCCATTATTTCAGGCAATTTATGTTCGCCAACCGCAAAACTGCGTCAGGCAGGTATCAAGGCAGCCCTGCTGGAAGCAAAAATGGATAAACAGTCTACCTATGTGGAGGGTAACTGGAGTATTGAAAGCGGTTATCAGGCAATGAAAATAGCGCTGAGTGAGAACCCTAACCTGGATGCCGTTATCGCCGCAAACGATGAGATGGCTATCGGCGCCATGCGCTATCTGGCTGAAACAGGAAAAAAAATCCCTGAAGATGTCGCCATCACCGGTTTTGATGATATTCCCGCCTCATCCTACTTAGTTCCGAGCTTGTCCAGCGTCACCGCGCCAGTACGTGGAATGCTTGAAACAGCCATTGAGCAGATTTTTGCCCAACTGGAAGGCAAGATACTGCAGCCCGTCCCTCTTTTTCATTCTGAACTGACACCGAGAGAGTCGACAAAAAGTATAAAAAAATGAAGCAAAAAGCAGCGGTGACTTTATTCACCCCAAAAAAAGCCCGGTTATCAATAACCGGGCATGGATATACTGCGGTGCTTTTAGCCTTCACGCATAATCTTGTCGCCCCGGGAAACGCCCACAATACCTGAGCGAGCCACCTCAACGATCTTCGCCACATCACGAATGGTGTCGAGAAAGGCATTCAGTTTATCGCTCGTACCCGCGAGCTGTACGGTATAAAGCACCGGTGTAACATCAACAATTTGCCCACGGAAAATTTCAGCAGTGCGCTTCACTTCTTCACGCCCATAGCCGCTGGCCTGAACTTTCACCAGCATAATTTCCCGTTCCACAAAAGCCCCCTGCCCCAGCTCGCTGACACGTAATACATCAACCAGCTTGTGTAGCTGCTTTTCTATCTGTTCCAGGACTTTTTCATCACCTACCGTTTGTATCGTCATACGAGAAAGCGTCGGGTCATCCGTCGGGGCAACGGTCAGGCTTTCAATGTTATAACCACGCTGTGAAAACAGGGCGATCACCCGTGACAATGCTCCAGATTCATTTTCCAGTAACACAGACAATATTCGGCGCATCATTAGGTTCTCTCCGTTTTACTTAGCCACATCTCATCCATACTGCCACCACGTATTTGCATCGGATAAACATGTTCAGTGCCATCAACCGTGACATCAACAAACACCAGACGCCCACCGCGAACAATCTCCAGAGCTTCGGCCAGCTTACTTTCCAGTTCTTCAGGTTTGGTGATACGAATCCCCACATGTCCGTAGGCTTCCGCCAGAGCAACAAAGTTCGGTAGTGATTCCATATAAGATTGAGAGTGACGCCCGGAATAAATCATATCCTGCCACTGCTTAACCATACCGAGATAGCGGTTGTTAAGATTCAGAACCAACACAGGTAAACCGTACTGCAATGCGGTCGACAGTTCCTGAATGTTCATCTGAATACTGCCGTCACCAGTAACACAAACTACCGTTTCATCTGGCAGTGCCATTTTGACACCTAAGGCCGCCGGCAGACCAAACCCCATGGTTCCCAGACCGCCTGAATTAATCCAGCGGCGGGGTTTATCAAACGGGTAGTAAAGAGCGGCAAACATCTGGTGCTGACCCACATCGGAGGTCACATATGCCTCTCCCTTAGTCAGACGATAGAGTGCTTCAATCGCAGCCTGGGGCTTAATTTCACTACTGGTCGTATCAAAAGCCAGACAATGGCGAGCCCGCCACTGTTCAATACGCAACCACCAGTCACGAATATCATCCCCGGACTGTTTAGTTTCTTCTTGCGCTAACAGCTCAAGCAACTGTTTAAGCGCCTGTTTCGCATCGCCGACAATGGGAATATCTGCCGCTACCGTTTTCGAGATAGAGGTCGGGTCAATGTCGATATGAATAACAGTGGCATCAGGGCAATATTTCGCCAGATTATTGGTCGTACGGTCGTCAAAACGCACACCCACCGCAAAAATAACATCCGAATGGTGCATCACCATGTTGGCTTCATAGGTACCGTGCATACCCAGCATCCCCAAGGATTGCTTATGCGTCGCCGGGAATGCCCCAAGCCCCATCAGGGAAGAAACCACAGGAATATTAAGCTGTTCTGCTAATGTCAGCAGCTCACTTTCACAGGCAGAATTTATGGCCCCCCCACCCACATACATAACGGGTCTTTTGGCTGCCAGTAACGTGTGAATAGCTCGCTTAATTTGCCCTTTATGGGCATGCGTGGTTGGGTTATAGGAACGCATACTGACTGAATCAGGCCAGAGATAAGGAAACTTATTCGCCGGACTCATAATATCTTTCGGTAAATCAACAACGACGGGGCCTGGACGGCCGCTGCTGGCTAACCAGAATGCCTTCTTGATAATGGTAGGAATATCCTCAACCTGCTTCACCAGAAAGCTGTGTTTTACGATAGGACGAGAAATACCCACCATATCGCACTCCTGGAACGCATCGTAACCAATAAGAGACGTTGCAACCTGACCGGACAACACCACCATTGGAATAGAGTCCATGTAAGCCGTTGCTATTCCGGTAATCGCATTAGTTGCACCAGGGCCCGAGGTCACGAGAACAACACCAGTGTCTCCGGTGGCTCGTGCCAGGCCATCGGCCATATGCACAGCAGCTTGTTCATGGCGGACCAGGATATGATCAATCCCCCCCATGGTATGAAGCGCATCATAAATATCAAGTACGGCGCCCCCTGGATAGCCGAATACTTGCTTCACGCCTTGATCGATTAACGATCGGACGACCATTTCGGCTCCTGACAACATCTCCATTAATTTGCCTCCAGGCTCACGTTGAGGGCGATGTGCAACACCTTGCTCTACGGCGTCGCTGCCACTCATTGTGTTATTGACTGTTTCATTTTATTCATTGTAGTTGAACTAACATAACCGCTCAGGGCGGGCCAGGCAATCAAACACACAGACCTGAAACAGGGGATAATGCCACCTGCTCACTATAAAACAACCAATTAGCCGAGCAATACACTGAGAGCCAGTCAAAAAACAGATGCAATTCATTGCAACACAGTAAAAACAAAGAGAATTAACCATTTATTAACTCTGAACGTAATCAATTTTCCCGCAAAAAATAAAATCACTAAAAATGAGCCACCCATTATGTGGAAGAAAACTCAAATAACAGAATTTTGTTCTGTCTGTCACCACGAGGTTCACCCCCTAAGATTTACCTGCCTGATCTTTTTATTTTTTTAAATAAAATCATACACTCATCATTCCACCCATCCTGAACACACAGTAAATCATCATGCTCAGGATCTGTTTTACATCACTTTTCAGGCATACTTTTTATCGTCAGAAATTCATCATTTGTAGTTAATGTCACCCCTGCCCTCCCGCTGAACCATCCCGGTCATAATGCCATTGAGTGTTGACATACCCCTGCAAATCAAGTACCAATTAATACATCTTATAAATTCTATGGGGCCTGAATCATGATTCGCACTGTCCGCCTACTTGGTCTACTACTAAACGCATCTTATTTGCGCGGTAGACTGGTGGGCAGCAATCAGCATTGATTCAAGCCAACAGACAAAAAACCCGCGCCAGACGCGGGTTTTTTTATGCCTGCGGTTAAGGCAACCAGACAGGACAAGGATTACACCATGAGCGAGCAAGTCATTATTTTTGATACGACCTTACGTGACGGAGAGCAAGCCTTACAGGCAAGCCTGAGCGTGAAAGAAAAATTGCAAATCGCTATGGCGCTTGAACGTATGGGCGTTGATGTGATGGAAGTCGGCTTCCCGGTCTCATCTCCTGGGGATTTTGAATCTGTACAGACCATTGCCAAAAACATTAAAAACAGCCGTGTCTGTGCCCTGGCTCGCTGTGTTGAAAAAGATATTGATGTCGCAGCCGAGTCTTTGAAAGTGGCTGAAGCCTTCCGTATTCATACCTTTATTGCTACATCGCCCATGCATATTGCAACCAAATTACGCAGTAACCTGGATGAAGTCATCGAGCGTGCGGTGTACATGATAAAACGTGCGCGTAATTACACGGATGACATTGAGTTCTCTTGTGAAGATGCAGGCCGTACCCCGATCAGCGATTTGTCACGTATGGTTGAAGCCGCCATCAATGCCGGTGCAACAACCATTAATATACCTGACACCGTTGGCTACACCATGCCGTTTGAATTTGCCAATATCATCACCGGGTTATATGAGCGGGTGCCGAATATTGATAAGGCCATTATTTCAGTTCATACCCACGATGACTTAGGCCTTGCCGTGGGTAACACCATTGCCGCGGTTCACGCGGGAGCCCGCCAAGTGGAAGGCACACTCAACGGTATTGGTGAACGTGCAGGCAACTGTTCACTGGAAGAAGTGATCATGGCGATTAAAATACGCAAGGACATCATGAACTTGCATACAAATATTAATCATCAGGAAATCTGGCGCACCAGCCAGATGGTGAGCCAGATTTGTAATATGCCGATTCCTGCTAACAAAGCCGTTGTCGGTAGCGGAGCCTTTGCCCACTCTTCTGGGATCCACCAGGATGGCGTGCTGAAAAACCGTGAAAACTACGAAATCATGACCCCTGAGTCAATCGGGCTCAATCAAGTACAGCTGAACCTGACTTCTCGTTCGGGCCGTGCGGCAGTCAAACACCGTATGGATGAGATGGGCTATAAAGAGAACGAATATAACCTGGATAATCTGTACGCCGCATTTCTGAAACTGGCTGATAAAAAAGGCCAAGTTTTTGATTACGATTTAGAAGCACTGGCCTTTATTAACAAACAACAAGAAGAGCCTGAACATTTCCGTCTGGACTACTTCAGTGTGCAGTCAGGTTCCAATGATATCGCCACCGCTTCAGTCAGACTGGCTTGCGGTGAAGATTTAGCGAGTGAGGCTGCGAATGGTAACGGCCCTGTTGATGCTATCTATCAAGCCATTAATCGTGTGACAGGCTATAACATTGAACTGGCAAAATATAGCTTAACGGCCAAAGGCCACGGAGAAAACGCACTCGGTCAGGTAGATATTGTCGCCACTTATAATGGCCGAAACTTCCATGGCATTGGTCTGGCTACAGACATTGTTGAGTCTTCCGCCCAGGCAATGGTGAATGTGCTTAACAACATCTGGCGAGCCAAAAAAGTAGAAGAAGAATTACAACGTAAAGCTCAACAACCGAATACAAAAAAAAATCAGGAAACAGTGTAATGTCAAAAAATTATCATATTGCCGTTTTACCGGGTGATGGCATTGGCCCAGAAGTCATGGCTCAAGCGCTGAAAGTTCTGGATGCGATCCGTCAGCGTTTTGATATTCGCATTACCACCAGCACTTATGATGTGGGCGGGGCGGCAATCGATCTTCATGGCACTCCACTGCCTTCAGAAACCATCAAAGGCTGTGAAGAGGCCGACGCGGTATTATTCGGTTCTGTGGGCGGCCCGAAATGGGAACACCTGCCCCCGGCTGAACAGCCTGAGCGTGGTGCACTGCTGCCACTGCGTAAACATTTTAAACTGTTCAGTAATTTACGCCCGGCTCGCCTGTATCAAGGACTGGAAGCATTTTGCCCACTGCGTGCGGATATTGCTGCTCATGGCTTTGATATTTTATGTGTGCGTGAACTGACTGGCGGCATCTATTTTGGTCAGCCCAAAGGACGTGAAGGGCAGGGTATGTATGAAAAAGCGTTTGATACCGAAGTGTATCACCGTTTTGAAATTGAACGTATCGCCCGTATCGCCTTTGAGTCTGCCCGCAAGCGTCGCCACCACGTGACCTCAATTGATAAAGCCAACGTATTGCAAACTTCCCTGTTGTGGCGAGAAATAGTCAATGAAATCGCCAAAGAGTACCCGGATGTAACGCTGTCTCATATGTATATTGACAATGCCACAATGCAGCTGATCAAAGATCCTTCCCAATTCGACGTTTTACTCTGCTCTAACCTGTTCGGAGATATTCTGTCCGATGAGTGCGCCATGATAACAGGCTCCATGGGGATGCTGCCTTCTGCCAGCCTGAATGAGCAGGGTTTTGGCTTGTATGAGCCTGCTGGCGGTTCAGCCCCCGATATTGCAGGTAAAAACATTGCCAACCCGATAGCTCAGATTCTCTCCCTGGCGCTGTTATTACGCTACAGTCTGGGCGCGCAAGAAGCGGCGCTGGCGATTGAAGCAGCGATTAATCGTACGCTGGAAGAAGGGCATCGCACGGGTGACTTAGCCCGTGAGGGTCATGCTGTAGGTACAAGCGAAATGGGCGATATCATTGCCCGTCATGTGGCTGAAGGAGTGTAATTATGGCTAAGACCTTATATCAAAAACTGTATGATGCCCATGTGGTCTTTGAAGCGCCAGAAGAGACCCCCCTGTTGTATATCGACCGACACTTGGTGCATGAAGTAACCTCGCCACAAGCATTCGATGGCCTGCGTACTCATGGGCGCCCTGTGCGTCAGCCAGCCAAAACCTTCGCGACGATGGATCACAACGTTTCGACCCAAACCAAAGATATCAATGCATCGGGTGAGATGGCTCGTATCCAAATGCAGGAGCTGATTAAGAACTGCAAAGAGTTTGGTGTTGAGCTGTATGACTTGAACCATCCATTCCAGGGTATCGTCCATGTTATGGGCCCAGAACAGGGGATTACCTTACCGGGTATGACCATTGTTTGTGGTGACTCACACACCGCAACTCATGGCGCTTTTGGAGCACTCGCATTCGGGATTGGTACGTCAGAAGTGGAACACGTGCTGGCGACTCAGACGCTGAAGCAAGGGCGCGCCAAAACCATGAAAATTGAAGTCAATGGCACCACAAACCCAGGTATCACCGCCAAAGACATTGTTCTGGCCATTATTGGTAAAACCGGTAGCGCGGGTGGAACCGGGTACGTGGTGGAATTCTCTGGCGAAGCGATTCGTGCCTTAAGCATGGAAGGCCGTATGACGCTGTGCAACATGGCGATTGAAATGGGGGCAAAAGCGGGATTAGTGGCGCCGGACGAGACCACATTTAATTATGTTAAAGGTCGCCAGTATGCTCCTGAAGGCAGCGACTGGGATGATGCCGTCAGCTACTGGAAAACCTTCCGGACCGATGATGATGCACAGTTCGATAGCATCGTCACCCTGGATGCGTCAGAAATAGCGCCACAAGTCACCTGGGGAACCAATCCTGGTCAGGTCATTTCTGTCACTGACCTGATCCCCTCCCCCCATCATTTTAGTGATCCTGTTGAACGCGCTTCCGCGGAAAAAGCCCTGGCTTATATGGGGCTGACACCGGGCGTCCCTTTGACTGATGTAGCCATTGATAAGGTATTCATTGGTTCCTGCACGAACTCCCGTATTGAAGACTTGCGGGCCGCTGCCGAAATTGCCAAAGGACGTAAAGTCGCCCCAGGCGTACTGGCTATGGTCGTACCAGGGTCAGGCCCGGTTAAGGCCCAGGCTGAAGCAGAAGGTCTGGACAAAATTTTCATTGAAGCAGGTTTTGAATGGCGTTTACCTGGCTGCTCTATGTGCCTGGCGATGAACAATGACCGCCTGAACCCGGGTGAGCGCTGCGCATCGACCAGTAATCGTAATTTTGAAGGCCGCCAGGGTCGTGGTGGACGCACGCATCTGGTTAGCCCGGCAATGGCTGCAGCCGCTGCGGTTTCTGGTCATTTTGCTGATATCCGTACACTGAAATAAGGGGCAACTACCATGGCAGAAAAATTTATCACGCATACCGGCCTGGTCGTTCCGCTGGATGCCGCCAACGTCGATACTGACGCCATTATTCCAAAGCAATTCCTGCAGAAAGTGACCCGAACAGGTTTTGGTGCGCACTTGTTTAATGACTGGCGTTTTCAGGATGATGCAGGCCTGCAACCTAATCCCGACTTTGTGCTGAACTATCCACAATACCAAGGGGCTTCGATTTTACTGGCCCGGGAAAACTTCGGGTGCGGATCATCCCGTGAACATGCCCCATGGGCATTAACCGATTATGGTTTTAAAGTAGTGATTGCACCAAGCTTTGCCGATATCTTTTATGGTAATGCTTTTAATAACCAATTACTGCCAGTGACACTGAGTGATACCGACGTTGATACCCTGTTTAAGCTGGTTGACGAAAATCAGGGCATGAGCTTTGTGGTGGATCTGGAAGCTGGCACCGTTCAGGCAGGTGAGCACGTATTCAGTTTCACCATCGATCCGTTCCGCCGCCACTGCATGCTCAATGGTTTGGACAGTATTGGCCTGACCTTACAACACGAAACTGCCATCTCCAGTTATGAGCAAAAATTACCGGCTTTTATGCAGTAATTTTATGCAACGGGGTGCCTGAACGTTCTGGCACCCCTGCCCCAGGAAACTTAAATATCTTTTACCCGCCCAATCAGATACAACGCGACAATGGACAGCGCCGCGATCCCCCAGTAAACCGATGCATGGCCAAAATTTTGTGCCAGTGCGCCCTGCAGAAGGCCAGCCAGAATAATACCGGTCGAAATGCTATTGGTGAATAAGGTGGTGGCTGAACCGGCTTTCCCCGGCATCAGGTCCTGGAACCACAGCATGCCAAGACCAGCGACAATACCGATGAATATCGCGTTGAAAAGCTGGAGTATCAGTAACGCCACCGGACTATGGAACAGTATCAGCCCCAGATAAAACAACACCCCAGCAGCCGTGGCCATTCGCATCATGGCTCGTTTGCCAAAGCGCTTCACATAATGCCCCGCAGCAATCATGATGGGAATTTCCAGCGCCGCAGCCGTTCCCATTAACCAGCCAGCCCATTCATCTGAAAGCCCGAGATCCTGGCTAACCCACAGCGGCATATCAATGATATACATGGTATTACAAGTCCACATAAGCATTGAGGCAATGAACAGCATACGTACATGACGATTCTTAAAACCGCTGACTTCCGTGATGGCTACATCAACGGGTACGACATGTCGCACCACGGAAGGAAGTGCAAAGGTAATCAGTAATAATGAAATAATAAATATACCAGCAGCACAAAGAAACATGGTGGTAAAACCATAATTCAGCGCCAGCATAAAAGAGAGTGGTGGGCCGATAACCCAGGCCAGTGAAAGCTGGGCCCGCATCACTGAACTGAACATCACCACTTCCCGTGCGGAGTGGTCAGCATATTCTCGCGCCAGGGCAAACAGCTGTGGCATGGCAGTATTCGCCAGTGCAGCGAACATCACCCCGAGGGTGATCAGCGTCAAATAGTGACGGTTAAATGCGAACAAAACACAGTTTGCCACCGCCATTGTGCAGCAAAACATAATCAGTTTCCGTCGGTCGCCGCGCGTATCAGAACGCTTTGCCAGTAATAGACTCACCAGAATTCCGACAATGGCATTAACTGTATAAAACAATCCGACCCACAAAGGTTGAGCCTCAACCTCTCGTGTCAGAAAGAGGCTCAATGTGGGGGCCTGTAAAGCCCCGGCGATGCCCATCATAAAGGCCACGACCATGAATGAGACATACACCGGATTCAAGCGACGAATGAAAGTTGAAAGCCAGAACATAAGGGTCCTTTGCAACCGAAGAGAAAAATAAGATCGACATTGTGTAAATTACCAACGAAAAAAGCCAGCAGTAAGCTACTGCTGGCAGATGCAATGCATCAATACTCAGTCACACTTGAGTCGGTAAGTCGTGGCTCTCTTCGGATTGGCAATTCGTTTCCCACTGCATTATGTTTTCGAGCATCTCAAGCTTTTGCTCCACTGTCAGACGAGCAAGTCCTTCAGAACACACCGATTGGGTTGCTGCAAAATACTCTCGATAAAACGCTGCACAGGAAAACCGTTTCATAGTCACTCCTTACTTCATCGAGAGTGATTATTGACGTAATATGAGGAAATTAAAATTGATGAATTTTCCTCAGGAGTTCCTCTTTTATGCCATCCTCCCGTCTACAGCAGCATTTCATTCGTTTGTGGCAAGCCTGCGAAGGGATCACACAGGAGACCACCCTGGAGGCGCTGGCACACAAACTCAGTTGTTCCCGACGTCATATGCGAACACTGTTGCATGCTATGCAGACGGAAGGCTGGTTGCACTGGCAGACAGAAGTAGGACGTGGCAAACGTTCACGGCTGACGTTTATCTGTACCGGTCTGGCGCTCCAGCAGCAACGAGCGGAAGATTTACTGGAACAGGACAGCATTGAACAGCTCGTACAAATTGTCGGAGACAAGGATCAGGTACGGCAAATGCTCGTCTCACACCTGGGGCGTAGTTTTCGCCAGGGACGCCATATTTTACGCGTGCTTTACTACCGCCCACTGCTGAATCTGTTGCCCGGAACAGCAATGCGTCGCTCCGAAACCCACATTGTGCGGCAAATTTTTAGCGGTCTGACGAGCATAAATGAGGAAAATGAGGAACTCACTGCGGATATCGCTCACCACTGGCAACAACTTTCAGACTTACACTGGCGATTTTATATCCGTCCCGGGATCCATTTTCACCATGGTCGTGAGCTGGAAATGTCAGATATTATCAGCTCATTACAACGTATTACCCCCCTTCCTCTGTTTAGTCATATCACGGGGATTGACTCTCCCACGCCCTGGACACTGGATATTCACCTGAGTACAGAGGATCAATGGCTCCCTTGGCTGCTGGGCAGTGTTAACGCCATGATCCTGCCCCAGGAATGGTCGACAATAGAAAATTTTTCCCGGCAACCGATTGGCAGCGGCCCGTATGCAGTGGTGCTCAACAATCAGAATCAGTTAAAAATCCATGCCTTTGAAGATTATTTTGGTTTCCGGGCTCTCATTGATGAAGTTAATTTCTGGGTACTGCCAGAGGTTGGTGAAGAGATGACGGGCTCACTGCATTTACAAGGGATGCCAGATAGCGAAAAAGCCGTTGAAAGTCGCCTGGAAGAAGGCTGTTACTATTTGCTGTTTGATAAGCGTTCCGCTCAGGGGGCCGACCCGGCAGTGCGTCAGTGGGTCAGTCACGTTCTTTCACCTGTCAGCCTCCTCTACCAGGCACCCGAATCCTGCCAGCATTACTGGTTTCCTGCTTATGGCATGCTGCCCCGCTGGCATCATACCCCCCTCCGGCCTGTGGTACCGAAACCTGAAGGGCTAAAAAGTCTGACCCTCACCTGGTATCACTCCCATTCGGAACACCGGGTGATGAGCCGGTTGATAGGGGCCTTACTGGCCGAGCATGGGGTTACCCTGGTCGAACAGACACTCAGTTACGAGGACTGGTATCAGGGGGATAAAGAGAGTGATCTCTGGCTCAACAGTGTCAACTACACCCATCCTCTGAATTACTCCTTGTTTGCCCAGCTCTATGAAGTCCCGCTGCTACAAAAATGCCTGTCAGTAGACTGGGCACAAGACGCTCAACACTGGCGCAATAATACCCTGCCATTAGCTGAGTGGTATCAGCAACAAGTTGAGCGTTGTGATATTTTCCCACTGATTCATCACTGGTTGCGTATTGAAGGCCAACGCAGCATGCGTGGCGTAAGAATGAACACACTGGGCTGGTTTGACTTTAAGTCCGCATGGTTTGCACCACCCGCGCCTTAATACTTCCGTAATACAACAGAAATCAGTAGAATAATTCCAGCTCAACGGGGTGCCAGGACAAGTTGTTCGCGCTGAGAAAATACCCGTCGAACCTGATCCGGATAACGCCGGCGAAGGGATTTGAGACTGTTCAGTCGATTCCTTTGCCTCATTTTAATTGAGGTGCAATGTGTTCAAAAAGTTACTCCCGCTTCTGGCCCTGATTGCCATCCCTGCTTTCGCTAAACCAACACTGACTGTTTATACCTATGACTCCTTTGCTGCCGACTGGGGCCCCGGGCCAGCAATAAAAAAAGCCTTTGAAGCCCAGTGTGACTGTGACCTCAACTTCGTGGCACTGGAAGATGCCGTATCCCTGCTTAACCGGCTGCGTATGGAAGGGAAAAAGAGTAAAGCGGATGTGATCCTCGGCCTTGATAACAACCTGATTGATGCCGCGTCACAAACCCATCTTTTTGCGCCTTCCCATGTGGACACCCATGATTTGAAAATACCGGGTGGCTGGGATAACAGCACCTTTGTGCCTTATGACTACGGCTATTTCGCATTTGTTTATGATAAAAACAAACTTAAACACCCCCCTAAGAGTTTAAAAGAGCTAGTAGAAGGGGACGAAAAGTGGAAAGTCATCTATCAAGATCCCCGCACCAGTACTCCAGGGCTGGGCCTATTATTGTGGATGCAAAAAGTGTATGGGAATAACGCCCCTGAAGCCTGGCAAAAGCTCGCAAAAAAAACCGTCACCGTCACTAAAGGCTGGAGTGAAGCCTATGGCTTGTTCCTGAAAGGTGAGGCTGATCTGGTGATGAGCTATACCACCTCCCCCGCTTACCATATTATTGACGAGAAAAAAGATAACTACGCAGCCGCAAACTTCAGTGATGGTCATTACCTGCAAGTGGAAGTCGCCGGACAACTGGCGAGCAGCAAACAGCCTGAACTGGCCCAGCAGTTCCTTAATTTCATTACCTCTCCAGGCTTCCAGAGCGCTATTCCTACAGGTAACTGGATGTACCCAGTGACGGATATCCCCCTGCCTGCAGGCTTTGAGCAGCTAATAAAACCTGAAACGACGCTGGAATTTAGCCCACAACAAGTTGCCACCCAACGTGCTGACTGGATTAGTCAATGGCAACGCGCCGTCAGTCATTGATCCCTGGCTGGATCTATCCTGGTGTGCTAGCCGCCACGTTAGTGGTGGCCGTAGCCCTGGCCGCTTTTTTGGCCTTGTGGTTTAGTGCCCCCCACACCGATGTACTGGCGCTAGTACAAAACAGCTACCTGTGGCACGTGCTGCGTTTTTCCTTCTGGCAGGCCTTCCTCTCTGCACTGCTGTCGGTCGTCCCGGCAATTTTCCTGGCACGCTCACTCTACCGCCGGCGTTTTCCCGGGCGCGTCACCTTGTTACGCCTGTGCGCCATGACGCTGGTATTGCCAGTTCTGGTAGCCGTATTTGGTATTTTGACCGTCTATGGACGCGAGGGGTGGCTGGCCACCCTCTGGGGAATACTGGGCATTGAATGGGTTTTTTCCCCTTATGGTTTACAGGGTATTTTGCTGGCTCATGTCTTCTTCAATTTACCCATGGCAACTCGCTTACTGCTCCAGGTACTGGAAAATATTCCCGCAGAGCAGCGTCAGCTGGCAGCTCAGTTAGGCATCACTGGCTGGAACTTCTTTCGCTTTATTGAATGGCCCTGGCTACGCCGCCAGATATTACCGGTTGGCGCATTAATTTTTATGCTCTGCTTCGCCAGTTTTGCCACAGTTCTGTCGCTGGGAGGCGGGCCACAAGCCACCACTATCGAACTGGCTATTTACCAGGCTCTGAGTTACGACTACCAGCCTGGGCAGGCCGCTTTGCTGGCACTGGTACAAATGGTCTGTTGCCTGGGCTTAGTATTACTCAGCCAACGATTCAGTAAGGCTATTTCCGTGGGGGCCAGCCAGGGTTACGGCTGGCGTGACCCACAGGATAGCTTCGTGGCGAAGCTTACTGACAGCATATTGATTATTCTGGCACTATTACTCCTGCTACCGCCGCTACTGGCCGTTATCATTGATGGTATCAACAGCTCGTTGAGTTCACTACTTTATCAACCGGTACTCTGGCAAGCTTTATCCACTTCACTACGCATAGCCCTTGCTGCAGGCGGGTTGAGCCTTACCCTGACTCTGATGTTACTCTGGAGTTCTCGGGAATTACGTTTACGCCACCATTTCTTTGCCGGGCAAGCACTGGAGATCAGCGGCATGTTAATCCTCGCAATGCCGGGGATCGTACTCGCCACGGGCTTCTTTTTACTGTTAAACAATACCATCGGTCTGCCGCAGTCTGCAGATGCTGTAGTCATTTTCACCAATGCGCTAATGGCCATTCCTTATGCGATTAAAGTACTGGATAACCCAATGCGGGATATAGCCGACCGTTACGGGAGACTCTGCCAGTCGCTGAATATTCAGGGTTTTAATCGTCTGAGATTGATAGAACTGCGAGCGTTAAAAGTACCGATAGCCCAAGCCATGGCCTTTGCTTGTGTATTGTCGGTTGGTGACTTTGGCGCCGTGGCCCTGTTTGGCAATGAAGACTTTCGTACTCTGCCTTTTTTGCTCTATCAGCAAATCGGTTCCTATCGTAGCCAGGACGGTGCATCTACCGCGCTAGTTTTACTGTTACTGTGCTTTGTACTCTTTACTTTGATTGAAAAAATTCCTGGTCGCTATGATAACGCTCACTGATGTCACCTGGTTGTATCAGCACCTGCCGATGCGCTTTTCTGCCACTGTCGGGAAAGGAGAACGTATTGCGATTCTCGGCCCCAGTGGCGCAGGAAAAAGTACCCTGCTGAATCTGGTGGCGGGTTTTCTGCCCCCGGTTCAGGGCAGTATCACCCTGAATGGAGCTGATCACACATTGACTCCGCCTTCTGCACGACCGGTTTCGATGCTGTTCCAGGAAAATAACTTGTTCAGCCATCTGACGGTAAAACAGAACATTGCTCTGGGCATGCATCCAGGGATGAAGCTTGACCAGGAGCAACAAGCCAGGCTTGTGATGATTGCCGGGAAGATGGCCATTCAGGATCTGCTGGACCGCCTGCCAGCACAGCTCTCGGGAGGGCAGCGTCAACGTGTTGCCCTGGCGCGTTGTTTAGTCCGCCAGCAGCCAATTTTATTACTTGATGAGCCCTTCTCTGCCCTCGATCCTGCCTTACGTCAAGAGATGCTATTACTGCTGGATCAGTTATGTCAGGAACAACAACTGACATTGTTGATGGTCTCCCACAGTATTGAAGATGCTGCCCGTATCGCTGAACGCAGTCTCGTGGTAGCGGATGGTCGGATTATCTGGGATGGCGCCACTGAAGCCCTGTTACGCGGTGAAGTCGAAGCATCCTGCTTGCTGGGTATTACTCATAACCAGGGCACTTTCAAACTCATCCGTGGGTTGTAGCCTCATTTACGTGCCACAACAGGTAAGTAAGGTATCGTTTTCTATACGTCAGATTAAGAACTGTCTAACTACACTTAGCACGTTAAAAGGATTAACTCACTGAAAATAATAAGTATTAATATATCGAACAGGAAGTAACCATGCTCAGTATCCTCGCATATTCAAATAATGCCACTCTGCCCGCCCGTCGGCCTCCTTTACCCCCCAAACCCAAGCAATGGATCAACGGTTATCAAGTTTCAGGTACCCATATACAAAACATTCAGCCTGTAAAACGCGACAAATCAAGATGCAGCATCACAGCCAGTGAGCGCACTAACTTATGGCAACGATTTAAAAATATTAATCTGACGGATTATCACTGCCAAAATAACATCATACTCTCAGCCAAAACTACCGCATCTGAGCAGGATGTTCAGGGAACCTATCGCAGCATTCTGCGTAAACCAATAACGCCAGCCCACCGACAGGCTGCCATAAAAAAGAGTGTCTCTTTTTCAGATAATATGCCTGAAAAAAAGAGTATAAAACCAGACACACAGCCGGGAATAGCAACTCAGGGTAACGCCAGCCGAGCTCGACCTGCTGATCCTGTTATCTATGATATTCCCAGAACCAGACCTATTCCTGCTCATTATGATATTCCCAGAGCCATTCCGATCCCTGCTCACTATGATCTACCCAGGGCCATTCCGATCCCTGCTCACTATGATCTACCCAGGGTCATTCCGATCCCTGCTCACTATGCTTTGCCCAGAGTGATCCCAGCCCACCATAAACTGCCATTAACCGGCCATCTTAAATAACCGCTCTGATAAGCCGTACGGTATACAGTGAAGGAAAAAAGTAATGGAATAAACGTCTGGAGACACGGCTGGCATCAGCGAAAAGCGTTTAGGTCGTGACCAAAAAATTGCCCCATTTTGGGTCACGACAACCCTGGTAAGGGTGATGGTTCTGGCAGTCACCTGATCACACCATAAAATGACTCAGGCATTTCTCACCAGTGGTGCCGGAACCGGTATTTTTCGTTTCTTTTCGTTCATACATTGCCTGTTTTCATCCCTGGGCTGAACCTATCAACAAATAGAAAAATCCATAATTTGAATCACAGCATTGCTTAATACATAAAAAACACGGTTAAAAAGTCTTTCTAATATGCTTCATACTTTTTTACCTTTTCTAATTTACGAAGAAATACCCGCCAAAAAAACCTGGATATTCTCTTTTTTCTTTCTTCTTTTTTGAATAAAACATGTCTGTAATCCATACGTTTTTCACTCACTAAGGATCTTTCCATTTCAATTGATGAAGAAACTTTATCCTTATCATTTGTGCTAATGAAATGTGGTACTTTCCCATAAATGTTAACACCCGCACAGATACGAAATATTTTAAACATATCAGCTTCAAATCTAACAGGTAAAAGGAAATCCAGCATTTTTTTAGCCGCACCAATAGTTATGATATAACCCGTAGTCATTGACGCGGTATTTACAGGAAAAAACTCAAAACTTCCTATATCAATTTTTTTATTTTCAATATATTCAAAGCCACCTGTTAATAAAAAAATACCTTCATTTTTATTTTCTTTTTCGAAGGAAAGTAAAAGTTCTTTTAGCCCATCATCCAGAACGGCATCATCCTCTATAATCAACGCATACTTTAAATCATCATCAATTATTTTTTTGTACAGATTTATATGACTTAAGGCGCACCCTATCTCACCATTAGTCATAAAATTTTTTCCATAATCAAAGACATTTTCATTCAAAAACGCTTCAGACAATCCCCCACCATCGACAGCACTATAAATTTCAAAATCCAAGTCTTGCCTGGCACATTCCTTTTCAATCCACAATCTTTTATTTACATCCCGCGCTAAATTAATAACAAATACTTTCATGCCACCCTCTTCATTACTTATTATTTATACTGACTCACCAAGCAGGCAGATTTTTCAACACTATTAAACACGCTCAATTATACCATCATAAAAAAAATAGTTATTATTTTTATAAAAATAAATTTCATCATGATATGCGTTTCATCACGGACCAACCTAGATATAATGAATGATAATATCACAAGGTACTGTTATCGCTACCACCGTAAAAAAACACGTGAAAACACCTGTGAGAAATAACCTGATGGAGATCAGGCCTTAGTATTTTTATCTGGATTTTCACTATAGTATATCCTGCTGAAAAACCAGATAAATGCAGCTGTCTTTTTTACTTCCGGCATTGCCGTCGATTTTCAACAAAGATAATCATCTATACGTCAGCGCCACATATTTATTTCATTCCCTCTCATGATACTCATGCTGCTACGGCATTCTATCCCTTTCATTTCTAACTTTGAAATTAAGATTGACACATAGTATCGTTACTATGCTTCAAGCCACTTTAATGAAACAGACTGAAATGTCTCAAATTTCATAGTTTTTATATATTCATTATATTTTACTCGACACTTAAAAACACATCTCATTACTTTAAGTATCGAGCTCCCAAAATAATCACAAAGAAACCGTGCTGGAGGATAGTCAAACTAAGGCCAGTCCTGTCGCTGAACAGTAGGTAAAAATAACCATGTCGAAATCATAAACCACCGCTCTACCGTTCCCCTGTCCTGGGTTCAATACTGAATTCTCAACAGCAAGATTTAGGTTATAATCACGCCAGTTATTCTGAATGAGAGTTAAATGTGTCCAATATGCGTCAGGGTTTTTTGCTCACGCGGCACTGGCGGGACACCCCACAAGGTACCGAAGTGTTTTTCTGGCTGGCGACCAACGAAGGCCCCGTTAAAGTCACGCTTCCCCCGCAGGAGTCGGTGGCTTTTATTCCCGAATCTTATCATGCTCAAACCATGCGCCTTCTGGCGGACGAGCGTGGTTTCCGCCTCAGCCCTCTGGCATTGCGTAACTTTCAGCAGCAGCCCGTCATGGGGTTCTATTGTCGTCAGCATCGTCAGCTGATGCGGCTGGAAAAGAAGCTGAAGGAACACAGTATTCCCGTTTATGAGGCCGACATCCGCCCACCTGAACGCTACCTTATGGAGCGCTTTATTACCGCCCCCGTGTGGTTCACTGGTATTCAGCACGGCACGGAGTATAAAGAGGCCAGATTCAAACCCGCCACAGGCTATCGCCCCCCCTTGAAATGGGTATCCCTGGATATTGAAACCAACCGCCATGGTGAATTGTACTGTATTGGTTTAGAAGGTTGTGGCCAGCGTCAGGTCTATATGTTAGGAAATGAAAACGACAATACGCCTGTTCACCTGCTCGACGTTAATCTGGAATATGTGGCCAGCCGCCCCCTGCTGTTACAGAAACTCAATCAGTGGTTTGCCAAACATGACCCGGACATCGTGATTGGCTGGAACGTTATCCAGTTCGACTTCCGTGTTCTGCAAGAGATGGCTGAACGTTATCGAGTACCACTAAAACTAGGTCGTGAGCAGAGTGAAATCGAATGGCGGGAACACGGTTTTAAGAAAGGCGTTTTTTTTGCTCAACTCGCCGGGCGGGTCATCATCGACGGTATTGAGGCCCTGAAATCCGCATTTTGGAAATTTTCCTCTTTTTCTTTGGAAACTGTTGCCCGGGAGTTACTTGGTGAAGGAAAAGAGATTGATACCCCCTGGGACAGGATGGATGAGATAGATCGGTTGTTTGCCGAAGATAAACCTGCCCTGGCTCGTTACAATATTAAAGACTGTGAGCTCGTCACACGCATATTCCATAAAACCGAGCTGATGCCGTTTTTACTGGAACGCTCCAGTGTCAATGGCCTGCCGCTCGATAAGCATGGCGGTTCCGTGGCTGCTTTTTATCACCTCTATTTTCCCCGTATGCATCGTGCAGGCTTTGTTGCCCCTAATCTGGGGGAGATCCCAGCCCAGGCAAGCCCTGGCGGATATGTTATGGACTCCCGTCCCGGACTCTATGATTCGGTACTGGTTCTGGACTATAAGAGCCTTTATCCCTCTATCATCCGTACCTTTCTCATTGACCCAGTAGGGCTGGTGGAAGGTATGGCCGTCCCGGATGATCAACATTCTGTTGCTGGCTTCCTTGATGCCAGGTTTTCGCGTACCAGGCACTGTTTACCTGAGATTGTCGCCGCGATCTGGGAAGGGCGAGATGAGGCGAAGCGCCAGGGTAATAACCCTCTCTCCCAGGCATTAAAAATAATTATGAATGCCTTTTATGGGGTATTAGGGACGGATGCTTGCCGTTTCTTTGATCCACGGCTGGCCTCATCGATTACCTTGCGGGGGCATGAAATCATGCGTCAGACTAAGGTACTAATCGAGTCCCAAGGCTATGATGTGATTTACGGGGATACAGACTCTCTTTTTGTCTGGCTGAAACAAACCCATGATGAGAGCTCCGCCAAAGAAATTGGTGAGCAGTTAGTCACCCGGGTGAACCAGTGGTGGCAGCAGCATCTGCGAGAGACTCAGCAGCTGAGTTGTGCACTGGAACTGGAGTATGAAACACATTATTGCCGCTTTTTGATGCCAACGATTCGCGGCACGGATGAGGGCAGCAAAAAGCGCTATGCCGGCTTGGTCCAGGGAGCAGGCCAGCAGCATATGGTGTTTAAAGGACTGGAGACAGTCCGAACTGACTGGACACCACTGGCACAAACCTTTCAACAAACACTCTACCTGCGGATTTTCCGCCAGGAGCCCTATCAGAACTATGTACGTGAAACCATCGCCAGTTTAATGGCCGGAGAACTTGACGCGCAATTAGTCTACCGTAAAAGACTACGCCGCCCCTTACATGAGTATCTAAAAAATGTCCCCCCCCACGTGCGGGCAGCCCGCCTGGCGGATGAACAGAATCAGCGACACGGTCGCCCGTTACAGTATCAGAACAAAGGCACCATACAGTACGTCATCACCGTGCATGGTCCTCAGCCGATAGATTATCAAACCGCACCGCTGGACTATGACCATTACCTGACGCGACAATTACAACCCGTAATGGAAGGAATTTTGCCCTTTATTGACGATGATTTTGCTACACTAATGTCAGGACAATTAGGGTTGTTTTAAAAATAACGGTAACCGATAACGAATGGTGGGCAGTAGGTGACGAAAGCCCTGTCATCCATTACCATATCGCCCTTTCTTCGAATCCATAATTTCAATTTTGAATGCCCGCCTGATGTCAGGCGGTCGTTATGTTTTTGCCAGAATTTATACGTCACTGAAAAAGAGCCGAAAACTTATGCCTTTTACACTTGGTCAGCGTTGGATCAGCGATACTGAAAGCGAACTGGGACTGGGAACTGTTGTTGCGCTGGATGCGCGTATGGTCACTCTCTTATTCCCGGCAACGAGTGAAAATCGTCTGTATGCCAGAAATGACTCACCGATCACCCGCGTGATGTTTAATCCGGGTGATGTTGTTACCAGCCATGAAGGCTGGCAGCTCAAAGTGAATGAAGTTAAAGAAGAGAATGGATTACTCACCTATATTGGTACACGCCTCGATACCGCAGAAGAGCGGGTTCCCCTGCGTGAAGTGTTCCTCGACAGCAAACTGGTCTTCAGTAAGCCACAAGACCGCCTGTTCGCCGGGCAAGTGGACCGCATGGATCGCTTCGCGCTGCGTTTTCGCGCGCGTAAATACCAAAGTGAACAATCACGTCAGATTTGGAGTGGCCTGCGTGGCATGCGTACCAGCCTGATCCCACACCAGCTGAATATTGCCCGGGATGTGGGCCGTCGCCATGCTCCGCGTGTACTGCTGGCAGATGAAGTGGGTCTGGGTAAAACCATTGAAGCCGGGATGATAATCCACCAGCAATTGCTGGCAGGTAGCGTTGAGCGAGTACTGATTATCGTTCCTGAGACGCTCCAGCACCAATGGCTGGTTGAAATGCTGCGTCGTTTTAATCTCCGTTTTGCCCTGTTTGATGACGAACGTTATGTCCAGGCCCAGCATGACAGTGACAATCCCTTCGAGACTGAACAGTTGATCATCTGCTCATTAGACTTTGTGCGTCGTAACAAACAGCGTCTTGAGCATATGTGTGAAGCAGAGTGGGACTTAATGGTCGTCGATGAGGCACACCACTTAGTATGGAGTGAAGAGGCTCCCAGCCGTGAATATATGGCCATTGAACAATTGGCAGAACATATACCAGGCGTACTGTTGCTGACCGCAACACCTGAGCAGCTAGGTATGGAAAGCCACTTTGCCCGTCTGCGTTTACTCGATCCCGATCGTTTTCATGACTTCGAACAGTTCGTTGCAGAACAACAGCATTATCGCCCTGTGGCTGATGCGGTCGCATTATTGCTTGAAGGTAATAGCCTGAGTAATGAACAACTGAATGTCATCAGTGAGTTACTGGGCGAACAGGATATTGAGCCACTATTGCAGGTAGCCAACAGCGATCAGGATGGCAGTGAAGCTGCACGTAAAGAGCTGATTTCCATGCTAATGGATCGCCATGGCACCAGTCGCGTGCTGTTCCGCAATACACGTAGTGGTGTTAAAGGGTTCCCTAAACGCGAACTGAACACCATCCGCCTGCCGCTGCCCACCCAATACCAAACGGCGATAAAAGTTTCAGGTATTATGTCTGCCCGAAAATCGGTGGAAGAGCGTGCCCGGGATATGCTTTACCCTGAGCAGATCTATCAGGAGTTTGAAGGCGACACGGGAACCTGGTGGAATTTCGATCCCCGGGTAGAGTGGCTGATGGGTTACCTGACCAGCCACCGTTCACAAAAAGTTCTGGTGATTTGTGCCAAAGCGACCACTGCACTCCAGCTGGAACAGGTTCTTCGGGAACGTGAAGGTATCCGGGCCGCCGTATTTCACGAGGGTATGTCGATCATCGAGCGCGACCGTGCTGCCGCCTGGTTTGCTGAAGAAGATACCGGTGCCCAGGTGTTGTTATGTTCAGAAATAGGTTCCGAGGGGCGTAACTTCCAGTTTGCCAATCAACTGGTGATGTTCGACCTGCCATTCAACCCTGACTTGCTGGAACAACGTATTGGCCGTCTGGATCGCATTGGCCAGGAACGTGATATTCAGATTCATGTCCCTTTCCTTGAGAAAACAGCCCAGTCGGTACTGGTCGAGTGGTATCACGCGGGTCTGGATGCTTTTGAACATACTTGCCCCACAGGCCGTACTATTTACGACACGGTTTACCCTCAGTTGATTGAGTATCTTGCCGCCCCGGAAAATATCGAGGGCTTTGATTCTCTCATCACTCAGTGCCGCGAGCAGCATGATGTACTGAAAATACAGCTTGAGCAGGGGCGTGACCGCCTGTTGGAGATCCACTCCAATGGTGGTGAACAAGCCCAGGCCCTGGCGGAAGCTATTTCAGAACAGGATAATGATACCCAGCTGGTTAATTTTGCCATGAACTTGTTCGATATCGTGGGTATTAACCAGGATGATCGGGGTGACAACATGGTCGTCCTGACACCATCGGATCATATGCTGGTACCGGACTTCCCAGGACTGCCAGAAGATGGCTGTACCATCACTTTTGAACGTGATATTGCCCTGTCACGGGAAGATGCACAGTTTATCACCTGGGAACATCCGATTATCCGTAATGGTCTTGATTTGATTCTCTCCGGTGATACTGGCAGCTGTGCTTTATCGTTGCTGAAGAACAAAGCCCTGCCTGTAGGAACACTGTTGCTTGAACTGATCTATGTCGTCGAAGCCAAAGCCCCCAAACAGCTACAGTTAAATCGCTTCTTGCCTGCAACTCCGATACGTATGCTGGTCGACAAAAATGGTACTAACCTCGCCGCTCAAGTGGAGTTTGAAAGCTTCAACCGACAACTGAGCGCCGTTAACCGCCATACCAGTAGCAAACTGGTCAATGCCGTGCAGTCTGACGTGCATGCTATTTTGCAACAAGCGGAAAGCAAAGTAGCCGAAGCGGCTCAAGTTATTATTGATGCTGCCCGGAGCGAGGCCAGTGATACGCTCACCGCTGAACTGTCAAGGCTCGAAGCCCTGCGTGCAGTGAACCCCAATATTCGTGACGATGAATTAAGTGCTATTGAAACTAACCGTCAGCAAGTGATGGCAGCCCTTAGTGAAGCCAGCTGGCGTCTCGATGCCCTGCGTCTGATTGTGGTCACTCATCAGTAGTGATTTTGTCGTCTTTGCGCGAGTTCCCTGTTGCAGCAAGGCGGCATATTATCCTTCCCGAACGAGCAGTTACCTCGTTCGGGAAGTACAGACAGGCATTGCCTGCTGTGGTGTAAGAGGAAGGATTTAAGTTAATGTTAATGGAGCCATACTGTCCGCCAACCGGCCCTTGGTTAAATATCCTCTACCAGGATGAATATATTATGGTAGTGAATAAACCCAGTGGGTTGTTATCCGTTCCCGGCCGTCTGGAAGAGCATAAAGACAGCATCATGACACGCATTCAACGGGACTACCCGTCCGCAGAATCCGTGCATCGTCTGGATATGGCAACCAGTGGTGTGCTGGTGGTTGCACTCACCAAAGGTGCTGAACGTGAATTAAAGCGGCAGTTTCGTGAACGTGAGCCTAAAAAACAGTACGTTGCACGTATTTGGGGGCATCCTCAACAGGAAGAGGGGTTAATCGATTTGCCACTCATTTGTGACTGGCCTAATCGCCCGAAACAGAAAGTGTGTTATGAAACAGGTAAACCCGCCCAGACTGAATATCAGGTACTGGAATACCTTACTGATAATACCGCTCGCATTCTGTTGAAGCCAATAACCGGACGCTCACATCAGTTACGCGTTCATTTACAAGCCCTGGGGCATCCCATTTTAGGGGATCGCTTCTATGCCACGCCTGAAGCTCTGGCACTGGCGCCGCGTTTGCAATTACACGCCGCCAGCCTGACTATCACACATCCTAAGTATGGCAGCAGTATGACCTTTAAAGCTCCAGCAGACTTTTAACCCACAGGCGTTAACATTGAGAGGGAAAATACCTGTTTTCCCTCTTTTTGTTACTTAAATCCCTTTGTGGTTTTTATCAAGTCATAGGCTGCCTGAATCTCCTGCGCCTTCTGCTGTGCCATCTTCATCATTTCTGGCGGTAAACCTTTCGCTACCAGTTTATCCGGATGATGTTCACTCATCAGCTTGCGATAGGCACGTTTAATCGTGGTCGGCTCATCCGTACTTTTAACCCCCAGGACATTACAAGCATCATCCAGTGTCGGCCCACGCTGTTGACTAAAGCCCCCCTGAGACTGTTGATACTGCCCGCCACCAAATTGCTGCCCCCCTTGCATCATGCGCAAAAATTGCTCAAATTGTACGCGAGATATCCCCAGCTCTTCGGCAATAACAAACAACACTTCTCGCTCATTAGGGTGCAATGAACCATCCGCGAAAGCGGCCTGAATTTGAATTTCCAGAAACATCCGAATTAAATCAAATCGCCCAAAGCAGACCTGACGCAATTCACGCATTTTTTCACGTAATGGATAGCCGTGCTCTTTACCGATACGGAAAGCGCGCTGGGCCGCAATGCACCCTTCACCATGAAGCTGCATTCTTTCCATTATTGCCGAAGCCAGATGAATATCCGCTTCAGTGACCCGTCCTTTAGCTTTTGTGAGGTGCCCCATCACTTCAAATGTCGTGTTAAAAAAAAGTGCCTGACGCTGCTGTTGGTTAACAAACCCTGAGCGCTGCCGGTCTCTGGCTTTATCCACCATATGACCAATCAAAAGGCCTAAAACAATGGCCCAAAAGCCACCGCCTGAGAATATTCCCAGGATAACACCGAGTACTTTACCCCAATACCGCATATACTCCCCAAATCGTCATGCTGTGATTCTGAATTTGCTTTATCATACCTGTCATTGATGGCAGTTGCCTAACGACATACTGCCCAACATGCAGGATTAACACTAGCGCTGTGATGATGAGTGCGCTAGTCTCTGACCGTTTGCCTTAGCTATACCCTGATGACGGAACAACGAATTAACCGTATGAAAAAACGTATTCCTACTTTGCTGGCCACCTTGATTGGTTCAGCCCTTTATAGCCAGCAAGGTATGGCTGCTGATCTTGCTTCACAGTGCATGCTGGGGGTTCCTGCCTACAATCGCACACTGGTCGAAGGAGATGCCAATAACCTTCCGGTAACTATTCAGGCAGATAACGTTACCGGCGATTACCCTACCAGTGCCGTCTTTAGCGGTAATGTTGATATTCAACAGGGGAACAGCCGTCTGCAATCAAATGAAATGCAGTTGCACCAGAAAGAGGTTCCTGGAAACCCCGAACCGGTGCGTACTGTCGATGCCTTAGGTAATGTGCATTACGATGATAATCAGATAATCCTCAAAGGCCCCAAAGCCTGGTCAAATTTGAATACTAAAGATACCAATGTCTGGAATGGGGATTACCAGCTTGTGGGCCGTCAGGGCCGTGGTAATGCAGACGTCATGAAACAGCGGGGAGATAACCGCTATACCATTCTGGAAAATGGCTCTTTTACCTCTTGCTTGCCGGGTTCAAATACCTGGAGCGTGGTCGGCAGTGAAGTGATTCAGGACAGGGAAGAACAGGTTGCTGAAATATGGAATGCCCGCTTTAAACTTGGCCCGGTACCCGTATTTTATAGCCCTTATCTTCAGTTACCTATTGGTGACAAGCGTCGTTCAGGCTTTTTGATCCCGAATGCGAAGTACACCACGACGAACTATTTTGAATTCGCGCTTCCCTACTACTGGAACATTGCCCCGAACTTTGATGCCACCATCACCCCTCATTACATGCATAAGCAGGGGGGCGTTCAGTGGCAAAATGAGTTCCGTTATTTGAGCCATGCCGGGCAAGGGCTGATTGAATTCGACTATTTACCTTCTGATAGCCAGTATGCTAACGACAACAGTACTAACGCCGAGAAGAGAGAGAAACGCTGGTTATTCTACTGGAATCACAGTGGCGTATTAGACCAAGTCTGGCGTTTTAATGTTGACTATACCAAAGTCAGCGACTCACGCTATTTTAATGATTTCTCTTCACAGTATGGTTCCAGCACGGATGGCTACGCCACACAAAAATTCAGTGCGGGTTATGCCAGCCAGAACTTTACTGCCACCTTGTCTGCCAAACAGTTCCAGGTATTTGCTAACCAGCTAGGTAACACCACGAGCTCTTATCGTGCAGAACCTCAGCTGGATATCAATTATTACCAAAATGATGTTGGTCCGTTCGACACCCATATTTATGGCCAGGCGGTAAAATTCACTAACGTGAATGAAAATATGCCAGATGCAACCCGTTTGCACCTGGAACCAACAATAAACCTGCCATTATCCAACGGCTGGGCCAGTCTGAATACAGAAGCCAAGCTGATGATGACCCATTATCAACAGGATAATTTAGGCCGTTACCGGGACTATACCCGCCAGCTCTATCAGTCTAACCCGTCAAGCCAGAGCTACCAGGAGCTGAATGAAAGCGCCAATGGCCTGTCCTCGTCGGTGAACAGAACACTGCCACAGTTTAAAGTTGACGGTAAGCTTGTCTTTGACCGGGATATGGAGACGGCAACAGGCTGGACTCAGACTCTGGAACCACGCGCACAATATCTTTATGTGCCTTACCGTAACCAAAGTAGCATCAATAACTACGACTCGGCATTCTTACAATCTGACTACAATGGACTGTTCCATGATCGTACTTACGGCGGTCTGGATCGCATTGCTTCAGCCAATCAAGTCACAACAGGTGTCACATCCCGTATTTATGATGATGCATCGATTGAACGTTTTAACGTTTCTGTTGGTCAAATCTACTACTTTAATCAATCCCGGACAGGTAATGATAATATCAACTGGGAAAGAGACAAGGAACGAGGCTCGATGGTATGGGCTGGTGATACCTACTGGCGCATGACAGATCGCTGGGGCCTTCGTGGTGGCTTAGAGTATGATGCCCGGTTAGCAAACTTCGCAACCGGTAATGCAGCCATTGAGTATCGTCGTGATGAAGACAGACTGGCACAGCTGACTTATCGTTATGCAAGCCCTGAATATATTCAGGCGACGCTGCCATCCTTCTCTAATGCGAAGCAGTATAAAGAAGGTATTGCACAGGTTGGTACTGTTGCCAGCTGGCCATTTGCCGATCGCTGGTCTGTTGTGGGAGCGTATTATTATGATACTAATACCCGTCAGACTGCTGATACCATGCTAGGCGTACAGTATAGTTCTTGCTGTTATGCTATTCGTATAGGTGTGGAACGTAAAATCAATGGTTGGGAAAATAATCAAAGTCAGTACGATAATGTATTCGGCTTTAACATTGAGTTACGTGGCTTGAGCTCTAACTACGGTCTGGGCACTCAGCAGATGCTGCGTTCTAACATTCTACCGTATCAAAGCTCGCTGTAATTCACTTTGATTAAAAACGTAATCCGCTTTGCGGCTAAGTAAAATGGAAAAAGTATGAAGAACTGGAGAACCCTGTTTCTCAGCATTGCCTTGGTGACAAATACAACCTTCGCCGCACCGCACGTTGTGGATAAAGTCGCTGCCGTAGTGAACAACGGCGTCGTACTGGAAAGTGATGTTGATGGTCTGATGCAGTCTGTAAAAATGAACGCTCAGGAAGCCCGTCAGCAACTTCCTGACGACGCCACTCTGCGTCATCAGATTATGGAACGTCTAATCATGGATGAGCTGGTTCTGCAGATGGCGAAAAAAATGGGGGCAACAGTCAGCGATGAAGAGCTGAACCAGGCCATCAGTAATATTGCACAGCAAAACAGAATGACGCTGGATCAACTACGCAGTCGTCTGGCTCAGGATGGGATTAACTACAATACCTATCGTAACCAGATCCGTAAGGATATGACGATTTCTGAAGTGCGTAACAATGAAGTTCGTCGTCGTGTCACGATCCTCCCTCAGGAAGTGGATGCTTTGGCCCAGCAGATTGGTAGCCAGAATGACAGCAGTACTGAGCTGAACCTCAGTCATATCCTGATACCACTGCCAGAAAACCCAACGTCAGCCCAGGTAGATGAAGCAGAAAGACAAGCATCCTCGGTTGCCGCTCAGGCGCGTAGTGGTGCAGATTTCGGTAAGCTGGCCATCAGCTACTCTGCTGATCAGCAAGCCCTGAAAGGGGGACAAATGGGCTGGGGACGTATTCAGGAACTGCCTTCTTTGTTTGCCCAGGAATTAAGCTCGGCGAAAAAAGGCGATATTATCGGCCCTATTCGTTCCGGTGTGGGTTTCCATATATTAAAAGTTAATGACTTACGCGGTCAGACACAGAATGTCTCTGTGACGGAAGTCAAAGCACGTCATATCTTACTGAAGCCGTCCCCTGTACTGACGGATGCTCAGGCTCGTCAAAAACTGGAGCAAATCGCTGCAGATATTAAAACGGGTAAAACGACTTTTGCACAAGCGGCTAAATCCTTCTCTGAGGATCCTGGTTCTGCCAATTTAGGTGGTGACTTAGGCTGGGCATCTCCTGATATCTATGATCCTTCCTTCCGTAATGCGCTGCTGAAACTGAATAAAGGCCAAATTAGTGCGCCTGTACATTCTTCCTTCGGCTGGCATTTGATAGAACTTCAAGACGTGCGTAATGTGGACAGGACGGATGCGGCTCAAAAAGATCGTGCCTACCGTATGCTGCTAAACCGCAAAATGTCTGAAGAAGGCCAAAGCTGGATGCAGGAACAGCGTGCTGGTGCTTATGTGAAAATTATAGGCAGCAATGAGTAAAACTTCACGTGTGGTCATCACTCCCGGCGAACCCGCCGGGATTGGTCCGGATCTGGTCGTCGCGTTAGCCCAGCGGGACTGGCCGGTGGAGTTAGTTGTCTGTGCCAGCCCGGAGTTACTGACCGAACGGGCAGCACAATTAGCTCTTCCCCTGAGTTTACACCCTCTGGAAGCAGATAAACCTGCCACTGCTCAACGTGCAGGCACACTCACCCTCTTACCCGTCCCTCTGAAAGATAAGGCTATTCCCGGTCAGCTAAATGTTGCCAACAGTGCTTATGTGGTTGAAACCCTGGCCCAAGCCTGTGATGGTTGCCTGAGCGGCAAATTTGCAGCGTTAATTACCGGGCCGGTACACAAAGGGATCATTAACGACGCGGGAATTCCGTTCACAGGCCACACAGAATTCTTTGAAGAACGTTCCCAAAGTGAAAAAGTGGTGATGATGCTGGCAACTGAAGCCATGCGCGTGGCTTTAGTGACAACCCACCTCCCCTTAAAGGCGGTTTCAGACGCAATTACACCGGATTTACTACGCCAGATTGTCAGCATCCTGTATCATGACTTACAAACCAAGTTTGGTATTGCTCACCCGCATGTTTTAGTCTGCGGTCTGAATCCACATGCCGGTGAAAATGGGCATATGGGCACTGAAGAGATAGACACTATCATTCCTGTGCTAAATGAACTGCGTCAGCAGGGAATGAATCTTTCTGGTCCACTCCCGGCAGATACGCTGTTCCAGCCCAAATACCTCGATACTGCTGATGCTGTATTGGCTATGTATCATGATCAGGGTTTACCGGTATTAAAATACCAGGGCTTTGGTCGAGGGGTAAATATCACTCTTGGCTTACCCTTTATCCGTACTTCTGTTGACCATGGTACTGCTCTTGAGCTAGCAGGCCAGGGAACAGCCGATGTCGGCAGTTTTATTACGGCGCTTAATCTCGCCATCAAAATGATTATGAATAGTCGATGAATACTCGAGTTCACCAGGGTCACCTTGCCCGCAAACGTTTTGGACAAAACTTTCTTAATGATCATTTCGTTATAGACAGTATTGTTTCTGCAATAAATCCACGTCCTGGACAAGCGATGGTGGAAATCGGTCCGGGTCTCGGTGCATTAACTGAACCCGTTGGCGAACGTATGGATAAACTGACCGTGATCGAACTCGATCGCGATTTAGCCGCTCGCCTGCAAAGTCACCCATTCCTTGCCCCTAAGCTGACAATTTATCAGCAAGATGCGATGACCATGGACTTTGGTAAACTGCGGGATGAGATAGGCCAGCCATTACGTGTATTCGGAAACCTGCCCTATAACATCTCAACACCATTGATGTTCCACCTTTTTAGCTATACTGATGCTATTGCAGACATGCACTTTATGCTGCAGAAAGAGGTCGTTAACCGTTTAGTGGCAGGTCCAAACAGTAAAGCCTATGGTCGCCTTTCCGTTATGGCACAATATTACTGCAATGTGATCCCGGTGCTGGAAGTTCCCCCAAGTGCTTTTACACCAGCCCCTAAAGTGGATTCTGCCGTTGTACGTCTGGTACCACATGCCACCATCCCGCATCCAGTGAAAGATTTACGCACGCTCAGTCGGGTCACTACCGAAGCGTTTAACAAGCGTCGCAAAACTATCCGTAATAGCCTTGGCCATGTATTTAGTGTTGAGGTTCTGGAACAAATGGGCATTGATCCCACACTACGAGCGGAAAATATCTCTGTTGCTCAGTACTGTCAATTGGCAAACTATCTGTCCGACAACCCGCAACAACAGCTGGAGAGTTAACCGATGCTTAATTCGCCCCGTGTATGTGTTCAGGTACAAAGTGTCTATATCGAGGCACAGTCCTCACCTGAACAGGAACGTTTCGTTTTTTCCTATACCGTCACGATCCGTAATCTGGGGCGAACAGCAGTACAGCTTCTCGGCCGCTATTGGTTAATAACCAATGGTCACGGCCGTGAAACGCAGGTTCAGGGCGAGGGAGTTATCGGTATTCAGCCATTAATTGAGCCGGGTAGCGAGCATCAATATACCAGTGGCGTCATTCTCGAAACGCCATTGGGTACTATGGAAGGGCATTATGAAATGATTGATGCCCAGGGCAATGATTTCCGCGTTGCTATTCCTGTCTTTCGTTTAGCCGTATCAACATTTATTCACTGATCCCATGTCTACATATCTGATTGGCGATATTCATGGTTGTTTCCATGAACTGACCGCGTTGTTAAAGCAGGTAGATTTTTCACCTGAACAAGATACCTTGTGGCTGACGGGTGATTTGGTCGCCCGGGGGCCTGACTCACTGGCTGTACTGCGCTACGTTCAGAGCCTTGGCTCAAGTGTCCGCATGGTACTGGGGAATCACGACTTACACCTGCTGGCAGTCTATGCCGGTATTAGTCGCAATAAACCAAAGGATAAACTGACACCGCTGCTCGAAGCAGAAGACGCTGACAGTTTAATTAACTGGTTACGTCGTCAGCCGGTATTGCAAGTTGATGATGAAAAAAAGCTGATTATGTCCCATGCAGGTATCACCCCACAGTGGGATTTGGACACGGCTCGTACCTGCGCCCATGATGTTGAAGCTCTGCTATCCAGTGACAGCTATCCACTGTTTCTCGATGCCATGTATGGTGATCTGCCTAATAACTGGTCAACGAGTCTGAGTGGTTTATCCCGCCTGCGTTTTATTACTAATGCCTTTACCCGGATGCGTTATTGCTTCCCTAATGGGCAGCTTGATATGTACGCAAAAGAAGCGCCAGGAGATGTGCCTGCACCGCTTAAACCCTGGTTTGATGTACCCAGCCAGATGCCGGCAGACTATTCCCTTATTTTTGGACACTGGGCATCATTGGAAGGAAAAGGAACACCGCCTGGGGTTTATGCCCTGGATACCGGTTGCTGCTGGGGAGGGGATTTAACCTGCTTACGCTGGGAAGATAAGACCTATTTCAGACAGCCACTGATTAAGCCGGCAGGATAATACCCTTTACAATACCCACGGTGTTCGCCAGTACAGGTGAGGGATGAATAGACAGACCTCACCCCCAACAGTATAACTAGCGACGCTCTAAAATTTCAAAACAGTAACCATGGGAATTGCTGGCATCCGCATCATGGAATTCACTAAAGGTGGACTGCCATTCGTCTGGTGAGTAATCGGGAAAATGGGTATCCCCTTCAACTTCTGCGTCAATATGGGTCAGATACAGGCGTTGAGCAAGAGGTAAAAACTGCTCATAAATACTTCCGCCACCAATAACCATGATCTCTTCTGCATCACCACAAGCCGCGATAGCCTCTTCCATTGAAGAAACCCACTCAACACGTGGATCTTCACCCGGAGTACTACTCAGCACAATATTTTTGCGGTCAGGCAATGGACGACCAATAGACTCCCAAGTCAGTCGCCCCATAATCACTGGTTTATTTAAAGTATTACGTTTAAACCAAGCCAAGTCGGCTGGCAAGTTCCATGGCATGGCATTTTCCATACCAATTACGCGATCTACTGCCAATGCAGCAATCAAACTGATCATCTCTGTCATCCAAGTCCTGAGGGGAAAATTTTCGCCACTATACGGAAAGCGCAATACTTCGTCGATAGGAGCAGGCTGCACAATGAAAATTTTTTTATCGTCGGGTGGGTAACGATGCTTTCATTTAACATACATCGCCAAAAAAAACACAACACATTAATATTATATTTCAAATGATAAAAATATTTTTCATTTAGCATAAACACTGTTTTTATAGCCTCGCAATAAAAAAGCCCACCGTAGTGAGCTTTCAGAATTTTCATATCAACGGGCTAGCCCGGGCACATGCTTATCTTGATGACTTAATCAAGTTATGCATCTCCTGAACTGAAATGACTTTCTCAGTCGCATCCGCATTCAGAGCCATTGCCGTGGCAAAACCGCCATTCAGCGTGGTGTCATAATGCACTTTATACTGCAGTGCACTGCGGCGAATGAGTTTTGAATCTTCAATCGCCTGACGACCAGCTGTGGTATTGATGATGTAGGTATACTCACCATTCTTAATACGATCCTGAATATGAGGACGGCCTTCATGCACTTTATTGACCAGGCGCGGGTTAATCCCTGCCTCACCCAGCACCACTGCAGTGCCATGAGTGGCATCGAGATCAAAGCCCTGCTTCAGCAGTTTCGCCGCCAGGTCTACCACACGCTCTTTATCACCCTCACGTACCGACAACAACGCACGCCCAGGTTTACGCATCGTGGACTGGCTACCCAGCATCGCTTTAGCGAAGGCTTCAGCAAAAGTGCGTCCAACGCCCATGACTTCACCCGTAGAGCGCATTTCAGGCCCTAACAGAGGATCCACACCCGGGAACTTGTTAAAAGGTAATACCACCTCTTTCACCGAATAATACGGTGGAATAATCTCCTTGGTGGCTCCTTGCTGTGCCAGGGTTTTACCTGCCATGACACGCGCCGCAACTTTAGCCAGAGGCAGCCCCGTCGCTTTAGAGACGAACGGCACGGTACGGGCTGCTCGTGGGTTCACCTCTATCAAATAGACTTCATTATCTTTAACCGCGAACTGGACATTCATCAGCCCACGCACCTGCAGCTCAAAGGCCAGCTTCTGAACTTGCTGACGCATCACATTCTGAATCTCTTGACTCAATGTGTAAGCTGGCAATGAACAGGCAGAATCACCAGAGTGAACCCCAGCTTGCTCGATGTGTTCCATAATGCCGCCAATCAGGACGGACTCACCATCACAAATGGCATCCACATCCACTTCAATCGCATCATCAAGGAAACGGTCAAGCAGCACTGGAGCATCATTCGACACACTGACGGCCGTCTGGAAATAACGACGCAGGTCGGCTTCATCGTAAACGATTTCCATCGCCCGTCCCCCCAGAACATAAGAAGGACGAACCACTAATGGATAGCCAATCTGAGCCGCTTTCTCCACTGCCTGGTCTATTGCTGTTACGGTAGCGTTCGCAGGCTGCTTTAATTTCAGGCGTTCAACCGCGTGCTGGAAGCGTTCGCGATCTTCTGCCCGGTCAATGGCATCCGGGCTAGTACCGATGATTGGCACACCAGCGGCTTCCAGAGCCCTGGCCAGTTTCAGTGGCGTCTGACCACCGTACTGCACAATGACACCTTTCGGTTTTTCAATGCGGACAATTTCCAGTACATCTTCAAAAGTAACAGGCTCGAAATAGAGGCGGTCAGAAGTATCGTAATCCGTTGACACTGTTTCAGGGTTACAGTTGACCATAATGGTTTCATAACCATCTTCACGCAGAGCCAGAGAGGCATGGACACAGCAATAGTCAAATTCAATACCCTGACCTATACGGTTTGGCCCCCCTCCCAGCACCATAATTTTATCTTTATCATGGTTAGGATTCGCCTCACACTCCTCCTCATAGGTGGAGTACATATAAGCCGTGTCAGTAGAAAACTCAGCCGCACAGGTATCAACACGCTTATAGACCGGGTGAAGATTGTACTGTTCGCGCAGTTTACGAATTTCTGTCTCACGCACGCCAGCGAGTTTCGCCAGACGGGCATCAGCAAAGCCTTTACGCTTGAGCACTCGCAGAAATTCAGGGTTCAGGCCAGTAATACCGACTTCTGCAACCTGTTCTTCTAAGCGGACCAATTCCTCGATTTGTACCAGGAACCAACGGTCGATATTGGTCAGGTTGAATACACCATCGACTGACAGGCCAGCACGGAAGGCATCCGCCACATACCAAATACGCTCCGCACCCGCATCTTTCAGTTCCCGGCGGATCTTCGTCAGCGCTTCCGGGTCATCAAGGCTAACTTTAGGGTCAAAACCAACTGCCCCAACCTCAAGACCACGTAAAGCTTTTTGCAGTGACTCCTGCTGAGTACGACCAATCGCCATCACTTCACCCACCGATTTCATCTGTGTGGTCAAACGATCATTGGCACCAACAAACTTCTCAAAGTTAAAACGTGGGATTTTGGTCACGACATAGTCGATTGATGGCTCAAAGGAAGCAGGAGTCCGCCCCCCCGTGATATCGTTCATCAGCTCATCAAGGGTGTATCCCACCGCCAGCTTGGCTGCAATTTTAGCAATCGGGAAGCCGGTTGCTTTTGAGGCCAGGGCAGAAGAGCGGGAAACACGCGGGTTCATCTCGATAATAATCAGACGTCCATTTTTTGGATTAACCGCAAACTGGACGTTAGAACCACCGGTTTCTACACCAATTTCACGCAGTACCGCCATAGAAGCGTTACGCATGATTTGGTACTCTTTATCAGTCAGCGTCTGAGCTGGAGCCACTGTAATGGAGTCACCAGTGTGAATCCCCATCGGGTCAAAGTTTTCGATGGAACAGACAATAATACAGTTATCATTTTTGTCCCGTACGACTTCCATCTCATACTCTTTCCAGCCAATCAGCGACTCATCAATCAGCAGCTCTTTGGTTGGCGAAAGATCAAGACCCCGTTCACAAATCTCTTCAAACTCTTCACGATTATATGCAATACCACCGCCACTTCCCCCCATGGTGAAAGAAGGACGGATAATGCAGGGATAACCCACGTCGGCAGCAACAGCGAGTGCTTCTTCCATATTGTGGGCAATGCCTGAGCGCGCAGTATCAAGGCCAATTTTTTTCATGGCGATGTCAAAACGGCGACGATCTTCTGCTTTATCGATGGCATCAGCCGTGGCACCAATCATGGCGACACCAAACTCTTCCAGAACGCCCTGGCGTTCCAGCTCCAGAGCACAGTTCAGAGCTGTTTGCCCCCCCATTGTTGGCAAAACAGCATCGGGACGCTCTTTTTCTATAATCTTACGCACAACTTCCCAGTGAATCGGCTCAATATAGGTCGCATCAGCCATTTCTGGATCAGTCATGATGGTCGCAGGGTTAGAGTTCACCAGGATAACGCGATATCCCTCTTCGCGCAGGGCTTTACAGGCCTGAGCACCGGAATAGTCAAACTCACAAGCCTGGCCAATAACAATAGGGCCAGCGCCGAGGATCAGGATGCTTTTTATATCAGTACGTTTTGGCATTTTTTAAGCTCCTGATTATTTGGCGGTAGCACGATAGTGCTTAATCAAATCAATAAAGTGGTCAAAAAGCGGTGCTGCATCATGGGGGCCAGGGCTTGCTTCTGGATGTCCCTGGAAGCTGAACGCCGCTTTATCCGTACGATGAATCCCTTGTAATGTGCTATCGAATAAGGATTTATGTGTAACACGCAGATTAGCAGGCAGGCTTGCTTCATCGACGGCAAAACCGTGGTTCTGCGCTGTAATCATCACACAGTCCCGGTCGAGATCTTTAACAGGATGGTTACCACCATGATGACCAAACTTCATTTTCACGGTTTTAGCACCGCTTGCCAGCGCCAGCAACTGATGCCCAAGGCAGATACCAAACAGCGGAATATCCGTTTCAAGCAGCTGAGAAATGGCATTAATCGCGTAGTCACAAGGAGCAGGGTCTCCCGGACCATTGGAGAGGAACACACCATCTGGATTCAGTTTGAGAACATCTTCGGCAGAGGTCTCGGCCGGTACGACGGTCAAACGGCAGCCTCTGTCCACCAGCATACGCAGGATATTGCGCTTCACACCGTAGTCATAGGCAACCACATGATATGGAAGGTCAGCTTCCGGGGTAGCCTCAGGCAAGTTGCCGGTCAACGTCCAGCTCCCCTGCTGCCAAGTGTAAGCTTCTTGTGTCGTCACCTCTTTCGCCAGGTCCATACCATTCAGACCCGGGAATGCCTGAGCTTTGGCTAACGCTTGTGCTGCATCCAGGTTATCTCCCACGACGATACAACCGTTTTGTGCCCCTTTCTCTCTCAACAGTCGGGTCAGCTTACGAGTATCAATATCCGCTATCGCCACAATGTTATGACGCTTCAGGTAGCTGGAAAGATCTTCGGTATTTCGGAAGTTACTGGCAATGAGCGGCAGATCACGAATGACTAAACCTTGAGCATGTACCTGGGAGGATTCAGCATCGGCTTCGTTAGTACCAACATTACCAATATGGGGATAAGTAAGAGTGACGATCTGGCGGGAGTAGGAAGGATCAGTGAGGATTTCTTGATAACCGGTCATAGAGGTGTTGAAGACGACTTCCCCCACTGCCGTACCCGATGCCCCTATGGCCCGACCGTGGAATTGGGTTCCGTCTTCCAGAACCAACAGCGCTGACTTAATCAAAACGTCCTCCAGGAATAATCATTCAATTTATTCGCATATTAATTCAAAACAAGGGTGTGAATCAATTGCAAAAAACGTCTGCCCTAAGGATTTTTGGCAAACGGCGGCATTCTAGAGATAAGTCAGGCAAAAGTCTAGCGTATCCCAGAGTTTTTATACTAATTCAACAAACATGGAAAAAATAAACGAATTAATGGCCAAAACCATCAGACAACAAAGGAAAGTAATCGGTTGCCAGACCAAAAACAGGGTAAAAAAAACCAGCACGGTCAATAAACAAACTATTTTGAAAAAAAAACTTATTCAACCATTAAATAAAACATGGAAATACAAACAAAAATGAACTCCAAAGCAAAAAACAAACAAAGCAGATGAAAAAACAAAATAAAAATGGGTGACATAAAGTCACCCATATAAATCAACACATTACAAAAATAAACACTGCTTAAAAAATGAAAAAAATACTAAATACTTGCTAAATCAAGCACATCCCTCATGTCAAATAGCCCACTTTTCTTGCCTTTCAACCAAAATGCCGATCTTACCGCACCATTTGCGAAGGTCATACGGCTGGATGCCTTATGGGTAATTTCAATTCGTTCACCTAAGTCAGCAAACATCGCCGTATGTTCACCAATAATGTCCCCGGCACGAACGGTGGCAAAACCAATGCTGCCAGGCACACGCTCCCCGGTATTTCCCTCGCGGGTATATACAGCACAGTCTTTAAGGTTTTTATTCATGGCTTTTGCAATGGTTTCCCCCATCGCCAGTGCGGTACCTGAAGGAGCATCGACTTTATAACGATGATGAGCTTCAATAATTTCAATATCAGTCTCTTCACCAATCACTTTGGCTGCATTTTCCAGCAGCTTCAGCATCACATTGACACCAATACTAAAGTTAGCTGCAAAAACAATCGGGATCACCTGTGAAGCGTCAGAAATAGCCTGCTTACCTGCATCGTCAAACCCTGTGGTACCAATGACCATGCCTTTACCGTGCTGACGACAAAAAGCCAAATGGGCCAGGGTACCTTCCGGGCGGGTAAAATCGATTAATACGTCAAAATCATTCACTACACTGTCCAGGCTGTCATGAATCAGGGTATCGATACGCCCAAGGCCAGCTAATTCACCCGCATCGGTGCCCACAAGGGAAGATCCCGGACGCTCAAGTGCCGCACCGAGCACCACACCATCCCGCTGCAATGAAGCCTGAATCAACTGACGCCCCATACGTCCACCAGCTCCTGCGATAGCCACTCGAATCTGTGCATCTTGCATATTTTTACTCTTTATTAAAATTGGCAAAAAAACCTGTACAGGTTAACCAGCCCGTTAATGGGCTACCAGCCGAAAGCAGTAATAATTAGAATTTACTGTCAGCGGGTACGTATTATCAGTAAAAGCATTGTCATTTTGCATGAACCTCATGCCGTTACGGTGCCAGCGCCAGAACATCAGCCACCCATTTTTGAAAGCCAGCGACATCAATATCTAAAGCGACCTCTGCATTCGCCGATTTTCCTGAATGCTGCTCAATATCCACTACTGTGGTGCCACTGGTGTATTCGCCCTGGGTCTCAACCGCCACAAAACAAGCCTGAGTACGAAATAGCGCCGGCCTAACCAGGAAGGCAATCGCCGTCAAATCATGCATACGTAAGCCGGTTTCCATACTGCCACTGCGATAATGACTAAAAATATCATGCAACATTTTTCCGGTACGGTTAAGTACCGGTAGCCTTGCCAGGTACTCTGGTGTAAGTATTGCCCGGTTAGTCACATCCAGTCCGCACATCACAATGTCCAGCCCACTGTTAAACACATGGGCTGCCGCTTCCGGGTCAACTGCCATATTAAATTCGGCAGTCGGGGTGAGATTACCGCGCCCAGACGATCCCCCCATCATAACGACGCGCTTAATACGCGACTTACATTCAGGATATTGGGTCAGCAACAGGGCGATATTGGTCAGGGGGCCAATGGTCACAATCGTCATGGCGGTATCACTGGCCATCAGGCAGTCATAGATAGCCTGAAAAGCTGGTTTATCTATCGTGTTGTACTGTGCCGGCTCAAAATGATAACCCGCCATCCCAGATTCACCATGAACGCTGGCGGCATCACGGGCAGGGCGTAATAAGGGCGCTGCAGCACCGCGGGCAACCGGGACCGACTGCTGCCAGAACGTCATTAATTGCAATGCATTGCGTGTGGTTTTTTCGACCGACACATTTCCACAAACCGTGGTCAGTAGTTTAACGTCGAGTTCTGGAGAATAAAGGGCGGCGGCAATGGCCACCGCATCGTCAATACCTGGGTCTGTATCAATAATGACAGGAAGCTTATTCATGCTGTTCTCCATAAAAAAAATGCCAGCTGATATTAACCAGCTGGCATCGTCTCATAATTTGCCGTTCCCGGCGTTAATCCACTTCACGAACATCAACACGTAGCTCGCGCGGGACTTCAAAAACAATATTTTCTTCTCGCCCGCTCAACTCCCGGACAGTTTCGCCGCCGAGTAAACGCAAGCGAGCAATGACGTTCTGCACCAGAATATCCGGAGCAGAAGCCCCTGCTGTGACACCAACGCAGCGGGCACCTTTCACCCATACTTCTTGAATGTCATCAGCATCATCGATGAGATAAGCCGCTTTCCCCATACGTTGAGCCAGTTCTGCCAAACGATTCGAGTTGGAAGAATTTTTGGAGCCAACAACCAGTACTACGTCAGACTCACCAGCCAGTGAACGGACGGCTTCCTGACGATTAGTGGTCGCATAACAAATATCATCTTTACGCGGACCAATAATTTTCGGGAAGCGCTGGCGTAAAGCATCAATAACATCGGAAGTATCATCCACCGACAAGGTGGTCTGAGTCATAAAGGAGAGGTTATTTTCATCTTTAACATCCAGTGTAAAAACATCCTCTGGAGATTCAACCAAGTACATGCCCCCTTTCGGGTTGCTGTATTGCCCCATGGTTCCTTCAACTTCAGGGTGTCCCGCATGCCCGATAAGGATTGACTCCTCACCACGACGGCTGGCACGTGCGACTTCCATATGAACTTTGGTTACTAATGGGCAGGTTGCATCGAATACCGTCAGTTCCCGGCATTTCGCTTCATTGCGCACTGCCTGAGAAACCCCATGAGCGGAAAAAATCAGGATTGCGCCATCAGGCACTTCACTGATCTGCTCAATGAAAATGGCCCCACGCTGACGCAAGCTATCAACCACATAGCGGTTATGTACGACTTCATGGCGCACATAAATGGGTGCACCATAGAGTTGTAACGCATTCTCAACAATGCTGATAGCGCGGTCGACCCCAGCACAAAAACCCCTGGGATTAGCCAACAGGATCTGCATTTACGCCTCCAGTACCGGATCGACTTCCAGTACTTCAATGTCAAAGTGAATAGTCTGCCCAGCCAGGGGATGATTAAAATCAACGGTGATTGAATCGCCATTGACTTCACGCACCACTCCCGGCATTTCACTACCATCCATGGCGGTAAATAACATAATCGCCCCCGCTACGGGTTCCCCCGTATCGGCAAACTCACGCCGCGAAAAATACTGAATCATGTCAGGATTAGGGATACCAAACGCAGACTCAGGGGCCAAAAAGAAAGCCTTTTTTTCGCCCGCTGTCAATGCTATCAATTCAGCTTCCAGCCCTGGGGACAGACTCGTATCCCCAAGACGGAACAGTGCAGGCTTACCGCTACTACGCGTAGACTCTGCGACAGATCCGTCCTCAAGTTTGAGGATAAAATGCACCAGTACGGTGCTGTTTTTTTGTACAGATCCAGTCATGGATTACCTTTTTTGCTGATCGACTTTTTTAGAGGGTACAATAAACCCCTCAAGGACGATAAGTGCCGCACCAATACAAATAGCGCTATCGGCAAGATTGAAGGTAGCAAAATGCCAGTCTCCAACATAAAAATCGATCATATCGACCACAAAACCATGCCATAACCGATCAAAAAGGTTACCCAGAGCACCACCGATAATCAGTGCGTAGGCGATATTATTCAGCTTCTGGCTGACCTTACTGCGGTACATCAGCACCACTAGCACCACACAGATGCCGATAGCAATCCCCGCGAAAAACCAGCGTTGCCAGCCTTCTTTATCGGCAAGGAAGCTAAATGCTGCGCCATAATTACGTGCATAGTGCAAATTCAGAGAAGGGAACAGTGGCACGGTTTCCCCCAGCATAAAATGCTGGAGGACCAGAAACTTACTGCCCAAGTCAATAGCAAGCACTGCCACAGCCAGCCACAGCCAGCGTAACCCGGTAGAGAGTAATGGTTTCATCAGGCAAACTTACGCTTTTCGCCATCACCGGCGACGTTACTGACACAGCGGCCACATACTTCAGCATGCTCCGCTACCAGGCCAACGTCGGTGGTATAGTGCCAGCAACGTGGACACTTCTCACCGTCGGCTTTGCGCAGTGTGATCTTCAGTCCTTTCAGGACGTCGCTCTGCTGGGCATCTGCACTGGCAGTTGCATAATCAGCAACGGTGGCACCAGAAGTCAGCAAAACAAAACGTAGCTCATCCCCCAGGCTATTCAGTTTGGCAGCCAGGTCGCTGTCAGCATACAGGGTAACGGAAGCCTCAAGAGAACCACCAAGCACTTTATCCGCTCGAGCTTGTTCAATCACTTTGTTCACTTCGCCACGAACCGTCAACAGAGTATCCCAGAAGTCATTCCCCATCGTTTCATCGGCTGCCAGCCCAAACAGGCCGTCATACCATTCCCCGGTGAAGACATACTGATCGTGCTCACCTGGCAGGTAGTTCCAAATTTCGTCAGCCGTGAAAGACATAATAGGTGCCATCCAGCGTACCAGTGCCTGGGCAATATGGTACAACGCAGTCTGACAGCTACGACGTGCCACACTGTCAGACTTGGCGGTGTACTGACGATCCTTGATGATATCAAGATAGAATGACCCCATTTCCACAGAGCAGAAACGCATGAGACGTTGCACCACTTCATGGAAGTCATAACTTTCATAAGACGCCAGAATGTCTGCCTGAGCTTCCTGGGCACAGCCGACTGCCCAACGATCCAGCACCACCATATCTTCAGGTTTTACACTGTCAGTCGCAGGGTTAAAACCATTCAGATTCGCCAGCAGGAAGCGGGCTGTGTTACGGATACGACGATAAGCATCGGCGGAGCGTTTAAGGATCTCATCTGAAACAGCAATTTCACCGGTATAGTCAGTGGAGGCAACCCACAGGCGCAAAATATCAGCACCCAGTTTGTTCATCACATCTTGTGGCGCAATGGTGTTGCCGATGGATTTGGACATTTTACGTCCCTGACCATCAACGGTAAAACCATGAGTTAATACCTGACGGTATGGAGCTTTGCCTTTAATCGCGGTTGAAATCATCAGTGATGACATAAACCAGCCACGGTGTTGATCGGAACCTTCCAGGTACATATCAGCAGCATGACCTGCAAACTCCGGGCGAACATCAACCACGGAAGAGCTGGTGGAACCGGAGTCAAACCAGACGTCCAGTGTGTCAGGCACTTTCACATATTCATCAGCCTCGTCACCCAGCAGATCACGCGGGTCAAGATCCCACCATGCCTGGATACCGTCCTGCTCAACCCGTTTAGCCACCTCTTCCATTAATTCCAGGGCGCGGGGGTGCAGTTCTTCGGTATCTTTGTGCACAAACAGCGACATTGGGACGCCCCAAGTACGCTGGCGAGAGATACACCAATCCGGACGGTTCGCCACCATCGACTCGATACGTGCCTGACCCCAATCAGGGATCCACTGAACGCTTTTAATCTCTTTCAGTGACTGTTCACGCAACCCTTTCTTATCCATGCTGATAAACCACTGGGGAGTTGCACGGAAAATAATAGGAGTTTTGTGACGCCAGCAGTGCGGGTAGCTGTGGCGCAATTTTTCAATATGCAGTAACGCGCCTTTATCTTGTAACAGGGCAACAATCAGGTCATTGGCTTTAAATACCATCACGCCATCAAGACCGGGGAACGTGCCAGGAAGGTAGCAACCATTAGGCCCGACGGGGTTGGCTATTTCCAGCCCATATTTCTGACTGATAACATAGTCATCAGGGCCATGGCCCCCTGCGGTATGAACGGCACCGGTACCCGCGTCAAGAGTGACGTGATCACCGAGAATTGCTGGCACATCAAAATCCATAAATGGATGTTTGAAGCGCACCAGTTCCAGAGCTTCCCCTTTCACGCTTCCGAGTACCTGATAATCAGTAATATCAGCACGTTTCATCACACTTTCGACTAAATCTTTAGCCATGATGAGCGCCTGGCCTTCAATCTGTACCAGAGCGTAATCAAATTCCGCCGCCAGAGAGATGGCACGGTTTGCGGGCAGCGTCCAGGGAGTGGTAGTCCAGATCAGCAGTGAAATGGGGCCATTAACCTGTGCCACACCAAATTTTTCTTCAATGCCTTTTTTATCGACAGCATGAAACATGACATCAATAGACGGGGACGTTCTGTCGTCATACTCAACTTCAGCTTCAGCCAGGGAAGATCCACAATCCACACACCAGTGAACAGGTTTAGCCCCTTTATGCAGATGGCCGTTACCAATAACTTTGCCCAAAGCCCGGATGATGTTGGCTTCAGTTTTAAAATCCATGGTCAGGTATGGATGAAACCAGTCGCCCAGAATACCTAAACGAATAAAGTCATCACGCTGGCCGGCAACCTGCTCGGATGCATATTTGCGACAAGCAGCACGAAACTCCGCCGCGGTGACCTTCTCACCAGGCTTACCAATCAGTTGCTCTACTTTCAGTTCAATCGGCAGACCGTGGCAGTCCCAGCCGGGAATATAAGGCGAATCGAAACCTGACAAACCTTTTGATTTAACAATAATATCTTTCAGAATCTTGTTAACTGAGTGACCAATATGAATGCTACCGTTCGCATAAGGAGGGCCATCATGCAGAATAAACGTCTTCTTGCCTTTTTTAGCCTGACGAATGATGTTGTACAAGTCGTCACCATTCCAGCGCGCCAGCATACCTGGCTCACGTTTGGCCAGGTCGCCACGCATGGGAAAACCTGTTTCCGGCAAATTCAGGGTAGATTTAAAGTCACTCATTAGATTCTCAGTTCCGTATTTCGGTTAGCCATTCAGGCGGTTGACCCAAAAAATTCGCGGGCTGTCGCGACATCTCTGGCAATTTGTGCCTTAAGTTCATCAAGCGATGCAAATCGCTGTTCATGACGTATTTTTTTACGCAACACCACATTGATGTGGCGTCCGTACAGGTCCATTACAACGTCCAGTAAATGGACTTCTAACTGCTGACGGATACCTGACACTGTCGGACGTGTCCCGATGTTAGCCACTCCCATAAGGGGAGTATCACCAAGCCCCGTCACTTCGACTGCATACACCCCTTTTACTGGGGAGACCTGGCGCCTTAATGGTATATTCGCGGTTGGGAAACCGATAGTCCGCCCCAGCGCGTCACCATGAACCACGCGACCGGAAATCGTAAACGGATGTCCCAATAAACGCTCGGCCTGTTGCAGATCGTCGTCAGCCAAAGCCTGGCGCACTGCCGTGCTGCTGATACGGAGCCCCTGACTGTGAAAAGTATCAGCACTGGTGAGATCGAAGCCAAACTCTTCACTCGCCTTCTGTAATAACAAGAAATCCCCAAGGCGACCAGCACCAAAACGGAAATCATCACCCACAGCCAGGTATTTAACACCCAACTGCTTCACCAGCAGGTCATTGATAAAATTCTGGGCTGTCAATGCCGCAAAACGGCGGTCGAAACGCACACATAACACCGCATCGACACCAGATTCAGCCAGATAACCGAGCTTTTCACGCAGGCTCGTCAGGCGGGCTGGCGCATGGTCTGAGGAGAACAGTTCAAGCGGTTGCGGTTCAAAAATCATCACCATCACCGGCAGGTTGCGCGCTCGCCCCTCTTCGCACAAGACCTTTAGCAGCGCCTGATGACCACGGTGTACCCCATCAAAATTACCAATGGTAAGGACACATCCGTGATGCTCATGGCGCAGATTATGTATACCGCGTATCAGCTTCATGCCTGACTCAAAACAGTGGGAATCGGCGGATTATACCAACTACCGGGGATAAGGTTAACCGACGATTGTTGCCTTTATCGTAAAGGTTTCGGTAATTTATACGTTATGGCAGTGATATTTACCTCTCATTCTTCTTTTCCCGAGTAATTTTGATGCGAAAGACTGTATTCGCACGCCCGATGCTGATAGAATTCGCGCCATCACAACGTAAGAAGCATCGTGATGTTAACGACGCTTATTTGCACAAATCCATTGACAAAAGAAGACCAACGGGGCATATTCCTCGGCCTTTGAATTGTCTACATAGATCATATTTGGGAGTTGGACCTTGGCTAATATCAAATCAGCTAAGAAACGTGCTGTACAGTCTGAAAAGGCTCGTAAGCACAACGCAAGCCGTCGCTCTATGATGCGTACTTTCATCAAGAAAGTATACGCAGCGATTGAAACTGGCGACAAAGCTGCTGCACAGAAAGCATTTAACGAAATGCAACCGATCGTGGATCGTCAGGCTAGCAAAGGTCTGATCCACAAAAACAAAGCTGCGCGCCATAAGGCTAACCTGACTGCGCAAATTAACAAACTGGCTTAATCACCCGTCTGTTATTGCTTTGTTAAAAAAACCGGCTTATGCCGGTTTTTTTACGCCTGTCGCTTATACCCAGCATAATGGCAAGCCCTACCTCTTAATAAATCCCCCTTGCCGGGCCAGCAACAGCCCGACAATATTTCTGTACTAAACAGGTTTGAAGCGTGCTCTTAGCATCGTATATCCAATCACGGCAGAGAGTAATGATCCCAATAAAATACCCAGTTTAGCCAGGATAACCCACTCCCCTTCTCCATCGCCAAAAGCCAGCGACGTAATGAAAATAGACATAGTGAAACCAATCCCGCACAGTACACCTATCGCCATAATATCGCTAAACTTGGTACCTCTGGGTAGCGTGGCGAGCTTCAGCTTAATAGCAAGCCAGCAAAATAAACTGATACCCAATGGTTTACCAATTAACAGCCCAGCCATAATGCCCAATGGCAGATGGGAAGACAGAGACTCCAGGCTGACACCTGACAGCACGACCCCGGCATTCGCGAAAGCGAACAACGGCAATATCAGGAAAGCGACCCAGGGCTGAAGCACATGTTCCAGCTCGCGTGACGGTGAGCGTCCCTGATGCGTTTTAAGTGGGATGAAAAAGCCCAGAATAACTCCGGCCAGCGTCGCATGTACTCCTGATTTTAAAACTGCGACCCACAGAACAATACCAACCAGTATATAAACCCCAGTACGTCGGACATTAAATAGATTGAGTAGTGCCAGTACTCCAATAGCCCCTGCCGCAACACTCAAAGAGAACAATGAAAGGGAACTGGTGTAAAACAAGGCAATAATCACAATTGCGCCAAGATCGTCAATAATAGCCAATGCCATCAGGAAGACTTTTAAAGCTACCGGGACACGGCTCCCCAGCAAGGCCAGAATACCCAGTGCGAAAGCGATGTCTGTCGCTGTAGGAATTGCCCAGCCGTTTCGGGTGACAGGATCCGCGAAGTTGAATGCTAAATAAAGTAATGCCGGTAGTAACATGCCCCCCAGCGCGGCGATCACAGGAAAGGATGCTTCCCGTCGACTGGCCAGTGACCCCTGTACCATTTCCCGTTTGACTTCCAGCCCCACCAGCAAAAAGAAGACGGCCATCAGGGCATCATTTACCCATAACAAAATATTTTTACTCATGTCCAGGGGGCCAATACGTACCGTTACCGGTACATCAAGAAAGGCCTGGTAAGCAGAACGGGTAAGATGGTAGTTAGCCAGGATCATTGCCAGGATAGCGGCAATAATCAAGCAAACACCACCCGCAGCCTCGTTCTGGAAAAAGCGCTGTAGACTCTTAATCATTGTGTAACTCAATTATCCAAAAAAGGGATTTCACGTAAAGGGAGCTTCTCTTCACACACCAGAGCGTTTGAATTGCAGGCTGGTATCACTACCGCTGCCGCCCGGCTAATGAATGGCATAAGCGAGCATACCAACACATCCGGGACTTGAACTCTGAACTGTATAACAGCATAACGAGAATAATAGCGTACTAAAAGCCGGTTATATTGCCAGAGCGCCTCGGGGTAACCAAGTCATAGTATTAATGTAAAAAAAAACCTGAACCGCTTATGCCCGGCTCAGGTTTTTAATAATCGGTACAATGATTAATTAACGAGTGATGTCTTCAAAGAATTTTTTAACACCATCAAGGAAACTTTTGGCTCGCGGGCTATTATGCTCCCCTGCGGTACCACCAAAGCTTTCTTCAAGATCACGTAGCAGTTTTTTCTGTTTTTCGTTCAGGCTGACTGGGGTCTCAACCAGTACCCGGCATAGCAAATCACCCTGGGCACCACCGCGTACGGATTTAACGCCTTTACCACGCATCCTGAACTGCTTACCCGTTTGGGTTTCGGCTGGAATTTTCAGTTTTACCCGACCATCAAGAGTCGGCACTTCAATTTCACCACCCAAGGCTGCCATAGCAAAGTTAATTGGAACTTCACAGTAGAGATCACTGCCATCACGTTCAAAAATAGCGTGAGGTTTAACCTGGACCTGAACGTACAGATCACCCGCTGGCGCGCCTTGTTCACCAGCTTCGCCTTCACCAGTCAGCCGGATTCGATCCCCTGTATCAACACCTGCCGGGATCTTCACTGACAGCGTTTTCGTTTTCTCTACCCGGCCGTGCCCGTGGCAAGAATTGCATGGATCTTTAATTATGGTTCCACGTCCATGGCAGTGCGGGCAACTCTGCTGCACCGTAAAAAAGCCCTGACGCATATGAACCTGACCCTGGCCATGGCAGGTTGGACACGTCTGTGGTGTTGAACCTGATTTGGCCCCACTGCCGTGGCAAACTTCACACTCTTCAAGTGTCGGAATACGGATCTCTTTGGTTACGCCACGAACGGCCTCTTCTAACGTCAGCTCCATATTATAACGTAAGTCTGCGCCGCGGGAGGCCCGCTGGCGACGACCACCGCCGAAGATGTCGCCGAAAACGTCACCAAAGATATCGCCGAAATCAGCTCCCTGACCAAAACCACCGCCGCCGCCCATACCGCCTTGCTCAAACGCCGCATGACCGTATTGATCGTAAGCTGCACGTTTCTGGGAGTCGATCAGAATTTCGTAAGCTTCTTTAATTTCTTTGAAGCTCTCTTCTGTATCTTTATTCCCCTGATTACGATCAGGGTGATACTTCATCGCCAGACGTTTATATGCCTTTTTGATTTCACGCTCTTCCGCAGATTTCGGAATGCCTAAAACCTCGTAATAATCTCTCTTAGCCATCTCTTGTTTTAGCCCTAAATATGCATAAACGGGCGTGGAGGATAAACCTCAACGCCCGTGTCAGGTATTAACCGCTCTGAGGGCGATTATTTTTTGTCTTTAACTTCTTCAAACTCAGCATCAACAACGTCATCGTCTTTGCCTGCCTGACCAGCATCATGGCTGTTACCCGCTTGCCCTTCAGCATGTTGCTGTTGAGCCAGCTCCATCAGCTTGGCAGAAACTTGCGCCAGTTCCTGAATTTTCGCTTCGATATCTGCTTTATCTTCACCTTTCAGAGAAGTTTCCAGCGCGCTCAATGCTGATTCGATAGCAGTTTTGTCTTCAGCTGGCAGTTTATCGCCTGCTTCTTCAACTTGTTTACGGGTGCTATGCAGTAAGTGATCACCCTGGTTACGTGTCTGTACCAGTTCTTCAAACTTACGGTCAGCTTCCGCATTCACTTCTGCGTCACGAACCATTTTTTCGATCTCGTCTTCATTCAGACCAGAAGAAGCTTTAATGGTAATTTTCTGTTCTTTACCGCTGTTTTTATCTTTAGCGGAAACATGCAAAATACCATCAGCATCAATATCGAAGGTCACTTCAACTTGTGGCATACCACGTGGTGCTGGCTGAATCCCATCCAGGTTAAACTGGCCCAGTGATTTGTTATCCGCAGCACGTTTACGCTCACCCTGGATAACATGAATCGTTACCGCAGACTGATTATCTTCCGCTGTAGAAAACACCTGGCTATGTTTAGTCGGGATAGTCGTGTTTTTGTTAATCAGTGCAGTCATTACGCCGCCCATGGTTTCGATACCCAGAGACAATGGGGTAACGTCCAGCAGCAGGACATCTTTAACTTCACCAGTCAACACACCACCTTGTACCGCCGCACCCACTGCAACCGCTTCATCCGGGTTAACGTCTTTACGTGGCTCTTTACCAAAGAACTCAGCAACTTTCTTCTGAACCATCGGCATACGAGTCTGACCACCGACCAGGATAACGTCGTTCACGTCAGAGACAGACAAGCCAGCATCCTGCAGCGCGACTTTTAATGGTGCAATAGAACGGTTAACCAAATCTTCAACCAGTGACTCCAGTTTCGCACGGGTCACTTTGATGTTCATATGTTTAGGGCCTGTCGCATCAGCAGTGATATACGGCAGGTTAACGTCAGTCTGCTGTGCAGAAGACAGTTCAATTTTTGCTTTTTCAGCAGCTTCTTTCAGACGCTGCATCGCCAGCGGGTCATTACGCAGATCAATACCTTGATCTTTCTTAAACTCTTCCACCAGATAGTTAATCAGACGGCTATCGAAGTCTTCACCACCCAGGTGGGTATCACCATTGGTAGCCAGAACTTCAAAGGTTTTTTCTCCATCGACTTCATCGATTTCGATAATAGAGATATCAAAAGTACCACCACCCAAGTCATATACCGCAATGGTACGGTTGCCGACTTCTTTGTCCAGCCCATAAGCCAGCGCTGCTGCGGTAGGTTCGTTGATGATACGTTTTACTTCCAAGCCTGCGATACGGCCGGCATCTTTCGTTGCCTGACGCTGTGCATCATTGAAGTAAGCAGGTACAGTAATAACAGCTTCAGTCACTGGCTCACCCAGATAGTCTTCTGCTGTTTTCTTCATTTTTTTCAACACTTCTGCAGAGATCTGCGGAGGTGCCATTTTCTGGCCTTTTACATCAATCCAGGCATCACCGTTATCTGAACTGATGATTTTATATGGCATGATCGCTTCATCACGCTGCACTTCTTCGTCCTGAAAACGACGTCCAATCAGACGCTTAATTGCAAAAAGAGTATTTTGCGGGTTGGTCACGGCCTGGCGTTTAGCCGGCTGACCTACCAGGATTTCACCGTCTTGAGTATAAGCAATGATGGAAGGAGTGGTACGGTCACCCTCAGCATTCTCCAGAACGCGTGCAGTAGTCCCATCCATAATCGCGACACATGAGTTAGTTGTCCCCAGGTCGATACCAATAATTTTACCCATCTGAACGTCTCCACTAAAAATTCGTCATCATGAAGTTGTGAACCTGTTATATGGGCAAATATCTGTCTTTCAACTGCCCAAAGCGTTTTTTTCAGGTCCCACAACACTGTTGCTTACAAGATGGGGTCAACAGACTCCTCATCAAGGGGGGAATGAAAAAAATTTCATTCTTTACCCTCTTTAGATCATAGACGGCAACTCACAGTCTGCTTATTATGCCGCCCCCGCTCACGGATCAATCGGGAATGGGTCATCACTTATTATTGTATTTCAGATAACTTTTTTTAGAGGAATTATGGGTAACACTAAGTTGGCCAACCCTGCACCCCTTGGCCTGATGGGCTTTGGGATGACCACGATTTTGCTCAATCTCCATAATGCTGGTTTCTTTGAACTTGACGTTATCATTCTGGCGATGGGTATTTTTTATGGTGGAATCGCACAGATTTTTGCAGGGCTACTTGAATATAAAAAAGGAAATACTTTTGGCTTGACCGCCTTTACCTCTTATGGCGCTTTCTGGTTGACCCTGGTCGCCATTTGGTTACTGCCAAAAATGGGCGCTGGTGCGGCTGCCGATACTCACTTCATGGGAGCCTATCTTGGCCTGTGGGGTATCTTTACCCTGTTCATGTTTTTTGGCACGCTCACGGGTGCACGCATGCTACAGTTCGTTTTTGGCAGCCTGACTGTTCTGTTTGCCTTACTGTCTATTAGCCATTTTGTCGCCAGTGAAACGCTCGCCCATACTGCTGGCTGGGTTGGGATTATCTGTGGTGCCAGTGCTATTTACCTGGCAATGGGTGAAGTACTCAATGAACAATTCGGGCGAACTATTTTACCATTAGGCGATAAAAAATAATCTGCGAATACACATCATCAAACGCAGCCGCTGATCATCGCTAACGTTAAAAAAGTGAGGGCAAAACGGGGAATGCTGTTCCCGGTTTTGCCCTGTTAATATTCGGCCACTATCTGTTATGACTGGACAGAAGGCTGGCTACGTACCGTATTCTCATGATTAATATCTTTCCGCAACCAGATCCCCACCATCAGACCTACGCCACCTAAAGCCAGGACATACCATGCGGGTGCCAAGGGTGAAGCCCCCATGAATAGCATCACAACTATCGGTGTTAAACCGCCAAAAATAGCGTAGGACAAATTATAGGAAAAAGAGAGCCCGGTAAAACGAACCTCAGCCGGGAAGGCGCGAACCATAACATAAGGGACTGCCCCTACAATACCAACACTCAAGCCCGTTATCCCATAGAGTACAAACAGATACTCTGGGTATACAGCCACCATGTGGTAAAACATCCAGCTGCAAACAGCAAAAAACAGGCTGCCGCAGATAAATACCTTACTGGCACCAAATCGGTCAATCGCCATACCGTATCCCAGACAACCAAGACTCAGCATGACTATCGCAATGCTGTTTGCCTTTAAGGTCAAGGCTGGTGAAATATGCAACTGGGTTTGCAGCCAGACAGGTGCCATCAAAATCAGAACGACAATCCCTGCGGATAACATCCAGGTCAGTAACATGGAAACGATCACCGCCCGTTTATGGTTAACAATAACGGATTTTAAGGGCAGCTCTTCAGCGAGTGCTTTTCTTTTCTGCATTTCAAGGAATACAGGGGTTTCCTGTAACCAACGACGTAAATACATCGCAAACAGGCCAAAAATCCCCCCAATGAAAAAAGGAATACGCCAGCCACCATTATGGATAGCCTCGCGGGTCATGGAGGTATTGATCACGGTCGCAACAATTGAGCCCAGCAGGATCCCAATAGTTAATCCCGCAGTGAGGGTGCCACAAGCAATCCCGATTCTTCGGTAAGGAACATGCTCTGCCACAAAAACCCATGCCCCGGGGACTTCACCACCGATGGCAGCACCTTGTAATACACGCATGAGCAACAACAAGATTGGTGCCAGTATCCCTAATGTTTCGTAGGTGGGTAATACCCCAATCGCCAGTGTCGGCAAGGCCATGAGCAGAATGCTCAACGTAAACATTTTTTTGCGACCAAGCAGATCGCCAAAATGCGCCATGACTATACCGCCCAGAGGCCGTACCAAATAACCGGCAGCAAAGATCCCAAACGTTTGCAACTGGCGAATCCACTCAGGAATATCCGGAGGGAAAAAGAGTTCACCCAATACCGTGGTAAAGAAAACAAAAATAATAAAATCGTAGAACTCAAGCGCACCGCCAAGGGATGCCAGCGATAACGTTTTATAGTCCTGAGAACTCAAAGGCCTTGCATGAATTTGCGACATAAGCAACCATAAAATAGATAAGAGTGTTAAAAAAATTACCTGGCACGCGTAAAGAAAAAATTACTATAACAGTTAATTATCAACACTCCACCACGGCGATATTTTATGCCATCAATTTATTATATTTGCTATTTTATTTCCTTTACTGCACTTTTTGGGCGAAAAGAGGCGACTACCTGAGCGTTCGTCTCAATGTAAGGGCCGTCAAGTAACTGTATACAATACGCTACACTTGCGAACACACCGGCCAGAATCACCTTACCTGACTCATCTTTAACCCCTTCCAGGGTCTCTTTGATGGATTTCGGTTGTCCCGGCAAGTTAAGGATCAAAGCCTGTTTGCGAATAACACCCACCTGACGTGACAGAATCGCGGTAGGGACAAAGTGCAGGCTGACCTGACGCATCTGCTCACCAAACCCGGGCATGATACGATCAGCAATTGCCAGGGTCGCATCCGGGGTGACATCACGCCGGGCCGGCCCCGTTCCCCCTGTGGTAAGAACTAAGTGGCAACCCATCTCATCAACCAATTCACAAAGCGCTTGCTCTATCATGGGTTGCTCATCAGGGACGAGGCGGGTTTCTATGTGAAAAGGGGATGTTAACGCTTGTGCCAGCCACTCAGCGAGTGCAGGGATGCCCTTGTCCTGATAAACACCGCTTGAAGCGCGATCCGAGACTGACACTAATCCAATGCGTAGGGTATTCATATCATTTCCAAGCTTTAGGAGAACATTAACTGGAATGATACATCGGGAAAGGCGGGACAAACAGATGAAAGGGCTAAAAGCGTGGCCAGCCGGGGCTGGCCACATTGATGATTACAGCAGATCGCCGATCATTTTTTCCAGTTTTTCCTGGTCGATAGCAAACTTACGGATACCTTCCGCCAGCTTATCTACCGCCATAGGGTCCTGGTTATGCTGCCACAGGAACTGGGATTCAGTGATACGAGCCGGACGTGCTTTCACTTCGCCGGTATAGCTCAGTTTACGTTCCAGCCCACCAGTGCTTTCTGAAAGCTCTTTCAGCAGTGCAGGAGCAATGGTCAGGCGATCACAGCCTGCCAGCTCGATAATTTCACCGATGTTACGGAAGCTTGCTCCCATTACGACAGTTTCATAACCGTGCTCTTTGTAATACTGGTAGATCTCGCTGACAGAAACGACGCCTGGGTCTTCGTTCGCCACGTACTCTTTTTTGTCAGTATTCGCTTTGTACCAGTCAAGGATGCGACCAACAAAAGGAGAGATCAGGAAAACACCGGCTTCGGCACAAGCGCGAGCCTGCGCGAAGGAGAACAGCAGAGTCAGGTTACAGTTGATCCCTTCTTTTTCGAGCTGTTCTGCCGCACGGATGCCCTGCCAGGTAGAGGCCAGTTTGATCAGAATACGGTCATTGCTGATACCCGCATCGTTATAGAGTTTGATGAGATGCTTGGCTTTAGCAATGCTGGCTTCGGTGTCATAAGACAGGCGTGCATCGACTTCGGTAGAAATACGGCCAGGAACCAGTTTCAGAATTTCCAGACCGATATTTACCGCCAGCTTATCAGTAGCATCAACCACTTGTTGTGCACGATCGTTGCTTTGGTTACGTGCAAAGGCAATGGCATCATCAATCAGTGGGCGGTATTCAGGAATTTGTGCGGCGTTAAGGATAAGTGAAGGGTTAGTCGTCGCATCTTGCGGTTTGTACAGTTTCATCGCCGCAATATCACCAGTGTCAGCTACCACGGTGGTCAGTTGACGCAGAGCAGTTAATTTATCCGTCATAGTCAGTATGTCTCGTTGAGTCTAGCAGTTAGGGATAGGTAAGTAATATCTATTGATAATATCACGCCTTAGAGGAGGTGCAACCGCGATACCACCACGTCTGTTACAAAGAGCAGAATTGCACAAATTCTGAGGATCACAAGCAACCATACCCGTTATCGTGGCTAAATCGCCCACCAGTGTACTTGATGGGTATATGGAGAATAGAGCCAAACTGAGATTCATGCCTCTGACTTATCGCAGCTATCGACCGATTAAGGTAAAAAATTTGCTAAAATAGCCTCTCACACCAGCAAGGAGCGAACAATGTTAATTCTGATTTCACCGGCCAAAACACTGGATTATCAAAGTGATTTAGCGACTGCACGCTATACACAGCCCGAGCTGCTGGCGTATTCACAACAATTGATAGAGGTAGCACGCTCGCTGAGTGAGCCACAGATCGCCTCCTTAATGAGTATCAGTGACAAGCTAGCCTCTTTAAATGCAACCCGGTTTCACGAGTGGCAGCCTGACTTCACGCCTGATAATGCCCGTCAGGCTATTCTCGCCTTCAAAGGGGATGTCTATACCGGCCTACAGGCGGAGAACTTTAGTGAAGATGATTTCGATTTCGCTCAACAACATTTGCGTATGTTATCAGGTCTCTACGGTGTCCTGCGCCCCCTCGACTTGATGCAACCCTATCGCCTGGAAATGGGCATTCGATTGTCTAATCCCAAGGGGAAAGACCTGTATCAGTTCTGGGGTTCTATTATCACTGAAACACTGAATCAGGCCCTGGAAGCTCAGGGAGACAATGTGCTGATCAATCTCGCTTCTGACGAATACTACAGGTCAGTCAAACCACAGCAACTGAATGCCGGGATCATCAAACCCGTATTTCTTGATGAGAAAAATGGCGTTTTTAAAGTGATTAGCTTCTATGCGAAAAAGGCCCGGGGACTGATGACGCGCTATATCATCCAAAATAGGCTGACGAATCCCGAACAACTGAAAGGATTTAATCTTGAAGGGTATGGCTTCGATGAGTCTGCTTCAGGCAAGAATGAGTGGGTGTTTAAACGACCGGCACAATAGCCACGAACTCAGCAATAAGCGGTCGCTGCCAAAGACAGCGACCGCGCTGATGATATCCTGCCTCGTCAGCGGTCAGGCTTTGTTCATCATTAAACCACGCAGAGCCGTATAATCTGCCGGTAACTCATGTGACAATAACGGCAGATCTGCACGGGATGCCAGCTCTTCTGGCAGAGGTAGCGTTTGGCCGAGGATAGCCTCCACACTCTCTTTGAATTTCGCAGGGTGCGCCGTGCCGAGAAACAGGCCGAATTCATCCGCTTGTAACTGGTCACGTAACGCACGATAGGCAATCGCGGCATGGGGCTCGGAGATATAGCCTTTCTCCAACAATTCGCGCATTGTCTGCTGGGTGGTATCATCACTCACTGCTTCATAACCCAGATCACTCAGAGCCCAGCCTTTACGGCGAAATAACTCCTCGACACGAGGCCAGTTATTTGGCTGACTGACGTCCATCGCATTAGACAAGGTAGCAATGGTCTCTTTTGGCTGCCACTGCCCTTCAGCCAGGAAACGGGGCACAGTGTCGTTGGCATTGGTCGCAGCAATAAAGCGTTTTACTGGCAAACCTAATGATTTCGCCAGCAAGCCAGCTGTTAAATCGCCAAAGTTACCGCTGGGTACCGAAATGACCAGTTTATCCCGAGTTTCGGCAGGCAACTGGGCAACTGCCTCAAAGTAGTAACAAATTTGCGCTAACAGGCGACTAATGTTGATAGAGTTAGCGGAGTTCAGCCCCAGGGCTACTTTTAACTCTTCATCGTCAAAGGCCTGTTTCACTAACGCCTGGCAAGCATCAAAATCGCCATCAATAGCAACAGTTTCGATATTCCCCCCCAGAGTACAGAATAATTTCTCCTGTAACGGGCTGATTTTGCCTCGAGGGTAGAGAATCACCACTTTAACGTTTTCTAAACCATAGAAAGCGTGCGCTACGGCAGCCCCCGTATCACCCGATGTGGCGGTTAAAATAGTCACGGGTTTCTCACCACTGACATGGGTGAGCATCTGGGCCATAAAACGACCGCCGAAATCTTTAAATGCCAGTGTCGGGCCATGGAACAGTTCCAGGCAGCCGACATCAGGCTCGACCATTTTTACCGGTGCAGGGAAAGCAAAAGCAGCCGCAACACGTGCAGCCAGTATTTCTGATGGGATCTCTTCACCAATAAATGCCGAAAGAATTTTGCTGCTACGGCTGACGAAGTCCATTTCCAGCATAGCGTCTATTTCGGCACGCGAAAATTCAGGCAACGCATCAGGAAAAAATAGCCCTTGTTGTCTGCCAAGACCTTGGGTAAGGGCTTGTGCAAAAGAGACCTGCTCAGTGTTATCTTTAAGGTTATACAGTTTCATTCGTTATCCCAAAACTCGTGCGCCAGCCGTATCCAAACGGCAAATATGTACAAAACCTTCCTGGTTCTGCAAATAGTGTTGGCCAAGCCAGTCAGCCGTGCGTTGTGCAGTTTCCAGGTTATCACAGAGTGCAAATAAGGTTGGACCGGAGCCAGAAATACCGCTCGCCAGTGCACCAATATCCGCCACCCCTTTCCGTGCGTCATCAAAGCCGGGTAACAGTTTTGCCCGGTAAGGTTCGGCAATCACATCCTGCATTAGCTTTGCCGCCAGCTGTGGCTGACGGGAATAGCAGGCATGAATAAAACCGGCCAAGTGGCGCCCATGACTGATACAGTCCTGACGGCGATACTGGGCAGGCAGAATCGCTCTTGCTTGTGCCGTTGAGACTTTAATGCCCGGGTAAGCCAGCACCCACAACCAGTCATCAAAACAGGGAATGGACTGGCTTATTATCCCCTCTTCTTCAATCATCAACTGCATACCGCCAAGAAAACAAGGAGCGACATTATCATAATGAACGCTGCCAGAGATTCGTCCTTCCAGCTCCCCCATCATTGCCAGCAATCGGTTATCACTGACCGGCTTACCACAGAATTCATTCATCGCCACCAGACCAGCCACAACGGAGCAAGCACTGGAACCAAGACCTGAACCAATCGGCATATTTTTTTCAAGAGTCATGGCCACGGGGATTTCTTTACCTATCTCCCGGCAAAACAGGGCCCAGCACTGGTAAACAATATTCTGATCCTGTTCAGTTGGCAGATTACGGGCAAAACGGCCCAGATTTGTCAGGCTAAATTGATCAGCGGCCTCAACGGTCACATAGTCACCGAGGTGCTCTCCCCCGATGGGGGATACTGCCGCGCCTAACACATCAAAACCAACGCTCATATTAGCACTGGAGGCGGGAGCATATACTTTAACCATTTTAAACTCCTAACTTCCATGACAGGGTACGTAACAAGTCGGCAAACACACCGGCCGCGGTAACATCGTTCCCCGCACCATAACCACGTAGTACCAGCGGGATCGGTTGATAGTAATGGCTGTAAAATGCCAACGCATTCTCACCATTTTTAACTTTATACAGTGGGTCATTGCCATCAACTTCAGCAATCTTCACACAGCACAGACCATTCTCTTCAATCATGCCGACATAACGCAGTACCTGCCCCTTTTCACGGGCCTTATCTACACGCTGGGCGAATTCACCATCAAGCAACTGGAGACGGTCCATGAAACTCTCAACGTCACCACTGGTATTGAAGTAATCGGGCAGTACCGGCTCGATAATAATATCTGACAGTTCCAGCTCGCGCCCTGTTTCACGGGCAAGGATCAGCAGTTTACGTGCGACGTCCATCCCGGAAAGGTCATCCCGTGGATCTGGCTCGGTATAACCCAGTTCACTGGCCATACGTGTCGCATCTGACAAGCTCATACCTTCATCCAGCTTACCGAAAATAAAGGAGAGTGAGCCGGACAAGATACCCGAGAAATGTTCCAGTTCGTCCCCTGCATTCAGCAAGTTCTGTAGGTTTTCAATAACGGGAAGCCCGGCCCCGACATTGGTGTCATACAGAAATTTACGACGTGATTTAGCCGCAGCGTTACGCATCTGGTGGTAGTAATTCATACTCGATGTGTTCGCCTTTTTGTTCGGCGTTACTACGTGGAAACCTTCACCCAGGAAATCAGCATACTGGTCTGCAACCGCCTGGCTGGAAGTACAATCGACAATCACGGGGTTTAACAGGTGATACTCTTTCACCAAACGAGTCAGACGCTCCAGATTCAGTGGCTCTTTCGCCTGTTCCAGCGCTTGCTGCCAGTTATCCAGGTTCAGGCCATGAACACTGGTCAGCAGGGCTTTTGAGTTGGCAATACCACAAACACGTAAATCAATGTGTTTACTCTTCAACCGGGCTTGCTGACGTTTAATTTGCTCCAGTAGCGCGGTACCCACGCCACCGATACCAATCAGAAAAACTTCAATCACCTGATCAGTATTGAACAACATTTGGTGAGCTACACGAACCCCGGTAGTGGCATCATCATTGCTGACAACCACGGATATAGAACGCTCAGAAGACCCCTGGGCGATGGCAATAATATTGATATTCGCCCTGGCAAGAGCAGAAAAGAATTTTGCCGAGATCCCCCGCACGGTACGCATACCGTCACCCACCACGGAGATAATCGCCAGGCGCTCCATCACAGCCAGCGGCTCCAGTAACTCGTCTTTTAGTTCCTGGCTGAACTCGTCTTCAATCGCACGGCGGGCGCGGGCGACATCACTCTGATGCACACAAAAACAGATGCTGTATTCAGACGAAGACTGGGTAATCAGCACCACCGAGATATTCGTGCGCGACATGGCAGCAAAGACACGTGCCGCCATACCCGGCATGCCTTTCATACCCGGGCCTGACACGTTAAACATTGCCATGTTATTAAGATTAGTGATCCCCTTCACGGGTAAGGAGTTATCTTTGCTGTCAGCACCAATCAGTGTGCCTGGTGCCTGGGGGTTACCCGTATTTTTGATTAGGCAAGGGATCTGGAACTGGGCAATGGGGGAAATAGTGCGAGGATGAAGAACTTTAGCGCCGAAGTAAGAAAGCTCCATCGCTTCCTGGTACGACATGGACTTCAGTAACCTGGCGTCCGGTACCTGTCGCGGGTCACAGGTATACACACCGTCCACATCAGTCCAGATCTCACAACAGTCTGCCCGCAAACAGGCCGCCAGTGCAGCTGCTGAGTAGTCTGACCCATTTCGTCCCAGTACAACCAGTTCACCTTTGTCGTTACCTGCGGTAAAGCCCGCCATCAAAATCATATGGTCATCCGGGATACGACTGGCAGCAATCCGACGAGTGGATTCAGCAATATCAACGGTAGACTCAAGGTAGTGGCCTACAGCAAGTAATTTCTCAACCGGGTTAATCACAGTAACAGCATAACCACGGGCCCGTAGAACGGCCGCCATGATAGCAATGGAGAGCTTTTCACCACGACAGATAATAGCCGCATTGATACTGTCAGGGCATTGGCCTAACAAACTGATACCGTGCAATTCATGCTTAAGCTGGGCAAACTCCTGGTCTACCAGCTCGCTTAATTCCGCCTCTGGAAAACCCGGCTGCATTTCAGCCAGCCCTTTTATCAAGTCGGCAAAGATTTGCTCTGCTTCTGTGATATTCGACAGGGCATCCTGGCCACTGATGGTCTTTTCAATCATGGCCACCAGATGGTTGGTAATTTTTGCCGGGGCAGACAGCACTGTGGCTACCTGTCCCTGTTTGGCATTACTTTCCAGGATGTCAGCAACACGGAGGAAACGCTCCGCATTCGCTACTGAAGTACCGCCGAATTTCAACACTCGCATGCTATATTACCCCTTGATTTTAATCGAAAAAAAAGCCCGCACTTTCTTGGGTGCGGGCTTTTTTTATGAACTCTTGTACGCGTCAGCCCGCACCGTTACCTGTGGTAATGATGATGGTAATAATCGTTGTTGTCAGAAATTGACGACTCATGATTGCCGGACGCTCTTAAAATTTTTTATACTGAATACCCTACTGGTTAAAGTAATCCTGTCATTAAGTCAATTTTTTTTAGTTTTTTACTGAAGACCACCACTGGGCAACTTCACTAACAATTAATAAAATATCAGGGTAAACACCAACATAAAAAATCGCCACCCCTGTTTTTTATATTGAAAATATACGATTTTACAGTGTTTTATTCTGTTATGTTTTTTTCAATATCATGGAGTAAACGGTGCAACATTGCCGTATCTCGTTGCTCAAGCAGCCCGAGCCGTTGCTGAAGCCAGTCCACCATTTTTTGGTCATCGCTCACACTGAGCCTGGCCAGGAGTCGGGATACACGATCGCGTAGCGCATATAACTGTGCGCCATCTGCCGGCTCTTGCTCTGAAGATGCTGAAATCATTAAGGCTGATAACTGATAGCAATAAACCATCACAGCCTGTCCAAGATTTAATGACGGGTAGTCCCCTTTCATGGGAATACCCGTCAGGATATCGGCCAGGGCTAACTCTTCGTTGGTTAAACCTGAATCTTCACGACCAAACACCAACGCGCTGCGGCCAGCCCACTGTGCTTTCTCTTCCAGTAAGGGGAGCAACTGCACTGGCGTGGCATAATAATGGAATCGAGCGCGGCTCCTGGCTGTGGTCGCCACAGTAAAATTAACATCTTTCAGCGCTTCAGCCAGTGTATCAAAATGGCTGGTGTTATCGAGAATGTCACCCGCGCCATGCGCAACCCAGCGTGCGGCAGGCTGTAAATGGGCATCACTGGCAACAATCCGTAGATCGGTAAATCCCATGGTTTTCATGGCCCGGGCTGCCGCACCGATATTTTCAGCTCTGGCAGGAGAAACCAGAATAATAGACAACTGCATTTAATGTTTTCCATCTATCAACAGATTAAATAGTGCTTATCACCAGGAGCATAACTAAAAATAGCCAAAACGTCTGAATAATCTGTTTGCCTGATAGCCTATTTTTTTCTACGCTTTAAATTGTTAATTATTTGTAATAATCATCAAGGTAACATGGTGATCCCTTCAGTAAAGCGTTAACGTGCTACAATTGAATTTGATATATGTCAACGATACATAGCATTATTAGGGACTAAGCGTCGGACAGCTTGTTATGTTGCTGTTAAAATGGTTAGCATTAGCCCATGCGCTATTGAGCATCCATGATAAACAGAATGGAATCACTGCCTGACGAGTTATCTTGTTGACGTTGAAAAGTAATGCATCACAAAGAAATTATCGACTTAAGTCATGCTAGCTCTGGCGTGTTAATTTATCACAATGTTGCCAGACCAGGACTTGAGTACTTCCTGTTTCGATTTTGTTAGACATTTTAGGTAGCAAATATGCAGACGCCGCACATCCTTATCGTCGAAGACGAAGTAGTAACACGCAACACCTTAAAAAATATTTTTGAAGCGGAAGGATATGATGTTTTTGAAGCAACTGATGGTGCTGAGATGCATCAGATTTTAGCTGAAAATGACATTAATCTGGTCATTATGGATATCAACCTTCCCGGAAAGAACGGCCTCTTACTGGCTCGCGAACTCCGTGAGCAAGCAAATGTCGCACTCATGTTCCTCACCGGGCGCGACAACGAAGTGGATAAAATTCTCGGGCTGGAAATTGGTGCTGATGACTACATCACGAAGCCATTTAACCCACGTGAGCTAACGATTCGTGCTCGTAACTTGTTGTCACGGACAATGAATCTGGCAGTAATCAGTGAAGAACGCCGTAGTGTTGAAAGCTATAAATTCAATGGCTGGGAACTGGATATTAATAGCCGTTCTCTCGTGAGTCCACAGGGCGAGCATTATAAACTGCCCCGCAGTGAATTCCGCGCCATGCTGCATTTTTGCGAGAACCCCGGCAAAATTCAGTCTCGTGCTGAATTACTGAAAAAAATGACAGGGCGGGAGCTAAAACCACACGATCGCACGGTTGACGTCACCATCCGTAGAATTCGTAAACACTTTGAGTCAACACCTGATACACCAGAGATTATTGCGACAATTCACGGTGAAGGTTACCGCTTCTGTGGTGATCTGCAGGAATAATATATCAGAACGTTCCCGTTTTTTCTGGTAACAGTATCAGAATAGAGAATGAGGCAAATTTCAGGGCTTTATTCTCTATTTTATTTTATGGCAACTTAATAGAAGGAGTTGATTACGCTGTCTGAGTGTTCCCTGCCTTTTTACAATTATATTAATTACTTAGCGCAATAGCCGTTTCCACTACTTTGTTATATGAATGCGTAATCGCAATTTCGCTCAGTAGACTTGATGTTTTTAATTCGTTGAAAGATAAGGGCTTAAAACTTCCCTGACTCATAAAACTGAACACCGAATACGCCTCATTGAAAGAGTGTCCACCGCTGTAACTGAGCCAGGATGCGGTTGCCAGTTTGGCATCATCTTCAGGAAAACCTTCATATTCTAATTGTAGTTTTTTAAAAAGAAAATTCAGGATATTAGAAGAACCGGATACCCCTATACCAATCGTTCTTTCATTACTTAAAGCAATGGCATCATGTTCATTTAATTCCACTCCGACTGTCGGCCGCATGTATTTATCAATAGGACGAATACCAGCCCCTAAAGAGGGAGGGTTACTTAAAAGATAGTTCTTTTGATATGGGAGCAGTAATCCATATGCTGAATTTTTTATATTTCTACTGTCACTTAACGAACTAAAAATTTGTCTCTGAGGCAATATTTTATGAATGTAATATTTTGTAGCCTCGTTTTTTAACGCAACGGTCCCCTGCGATGAAATAATATATTTCACGGCCACCGAGAGTATGAGAGGAATCGAATACTTGCCTGAATACTTTATCATTTTAACAAAACATTCAGGATCAGGCTCTCTAACAAAATGATTGGCACAGATTAATTTATCGCGCCATGCAGGTGGATCAGAAAACATTCGATTGGCAAGACAGGCACACAGTGACAACTGATCATCACTAGATAAACATTGAAAGTCATCAAGAATAAAAGACGAAATAGTATCACGTACTTTTAGCATATTCATATTAGGATGGTCGATAATAAATTTTGACAGTTCAGTTTCAAACAATCGCCCATAGTAATTATCATTCCGCTTGGTAATAAAAAAATTATTTTCAAGCAATTGTAGCACTTCGTCTATTTTATTAATTATTTCTGGATAATTATTAATTTTAATCTTTATTAACTCAGCCATATTATACAAAGACTGCCGGGATAACGAACCATCCAGCCATGTTTTTTTTATTATTTCTTCAAGTTCTTTTTTGTTCATTATATCATCAGGTGCTTCTTTTATTATCCCGGCGATACTTATGATGATCTCCCCCGGTGTTTTTATGCTTTCTTTTGTGATCTGGGGCGTTTCATTTAATGGCCTTATTATGTTATTGACTAATACATTATAGTCTTCTCTTTTTATATTTGTTGATTTCAATGCGTTAACCACACCAACACCACTAAAATCTATTTTATCCTGGTACTTCGAGGCAATATGAGGATGAATAGTCGTGCCAATGAGTTGCGGTGCTTCAGAATACATTGTCACATTGTTACGCGTTATTTTCTTGATCATCCTATTGAATACTGAACTTACAGTGGACTTAATCCTTCTGGTTATTAATTTAAAACCTGAAACGTGAGTGTTTTCTGCTTTATCTATTGCTGTCAGCAGTGATGAAGATGAGATCAGTGATGACTGTGAATTATAATGTTCAGCTGGAAAGAGAGGTCGGGGTTCAATAGCCGAGTTTAAAGAAGAATTTGTTGTTAACATAGTTTTGTTCCGAAATAAATTTTACAACTAATAAAAAGCATAATATTTTGCTTTAACTCCTAATAGCAAAATGTATTTCTAACATATCATTTTATCTTTTCTATCAAAAATCATTTGTTTTAATTCATCAACACATTCACTTCACAATGATATTTGTGATTAAATTAATGCTGTTAAATATATTATATTTAACTTTCGACATCAGGAAGGGGAAAGGCTACAGATAAAAAACCAATGAAGAATTAAGAGAATATTATGAGGCTATAACATGACAAAGAAGGAACATTCCTTCTTTGTCAGAATACACTGATTAACCATTATTCCATGGCATAATAGGTACTGCACTCAGGGCATTTTTTGGTGAACCATCAATAATTTTATCTGAATAACTTAAATAAATAAGTGCATTCCGTTTGGCATCATAAAAACGGACAACTTGTAATTTTTTGAAAATAAGCGACGTGCGCTGACGAAACACCACGTCACCGTCTGACTTACCACGTTTAATCTTATCCGTAAGTTCAATATGGCCTACTTGCTGACAAGAAATCGCCGCATCTGCTGTGTCTTCAGCCAGACCCAGCCCCCCCTTGATCCCGCCGGTTTTCGCCCGGCTGATATAGCAGGTGACATTCTTGATATCAGGATCGTCAAAAGCATCAATGACAATTTTATGGTCAGGCCCCAATAACTTAAATGCCGTATCTACCGATCCGACCTGCTCACCGAAAGTAAATGGACTAAATACTAGCAAACTGCTCAAAATCGTTAATACTTTAAAATTCATAGGATTACCATAGTTTATTATCGTTGCGTCTAAACCAGATATAGTGAATAAAGCTTTAATTAACAATAGTAGTGCTAAAATTTATCTTAATCTCAAGGTGTTGAACACAGTTTGTTAAAAAAAACGCCCCCCGAGAAAAGTAGAAAAAATGCTATCATCTGGCATCTGTCAGGTAAGGATTAAGAGGTTTTTATGGATCAAACAGGGATCATTCGTGATCTACTTTCCTGGCTGGAAAGCCACCTGGATAAGCCACTATCAATTGATAATGTGGCAGCCCGGGCCGGGTATTCCAAATGGCATTTACAGCGAATGTTTAAAGAAGTAACCGGTCAGGCCATCGGTGCCTATATCCGTGGCCGGCGTCTCTCAAAATCAGCCGTCGCCTTGCGCTTAACAGCGCGTCCTATTTTGGATATCGCCTTACAGTATCGCTTTGATTCACAACAGACCTTCACCCGGGCCTTTAAAAGGCAGTTTGCCCAGACGCCTGCATGTTATCGCCGTTCCCCTGAGTGGAGCGCTTATGGAATTTGTTCGCCATTACGTCTGGAAGATTTCACGCCTCCCGAGGCAAAATTCATTACATTGCCAGAAACCCGCCTTATGGGAACAACCCGGAGTTACAGCTGCACACTGGAAAAAATTTCTGACTCTCGCCATGAAATGCGTATGCAATTCTGGATGAAGTTTCTCAGCCATTCTCCGGCCATACCAACAGTGTTGTATGGCCTGCATCAGCCACGCCCGAGCAGTGAAAAAGATGATGAACAGGAAATCTTTTACACGACAGCACTGCTTCCTGAGAGCATTACCGGCATTCTTCCCGATGCCCATCCCGTAATACTGGAAAGCGGCGACTATGTTCAGTTTGAATATGAAGGCCCTGTCACCGGGTTACAGGAGTTTATCCTGACGGTTTACGGCACTTGTATACCGATGCTCAATCTTACCCGTCGTCAGGGGCAGGATATTGAGCTATTTTATCCTGAGAAAAAAGAAAGGGATCATAAGCCACCAACACATATTCGTTGTCACTACTTGATCCCTATACGGCATTAACGCTGAATTTCATCCAGTGCAGGGGCATCAAGATGCGCGATGTCACCTGCTGTTTCCACTACCCAGCCAGGCGCCAGCCATGGACTTTTCTGGTAGTCAACGCGAGAAATAGAGCAGTTACGTAAGCGTAGACGGCGTTCAGACCAGGCGGGCAAGCCCAATATGGTACTGATTAAACACCCCAATGCCATTCCATGGCCGACAAGCAATGGCCGGCTGCCTGCAGGAAGTTCAAGGCATGCATTGAGGGCATCATGCATGCGATTACTTAGCTCCAGCATACTTTCGCCTTCTGGAATACGCCCATCAGCGGAACCGTTCACCAGGCTACGACGCCATCCCTCTTCTTCTTCTGTCAATGAGTCCATCAGGCGGCGTTCAAGCACCCCCATATCCAGCTCTCGTAGGCGGGGATCCAGAGTGACAGATAAGCCACAAATGTCGGCAATAATCTCAGCCGTTTGCCGCGTTCTCCCTAAGTCGCTGGAGATAATATGGGTAATATTAAGTTCTTTCGCCCGTCTGCCCACTAACTGAGCCTGGTGTTCTCCCTGTGCAGTCAGGGCACTGTTTGATTGCCCCTGAAGGCGACGTTCTGCGTTCCACAGTGTTTCACCGTGACGAACAAGGTATACCTGTACCATGCGTTTTATCCGTTATACTGGGATGTAAAAATGATGAGGTTCCAATCTATTATGTACCAAGTAGTCTGTGCGACAACCAATCCTGCCAAAATTCAGTCAGTTTTGCTGGCTTTCACACATATTTATGGTGATGGTGCATGTCAAATAGAGTCTGTTGTCGTCGATAGCAATGTTCCAGAGCAGCCTTTTGGCAGCAGTGAAACTAAACTGGGCGCACAAAACCGCATAGATAATGCAAGAAAATTAAAGCCTGAAGCCGACTTCTGGGTAGCTATTGAGGCAGGCATTGACGAGGGGAGTACTTTCAGCTGGGTGATAATTGAGAGCACGACTCAGCATGACGAATCTCGTTCAGCTTCACTGCCATTACCAGGGATTATGCTCAAAAATGTGAGCGCAGAAAACACCTTAGGGATGGTCATGTCGGAATATAGCGGCATTGATAAAGTGGGCCGTAAAGAGGGGGCGATTGGCATATTTACTGCGGGGACGCTGACCCGCAGTACAGTCTATTACCAGGCAGTAATACTCGCCCTGAGCCCGTTTCATAACGATATCTATCTTCGTTAATACTAAGAGGCGTTGTTACCCTCTAATAGCACCTGCTCAAGCCAGGCGCGTAATTCGGGCGGGGCGGATTTAAGGCTGTTCGATCCCCGGGTGATCGTTGCAATGCCCGCACCAAGTTCATTTTTCAATTCACGCTGACTCAAATTCCCCCGTAAGAGCTCTTCAATGATACGAACGCGGGTTCCAAGGGCCGTACGCTCATCGGGTGTCAAAAAGAGCATCAGTAAAGGAAGGTGGAGCTGTTTGTCGAAACCTTGTTTCATCAGTTCAACGAAACGAAGCCACTCCTGGTGGCTTTGTTCAGCATGTTCGGCTGAATATTGAGAGAGCTGAGTCATGTTAGGCCACCATACTATTTAACTAGTACAGTAGCATAACATATTCTTCCCGCAATCAATAACGCCGTTGCCACTCATTATCCATCATGATGTGGTCAGGCTTGCCAAGAAAATAACGATAGTATGCGTCATACGCGAGGACATTTTTGACATAACCACGAGTTTCTGAAAAGGGAATGCTTTCCACAAAAGCGACGGCATCGATTCTGCCTGCGCTATTTTTTACCCACGTATTCACACGCCCGGGGCCGGCATTGTAAGCCGCCGCAGCAAAAATACGGTTGTTTTCAAAGCGTCCAAAAACATGCTGGAGATAAGACGTGCCAATATTAATATTCATCTGAGGATCAAGCAGTTGTGCCTGGCTGGTATAGCCAAGGATATTGAACATCTTCACCGTTTCTCTTGCGGTTCCTGGCATCACTTGCATCAGACCACTGGCTCCCACCGGTGAACGAATTTTCGGATTCCAGGCACTTTCCTGGCGTGCTATTGCCATCGCAAAACTTTGTGAAATGTTTTTGTCTCTGACATAGCCGTCAAAGAGTTCCCTGTAAGCCAGGGGGAAACGCTCTTCCAGATGATCCCAAAGTTTACCGGCGATAGTCGCCTGAACGCTCAGATCCCACCAGTCTTGATCAAAAGCATATCGTGCGAGCCCTGCTTGCTCCTGAGAAGTACGGCTGGTTATCAGGTTTGCCCATTCACTCCGGGCAATGTTATCCAGCCCCCAGTACATTAATTCACGGATACGTGCCATTTCAGCCCCTTGAATCAGGAGCGGATCGGCTTTACCCGCATTGTCGACACGCAGCACATAATTCATACCCAAGCGCTGCGCCGCAACCATGGGATAAAAGCCTCGTTGCTGCATCAAAGACTGCAGAATGCTTCTCGCATCTTCCTCACGCCCACGTTCCAGCAATAGATCAGCTTGCCAGTAACGCCATTCATCCTTCTGCTTGGCTTCCATAGGCAAGCGAGCAATCCAGGTATTGAGACCATTACGATCCCCTTCCCCCAATGCCATACGGATACGACGCTCTATCAGGGTTTCTGATCCTGAACGCATGATCACTTTATCACGCCAGTTAGCCTGTTCCGGAGTAACGTCGTTCCCCATTAAACGCCAGGCCACCATATCATTAAGTTCCTGCACCTGCTCTTCCGTAAACTGCTGTGCCGTTTGCAGCGCAGGGATCATCAGCCGGGCATTATCCACATCCTGACGCACCAATTGACTAAACGTCGTCATCACGGCCTGACGGGTGAAATCTGTGGGTGCCATGTCTCGGGCAAAACTAAGCACCGTATTGGGATTTTTTTGCAGCGTGATGATGGCAGTGGTCAAAGACTGATCCACTGTCGGTAAGTTCTGTGCCAGGGAAGTGACCAGGCTGCTATTGCCCGCTTTCATCGCTAAACGGATACGATCCATATAGACATCAAGCGGTTGTGCTCCGGCAGCCCGCCAGGCTGAGAACAGGGTGTCACAGCTTGCTGGTAAATTTCTGCCAGTAAGCCAGAGTGTTTTTGCGCCAGCCCAGGCGTCCTGAGTCGCTCCCGTATTCCACTTGGCATTGTAGTAATTACACTTTGCATCAACCGTGGCTGGGGGCTGTGGACTGAAGGCAAGTAAACCACGCCAGTCCTGGCGACGAGCAAGTTCGTTAACAAAACGCGAGGTTAAACTACGGGCCGGGGGCAATGTCGGGTGGGCCCGGATAAACTGCTGCACAGCAATAGCGGGCTCATTCATTAAATTTCCGGAGATTTGCCGGTATTCCAGATAGGGATACAGGGGGTAATCACGCAGGGTCGGCATCAATTGAAGTACCACATCTTGCTGATTGTTATCCCAGGCTTGTTTAATTTCTGCGTAGCGAACGCGTTGTTCTGCTAAAGAGTCAGCATGGGCAACATTGCTCAATATGAGCAGCCCCATACCTGTTGCCAGACAATGCCATGCTACCTTTTTCGCTTTCAACATGCTTATCCTCTGTTTACCTAATGGCATCATGCCAACGCAAAATGAATGAACCCTTATATGCTAACCAAGAGAGAAGTTTTACGCCAAATCATCGCCCATATTTCGGTTCCATGCCCCTGAAACCACACTTGAATACTCTGCCCGCTGGCCCGCCGGGATTAGATACAAGTATCAGAACCTCGAGCACCTACTGGGATTAGCCCCAGAAAACGGCTACACTCCGCGTTGGTTATGTATCATCTTACTTCTTCATAAAGAGGCAAAGTCGCACTGTGGCTCAATTCGTTTATACCATGCATCGTGTCGGCAAAGTTGTCCCGCCGAAACGCCATATTTTAAAAAATATTTCACTCAGTTTTTTCCCTGGAGCCAAAATTGGCGTACTGGGTCTGAACGGTGCCGGTAAATCCACTCTCTTACGTATTATGGCAGGTATTGATACTGACATAGAAGGCGAAGCTCGCCCACAACCGGGGCTGAAAATCGGTTACCTGCCACAGGAACCTAAGCTCAATCCGGAACATACCGTCCGTGAGTCTGTTGAAGAGGCACTGTCTGAGGTCGTTAACGCCCTCAAGCGTCTGGATGAAGTATATGCCCTGTATGCTGCACCTGATGCTGATTTTGACAAGCTGGCGGCAGAACAGGGTAAGTTAGAAGAAATTATCCAGGCACATGATGGCCACAATCTGAATGTCCAGCTGGAGCGTGCTGCTGATGCCCTGCGTCTACCGGACTGGGATGCAAGTGTAGCCACCCTGTCAGGGGGGGAGCGTCGTCGTGTGGCATTATGCCGCCTGCTGCTGGAAAAACCAGACATGCTGTTGCTCGACGAACCAACCAACCACCTGGATGCGGAATCCGTTGCCTGGCTGGAACGCTTCCTGCACGACTTTGAAGGAACTGTGGTGGCAATTACCCACGACCGTTACTTCCTGGATAACGTCGCCGGTTGGATCCTTGAACTTGACCGTGGTGAAGGCATTCCATGGGAAGGTAACTACTCTTCCTGGCTTGAGCAAAAAGATCAACGTCTGGCTCAAGAAGCGTCCCAGGAAGCCGCCCGCCGCAAGTCAATTGAGAAAGAGCTGGAGTGGGTACGTCAAGGAGCTAAAGGCCGTCAGTCAAAAGGCAAGGCTCGTCTGGCCCGTTTTGAAGAGCTCAATAGCAGCGAATACCAGAAGCGTAATGAAACCAATGAGCTGTTTATTCCACCTGGCGCTCGCCTCGGGGATAAAGTAGTCGAAGTCAGCCATCTGAGAAAATCCTATGGGGACCGCTTATTGATCGATGATCTCTCCTTCTCTGTGCCGAAAGGAGCGATCGTTGGCATCATCGGGCCAAACGGGGCGGGTAAATCTACCCTGTTCCGTATGATGTCCGGTCAGGAACAGCCTGACAGCGGTAACATCGAGCTGGGTGAAACGGTTACGCTGGCTTCTGTTGACCAGTTCCGTGATGCAATGGACAACAGTAAAACCGTCTGGGAAGAGGTCTCTGGTGGGCAGGATATCATGCGTATCGGGAATACCGAAATGCCGAGCCGTGCCTATGTCGGACGCTTTAACTTTAAGGGTGTTGATCAGGGGAAACGTGTCGGAGAGTTATCCGGTGGTGAACGTGGCCGTCTGCATCTGGCGAAGCTGCTGCAAGTGGGTGGCAACATGTTACTGCTCGATGAACCGACCAATGACCTGGATATCGAAACATTACGCGCCCTGGAGAACGCCCTGCTTGAGTTTCCTGGCTGTGCCATGGTTATCTCCCATGACCGTTGGTTCCTGGACCGTATAGCCACCCATATCCTTGACTACCAGGATGAAGGTAAAGTGGAATTCTTCGAGGGTAACTTTACTGAGTACGAAGAGTATAAAAAACGGACTTTAGGTGCCGATGCACTGGAGCCTAAGCGTATCAAATACAAACGTATTACGAAGTAATACGCTTTAAGTTTGTTGACTCACTGATATGTAAAATAATTCAAGCTGCAGTAAGAAAAACAAGCCCGAATCACTTATCCCGATAAGTGATTCGGGCCAGTGAGTCAACCGTGTTATTCGTTTATATCGCTGTAGTCCCCCAGATCACTGAACTTTGCTGTATACATTTTCCAGCATATATAATAGAGATTCATACTTATCAATACGTTCTCTTATCTTCAGACGCTGTTCATTATTAGAACATTGGTTAGTTAATCGGTAATGTGCATTTTCATTTTTTACATTAAGAAGCTTACACGCAAAGCCCATATATTTATTGTTGTCTACTGCCAGGTAAAAAGCCGAAGAACTGCTATTAAGTACTGATGCTCGAAAAAATTCCACTACGTGCATAACAACCATCCTCTGGAGAAATAGATCCATAATTAAAAATAATTTATTCCTTCAATATATAGCCTTGTTAACCCTCGGGAAAAACGAATACTATATTATTCAGCAACATACAACACAGCACGTCAAAAAGACATTTAAATATCAATCATTGTCACATAAAACCTGGAGACGAGAAGCCATCCATTTAATTAACGCTACAAATTACAGTTTATTATTCAATAAGCTTCACACGACCTAAATATCAGTCAAATATAAGATGAAAAGAATTAAAATAATCTTCTATGCAGAACATCCATAGTTATCACTAATTCGCTTATAAAAATGGGGTGATTACTTCATGAAGACTTACAGTGGTTATTTTATTTCCTCTACGGAATAAGAAAATATCACTTATATAATTAACGAAGACTAAAAAGAATGTTAAATATCTCTTCCTATTCCGGTAGCAGGCCATCTTTGGCCTGCTACCGTGGGAAATACCTTATGCTAATTACTCTGCATTAAGCATCTTTTTCACTAACTCCACACAACGCAGGAAACGGCTGTCATAGTCAGATTCCTCGACATGAATAAAAGAGATATTATTGTCTTTTAGCATCTCAATGAGCAGGTTCTGAAACCCTCTACGGTCAACATCACTCCCCAGACTACGTAAACCGTCAGCAACCCATGGAGTATTATTCTCAAGCAATATTACTAAATCAAAACGATATTCATCGATCATTGCCTGAATAAAAGGATGCTCACGGCCTTCATATTTTTTACAAAAAGCCTGTGTAGTAACAAAATCCGTATCAATAAATGCGACTTTATTGGCGTGTTTTACTGCAAAATCGACATACTGTGCGTGACCGATGGCGATTTTATCGTAATCAGAATATTGCAACGCCATTTCATCGCCACCGAGATGAGAGAAAACATAGTCACGACCATATTCCCAGGCACTGGTCGTATTGAAAATGTTGGCAAGCTTATTCACCATCCATGATTTACCACTCGACTCCCCACCAAGAATCGCTACCGTGCGCACAAAGAAGGGCTTAACTTCGGTAGGAATATACTCCCAGTAGCGGAACGGATCTTCACGAATTTGCGTACCGCTGATATTCATAAAAGTCCGTTTGGGGTCAATCACTACCGTTTCAATACCCAGCTGTTGGCTAAACTGCGCCGCGTCGCTTTCTTCTGAGGTATAGATACAATCAGGGGTAATTCCTTTGCTATTCATAAAAGCTTTAACACCATGGCTCCAGACATCCCAGCCATGAGGATAAGGTTCCATGCCTTCTTCGTTAAAAGAGTGGATATGAATATTTTTTTGATACTTAAAGGTTTGCAGTAACCAGCGTAAACGATCGCCAGTCGTCGGCTGCTGTGACATCGCGCTATCATCAAACAAGGCTTTATCACGCGGTTCATCATAACCCATGATGATATGCAGTTCGTCAACCTGGCTACAGGCACGTTGTATTAGATAAATATGACCAGTATGAAGGGGGTAAAACTTGCCGAAGACGACCCCTACTTTCTTATCTCGTCGCGGAAACTCCAGCCCGAGGAAGCGATGCAATGCTTCAAGCTTTTGTGCACTCGGACTTTTAATTTTCGCATTTAATAATTGACTCAGGTAGCCTTTGGTCATCCCACTGGCATCCGCAACTTGCTGTAGTGTATGACCCTGTTTGCGAATGGCTGTTTTGATATATTCGAATGACGACATGCACTGTCTCCCAATGGCTCATATGTCCGGACAAACCTTTTCCGGATTGATACCTGCTAACGTTCAAGTTACCGACAACCAGAACGTTCAGGGTAATGACTTAATAACAGAAATCAGGCAACTGATTCCACAAACAGCCAGTATTCATTATAAGTCGTCAAATACAGAAAGCGCATCAACAAGCTTTTTCACGGGAAAAATCTGCATGCCTTCGGGCACTTTTTTCGGCACATTTGCCTGGGGAACGATAGCACGTTTAAAACCATGCTTTGACGCTTCGGCAATGCGTTCCTGGCCACTTGGCACCGGGCGAATTTCACCGGCAAGACCTACCTCGCCAAAGACCACTAAATCATGAGGCAGAGCCCGGTTACGTAAACTGGATACCATTGCCAGCAACAACGCCAAGTCAGCACTGGTTTCTGCAACTTTCACGCCCCCGACGACATTAACGAAAACATCCTGATCCGCCATCTGTAAACCACCATGTCGGTGTAACACTGCCAGCAGAATGGCCAGTCTGTTTTGCTCAAGTCCGACGGCAACACGCCGCGGATTAGCCATCATTGACTGGTCAACCAAGGCCTGAATCTCCACCAGCAAAGGGCGTGTTCCTTCCCAGACTACCATGACAGAACTTCCTGGTGTCACTTCGTCCCCACGACTCAGAAAAATGGCAGACGGATTACTGACTTCCCGGAGGCCCTGTTCAGTCATGGCAAACACCCCTAGCTCATTCACCGCCCCAAAGCGGTTTTTATGGCTGCGTAAGGTACGAAAACGTGAATCCGCATCGCCGTCAAGCATGACAGAGCAGTCAATACAGTGTTCCAGTACTTTCGGCCCCGCGAGGGAACCATCTTTCGTCACATGACCGACCATAATGATCGCCACCCCTTTCGTTTTCGCAAAACGAGTCAGGTAGGCGGCAGTCTCACGGACCTGGGCGACACTGCCCGGCGATGACTGGACATCAGCCATATGCATCACCTGAATAGAGTCAATGACCATCAACTTGGGCTGCTCTTCTTCAGCTATCATACAAATCTGTTCAATGCTGGTTTCCGACAGCATATTCAAATGCTGTGTTGGTAGCCCCAGACGATGTGCTCGCATGGCTACCTGCTGTAACGACTCCTCACCGGTGACGTACAGTGTTTTCATCTGCGCACTGAGTTTACAAAGGGTTTGTAGCAACAGGGTCGATTTACCAGCCCCCGGGCTTCCCCCTATCAGAATTGCGCTCCCGGGCACCACCCCACCGCCCAGCACACGGTCGAACTCCTTAAAACCGCTGCTAAAGCGTGGCAGCTCTTCAAGACTAATATCAGAGAGCTTTTGGACCCGGCTAACACCAGCACTCCCCGCATAGCCCGATAATCGTTCATTACGAGCAACTTGGGGTGAGGCGGCAATGCGCACTTCAGTAATGGTATTCCATGCATGACAAGCGCTACATTGCCCCTGCCAGCGTGGGTAATCAGCACCACACTCGTTACAAACAAATGCGCGTTTTGGAGCTTTTGCCACCTTAATACCTCTTAACCTTCTTCCTGAATCAAGCTGCCTGAAAGAATGCAAAATACACCGGTCAAATCCGCATGATGTATCGTCACTTCAGCCTTTTCATTCACTTTAGGTTTCGCATGATACGCAATCCCCAAGCCTGCGACTTGAATCATTGGCAAGTCATTTGCCCCATCACCGATCGCCAGGGTCTGGGTGTTCGGGATAGCATATTGTGCTGCTAACATTTTTAGCGTTTCTGCCTTAAAACGAGCATCGACAATTTGCCCTTGTACTTCACCGGTTAATTTACCATCAAAAATTTCCAGCTCATTCGCAAACACAGCGTTTAACTGTAACTCATCACGTAAATATTCAGCAAAGTAAGTAAAACCGCCAGAAACGATGGCAATTTTCCAGTCCAGCGTCTGCAGTTTGGCCACTAAAGATCGCAGGCCAGGCATCAATGGCAGCCTGTCACGTACCTGGCGTAAAATATCCGCATCGGCTCCTTTCAGTGTCCCGACACGCTCGCGCAAGCTGGCAGAAAAATCCAGTTCCCCGCGCATCGCTCGCTCCGTGATTGCGGAAACTTTTTCGCCTGTCCCTGCAAGCGTAGCTATTTCATCGATACACTCAATTTGAATCGCGGTAGAGTCCATGTCCATCACCAGTAATCCCGGTGTATGCAAATGAGGTATTTTACCCAGTGGCGCCACATCCAGCCCTGCCTGATGTGCTAACTTAGTCGCTCGAGGAGTCAATGTCCCAGCCAGACGAATAACTTGATATTCGTCCACGCACCAGGCGTTGACTATCACCATTGCTGCCCCCAGCTTACGCTGGTATTTCGTCAGGCACTGTTTATCAAGGTTTCTGCCATAAAGCAGCCAACCCGTGCGCCCGGCACGGTAATCCAGTGGCATCACTTCATCACCACTGAGTGAAAGCGGCAGTCCTGGCCACAGAGAGACATCATTAGGTAGGTCGCACCAGGTCAAACTATTTAGCATTACAGCTCCAGTATCAGGCAAGGGAGGGTAAAAACACCGCAAGAGGCTACCTTGTCAGCCAGGCTTCTGGCAACATTAATGTCAGCAATTTTCCAAAGGTGCATCATGTCACGAATAAAATTTAAATTTCGCTTACATAAGGCAGTGATTGTCTTGTTCTGCCTGGCACTCTTAGTGGTAATGATGCAAGGCGCATCCTGGTTTAGCCGCGGGAGTCAGCAGGCTCGTTCCGATCAGCTGGAAGAACTGGCTCGCACCCTGGCCCGTCAGGTAGCATTTAATCTGCTTCCGGCGATGAAGCCCGAAAACCCGGATGAAAAACGCATTGTTGCCGCACTCAGTATGTTAACCAAAGATAGCCGGATACTCGATGCTGCTGTTTACGATACCGCGGGGAACCAGGTGGCAAGATCCGGGGAACCCATCAATGTTCGTGACCGTCTGGCGCTGGACGGGGCGAAAGCAGGAAGTTACTTCAATAAACAAATTGTTTCACCGATTGAAGATAAAAGTGGCCCCATTGGTTATCTGCGTCTGACGCTCGATACGCATACCCTGGCAACAGAAGCCAAGCAGGTCGATAATACCACCAACATTCTGCGGCTCATGATCTTACTGGCTGTAGCTATCGGTATTATCCTCGCCCGGACTCTGCTCGGGGGCAAACGAAGCCGCTGGCAGCAGTCCCCTTTTCTGCTTACTGCCAATACCAAAGTAAAAGAAGAGGAAGAGTAAAGCCACCAACATGACACAATTGATAGATTGACTGAATGGCCTGAGCTACATGGGCGTTATTCCACTCTTTTCAGAAAAAGGAGTTCTGCTATGCCTGGTTTGCGTTTACTGATTTCTGACACCTATGATCCCTGGTTTAACCTCGCTGTTGAAGAAACTATTTTTCGTCAGATGCCCACAACTCAACGGGTGCTGTTTCTATGGCGTAATGCAGATACCGTGGTGATTGGACGTGCCCAGAATCCGTGGAAAGAGTGTAATACTGCTCGTATGGAGCAGGACAATATCCGGCTGGCTCGTCGTAGCAGTGGTGGGGGGGCAGTATTTCACGATTTAGGTAATACCTGTTTCACGTTCATGGCTGGCAAGCCTGAGTACGATAAAAGCATCTCAACAGGGCTGGTTATCAACGCGTTACAAAATCTGGGGATTACTGCCACGGCTTCCGGACGTAATGATTTAGAAGTCGAAACGCCTGATGGGGTGCGTAAAATTTCCGGTTCGGCCTATAAAGAAACCAAAGATCGTGGTTTTCACCATGGCACATTACTGCTGAATGCGGACCTTACCCGGCTGGCAAACTACCTGAATCCTGACCCCAAAAAGCTCCAGGCCAAAGGCATTACCTCTGTCAGGGGACGTGTGGCGAATCTTAGTGATTTAGTCCCCGGTCTAACCCATGAACAAATTTGTGACAGCATCATTGAGGCTTTTTTTAGTCTCTACGGTGAGCGCGTTCAGGCAGAACATATCTCTCCCGATGCATTACCAGACTTACCCGGATTCATGGAAACGTTCACCCGCCAAAGTAGTTGGGAATGGAACTTTGGCCAGGCCCCCGCGTTTAGCCATTTACTGGATAACCGTTTTAGCTGGGGCGGCATTGAGCTGCACTTTGATGTGGAAAAAGGCCATATATCCCGGAGTCAGTTATTCACTGACAGCCTGAATCCTGCCCCGCTGGAAGCCCTGGCTTCAGATTTGCAGGGGGTACTTTATCGCAGCGACGTTCTGCAAAAAGTATGTGAGTCATTAATCCCGGCTTATCCTGAACAGGAAAAAGAGCTACGCGAATTAGCCAGCTGGATAGCAGAAGCCGTCCGTTAAGCTCATAAAGGTAATAAAAAAGGCACGGGAGATGATGTTTCCCGTGCCTTTTTTATGAATTCGAGGCACAACTCATGCCTCTTTAAGCAACCCAGTTAATCAGGCTTTATCACCCAATAATACGGATTCCAGAGCAATCTTAATCATATCATTAAAGGTGGTCTGGCGTTCCGCTGCAGTCGTCTGCTCATGAGTACGGATATGGTCAGACACGGTACAGATGGTCAGCGCTTTAGCACCAAATTCTGCTGCCACACCATAGATACCCGCCGCTTCCATTTCCACGCCCAGGATACCGTATTTTTCCATGACGTCAAACATGGTTGGATCCGGGGTATAGAACAAGTCTGCAGAGAAGATGTTGCCTACACGGGCATCAACACCCAGAGCCTTAGCGGCATCCACGGCATTACGTACCATCTCAAAATCTGCAATAGCAGAAAAATCGTTGTCTTTAAAACGCAGGCGGTTAACTTTGGAGTCAGTACATGCCCCCATGCCGATAACTACATCGCGTAGTTTTACATCTTCACGCACGGCACCACAGGAACCCACACGGATGATTTTTTTCACACCAAAATCGGTGATCAGCTCTTTCGCATAGATGGAGCAGGATGGGATCCCCATGCCATGACCCATAACAGAAATTTTACGTCCTTTATAAGTCCCGGTGTAACCCAACATGCCACGCACGTTGTTCACTTCACGCGCATTTTCCAGGAAAGTTTCTGCAATATGTTTTGCACGCAGTGGATCGCCAGGCATCAAAACGACGTCAGCAAAATCACCCATTTCGGCGTTAATATGTGGAGTGGCCATAAGTTAATCCTTATCTTAATGTGACAGCTATTGGGCGGCAGTCAGCCGCCCTGCAGAATTACAGAATGTTTTTGCCGTAATCCATATCAGAAAGACCGAAGTATTTAGCCAGTGTCTGGCCAATATCGGCAAAGGTTTCACGATGCCCACGGGAACCTGGTTTAACTTTATGGCCATAGATCAGTACCGGAATATGCTCACGGGTGTGATCTGTGCCATGCCAGGTTGGGTCACAGCCATGGTCAGCCGTCAGAATAAGCAGATCATCTTCTTTCAGCAGCGCCATCAATTCAGGTAAACGGCGGTCAAACAATTCAAGACCACCCGCATAACCGGCTATATCACGACGGTGTCCCCATGAGGAATCAAAATCAACGAAGTTGGTGAAAACGATAGTTTCATCACCGGCTTCTTTGATTTCTTTAATCGTGGCATCAAACAGCGCATCCAGGCCTGTTGCTTTTATTTTTTTAGTGATACCGCAGTTAGCATAGATATCAGCAATTTTACCGACAGAAACCACATGACCGTGTTTCTCTTCAACCAGTTTCTGCAGCACTGTCGGCGCTGGCGGCTCAACAGCCAAGTCATGACGGTTCCCCGTGCGTTGAAAATGACCCGCTTTATCGCCCACAAATGGCCGGGCAATGACACGACCAATGTTATACCCACCTTTGGTCAGTTCTTCACGCGCGATTTCGCACAGTGCATAGAGTTTGTCCAGGCCGAAAGTTTCTTCATGACAGGCTATCTGGAATACGGAGTCAGCAGAGGTATAGAAAATCGGTTTTCCGGTTTTCATATGCTCTTCACCTAACTGATCCAAAATGACTGTACCCGATGAGTGACAGTTACCCAGGTAACCCGGCAAGTTAGCGCGTTTCACCAGGATATCTAATAACTCTGGTGGGAAGCTATTTTCTTTATCAGAGAAGTAACCCCAGTCAAACAGTACTGGCACCCCTGCGATTTCCCAGTGACCTGATGGGGTGTCTTTGCCGGAAGAGAGCTCATGCGCCCAGGCATAGGCACCAATAACTTCGGCATTACCATCCATACCGGCGGCAACGTGACCAGTCGACCCTTCATGGGCTTTTACCAGACCCAGACGGGTCAAGTTAGGAAGATGCAGTGGGCCTTTACGACCAATATCTGCTTCACCTTTAGCACATTTTTCTGCAATGTGACCCAGTGTATCAGCACCGACATCACCAAATTTTACTGCGTCTTCAGTTGCGCCAATACCGAAAGAATCCAGTACCATAATAAATGCACGTTTCATAGTATTCTCCGCATCTTACGATCGAAAAATTCGATCAGAATAGTATACGTTACTGACTTATTCTGCGATAGACAGTCGGTGTTTCCTGTGGTGCTTTATCGTCAAATTTAATTGCCGCTTTCACCGACGCAGCCGCCTCTTGCCAGCTTGCCTCATCTTTCGCATGAATAACCGCCAACGGATGTGATGTATCAACCTTATCGCCCAGTCGTGCCATTTCGGTGATACCAACACTATAGTCGATAATATCGGAAGCCTGACGACGACCACCGCCCAGGGACACGACGGCGAGACCCAGATCACGGGTATCCATCGCGGAAACAAAACCCACATCATCGGCATAGACGGGTTTACGAATAGCGGCAACCGGTAAATATTTATCCGGATTTTCGACAAAGTCCCCTGGTCCACCTTGGGCCGCAACCATACGACCAAAAACTTCCGCCGCTTTACCGTTATCCAACACTTTTTGAAGTTTAGTTCGGGCTTCCGCATCGTTCTGAGCAAGATTACCGGAAAGCAACATTTCAACACATAATGCCATGGTGACATCATACAAGCGTGGATTACGGTACTCCCCCGTCAGGAACTGTACGGATTCACGCACCTCAACAGCATTACCGGCACTGGAGGCAAGAACCTGATTCATATCTGTCAACAAGGCTGTAGTACGCACGCCAGCCCCGTTGGCAACCCCGACGATCGCTTCTGCCAGCAAACCGGAAAGCTCATAGGTTGGCATAAATGCCCCATTACCCACTTTGACATCCATGACCAGGGCATCTAATCCCTCAGCCAGTTTCTTCGCCAGGATAGAACCGGTAATCAGCGGGATAGAGTCCACCGTCGCAGTAATATCCCGGGTAGCATAGAAACGTTTATCCGCAGGCGCCAGAGAGCTGGTTTGGCCAATGATCGCAACCCCCACCTCTTTAATAATTTTCCGGAACCGATTGTCATCAGGGAAAATATCAAAACCGGGGATGGCTTCAAGCTTATCCAGCGTACCTCCCGTATGCCCCAGACCTCGCCCAGAAATCATCGGAACATAACCACCACATGCCGCAACCATTGGCCCCAGCATCAAGGAGGTCACATCCCCCACCCCACCCGTTGAATGTTTATCAACAACAGGCCCATTGAGATGCAAACTTTTCCAGTCAAGGACTGTGCCTGAGTCACGCATCGCCATGGTCAGTGAGACCCGCTCCGGCATGCTCATGTCATTAAAAAAGATGGTCATTGCCAGGGCGGCGATCTGCCCTTCAGAGATAGTATTATCGCGAATGCCATTGATAAAAAAACGGATTTCTTCATCGCTTAACGCATGGCCATCACGTTTTTTACGAATGATTTCTTGTGCGAGAAACATAGGAATCTCCAACGAAAAGTCGAGGTAAATGGCGGCGTATATTACGCCGCACAGAGGGCTCAGTAACTGCTGGCGCTTTTCCCGTCACCGTGGCCCAGTGCTTTGAGCAGGCTGGCCAGTAAGCTGGATGCGCCAAAACGGTAATGACGCGCATCAGCCCAGTCACGACCAAACATCTCATCAGCCATCGCTAAGTATTCTGCAGCATCTTCAGCAGAACGAACCCCACCCGCAGGTTTAAAACCTACCGTTTTCTCTACCCCAAGGTCACGAATGACCTCGAGCATAATGCGTGCGCTTTCCGGTGTCGCATTAACGGGTACTTTACCCGTAGAAGTTTTAATAAAGTCAGCCCCTGCCTTAATGGCAATGGTTGATGCTTTACGAATCAGTTCTTCCGTTTTTAACTCACCGGTTTCAATGATCACTTTCAGCAACACATTGGCGCTGGCACAAGCCTCTTTACAGGCTTTAACCAGGTCAAACCCCACCTGCTCATTACCGGCTATCAGAGCGCGATAAGGAAACACGACATCCACATCATCAGCACCGTAAGCAATCGCCGCACGGGTTTCTGCCAGGGCGATATCAATATCGTCGTTACCGTGCGGGAAGTTCGTTACCGTCGCGATACGAATGTCAGGCGTACCCTGTTCTTTTAGCGTCTTACGTGCGATCGGGATAAAACGAGGATAAATACAAATGGCGGCGGTGTTTCCCATCGGGGTTTTTGCCTGATGGCAAAGTGCGATGACTTTTTCATCTGTGTCATCAGTGTTCAGCGTGGTCAAGTCCATCAGTTTCAGCGCACGCAGGCTGCTGGTTTTTAAATCGCTCATAATGATCTCCAACAAAAGGGCTAGATGTCTCCGGCCTGGCAACTCAAACACAGTAAAGTGGACTTGATTCCATGAAGAGGAGAAGCCAGCCTGCTGCCTCTCATACTAAGGTCCCTCTTGCCACCTGTTTACCACCAGCCTGAATGTTATAATTCTAACATTCACACACAGAGTGAATTGTGTCCTGAATCACAAAATCCGGAGTATATATTGCATTCATTCAGTCATTATAGGTGACGCCGATAACAAAACAAGCCAAATGATACTGGCCTGATAACAAAATGGTCGGTGAATAACCGACCATTTTAATGTTACAATTATAACATTATTCACAACATGCTAGAGCGCCAAAAATATTCCTGCAATAGTGGCACTCATCAGGTTTGACAGGGTTCCGGCGATAACGGCTTTTATACCAAGCTGGGCAACATCGTGACGACGATTGGGAGCCATACTGCCTAACCCACCAATGAGAATAGCTATAGACGAGAGGTTCGCAAATCCGCAGAGGGCAAAAGAGATAATAGCTTTCGTATTTGTGGATAATACCTGCAACCCTGCTGCGGCCACCTCAGCTTCATCTTTCAGATAGGCACCAAAGTTAAGGTAGGCAACAAACTCATTAATAATCAGTTTCTGACCAATGAATGACCCTGCGATCTGGGCCTCAGCCCAGGGAACCCCAATCAGCCAGGCGACTGGGGAGAATACCCAGCCCAAAATGAGCTCCATCGTCAGTTGCGGATAGTTAAACCAGCCTCCCACACCAGACAAAATACCATTCAGCAGAGCAATCAAAGCCACAAATGCCAACAGCATCGCCCCTACATTCAGAGCCAGTTGCATACCCGATGCGGCACCAGAGGCCGCAGCGTCAAGAATATTCGTTGGGCGGTCAGGATCGTTTTCCATTGATTCAAGATGCGGCGAATCATTCGGCTTTTCGGTTTCAGGCATCATCAGTTTAGAAAATAGCAGTCCCCCGGGCGCCGCCATAAATGACGCCGCGATCAAATATTCCAGGGGCACTCCCATCTGGGCGTACCCGGCCAGAACGGAACCGGCCACCGAAGCCAGCCCCCCGCTCATCACAGTAAACAGTTCAGATCGTGTCATGGTCGCAATATAAGGGCGAACCACCAGAGGGGCTTCGGTTTGTCCAACGAAAATATTTGCCGTGGCAGAAAGAGATTCTGTACGGGAGGTTCTCAGCAATTTATGCAAGCCACCACCCAAGATTTTAATCACCCACTGCATAATGCCGATGTAATACAGCACGGCAATCAAAGAAGAGAAAAAGACGATAACAGGCAGGACACGCAAGGCAAAAACAAAACCACCGCCACCAAAAACTTCAAACATTTTATCCGATACTAACCCGCCAAAAAGGAAGGAAATCCCGGCATTACCATAACCGATAACGTTTGCTACCCCTTCAGACATAGCAAGTAAGACCTTGCGTCCCACCGGGACATAAAGAACCAGTGCACCAATGCCTATCTGAAGGACCCAGGCCCCAATAACGGTACGGAGATTGATCGCTTTGCGATCCGTGGATAGGAGAAAGGCTACCAGTAATAAAACAAGCATGCCAATTAATCCGATAAGGATTTGCATACAGATTCCCTGTCTATTTTAATAAATATCGCGGCGAATTTAGCCAATGAATTACACAGGAAATTATAACGTTAGGTAATAATAACAGGGGCACACTAATCACACACAAACAGAAATAAATAGAAATATTTACAATTATAAGTGACAGAGATCACACTTACGGGCCAAAAGTGAAGAGCGTTTCTGTATTGTTTTTTATTGCGATGGCGATCTCTTCTGGCGACTCGGGGCGTAATTCACACAGTGTCTGAAAGACACCTGCAACCCGTTCAGGGCGATTCGGCTGCCCTTGCCAGCCATTAAGTGGCATATCTGGAGCATCTGTTTCCAGTAGTAATGCAGAAAGTGGTAACTGGGCGATGACGGCTCGAGTCTTGCTGGCCCGTGGATACGTAATTGTCCCACCGACGCCAATCTGATAGCCCAGGGCAATAAAACGCTCTGCTTGTTGAAGACTGCCAGCAAAACCATGAACAACACCCGTGCGGGGAAGACGATGACGCTTTAAATGCGCGGCTAAAACGTCATGACTACGACGAGAATGCAGGATAACCGGCAAATCATGATGTTTAGCCAGTTTCAATTGTGCGTCCAGGAACTGCTGCTGCTTATCAAACTGGGGGGTATTCATATACAAATCCAGCCCAATCTCCCCTATGGCGACCAGCTTGCGAGTTCTGTTCCTGAGATGATGGTCCAGTAACTCTATATCTGAGAGCTGATGCTGCTGAATAACAATGGGATGTAATCCAAGAGCAGCATAAAGAGGGGGGTAGTTATCGGCCAGTGAGGTGACTCGCTGAAAATATTCAGCCGCGATCGCAGGAACAATGATTTTCGTTACCCCGGCTTCTGCCGCCAGGGTGATACTACCCTGCTCATCGCCCTGGAATGGTGGGAAATCAAAATGACAATGGGTATCGTAAAATTCCATACTTATGTTAAATCCTGCTCATTGCCGGGTGTTCTCGTCACGGAGCCCGGGCCTATTAATGGATTTTTTTCAGAATCACTCACCTGTTTTTCCTGCTTCACCTGCGCTTCCAGCACGGCTCTTGATATGCCTGCCGGGGCGGTATAACGTTTCACCGGGGGCTTATCAATCAACAGTTTTCCTACCGTCGCCAAAAAATATCGGCCACACAGCCGCCCCATTTTGTAGTCAATATTAAGCGCAGTTTGTCGACTTCCCAGGGCACTACTGAGTAACGCCCTGGGCGGGTATATTTCAAAAATTCGCAAGTTATCGGGTGGATTATCAATATAGTGCTGAATACTGCTGTAACTGGCTTGATGGTGTTGAGCCATCATAAGCAACTGCTGTAAGCTCCCCTCGCTAAACCAGTTCTCCATATGTTTCAACCAGCGTGCAGGGTAGATAACCTGTGAAGGAACGGTACGAATCACCACGACCGTATCCGCCCCCTGCCTGACCGCTTCACGAACGGGTATCGCGTCGCTGATACCACCATCAAGATAATTAACGCCGCCAATCTCTACCCCGCTACGATAAAAACCAGGAATAGCACTGGAGGCTTTCAGAATATTAAGCCAGGTATCACGAGTCGGGGAAAAGTAATCTGCTTGATAGTTATCACTGCGGCAGGCGCACATAAAGAATACCTTGCCCAGATCAAACAGCTTTTCAGCATGAGGGATGGCCAAAGGACACTGGCTGGATGTTGAGTCAATGAGCCAGTCCAGATCGATTAAGTTTCCACCACGGACAAAGCGCAACGGATTAAAGAACTCTCGCCGGGTGGTGTAGTTCATTATCACATTACGGGCATAACCACGTTGATTACAGAGATAGGCAGAGAGATTCTGCGCCCCTGCCGATGTCCCCAGCAGTAGATCAAAAGGATTAAAACGGGCTCGCATAAACTCGTCCAGGACACCGGCGGTGAAGATACCTCGCTGGCCGCCTCCTTCACAAACAAGCGCTATTTTACTGCTGTCAAAGGGTGTCAGCGCCAGCGGCGCAATATTGCCTATGGTAACGGGAGTACGATGCCCCACAACAGCTTCCTCATGATTCAGTAACGATTGTTGAGCACTATGCACTCTGGAACGAACGATGCACAACCAAAAATAGTCGCTGCCGTCTGTATCGGTTTAAACCTTAAAGACAACATGGCGACACTTCCTGGCTAAGGGACGGGCAGGAAAAATAAAATGGGATGCAAAAAGTATGCTGAAAACAACTCAGCCAGTTAACGAAACTGGCTGGGAAACCGTGTTGATTCAGGCCATGCGCTCTATCGTCGCCCACGCCCCGTGAACAGGCTGACCAGAAAGAGAATAATACCCACGACAAAGACTATTTTTGCAGCCCCGGCGGCAGTACCAGCAAGACCACCGAAGCCTAATGCCGCAGCGATTATCGCAATAATCAGAAAAATAATTCCCCAACGAAACATAAGTACCTCCTGAATCCTGGTAAAATATCTCACCCTGAAATGGGCAGTGCTAATACCGCCCACCAGATGCTATTCAGTTATTATCAGGCTCTGCTGTTTATAAGACACAAACCGCAGACGAAGTGTTCTTAAAACCGATTTATGGAACCACTTTCAGATCATTTTTTACGCTTTTAACACCCTCAATGGTCTTGGCAACACTTTCCACATGGGCTGACTGTGCGTTAGATTTCACTTCCCCGGTCAGCTGCACAATGCCATCGGTGGTTTTCACTGCTATTTTGTTAGAAGCAATATTCTCTGTAGAGAGTAGTTTTGTTTTCACTTTACTGGTGATAACAGTGTCCCCGGTGTAGTTCCCTACGGACTCTGAAATGGTTTTATTGTCATCCTCACCCACATGCAGCTTATCGCTGACGGCGCTGACACCCTCTACATTCCTGGCGATGTCCACCGCCTGTTCAGCTTCTTTCTGGCTTCTGACAAAACCGCTTAATGTCACGACTTTGTTCTCAGTGTTAACCGAGATATCGGTACTTTTAATACTCTTCTGGTCAATAAGTTTGGCTTTTACTCTGGCAGTAATCTCACTGTCATCCATAAAGTGCCCCACCTTGCCCATCGAGCTATCAATTTTTTGCCCCAGAGTACTGGATTGATGATTTGCCGAATCTTGTGCATAAGCACCCATACTGACCAGTGACGAACCTAACATGATAGCCAGTAGCGTTTTTGAAATAGTCTTCTTAGTCATCGCATTACTCCTGTAGGTTTAGTCATCATTGTCATTGAAGCCTGCTTCCGGTTGAACGAAAGAACCATTAGTGATTAATGTTGTGATAACGCGAGAAGCAAAAATTAACTTGCTGCAAATGACAGTATTACTAAATTATTCATCCAACAAAATTGTCATCACGATGTTAAATATAGCAAAGATTCGTGATCAATTCTGAAAATAAGCTCAAAAAACAGACAAAAAAAGAAAACTGGCAGGTAATTCGGAATGTTCTGCAATGCATAAAACAGGCTGGGGAAATTAAAGAGCGCGGTGAATACCGCGCTCTGAAGAGGTGTAAATCAGTGCTCCCGCGTTTTACGGAAACTCACTTCAGGATAACGTTCCTGGGTCAAGTTGAGGTTAACCATTGTAGGGGCAATATAAGTCAAGTTATCGCCACCATCCAGTGCCAGCTGCATTTCGTTTTTACGCTGGAACTCGTCAAATTTCTTCAGGTTATCGCTCTCAACCCAGCGGGCGGTAGCAACGTTAACAGACTCATAAATGGCTTCAACGTTATATTCGCTTTTCAGGCGAGCCACAACCACATCAAACTGCAGTACACCGACCGCCCCCACAATCAGATCGTTATTCGCAATCGGGCGGAAGACCTGAACAGCCCCTTCTTCGGACAACTGAACCAGACCTTTCAACAATTGTTTCTGTTTCAGGGGATCACGTAAACGAATGCGACGGAACAGTTCTGGAGCAAAGTTCGGGATACCGGTGAATTTCATCATTTCCCCTTGAGTGAAGCTGTCACCGATCTGAATAGTACCGTGGTTATGCAACCCGATAATGTCTCCCGGATAAGCCTCTTCTACATGGGAACGATCACCCGCCATAAAAGTCAGTGCATCAGAGATAACGACATCTTTACCCAGGCGAACCTGACGTAACTTCATCCCTTTTTCGTACTTACCAGAAACCACGCGCATAAAAGCAACACGGTCACGATGCTTCGGATCCATATTGGCCTGAATCTTAAAGACAAAGCCACTGAACTTCTCTTCCTGTGCAGTCACAGTGCGCGTATCAGTATTACGAGGCATCGGCGCCGGAGCCCATTCAATTAACCCGTCCAGCATGTGGTCAACACCGAAGTTACCCAGAGCGGTACCAAAGAATACCGGGGTAATCTCACCGGCCAGGAACAGTTCCTGATCAAATTCATTAGAAGCGCCCTGCACAAGCTCCAGCTCATCCCGTAGCTGCATCGCCAGCTCTTCACCCACAGCACTGTCCAGTTCTGGGCTATTCAAGCCTTTAACAATACGCACATCTTGAATGGTATGGCCTTTACCGCTCTGATAGAGGTAAGTTTCGTCTTTATAGAGGTGGTAAACCCCTTTGAAAAGTTTGCCACAGCCAATAGGCCAAGTGATGGGAGAGCAGGCAATTTTCAGTTCGCGTTCGACTTCATCCAGCAACTCCATTGGGTCACGGATATCACGATCCAGTTTGTTCATAAAAGTAAGGATCGGCGTATCGCGCAGACGGGTAACTTCCATCAGCTTGCGGGTCCGGTCTTCAACACCCTTGGCCGCATCAATCACCATCAGACAGCAGTCTACCGCCGTCAAAGTACGGTAAGTATCTTCAGAGAAGTCTTCGTGCCCGGGGGTATCCAGCAGGTTAACCAGACAATCATGGTACGGGAACTGCATCACCGAGGTGGTAATCGAGATCCCACGCTGTTTTTCCATTTCCATCCAGTCAGATTTGGCATGCTGGCTGGAGCCACGGCCTTTCACCGTACCTGCTGTTTGAATCGCGTGTCCGAACAATAACACCTTCTCGGTGATCGTCGTTTTACCGGCATCCGGGTGGGAAATAATCGCAAAGGTGCGACGTTTCGACACCTCTTGCAAAAAAGGAGACAAAGTCATGTTGATATCTTCTTTGATAGACGCGCAGAGAAAGACTACGCGTCGAGTAAACGTTAACTGGGGTTATTTTACCCCCCATTCGGGGCTAAATGATCAACTATCTGATTTACACAACAGTTGCTCCAATTCACTTAATGTAGAAACTTGCCAGGTGGGTTGAATACCTTCCGGCAAGCTACGTCCATTCATATTCAGCCAGCAGGTCGCAATGCCCGCATTGATTCCCCCCAGAATGTCAGACTCTGGAGTATCTCCAACCATCAGGATACGCGAAAGGGGCGGATGTCCCATTTTGTCAAACGTATACTCGAAAATCTTAGTGTCAGGTTTGGCTACACCCACTTGCTCAGAAATAACCAGTAGGTCAAAGTGATCGCTCAAACCCGTGCGCTCAAGCCGGCGCTGTTGTAACGCAGTAAAGCCATTCGTGATGATACCTATTTTCACTTTTCCCTGAAGAGAATCAAGTAAAGAGACGGCACCAGGTAATGGCGCACAAATATCCGCCATGGCGGATAAAAATGCCTGATTCAGTTCACTGGGCGGGACATCAAGACGCCCGGCCCAGCCTTCAAAGCGCTGGAGCTGTAACTGCGTCGCGGTGATAGTACCATTCTGGTAGTCGACCCACAGAGGTTTATTAACGGCCTGATATGCCTGGAAATCATTCTCAGTAAAGGTCACGCCATAATGCAGAAACATCCGTTGTAAGCCACCGAATGAATCAAAGGTAAACAGCGTTTCATCCGCGTCAAATAAAATCCAGTCCCAGTTCATTAAGAATCCTTTTGTTGCATCAACCTAAAGGTAAAGCCATGACAATAGCATCTTCCCGCCCATCTTTAGCCGGGTAGTAGTTTCTGCGAATCGTCACTTCATTGAAGCCCAGACATTCATAGAGCGCGATAGCCGCCTGATTAGAAGCACGCACTTCAAGCCACAATGTGGTGACTGCCCGCTTTTCAAGCTCGCTGATAAGATGTTCCAGCAAGGTACGGCCCAAGCCACGGCGCTGATAATCAGGGCTGACAGCGATATTGAAGAGCGTCGCTTCATCGAGTACAACCTGAGTCACGGCAAATGCAGCCATCTCGCCATCAACATCCAGTCGGAGATTGAAGTAACGCTCCCCCTGATTGCTGGCAAAGGTTTTTTCACTCCAGGGAAAAGCATGACTGCGTTGCTCTATCCCATAGGCTGCTGTCAAATCACTCGGCTGTAGAGAATAAATCATGTTCATAGCTGCAAATTTGTTGCCACAAAGCGCGTCGTGCCGCGCTATTTAAATAAAGCTCATCCAAGTCTACAGAGTGTAACTTAGCCCCGGAAAGCGCTAACGGGACCTCAACACCCAAACACCAACTATTACAGTGCTTATCTGCCGGCAGCATAACGGCACGTTCAGGTGCAATCTGAAGCACCTGATGGCTATGCACACCCAGACTGCGCAAGACGTCCATAACAAAGGGATCGCTTAATGCATTTACTCTTTCGGTGACCAGCACTAACCGCGCATCGGGGGGAAGCGTAACAGCAATTTCACCTTGTAACACCGCCGGACGTCGTAATACCCACTGAGTCATCCCCAGTTGTTGTAATTGCCAGTCGCGTCGGGTAGGAAGAGTCATGGCAAGTCCCATCGATAACAATATTCGGGGCGCAAATATAGCAAATTCATCGAATCCACGCCATTAAAGCTCTATACTTACGTTTCTGTTTTCCCAGGAGTGATTTGATGAGTGCGTTAACCCCGGCGAGTGAAGTTCTGTTGCGCCACAGCGATGATTTTACCGAGTGCCGCGTATTGTTTGCCGGTGACCTACAAGATGACCTGCCAGCGCGTTTTACAACCGCAGCCAGTCGCGCCCATACCCAGCAATTTCACCACTGGCAGGTATTAAGTGCGCTAATGGGTGACCATGCACAATTCGGCCTGATTGCTACACCAGAGGCGGTTGCTGACAGCAATACTCTGGTTTATTACTGGCCAAAGAATAAACCTGAAGCACAGTTTCAGCTCATGAACATCTTATCAATGATGCCCGTCGGCAGTGATGTTTTTGTCGTGGGTGAAAACCGTAGTGGTGTACGTAGCGCAGAACAGATGCTCGAAGACATTTGTCCACTGACTAAAATTGACAGCGCCCGGCGCTGTGGTCTCTACCATGGTCGCCTGGAACACCAGGCGATTTTTGATGCCAGCAACTATTGGGGCGAATACCAGACAGAGGGCTTGACGGTAAAAACATTACCCGGCGTCTTCAGTCGTGATGGTTTGGATGTCGGCAGTAAGTTGCTACTCTCCACGTTGTCTGCCCATAGCAAAGGCAAAGTGCTGGATATGGGATGCGGCACAGGGGTACTTTCTGTAGCCCTGGCCACACACTCCCCAAAAGTTCGCCTGACGCTGTGTGATGTCAGTGCCGCTGCGGTTGAGGCGAGCCGCGCAACGCTTGCCGCGAATGCTATCGAAGGTGATGTTTTCACCAGCAATGTTTACTCAGAAGTCAACGGTCGATTTGATATGATACTTTCGAATCCACCGTTCCATGATGGTTTGCAAACCAGCCTTGATGCCGCATCGCAACTGATTCGTGGTGCCGCACGTCACCTTAATATTGGTGGTGAATTACGCATCGTGGCTAATGCATTCCTGCCTTATCCGGCCATACTGGATGAAACATTTGGCCAGCATGAAGTCCTGGCTCAGACCGGCCGATTTAAAGTTTATCGGGCAGTCATGGGGCGTGGTGCGAAGAAGCGTTAATTAACACAGAATGCCGTTTTTTCCAGCGATCAATGAAACGGCACGAAATTAACAGTTGACGAAGCTCAGAAAACATCTAGAATTCGCCTCCGTGGTTGTGATGCTTCGGCATGACAGGTATGCGAAGGTGGCGGAATTGGTAGACGCGCTAGCTTCAGGTGTTAGTGTTCTTACGGACGTGAGGGTTCAAGTCCCTCTCTTCGCACCAACTTGCTTAATTTATTTTCCCCATCCCCTTCGTTATATACCTCGTTGTTTTCACGCTATGCTCCCTCCGCTTAGTCGCATAATAATCAACAGTAATCCGCTGGCAAATGCAATGCATGATGGTAACAGGACAAAATGCCGTAACCGTTTGTGATACAACATAATTATTGTCATCAATAAACCTGCAGTCACCAGCAATCGCCACTGTTCAAAACTTAACTCCAGACAAGTCAATAACGCAACCGCGAGTGCCGCTACCGTCATCCCCCACCCACTTTGAAGCTGTCTTTGTAGCATTATGTTGCTTTCCGCCATGATAATGATAATCACTATCATATGACAACTTTTCTCACTTGTCAGCGAAATAATCAGGCCTTGATGTAAACTATTATCAGCATTTTCTTAATAGCTAATGACATTAAATTTATAAAGTGATAAATTTAGCCGCAACCAGTACTGGTTTAATAAAAACACTAAGAAAGTACCTATTATAATTTGTATTAATTTTAAATACACTGGCGATTAACAGTACATTATTCTATGAAAGCATCATTGCTATGACATCACACATCTGGCATGCCTTACTTAAAAGTAACCATATGCTTTCGTTATGTTTATTTGTATTACTTAATGGCCTTTCCGCCATGGCCTCCCTGTTTTTTCCTTTTTATTCTTCACAAAATCTCACGTTACCTGCGATAGCGATTTTAGCCGGCAGTGTTATTCTCTTCATGCTGGGCTTATCCCATGTTAATCGTCTGATTAGCTTAAATATAACTGCATTCTGTTACGGGCTATTGTGGGCGGCACAGATCCTTATTAAAGATAATTTGTTAATACAGCACCATCATCCTGTCCTGATGATGAGCCTGATGTCCGTTTTATTGGTTGCAACCCTCTCTTTTATTAATAATATTTCTGCATTTATTCTCTACTGTTTGCCTGTCTACTTGGTCGTTTTTTGGCTGAACCATAATGAATATGGCCTCTGGCTGACATTTACGGTAGCCCTGCCTGCGCTGGGTATTGCTATTCAGCACCAGATACAAAAACGTCATAGAGAGTATATTCAGCGAGTTATGCATAAATTTAAAGAAGAGCGAGAAAGGCTGAGTGATCTCAGTATGTTAGACCCGCTTACCGGCTTATATAATCGTCGTGGATTCCAGCATCGCTTCGACAGCACCATGGCAAAAAAAGAGGGTAATCACTATATTCTGTTGCTGGATATTGATCGTTTTAAATCCTATAACGACCACTATGGCCACAGCATGGGTGACCAGACATTGACGCGGGTCTCTGCAGCTATCCGCAACGCGGTACGCGCCAAAGATATCGTCGTTCGCTATGGGGGAGAAGAGTTTCTGGTGATGCTGACCAATATTAACAGTGAACAGGCTTTACAGACGGCCGAACGTATCCGCCAGTATGTTTATGACCTTAATATTGTTCATCAATTTAATAATGAACTGAGCGGTAATATTACTATCAGTATTGGGCTCACCCCGCTCCACGGTAATAATATTGAACAGGCTCTGTTACAGGCAGATAAGGCACTGTACCAGGCCAAAAATCATGGCCGGAACCAAATATTAACGACGGAGTCATTCGACCAGTCTTAATCCATAATGAATCGCCTGTATTAGCATGCCGCAATGTATCAACAAGATAGTTATATTACTGAATGATGACACGAGTGATAATCATAATACCGGCTCCCCCCAGGTGGCCCCGGCATTATTGTTGAACACTCATACTTGTCAGAAAAAATATGTGCCTGGTCATTAAGAAAATCAAATAAAAACCAGGTTAACAAATCTGAGTTAATGTAAAAATTATCGTTAATTATATGATTACTTCTTAGTCAGGTAACGTACTTCGCGGATATAAGTATGAGTTGTTATCGTGCCACTATCTTGCGTATTGAAAAATTTGCTTAAACCTTGATCTCATACCAATAGGCAGTCCTATTGGTATATGTTAATAATAAAGCAAACAAAAACGCCATTGCTCATCTCTCTTAGGGTTCGCTATGCAAAATGAAATATCTCATCAGCAGGAGGTCACTCGTTTATGTATCCAGTGTGCGATTTTTCTACTCCAGCATGGTGCAGAAAGTGCATTGGTTGAAGAACTGTCTACCCGTCTGGGTAAAGCATTAGGTATGGATAGTGTCGATTTATCTATCTCCGCAAATGCCATCGTACTCACGTCAATAAAGAATAATCACTGCATAACGACCACCCGCAAAAATAACGACCACGGTATAAATATGCATATCGTGACAGCCGTTCAGCATATTGTGATCATGGCTGAACATAAACTTCTGGACCATAAAGATGTTTTAAAACGTTTTGCCCATTTGAAGCCTTTACGTTATCCACGCTGGTTAATGGTCCTCGTCGTCGGGCTTTCTTGCGCCAGTTTTTGCAAATTAAATAAGGGAGGATGGGACGGCGCGTTGGTGACATTTATTGCCAGTGCTGTCGCCATGTATTTCCGCTTACTGCTCACCCAACGACGGCTTCATCCACAAATCACGTTTGCTATCACAGCCTTCGTCGCCACCAGCGTGTCTGGTTTACTCATTGGCAAAGGCATATTTCCCCATACATCAACCATCGCTATCGCTTCCAGTGTGTTATTGCTGGTACCAGGATTTCCGCTGATCAATGCCGTCGCCGATATGTTTAAAGGCCATATCAATACCGGGCTGGCACGCTGGGCAATGGCAAGTCTACTCACGCTGGCGACCTGTATCGGGATTGTTATCTCTCTCGCTTTCTGGGGGCTCAACGGATGGGCATAATGGAATTTATCCTCGCACTGCTCGAGGATATGCTGCTGGCGGCTATCCCGGCACTGGGCTTCGCCATGGTCTTTAATGTCCCGGCTCGGGCTCTGCCCTATTGCGCTTTGCTGGGAGCAATAGGCCATGGCTCACGCATGATTTTGTTGGCGTCAGGCCTTAGTATTGAGTCAGGAACCTTTCTTTCCGCTATTCTGATAGGCACTATTGGGATTCAGTGGTCTCGCTGGTACCTTGCCCACCCTAAAATTTTCACTGTGGCAGCCGTCATTCCAATGTTTCCCGGAATTTATGCTTATACCTCGATGATCTCTATCGTAAAACTGAGCCAGTCGGGTTATAGCGGGGTGCTCTTTGCTCAGGCGGTGACAAGTTTTCTTAAAGCATCTTATATTGTTGGTGCGTTATCCATAGGATTATCGCTTCCCGCGTTATGGTTATATCGTAAGAAACCACGCGTATAATTTGCACGCAGGATAAGCTGCTTACGGCGTGACGGGGATACAAGACAGTGGAGAATAACCTTGTCTTGTGTCGGAAAAATGTGCTCTTCAATTCGGTATAATGACGTCCATGACAATAAAAATAGAGTTATCTGATCCGAGTGCAGTGCGGTTAGAAGACCAACTCTGTTTCGCAGTGTATTCCGCAAATTTAGCTATTAATAAACGTTATCGCCAGTGGCTGGCACCATTGAAGCTGACTTATCCACAATATTTGGTGATGCTGATACTGTGGCAACAAGACAATATCACCGTATCGCAAATTGGTGAGCAGCTCTTTCTGGATTCAGCCACATTAACCCCACTCCTGAAAAGGCTGGAAAGTGCAGGCCGGATAATGCGCTACCGTTCCCGCGACGATGAACGCCTGGTGGTTATAACACTAACGCCGGAAGGTCTCGCTCTGAAAGAACAGTCCAGGCATCTGCCTGAAATACTTCAGCAAACATTAGCGGACAGTAGCGATAATCTCCTGCAGCTGAAAACACAACTTGAACAACTGCGCCAGCAACTGAATAAATAGAACAGGGCAAGCAGCCAGCTACACCAGATAATGTAAAGACAGATGCTACCGATGTTCGTTAAGTAAAAAACACACAATGTTTGCTCTTTTCCAGACTTCGGGCGACAATGCCATAGCACACTGTTTTATCGGTAATCATCGTGTAAACACACAACTTATTAAAAAAAACAGATATAAATAGCGCACTATTCTATAGCCCACACTGCTCACTACTCATTCCCGAATATAGTCCAGAGCTATCCTGTAACCTGGGCCAGATGACAATCAAAATCCAGAAGCGCCTCGGCGCTGCCTAAGCTTAGTGCTGTAAGCCTGAATCGGGTTGCCAGCAGGATAACTTCATTGTTATCCGGTGCCAGACGCACTAAACCGTAATTATCTATCCTGTCATTATGGGCTTCAATATATTGCCCGAGAACCATAAATGGATTCGCAGTAACAGGCACCCTGATGGCAAGGTACTGTTGCCCTGATAATGGAGTATGGAGTCTTTGCCATTGATGCCCCAGATGATCTTTTTGCTGTGAAATCACCTGATAGACTTCTGGTTTCAGGCATGCCAGATGAAGATGGAGTTGATTCTGAGTACGGCCGTATCGTGAATTGACAGCCAGGGCCAGGTAACGATCCGGTACAGGAAAAGCCGCTTGTTGCAGTAAAAAGTGGCGTGTGTCCCAGCCATACTGGAAGTAGTTTTTCGCTGTGGGTTCTCGTAATGCCGGACTTTCGATACCGGACGTTTTTTCTGTCGGGATCAATAAGGTGTGCAGTGGGCCATGAGCATCATTGAACACGGCATAGTGTTGCCCCAGATTCACAGCCAGACAGTGTACCGACTTCCCCTGCTGTAACTGCTCAGGCACACAATACTGACTCACCTTATCCCACAATTGGTGACTGTGGTACTGCAACCATGCCAGGCACAACGCCGCGAGTAAAATGCCAATAACACCGCAGCCAGCAATAACAGGCAGTATTTTTATCAGTAATCGGGCGGCAAGTAATGCAAACAAGAAGACGTTACGTAACACCATGATGACCTGGCTATATACCCAAAGTCAGGCCTGAGTGGCTGGTCAGGGGCGAACTGAATTGACCTTCGTCCCTGACCTGATACCTGACAGCAAGTTTAGTTATGATTTTGAATTTTCTTAATAATATTCGTTGTCGAGCAACCATCTTCAAAATTCAATACCATCACTTCCCCGCCGTTTGCCCACACTTCAAGACTACCGGCGATTTGGTCTGGCTTATAGTCCCCCCCTTTCACCAGGCAATCAGGCAGAACTTCGCCAATCAAACGCTGGGGGGTATCCTCTTCAAATAGTACAACCCAATCCACGGCTTCCAGAGCAGCCAGTACAACCATTCGCTGATCCTGTGGATTAACTGGGCGGGTTTCACCTTTCAGACGGCGGGTAGAAGCATCGCTGTTGACTGCAACAATAAGACGATCGCCGAGCTTACGCGCATTAGCCAGATACGAGACGTGGCCGGCGTGAAGAATATCAAAGACGCCATTGGTCATGACAACGCGCTCACCCCGTTTACGGGCAGCTGCCACAGCGACTTTCAACTCAGTTTCGCTCATTACGCCAAAACCGGTTTCAGAACGCCCACGTACCGCATTTTCCAGTTCGACAGGCGACACAGTGGAGGTACCCAATTTACCGACAACCACACCGGCAGCTGCGTTGGCAAAATAGCAGGCCTCTTCCATTGAGTGGCCAGATGCCAGTGTCGCAGCCAGAACCCCGATTACCGTATCTCCGGCGCCAGTAACGTCATACACTTCCTGGGCCTGGGTAGGTAAATGGAAAGGCTCAACATCAGGTCGTAGCAAGGTCATCCCCTGCTCTGAACGGGTTATCAACAATGCAGATAAGTCATAATCATCAATCAGCTTCATGCCCCGCATCACGAGATCATCTTCATTGAGACATTTCCCAACTACAGCTTCAAACTCAGTCAGGTTTGGTGTTAATAATGTGGCTCCCCGATAGCGTTCAAAGTCCGTGCCTTTGGGATCGATAAGCACAGGCACGTTGGCAGCACGAGCCAGGCCAATCATATGTTGCACGCTTTCCAGTGCACCTTTCGCATAGTCAGACAGCACTAATGCGCCAATCAGTGGCAATGCCTGGCTAATACGTTCATGCAGTGGATTCGGGTCTATCCCTGCAAATCCTTCTTCAAAATCCAGCCGAATAAGCTGCTGGTTACGAGACAGTACCCGCAGTTTAGTGATTGTCGGGTGGGTCGGGACTGAAACAAAATCACACTTTACGTTTACCTTAGTCAGCGTCTGGCTGAGTGCACGTGCGGCATCATCAATCCCGGTTAACCCAACTAAACGCGAGGCTGCACCGAGAGAAGCAATATTCATTGCAACGTTGGCAGCCCCCCCTGGGCGCTCTTCAATAGTATCGACTTTCACAACCGGAACCGGGGCTTCCGGTGAAATACGGCTCGTGGGACCATACCAATAGCGATCCAGCATAACATCACCAACCACCATGACACCTGCACGACTGTATTCAGGCAGTGTTACCTTCATTCCTGACTCTCCAGCGAGGGATAAAATTTTGCGAAGGATGATACCATAATTAGCTCCCCACGCGCGTTTGCGACTCACCAAGCCAGATTTTCCAGCTGTGAATAACCTGCTGGCGCTCTTCAACAAACCTATCCAGCGCAACATGTCCCGGCATGGTCTGCAAAGCTAAGTGATGCAGTTCGTCACGCAACGTCACGTAAGCATGGGTGAGTGCCCTCGCTTCTTCTTCAGGGAGAATATTATCCTCAGCCATTAATGCCAGAATACGCACATTGTCAGGCCAGCGAGTTAAATCCGGGCGAGTAGCTGCATAACGTAATACCAGGTACTGGGTAATAAACTCAATATCGGTAATCCCCCCTTCATCAGCTTTAATATCAAAGCGATCCCGGTGCTTATTCCCCAGATGGGCACGCATTTTTTCACGCATTTCTCGCACTGCTGTTTTCAGGGTTTCCCCCTCCCTGGGCTGGCATAGCACTTCATAGCGGATAGCTGCAAATTGCTGATTCAGAACAGGATCACCGTAAACGACACGGGCTCGAACCAGCGCCTGGTGTTCCCAGGTCCAGGCCTCATTTTTTTGATAATCAGCAAAGGCTTCCACGGTGGTCACCAGCATTCCGGCAGCCCCGGAGGGACGTAATCGAGCATCAACTTCGTACAGTATTCCTGAGGACGTCCGGGTACTGAACAGGTGTAAAATCCGCTGGGCCAGTCGCAGATAAAACTGGATACCATCAATTTCACGTTCACCATCAGTGGTCACTTCCGCCGGGCAATTATGCAGAAACACCAGATCGAGATCGGAGCTATAACCCAGCTCCAGCCCACCCAGTTTGCCATAGCCCACGACAGCAAATCCGCGATTACTCTCCCCTTGTAAATGACGTGGCTGACCATAACGCGCCACCATCTGCGTCCAGGCCTGTTGCACCACGGCATCAATGATGGCCTCGGCCAGCCAGGTTAGGTGGTCACTGACTTTCATCACGGGTAAGGTGCCGGTGATATCCGCCGCAGCCACGCGTAATAGCTGTACCTGTTTAAACTGCCGTAATGCTTCCAGCAGCTGCTCTTCGTCATCATTAACACGCAGTAAATACTGCCTCAGCTCATCAGGATAGGCATCGGTTGCCGTGGGTTGATACAAAGTGGTAGGGTCCAGCAACTCATCCAGTAACAGCGGGTAACGTGCTAACTGTTCCGCTATCATGGGTGAGGCGATACAGAGCCTCACCAGTTGCTTAAGCGCCCCGGGATATTCGGTGAGGAGTTCCAGATAGGTGGTACGAGTCACAATACCCAAGAGTAGCGGGATGACACGCGAAAGTGCCAGTGGGGCACTCTCATGCTGACAAGATTCACGCAACAGACGGGGCATCAGTTGGTCCAGAACTAAGCGCCCACGAGCCCCCAGGGTCCGCTTATTGGTATCTTCACGAAACTCAGCGAGATAGCACAGAACTTGACGTTGTACTTCAGGTGTCAGGGAGTTAAGCACGGGGACGGTTTCCTCCCCGTCGAAGGTATCCAGCCATAGTTCACGCCAGCCTTCGGAAAGCGTATCGTCCCCGACATCCGGCTCATCGTCACCAATCAGGGCATTAAATACCTGGCGCACAAGAAGCATATGTGATTGCAGCACTTGCTGTAACTCATGCCAGTCGGCAGCCCCCATCCCCCACACCAGCCGCTCACGATTAAGCGAATCGCTGGGTAACGTTTGGGTTTGCTCATCGTTAATACTCTGCAAGAGGTTTTCCAGCCTCCGCAGGTAAAGATAAGCCGCACGCAACTTTTCAGCATCATCTGCTGGCAGCAGGTTAAGCTGCGCAATGGCATCCAGGGTTGGCAATAATGCCCGGGACTGTAACAGGGGCTCCCGGCCGCCGCGGATTAACTGGAAGACCTGAACGATAAACTCCGTTTCACGGATCCCCCCCGCGCCGAGTTTAATGTTGTCAGTCAACCCACGGCGTCGTACTTCACGGGCAATCATTCCCTTCATATTACGCAATGACTGGATCACGCTAAAATCGATATAGCGACGATACACAAAAGGACGCAACATTTTGCGTAACTCCTGGCTCCAGATATCGTCGTTATCACCCATCACCCGCGCTTTCACCATGGCGTAACGTTCCCAGTCACGCCCCTGCTCCTGGTAGTAATCTTCCAGCGCGGCAAAACTCAATACCAAGGGGCCACTGTCCCCAAATGGCCGTAGCCGCATATCGACACGATAAACAAAACCATCAGCAGTGGGTTGATCAAGGACTTTAATCAGTCGCTGGCCAAGGCGGGTAAAGAACTGCGCGTTGTCCAGCTCACGACGACCACCCGTCGTTGATCCTTTTTCCGGCCAGGCAAAGATCAGATCAATGTCAGAAGAGAAGTTGAGCTCCCCCCCACCCAGTTTTCCCATCCCTAAAATCAATAACGGCTGAGCGATGCCCGCATCATTAACGGGGGTGCCCCATTCACGGCAACAAGCCTCATACAGCCAGTCTCTGGCGGCAATAATAAGCGTTTCAGCCAGCACACTAAGCTGCTGAAGCGTATCAAGGGTCGTGACCTGACCCAGAGCCTGGGACCAGGCAATACGCACCATAATACGTCGACGGAACTGACGTAATGCCTGCATTAGTGCGGCTTCATCACTAACTTGTTGCAGGTCACTCCGCAGCCAGTCACCATATTGCTGCCACTCGGCAGGCCGGGGTGGCAACTGTGATAAATCCTCGAGCCATGTGGGGTTGGCCGCCACACTGTCGCTCACAAAATCACTGACAGAGAGTACCGCACGGGCCTCTGCTGTGAGTTTCCGGACATCTGTCTGTTCTGGAAAATGTGATAACACAACCTGTAAATGGTGTTGCAACAACGGTGTAAGCGGCATCATGGTGGAGTTCCTTGCCTGTCAGTTATTTTCCGCTATGTAACCAAAAAGGTACCTGCGAAATGGCTTCATTACGATAGTGTTCAATTTCAACGGGTTGCCTTGCCACAATAGCGTCGTTCAGCCCTTGCCAGTTTTCCAGCCATGTGGATGCTTGTTCTGTATGGTAGATCCCGGCCAGCAAACGTGCGGCATCTAACTCACGGGCCAGGCGCGTCAGTTTGTCCGCATAGGTGTCGCCCAGAGGACGCTGGAAAATATCTTTTAACTCAGATGCATGACGTGACAAATTGATATCTGCAAAGCGCTTTAACGATCCCGCGAGTTTAGCCCGTCCTTTATCATCAATAAAATTGCGCCACTGGGATTCAAACAGCCAACGGGTTAACGCAAGCTTAGTCGCACTCGCCTGGGGACTGAACAGAATATCAGCCCCTTTGTCATGCTCTGCAAGACGAGTCTCAGAAGTGAGCAATAAGTCACGTAATTGTGAACTGGCTTTACGGGGAATAATGCCCCCAAACAGGGCTAAAATGTGACGGATATTTTCCACGGCCAGCATGATATGACGTTTCGCCGCTCCGTTACCACGCAGCCAAAGTTCCTCGTGGTAGAGCCAGCTATCCAGCGCCTGAGACAACCCGGCGGCTAAACCTTGCTCAACGGTCGTTTTAGGTGCAAGAGACAACAAACTGAGCGGCTTAATCTGACGTTCAGGGGCACCCTGTGCCAAATGATAACCGCGGGCCGCCTTGCTCAGGCTCCCCATACGTAACCCCGTCTGGTTGATCAGCTGTCCGGCGAGAGTTAACAGTGCACTGGCTTCACCTTCCAGCAATTCCAGTTCCAATTCGCAAATCGGTTCCTGTAACGCGCCTGCAACGACGTCGCCCTGATCCAGCGCCAGCTCAATGCGGCTGGTATCTTGCTGCAGTACCCACGTTTCACGGTTGAAGTTAGTGCTAAAAAGCGGGTTCAACTGTTGCTGAAGTACGGCGACATCTAAACCCTCTGGCCAAATGTCTGCAGGTAACAGTGCCAGATCAAGGATGGGTTCATTCAGTGCCACGTTATACTCTGGACGCTGATGTAAACCACCGGTGACACGACCCGAGGTTTTCATGGTCATTTCATACTGATCGCCATTGCCGCGAATGCGCAATCCCATATTGTGACGGCGTAGAAAATTATCAGCCGTTTCATAGTAGATATTCACCAGTTTACGAACGTCGTGTTGTTCCTGGGACATTGCATTCAGTTTTTCACGCAATGATTCAATACGTTGTGGGTCAACGATAAATTTTAGTTCAATTTCCTGAGCCATATTTTTTTACTTTGCCGTGATGCACACCAAGTGTTACCCTGGCACGCGAAATCTTAATAATGAGGTAGTAGATAGTACGATAAAAAAACCTGTCAGGTCGCGTAATTACCAGCAAGAAATTGCATTTAGAAACCAAATTCATACCCGGATGATTCTCATTCCTGTTTATCCGTTGCACCTGCAGACTGTTACCACTACTATCATTTTACAACTCATGAAAAAATGTCGATCTAATGCTTAATTTACGTTTAATTTGTTTCGCTTTGCTGTCTATTAGTATTTCTACCGCGGCCAATGCCGATGAAAAACGTTATATTTCTGACGATCTCAGTACTTGGGTGCGAAGCGGCCCGGGTGATAGCTATCGTTTAGTGGGTACTGTTAATGCCGGTGAAGAAGTCACCTTACTGCAACGTAATGAAGGGACCAAATATGGTCAAATACGAGAAAGTAATGGTCGTACCGTCTGGATCCCATTGGCACAATTAAGCAACACACCGAGTTTACAAACTCGCGTTCCCGAATTAGAGAGCCAGGTCAAAACGCTGACCGATAAACTCAGCAATATCGACACTACCTGGAACCAGCGTACCGCTGAAATGCAGAAAAAAGTGGCGGGAAGCGATCAGGTCATCAATGGGCTAAAAGAAGAAAACCAGCAACTGAAAAACCAGCTGATCATCGCCCAAAAGAAAGTCGATGCCGCCAATATCCAGCTGGATGATAAACAACGTGCCATTATTTTACAGTGGTTTGTATATGGCGGTGGCGTTGCCGGTTTCGGTTTGCTAGTGGGATTACTGCTGCCGAGAATGCTGCCAAGACGCAAGAAAAAAGACCGCTGGATGAACTAACCCCCTGCCAGGAAAGGATTATCCCTTGTCTCCTGCCCCTGTATTATTCCCATCACTTTCAGGGGCAGGGTCCAGTCAGCCGAGCCATATGACCAGCCTCCTTCATTCGGCTGGCCAGCAAAACAGTTCACCCAAGTCACTTGAAGTCGGGTGAGTATGCACTTAACATTCAGGTTAACAAAAAGTTACAGGGGGTGCGGGTGGACATTTATCTGGTCGGTGGTGCAGTACGAGACAAATTACTCAATCTACCGGTGAAAGATAAAGACTGGTTGGTCGTTGGTAGCACACCGCAACAAATGCTGGATGCGGGGTTTCAACAGGTTGGCAAGGATTTCCCGGTCTTTCTGCATCCTGATACGCATCAGGAATACGCGCTTGCCCGCACCGAGCGTAAATCCGGCCAGGGGTATACTGGCTTTACTTGCTATGCCGCTCCCGATGTCACCCTGGAACAGGATCTACTGCGCCGCGACTTAACTATCAATGCTATTGTTGAAGACGAGCACGGCAGGTTAATTGACCCTTATAACGGGCAAAAAGACTTACAACTTCGTATCCTGCGTCATATTTCACCGGCATTTAAAGAAGATCCGTTACGTGTTTTGCGTGTGGCGCGTTTTGCCGCTCGCTTTGCCCATCTTAGCTTTCGTATTGCGCCTGAAACATTACAGCTAATGCGTGATATCACTGCTGATGGTGAGTTGGCACACCTCACTCCAGAACGGATTTGGAAAGAAACAGAGAAAGCCTTAGCCAGCCGAAACCCACAAGTTTACTTTGCCGTATTACGTGAATGTGGGGCACTGAAGTGTCTATTTCCAGAAATTGATGCGCTGTATGGCATTCCTGCACCTGCCAAATGGCACCCAGAAATTGATACCGGCATTCATACCCTGATGACCCTGTCCATTGCGGCTCAACTGAGCCCGGAAATCGACGTACGATTTGCGACATTGTGTCATGATTTAGGCAAAGCCCTCACCCCACCAGAAAAGTGGCCGAGTCACCACGGACACGGCCCGGCAGGGGTTAAGCTGGTAGAACAGTTGTGCAAACGGCTCCGCGTCCCAACAGAAATTCGTGATCTGGCAAAACTTGTCGCTGAATTTCACGACTTGATCCACACATTCCCTGTTTTGCAGCCTAAAACGGTGATTAAACTCTTTGATAACATTGATGCCTGGCGCAAGCCCTGGCGCGTTGAGCAGATAGCCCTGACCAGCGAGGCTGATGCCCGTGGGCGTACCGGGTTTGAAGCTAATGATTATCCTCAAGGAAGAATGCTCCGATCTGCCTGGCAAGCGGCTTTACAAGTCACTAATAAGGAAGTGATTGATGCAGGGTTCAAAGGCCCTGAAATTCGTGAAGAGCTAACAAAGCGCAGGATCCAGGCCGTCAGCGCCTGGAAGCAGCAAAATGGTCTGGTGACACCGGATCTCTGAAACTTATTTTTCCACGATGTAGGGCCGCACACATACCTGGTTATCAGGTTCGGGGCTCACATCGCCAAATTTTATTTTTCCCGGACAGGGCAGTAACACAGTCCGTTTGCAGAAACCATTAAATACATCCCCCTGCAAACTTTGTTTTTACAAAAAACGATACAAGCAACAGAATAGTGGTTGTACTCTTCCCATAACTACAATGAAATAAAAACATTCTTATTATACCCAGAAAATAACCCAATAAACCTCAGGATGTTTTATGTTTATTTATAGTATAGAAAGAATTATGCAAGGAGGGGTGTTACTTAGCATTATCTTCACCCTTTCAATAGAGTGCCGTTTTCAGGAACCAACGATCTCGCCACTTTCACAAAAAAAGGAAGACGTCGCGATACCATTCCCGGAGAGGGCGAATATTGATGCATATACGTTACATAAAATAAATAGCATCATTCAGGATGTGTCAAATAAGAAAGATCTGAGCCAGGGGGATAAACTGTCGATGATTTCAGCACGATTTCTCGGTACACCTTATCAAAGTAACAGGCTTCATGGTTCAGAACGTATTCCCGAACAGCTAGTGATTGATTTTAGAAGCGTGGACTGTTTTACCTATTTAGACTACGTGGTTGCACTACAAGCATCACACTCGCCACATGAATTCTTCACGAATATTGTTAATACCCGCTATATCAACAGTGAAATCCATTTTTATAAACGGAAACATTTTTTCACTGACTGGGCTAATAGCCAGCGGCCCATCGCGGAGGATATTACCCCCACGCTGGCCCACAACGCGATCAAAAAAATCAAACACCTAAACAAAAAAAGCGATAAAAAACAGCATATTGATGGGATTCCCGTGATATCACGTCCTGTTGTTTATATTCCCGGCGAGGCAATTGATATGCATTTAGTCAGTAAATTAAAATCCGGGGATTTGATTGGTATCTATACTCCACTGGCAGGGCTTGATGTTTCTCATGTGGGAATGTTCATCATGACGCCACATGGGCCTGTTCTGCGTCATGCTTCATCAACAAAAGAGAATCGTGGCGTGGTAGACAGCCCTTTTATTTCTTATGCATCAAAAAACCTGGAATTATTGTCCTGCGTGTAACAGGATCATCATCACATGAACAACAAGGGACGCGAATAAACATGAACAAACAATAAATAAAAGAACATCAAGAACTTTGATTTCATAGAAATAAACTTACTCGCCACCCTTTTAAATAATTATTAATAGCAGTAGCTCTGTACGTTAAAAATAATTAATAACGCTAATTATTTATTGAATAATAATAAGCCAGTGAAGATTAATTCAGGTTACGCTATGGCAAGATAAATTTTACCCGACAACATGCATTAGCCCCGTAAATACCACCTTATAAAAAATTTACGGAGCTAATAATATAATAACTTAATCAGTTTGGTGAGGGACGTTTCCCGCGTTCAATAATGACCCCCACGGTAGCCGCCTGAGCAACCGCACCTGGTTTACTGACTTTAATACGAACCCAGGGAGAGCTAAATTTCGCCAACAGAATGTATGCCAGTTCTTCAGCCACGCGCTCTACCAGAGCAAAACGACCATTGCATACATGGTCTGTCACCGTGTCACTGATATCCGCATAGCTTAAACAATCTGCCACATCATCACTGGCTGCCGCGGGACGATTATCCCAGGCCATTTCTATATCGAAAACCAGTTTCTGCTGAATCTGTTGTTCCCAGTCGTAAACACCAATGGTGGTAATAACCGTAAGTTGTTCTATAAATACAATATCCATTATCCCTGCCTTGTTTTTAGCGACGCCGGATACCACTTCCGGCGAAATATGCGTATTATCCACAGATGCACAGAAGACTTCGACACTTTCAAAATGGAACAGCGTTATGAGTGCAATCGCGCCAGCTATGATTCTCATTGCGTATCTTTGCGGCTCAATCTCAAGTGCCATTCTAGTCTGCCGTATTGCCGGTCTCCCTGATCCTCGCGAGAATGGTTCTGGCAATCCCGGGGCTACCAATGTATTACGCATTGGGGGTAAAGGCGCTGCCGTAGCGGTACTATTTTTTGATGTTCTGAAAGGTATGCTTCCCGTATGGGCCGCTTATGCTTTGGGAGTTTCTCCCTTCTGGCTAGGCCTGGTTGCCATCGCTGCCTGTCTGGGGCATATCTGGCCTGTATTCTTTCACTTTCGTGGGGGTAAAGGCGTCGCGACGGCTTTTGGTGCTATCGCGCCAATTGGCTGGGATTTAACCGGTGTGATGGCTGGCACCTGGTTACTGAGTGTCTTACTCAGTGGTTACTCCTCCCTGGGGGCGATTATCAGCGCGTTGATTGCGCCGTTCTATGTCTGGTGGTTTAAGCCCCAATTTACCTTCCCTGTTGCCATGCTTTCTTGTCTGATTCTGCTACGCCACCACGACAATATTCAGCGCTTGTTTCGTGGCCAGGAAAATAAAATTTGGCCCAAACTGCGGCGGAAAAAGCCTGTTGCTCAGGCCGAAAAAACGGAAAAAAAGTGAAAGTTTTGCCTCAGACACACACAAGGGGAAAACAGTGTTTCCCCTTGTGTGTGTTACCCGCACATCAGCGAGATATTAGGCAGGGGGAAGTTCAGACAGCGGCCAGCGAGGTTTAACCGTGACGCTAAGTTCACTGTTTGTTCCCGCTTTAAGGCGGATCATCCCGGCATAAGCAATCATCGCACCATTATCGGTACAAAACTCGGGACGGGCATAGAACACCTCTCCCTGACGTTTTTTCATGACCTCTTCCAGCCTGGCGCGCAAGGTACGATTAGCACTAACCCCTCCGGCCATTACCAGGCGACTGAATCCCGTTTGATCCAGTGCTCGCTTGCATTTGATAGCGAGTGTATCGACGACTGCATCCTCAAAAGCCCGAGCAATATCAGCACGGGTCTGGTCATCAGAATCATTTTCACGAATGGTATTCGCTGCAAAGGTTTTTAAACCTGAAAAACTAAAATCGAGCCCTGGTCTGTCAGTCATGGGCCGTGGGAAAGTGAAGCGCCCAGCCACACCTTGTGCTGCCATTTTCGACAATAAAGGTCCGCCCGGATAATCCAGTCCCAATAGTTTGGCTGTTTTATCAAAGGCTTCGCCCGCTGCGTCATCGACAGACTCACCCAGTAATTCATACTGACCAATGCCTGTAACGCTGATCAATTGGGTATGACCGCCAGAAACCAGCAGCGCGACAAAAGGAAAATCAGGCGGTGTCTCTTCCAGCATTGGAGCCAGAAGATGTCCTTCCATATGGTGGACAGGAATAGCAGGAACATTCCAGGCAAAAGCCAGAGAGCGACCGATAGTGGCCCCGACTAACAGCGCCCCCACCAGACCCGGTCCCGCCGTATAAGCGACACCATCAATATTGGCGGCTTCCAGTCCGGCCTCTTTCAGTGCTGCCTGAATAAGTGGCACCGTTTTACGGACATGGTCGCGGGAAGCCAGCTCTGGCACAACACCGCCGTAGTCTGCATGCAGTTTGACCTGGCTGTACAGTTGGTTCGACAGCAACCCTAATTCACCATCATAAATGGCGATGCCTGTTTCATCACAGGATGTTTCTATACCCAATACTCGCATGGCTGTTTACCTCATTGACCCGGCGCGAAGTTTAAGCCGACTGGCTCTTTTTGTAAAACGTTGCTGCCTATAACATTGCATATCGTGTATACTCTCGCCCCTGGAAGATATCGGCCTTAAAAGGCGGGTTTATCGCGTTCGGTGCTTTACAATGCGGCAAGAGTTGCAGTAAAATTCCGCACCATTTTGAATTAAGCTGGCACGTGGCCAGCAGCAAACCGAATTATTAAAGGTGAGAGTTACATGCCGGTAATTAAAGTACGTGAAAACGAGCCGTTCGACGTAGCACTGCGTCGCTTCAAACGTTCTTGTGAGAAAGCAGGTGTTTTGGCAGAAGTTCGTCGTCGCGAGTTCTATGAAAAACCAACGACTGAGCGTAAACGCGCTAAAGCTTCTGCTGTGAAACGTCACGCGAAGAAATTGGCTCGCGAAAACGCACGCCGCACTCGTCTGTACTAGTCTCCTGAGGATTTCGTCCTCTTTTCAGACAGAGTAGTTGTTATAAAGGCCGTGCTTCCGAAAGGAATGCGCGGCTTATTCTCGTTTATACACACTGACATATCCTTGAGCTTTCCGGCACCCGCCTGAAAGATGACGGATATAGCATATGGGGCCTATGGCTGGACGAATTCCGCGTGTTTTTATCAATGACTTAATTGCTCGCACCGATATCATCGACCTAATCGATGCTCGTGTGAAGCTAAAAAAGCAGGGTAAAAACTATCATGCGTGTTGCCCATTCCATAACGAGAAAACCCCCTCTTTCACCGTAAATGGTGAAAAGCAGTTTTATCACTGCTTCGGTTGTGGTGCTCACGGTAATGCGCTCGATTTTTTAATGAATTACGACAAGCTGGACTTTGTCGAAAGCGTTGAAGAACTCGCGACGATGCATAACCTTGAAATCCCCTATGAAGCCGGTAATGGCCCCAGTCAAATTGAACGTCATCAGCGTCAAACGTTGTATCAGTTGATGACGGGTTTGAGTGAGTTTTATCAGCAATCGTTAAAGGTTAAGCAGGCTGAAAAAGCCCGTCAGTATCTTTCCGCTCGTGGATTAAGTGCTGAAGTTACGACACGTTTTGCCATTGGTTACGCGCCAGCAGGCTGGGATAACGTCCTGAAACGTTTTGGTGGTGATGCTGAAAATCGCCAGTCATTAACGGATGCTGGAATGCTGGTCACTAATGATCAGGGGCGTTGTTACGATCGCTTCCGCGAACGCGTAATGTTTCCAATACGCGATAAACGAGGAAGAGTTATTGGTTTTGGCGGCCGTGTGTTGGGCGATGCTCAACCGAAATATCTGAACTCGCCAGAAACCGATATATTTCATAAAGGTCGTCAGTTGTATGGCCTTTATGAAGCGCAGCAAAGTCATCCGGAACCTGCTCGGCTGCTTGTTGTCGAAGGCTATATGGACGTAGTGGCATTGGCACAATACGGCATCTCCTATGCAGTTGCTTCACTAGGAACCGCCACCACTGCTGAACATATTCAGCTACTGTTTCGTGCAACAGATAATGTTATCTGTTGCTATGACGGTGACCGCGCCGGACGCGACGCTGCATGGCGTGCACTGGAAACCGCTCTGCCTTATATGACGGATGGTCGTCAGCTACGTTTTATGTTCCTGCCTGATGGCGAAGACCCGGACACCTTGGTGCGAAAGGAAGGAAAAGCGGCTTTTGAGGCCAGAATAGAGCAAGCTCAGCCGCTCTCTACCTTCTTATTTAATACCCTGTTACCACAGGTTGATTTAAGTACGCCGGACGGTACTGCACGTTTAAGTACGCTGGCACTGCCGTTAATTGGGCAGGTTCCCGGTGACACCCTGCGTATTTATCTGCGCCAGGAATTAGGTAATAAACTCGGTATTTTAGACGATAACCAGCTTGAAAAATTGCTCCCAAAAAATACAGAAAGCACTTTTTCTCGCCCGACTCCGCAGCTAAAACGTACAACCATGCGTATACTTATAGGATTGTTACTGCAAAATCCTGAATTATCCCAGCTTGTACCATCGTTGAACGGACTGGATACCCAGAAACTTCCTGGGCTGGGGTTATTTATTGAACTGGTCAATACTTGTTTAGCCCAGCCAGGAATCACCACAGGGCAACTTATTGAGCAGTATCGCGGCAAAAATGAAGCCGCGACCCTTGAAAAACTCTCAACTTGGGACGATATAGCTGATAGGGACATTGCAGAACAAACCTTTACTGACTCACTGGATCACATGTTTGACTCAGTGCTTGAGTTAAGGCTGACAGAATTAATTGCACGTTCTCGTACTGGCGGATTAACGCCATCAGAACGTGAAGAAGTTCGTGTGATAACAGAATCACGCGCTAAAAAGTAAAATTCGCGGCTTTACTGCCGAACATTGATCGGGTTTAACCCGAACGCCGCACAGACGGGCTGCGGCAATAAAATAAATCAGCCCTCGTAATGCTATTGTTGGTGGCAATCTCTACCAACTCAAACCCTAATACTGAAGTGTGGATACCGTCTTATGGAGCAAAACCCGCAGTCACAGCTTAAGCTTCTTGTCCAGCGTGGTAAGGAGCAAGGCTATCTGACCTATGCCGAGGTCAATGACCATCTGCCGGAAGATATCGTCGACTCAGATCAGATCGAAGATATCATCCAAATGATCAACGACATGGGCATTCAGGTAATGGAAGAAGCCCCTGATGCCGATGACCTGTTGCTTGCTGAAAACTCCAATAGTACCGACGAAGATGCAGAAGAAGCCGCTGCTCAAGTTCTGTCGAGCGTAGAGTCTGAAATAGGACGCACTACGGACCCTGTGCGCATGTACATGCGCGAAATGGGGACTGTTGAGCTGTTAACCCGTGAGGGTGAGATCGATATCGCGAAGCGTATCGAAGAAGGCATTAACCAGGTACAGTGTTCAGTTGCTGAATACCCAGAAGCGATCACCTATCTGCTGGAGCAGTATGATCGCGTCGAAGCAGAAGAGGCTCGTCTTTCGGATCTTATTACTGGTTTTGTTGATCCTAATGCCGAAGAAGACTTGGCGCCAACAGCAACCCACGTCGGCTCGGAGTTGTCCCAGGAAGATATGGATGACGACGACGATGACGATGACGATTCTGACGACGATAACGCCGATGATGATAACAGCATCGACCCGGAACTCGCTCGTGAGAAGTTCGGTGACCTGCGTCGCCAGTATGAGCTAGCACGTGACACTATCAAGGCAAAAGGTCGCAGCCACGCGGATGCCGCGGCTGAAATCTTGCAGTTATCGGAAGTCTTTAAACAGTTCCGCCTGGTACCGAAGCAGTTCGATTATCTGGTAAACAGCATGCGTACCATGATGGATCGCGTTCGTACTCAAGAACGTCTGATCATGAAGATGTGTGTTGAACAGTGTAAGATGCCAAAGAAAAACTTCATTACACTGTTTACCAATAATGAAACCAGTGAAACCTGGTTCAATGCCGCTATCGCCATGAATAAACCATGGTCTGAGAAACTGCACGACGTTTCTGAAGATGTGCTGCGCAGTCTGCAAAAACTGCAAGGTATTGAAGAAGAAACCGGTCTGACAATTGAACAGGTTAAAGATATCAACCGTCGTATGTCTATCGGTGAAGCGAAAGCACGCCGGGCGAAAAAAGAGATGGTTGAAGCAAACTTACGTCTGGTTATTTCTATTGCCAAGAAATACACCAACCGTGGTCTGCAGTTCCTCGATCTGATTCAGGAAGGTAACATCGGCCTGATGAAGGCAGTTGATAAGTTTGAATACCGTCGCGGTTATAAGTTCTCAACCTATGCAACCTGGTGGATTCGTCAGGCAATTACCCGTTCTATTGCTGACCAGGCACGTACCATCCGTATCCCGGTTCATATGATTGAGACCATTAACAAACTCAACCGTATCTCCCGTCAGATGCTGCAAGAAATGGGACGTGAACCAACACCGGAAGAGCTGGCTGAACGTATGCTGATGCCGGAAGACAAAATCCGTAAGGTGCTGAAAATTGCCAAAGAGCCAATCTCCATGGAAACACCTATCGGTGATGATGAAGATTCGCATCTGGGGGATTTTATCGAGGATACGACCCTCGAACTGCCGCTGGATTCGGCCACCTCCGAAAGTCTGCGTTCTGCAACTCATGACGTTCTCGCTGGCCTGACTGCTCGTGAAGCAAAAGTCCTGCGTATGCGTTTTGGTATCGACATGAACACTGACCATACTTTGGAAGAAGTTGGCAAGCAGTTTGACGTTACCCGTGAGCGTATCCGTCAGATCGAAGCGAAAGCACTGCGCAAACTGCGTCACCCTAGCCGTTCAGAAGTCCTGCGCAGCTTCCTGGATGACTAGTTTTCTGACATATCGCTGAACAGAGCCGTAAACATTCAGCATTAAAAAAAGCCTGACCCTGGTTATCCTGGTTCAGGCTTTTTTATTTTCCCCTTATCATGACGATACTTGCCTTCTCACCTTCCCCGGGCCACTAACGAGTCTTCCAGTTCCCGATAAGCACTCACCAGCTGCTCAAACGTCATTCTGCTAAGACCACTGGTCGAAGGTAACACCCACACTTCCGTTTCCCCAATCACTAACGACTGCTTTCCCCATTTAGCACCGCGCTGATTAAATGCCTGCTCAAACGCCTGTTTACCCAGAACCGCCAACACACCTGGCTGGTACTCCAGCATCTTTTGTGTCAGCGTCTGTGCACCAGCACGCAACTCCGCAAGTTTTACCTCATTCGCCTGAACCGTTGGACGTTCTACCAGCACGGTAATACCACAACGCGTATCCAGAAGGTGTTGTTCCTCCTCAGGCGCCAGTAATCTGTCAGTAAAACCGGCCTGGTAAATCACCTTCCAGAAACGATTACTGGCATGAGCAAAATGAAAACCCGTATGTGCAGATGTCTTGCCTGGATTAATGCCACAAAACACTACCCGTAGCTCTGGTACTAAAATATCACTGATCATGACCACATCCTTTCATCACATTCTGCCAAAGTATAAGATTCTGATTCTTATTTGTTTATAAAACCAGCAGATAAACACGAAGCGCTGGATTGCTGCTATCAGTTACATTATAATCCTGCCCCACGGCCCCTTAGCTCAGTTGGTTAGAGCAGGCGACTCATAATCGCTTGGTCGCTGGTTCAAGTCCAGCAGGGGCCACCAAATTTTAGCTGATCAATCAGCATATTAAGCCACTCTGCCGAGTGGCTTTTTTATTGCCTCATGAATTATTAACTACAAAGTGGCGACAGAGTTTTTAAACTCTGTTGATAGCCACCCAAACGTTTCCAGCACATCACACGCTCACATTCTGCTTACTCTTTTTTAGCCTGGGATCGCTGGCCACATCATCAGCTTTTTACACCGTTATTTAGGGCTGCAATACATCTCGTCTTTCATCCTGTTTGCGTTACCCGCCCTGTCCACCGAGTCATAGACGTGCACCAGCGATTGGCCGTATGCCCAAAATCAGCACTGGCCTCCAGGGCCCGGCTAATACCACGCTTTTGCTGAAACGTTGATAAGCCCATGCCGACCGTCGTCCACGTATCACCGCCTTTTCCCGCATCAGGCATTTATCAGGTTCTGTCTTTTTTCTCTCCATCAATAATTCTTTTTGTCTTCATTAATTATTCTTTTTTCCCCACTAGATTACATGAAATGTAAAAACCATTTTTCGTCACTGTAGAAGGTCGTATAATTCAAAAGTGAGAATGATCATTCTCACTTTTGAATTGCAGATACGGAAAACACTATGAGCACGAAAATTGATGAACGGAAAAAACACCGCCAGGACGAGATTATCGCCGCAGTACGTCGCTGTTTCCGGATCAGTGGATTCCATGCCGCAAGCATGTCGCAAATCGCCGCCGAGGCGAGGTTAAGCGTCGGGCAAATCTATCGCTACTTCAGTAATAAAGAGGCAATCATTGAGGAGATGATCCGGCGGATCATCGACCATCGTATCGCCAGTCTGGATGATAAAATGCAGACCAGCATGATGCCCAAAATGCTGGCATGGCGACAAACGTTAAACAGTGAAGATGATGCACTACTGCTCGAAATGTCTGCCGAGGCTAGCCGTAATCCGCGGGTTGCAGCCATGTTTGCTGAAGCGGACAGTCGCATGTTCAACAAAGCTTTCAGCCACCTGAAAGCACAGTACTCGGAGCTGAGTGACACGCGTCTGCGCTGTGCCGTTGAAGTGATGGCCGTCATGATGGAGGGGTCTACATACCGGAGACTGACCCCGCAGAAAGTGGATCCGGAAGATCTGGAAATGCTTTATCAGGGCATCGTTGAACGGCTCTTGCAGCCTGATTAATCAGACCTGTCCCGTCTTGAGCGTCCCCATCGCCCGGTGATGATTTTCCCGTCTGGAAGATGGGGCGCAGTATTTAGCCATGCCGTTTGTTCCTTTATGGATAGCTATGCACGATTCACTTGGAAATAATATGAGAACCATTACCCTTTCTGTTGTCGCATTATGCCTTCTGGCAGGGTGCGATGATGCACCAATCCCCCCCCCCTTCACAGCCCCTGACCGAGGTAGGCGTCGTGACCATCACCCAACAGCCCGTTGCCGTGGTCAGCGACCTGATTGGCAGAACCGCCGCATCCCTCAGCGCAGAGATCCGCCCCCAGGTCAGCGGCATTATCCAGAAGCGTCTGTTTACCGAAGGAGCCACCGTCAGCGCTGGGCAGCCCCTGTACCAGATTGATCCGGCAAGTTATCGTGCCGCTTTTGATGAAGCGACATCAGCCGTAAAACAGGCACAGGCGCTGGCCGATACCGACTGCCAGAAAGCCCGTCGTTATGCACAGCTGGTAAAAGATAACGGGGTATCTCGGCAGGATGCGGAAGATGCTCAATCGGCCTGTCTTCAGGACAAAGCCAGTATTGCGTCAAAAAAAGCAGCGCTGGAAAGTGCGCGTATTAACCTCAACTGGACTACGATTACCGCCCCGATTTCAGGACGGATAAGTATCTCCACGGTCACACCAGGTGCCCTGGTTATTGCACAGCAGACAACCGCCCTTACCACGATTCGCGGCCTTGATACCATGTATGTCGACTTAACCCGGCCGATGGCTGAATTACTGCACCTGCGTAAACAGGGCCTGGCAACAAACAGCAATACCCTGGATGTGACCCTGCCCCTGGAAGATGGCAGTGTTTACAGTGAAAAAGGTAAACTTGAACTGACGGAAGTTGCCGTGGATGAGTCAACGGGCTCGGTAACCTTACGGGCTATTTTTCCGAATCCTCAGCACCAATTACTGCCTGGGATGTTTGTCCGTGCCGGTGTTGATGAGGGAATCATGAATAATGCCATTCTCGCCCCCCAGCAGGGCATCACTCGCGATGCGAAGGGCAATGCCACCGCCCTGGTGGTCGACGCACAAAATAAAGTGGAACGGCGTCAGCTGGAAACTGGAAACACCTATGGAGATAAGTGGTTGGTTCTCAGTGGGCTACAGTCCGGTGACCGCCTGATTGTCGAGGGCACTGATAAGGTCTCTGTGGGACAGACGGTCAAACCTGAAACGGTTAATGAAAACGGAGGTCAGTCCTGATGTTTTCCCGTTTTTTTGTTCGCCGCCCCGTTTTTGCCTGGGTCATTGCCATTTTAATTATGCTGGCCGGGGTCCTGGCGATCCGTACCTTGCCCGTTTCTCAATATCCGGATGTGGCTCCGCCGTCGATCAGGATCTCCGCTACCTATACCGGGGCTTCAGCCCAGACCCTGGAAAATAGTGTAACCCAGGTGATTGAGCAACAACTCACAGGGCTGGATAACCTGCTGTATTTCACCTCCACCAGCAGCTCAGACGGCACAGTCAGTATCAATGTCACCTTTGATCAGGGGACCGATGCAGATATTGCCCAAGTTCAGGTCCAGAATAAAGTACAACAGGCCGAATCCCGATTGCCAACAGAGGTGCAACAGGCCGGTATCACAGTCCAGAAATCCCAGAGTAACTTCCTGCTGATTATGGGGATCTACGATAAAACCGACAGCGCCAGCAGTTCGGATATTGCCGACTGGTTAGTGAGCAACATGCAGGATCCGCTGGCGCGTGTCGCCGGGGTCGGCAGCCTGCAAGTCTTTGGGGCAGAGTACGCCATGCGGATATGGCTGGATCCCGCGAAGCTTGCAACCTATTCACTGATGCCATCAGATGTGGAAAGTGCCATTGAGGCACAGAATGTGCAGGTCTCTGCCGGTAAAATTGGCGCACTGCCGTCATCATCCACACAGCAGCTGACCGCGACGGTTCGAGCCCAGTCACGCCTGCAGAATGTGGATCAGTTTAAAAATATTATCGTTAAAAGCCAGTCGAATGGGGCCGTGGTACGCCTTTCCGACATTGCCCACGTTGAAATGGGCAGTGAGGATTACAGTGCGACAGCGAAACTAAATGGTCACCCGGCTGCGGGGATGGCGGTGATGCTTGCCCCTGGTGCCAATACGCTTGATACCGCCACCGCTGTTAAGAATAAAATTGCCGAGTTCAGAAGCTCAATGCCAACTGGCTACGACGTGGCCTACCCCAAAGACAGTACTGAATTCATTAAAATTTCCGTTGAGGATGTGATTCAGACCCTGTTTGAAGCTATTTTGCTGGTCGTGGTCGTGATGTACCTGTTCCTGCAGAATATTCGTGCCACACTGATCCCCGCCCTGGCCGTGCCAGTGGTGCTGCTGGGCACATTCGGTGTGCTGGCCATGTTCGGTTACTCCATTAACACACTGACCCTCTTTGCCATGGTTCTGGCTATCGGCTTACTGGTGGATGACGCCATTGTCGTCGTTGAAAATGTGGAACGCATTATGCGCGACGAGGGCCTGCCCGCCCGCGAAGCGACCGAGAAATCGATGGGCGAAATATCTGGTGCACTGGTAGCTATCGCACTGGTACTGTCGGCTGTGTTTCTGCCCATGTCGTTCTTTGGGGGGTCCACAGGGGTTATCTATCGCCAGTTTTCTGTCACCATTATTTCAGCAATGATGCTGTCAGTCGTGGTTGCACTGACACTGACCCCAGCGCTATGTGGCACCCTGCTCCGACCACCGGTGCCACATAATCACGGTTTTTTTGGGGCATTCAATCGCTTTTATCAACGGACAGAGCACAGCTATCAGAACAGATTACTGCGTGTCCTGCGCCGCTGTGGTGGAATGTTATTGATTTATATGCTGCTGTGCGCAGCCATGGGACTGACGATGTTAAAGCTGCCAGGCAGCTTCTTGCCTGCTGAAGATCAGGGCGAGATCATGGTCCAGTATACCCTGCCAGCAGGTGCCACAGCCGTTCGGACTGCAGAAGTCAGCCGCCAGGTTCGCGACTGGTTCCTTACCAAAGAAAAAGCGAATGTCGATGTTATCTTTACTGTCGAGGGGTTCAGCTTCAGTGGCAGCGGCCAGAATGCAGGAATGGCTTTCGTTTCTCTGAAAAACTGGTCTCAGCGTAAGGGAGATGCCAACACCGCCCAGGCGATAGCCCTGCGCGCAACACAGGATCTCAGTAAAATCCGTGATGCCAGTGTTTTCGCTATGACGCCACCGGCGGTCGATGGACTGGGGCAAAGTAACGGTTTCACCTTCGAGCTGATGTCGACGGGGGGCACGGATAGGGACACATTACTTCAACGCCGTAATCAGCTGATCCGCGAGGCAAGTCAGGATAGTGCATTGCATGCTGTGCGTGCCAACGATCTGCCGCAAACACCACAGCTGCAAGTCGATATTGATAACAATAAAGCCGTCTCAATGGGGCTTTCTCTGAGTGATGTCAGCGCGACCCTTTCCAGTGCCTGGGGCGGAACCTATGTTAACGATTTCATCGATCGCGGTCGGGTAAAAAAAGTATACATTCAGGGTGATAGTGCATCACGTGCTGCCCCGTCAGACCTGAGTAAATGGTATGTGCGCGGCAGCGACAATTCGATGACCCCGTTCTCTGCTTTTGCCACCACACACTGGGAATATGGCCCGGAAAGTCTGGTACGTTACAACGGTGCCGCGGCCTATGAAATTCAGGGAGAGAATGCCAGTAATACCAGTTCTGGTACCGCCATGTCCCGTATGGAAGCGCTGGCAAATGCCCTGCCCGCTGGCACAACCTGGGCATGGAGTGGCCTCTCCCTGCAAGAGAAAATGGCCAGTGGTCAGGCTGTCACCCTGTATGCTCTCTCCATCATGGTGGTCTTCTTGTGCCTTGCCGCACTGTATGAAAGTTGGTCAGTGCCAGTGTCCGTTATTTTAGTGATACCACTCGGGGTCCTCGGAGCCGCCCTGGCGGCATCAGTACGGGGACTCAATAATGATGTCTACTTCCAGGTAGCCCTGCTGACCACCATCGGACTGTCATCGAAAAATGCCATTCTTATTGTTGAGTTTGCCGAGGCCGCTGTTGTCGAAGGTTATTCCCTGTCACGAGCTGCGATCCGAGCCGCCCAGACGCGTCTGAGACCTATTCTTATGACCTCACTGGCATTTATTGCCGGGGTTATGCCACTGGCTGTCGCCACTGGCGCAGGCGCCAACAGTCGGGTTGCCATCGGGACAGGTATTATCGGCGGGACGCTGGCGGCCACCATTCTGGCTATTTTCTTCGTGCCGTTATTCTTTGTACTGGTGAAACATCTGTTCTCCGGTAAATCCGCTAACCGGAGGCCATAATGTTCCGTCTTTCTTTGGTGATGATCATCCTGCTAAGTACCGGGTGTGTCTCATTAGATCCTACCTATCAGCGTCCCGTGTCCCCCATCCCTGCAACACTGCCGGGTGGGCAGGACGAAAACCGCCAGTTGGCCAGCCGCTGGCAACAGGTGATGAATGACACACGGCTCAACCGTCTGATTACCATGGCGCTGAACAGCAACCGTGATGTCCGCAAAGCGATTGCTGATATTGACGCTGCCCGGGCACAGTATGGTGAAACACGATCCTCCCTTTTCCCGACCCTGGACGCAGGACTCAGCCATACACGTAGCAGTACCCTGGCCAATGGGATCAGCACCAGTGATCAAGCCAGTGGCACAGTATCCAGCTTCGAGCTGGATCTGTTCGGCCGTAATCAAAGCCTGTCACGTGCGGCACGGGAAACCTGGCTTGCCAGTGAATTTACTGCCCAGAATACTCGGCTGACAATGGTCAGTGAGCTAACCACGGCCTGGATCACACTGGCAGCCGATAACAACAACCTGACGCTGGCCCAATCAACAATGAACAGCGCGGGTCAGTCGTTGGATATTGTCCGCCGCCAGCAGGCTGCCGGTGTTGCCGCCGCGACAGATATTAGTGAAGCCATGGCGGTTTACCAACAAGCCCGGGCCAGTGTCGCCAGTTACCAGACCCTGGTGACGCAGGATAAAAATGCCCTGAATTTGCTGGCCGGGGACACAGTGCCGGCAGAACTGTTGCCAGGCACCCTGGACAGCCTCCCTGACAATGCGATTCAGCTCGTTCCGGCCGGTGTCAGTTCCGCCGTGCTGCTACGCCGGCCAGATATTCAGGAGGCAGAGCACAACCTGAAGAGTGCCAATGCCAGTATCGGCGCGGCACGTGCCAATTTCTTTCCCACAGTCTCCCTCACCACCAGCGCGGGTGTGGGTAGTGACTCACTGTCATCCCTGTTCAGTCATGGGATGAAGATCTGGTCATTTTCCCCGTCAGTGACGCTGCCGCTCTTCAGTGGCGGCAACAATATGGCACAATTGCGCTATGCAGAAGCAGAGAAAACAGGCCTGATTGCCACCTATGAAAAAACGATCCAGAGCGCCTTCAAAGATGTCGCTAACGCCCTGGCTCGTCGTGAAACACTGGGTGAACAGCTCGATGCTCAACGCCAGTATGTGGCTGCAGAACAGACCACTCTGGATGTGGCGACCCGCCGCTATCAGGCAGGTAGCGGCGATTATCTCACCGTGCTGACAGCACAACGCGCCCTCTGGACGGCACAGGCATCATGGATAACCCTGCAGCAGGCTGACTTTGATAACCGGATAACACTCTGGCAGTCATTGGGAGGCGGCATGTGAGCGCATTGTTCACCAGGCAGGGCAAAATATTAGCGTTAGATATCACAAGCCTGCACGGAGTAAAGGCTGCCCACAGGTCATGATGTTCAGACGCCATCATTCTCTCCTGTCTCAGGGCTGGGCAGTACACTTCCCGGCCCTGATTGTTGAGGGGTTCAGCGCAAGGCGGGGCCAGTTTAGAGCCGACCCCACCCGGTGCTGTTATTACAGAGAGGTTGGCCACGAACAGTGAGGAAGACGTGCTGTGCACAGGCAGTACCTGAGGTTACTGAGCACGGCCCGGGGTCAAAGTGGAAAATAAGATAGCCCGGTGAGACAGACTCTTAATCCGGCCTTATGTTTATGCCCTGACGGCCAGGCCGGATACCCGATACAGGTGAGTCCTGTCGTTCACAACAGAGGCCTCTTTCTGTGCCACTGGGGGCCGTCAGTTGATCACCCACAGGAATATTTAAACAGTTTCCCTCGGAGAACATATCCTATACCGTTAGGACTCTCTTACCAGGCAGCGGGAAATGAGCATACTGAAGATGGAAAATTCAGCGTATCAATACAGTTTGCGGGAACTGCTTTGCCTGCAGGTGTTTCGACATAAGGTTGGGACCATCACATCAGACGAGTTTTGCCATGCCGTTATCGCCTGGGCAGAAAGGGAGGTTATTGCCGGTTCAGACTCGACTCTGCTGCTCATCCTTGCCTCATTAGGGCTGGACTCAACACCCGATATCACTGCAGTGGACAAATATTTACTGATGTACCTGCGCGAGAAAGGGATTCAGAGCCCATCCCTGTATGAGAGCGCAATGATCTGGCTTCGTTTGCAGTTAGACCACTTGACTGAGGCCAGCTCCCGCCTGGAAATTGAGGCTCGACTCACGCTCTTTACACAATATTGTCTTGATAATCCGCCTGGCGCTTTTGCACGTATGACAAGTATGCTTTCAGGCTTGTACTGGGAACTTTTCGACGAGGCCATTCCGGTGTTTAACGCCAGGGCTTCTGAAATGAGCGAAAGTGCATTGATAGAATATGTAAGGGGGCGTTTGCGGCCATTGGTGCGAGTTTTAAATAATCCGGACTGGGTGCGCTTATTAACTTGTGAATATTGAAGGGATACACTCCAGCCCTATGGAATACCGCGAATAGCCGGCAGGATCAAGCCCCCACCATCCAGGGGGAACGTCCTGTATTGTATGGCTCACAGCAGGAGCTTTAACCTTGCAGATGCGAATCAGAAAATATCAGGGAGGGGCTAATTGAGCTTTTCACAGAAAAACCATTGCTGATCGCGGTTTAAAGCGATGACATCGGTATAGGGTGCAAAACCTGCTGTGTTGCGCGTCGTATTAGAACGTCTGAGCAACTGTGTAATATCAATTTTCAGCCGATCATTATTATATTTCTGAGTGACAATGGCATATTCAGTCAGATTGCCACCGATATCCTTACACATCGTTGACCCTTCAAGAGTTTTACTGGCCAGCAAACTACGATACTCAGCATATCTTTTCTTTAAAAAATTCTGCCCAGCGAGCCATTCATTATACTTTTTATCGCGCTCTTTGGATCTGGCAATAAGATTGTTATATTTGGTCGCCTGCTGTAGCTCTGCCGGGGAAAGAGTAGCCCCCCCACCATACTTGGCAATATAACCTAACATTTCATCGGTACCTTTTATTCCGACAATAATCGAAATGTTCTGAATACCTGACGATACATAGGAATATATTTCCTCAGTGTCTCCTGTGCAGCGAACACCTCTGTCGACGGCAATAAATTCATCCGTGGTTTTGATCGTTTTCATGCCATTCAGCAGACAATAGTCTTTAATACTGGAATTAAATCTGGCGGTCCACACCGCACCGGCATAAGCTGCAATACCGTTCAGATTATGTTTCAAGTTCTCTGCCTGGTAGATCTCAACATTCTCAGTGCCCAAGTCATTACGCCTCTCCACACTATCAGCATTAACCAGCTTTGCAAAATATGACTGGATAGGCTCTCCCTTGGTGGGAGAAGGGAAAGAATGAATCCCCTGCCCTTGAGTGCATCCTAATGTTAAAAAAGGAAATACGATAAGAGATATTTTTGAGATCCCTTTGTTCAGCATATATGCCCCTGTATAAATATTTATCGTTATCTGCCTGGTCATAGTCAGCGTTTGTAATATATGTATCATATTTTTAACAATTAAGCCTTTCATCTGATGGCGCACTGCTCCCCTGCTCTTACTCTTGTGGGGTAATATCCTCACACCACCACGCACATAGGCCGGCCTGATATTGGTTCAGGGTGTATTTCTGCCTCCACACTAAACACGGTTTTTAACAATTCAGGCGTCATCACTTCCTCCGGTGCCCCCTGGGCGATAACACGCCCACTTGCCAGCACCACCAGATGATCACAGTAACGGCTGGCCTGGTTCAGGTCGTGCAATACGGCGATCACACTTTTCCCTTGTATTTTGAGTTCTCCCATCAGCCTCATGAGCTCGACCTGGTGGTTAATATCCAGATAGGTGGTAGGCTCATCGAGCAAAACCAGCGGCGTGTCTTGTGCCAGCACCATTGCCAGGAATGCCCGCTGACGCTGCCCGCCGGAAAGCGCCGTTAAACGACGATCCGCCAGATGACACGTCTGGGTCTGACTCATGGCGCTATTGATAAGGGCATGATCCTCAGATGAAAGACGTCCCCAAAGAGACTGCCAGGGACTACGCCCATAAGCAACCAGCTCACGGACGGTGATGCCCTCAGGAGTTAAATGGTGCTGGGGTAACAACGCAAGGCGACGGGCCAGCTGACGGGAGCTATAGTCATGAATCAGCTTACCTCCCAGTGTTACCGTGCCAGACTGGGGATCTAACAGACGTGAAAAGCAATTTAGCAGGGTCGACTTTCCACAACCATTGGGGCCGAGGAGCGCCGTTATCTTCCCTTGAGGTAGCGTGATTGAAAGATCATCCAATACCCTCTGAGTACCGTAACTGACGGTTAACTTTTTAGTTTGTAATATCATTTATCGCATTCTCACAAGCAGCCAGACAAACCAGGGGGCACCGATGATCGCCGTCAGTACTCCGGCTGGCAGTTCCAGTGGTGGGTGGATCATGCGTGCCAGCAGATCGGCTATCACCAACAATAACGCCCCTGTGAGTGCAGAAATCGGGAGTAACCAGCGGTGACGCCCACCTGTCATTTTGCGTACGATATGTGGCACCACCAGACCGATAAAACTTATCGGGCCACAAACAGCAACCCCGGTTGCTGTCATAGCCACAGCCAGAAAGAGTCCCCAAAACTGACAGCGACGGACGGATACCCCAAGTGTCGCGGCACGAGCATCCCCCAGTGCCAACAAGTCCAGGTCACGACTAAACCGCAGGCTGAGTGGCAAGAGTAAGATAAGCACCGGGACTGCAATTTTAACAAAACTCCAGTCGCGCCCCCACAGGCTCCCGGTAAGCCACAGTAACGCACTGCTGACATCCTGAGGACGCGACAGCATTAAATAATCTGTCAGGCTCGCCCAGCAGGCGGAAAGTGCCACGCCCGTGAGTGCAAGTGTCATCGGCTGGGAAGTATTCGCCAGTAGTCTGAGTAACATCAAACTCACCATTCCTCCTGCAAAGGCGACCAGTGGCAGCATCGCCACAGGCAGTGAAGGCAAGAAAAGTAGTGAACCGACTGAGGCAAGACTGGCGGCATGATTGACACCAAGAACATCAGGTGAGGCTAGTGGGTTACGAACAATCCCTTGCACCAACACTCCTGCAACGGCAAGTCCGGCCCCCACAAAGATTGCCAGCAGTAGCCTTGGCAGGCGGTAGTCCATCAGCACATAATAATGTTCGCGACCGGCTTGCCAGTCAGTCAGTAAGGCGTGCCAGGGGACCTTAATCACCCCTGATTGTAGCGACAGGATAGCGCAGCCTGTCAGCATCAGAACGATAGCCATAACCAGTGAAATTCTCACCCACGCCTCCTGACAAGCCAGACAAAACACGGGGCGCCAATCAGTGCCAGTACGGCTCCTGCCGGGAGATCACCAGGGAACGCCAGCGCTCTGGCCAGCACGTCTGCCAGTAGCATCAGCATGGCCCCGAGTAACATACACATGGGTAAGACTTTTCGTTGGTTGAATCCTATCCAGAAACGGGCAAGATGTGGCACCAGTAATCCAATGAATGCCACTGGGCCAGCCACACTCACGCAGGCACCGACCAGCATCAGTACCAGGACATTAATAATCACCCGTAGCTTCAGCAGATTAACTCCCAAGGTGTGGGCAGCACTGTCGCTGACATTAAGCAAATTCAACTGATGCGCGAGCAGTAATATCACTGGCATGATTATCACCACAACGGGAAAAAGCTGCCAGAACTCTTGCCAGCGCGCATGAGACACGCCCCCTGCCAGCCAGTAAAAAATGCCATAAGCGTGATCTTCTGCCAGCAGGAGCGTGATACGGGTCAGAGCCATGCAAAAAGCCGACAAAGCAATTCCCGCCAGTACTAGTTTGTTTCTCTCCTGGGTATGACGAAATCCCCCTCCAGCACTCATGACCAACAACCAGATAACACCGCCCCCACAGGCGGCGATAAAAGAGAGAGGATATCCCGCTATCGGGGATGGGCTCAGGGCACTGGTCAGTGCCATCGCCAGGGCGGCACCACTATTAATACCCAACAGTGAGGGCGAGGCCATGGCGTTATGGGTCAGAGTCTGTAGCAACGAGCCCGCCAGGGCCAGACTGGCACCAATCAGAATAGCCACCAGGCTTCTTGGTAAACGCAAATTTTGTACCAGGGCTTCCGGGAGACTGGGAGAATGCCCCGGGAATAAAGCACGCAAAGCATCAGAGCCAGAAACAGGAATGGCTGAGTAGCAAAACAGACTCAGCCAGAAAAGAGTAATAAGTGCCACAATGGGTAGCCCCCACAGTAGCACCGGATGCCTGAAATGCGTCATTTCAAACTTTTAACAGGCTGATGATTAAAGATATTTACAGTATCACTCGCTATTCTTTCGGCGGCAAAAATCCCCCGCATCCGTGCCCAGGCATTACTGTCAACAGAGGCGACTTGTTGCTTTTGCGCCGCGGTTAGCATTTGCCAAAGTGGATCTTGTTCCCAGCGTTTCACAATACTCTCCTGGCGATAATGCGCGACCAGCAACCAAGAGGGATTAATGGCCAGTAACTGTTCAAGTCCAATGGATGGCATTGAGGCTCCACCTATCGGCGCAGGGACATTTAATCCCAGAGAGGCCAGGACACTGCCCGTGTAAGTATCCTGAGAATGCAGGTTGAACTGCTGCTCACGGGAAGTACCAAATACCACCAGGCTTCCCTCAGGCAACTGACTGGCCCATTGGGCCATTTTCTGCTGGTGTTGTTTCAACCGTGAATCCATCTGGGCATGTCGCCCCACAACATCACCAATGATCGCCGCGGATCGCACGTTGTCATTATAGGTTTCGTTACGCGATTTAAGCAGTAATACCGGGGCTATCTGCTGTAATGCACTGTAAATGCCGGAATGGCGGCTACTGTCAGCAATAATCAGATCCGGTTTTAACGCACTGATAGCCTCCAGGCTGGGTTGAGCACGTGTCCCGACGGATTGCCAGGGTTTCAAGTGCGCACGAACCTCAGGCAGGATACGACTCGCATCGTTGTCGTCAGCAATCCCGACCGGGCTGACATCAATTGCCGCAAGCGCATCGGCAAAAGAGAGTTCCAGCACCACAATCCGCTGGGGTGTTTTATCGAGCGTAAAGGTGCCATGTTCGTCCTGAACCGTCACGGCAAAGGCGTGACTGGTTACTAACAGTAAACCTGTAAAAAGAAACCGGCAAAATGTGAACATACGGACTCCTGAATGCGGGGCAGCGTTCTTACTGCCCAGCCTGAAAATCATGTGTCAGTGATTAGAACTTCAATGACCCTTGCATATATAACGTGCGGGGCTGACCTGCATAAATGCCTTTGTTATTGTCATCAGAACGGGTGAAATACCGCTGATCGAAGAGGTTTTTTACCCCGAAAGACATGTGCAAGTTTGCCATTTGTGGGCCAAAATCATACGCCACGCGTGCGCCCCACAACATAAAACCAGGGATGCGCCCGATACTGCCACTGCTGTTCTCCTGAACGGTATTGGCGTTATCGGCAAACTGACTGGACTGAAAATCGCTGTTCAGGTTAAACGTCCAGTTACCGGGTTTATAGTCCACACCCAAGGTGCCTTTTTGCTTCGGTGAGAAGGGAACCTGATTACCGTAAGTATCACCATGCTCAATAATCTTCGCATTAACATAGGCGTAGCTGGTGTAAACAAAGACATCATCCAGCTTAGGCGTCAAGGTGCCAAGATCGTATCTGGCCTGAGTTTCCAGCCCGGTATGGCGCGTTTTGCCCCTTGCCGTCACGGTATCATCGGTCTGGTTAGAGTCGTACTGATTACTAAAGTTAATCATAAACAGTCCAACCTCAGCCGTTAACGCACCGTCGTCGTATCGGGTTCCGAGTTCCCAAGTTCGCGCTTTTTCCGGCTCCACATCACCGCTTTGCACGGCTTTGCCAATTTGGCTGTACTGTACTGTGCCAAAGGAACCTTCGGTATTGGCATAAATATTCCAGCTATCTGTCAGGTGATAAAGGACATTTAGTGCAGGAAGCGAGGCATTATAACTGACATCCGTATAGGTATGTTTGGTGCTGTTATCCTGATGGGACTGAATATGCTCGAAACGCATGCCCGGGGTAATAGTCCAGTTACCCAGATCAATTTTATCATCCAGATACCAGGCATGGGCCTGGGTGCCAGAACGGATATCGCGGTCATAAGGACTCGAGTTGGATGGCAACTGCCCACTTTCGGTTGGGGTGTAGTAACGCAACTCATGGGTTGATTCATTCACATAGCGGTACCCGACACCTACCTCATGAGCAGAGGATCCCAGCATAAAGCTCTGGCTGTAACGTGGCTCAATGCCGCGAACCCAGTAAGTTCGTGGTGAAAGGGTCAGAATTTTTCCTTGTTCCAGATAGCCGCTACGTAGCGTTTCGGTATAGAACCCCAGAAGATTAAACTTATGCTGGCTGTCTGGCTGAAACTGGTAACCCAGGCTGGCCAGTTTACGCCGCCCCCAGAAACGGTCATAAGGTCGGGTTGATTGCCAGCGATCGGCGTCATAGTCTTCCCGAGACAGGCCACCTGGCATATCGGCCTCGCCATCGTAGTACTGCAATAAACTATTAAAGCTGTGCACGTCATTCGGGGCATATTTACTTTTTAGCATGATGTCGTCAATGCGGGTGTCGCTGTGCTGGCGCCAGTCACTACCACGAACACCGGAATAGAGCACTGCCGCACCAAACCCGTTATCTGCCGTGCCGCCAACCATCAGGTTATGCGTCTCTTTCGGGTTATGCTGGGAAGAAGAGGGGCTGAGTTGGCCCTCCACCCCGGCGGCAATACCAAAGTCCTGGGGGATAGCGCGGGTGACAAAGTTAATCACCCCACCAACACTCTGGGGACCATAGCGTACTGCGCCCCCACCACGAACGACATCAATGGCATCCATGTTCCCAAGTGATACAGGGGCCAGTGAAAGCTGTGGCTGACCATAGGGTGCAAAAGGCACAGGGATACCGTCCATCAGAATGGTTGAACGGCTCGCCAACCGTGGGTTCAGGCCGCGGATACCTAAATTAAGTGCCAAGTCGTGGCTACCTGTACCGCTGTTTTCCGGCGCATTAACCCCAGGGATACGGTTGAGAGCTTCCCGTAACGTTGCAGCCCCCGTTTTGGCAAAATCTTCACGACGAACCACATCGCGGGCACCAGCATGCTCAAAGACATCATTTTCACGAGCATCCCCCAGCCAGTCCCCGACAACGGTCATTGAATCTTCTTTGGACGCTGGAATAACTTCCAGCGTCCAACTGTTATTCCCCAATGACTTTACCTGCAGGTCACTTCCCTTCAGCAATTGTTGCAGGCCATTTTCCACCGGATAGTCGCCGTGTAAGCCGTTGCTTTGCTTACCACGCGTCAGGCTGGCATCTACCGATAATATCGCCCCACTCTCGGCAGCATACTGATTAAGCGCTTTATCAAGAGGGCCTGCAGGAATGTTAACCAGTACGGCAAAAGAGGATAACGGGAACCCGACCAGCGATAGCATGCTCAGGCGAACTACATTAGCCAAAGGCGTTGTTTTACGAAAACCACGTGCAGGCGTCATACCTTCTCCATCATCATTTTTGTTGTATTCAGCGATGAGTCGAACGGGAAGGATAAAAAGGACAATCGAAATGAGAATTATTTTTCTTACCGTGGAAGGATAGTCACTAAATATCTTGTAATGTATTGAATTTTAACCGGTAATGTTTGTGAGATAATATTAAGCGTGCCGTCAGGGTCCCTCAGTGAGAAAGTACCGCTTAAACGTAAGTCAGCAACGGCCGGATCACAACGTAATACCCCACGGCGGTAACGGCCCAGGGTGGCAACTACCTCTCTCAGGGGCTTATCACTAAAGCTCAGACTGCCCTGCACCCAGCTGCTCCGTTCTTCATCCAATGGTGTGACGGAACCAAATGCTGATGCGCTGAACAACAAGCTCTCTCCGGCCTGTATCACTCGTTTCCTGCCCATGTCATCAGCGAGAGCAACTTCCACCGCATGCTGTTGCACATCCAGCTGTGTAACATCATCCTGCTGCTGAACCGTGAATTGGGTGCCTAATGCCGTCAGTCGCCCCTGACGGGTAATCACGCGGAAAGGACGCTGCTGGGTATCTTTCCCCGTAGTGATGGCGATTTCACCATACCAAAGCAGCACCGTTCGCTGGCGTCCATCAAACTGCACATTGGCTGCACTTTGGGTATTCAGCATCAGCCGGGATCCATCTTCCAGCCTTAACTGACTCACTTCACCTTTTGCAGTACGGTAGTCGGCCCGTAGCCCTTCGCCCATTTCAGATTGCCAAAGACGCCAGCCGCCGCCAATACCCAGTAACAGCAATAGCCCTTTCATCACATGGCGTCGAGTGATCTGGGTATCTTGCAGCGCCCGGCTTGCGATATTGCCAGGGACATGACTGAGCTGGCTACGCAAATTTTCTACTTGTTGCCAGGCCCACTGATTATCCTGATCCTGTTCATACCACTGTTGCCAGCGTGCTTCCTGCTGGGGATTAGTTGGTTCACCACTTAACACAGCATACCAGTGTGAAGCTGATCGTAATGCCTGACGACGGGAGTCAGTCAACGACGAGGTCATAAGCCATGCTCCAGGCGGAATAGCAGGCAATGTTCAACGGCTTTCGCAACATACTTTTTCACGGAGCTCACAGAAACGCCAAGCTTTAACGCAATCTCCCTGTAACCAAGTCCATCCAGTTGCGAAAGCAGAAAAGCCTGCCGAGTTTTCATATTAAGACCATCGAGCATATTATCGATAAGCTGTAGTGTTTCCAGCTGACTTTCACGATCTTCCAGTGAAGGTGCCAGTGATTCTGGTAGCTGTACCAGCATTTCCAGGTAAGCTTTTTCCAGCGCATTGCGACGGAAAAGATCGACCATCACCCGTTTGGCAATAGTGCAGAGAAAAGATCGTGGGTCACGAATGGCTGACAGTGAATCACTCCCCATAACCCTGAGGAAGGTATCCTGGGCAATATCATCTGCATCAAACGCTGACTGGAGCTTACAGGTAAGCCAACTTTTTAACCAGCCGTGATGAGTGCCATAAAACGATTCAAGTGCTACAGAGGCCGTGGTTGCGGTGCGGTCAGACATACTGGAAAGTATCGAAAGTTAATTATCACGCAGCCATATTATTATGAGAATAGTTCTCATTACAATTGAAATTTTCTTATCCCTTACACTGCGCTTTTAAATATTTTTAGCCTTTGGGGTACTGTTCAATGACGAACATTAAAGATATGTTATTACATATCTTTAATGTTCAGAGTATTTTCTATGAAAATTAACAGTGTTATTGCCATGTCACTGGCAGTATCCTCCTTCGGTTGCCTGGCATTCAGTTCACAGCCGAGCGTGATGGCTGGTGAGGGTATTGATAACGTCCGTTCACTGGAGAATCATATTCTGGGTAGTTTTTACAGCCAGAACAGTGTGACCGGACCAACGAACCTGTTCGGTACTTGTGATGCTTCCCCAGTCCCTGGCTGTGCCTGCTCTTTCTGTACCATGCTACGTAGTCATAATCGCTGAGAGTCGGTTTAATCCTTTGCTCCCAGACAGGGGCAATGTGTCATCCTCACTCAGAAAAGATGTTCCTGATGCACCCAGACGGCGGCCTCCACCCGGGATTTCAATTTCATTTTTTTCAGCAAATGCTTCACATGAACTTTTACCGTACTTTCAGTAATATCCAGGCGACGCGCGATCATTTTATTGGGTAATCCCTGGGCGATAAGCTTCAGGATATCCCGCTCGCGTGGCGTGAGCTGATTAATATCCCGGTCTGAAGTGACGCGGTTGGCACGTAAACTGGCAGCCAGCACAGGCGTTAATGCTTCGCTTAAAACAATTTCACCCGCTGCGGCTTGTTGTAGTGCTTTAAGCAGTTCTTCTGGCTCCATGTCTTTCAGAAGATAACCATCTGCGCCTCTTTTAAGGGCATTAACAACATCCTCTTCATGATTTGAGACGGTAAAAACCACAATACGACCGGAAAGGGGTTTCTCACGCAGGCAGTCCAGAGTTTCCAGCCCGTTCATACCGGGCATATTCAAGTCCAGCAGGATCAAGTCCGGATCAAATGCCTCAGCCAACTGTACGCCCAGCTCTCCATTACCTGCCTCACCAATAACCGCCAGTTCGGGGGCCATGCTGATCAGCTGTTTAACACCAGTACGTAACATAGGATGATCGTCAATCAGCAAAATAGTTGAAGCTTCCGCATTACTCATGATGTGCTCCTGTGTCTATTTCAGGAATAAAACTTACGATGATTTCAGTCCCCCCATTGAGGCGGGTTCGTACCAGACAATCACCTTGCAGACTTTGCGCACGGTCCCGCATGATAATCATGCCGTAGTGGTTCTGACGTTCAGCGTTGTCAGATATCCCTCGCCCATTATCCCATACTGTTAAGGTCACTTGGTCTTCACAAAATAGGACGCTGACACCGCACGCGGTTGCCCCCGCGTGTTTCAGGCTATTATTAAGTGCCTCACGCGTGATTTGTACCACGTGAATCGCCTGAGCTGATGATATCAGCCGCGGCGGGAGCTGATAATCCAGCGTCACAGGGAACCCTAGCTTTTCACTGAATTCCCGGCAACAAGCCTCCAGTGCAGGGCGCAGACCCGGCTCAGTAAGTTGTAAGCGGAAAGTAGTCAGTAATTCCCGCAGCTGTCGCCAGGATGTGTTCAGTTCACTCCGCATTTGCCCCAGTAACGTTTGCATCTCTTCTGGCAGTTCCGTGCCTTGCATCTGTAAGCAACTGAGCTGTATTTTCAGGCAAGAAAGCGACTGCGCAATGGAGTCATGCAATTCCCGGGCGATGGCTGAACGCTCCTCCATAACCACCAGCTGCTGTTGCCGTTCGTATTGTCTATCAAGTGCCAGTGTGACGGTCAGTTGCTCCATCAGCGTCAGAATAAGCTGCCGCTGATCACGAGTCAGTTTACAGCCCTTGGGCAACAGACCCAAAACCAAGCCATACTGCATATGCCCATCGGCCAAACGCCATTTCTGGGCCGTAGTTTCACCCGGTGGTAAGGTGGTTTCAGCGGTGCAAAGTTTGCAACCACTCACTTCACAGTGGCGATCCGGTTGAAAGATATGCTCCTCATAATGTTCTTCATCCTGATATCTGTTAATACGTAGTTCAAGATTCCGTAAGGGTGTTAAGTGTTGTAACTCATTCAGAACGGAAGAGAGACGCTGGCATAGTGGTGCGGGTGAATGCAGCCGACGATTTGCCTGGTAGAGAAAGGAAAGTATCTGATTTTTTTGCTCAAGCCCGGCCGTTTTTTCTGATACCCGTTGTTCAAGGCTGGCATAACTTTCCGCCAACTCAGCCGACATGCTATTTAACGCAATGCCCAGGGTCGCCATCTCATTCCCCCCTCGAATATTGCAACGACGAGTGAAATCCCGCTGCCCAATGGCCCGGGCCATTGACAGTAATGTTTTCCAGGGTCTTATCAGGTGAGAGCGTAACCAGATAATAGTGAAAATAATCAACAACCCCATAAGCACAGCCATGCCCAACTGTAGCTGGATAATGCGCAACAAACGCATTTCGGTCATATCATCAAAACGTGTGACTAACTGATCAATACGCCCGACAAAGTCCGTCACATGAGACTGAACTTGCTCAATACTGTTTGCCTCTCGCAGTGCGGGCTCAAGCTCATCATGCCAGTAGTATTGTAACGCGGTTAATCTTGCTTCCTGCCCCCCTTCTTTTGCCGCCAGCTGTAAGTCAGGACTCGAGATGATAGTTTCCATCTCTTGTAACAGGGGGATGTCCTGTTCACCCAGAGGAATGGCGGCAAGCAGACGATAACTTTGCATGCGCATCGATCCGGCTTTATTGATGGCATGTGCATTCCCCTGAATGCCTTGTGCCATCCAGCCAGAAAGGCTCATACCTGCCACACCCAACAGTGCCAGCAACAGAACAATTAATGCCAGCTGGTTAAACAATGTGATTGGCGATAGCAGACGTTTAAGCATCGGCAGTGAAGCTCCTGAATAAAGGGAAAGCCAATCAAACATTTTCAAACATCATTCGGAGTATACATATACTCCTTAAGGATTACCCATTAATTGCTGGCTGCCACCTGTGGAGATAACAACCGAATAGTGATGGGTTTTAGTTGTTTGAAAAACCAACCTATTCATCGTTTTTAATCTTACTCATAAAGGATAACGAGCATTTTTCCACCGTTGATCTGATGGTTTGTCCCTTGATTCATATCAATTGTTATTCCTGATTAGCCTCTAAGGTGACGATAATTACCACCACTGTTATTGAGGTTTCTATGTCTCTGCCACCAGATAGTCCCCAGAAAATACGATCGCTTATCACCGAATGGCGACCGGAAGAACCGGCATTCTGGCAACGTAAGGGGCACCACATTGCCAGCCGTAATCTATGGATTTCTGTTCCTTGCTTGCTGCTGGCATTCTGTGTGTGGATGTTATTCAGTGCGGTTGCCGTCAATCTGAATAAAGCAGGCTTCAATTTTACGCCTGACCAGTTATTTATGCTGACTGCACTGCCCTCTGTTTCTGGTGCCTTGTTGCGGGTACCTTACTCCTTTATGGTACCGATCTTTGGCGGACGTCGCTGGACGGCATTCAGTACCGGTATCCTGATAGTGCCTTGCATATGGTTAGGTGTTGCGGTGCAAAACCCGGCAACGCCATTCAGTGTATTTATCATTATTGCGTTACTGTGCGGGTTTGCAGGGGCGAATTTTGCCTCCAGTATGGGGAATATCAGCTTCTTCTTCCCAAAAGCAAAACAGGGTGGAGCGCTAGGTATTAATGGGGGGCTGGGTAATATGGGGGTCAGTGTGATGCAACTTGTTGCCCCGCTGGCCATTTCGCTTTCCATGTTTGCCGTCTTTGGTGGAACAGGTGTCGAGCAGGCTGACGGCTCCATGATGTATCTGGAAAATGCTGCATGGGTTTGGGTACCGCTACTGGCTATTTTTACCCTTGCGGCATGGTTCGGGATGAACGACCTCGCCACCAGCAAAGCGTCTTTAAAAGATCAGCTACCCGTGCTTAAACGAGTCCATTTGTGGATTCTGGGTATTCTGTATCTGGCAACCTTCGGTTCGTTTATTGGGTTTTCTGCGGGGTTTGCTATGCTGGCAAAAACCCAGTTCCCGGACGTTAATATTCTGCACTTTGCTTTCTTCGGACCACTACTTGGGGCATTGGCTCGTTCTGCCGGGGGTGCAATTTCAGACCGTTTTGGTGGGACGAAAGTCTCGCTAATCAACTTCATCTTTATGGCGATATTCAGCGCATTGCTTTTTGCCACCTTGCCAGATAAGAGTACCAACGGCAATTTCATTGCTTTCTTCGGCGTGTTCTTGATGTTGTTTCTTACCGCGGGTATGGGGAGTGGTTCCACCTTCCAGATGATCTCAGTCATCTTCCGTAAATTAACCATGGATCGGGTGAAAAACCAGGGGGGGAGTGACGAGCAGGCATTGCATGAGTCTGCCACGGACACGGCTGCCGCACTAGGCTTTATCTCTGCTATTGGTGCCATTGGTGGGTTCTTTATTCCTAACGCATTCGGTATCTCACTTTCACTCACTGGCTCCCCAGCAGGGGCAATGAAAGCCTTCCTCGCGTTTTATATTATTTGCATCGTGATAACCTGGGCAGTTTATGGCCGTAAAAAAGTAAAATAATACGGTGTTCTATTGCTCTTGGTATTATCCCAGGCGTGGCTTCAGCCACGCCTTTTTTATCTGAAATCATCCCATTTAAGAACCCGGTTGATACGCTTGCTGAACCGCTTTATCGGAGTTACCCCTTAATACCCTGCCCCTCACGGCAGCGGGGGAAACCTTCACCATTAACGATATAAAATCTTTTATTTTCAATTAATTAAAAGCCTACTCCCCTTAATACTTTGGTGGTAGATCGCCCCGCGGTAACTGACCGCGCCTCATCGGCAATTGATCGTTATCAATTATCCACACTGTTATACGGGATACCGTGCAAACCAAATCAGCAATGTCGTATTGATAAGACAGAGCCACCAGGCTCCACATCAGGAGAATCCCGATGAGCAAATTTCTTGACCGGTTTCGCTACTTCAAACAGAAAGGTGAAACTTTTGCCGATGGACATGGCCAACTGCTTGATACCAATCGTGACTGGGAAGAAGGTTATCGCCAGCGGTGGCAGCATGACAAGGTGGTCCGATCCACGCATGGTGTGAACTGCACGGGCTCCTGTAGCTGGAAGATCTATGTAAAAAGCGGCCTCGTCACTTGGGAAACCCAACAGACGGATTACCCGCGAACCCGCCCTGATATGCCTAACCATGAGCCACGCGGTTGCCCACGCGGCGCAAGTTACTCTTGGTACCTCTACAGCGCCAATCGGCTGAAATACCCTTTGATGCGTAAGCGCTTAATCAAACTGTGGCGGGAAGCAAAGAAACTGCATAATGATCCAGTGGATGCCTGGGCCTCAATCATCAACACCCCGGAACAGGCTAAAAGCTATAAGCAAGCACGCGGCCGTGGGGGATTTGTACGCTCAAGCTGGCAAGAAGTGAATGAACTTATCGCCGCTGCCAACGTTTTTACCGCAAAAACGTTTGGTCCCGATCGTATTGCTGGCTTCTCACCAATCCCCGCCATGTCTATGGTCTCTTACGCTTCTGGCGCTCGCTATCTTTCCCTGATTGGCGGCACTTGCCTGAGCTTTTACGACTGGTACTGTGACTTACCCCCCGCATCCCCCATGACCTGGGGTGAGCAAACGGATGTCCCGGAATCGGCTGACTGGTATAACTCCAGTTATATTATTGCCTGGGGCTCTAACGTTCCCCAGACACGTACACCTGATGCCCACTTCTTTACCGAAGTACGCTACAAAGGCACCAAAACCGTTGCAATAACCCCAGACTACGCAGAAATTGCCAAGCTGTGTGATCAGTGGCTGGCACCAAAACAAGGTACCGATGCAGCACTGGCCCTTGCCATGGGCCACGTTATGCTGCGGGAATTCCACCTTGATAATCCCAGCCAGTACTTTATTGATTATGTGCGTCGTTATACCGACATGCCGATGCTGGTCATGCTGGAAGAACGCGATGGCTTCTATGCCCCTGGCCGCATGTTACGCGCTTCTGACTTGGTTGATGGCCTGGGACAGGAGAACAATCCGCAATGGAAAACAGTGGCAATAAATAATCAGGGTGGGGAGCTGTTAGCCCCCAATGGTTCTATTGGTTACCGCTGGGGCGAGAAAGGTAAATGGAATCTGGAACAGCGTGATGGCACCAGCGGTGAAAATATTGAGCTACGTCTGAGCCTGCTTGGCTGCCATGATGATGTGGCTGAAGTAGGTTTCCCTTACTTCGGCGGTGAAAGCAGTGAACATTTCAACAAGGTAAAACTTGATAACGTCTTGATACATAAATTGCCAGTAAAAAATATTCTGCTGGCAGATGGCTCTACCGCGCGAGTCGCCACCATTTATGATCTGATGCTGGCAAACTATGGCCTGGAACGAGGGCTTAATGACGAAAACTGCGCATCGAACTACGACGATGTGAAAGCTTATTCCCCAGCCTGGGCCGAGAAAATCACTGGGGTTTCACGCCATAACATTATCCGTATTGCTCGTGAATTTGCTGATAACGCGGATAAAACCCATGGCCGCTCGATGATTATCGTCGGTGCAGGTCTGAACCACTGGTTCCATATGGACAGTAACTACCGTGGCTTGATTAATATGCTGGTATTCTGCGGTTGTGTCGGTCAGAGTGGTGGGGGCTGGGCTCACTATGTGGGACAGGAAAAACTTCGCCCGCAAACCGGCTGGACTCCCCTGGCATTTGCACTCGACTGGCAACGTCCGCCACGCCATATGAACAGTACCTCATTCTTCTACAACCACTCCAGCCAATGGCGTTATGAATCACTGACGGCGGAAGAGTTGCTGTCACCACTGGCGGATAAATCTCGCTATAGCGGTCACTTGATTGACTTTAATGTCCGTGCCGAACGCATGGGCTGGCTCCCCTCTTCCCCCCAGCTTAATACCAACCCATTAACGATTGCAAAACAGGCGCAAGCCGCCGGGATGAGCCCGGCTGACTATACCGTTCAGCAGCTGAAAAATGGTGATATCCGTTTTGCGTCGGAACAACCCGATGCGGGCAACAACCACCCACGTAACTTATTCGTCTGGCGCTCTAACCTGTTGGGCTCTTCCGGTAAAGGGCACGAGTACATGCTCAAATATCTGCTGGGTACCGAACACGGAATTCAGGGCAAAGATTTGGGCACCGAAGGCGGCGTAATGCCAGAAGAAGTCGAATGGGTCGATAATGGGCTGGACGGAAAGCTGGACTTAGTGGTGACCCTGGATTTCCGTCTGTCCAGTACCTGCCTGTACTCGGATATTGTACTGCCTACCGCAACCTGGTATGAAAAAGACGATATGAATACCTCGGATATGCATCCGTTTATTCACCCTCTTTCTGCCGCGGTTGACCCGGCCTGGGACTCAAAAAGTGACTGGGAAATCTATAAGGACATTGCAAAGACCTTCTCAGAAGTTTGTGTTGGTCATTTAGGCAAAGAGACCGATGTGGTGACCATGCCCATGCAGCATGATTCCGCCGCGGAACTGTCACAGCCACTGGAGGTGATGGACTGGAAAAAAGGCGAATGTGACCTTATCCCCGGGAAAACAGCACCACATCTGGTGACAGTTGAACGTGATTACCCAGCCACTTACGAACGTTTCACCTCAGTAGGCCCGTTAATGGAAACCCTGGGCAATGGTGGGAAAGGTATCGCCTGGAATACCCAGAGCGAAATGGATCTGCTCCGCAAGCTTAATTACACCAAAGCAGAAGGCCCCGCCAAAGGTCAGCCGATGATTAACTCGGCAATTGATGCCGCAGAAGTGATTCTGACCCTGGCACCAGAAACGAATGGTCAGGTCGCCGTAAAAGCATGGGCTGCCCTGGGTGAATTCACCGGCCGTGACCATACCCATCTTGCTATCAACAAAGAAGAAGAGAAAATCCGCTTCCGTGATATTCAGGCCCAGCCACGCAAAATTATCTCCAGCCCAACCTGGTCAGGCCTTGAAGATGAACATGTGTCCTACAGTGCAGGCTATACCAATGTTCATGAGCTGATCCCATGGCGAACCCTTTCTGGTCGCCAGCAGCTTTATCAAGATCATCCCTGGATGCGTGATTTTGGCGAAAGTCTGCTGGTATATCGCCCACCGATTGATACCCGTTCGGTGAAAGGTGTCATGAACAAAAAACCTAACGGTAATCCGGAAAAGGCGCTGAACTTCCTGACTCCGCACCAGAAATGGGGGATTCACTCCACTTACAGCGATAACTTACTGATGCTGACTCTGTCACGCGGTGGTCCGATTGTCTGGATGAGTGAAATCGATGCCAAAGCATTGGGTATCGAAGATAACGACTGGATTGAAGTCTTTAACAATAACGGGGCACTTACCGCCCGCGCAGTCGTCAGCCAACGGGTACCGGAAGGCATGACGATGATGTACCACGCCCAGGAACGCATTGTGAACCTGCCAGGCTCTGAAATTACTGGCCAGCGTGGCGGGATTCATAACTCAGTGACCCGCATTAGCCCGAAACCGACCCATATGATTGGGGGATATGCACAGCTGGCATATGGCTTTAACTACTACGGCACCGTCGGTTCAAACCGTGATGAGTTTGTCGTGGTACGTAAAATGAAAAATATTAACTGGCTGGATGGTGAAGGCAATGACCAGAAACAGGAGAGCGTAAAATGAAAATTCGTTCACAAGTCGGCATGGTGCTGAATCTTGACAAGTGCATCGGCTGTCATACCTGTTCGGTGACCTGTAAAAACGTCTGGACTAGCCGTGAAGGTACGGAATATGCGTGGTTTAACAACGTTGAAACCAAGCCTGGCCTCGGTTACCCCAACGACTGGGAAAATCAGGAAAAATGGAAAGGTGGCTGGATCCGAAAAATAAATGGCGCGTTACAGCCGCGCATGGGTAACCGTGCATCACTGTTAGGTAAAATCTTCGCTAACCCATATCTGCCGGGTATTGATGATTATTACGAGCCTTTCGATTTTGACTATCAGCGGCTGCATAACGCCCCGGAAGGAAAGCATCAGCCTATTGCTCGCCCACGATCGCTGATTACTGGGCAGCGCATGAACAAGATAACCGCCGGCCCAAACTGGGAAGAAATTTTGGGTGGGGAGTTTGATAAACGCTCCAAAGATCAGAACTTTCATGATCTCCAGAAAGCGATGTACGGCCAGTTCGAGAATACCTTCATGATGTATTTGCCACGCTTGTGTGAACACTGCCTGAATCCGGCCTGTGTGGCAACCTGCCCAAGCGGGGCTATCTACAAGCGCGAAGAAGACGGTATCGTTCTGATTGACCAGGATAAATGCCGTGGCTGGAGGATGTGTATTACTGGTTGCCCGTACAAGAAAATTTACTTCAATTGGAAAAGCGGCAAATCTGAGAAATGTATTTTTTGCTATCCCCGAATCGAAGCCGGAATGCCGACTGTATGTTCCGAAACCTGCGTCGGCCGCATTCGTTATCTGGGCGTGTTGTTGTATGACGCGGATGCCATTGAACAAGCTGCCAGCACTGAAAACGAGAAAGATCTCTACGAACAGCAACTGGGTATTTTCCTCAATCCTCATGATCCCGCCGTGATCGCGCAAGCGCTAAAAGATGGCGTGCCACAAAGTGTTATCGATGCGGCTCAAAAATCGCCGGTATATAAAATGGCGATGGACTGGAAGCTGGCTCTGCCACTGCACCCCGAATACCGTACCTTGCCCATGGTTTGGTATGTCCCGCCATTGTCTCCTATCCAATCTGCGGCGGATGCTGGCGAATTGCCGCATACCGGTATTCTGCCGGATGTAGAAAGCCTGCGTATTCCGGTGGAATATCTGGCGAACTTACTCACTGCAGGTGATACCGCCCCAGTGCTACAGGCGTTAAAACGCATGATGGCCATGCGCCACTATAAACGTGCCGAGACGGTAGAAGGGATTATAGATACTCGCGCCCTGGAAGAGGTCGGACTGACGGAGGCCGAAGCTCAGGAGATGTATCGCTACCTGGCAATAGCTAACTACGAAGATCGCTTTGTGGTGCCATCCAGCCACCGGGAGCTGGCCGCAGAGGCTTTCCCTGAGCGTAATGGCTGTGGTTTCAGCTTTGGGGATGGCTGCCATGGCTCAGACAGCAAATTCAACCTGTTCAATAGCAAACGGATTGATGCCATTGATGTGTCCAGTAAGACGGGGTCACAGTCATGATTGAACTTCTGGTCATTTCCCGGTTGCTTGAGTATCCGGATACTGCCTTATGGCAGCATCAACAGGAGCTGTGTGAAGCAACAGCCACAGGAGGGGCGCTCAATGCCCAACAAGCGGCCCAATTGCATCATTTTATTTCTGTTTTTTGCCAGCAAGAGGTGCTGGATGCACAGGCAAATTATAGCGAACTGTTTGACCGGGGCCGGGCAACCTCATTGTTATTATTTGAACATGTGCATGGTGAGTCCCGGGACCGTGGGCAAGCCATGGTCAACCTAATGAACCAGTACCAACAGGCAGGTATGGAGATCGGTAGCCGTGAGCTGCCGGATCACCTCCCGCTGTACCTGGAGTATCTCTCTCAATGTAACGAGCCAATGGCGCGTAGTGGTTTGCAAGATGTCGCCCCGATTCTGGCGTTACTGTCAGCACGCCTTAAGCAACGTGAAAGTGATTATGCCGTGCTGTTTGATGCCCTACTTAGCCTGTCAGAAAGTGACGTCGCCGTTGAGCGTGTCAGCCAGCAAATTGCCGGGGAAGTCAGGGATGACACACCACAGGCTCTCGACGCCGTCTGGGAAGAAGAGCAAGTGAAATTTGTTGCGGATGCCGGGTGTGGGGAGTCTGAGATAAGTCGCCACCAGCATCGCTTTGCCGGTGCCGTTGCACCGCAATATTTGAATATTGGAGGACAGTAACAATGCAATTTCTCAATGTGTTCTTCTACGACATTTATCCGTATATCTGTGGTACCGTCTTTCTGGTGGGGAGCTGGCTGCGTTATGACTACGGCCAGTATACCTGGCGAGCCAGCTCCAGCCAGATGCTGTCCCCCAAGGGCATGAACCTGGCTTCAAACCTGTTCCACATCGGAATCTTAGGCATCTTTTTTGGACACTTCTTTGGCCTGCTGACACCACACTGGGTATATGAATCTTTCCTGCCCATCGAAATGAAGCAAAAAATCGCGATGGCGGCGGGCGGGGTTTGTGGAGTAATGACCTTGCTAGGCGGCTTGTTGCTACTGAAACGCCGGTTGTTCAACCCCCGTATCCGGGCAACGTCTTCCACTGCTGATATTCTTATCCTCAGCCTGCTGATGATTCAGTGTATCCTGGGCTTGCTGACCATTCCGTTCTCTGCACAGCATATGGACGGGGGGGAGATGATGAAGCTGGTAGGCTGGGCGCAAGCGGTCGTTACCTTCCATGGTGGCGCCTCTGAGCACCTGAATGGGGTCGCTCATATCTTCCGGATCCATTTGGTTCTGGGCATGACACTGTTTCTGCTCTTTCCTTTTACCCGTCTGGTACACGTCTGGAGCGCGCCCGTTGAATATCTGACCCGCAAATATCAGATTGTTCGCGCCCGCCGCTGATCATCTCGGCTGTCCTGAAAATATCTGGCTACGTCCAGATATTTTTTTGCCTGTAATATACAGCACGCAGGCAGATCACCTGATCCGGGTGCAATGCCTGTTACAGGTTCAGGCCAGTACCGGCTCCCTCCCAGTCACCTGCCCACTATTCCATGACAGTGGTTCCTGATTCAGGGAATACATGACAAGCCAAGTAAAGCTGATACCACACCGGTGACATATCTGGGTTAATAGCCTAATACTTATAGCATCGGGCCTGTACTTGGCACTGGGCGGGCTACCATCTTCGGGCGATCAGGCCAGCAACAACGTTACAGCATCAAAATGCTTCATCGATCACAATATAGTAATTTTAACGGGCTACATATTTCCAACCCCACTGTTACGCGTATACAGTTATGCGTAACAGTAAAATGAAAAGAGGCTCTATGAACAATTTATTTGATCTGTCAGGAAAACGGGCACTGATCACGGGTTCAGCCCGAGGTATCGGCAATGTCCTGGCCAAAGGTCTTGCCCAGTATGGTGCAGAAATTATCATTAATGACCGGGATCAACAGAAAGCTGACATGGCCGCACGTCTGTTAGTGGCTGAGGGATACTCAGCAACAGGTTATGCATTTGATGTTACTCAGTCCGTACAAGTAGAAACCGCCATTGCAGAAATCGAAAAAAATATCGGCCCAATTGATATATTAATTAATAATGCCGGGATTCAACGTCGTCATCCATTTATAGAATTTCCTGAACAGGAATGGGATGATGTTATTGAAGTAAATCAGAAAGGTGTTTTCTTGGTTTCGCAACAGGTCGCTAAATATATGATAAAGCGATCAGCCGGTAAAATAATAAATATAGGTTCAATGCAAAGTGAACTGGGACGTAAAACTATTACGCCTTACGCGGCAACAAAAGGTGCCGTAAAAATGCTCACGCGTGGTATGTGTGTTGAACTGGCAGAACATAATATTCAAGTGAATAGCATCGCCCCCGGATACTTTGATACAGATATGACTGAAGCGCTGGTAAATGATGAAGCATTCTCTTCCTGGTTATATCAGCGAACACCTGCCGCACGTTGGGGTAAGCCGGAAGAGCTCATTGGTGCCGCCGTATTCCTTGCATCCTCAGCATCTAACTATGTTAATGGACATATGCTGTTTGTCGATGGAGGAATGCTGGCCGCAGTATAATTAATTACGTAACAATTTAAATCTCAATAATTAATTACTGACGTTATTACAACGTCAGTATTCACCTGTGTACACCAAGGATTAAATATGCAAACGCCCGTGAAATTACCCGCTCGTCGTTGGTGGTATTTGATGCCCATTATTTTTATTACCTATAGCCTGGCTTATCTTGACCGTGCTAATTATGGCTTTGCAGCTGCAGCAGGTATTGAAAATGATTTAGGTATTACAAAAGGTACTTCTTCATTAATTGGTGCACTCTTTTTTCTTGGCTATTTTTTCTTTCAAGTTCCCGGCGCAATATATGCAGTAAAACGTAGTGTAAGAAAAATGATTTTTTTCAGTCTCATCTTATGGGGACTCTGCGCTACAGCAACAGGATTCGTCAGTAACATTCCGATGCTGATGGTGATTCGTTTTACGCTCGGGGTGGTTGAGGCAGCCGTCATGCCCGCCATGCTGATTTACGTAAGTAACTGGTTTACTAAAACAGAACGATCACGGGCCAATACCTTTTTAGTTCTTGGAAACCCGGTTACCGTGCTGTGGATGTCCATTGTTTCTGGTTATCTGATTCAGTCCTGGGGCTGGCGGGAAATGTTTATTATAGAAGGCATTCCGGCTGTACTTTGGGCCGGCATCTGGTGGCTTCTGGTTCGGGATAAACCTTCTGAAGCATCATGGCTGAGCAAAGAAGAAAAACAGACGCTCCAGCACGTTATGGACAGTGAACAGGGGAATATCAAACCCGTTCGTAATTACGGTGAGGCCCTGCGGTCGCGTAATGTCATTATGCTATGTGCGGTACATGCACTCTGGAGTATTGGTGTATACGGTTTCATGATGTGGATGCCGTCCATTCTTAAAAATGCCGCACAAATCGATATTGTGTCTGTTGGCTGGCTCGCGGCAGTGCCTTATTTTGCTGCAATTACGCTGATGCTAACCGTCTCCTGGCTCTCGGATAAATTCCAGAACCGCAAACTGTTTATTTGGCCGCTGCTGCTGATAGCCGGGATCGCATTTTTCTCTTCATGGCTGATAGGAGACCAGGCTTTCTGGGTCTCGTATGCACTATTAGTCATCGCCGCGGCTTGTATGTACGCACCTTATGGACCTTTCTTTGCCATTATTCCTGAATTGCTCCCTCGCAATGTATCAGGTGTTGCTATGGGGTTAATCAACAGCTTTGGAGCATTAGGCGCATTCCTTGGTGCCTGGCTGGTTGGGTATTTAAATGGCATAACAGGTGGGCCCGGTGCCTCCTATACCTTTATGGCCGTGGCACTGTTTGCATCAGTGATTCTCATGTATAGCGTGCGCGGGAATGCAGCTCAACCCGAGATGTCAGCGACAAGTCATTGAGTTGCAGATTAACAGGTGATGCCACTCATGGTAATGTTCCGGTAATAACACCACTCATGTGCTGTAGAGAGCCGGATGAAAAACCAACGAATGACATTGCAGGATATAGCGAACCTTGCCGGGCTCAATAAAATGACGGTCAGCCGTTATTTACGTGACCCGGCACAGGTTTCTCAACGTAGCCGTGAGCTTATTTCAAAGGCAATGGAGGAAACCAGTTATATTCCGAATCGGGCTCCGGAGATATTACTCAATGCTCGCAGCAAAACCATTGGGGTATTAATCCCCTCTTTTCGTAATCAGATTTTTGCCGACGTTCTGGCTGGTATAGAGTCCATTACCTCCGAACATAATTACCAGACCTTAATTGCTAACTATGAGTATGACCCTCTCCGGGAAGAGAAAGAGGTTCTTAATCTACTGTCCTATAATATTGATGGCCTGATATTAACCAGCCGCAAACATAGCGATCGCATGATCAAGTACCTACAGGCATGCGGTATCCCGGTGGTAGAACTGATGGATATCGGTGGTCATCAGCTTGATCTCCAGGTCGGCTTTGATAACGAAAAGGCCGCCTGGGATATGACCAATGCCTTTTTGGAAAGTGGTAAACGTCGAATTGCTTTTTTTGGATCAATGGACGATCCTCGTGACTTAAGTCGTTACCATGGAACTGAAAAAGCTTTGGCGGTTCATAATCTTAAACCTTTCCATATGGCGCCACACGCCATCTCCTCCGTCGATCTGGGTCGCCAGATGTTTTTACAGTTTCAACAACAGCACCCAGAAGTTGACGCTATTTTTTGTACCAATGATGATTTAGCGGTGGGAGTTTTGCTGGAGTGCCAGAAACAGGGAATCAACGTTCCGGAAGAGATAGCCATTGCCGGTTTCCACGGGTTAGACATTGGCCGGGCACGTTTGCAAAAAATAGCCAGTGTTATCACACCACGTTATGAGATGGGTAAAGTGGCGAGTGAGGCACTTATTAAACGCCTGTCTGGGGCAGAAACGGCGGAACGTATCGATCTTGGCTACCAGATTTATTATGGTGACACACTGTAAGCCAAGGACTGCCCGTTACCTCAGAGAGGCTATTCCCCTCTGAGGCAACGTATATTCAGTCAGGCAAGGCAGAATTACGCCCCTGATTCACATCTTTTAATAACAAATTAATGCGCTGATCAGCAAACATCTCTGCCAGGGTAACGGTCAGTTTTCGGCGCCAGTTGGGGTATTGATCCGTGGTGCCGGGGATATTCACCGGGGCCGCCATATCCAGCCAGTCTTCAGGCTGTAAACCGAGTAATGCGCTGGCGCTCCCAGCGAGATAGCCATGCATGCCATGATTAAGCTCCCGGCTCATTGACAACGCAGAGGCCTGATCCCCCATAGACTTGGGCACATAATTATAATGATGCAGAACATCCAGTAGCCCTTGTTTGGATTGTTCACGATCCTGATAAAGCTGTTTCAGTATTTGAGGATCAGGATAAATACCCAGCGTATTCCCGAGGGTCAGATCATCGCATTGCCAGTAGCCACGCAGGGTGGGCAAATCATGTGTCGTAATGGTGGCCATTGCTTGATGGGTATAATCCTGCGGGGCCCGGAAGTGATTACCAGAGTCATGCTCGAAATAGAGCACCTTGTAAGAATAAACACCGTAGTCCCGCAGTTTATGGATAATTTCTGTTGGTACAATGCCCAGATCTTCACCGATCACCATGCACCGATGTCGCTGACTCTCAAGCGCTAAAATCGCCAGCAGGGTATCCACGGGATATTGCACGTAAGCCCCGTGATCCGCCGTGCGATCACGGGGGATCCACCACAACCGTAGTAAACTCATAACATGGTCAATACGCAACGCCCCACAACTGGTCATATTGGCACGCAATAGATCAATAAATGGCTGGTAAGCACGGTCTTCCATAATATGAGGATCCATTGGAGGTAACCCCCAATTTTGCCCTAAAGGCCCTAAAATATCTGGCGGCGCTCCCACAGAAGCCTGGAGACAGTATAGCTCCCGATCACACCAGGTTTCAGCCCCCCCTTCAGCGACCCCCACCGCCAGATCACGGTATAAACCCAGTGGCATATTACGTGCCTGGCTGGTACGGAAACAATCATCAAACTGGCTGGCGGCTAACCACTGCAGCCACAAATAGAAATTCACATCTTGCTGATGTTCATCGCAGAATGCCGCCACCGCTTCACTATGGCCATCACGATATTGTTCCGGCCATACCGGCCAGCCCCACATCATAGGGTCATTCATGCTGAGGTGTGCATGAAGAGCATCAAAGGCGGCCTGTTGGTACAGACTGACGCCACCTTCTGCCACAAACTGCTGAAAGCTCTGCATGCGTTTATCCCCGGCTTCCCGGGAAAGAAACAGGGGAAAGGCCAGACGTAGTGCGGTCAGTTTCAGTTGCATGACTTGGGGATAATCTACCCATTCAGTGGCCCGAACGCTGGCTAACGTATCCTGGGTTACTGGCTGTTGCCACCAGCCCTGTACAGCCTCACTGTGCTGGAATTCTTCCACGCGATTCACATCGATATAAATCACATTCAGCCAGCGTCGGGAAGAAGGGCTATAAGGACTGACACTTTGTGGATTGGCTGGGTACAGGGCATGAATAGGGTTAAGACCAATGAAGGCCCCACCCCGGGATTCAACCTGTTCCAGCATATGGTTTAAGTCACCAAAATCACCAATTCCCCAATTCTGTTCAGAGCGTAGTGTATAAAGCTGTACACAAGCCCCCCACAACCTCTTTCCCGTTTGTAACGCTTCGGGCTCATAACAACGTTTTGGAGCAACAATAACCGTACACTGCCACTGTTGCGCCCCCTGTTTCAGACACAGATGGTGATAACCCAAGGGCAACGATGCCCCCAGGTTCAGGGTGCTCTGGCCACAAAGATAGCCTTCAGTCTGTGTGCCATCTTCTGTCTGAAGCAGCCAGTGATAATCACCAGAACCTGCTACCGATAGCAGGGCCAGACTACCAACAGTATAAATTTTGACACCGGGTAAAGGGGATGTTTTCCTCTGACGTTCATAGACGGCCTGTTTGCCGCCCATCGCCGCCACCAATTGCTGCTGAGTCTCAGACGAAATAGCCTGCCGCTTACCATGTGCATTAATATAGCTGGCGGATATGCCTGCCAGGGTCGCTACCTGAGTGAGGGATAGACTGTCCATATGCCTCTCCTTAACGTTTCGCTTGCCAGATTCGTTGCTGGTAATCGCGAATTGAACGATCGGAACTGAACATGCCTACCCGAGCCGTGTTAAGAATGGTGCGCCGCGTCCACTCTTCTTTATTACGATACAACGTGTCTATCTCTTTTTGCGCATCACAGTAGGCAGAAAAATCTGCTAATACCAGGTAAGGATCGCCCCCTTCCAGCAAGCTGTGCAGCATCATGTCAAAGGCCTGTGTATCCCCGTCACTAAAAGCGCCACTGGCCAGCTCATCGAGTATGCTCTTCAGGTGAGCGTTCTGTTTCAGGTATTTTTTCGGTTCATAGCCTTTTGCCAGAATGGCTTTCACTTGCTCAACGGTATTACCGAAGATAAAGATATTCTCACCACCCACCTGTTCAGCAATCTCGACGTTAGCCCCATCCAGAGTACCCACGGTTAAGGCCCCATTCAGCGCCAGTTTCATATTACCTGTGCCAGACGCTTCTTTACCGGCGGTTGAAATCTGTTCTGATACGTCTGCCGCCGGGATCATCAATTCAGCCACTGAAACTCGGTAGTCTGGAATGAAAACAACCTTGATACGATCCCTGACGACAGGATCGTTATTGATCTTCTCTGCGACTTTATTGATAGCATAGATGATGTTTTTGGCTAAATAGTAACCTGGAGCAGCTTTCGCCCCAAACAGGAAAACACGAGGCACGATATCCAGACTTGGGTTATCACGAATCTGGCGATATAACGACAGAATATGCAGCAGATTCAAATGCTGACGTTTATATTCATGTAATCGCTTAATTTGTACATCAAAGATAGCATTCGGATTAATGGTTATTCCCATTACCTGCTTAACGTATTCAACCAGCTTAACTTTGTTGTCATATTTGATCTGCTGATAGCGCTGACAAAATGCGTTATCTGCGGCGAAAGGCTCGAGCCCTGCCAATGCTTCTAAATCATTTACCCATTCTACTTTCAGTGAGTCATCGATCAGCGTCGACAATGCTGGGTTACATTGTTTTAACCAACGACGGGGCGTAATACCGTTGGTGACATTGTGAAATTTGTTTGGCCATAATTGATAATATTCCGGAAATAAGTCCCTGATAATTAAGTCTGAATGTAATTGCGCCACGCCATTAACAGCAAAACCGCTGACAACACACAAATTCGCCATTCGCACTTGTTTGTCATGGTGTACGGCAAGTTTAGCCCATACTTTCTCATCCCCTGGCCACTGTTTGTCCACCAGCAGTTTAAACTGGGCATTGATCTGTTTGATGATGGCAAAGTGGCGTGGTAACAGGCTACGTACCAGTTTTTCATCCCAGCACTCGAGAGCTTCCGGCATCAGGGTATGGTTAGTGTAGGCAAAGGTTTTACTGGTTATAGCCCAGGCCGCATCCCATTCCAGTTGATGATCATCAAGTAGTACACGCAACATTTCAGGTATCGCGATCGTGGGGTGGGTGTCATTCAACTGAATGACTTCATAATCTGGCAATTCCGCTAATTTACGCCCCGCCAGGTGGTGCTTACGTAAAATATCCGCGACAGAGCAGGCACACTGAAAATATTGCTGCATCAGACGCAGACGCTTACCGGCCGTGTGATTATCATTGGGGTATAACACTTTGGTCAGTTTTTCTGCTTCGACGCCTTGTCGTTCCGCCAGCAAAAACTTCCCCTCATTGAACTTATTTAAATCAAATGGATGTGGTTGGGTTGCTTGCCATAAGCGTAATGGTTGCGCCACACCATTTTGAAAACCGAGTACCGGTAAATCCCAGGCTTCGCCGCGCAGGGTAAAATCCGGGCGCCATAGCTGCCGGCCATCGGCTTGAGTTTCAAGCTTACCGCCAAAGCCCACTTCCACAGCCAGGGCAGAATTATGGCGGAACCAGGGATAGCTTTCCCGCTGCCAGTTATCGGGCGCTTCTTGTTGCTGGCACGCATTGAAAGACTGGCGGAATAAACCATATTGGTAGTTCAAACCATAGCCCGTGGCAGGTTGTCCTACCGTGGCCATTGAATCGAGAAAACAGGCAGCAAGACGGCCTAACCCACCATTTCCCAGTGCGGGATCAGTCTCCTGCTCCAACAGGTCACTTAAACTAATCTGCTGTTCAGCCAGTAGCGCATCGACTTGGTGATACCAGCCCAAATTAATTAAATTATTGGCGGTTAAACGGCCGATCAAAAATTCCATGGAAATATAGTTAACGTGGCGATGTGGTTGCTGGGCAGTAACAGGCTTGGGTTGTACAACCATCTGTTCGGCCAGGGCTGCGCTCACCGCTTCCCACCACTGATGCTGGGTCATTTGTTGAGCAGAGGTTAAGCCAAAACGCTGCCATTGTCGGGTCAGTGCGGCGAGGAAATCGTCCTTTTTTAGCATAGGCTGTGACATAGGGCTCTCTATTCTGTGAGTGGGATAACTTACCTTCATCCTGCCAATGAGTGCAGACAAGAACATCATCCTGCCAAAGGCTTAGCTGGGGCTGAGTCGTAGGGCGTAGCTAAAATTGTGATCCGGAGCAACTTACCGCCATGAAACAGTATCCTGGAGTGTACGAACAGGGCTGTTATCAAGTCTGAGCAATGATAATATTAGGTCGTTAAAATAATGGCGCCGATGTCCGCCCCTGTTATTTTAGTACAAATTGACATAATTATTTTCAGGTCATCTTTTAACCGGAACGTATCCAAACCGGACACAGCATGTTGATCCCATCGAAACTGAGTCGCCCAGTACGGCTACAAAATACCGTGATACGTGACCGCTTGCTGCTGCAGTTATCCGAGGTCGCGAGTTATCGACTGACATTAATAAACTGTCCCGCAGGGTATGGAAAAACCACCCTTATAGCCCAGTGGGCTGCCGAACAACCTTTCCTCGGCTGGTACTCTCTTGATGAGAGTGATAATCAGCCAGAACGCTTTGCCAGTTACTTGGTTGCAGCAGTTCAGCTAGCCACTGGCGGGCATTGCAGCAAAAGCGAAGCACTCAGCCAAAAGCACCAATACGCAAGCCTGTCTACGTTATTTGCACAGCTCTTTATTGAGTTATCCGACTGGCAGGGGCAGCTCTATTTAGTGATCGATGATTATCATTTGGTAACCAACGATGCCATCCATGAAGCAATGCGGTTTTTCCTGCGTCATCAGCCAGAAAATTTGACCCTGGTCATGCTCTCCCGCACTTTGCCCCCGCTGGGCATTGCCAACCTGCGGGTACGTGACCAGCTCCTGGAGCTCGGGATGAAACAGCTGGCATTTAACCACCAAGAAGCACAGCAATTTTTCGAACGTCGCCTTCCGTCACCTTTAGCACAAGGGGAAAGCAACCAGTTCTGCGATGAGGTCGAAGGCTGGGCCACGGCGCTTCAGCTCATTGCGCTCTCTTCCCGGCAACCCAATTCCTCAGCGCAAAAATCAGTAAAACGTCTGGCCGGGCTGAATGCCAGCCACTTATCGGACTATTTGGTTGATGAGGTACTGGATCAGGTTGATAGGGACGGGCGGGCTTTCCTGTTACGTTGCTCGGTACTCCGTTCGATGAATGATGCGTTAATTGTGCGCCTGACAGGGGAAGATAATGGTCAGCAACGCCTGGAAGAACTGGAACGCCAGGGGTTATTTATTCATCGTATGGATGACAGTGGGGAATGGTTCTGCTTCCACCCGCTCTTTGCCGCTTTCTTGCGCCAGCGTTGCCAGTGGGAACTGGCCCTTGAGTTACCCAAATTACACCATGCAGCAGCAGAAGGATGGATGGCATTAGGCTACCCCGCCGAAGCAATACATCATGCCCTGGCTTTTGGCGATGTGGATATGTTACGCGATATCCTGCAAGAACATGCCTGGACACTGTATCACCGTAGTGAGCTGACACTGCTGGAGCAATGCCTGGTGGCACTCCCCTACTCTTTACTGGTACAAAATCCTGAACTGGTGTTGCTCCAGGCCTGGCTGGCACAAAGCCAGCACCGCTATGGTGAGGTCAACACCCTGCTTGAGCAAGCAGAATCCGCCATGCTGGATAGACAGATCCCAGTGGATAATATTCTGCGCGCCGAATTTGATGCACTGCGGGCTCAGGTTGCGATCAATGCAGGAAAACCAGACGAAGCAGAACAACTCGCCGCAGATGCCCTGGGAATACTGCCAGTAGCTAACTTCTATAGCCGAATTGTGGCGGCTTCAGTGATTGGTGAAGTACTCCATTGTAAAGGCGAGTTGAGCCGCGCACTGCCGATGATGCAGCAAACAGAGCAAATAGCACGCCGGCATGAGGTGTATCACTATGCGTTATGGGCACTATTGCAGCAAAGTGAGATTCTTATCGCCCAGGGATTCCTTCAAGCCGCTTATGAAACTCAGGATAAAGCCTTTGAATTAATCCATGAGCAGCACCTCGAACAGCTCCCCATGCATGAATTCTTACTGCGTATTCGTTCCCAGATATTGTGGTCATGGTCACGTCTGGATGAAGCAGAAGAAGCGGCACGTAAAGGGATTGAGATTCTGGTTAACTACCACCCGCAGCAACAGTTACAGTGCCTGGCCATGCTGGCGAAGTGTTCCCTGGCTCGTGGGGACCTGGATAACGCCAACCTGTATATTCAGCGTTGCGAAACATTGCAGCAAGACAGCCAGTACCATCTCGACTGGATAACAAATGCAGACAAACCACGAGTTATTCACTGGCAAATGACCGGCGACCAAGAGGCAGCCATTAACTGGCTACGCCACGCAACCAAACCAGGAATGGCCGATAACCATTTTTCACAGGGTCAGTGGCGTAATATTGCCCGTATACAGATTATGCTCGGGCGCTATAACGAAGCCGAAGTCATACTGGATGAGCTTAATGAGAATGCTCGCCGCCTTAACTTAACCAGTGATCTCAATCGCAATCTATTGTTAAGTAACATTTTTTATGGGAAGGTTAACCGTAAGAATGAGGCGCAACAAGCCTTGATAGAATCACTGTCATTAGCAAATCGTACTGGTTTTATCAGTCATTTTGTTATTGAAGGGGAAGCCATGGCGCAACAACTGCGCCAGCTGATCCAGCTCAATGCTTTACCTGAACTGGAACAGCATCGTGCCCAGCGGATCCTTAAAGATATTAACCAGCACCATCGGCATAAGTTTGCCCATTTTGATGAAGTCTTCGTTGAAAAGCTGCTCACCCACCCGCAGATACCGGAATTGATCCGCACCAGTCCGTTAACTCAGCGTGAATGGCAAGTTTTGGGGCTGATTTACTCAGGTTACAGCAATGAGCAAATCGCCGGAGAACTGGATGTCGCGGCAACCACCATTAAAACGCATATTCGTAATTTATATCAAAAAATGGGTGTCAGTCACCGCCAGGAAGCCATAGAGCAAGCACAACGTTTGTTGCAGATGATGGGCTATGTATAAACCAGGGTAATACGACTCTGTGGCCAGTGCGCTGAAACAGGCGGATCAAAAGATCAGCCTGCTTCAGCGCACGATGACGGTTACATTAATGACTGTTCCTGATGAATAAGAGCAATGATATTAATTCTGTTTTTTTGAACAAGAAAAGCAAATAGTTCTAATTTCATTCGTTACCTTCCTCCCTTATCATTTATCAAATCAGGCCAACAGCGCCTATTTATGAATAAGAGAATGTAAGGAATACCACCATGAAAAACATCAAAACTTTTGTTGCAGTTTCCGTCCTTTCCCTTCTGTCTTTTGGTGCCTTCGCGCAAAGCATCAGCGCCACCGCATCCACACTGGATGGTGCTGAGGCGAAAATCGCTGCCCAGGCTGCGCAGCAACATGCTGATTACACCATCACCAGTGCCATGGTAAACAACCAGGTGCATATGACCGCAGAGCTCAATAAGTAAGCCTGAACATCACCAGAAGTACGCTCCAGACTGACATTACCCCAGAAAGCCCAGAAGCCTCATCAGAGGCTTTTGGGCTTTCTCATACCTGCCTTTTTATAAGAATGGCCCCAGACATAATCGCAACACGTTAACTTCTATTTTTTTGAACAATAAAAGCAAATAGTTCTAATTTCATTCGTTACCTTACTCCCTTATCATTTATCACATCAGGCCAACAGCGCCTATTTATGAATAAGAGAATGTAAGGAATACCACCATGAAAAACATCAAAACTTTTGTTGCAGTTTCCGCCCTTTCCCTTCTGTCTTTTGGTGCCTTCGCGCAAAGCATCAGCGCCACCGCATCCACACTGGATGGTGCTGAGGCGAAAATCGCTGCCCAGGCTGCGCAGCAACATGCTGATTACACCATCACCAGTGCCATGGTAAACAACCGGGTGCATATGACCGCAGAGCTCAATAAGTAAGCCTGAACATCACCAGAAGTACGCTCCAGACTGACATTACCCCAGAAAGCCCAGAAGCCTCATCAGAGGCTTTTGGGCTTTCTCATACCTGCCTTTTTATAAAAATGGCGGCCATTCGAGGCCGCCAGAAAGACACAGAACACCAAATAAAGTGAGACAAAACCAGCAGTGGCATAACAAAAAAGCAATACGTTAACCCTTCACTCCTCCGGCAGTTAACCCTCCAACTAACCAGCGTTGGGCTAAAAGGAAGACCGCAGTAATAGGCATTGCGGATAACACTGCGGCAGCGGCGAAGTCGCCCCACAGGTAATTTTGCGGATTGAGGTACTGTTGCATCCCCACTCCCAGGGTATAGCTTTCCACATCACGTAATAGCAATGAGGCAACCGGAACTTCAGTGATGGCAGCAATAAATGACAGGATAAAGACAACCGCCAGAATAGGAACTGACAGGGGTAATAACACTAGCCGAAAGGCTTGCCATGGTGTTGCACCATCCAACGCAGCGGCTTCTTCCAGTGAACTGTCGATGGTTTCAAAGTAACCCTTGATAGTCCAGACATACAATGCAATCCCCCCCAGGTAGGCGAAAATAACACCACCGTGCGTGTTCAACCCAATAAACGGCATATACTGGCCAATACGATCGAATAGCGCATATAAGGCGACCAAAGAGAGCACTGCGGGAAACATCTGGAAGATCAGCATGCTTTTCAACAGGGTATTTTTTCCCCGAAAACGCATGCGGGCGAAAGCATAAGCACAGGTGGTGGACAGGGCAACAATCCCTATTGAGGTAATAACCGCGATTTTAACCGAATTCCATAGCCACAACAGCACCGGGAACGGGGGCGGGGTGACAGTACCGTTCGCCTGGGTCACACTAAATCCCAATGCCAGTTTCCAGTGCTCCCAGGATATCTGTTCTGGAATAAGGCTACCGGTAGCAAAGTTTCCAGACCGCAGCGAGATGGCAACCACCATCAGCAACGGGAACATGATCAACGCGATAAAGCACCACATCAAAAGATGTGTCCCTAACAGACGCAAGCGTTGAGATTTTGGTTTCACCATGGCCATCGGCATCTCCTCCTTTAGTCAAAATTCATTTTACTGGCTTTCAAATTCAGTAATGCCAGCGCAGCAACCAGGACAAAAATCAGTGTTGCAATAGCGGCGGCTAACCCAAAGTCCTGCCCGCCGCCACCTTCAAAGGCAACACGATAGGTATAGTTAACCAGCAAATCCGTATACCCCGCGGGTGTACTGGTGCCAATCATGTCCGGGCCACCTTTGGTTAATAACTGAATCAAAACAAAGTTATTAAAGTTAAAGGCAAAGCTGGCAATCATTAATGGGATCAGTGGCTTAATTAGCAACGGGAACGTGATTTTTGTGAAATTCTGGAAGGGGCCCGCCCCATCCATTGCAGAAGCCTCATACAGGTCATCAGGAATGGCCTTCAGTAACCCCATGCACAGAATCATCATGTAGGGGTAACCAAGCCAGGTATTCACGATTAAAACCATGCCTTTGGCAGTAAGAGGATCGCTGAACCATTCAGGTTTGATGCCAAACAGCTGGTTAAGCATCACGTTAACTTCACCAAAGCTTTGGTTGAATAGCCCTTTAAAAATTAAGATTGAAATAAATGCCGGAACGGCATAAGGCAGGATGAGTAATACACGATAAATGGCTTTACCTTTCAGTGCTTCCCACTGAACCAGGCAGGCCAGTACCATCCCGACGGCCACCGTAAAAACGACACTCAGCACCGAAAAGAGGACAGTCCAGATAAAAATAGAGATAAAAGGTTTCTGAATCCCTTCATCGTGTAAAACCCGCAGGAAGTTTTTCCAGCCTATGGTGATGGTGAACCCTGGGCTAAGGGTCTCATTTTCCCACTGCCCTTCAGCATTAATCGCCTGGTAAAAACCGCTTTCCCTGTTCGGGCGATATGTCACCCCTGTTTGCTGATTAATCAAGTCGCTACCATCCGCACCCAAGGTATAAAGTGGGCTAGTTTCCGCAAACTGGCGTAACGAACTCATACGTAGCTCACTGCCATTGGGAAGAATGACGACCAGCGCCCCCAGGGCCTGGCGATTTTGAGTAATCACCCGTAGTGTCGCCTGCTCTCCCGTCTGCTCGGTGGTGGTGGCCACAACAGGTAATTTCTGTTCCCCCTCGCCATTGATATTGAAAGGATCGGAAATATAGAACACATGATTATCCGGTGATGCGAGCTGTAAACGCCATTGATCCACATCAGGATAAAGGCCAAAGGAGAAGGTTTGCCCTGTCTGAAACTGCCTGCCCATTAAGACAGATTGTGCACGCTCGAAGGTCAGCTGGTTGGTACTGCTGTAGTTAGTGAAAGCAATAGCAATGGTACAAATTAAAGGAAACAGTACAAACAGCCCCATTCCTGCTATACCGGGGTAAACATAGCGCCAGGCGTAGGTCCTGCGGTTGGCAAAAACATACAACCCCAGACTCACCAGAATAAGTGTCACTATGGCAAAAAGATATTCACCCTGGGCATACATCAGCATGATCAAATAACAGGTAAACAGGCTCAGTACACCAATTACCAGCCATTTAAGGAGGTCACTCTGCCACCAGGCCATTCTCTTTTTACTGTTTTGAAATGCGGAGCGGGATAACTGCATAATGGTCCCTTTCATACTCTTGGTACTGGAAATTACAGCCCGGCAGGCTGCTCTCATTATTCGCCCGATCCTTGTGGATCGTCTTTATCAGGCTACTGCCACCCGTTTTTAAATCAGCTTCCAGCAGGTTTATCACCCGAATCACTGGCAGGCATCCCCCCTGCGAAATACGTTATTTTGCTGGAGAGATCCCTGGCCTGACAAAACCAGGGGGACAAACATCCCCCTGCCCATGAGAGCTACTCTTTGATGATGCGTGCTGCAGCATCGTCCAGTGCTGCATCAACAGTTTGACGCCCACTGATTGCGTTCAATACCGCACTACGGGTTGCATACCAGAAGGCTGCCATTTGAGGAATATTCGGCATAATTTCACCAAATTTGGCGTTCTCCATCGTCGCTGCAATGCGTGGATCTTTTGCCAGCTGTTCTTGATAGGAAATCAGTGTCACAGCCCCAAGAGGCTTGTCCTTATTAACATCAGCCAGGCCCTGGTCGGTCAGCAGGTAGTTTTCCAGGAACTCAGTGGCTAACTCTTTGTTCGGGCTGGCAGCATTAATTCCGGCCGTTAATATCCCAGCAAAAGGTTTAGAGTGCTGACCATGGAAAGTTGGCAATAGCGTCACGCCATAGTTAATGTTGCTCTTATCCAGGTTGCTCCATGCCCAGGGACCATTAATGGTCATTGCGGTATCCCCTTTATTAAAGGCAGCTTCGGCAATGGAATAATCCGTATCGGCACTGATATGTTTATTTTTCACCAGATCAACCAGGAATTGTAAGCCTGCTTTCGCTCCAGCGTTATTCACACCGACATTTTTCACATCGTAAACGCCGTTTTCAAATTTGAAAGCATAGCCACCATCAGCGGCAATAAGAGGCCAGGTGAAGTAGGGTTCTTGTAAGTTCCACATAATGGCGCTCTTACCATTCGCGCGTAGTTTTTTATCCAGCGCAGGGATCTCTTCCCAAGTTTTGGGTACTTCTTTCACTAAGTCTTTATTATAAATAAGGGATAACGCTTCAACGGCAATAGGATAGCCAATCAATTTGCCATTAAAACGTACCGCATCCCATGTGAAGGGAAACAGCTTTTCCTGGAAGGCTTTAGAAGGGTGGACTTCTGCCAGTAATCCAGACTGGGCGTATCCCCCAAAACGGTCATGGGCCCAAAAGATAATGTCCGGGCCGTCCCCTGTTGCCGCAACTTGGGGATATTTTTCTTCCAGTTTGTCTGGGTGTTCTACTGTGACTTTAATACCCGTATCTTTCTCAAACTTCTTACCAACTTCCGCCAACCCATTGTAGCCTTTATCGCCATTGATCCAGATGACCAGTTTACCTTCTTCAATTTTGGCAAACGCCGAGGAAGAGAGCACCAACGCCGTTAATGCCGAAGTAGCCAAAACGCGAGCGGTCTTACCAATACCGGATTCTGTGAAACAGTGAGTCATGGTCCAATCCTTTTATCCAATGTTGTGGGTACCGACTTTCTTGTGAATCAATAGCATTACATGGTGTAGTCTGTATTCAGACTGGGCTGGCTATGAGTCACGCAGTGAGGCGGGCAAGATAACGCTGTAATATAACGAGCTAAAAGATATTTATCCTGTTGACTGTAGTACAATTTATTACCCAGGATAGACATCACACTATCATATTGAGTCATAGATGGTTTCCCATCATCCCCCCCCCTTCTACGCCCCCCAGTGAGTTATTGTGATCCAGTTAACACTGCGACTCGTTCTGTGCTCTGTGCCACCACAATGCAGGTTGAAACTTGCGTGGTGGATCACGTATTTGCCTTTCTCCCAATGTGCCCGTTGGCGGTGAAGGGGCTCTCATCCTCCTGTCTCCTCCCCCCATGAAATAATTTGTCATGGATGATTTCCTAATACTGCCCCTATCGCACTATCACCGTTATTGAAACACCACGACCAAAGAAAATGTTGTTTCGTTCATTATCCGACCATCTCAGGACGCTGAAGCATTTACCAACGTGTCGCTCTATACTCAGGGCGCGACGCCGTCCGGGGCAACCTTGCTACAGCATGGCGGTATGGCGCGCAGCAAGAGAGTCATCAGAGTGCAGGAAGTGATCGCCGGGTATGACCGGAATGCTCTTCCGTAATTTTCTTCAGTCGGATTCACATGAAAAGTTATTTGCGAAAGCGAAGGAGTAACAGATGGCTAATGTAACGCTAAGTGGCGTTTATAAGGCCTTTGGCGAGGCTGTGATTTCTAAAGATATTAATCTGGAAATCGATGACGGTGAATTTGTGGTGTTTGTTGGGCCATCAGGATGTGGGAAATCAACACTCTTACGGATGATTGCCGGTCTTGAGGATATTACCTCCGGGGAGCTATTGATTGGGGGTAAACGGATGAACGACGTTCCCCCATCTGAGCGTGGCATTGGCATGGTGTTTCAGTCTTATGCGCTTTATCCCCATTTGTCTGTGGCTGAGAACATGTCTTTCGGTTTGAAACTGGCAGGAGTAAGGAAAGCGGAGATTAACCAAAAGGTTAACCAAGTCGCAGAAGTGTTACAGCTCGCTCACTTACTGGAAAGACGCCCTAAAGCCCTGTCCGGCGGCCAGCGACAGCGTGTTGCAATTGGCCGAACTTTAGTGGCAGAGCCTGATGTATTTCTGCTTGATGAACCCCTGTCCAACCTGGATGCAGCATTGCGAGTACAGATGCGCATTGAAATATCACGTCTGCATAAGCGCCTGCAACGAACCATGATTTATGTCACTCATGACCAGGTTGAAGCCATGACCCTGGCAGACAAAATCGTCGTACTGGATGCCGGAAACGTGGCTCAGGTGGGCAAGCCATTGGAGCTCTATCACTACCCCGCCAACCGCTTTGTTGCGGGCTTTATTGGCTCACCAAAAATGAATTTCTTGCCGGTTAAAGTGACCGCCGCGGAACCCCATCAGGTACAGATAGAGCTACCCAATAATCAACTCGTTTGGCTGCCAGTGGAAGGCACTCACGTCCAGGTTGGAGCCAATATGTCTTTGGGTATCCGTCCAGAGCATCTGTTACCAGGCGATGCTTCTGAAGTCTCGCTGGAAGGCGTGATTCAAGTGGTGGAACAACTGGGGAACGAAACCCAAATTCATATGCAAATTCTCGCAATACGTCAGAACCTGGTATACCGCCAGAACGACGTAGTGCTTGTAGAAGAAGGTGCAACATTTTCCATCGGTCTACCACTACATCGCTGCCACCTGTTCCGGGAAGATGGCACGGCCTGTAGGCGGCTGTACCAGGAGTTGGGCGTCTAGTTACCCGGATACCCGCTTTGGAGAACTGTCAGGCACGTATGCCAACAGGCAATTATAACAGGAGATAACTGATGACTACTCTGCACAAGTTACCTATAGCACTGGCTGTTGCCGCTGGTGTCCTTTCCACCCAAGCTATGGCTGTTGATTTCAACGGATATGCCCGTTCTGGTATCGGCTGGACGGGAAGTGGTGGTGAACAGCAATGTTTCAAATCCACTGGTGCACAAAGTAAATACCGTTTGGGTAACGAATGTGAAACCTATGCGGAGATCAAGTTAGGTCAGGAACTATGGAAAGAGGGTAACAAGAGCTTCTATCTGGATACGAACGTCGCCTACTCCGTATCACAACGGGATGACTGGGAATCAACTTCCCCCGCGTTCCGAGAAGCGAACCTGCAGGGTAAAGATTTAATTGATGCCCTACCAGGGTCCACCATGTGGGCCGGTAAACGTTATTACCAACGCCATGATGTCCATATGATTGACTTCTACTACTGGGATATTTCTGGCCCGGGTGCGGGGTTACAAGATATTGATTTAGGCTTTGGTAAATTATCTTTAGCGGTTACCCGTAACTCCGAAGCGGGGGGCTCCAGTGCCTGGATAGCCGAACAGCGTAAAGATGCTGAACACACAGTGAATGATGTGTATGACGTGCGTTTAGCCGGTTTGGAAACTAACCCGGGTGGATCGCTGGAACTGGGGTTTGATTATGGTCGTGCTAATACTCAGAAACATTACTCCCTGGCTCCAGATGCCTCAAAAGATGGTGTCATGCTGACAGCTGAACACACCCAAAGCATGCTGGGTGGCTTTAACAAATTTGTTGTGCAATACGCCACAGACTCGATGACGTCTTATAACAGCGGCCATTCACAAGGGACGCGCATTAATAACAACGGCCATATGACACGCATTATTGACCATGGCGCTATCAGTCTGGGTGACAAGTGGGATTTGATGTACGTTGGTTTGTATCAGGATACCAACTGGGATAACCAGAACGGCACCACTTGGTTCAGTACAGGTGTTCGCCCGATGTATAAATGGACCAGTATCATGAGCACCTTAATGGAGGTGGGTTATGACAATGTGAAGTCACAACGTACCGGTGACCACAATGGTCAATATAAGGTAACCCTGGCCCAACAGTGGCAAGCAGGGGACAGTATCTGGTCTCGCCCAGCCATTCGTGTGTTCGTCACCTACGCCAACTGGGATGAGAAGTGGGGCTACAATACGGTGACTGACAGCCCTAATCTCGGTATTGCCCAAAATGGCACCCTCAATACTGACAGCCGTGGCAAAGACAATCAATTCACCTTCGGGGCACAATTCGAAGCCTGGTGGTAACAGAAACAGAACAGCCGTCTTTCTGAGCGGCTGTTCTGCTTTGAGGGGGGATTCCCCCCACAGCGTGATGCCATCCTCTCTGCAATATTTCAGACGACCATGCACATGGCCGTCATGTGAATACAATAAAGAGAGTTATTCGTTAACGTGCCGACCTTGCCTGGACACCGTTAGCGTTGAAGTTCAAAGTATGAGGATATAACAATGAAAAAAAATATTCTGACACTCTGCCTGGTAATGGCCTTGGGAATGACAGTACCGTTGGTCGCACAATCTGCATCGGTCACCTCCCCTGCCAATGTCTCTATCGCACCTGCGATAAACACCAGCACATTGCAGCAACTACCATGGCAACCTCTAGTCCCCCCGGTGACAGAAGAGATTAAACTGACAGCCCATAGTCCGCATATCACTCAAGGGGATATTGAAGGGGCTGTCGCCGCCTTCACGTTACCTGCCGACCGCGGTGCCATGGAGGTAACTCTTAGCAGCCTGGTATCGGATAATCAGCTGTTTTCCCCCAGTGTTCTGGTCCTGGACGAACAAATGCATCCGGCAGCCTATTACCCTGCCAGCTATTTCACTTATGAGAAAGCGGGTGTCATGGTGAGTGACAGGCTGCAAGGGATGATGAAACTGACACCAGCCCTGGGCCAGAAACAGATTTATTTGTTGGTGTATACCACCCGGCAAGCACTGGCAAAAAGTACAACGTTGCTGGCCCCGGCTAAAGCCTATGCCATGGGCGTCGGTAATGCCGTGCCAGATATTCCGGACCCTATTGCCAGGCATACCCCCACCGGGAACCTGAGAGTAAAAGTCGCCGGAGAGCAAGGGATGAGCAATATCATGATTGGCTTGATACAGCCCACCCAGACAGCGACTCCAGTGGTGGTGGGCACTATGGCTCAACCTGTGACCACTCCGGCCCCAGTGGTGTCCAAACCAGCAGAACCCATGCAGAACGAGACAGAGGCCTACTTCAACCAGGCGATTAAAGATGCGGTGAAGGCGGGAAATGTAGATAAGGCATTGAAATTATTAAATGAAGCGGAGCAACTGGGGTCGAAATCTGCCCGCAAAACCTTTATTGGTAGTGTATCTCCTAAATAATTCTTGTTGCCTGCAGGTACGAAGGAACGACTGCATACCACATGAAATATGACGGGGATAAAAGGCAAGGGGTACTCCCGACACAACCAAATATGGCAGGATGATTGGTGCGTCTTGACGCACCTTTTTTTACACCGGTTTTAGTGAAACGGAATGGGTGAACAGGGTTACGTAATAGCGGATAAAAGTGTTAACGTCTCAGCCCGGGTCTTAAACTTATCCGTCTTTACCATTTTCCTCATGACGTCAGGTGATGGAGAACTATCATGCCCTTGGTTCGGGATATTAATCAGTCTTTTTGGCGCAACTCTGAAATACCATGGCTTGAATTGCGTTCTACATGGCGAAGTCTGCACGCTTATAAGCTCCACCAACATGCCCAAATCTCTTTGGGAGCCATTGTGGAAGGCGGTACCTGTTGTGTGATTGACGGAGTAAGCTTCCCACTACAAGTCGGTGATATCGTGGTTATTAAGGCGGGGTCGCCGCACAGCTGCAACCCATTCGATGGTGTTCCACGCAGTTATCATATGCTCTATCTGGATGTGGGCTGGTGCCAGAAGATCCTCGGCTATGGCTTACACGCCCTGGTCGTAACCAACCCAGTCATTCGCAACACTCAGCTTTTCCAGCAATATCTCGGTATTGTTGAGGCTATACAGCATAATGATATCAGTGTGATCCCGATTGCCATACAAAAACTGCTGCAGGGGATCCCCGGTCTGAAAACAGCTCCCAGTTTGCCACTGCGCCCGTCCAGCCAAATTTTACAGCAGCGTTTTCTCGCCAGCCCACAATCCCCTCCCACGCTGGATGCAGTGGCAGATGAAGTCGCATTATGCAAGGAGACACTGATCCGAACCTTCAAACAAGATACGGGCCTCACGCCAGGCAGTTTTTTGAATATCTCACGGATCGAATACGCTAAATCACTACTACGTCAGGGCGAAAATATTGTTGATGCCGGCAATGAGAGCGGTTTTGCCGATCAAAGCCATTTTCACAAAACCTTCGTCCGCTACACTGCTGCCACCCCAAGGCAATATGCATTAAGTAAATCAATAACAGACAATAATTAACCCTGCCACTGCCGTACTGTTACCTCAGAGAGAATTGACTGAGGTTTAATGATGATCCTATGGCATGGCCTGTTTCCGGCAGCTTTCCCACTGCTGGCTATCTCCCACTTCATGGCTCTCCTGAGCCCAGGGCCTGATTTTTTTTTGCTTACCGGGTATGCCATGCGTTACCGGGTTTCTGGCAGTATTGGGATTGTCGCAGGAATCGGGACAGGGAACGCACTCTATATTTTGCTGGCCATTGCTGGCTGGAGTGAACTACACGAGCGGCCTGAGCTTTTTAGCCTTATTGAACTTGTCGGCGCAATTTATCTGCTGTGGATAGGCTCCAGACTGTGCCGTAGCCAACCCAATGGTGTGGGGTTAAACCCAGTCACGGTAAAGCGCCCCACGCTCACGGCTCAGTACCTACTCGGGCTGGCATCGTCCTTACTGAATCCCAAAAATGCCTTGTTCTATCTGGCGCTAATGACGACATTACTCGGGTCCGATGTGACCCTGTTACAACAAAGCCTGTGTGGGATATGGATGGTCTGTGTGGTATTTATTTGGAACTTTCTCATCGTATCCTCTATTGGGCTGCCCAGGATTCAGTTCTATTTAAAGCAAAGGATCTATCTGTTTGAACGTGTAGCAGGGGGGATATTGATTTGTTTCTCGGGCACGATTCTGTGGAAGTTTTTTACCCAGCAGTGAAATAAAACAATAAGCCGGACGCGACCTTAATAATAAGGTTCAAGCGTCCAGGCTAACTCAATACCGATGAGGATGCATCTCACACTAACGCCCGTAGCTGCTCCCGCATATAAGAAGAAAAGAATTCAGGGTTTTTAATAACAAGATGGTCACCGGCATCAACCCTGCCAGCCCACTCAACGATTTTACCGGTAAAATGGCTATTCCATCCTTCTTGATTAGCCCGTGACGTTATATCCGTGCTATTAGCAGGTATACCTATCTCTTTCAAATACTTAAGTATCCCTTTGATGGTGCTCTCATCCATGGTCTGAGGCTCAGAAACGGAGGTATTCATCCCACCAATAAAATCCAGCGCTTTATCAATTACTGCTGCCATATTCTTATCCTTTAAAATTGACCAAGTAATGAATAATTGAGTTATATGACCTGATAGTTACCGGGATATCAAAGAGATAATCTTGTTTTTCATCCCTGGATCTCAATTTTAAAAAAATCCCGCTCTCGTTTTTTTCCTACGACACCCTGGGTGCTATACTTGTGTCCAGTGTTGTGCTTCTTGATATCCCCCTGCTAGTTACCGCCCAAATAGGCAACAATCTCCCGATAAGCTCTGAATATACAATCCAGATGAGTACTGTTATCTAACTGACGGAACTGCAGCTGTGAATTGCCATGCCGGATGGCAAAGTCAGCCAGTGACCTGATACTAAACAGTTCATCACGTTCAGCCCCCAGCATCAAAGCGGGCAATGGGAGAGCTGCCAACTGTTTAGCAGGATGTCGCGGAGTCAACGCATTGGCCATATTGACACTATATTTGTAGACTAAATCAGAGGTCGTCTCCCTGACTGTTTCAGGAAAATTCAAGCTAATCGCTGGATACTGCCCAAACAGATAACCGCCACTGATCCCATTGAGGATAAATGGCCACTGACGCACTTTGGCAAAACTTTCCGTTATCCCTGTAGCGGGTGTAATTTTAGCAAAAGGCCCCAGTTCAGGTGCCAGCATAATTACGCTGTCAGCTCGTTGCTGGAAGGGGTAACGCGTCAGGTAATTCAGCAGCATGCCAGCACCGCTGGAATGACCAAGCAAGTGCCGACGCGCTCCAGGGAAGCGGTTGCCCATCTCTTGCAGCAGGGTATCAACATCCTGCCATATCTGCCCTGGGTGCGTGACGGTACCCCGTTTTCCGGTTGAGTCACCGTGGCCACGAATATCAACCAGACAGACGGCAATACCAGGGATAGCATTCAGCTGATGCGCCAGTATGCTATATCCCGCAGCGAGACTGACACCACCGCCATGATAAACAATCACTACGTCATCGGGTTCATCATACTGTTGATAGAGTTGATAGTTGAGGCCATCAATATTACCGGAGATACTGTCAGCATTTGCCGCCAGGATTTCGTCGAAGTGTTTCGCCTGCGCAATAAAATGATGAAAATCGATCAAGTTGGGCTTCCATCTGCATATAAATATTTCAATACCTGATATTCAGGCTTGCTGTCCTGTTTGATGCTGCGAATAATTATCCCCTAAGCCCACCTGTCAGGCAACTGACTCACATAGCTATGTTTTTCTCTTTCACCACAAAAGAGTAGCAACAGGGTGACCAGTAAAACGGTGGAAAAGTATGAAAGGTAGTCAGGATAATGGGCGGAGTGAATATAAAAAAGCCGGCATATTAAGCCGGCCTCGTATCTGATTAATCTGCCTGGAATGGCAAAGGGGCAGGGTTAAAAACGTTCCCAGCTATCATGGTTTGTGCTGGCAGGCGCGTTTTTGCTTGATACTGTATGCTTTACCCCCTGTACGTCGGGAGACTGGGAAGCATCAATACGAAATACACTCATTAATGAAACCAGATTGGCCGCTTGATCGTTCAGGCTCTCAGCGGCGCTGGCTGACTCTTCTACTAATGCCGCATTCTGCTGGGTCACTTGATCAAGTTGTACAATGGCATCATTGATCTGATTAATCCCATGCCCTTGTTCTTCCGTCGTCACGCCAATTTCAGAAATCATTCCAGAAACTTTATGGGCCTGCTCAACCAAGTCATTAATGGTACCACCCACGGAGCTGACCATCTCAGAACCTTTGTTAACCGTGCGCAGACTCTCTTCAATTAAGCTCTTAATCTCATTTGCAGCAGAGGCTGAACGCTGTGCGAGGGAACGAACCTCACCCGCAACAACGGCAAAACCTCGTCCTGCTTCCCCTGCTCGCGCGGACTCCACCGCAGCATTAAGTGCCAGAATATTGGTCTGGAAAGCAATACCGTCAATCACACTGATGATGTCACCAATTTTCTGTGAACTGCCGTTAATATCCCGCATTGTTGATACAAGATCATTGACTGCTTTACCACTTTGGGTCGCTTTCTCACTGGTGGCTTGTGCCAGAAGATTTGCTGAACGTACCGTGTCAGTATTTTGGCTAATAGTCTGACTCATTTGTTCCATTGATGCGGCGGTTTCTTGCAAGCTGGCAGCTTGTTCTTCCGTTCGCTGACTTAAGTCCGTACTCCCTGCGGCAATTTCACTCGCGCCGGTGGAAATCGAGTCACTGCTATTCCTCACCTGACGCACGATTTGTTGCAGACGATCACGCATTCCATCCATTGTCGCCAACAGACTACGGTCATCGCCTGCTTTCAAGTCAACCGCCACACTGAGGTTCCCCTCTGCAATCAGTTTGGCTATTTGCACAGCATAAGCGGGCTCACCTCCCAACTGTTTTTTCACTGCACGCCCAATGGCCCAGGCGATGAATAACCCTATCATTGAGCTGATAATAGTGATCACCAGTAACAAATTACCGGCATAATGTGTTTCTTCAATGTAGCCACGGGCAATTTCTACCGTCGTATCAGCATGGTAGTTGCTCATATCTGTCAGTGTGTTGAGCACCTGTTTCTGAGGACCAATGAATTCTGTAGTCACAATTTTCCTGGCGGCATCATACTCACCCTGCGCGCTGGCAGAGATGACTTTTCGCACAGCTTCAGAGTAGGCAGGGCGGACTTCGTTAAGACGGTCAAAAAGCTCACGTGACCGCTTAATTTTTAAAGCTTTATCAAGCTCTTTCAACAACTTATTATTATCGATAATTCGCTGCTCAAGCGTCAGATTCTTCTTTTTAATGTACTCCTGATACTCCGTATCACTGTGTGGCTGAGTCGTGAATAAGACCAGATCACGAATATCATGAGCATTATCAGTAATATTATCCCTGATCTTAATAATTAACTGAAGATTGACCAAACGAGTATTGACAGCATAATCTAAATTTTGTGCCACAACTGATAACTGCATTCTGGCAAATAGTGCCACGACGAAACCAATAACTATAACTACGGCAAACCCGGCACCAAGCATGGTACTAAGTCGCATATTCTTCAATTTATCCATTATTCCCTCTAGGGCTAAATGACAATATCTCAAGATGATGAAAAGAGGTGATGGGCAACAATCAATAGCAGTAGGTTTTATTATGAGTTGCTATCACATCTAATATCGGCACTGATATGATTAGCTTTAGCGCTATGGCTAATTTTTTAGGGAAATATGGAATATTTCTTTCCATATTCTGTGGCCAAAAGAGCTTGTATTTAATAGGGGAATAACCCGGTGATTATCATCTGCCCCGGGTTTGAAAATTATCGTTCAATAATATAGCAATTACTTATCAGCAATGAAGTGGTCATCATCCCCCACAGGGATATAAACACGCACCCACTCTTTTCCTTCGATGATGTCCCAGCTATGCCCTTCACCAGCCGTATCAGCGGCAAGTAACACAGTTCCTGGTTCGATAATAAAGGTTGAGCCATCACTGACTTTAAACTTTAGTTTGCCTTTCATAGTAACGACATACTGCTTTTTGGGGGCCGGATGAACTCCTTTTTGCCACTCTTCAAAAGTGTTACTGAAATAGAGATCTTCAGAAGAAAAATTAGCCAGTGACGGAATTGATCCCCGGACGAAAGCAGAATGATTATCTGCGGTATTAATCAATTTCACCGCTGGAATATTGTGCACCATAACTTCTTTTTTTGCAGACTCAGCCTGTACCGCCATAGAAATAAGCAAGCCAATCCCCGCCCCTAAAATGAGTGATGTTTTTTTCATTATAACTCTCAGCATTAATTTTAGTATTAGATATTCCGATAAATCAGTCACCAGTATTTATTGGTAACGATTAAAAACAGTATCACAAACAATGATTGTTTCACCAAATGTTTATCAAAATGTTTTTAATTACAAAATAAAAAATAGTTAAAAAACTCATTGCGATGGACTACTTTTTCGACAATGCTTTTAGCAAATCAATAAAATGATACTTCCATCTGCTGAGTAAATAATAAATAGCCAACCAGTATGAGCCTGCCGGAAAAGCTATCATACCCAATCTACGTGAAATCCATCAGCTCAAGGCACGTGTTAAACAATCAGAGATAAAGAAAGCGACCCTGGAACAAGCAGTCGTGTTAATGGACAAAAAACCAGAGAAATTTTCTTACTAATCACGCTGAACAAAATACGACCACTTATAGGCTTTAATCACCTTTTCGATGACGACCAAAACTTATGGCATTGTAAGGATTCAGGAAAACAGCTTCCTTCATCTTTAATGAATGGTGAAAAAATTTTGCCGTTTGTACATAATATTAGAGGCCAGTTACGATGACTGAAAAGCGAAGTATTGAACTGGACAGTTCAAACTGAAATGCTGTATTTTTATCTGTTCATAACTTTGAATAACGCAAGAAAAATCACAGCAAGCTGGCTGCTGGAATATAACAGCGAAGAATATCATTATTCCCTGAAGAACCTGACACCAGAAGAACACCAATCAGTGGCCGAAAACGTGGAAACCTCAAACCTGTCAGTATACTACAACACATCCACTGACATGTATTAGCACAGGCCAGAGCAGATTACCGGCTATTTATACAAGCATCCGTCAGATTACATTTGGCTTAAATCCCCCCAGCCCAGCAGGGGTTTGCCATCAAATAATATTTCTATCAGTATCCGGTCACAGGATATTCCCCCTGATACGTTAACGCATTATTATCGTCAACTATTCATCAAGATCCGATGATAAAATATCGATTTCATCATATAGATTCTTTCAGAGCACCGTCAGATAAAGCGTCTGTAATGGTAATCCCCCCATTTTTAATAGCGGTGATAAGTAGAATCAGTTCAATCGATGAATATGCTGCGTCGGTGTACAACCATTCAGTGCCATATTTGGTCGCTCATGATGATAGAACCATTGCCATTTTGTGGCATATTTCTGCAATTCATTTAAGGATGAAAACAAACTCTGTCCCAGCCAGTCATAACGCACTGTCCGGTTATAACGTTCACTACAGGCATTTTGCTGCGGTTTTCCAGGCTGAATAAAATTGAGTCGAATATCCTGCGTTTTAGCCCATGTAATCAGTGTATTACCTGCATACTCCGGACCGTTATCACAATGAATTGAAGACGGTTTACCTTTCCATTCAATGATCTGCTCCAGCATTCTTACAACCCGTATTGCCGGAAGTGAAAAATCAACCTCAATGGCCAGTGCCTCACGGTTAAAGTCATCGATCACATTGGGTAAACGGACAGAATGACCATCCGACAGTTGATCGTGCATGAAATACATAAACCCGCTTACGTTGCATGAATACGGCTAACACAGACCAAACCCCCAGTTTCTTTGATTGTTTATGATCCTGATGATCCAGTCAGCTATCTGCTGATTTTCAGCATGAAGGGCATGCCTGTAGCGATAACAGCGCTCACTGATGAAAAAAATCTGACAGGCCTGACGAACACTGACTCCTTTAACGGTGACTGCATGCTGTGCCATCTGCTTCCGTTCTGACGGCTTCACCACTTTTTTGTCATCACCTCCTTAATGATTTCAGACTTCAGCCGCTCTTCGGCATACATCTTTTTGAGACGACGGTTTTCCTCTTCCAACTCTTTCAGCCGGGACATAAGGGCGGCGTCCATTTCTCCGAACTTTGAACGATACTTATAAAAACTGGCGCTGCTGATACCGTGCTCACGGCAAAATTCAGATACGGGTGTTCAGGCTTCAGCTTGTTTAAGAATAGCGATGATCTGGCTATCCGTGAAACGTGATTTTTTCATAGAAATCTCTCTGAATTCAGGTTAGTGGAAAATTCTATTTATGAATACACCGATTTTTCGGGGGGATTACCCATGTAATGCAGTAGTCAGTCTTTTTGTGTATCGCCATCAGGAGATGACTGATATTATTTTTAGTATTTCGCTGGCATTATTCTGTATATTCTTTTTTATTATGAATGATATTTTTTCGTTTTATTATCGAAACGGCCATCCTGCTATAGTCGTTTTCATGCGAATTAAAACTATCTAATAAGGAAAAGGTATGACGAGGGTAGCGACTCACTTCAGAAAAATGGCAATAGTGGTACTGACAGGCCTGTTATTGGCAGGTTGTGATCCCCAGGCCAATAATAGCAAGCATATTAAAGTCGGGGTCATTAACGGTGCTGAACAGGATGTCGCTGAAGTGGCTAAGAAAGTCGCCAAAGAAAAATATGGGTTAGAGGTCGAACTGGTTGGTTTTAGTGGCTCTTTGCTACCTAATGACGCGACCAACCAAGGGGAGCTTGATGCCAATGTCTTCCAGCATCGTCCTTTCCTTGAGCAGGATAATAAAGCCCATAACTACCATCTGGTTGCCGTGGGTAATACCTTTGTTTTCCCCATGGCTGGATATTCCAAAAAAATTAAACACTTGGATCAATTAGCAGATGGTTCCACCATTGCAATCCCTAATGACCCGACCAATCTCGGCCGTGCCCTATTGTTATTACAAAAAGAAAAGCTGATTACCTTGAAAGAAGGCACCGGTCTGTTACCCACCAGCCTGGATATTACCGCAAACCCACATAATTTAAACATTATGGAACTTGAAGGTGCGCAGCTACCACGCGTACTGGATGATCCAAAAGTTGATGCCGCGATTATCAGCACAACCTATATTCAGCAAACAGGGCTTTCACCGGTGAAAGACAGTATCTTCATTGAAGATAAGAACTCCCCCTACGTAAATATTCTGGTTGCACGTGAAGATAATAAAGAGGCCGAAAATGTAAAAGCATTCCTGGCCTCTTATCAGTCTCCTGAAGTTGCCAAGGCAGCAGAAACTATCTTCAATGGGGGGGCAGTACCTGGCTGGTGATCTCTTTTTGCTGTGCCGGCGTTACAAGCTGGCACAGCAGCCCAGTGTTCGGCCGCCGCCACAAGATATTGGTCTTTCTGTAACTTACTATAAAATATAAAAATAAAATCATATAATCGGTAGTTGTGAGTACACACTTACATTAATGACTGCCCCCCCCTTCCTCCCTGCGCACAGTTCAGCATATCAAAACCAGTACTAGAGACTGGCCGCAAAAGCCATTTGCTCAAACATCACAGCAAAGAGCGCGATCAGCATGATAATAACCAGCAGACGAAGGTGGCGACGGGGTGATTTTTTCATTTCAATAGGCCTTATGAATAATAGTGTCTGAGTCGTAATGACAGGCTTAATTATAATCGTATGCCCATAAATTAAACACTGTATACCCCAATAACTTGTGCAAATTTCAGCTTTTCTCCTCCTGTTCACGCCTTCTTTCTATCACTTAACTCTGCTGCCTGAGCCAGTAAAACTGAGATCTATATCCCATTTTCGTGATCAGCCCCTAACATATGAAAAGCTTTTCATAATATGTTTGTGAAAAGCTTTTCATATATTAAGGCACGCCCCAATGAATGACAAAATAACCAGAGAGATCCTTGCCGCTCTCGGCAGCAAAGAGAATATTGTTGCCCTCGAACACTGTGCAACTCGCTTACGTATCGTCGTTAAGAACGATCAACTGGTCGCAGCAGATACGATAAAAAATATCGACAAAGTACGCGGGTACTTTTTCCAGTCTGGTCAGCATCAGATTATTTTAGGCACCGGCCTGGTTGATCAAATCCATACCCTGATGAATGGAGACATGCCAGAGGCAAAAGAATCAGTCAAACAGTCTGCCTATAATAATATGAATTGGTTCCAGAAAATAATTCGTGCCTTGGCTGATGTTTTTATTCCGCTGATCCCTGTTCTGGTCGCTACCGGGCTTTTCATGGGTATCCGTGGGCTCGCAGAACAGATGGGGCTTGTGCTGTCACCTGATATTTTGGTCCTCACTCAGGTTGTTACAGATACTGTATTTATGTTCTTACCTGCCCTGGTCGTCTGGTCGGCATTTAAGCTGTTTGGTGGCACTCCGGTAGTAGGCATAGTGCTGGGTTTAATGCTCATTGCCCCCATGCTGCCCAATGCCTGGCAGGTCGCCAGCGGTCATGCAGAAGTGCTTAAAATAGGTATTTTTCATATTCAAGGCTACCAGGGCACTATCATACCAGCCTTAATCGTGGGTATTTTTGGTGCCACCGTCGAGCGCTGGATCCGTCGCTGGATGCCAACAGTTGTGGATTTAGTATTTACTCCATTCTTAACTCTGATTATTGGTGCCGTGGCTGCTTTATTTATCATCGGCCCCATTTTCACCATTGTTGAACATGGCGTAATGAATTCAGCAAACTTTATTATTAACCTCCCATACGGGATTGGTGGTGCCATCCTGGGAGCAACGCAACAGGCGCTGACAGTCACCGGGTTACACCATTCATTAATGGTCGTTGAACTGAATTTGTTGGCTAATGGCGGTATTAATCCACTCAATACCTTAATCACAGCGTCAATGGCAGGTCAGGCAGGGGCCGCCATTGCTTTTGCTTTATCAATAAAAGATAAAAAACAGAAAACATTAATGTTTTCGTCAATCGTACCTTGCTTCTTTGGCATTACCGAACCGCTTTTGTTCGGGGTCACACTGACCAATACCCGCGTCTTTCTGGCCGGTATGATCGGGGGGGCCGTTGCGGGTGCATTTGCCATGCTAATGCATATCGCCCCTGCAGTGATGGGAGTAACTTTCCTGCCAGCGATTCCTGCCTATTTAGGCCATAACATCGGGCTTTATCTCGCCATGATAGTCATCGCAATGGTTGTCGGTATGGCTTTTACCAGGTTACTGATAAAGCCTAAAAAGCAGGCGTAAGCAGGACAAATCAGCTATGACACGGTTTATTGAGCATCCCATTTAAACCGCTTCCAATAAACCGTGTATCCAGAAGCATTAATCATATTGAAAGTCAGCGCAGGTAATTAAAAAAATGGCCAATAACCGGTTGGAACATGCACAGCAAATATTAAATAAGTATCAAGCCATTGCGCACGATCCGTTCAGGCCTGCTTATCATATTTCCCCTAAATTTGGGTTGTTAAATGACCCCAATGGGTTAATTCAGTTTAATGGCCATTACCATATTTTTTACCAATGGAATCCCTTTGCCTGCGACCACCGCCAAAAATTTTGGGGACACTACATAAGTGCTGACTTAATTAACTGGCAAGAAGTCTCCCCTGCACTGGCACCAGATACTGAATACGATGCTAATGGCTGTTACTCTGGCAGTGCATTTGTTTACCATGACGAACTGTATCTTTTTTATACTGGCAATTTAAAATACGGTGCAGATCAGCAACACAGGGCGAGCAGCCAGTGTTTAGCAAAAAGCAAAAATGGTATCGACTTTGAAAAAATCGGGATCGTTATTGATGGTCAGCCTGCTGGTTATACCTCACATTTTCGTGATCCTAAAATCTGGCAAGAGGGGGCACTATTTTTTGCCGTCATTGGTGGGCAAACAGATAAATTACAGGGGCAAGTATTGCTCTACCGTTCTGAAAATCTAACGGAATGGCAATTTTTAGGTGCTATAGCAGGCAGTGGGATCGCACCATTTGATGACTTTGGTTATATGTGGGAATGCCCGGACCTGTTTAGGCTAAACCAGCATTGGGTAATGCTAGCGTCTCCCCAAGGACTCGCACCACAGGGCATGAAATACCAGAATATTTATCAATCAGGTTATCTCGTCGGTGATCTTAATCTTGAAGATACCCATTTCTCAACACAGCATTTTGAAGAATTAGACCGGGGTTTTGAGTTCTATGCTCCACAAAGTTTTGTCGATAACCAGGGGCGGCGGATTATGCTTGCCTGGATGGGGTTACCTGAAGAAAATCGACAACCCACAGTAGAGTCCCACTGGCTACACCAAATGACTCTGCCACGTGAACTGACACTGCATAATAACAGACTGTACCAAAACCCAGTCCCGGAATTAAAAGCATTACGTCAATCACATATTACTTATCAGAACACCGTGTTTGACGGGACGCGAAGCTTCAATGGTGTGGCCGGTGATTGCTACGAACTACGGGCTGAATTTATTAACTTAACGTCAGACTTATCATTAAAATTGCGTAGTAATGGCAAAGATCAGTACACTCTGCTTCATATTGATCCCCGCCAGAACATCATTACATTAGACCGGAATCATGCAGGGTCAGGGGACGGCGGAATACGTCAATGCCAGATAGCCTCTGCTCAGTCGCTGGAGTTAGTGATTTATATGGACAAATCTTCACTGGAAATCTTTATTAACCAGGGGGCTGAAGTATTTAGTGCACGTATCTTCCCCGCCGCATCGTCAACCGGTATCTCCTTTGAAAGTAATGCGCCCTGTCATTTAATGTCACTGGATTACTTTGGCTTGCAGCATTGCGATGTTATTCAATAAGAGACATTCAGTGAATATAAAAGAAATATCAAAACTCGCTAACACCTCACCTTCCAGTGTTTCCAGGGTCATTAACTCCTCAGGATATGTCAAAGATGAGGTGAAGCAGCGTATTCTCAAAGTGCTGGAAGAGACCGGCTACCGTCCTAATGCTTTTGCCAAAGCACTACACTCGAAAAAAAGCCATACCATCGGGGTTATTTTACCGAAGATCAATGGCACTTCTTCCGGGGAAAGTGTCTCTGGTATTGACCATTTCTTTAGCTCCAGGGGCTATAGTCTGTTACTTGGTAATACTGATCATCAGGTAAAAAAAGAGCTGGAATTCCTCGATCTATTTAAAGAAAAACAGGTCGATGGCATTATTTTTATCGCCACTCGCTTTACTCCTGAGCACCAGGAGAAACTGAACAAACTGGGTATACCGGTTGTTATCATTGGTCAGGAGTCACCGGAAAATTTACCTTGTGTGCTATTTGATGAGTACCAGGCCGCGAAGAGAATGACTGAACACCTGCTAGCGACGGGCAAGCAGAGAATTGCCTTTATTGGAGTAGACAAGTGGGATATTTCTGTCGGTGTGCTGCGTCATAAAGGCTATTGCGATGCTTTAATGGAACATAATATCACCCCAGAGGATAGCCTCTTTGCCAGGGGGGATTTTACTCACCAAAGTGGTTTTATCGCCTGCCGCCACCTCTTAGAACATAATGATATCAAACCCGATGCTATCTTTGCCGCCAGCGACAAAATGGCCATTGGGGCCATGAGTTACCTTTTCTCTACTGGTTTACGCGTGCCAGAAGATATCAGCATCGGTGGCGTTGGCGGGGGGACATTGGCAGAGTTTTACAACCCTAAACTGACAACCCTGGCCTATGACTATAAGCAGTCCGGCATCATAGCCTCAGAGCTTTTGTACCAGCAAATAACCTCCCCTGCCCAGAAAGAGCCACCAGCGCATAAAACCTATGTTCCCTATGAACTGATAATAGGAAAGAGTAGTGAAAGTCAGCCTCAGGGATAGAATTGCGTCATCAACATAATAAACAATGGGGTGCTCAGGGCTGAGAGTGCCGTGGTAAAAAGCGTACTACTTGCCGTAGAGCCCTGCATGACACCAAATTTTTGGGCCATCAGATAGACGTTAACCCCAACGGCCATGGAACCCAGCAGAACCACAACTTTCGCTTCATCTGCAGGCAGGCCAATAGCCAGTGCAATCACTGCAATAATCAGTGGTTGTACCAAAAGTTTTAACAAACAAATGGCATAACTTTCCCGTAATCCTTCGCGAATGCTGTAGTGCGATAAGCTCATACCCAGTGCAATAAGTGACAGAGGGGCCGCCATGCTACCCATCATGACAACTGGCTGGCCTATCACATCGGGTAACGGGGTATGAGACAGGCTCCAGGCGGTGCCAGAGATAATGCCAATAATAATCGGATTTTTAAAAACACTGATCAGCGTTTTTAATACCCCTTGAAGAGAAAAACTGCCACTGCGCGCCCACTCAACAGATACTGTCACCAACGTCCATAAAATCAAACTATTAAAAATGAGCACCAATGCAATTGAGGGTAAGGATTCTGGCCCGAGTAATAAGGTGGCAATGGGGATGCCGAGCATAACATTGTTGGAGAATATGCCCCCAAGGGCAAAAACAGATGAGGAAACAGGATCCAGTTTAAAAAAATGTTTGGCAATAATACGCCCCATGGCATAAACGATAAAACAGCTGCCAAAGAAAGCAACCAGTAACCTGTAATCAACCGGAGGCGTTTTATAAAAACCACTCATCACATTAAACAACATGCAGGGAATAACGACATTAAAGCAAAGACGATTCAGCCCTTCATTGACGCTTAATGGCCAACCGGAAAAACGCCCTAATCCGTAACCCACGGCGATCAGTATAAACAGAGGAAGCGACAACGCGATTTGATGCATCAAATGGCTGACTAGATTTATTGTTACCACAGTAGATAAACCTTAGAAAATAGGCAGACTTCGACCTGCCTGGCAAAATTCTGCTCATATAATAGGACAGAAAGGATTCCTTGTGACAGCCCCTTAATGTTTAATTTCATCAATTAAATACACTTTTACTGGCATGAGGAAGCACCATATTAATGGTGGCCCATTACCGGCAGCCAATACCATCGTATTCAGAATAAAAAACTTGTTTGTTATTTAATTGAAAGCAGTGGTTCATCGAACCACTGTTCTTATCACGAATGACGCCGCTGTTGCCAAATAAACTATCGGCCCTTAACCCAAAAAGATCGCAGATTCTGGCGTACCGCTTCAATAGACCAAATCCAGAAGGCCGTCCCGACAAATTCAGAAATCAGCGCTTCAGAGCCTGCCGTCCATAACCAGCCAGACAGGCCAAGTAATGGTACAACTAAACCATGAGCAAAAACCGAAACACCTACACCGAATACAATCCCATGAAGTAATTTAACTCGTGGGAAATACTCCGCAATCACGCAATAAATAATTGCAATAGCGATGGAGAAGAGGATATGTACGCCATTCCCTCCCCAGTTAATGGTATACCCCATCCAGTGATAGGTCATCAGATCAACATTGGCACCTAATTTTTCCAGCAGCATCACAGGCGGAGGAGTCGTTTCCAAGGTTCTGGGCGGAATCAGTGTTTCAAACCCTGATTTCACCAGTGCTGAGAATATCCCTGCAATGATACCGATGAAAATAGCCAAACTGATATGTCTGTCAGCTTTCTTTGTTAGCTCAAATAAATTGATCATAAACCATCCTAAAAAGAAAAAGAGAAACGTGAACGTTCTCAGTGCGAAAGTCATTTTCACTACAAGTAGAAGTATATTCTGTAACTATAAGTCCGGTGAAGAAGAGATCTTATAAGCTGAGTATAGAAACACTTTCAAGTGTTGTGGATATTTTAATAACAGATGGTGCTCTTACTCATTGCAACAGATATTTACGTTATGTTATAACATATTGGTTTTGTGGCAACATACTAACCCAATAGGCAACACAGTGGATTCTCAGATTTTATCGCCAGTTCTTAGCGTGGAGCGGTTAAGCCTGGAAGCAGGCGATAACAAATTAGTCAGTGATATCAGCTTTAACCTCTTTGATGCAGAACGCGTTTGTCTTATTGGTGCCTCAGGCTCAGGAAAGTCGTTAACCGCAAAAGCGATCACCGGAACATTGCCTGCAGGAATTAAGGTAAAAGGAAATATTTCTGTAACTGGCTGTAAAGTTGGTGGATTACATGCGTCCCGTCGCCCTCGTCACAGCCGTGTCTCGATGATATTTCAAGACTCTTCAACAGCACTAAATCCGTTATCGTCTGTAGGAAAGCAGTTAGCACTAGTATTGAAAACGAATGATTCATCAATCATTCATAACTTACTCAACAAACTAAAATTAGACGATATTCCCGATCTACTTAAACGTTACCCCTCGGAATTATCAGGTGGACAACGGCAGCGCATCTGTATTGCCCTTGCTTTAATGGGGGGAAATCGGCTGTTAGTTGCCGATGAGCCGACCACCGCGTTGGATGTGATTAGCCAGCAAAAAGTTTTACAAGTCCTGGCCCATAGAAGCACTCAGCCTGATGCTCCCGCTTTATTATTTATTACTCATGATATTGCCGTTGCAGCACAGCTGTGCCAGAGAGCTATCGTGATGGAAAAAGGCCAGATTGTAGAATCTGGCAGCATGCAGCAGCTTCTTAATGCCCCTTGCCACGCTTATACAAAAAAACTGGTTCGTGCTGCGCATCATGCTCAACGACAACTTTCTATCGGCCAGTATGAGGCCACAGGCCAATGAAAATCGCCCACTCTCCAGAGAGCCAGCATTTTTTACATGTCGATTGCATTACTCAGAATCGACCAGCGTCATCATTCCCCTGGCAGAAAAAAAAAGATGGCTCCGCCATCCTTCAGAATTTTTCTTTATCCCTGAAACAGGATGAACGGGTAGGTTTGGTGGGGTGTTCTGGGTGTGGTAAATCAACATTGCTGAAAGCTATTTTAGGGCTTGAGCCACTGACTGGTGGCATGATTTATTGTGAGGGAAAAAGAGTACAACCGGGTTCGGTCGCCTCATTATTATGGTATCGCCAGCGGGTGCAATATTTGCCTCAAGACCCTGTAAGCTCGTTGCCACCAATGCAAAAAGTTAAAGACATTCTTAACGAACCACTTAACCGACTGAGAAATACAAAAAAAGACGCTATATATTTGCGTAATGCACTAGAACAAGTCGAACTGAGTCATCACGTTCTTGATAAATCCATCGCGCAACTCTCTGGTGGGCAGGCACAGCGTGTTGCCTTAGCCCGGGCACTAATTATCAAACCCGATTATTTACTTGCCGATGAACCTGTCAGTGGTTTGGATTTACCCCTTCGGGAACAAATTAAAACGCTGCTTTTAAATGTGGCGAAAGAAAATAACATGGGCCTACTCATGGTTTCTCACGATATATCAATATTAGTGGGGTTATGCGAAAGGATGTTAATTATGGCTGATGGCCAAATTATTGAGGATCGTCCCACCGCAGAAATAATTCATTCCCCTCACCATCAACATACTCGACAGCTCCTGGATGCAGTCCCAGAACTTTCACTACCGGTCGGTAACGACGGGTGATATGACCTAATATTGACAGAAATATATCAAGACATGATACCCAATTTAACTATGCAAAAAGCAACTTATGCACCTCCTTCATTATTATTAGCAAGCCAATTTATTTTCAATACCGGCTTCTATGCGGTGGTTCCTTTTTTAGCTATTTTTCTTCGGGATGATATGCTGCTTTCAGGTGCCGCAATTGGATTAGTCCTTGGCTTACGGACATTTTCACAGCAAGGAATGTTTCTTATTGGTGGCGCATTAACCGATAAACTCGGTGGGCGCAAGATCATCCTTAGTGGCTGTATTGTGCGTATTGCTGGCTATATCCTGCTGGCATCCAGTTCATCATTATCGGGAGTGATAACAGGCGCCTGTCTGACAGGGATCGGGGGGGCATTGTTTTCTCCTGCTATTGAATCTTTAATGGCTGAAGCCGGCACACAGACTGAGCGACAGGGAAAAAGGAGCCGTTCTGAATGGTTTGCACTATTTGCTATTTATGGCGAGCTGGGTGCTGTCCTGGGGCCACTACTCGGATCCCTGCTCACAGGTTATAGCTTTCAATATGTTGCCCTGGCTGGAAGTGGTGTTTTCTTTGTCGCTTTAATCGTACTTTATTTCACTCTGCCGATTTCCCCGTCAGGCAACAATAAATTAAAAATTGTCCCGTGGTGGACAGCGTTCTATCAGTTTCGTTTTGTTGCCTTTATTCTCGCTTACAGTAGTTACCTATTCAGTTATAACCAGCTTTATCTCGCATTACCTGTTGAACTACGCCGTTCTGGTGGTGGTGAAGCAGACTTAGGACCACTGTTTGTGCTGGCCTCGTTGTTGGTTATCAGCTTGCAGTTGCCCCTGGCGCGCTTTGCTCGTCGCGTGGGTTTTACCCTTGTCTTGCCTGCAGGTTTTTTACTGCTAGCGTTATCGTTTTTTAGCGTGGCGTTATTTGCAAACGAAATCCCCCCTGATAATGGATATCGCCTGGTACCTGCCATTCTATTCGTTACGCTGCTAACGCTTGGTCAGATGCTTATTGTGCCTGTAGGGATGGACATGATCCCGCTATTTTCCCGTAACAGAAATTTGGGGGCCCACTATGGTGCACTGGCGAGCATGGGAGGGATTACGGTTCTCCTCGGCAATTTTTTACTCGGCGGGCAATTAGACAAAGCGTTAATTCCTTCATCACAAGCATTTATTCCATGGATATTAATGGGTTGCCTTCCATTAATCAGTGCATTTGCTATGTGGTTTATTTGCCGAAATGTTAAAGCAACAATTTAAACTGATTAATAAGGACGAATTAATGAATATGCGTAAAGCATTATGGCCGACTGGTGGCCTTCTTTTTGCAACCATGCTGCTCACTGGCTGTTTCAATGAGGACCATGACGAGACAAAAAAATCACAGGATGGTCGTATCAAAGTGGCTCATTTACAGCCACCGCGCTCAGGCCTGACACCACTGAGCGATGATGCTTTTAAGTTATCGCGCTGGAGCACGGCTGAAACCCTGGTTACGCTCGACAGCGCAGGGGACGCACAACCAGCACTCGCCATACTCTGGCAACCCGTCAATGAAACAACATGGCGTTTTGAATTACGCCCGGATGTTCATTTTCACGATAATACCCCATTGAATGCGCAAGTGGTGGTGAATGCACTGAGCGCCGCGGCACAAGCATCACCCAAACCCAGAATTTTAGATGGTGTAAAATTAACCGCAAAAGCAGAAAATGATAATACGGTATTAGTCTCTACTGAAAAACCCGATCCGCTACTACCTCAGCGTCTGTCGAGCCCACAGCTGGCAATTCTTTCGCTCAATGCTTACAAAGAAAATGGTGTTGTTGACCCGATTAATACAGGCTCTGGTCCTTTCGTGTTACGCAGTGTCAATGGTACCAGCAGTGCCTCTCTAGACCGTTTCGATGGTTACTGGGGAGACAGAGCAAAAGCCAGCGGCATTGATGCAAGCTTTGTATCCGATGGTGCAGCGCGTGCAGCAGCCTTACGCACCAATACCGCCGATGTGATTGAAGCTATTCCCGTATCACAAGCTCCCCTGCTAGAAAGCGCGCTCGTTCATGAAGTTCCTATGCCACGAACAAATACTCTGTATCTTAATACCGGTCATGGAGTGATGAAGGATCCTGCAATGCGAGCGGCGGTACGGGATGCTATCGACCGTAAGCAGCTAGTGGATAATGTCTACGAAAAACGCGCTGATATCGCTCAAGGCCTTTTGGGTCCTGCATTACCCTGGGCAGCAAAACTTCGTCAGCCTGTCAGTCATCCTACACCGGCTGCGGTACCATCAGGTGCCACCATCACACTGGCTACTTTCAGCGATCGCACAGAGTTACCGGAGGTAGCCGTTTACCTTGCCCAGCAGCTGACCTCAGCAGGATTCAATGTGAAGCAAGTTGTCCGGGAGTATTCCCAGATTGAGGCGGACGCGCTTGCAGGGAAGTTTGATGCTTTCATTCTATCAAGAGCAACCGTGCTGGATTCAGGTGATCCCGTTGCCTACATGTACAGTGATTTCGCCTGTGAAGGCTCATTCAATATTTCTCAGTTATGTCGTCCTGAAATCGATCAAGCGCTAAAACACGCCAGCGAAACCCCCGCTGGAGAAGCGCGCCGTCAGGCGATCATGGATGCTGAGAACCTCATTCTTGCCAGTGATGCGGTCATTCCAATGTTACACGAGCGTGTTATTCAGGGAGAACGAGCCCAGTTAAAGCATGCATTACGAGACCCTCGTGAACGGACACTGATCGATAACAAAACCGAACTTGAAGAGCAACCCACCGCAGTATCAGAATAACAGAGCTATATAAAATAATGAGCGAATCACTATATTGCCAAGTTTGTACGAAAATAAACCGAGTGAAGCGGTTACCACACGGCCCATTAATTCCGCTCTTTTCACGCCTGGCAACAATGGCAGCCGTTGTGGTATTAGTGGGAATACTTCCCTGGCTTTCTGGGAATGATCCTGCATTATCGTTACTTCGGGCTCGTTCAGGAGAGCAGGAAGCCACTCCTGAGGCATTAGACGCGATTCGCCATTCTCTTGGGCTTGATCATGGTCCTTTACATTTGCTCACTAATTGGCTGAAAGGCTTACTCCATGGCGATGCTGGAAACTCCTGGATATCAGGCAGACCCGTACTTGAAGGGATGCTACAAGCCGCGCAAGTCTCGTTAACGCTGATGATGATGTCGGTATGCGTGGCATTACTCTTTGCTTCAATGATTTGCCTGCCGACACTGTTGCGTGGGTTACATCATAAAACCCATCGTTCCACAGGGGTGTTTGCCGCGTTTTTTACTGCAATGCCTGAATTTCTCCTGGCCTCTTTTTTACTCGTCATCGGGGCTGTCTGGCTTAGATGGTTCCCACCTTATGGGTGGGAAGGTATCCATTATGCTGTTTTACCCGCCCTGGCAATGGGCATTCCTGCAGGAGGCTACCTGGGGCGCATTTTTTCTGATGCGCTAGCCGCAACGTTTAGCGAAAACTGGGTAATAACCTGGCGTGTTGCAGGGATCGGTCACGTGCATATTAGCTGGGCGGTACTTAAACGGACATTATCCACAGTGATGCCATTAATTGGACTGGTATTAGTCTCTTTAATAGGCAGTGCCATAGCAGTGGAAAAAGTTTTTGCTATACCCGGTCTGGGACGTGCAACGCTAGGCGCCGTAGTTGCACAGGACTTACCCGCCTTACAGCTGGGAATACTGATCCTTCTATTGATAGCATTCATTATTGGCATGCTGGCAACCGGCACAAGGCAGATAATTTTAGGACGTGCTTTGCGTAATTACTCGATGCCATCCTCACAAGAGCCTGAAAACCATAATTCAAAAATGGCAAAAGTGATCCCATTATTATGTGCTTTGATATTAATCATTATGGTGTTCGCTGGTCTGCCTCGTGATCCTTATTCTTCTGAATTTTTACGCTTACAGGCACCTTCCATGGCCCTGCCATTCGGTGCAGATGCTATGGGGCGAGATTTATTAGCCCGGGTGGCACATGGGACGATTCATACCAGTATGCTGGCATTGCTTGTCTCATTGATATGCCTATTTATCGGATTGATTATTGGATTATTTCCTCGACTTTTCATTGGCCCCACAGAAGTAGCAAATGCCCTTCCCCCTGTCATCGCGGGTTTACTTGTGGTGTCGATAAACGGTGCAAGTGCCACTGGTGCCGCTATTGCAATAACAGCGGTTGCATGGGCACCTTTAGCAACACATACAGCAGCACTGGTGACCGAAATTAATGCCAGGCCTTATATCCGTATGTTGCCTATTCTTGGAATTGGCTGGTTTCGCCGTACTGTTTTTTACATTTTCCCTGCCATGATCGGCCCGCTTTTCCGGCACTCTATGCTACGGTTGCCTGGTATTGCACTGGGCCTGGCATCCCTGGGGTTCCTTGGCCTTGGTGCATCGCCCCCTGAGCCTGAATGGGGCAGAGTCCTTGCCGAAGGTATGCCATATTTGGAGCGTGGATTCTGGGTTGTACTGGCCCCTGCTTCAGCGTTAGCAGTACTGTCAATTCTGGCGGTCAGCCTGGCTAATATTACGGGCAAGAAGAGTCGATAAAATACAAGCCGATGATCGCGTCAAATAAGTGATGCAGCACTGACAATTTACATCAGGGGGGTGACGCACAGTAGAGAGAAACTCACATTAAGCAATATTTTTTACGCTAAACTGGGTTTTGAATGAAATCACTGTATTTTTGCGGTCGTGTATTTAATCTTGTTTTTCGGTGCAGAGCATCAGCCATTCAGCTGGTTGTGCAACGATCCACGACCTCAAAAATCATCCTGTCACTATCATCTCCATGGTAATCTGTCACTAAATAGTATTTGTAGCAATCAGGAGCTTATCTTAGCCGTTGTAGCTGCTGACAGGAAATCTGACTATAATCAGATCAGAATGTTACATCAGTGACTAACCTGTATCGTCATAATCATGCTTTTCTAATCTGTCTTATTATCGTCTTTTTGGAAAAGGCGTTTACTCTGAGGAAAAATGTATGGATATTAAAATCAGCATTGCTGATACTGATATTAAAGAACTTTCTGAAAAACAATGTGATGCCTATTTCTCAGAACTCAGGGCCAGAGTCAAAGAGGTCTATCCAGAAAGTCATCTTATTATTACGCATTATGGTGATGTCACCCATTCAACAGCCGATGGATTCCATGATAATGATAAAGTACGCATTGTGATCCATGAACTGCAGCAAGATGTATTTTCGCATGGGTACTGGCGTAAATAATTCTGTCGTTTACTTGTACACCTCCTCAATGGCTACCGGCCCGGAACGTTGTTCAGGGAAGCATATTGAGGAGAATTGCAGGGGATATTTCCTTAAATATCACAAGACCTGAACGCAAAAAACTCCAGTCATCAGTCCGGGGCTATTGCTTGTCTGATACCTGCCTGTTCCCTGTTCTCGCATAAGGTAACTCCACACTACCATCCACCGGAACGTTTCACGTCTTAATTTGGCATGGGGCCAGGTGGGGCTACTACATTAGCTCTGATGCCGTCCGGACTGTTCAGTCTCATGCTCATTGTATGCCCCTCTCCTTCCTCGCCTGCCACCTTGTTCCTGTAATATCAAACCCCTGATAAACTTTCTCAGAGGGCATAAACGCAAAAAACCCCGGCCGTCAGACTGGGGTTTTTGCTTAATTTGATGCCTGGCAGTTCCCTGTTCTCGCATGGGGAGACCCCACACGACCACCGGCGCTATGGCATTTCACTGCCGGGTTCGGCATGGGGCGGTGGGACCTCCACGCTACAGCCGCCCCTCCTCAGGCTTTTAACCTGATACCGCGCTGGCTGCGCCCGGTCAGTCAGTCACATACTGACGCATGCTCCTTCATAACCTCCCCTGCCGCCTTGTTCCTGCAATATCAAACCCATGATAAACGTTCTCAGAGGCCATAAACGCAAAAAACCCCGGTCTTTCGACCGGGGTTCTTGCTTATTTGATGCCTGGCAGTTCCCTACTCTCGCATGGGGAGACCCCACACTACCATCGGCGCTACGGCGTTTCACTTCTG
>NZ_JAERJD010000004.1 GCF_018257795.1 Citrobacter sp. JGM124 | reverse complement strand
GTTTTAGCCAGTACGGAGGTGATGGCAGCAGTCAGGGTTGTTTTACCATGGTCAACGTGGCCGATAGTACCGACGTTGACGTGCGGTTTTGTACGTTCAAATTTTTCTTTAGACACGGCTATATTCCTTACTATTGTGCTCTCCCCTTATGGAGAGAGCACGGGATCATTGTATGTAAAACCCGGACTTATTTGCCACGAGCTTCGATTACGGCCTGGGCAACGTTGTTTGGCGCATCATCATACTTCAGGAATTCCATGGAGTAAGATGCACGACCTTTGGTCAGTGAACGCAGCTGAGTTGCATATCCGAACATTTCAGACAATGGAACTTCAGCATGAATAACAACGCCAGTAACGTTGGATTCTTGACCACGCAGCATACCGCGACGACGGCTAAGGTCACCGATAACGTCACCAGTATTCTCTTCAGGCGTTTCAACTTCAACCTTCATGATTGGCTCAAGAAGAACAGGTTTTGCTTTCTTAAAGCCGTCTTTAAAGGCGATAGAAGCAGCCAGTTTAAACGCCAGTTCTGAGGAGTCAACGTCATGGTATGAACCGAAGTGCAGACGTACACCCAGATCAACAACAGGGTAACCCGCCAGTGGACCAGACTTAAGCTGCTCCTGGATACCTTTATCAACGGCAGGGATGTATTCACCAGGAATTACGCCACCTTTGATATCGTTGATGAATTCGTAACCTTTAGGGTTAACACCTGGCTCCAGTGGGTACATGTCGATAACAACATGACCATACTGACCACGACCACCAGACTGTTTAGCATGCTTACCTTCGATATCCGTTACTTTCGCACGGATTGCTTCACGATAAGCTACCTGAGGTTTACCGACGTTTGCTTCAACGTTAAATTCGCGACGCATACGGTCAACGATAATGTCGAGGTGCAGTTCACCCATACCAGCGATGATAGTCTGGTTAGATTCTTCATCAGTCCATACACGGAATGATGGATCTTCTTTCGCCAGACGGCCCAGAGCCAGACCCATTTTTTCCTGGTCAGCTTTGGTTTTTGGTTCTACCGCGATGGAGATTACCGGCTCAGGGAATTCCATACGCTCCAGAATGATAGGTGAGTTAGGGTCACACAGGGTGTCACCAGTAGTCACGTCTTTCAGACCGATTGCAGCCGCGATATCGCCCGCACGAACTTCTTTGATCTCTTCACGTTTGTTAGCGTGCATCTGTACGATACGACCAAAACGCTCACGAGCAGATTTAACCGAGTTCAGCACGGTATCACCGGAATTAACGATACCGGAGTACACGCGGAAGAACGTCAGGTTACCCACAAATGGGTCAGTTGCGATTTTAAACGCCAGAGCAGCAAAAGGCTCGTCGTCACTTGCATGACGTTCTGCAGGCGTATCTTTACCGTCGTCCAGGATACCGTTAATTGCCGGCACATCAACTGGAGAAGGCAGATAATCGATAACTGCATCCAGCATTGCCTGTACGCCTTTGTTTTTAAAGGCTGAACCACAGGTAACCAGGATGATTTCGTTGTTCAGAACACGCTGACGCAGTGCTTTTTTGATCTCTTCCTCGGTCAGCTCTTCGCCACCAAGGTATTTTTCCATCAGCTCTTCAGATGCTTCAGCTGCAGATTCGATCAGGTTCTGGTGCCATTCATCAGCCAGTTCCTGCATATCAGCTGGAATATCTTCATAAGTGAAGGTTACGCCTGCATCTTCTTCATTCCAGTTGATCGCTTTCATTTTCACCAGGTCAACAACACCGGTGAAATGTTCTTCTGCGCCAATTGCTAACTGCAATGGAACAGGAGTCGCGCCCAGACGGGTTTTGATCTGGCCAACAACTTTCAGGAAGTTCGCGCCCATACGGTCCATTTTGTTAACGAACGCAATACGCGGAACTTTATATTTGTTTGCCTGACGCCATACGGTTTCAGACTGCGGCTGAACACCACCAACTGCGCAGTAAACCATCACTGCACCGTCAAGAACACGCATGGAACGTTCTACTTCGATAGTGAAGTCAACGTGTCCCGGGGTGTCGATGATGTTTACACGGTGCGGCTCATACTGTTTAGCCATACCTGACCAAAAAGCCGTGGTCGCAGCAGAAGTAATGGTGATACCACGTTCCTGCTCCTGTTCCATCCAGTCCATTGTGGCTGCGCCATCATGAACTTCACCGATTTTATGGTTTACACCGGTGTAGAACAGAATACGTTCGGTAGTCGTGGTTTTACCGGCGTCGATGTGTGCACTGATACCGATATTACGGTAGCGTGCAATAGGTGTTGTACGAGCCATTTGATTCCTCTTATCCTGGGACGTTCATTAGATAACCCAAAGCGGGCAACTTCATGAAGCGCCCGCTTGGTGACTAACACTACGCTGGTATTATTACCAACGGTAGTGTGCGAACGCCTTGTTGGCTTCGGCCATACGGTGAACGTCTTCACGTTTCTTAACTGCAGTACCTTTGTTCTCTGCAGCATCAGAAAGTTCGTTCGCCAGGCGCAAAGCCATGGATTTATCACCGCGTTTACGAGCAGCTTCTACGATCCAACGCATTGCCAGGGCATTACGACGAACCGGACGGACTTCTACTGGAACCTGATAGGTTGAACCACCCACACGGCGTGATTTAACTTCGACAGTCGGGCGAACGTTGTCCAGCGCGACTTCAAAAGATTCCAGGGCGCTTTTACCAGAACGCTGAGCCAGGGTCTCCAGCGCGGTATAAACGATAGCTTCTGCAGTAGATTTTTTACCATCTACCATCAGGATATTTACAAATTTAGCCAACAACTCTGATCCGAACTTAGGATCTGGCAGAATTTTACGTTGACCAATGACGCGACGACGTGGCATGGAAATACTCCGTTGTTAATTCAGGATTGTCCAAAACTCAAAGAGTTTATTTTGACATTAATTTAAAACGTTTGGCCTTACTTAACGGAGAACCATTAAGCCTTAGGACGTTTCACACCATATTTGGAACGAGCTTGCTTACGGTCTTTAACACCTGAGCAGTCAAGCGCACCGCGAACGGTATGGTAACGTACACCTGGCAGGTCTTTAACACGACCACCACGGATCAGGATCACGGAGTGCTCCTGCAGGTTGTGACCTTCACCACCGATGTAGGAAGTCACTTCAAAGCCGTTAGTCAAACGCACACGGCAAACTTTACGCAGTGCTGAGTTTGGTTTCTTAGGAGTGGTGGTATATACACGAGTACATACACCACGTTTTTGCGGGCAAGCTTCCAGCGCTGGCACGTTGCTTTTAGCAACTTTGCGTGCGCGTGGTTTGCGAACCAGCTGATTAACTGTTGCCATTAAATAGCTCCTGGTTTTAGCTTTTGCTTCGTAAACACGTAATAAATCGACCTCGTATAATACGAGGACGCAGAATTTTAGAGCTGAGTTGAAAAGGTGTCAAGAAATATACAACGATATAATGCTACCAAGCGAAATGTTGCTGATGCTCGACGGCTAATTTAACGAAATCAGCATAGCTAACACAAGGTATTCTGGATGAAAAACGAGCACCCAGCCCACGTGCGGCAATATCTTCTTTCAAGGCACAAACAGGCACCGAAGAAGCCAGCAGAGTCTCAAGGGGTACACTATCCTCTAAGCCTGCTAATACTCCATCTTCTATGAGTAATAAGCAATCCTCTGGCTGTATATAACGTAATATCGTTGTAATGTCATAATGAAAAGGAGAGTAACGGAAAGTGTACAGCATCAGTGCCTCAGAAAGTTAACACGGTATCATATTGGCTGAGTTTCTCATGCAAGCCATCCAGCTCGAGCATATCCACATCAATCACCCACTGAGTATCTTGAGACAAACCCCGCTCACGGGCTGAGGTCGCACAGAGAAAACAACTTTCAATATCGTAAAGTGGCAACACACGAAAAGTAGCAATATGATTCCTCGCCAGCACTCGCTCTGGTTGCTGGTCTGGTAAAAGCTGTAATACACCATCGCCAATGAAAAAAACACCGGGGTCATCAGACAGGGCTGACGTCGCAAGTAATGCATCCAGTCCTTCACGCCCTGCGCTGGTACCATGTGGTGACGAGTGAAAAACAAAAGCGATACGTTTCATTAAAATTGAACCACTCTGTCAACGGTCGCTGCAGCTTCAGCTAAGGCACCCAACCCTGTTAGGGTAAAACCTGTTTGCAAATTACTGACTGTATTGTTTGCGACTTCAGCCTGCTCCGCATCCGTGATGCCACGGCGTAAGGCTGCGGCCACACAAATATTCAGTGCGACATGGTGTTGCTGGTGTAAAGCCTGCCAGGCAAGCACGATGTCAACTTCATCACTGGCTGGTGAAGTGAGCTGATTACCATTATAGACGCCTTCCCGATAGAAAAAGACGCTCTCAAGGGTATGCCCTTCTTCCAGAACCGCCCGGGCAAATAAAAGCGCACTACTGGCCTGTTGAGTGCCGTATGCCGGGCCTGTCACCATCAAAGCAAAACGCATTACTTATCCTGACTGCTGAAATCACCACTTTTGAATTGGCGAATATAGAGATACACCGTGTGTTTAGAAATGTTCAGACGATCGGCAACCTGGTTAATGGCATCTTTAATATCAAAAATACCTTTCTCATAAAGATTAAGGACGATTTGTCGATTCTTGGCATTATTCGCAACAGAACGGTCGATGTTCACCTCTTCAATGGTAAATTCGAGTGTCTGCATCACCAGATCCTCAACAGAAGAGGCAAAGTTCACCGATGATGGCACTTCCTGATCCTGAGTCTCTGGTGGCATGAAGGTCGACATAATTTGCGAAAAAGGAACATCAAGATTCATATTGATACACAACAAACCAATCACACGCTGCTCGCGGTTACGAATAGCAATAGTGACTGACTTCATCAATACTCCGCTTTTAGCGCGAGTAAAATAGCATTTAGATACACTGCTATCTGCATCGGTCATATCATGCAACATCCGCAAGGCAAGATCGGTAATCGGTGAGCCTATTTTTCGCCCAGTATGTTCACCATTAGCAATGCGAATTGCTGAACATTTTAAATCCTGCAACGAATGTAAGACAATCTCACAATGAGGGCCAATCAGCATGGCCAATCCGTCGATAACGGCTTCGTAAGATTTCAGGATATCAAAATCGGCTGCCTCAAAAGGGCGTTGATCCAGTAAATCGAATTCACTGGTTTCATTGGTTAGAAGCGAACTTGACATGCAATTATACCACCCTCTACAGAGAGCCTGTCGCGCTTTATTCGTGTCAGAGCAGACTCATAATCAGTTGTTGCGCAGAGTCTTAAGGTAATACAATGTAAGAGATTCTTTCCAGCTTTTATTGTACTTACCGGAAATCAAGACGCGGAAATGAGACCCCAGAAACAAAACCGCCGCCATGAAGGCAGCGGTATGTACAGCAGCTACTGATTACTTATGCGCAGGAGCTTCTGTCTTGGCTTCCGCGTCAGTCTTGGCTTCTGCCTCTTTCTGAGCCGGTTTAACGTCCAGCAGCTCTACATCAAATACCAGGGTAGAGTTTGGCGGGATACCCGGAACACCATTCGGGCCGTATGCCAGCTCTGGTGGGATAACCAGTTTAATTTTACCGCCTTTCTTGATGTACTTCAGACCTTCAGTCCAGCCTGGAATCACACCATCTAAACGGAAAGACAGTGGCTCATTACGAGTATAAGAGTTATCAAACTCTTTACCATCCGTCAGCGTACCTTTGTAGTTAACAACAACGGTATCGCTATCTTTCAGGGCCTCACCACTACCTTCTTTCTCAACTTTATAGACTAAACCAGTAGAGGATGTCTTACTGCCTTTTTCTTTAGCAAAAGCGTCACGGAAGGCTTTACCTTTCGCTTCACTTTCCTGAGATTCTTTTTTCATTTTCTCTTGAGCGGCAGACTGAACTCTGGCTTCAAAAGCTTGTAAAGATTGCTCAATTTCCTGGTCAGATAATTTGCTCTTATTCGCAAATGCATCCTGCACACCAACAATCAGCTGATCTTTATCCAGTTTAATACCTAACTTTTCTTGCTCCTGCAGCGAGTTTTCCATGTAACGACCCAGTGATGCACCTAAAGCATAGGCCGCTTTTTGGTCGTCATTTTTGAAAGCAGATGCACTGCTTGCAGCAACGTCTTTCGTAGGTTCTGCTGACGCAGCAAACACTGGCGCATTCAGGGCAACAGTCATTGTTGTCGCCAAAAGCGTTACTTTAAATAATGATTTCATCCATTTCTCCATAAGCGGGGCTGCTACCCTACAAATTAAAGTGAGCACAGTTAACTCAATTATAGTGGCGTAAATAAAATCTACACCATATGTCATTAAGTTATCGAGTCAAATTAAGATTATTTTTGTTTAAATAAGTTTCCAGCATTCGCTATTTACACTGGAAAATCTGATGACTTATCGTAAAATCCCCACACTTTGTTCATCAGGCAAGCCGCGAGGGAAATTCCATGGACTCCAAACTCACTGATCAACGGCTCGAAGAGCTGGAAAGTCGTCTTGCTTTCCAGGAACACACAATTGAAGAGTTAAATCAGACAGTTATCGCCCACGAGCTTGAAATGGCTAAATTACGGGATCATCTACGCCTGCTAGTCGAGAAGCTCAAAGCCAGTCAGCCATCAATGGTTGCTTCTCAGGCAGAGGAAGTTCCTCCACCACATTACTGAATTACACACATAAAAAAGGCGTGCCGTGCACGCCTTTTTTCTTAATGCATTAGTGGCAACCACAACCACCGTTGCCACAGCCACCTTTGCCATGATCGTGATCGTGGTCATGGCCATGACCACCACAGCAACCGTCACCGTGCTCATGTTCGTGATCGTGTTCGCCATGAACATGACCATGGGCCAGTTCTTCCGCTGTTGCTTCACGAATCGCGATAACTTCAACGTTAAAACTTAAGTTTTGGCCTGCCAGCATGTGGTTACCATCAACCACAACATGATCGTCTTCCACTCCGGTAATCTCTACCGGTACGGGTCCCTGGTCAGTCTCGGCCATAAAACGCATGCCAACCTGCAACTCATCAACGCCCATAAAGACGTCTTTAGGTACACGCTGAACCAAATTTTCGTCATACTGCCCGTAAGCGTCATTTGCACCGACATTCACGTCAAAGCGATCGCCAATTTCACGACCTTCCAGTGCGGTCTCTAATCCGGAGATCAAAGAACCATGACCGTGCAGATAGTCCAGCGGTGCGCTCACCGGAGACTCATCAACCAATACACCGTCTTCTGTACGTACCTGATAGGCCAGGCTGACCACCAAGTCTTTTGCTACTTTCATGATATCTCCTGCGTGGGCATCGAAAAACTGACGCCGATTGTAGCGGAAATCTCCGCCTGTGTCCCTCTGGCTAAAAAAATCTATATCATTGCTCTAGTCAGGGTGAAAAATACCAATAACTTGCTCTTGTTCACGCACATGTCCCTGTGCTTGTTTATCCACTTCTCGCATTTGGTGGTGACATTTGACACATTCAACAACATCAACAAGATTTTCGCGCCATAGCGCAAGGGAATCTTTAGCCTGACAAGCTGGGCAAACTGCGCCGGCAATAAAACGCTTACGCACTGACATTGATTTCACCTTTTATTCGGGTTCGTCCCAACCATCCAGTCGGCGACGTTCACTCTGCATTTCACGTTCAAAGATCTCTTCAAGCTCACGACGTGCTTCCCGCACCCGAGAAATCTGTGCTTTGTCCGTATGAATCGGCATTAACTCACGCAACATACGCATATCAAGCCGGCGAAAGTGTTGCTGGGCACGATGCGCCTGATGGGGATGCATACCCAATGTCAGTAAAGCTTTACGCCCCAAATCAAGTGCACTGGAGAACGTTTCTCGTGAGAATTGCGTCACACCGGCCTGTAACAATTCGTGAGCTTCAAAACGCCCTCGCGCCCGGGCTAAAATCGCAAGATGAGGAAAATGCTGCTGACAGAGATGAACAATTTTCATCGTGTCTTCGGGATCATTACTGGTAATAACGATTGATTTTGCAGACTCAGCGCCTGCTGAACGCAACAACTCAAGTTCTGTTGCATCGCCGTAATAGACCTTATAGCCATAGCGTCGCATCAAACTCACTGCACTGACATCACGCTCCAGGACTGTAATTCGCATTTTATTCGCCATTAACAGGCGACCAATTACCTGACCAAAACGACCAAACCCGACAATAATAACCTGCGGTTCATCATCTTCTACATGGGGCTTTTCATCGCTTTCTTCAACCGAGTTATAGCGGCGAAAGAGGATTTTATCGATCACTTTCATCAGTAATGGCGTCGTCATCATCGACAGTGTGACAGTGACTAACAACAACGGCATCTGATCGCCATGAAAGATATTCTGTGCAGCAGCCACGGAGAAGAGAACAAAAGCAAACTCCCCTCCCTGACTCAGTACTCCCGAAAACTGTAAGCTTTCTGAAAACCGTAAGCCATAAACTTTAGCCAAACCATATAGCACCAGTATCTTTATCATCACCAGTAAAAATACGCTCAATAGTATCCAGAAAATATTGGTAAATAAGATACCGATGTTGAGCGCCATGCCAACAGAGATGAAAAAGAGCCCCAGCAAGAGTCCCTTAAAGGGATCGATAGCAATTTCAAGCTCGTGTCGATACTCGCTCTCCGCCAGCAGAACACCTGCAAGGAAAGTTCCCAGAGCCATAGAAAACCCGAGCGCTTCCATAAATAATGCAGCGCCAAGTACCAACAAAAGCGAGGCGGCGGTAAAAACCTCACGAACACCAGAAGCGGCTATCAGTCGAAATAAAGGGCGCAGTAGATAGCGGCCGCCAACTAACATGGCTATAAATGCCAGTGCTTTCAGCCCAATAATAACCCAGTCTGGATGCTCGTCACCTTTTCCCGCCAGTAATGGTACCAAGGCCATCGCCGGGATAACCGCCAAGTCCTGAAATAGCAGCACAGAGAAGCCCAACTGCCCGGACTCACTACGATTCATGCCTTTTTCACGCATTAACTGTAGTGCCATTGCAGTAGAGGACATAGCTAAACCAATGCCACCAATAATGGCCGCTTGCCAGGAGAACTTAGCCAATATCAGCAAGCCCCCCAGAATTAAAGCACTAAAAATAACTTGTCCTGCACCAATCCCAAAGATAGATCGCCGGAGCTGCCAAAGTTTGGCCGGGTTAAGTTCCAGACCGATGATAAACATCAGAAAGACGACGCCAAGCTCTGAGAAATGCAGGATTTCATCAACATCACTAATGAAACCGAAACCCCAGGGGCCGATAACGATACCCGCCAGGAGATAGCCCAGCACAGCACCGATCCCCAGACGTGCAGCGATGGGCACAGCAACAACAGCCGCAAATAAAAAAAGAACACCCGCTAACAGGAAATCCGCACCTTCCATTACTGGTCTCCTGCTGATAATGGATTCTGTAGCCACTCAGCATAGGCTTTAGCATGGCTGGCTAATGCCTGACGTGACTGACGCCTTGCCCAATAGATAATCATCGGCGTGATCCAGTTCATACTGCACATTGACGCAGTCAGTTCAAAGGGCAACAGAATGTCCTTCATCGTAACGCGATGAAATCCCCCTTGCCCATATGCGCCTTCTGGCTCACCCGTGGTGATAACACTGCGCCAGGATTTTCCTTTTAGGGCATGCGTTCCGGAACCATTCGCAAAACCACGATGCAATACCCGATCGATCCACTCTTTTAATAACGCCGGGCAGCTATAACTGTAAAATGGATGCTGGAAGACGATGACATCATGCTCTAGTAGTAAAGATTGCTCATGGTTTATATCAATAAAAAAGTCAGGGTAGCGTGCATAGAGGTCATGCACGGTCACATTAGCAAGCTGTTCTACTGGCTTGAGTAAAATGTTGTTGGCTACTGAGTCTTGTGACTCAGGATGGGCGTACAGCAGCAAAACTTTCGGCGGCTGTGGCATGATTCCTCTCCAGGGCGTCGTCATTGTCATTATTTTCGGCTAACATGCAGCCAACCTGCTACTTAAGCAGCATGCTAACTGATAATAATTTACCATACTCTGGACTGATGGCGCGTTATGATTGTTTTCTCTTCGTTACAAATTCGCCGTGGCACCCGAGTCCTGCTGGACAACGCGACCGCCACGATTAATACAGGCCAGAAAGTGGGCCTGGTGGGTAAGAACGGCTGTGGGAAGTCGACCTTACTGGCACTACTGAAACATGAAATCAGCCCCGATGGCGGCAGCATGAATTACCCTGCTAACTGGCAACTGGCTTGGGTTAATCAGGAGACGCCTGCCCTGGCAATACCTGCTATTGAATACGTTATCGATGGCGATCGTGAATTCCGCCAACTGCAAACTGAATTAGAATCAGCAAACGCATGTAACGATGGCCATAAGATTGCGATCATTCATGGAAAACTGGACGCTGTTGACGCCTGGACTATTCGCTCACGGGCAGCCAGCCTGCTCCATGGTCTGGGATTCAGTAATGAACAGCTTGAACGCCCGGTGAGTGACTTTTCCGGTGGCTGGCGGATGCGTCTTAACCTTGCCCAGGCCCTGATTTGTCGTTCTGACTTGCTGTTGCTCGATGAGCCTACTAACCACCTTGACCTGGATGCAGTGATCTGGCTGGAACGCTGGTTAAAAAGCTATCAGGGAACCTTAATCCTCATTTCCCATGATCGTGACTTTCTTGACCCAGTAGTCGACAAAATTATTCATATCGAACAGCAGAGTCTGTTCGAGTATACCGGTAACTATTCATCATTTGAGCTACAGCGCGCGACACGTCTGGCACAACAACAATCCCAGTATGAAAACCAGCAACTCAAAGTCGCACATTTGCAAAGCTTTATTGACCGTTTTAAAGCAAAAGCGTCAAAAGCCAGGCAGGCTCAAAGTCGCGTTAAAATGCTGGAGCGGATGGAGCTGATAGCGCCAGCGTTGGTTGATAACCCCTTTCATTTCAGCTTCCGTGCACCAGAAAGTTTGCCCACGCCATTGCTTCGTATGGAGAAAGTCAGTGCAGGCTATGGTGATCGTACTATTCTCAATTCCATAAAATTGAATCTGGTGCCTGGTTCACGAATTGGGTTACTGGGTCGTAATGGTGCAGGTAAATCGACACTGATTAAACTGCTGGCGGGTGAGTTAGAGCCATTACAGGGTGAAATGAATCTGGCGAAAGGCATTAAACTGGGTTACTTCGCCCAGCACCAGCTAGAGTATTTAAGGGCGGATGAATCACCGCTTCAACATTTAGCGCGCCTGGCCCCCAAGGAACTGGAACAACAGTTACGAGATTACCTGGGCGGATTTGGCTTCCAGGGAGATAAAGTGACTGAACACACGGGGCGTTTCTCCGGGGGGGAAAAAGCCCGGCTGGTGTTAGCCCTGGTGGTCTGGCAACGCCCCAACCTGCTGCTGCTTGATGAGCCCACCAACCACCTTGACCTCGACATGCGTCAGGCTTTAACTGAAGCACTGATTGATTTTGAAGGTGCGCTGGTTGTGGTTTCCCATGATCGTCATTTATTGCGTTCAACCACTGATGAACTCTACTTAGTTCATGATGGTAATGTCGGTGTTTTCGATGGCGATATTGAAGATTACCAGCAATGGCTGAGTACGATACAAAAACAAGAGAACCAACCCGAAGAATCACCCAAAGATAATGCTAACAGTGCATTAGCACGTAAAGACCAGAAACGTCGCGAAGCAGAGCGTCGTACCCAGACTCAGCCATTACGTAAAAAACTTATCCAGCTGGAAAAACAGATGGAAAGCTTAACCATCGAGCTCACGACTGCAGAAGATAAACTGGCAGACAGTGATATCTATAGCCAGAGCCGTAAAGATGAAATGAATGAGTGTCTGAAGGCACAGGCAAAGGCGAAGTCAGCGCTGGAAGAGTGTGAAATGGAGTGGCTGGAGATCCAGGAGCAACTGGAGCTGATGTTGCAAGGGGATTAAGTCAGTAGGGGCAAGATTACCGAGCCCCTGAACCTGCAACTAGTACCAGATAAGTACGACACATGCGGCGGTCAGTAGCCCCATAAAGATATTAAATATCATCCATGCCCGGTGACTACGTAAAAACAGACCAATAAAGCTACCGAAAAGGAGCCATATAATCCCGGAAACGATGTTCACTGAGGCAATACCCAGACTTATCATTGCCACAGAGTGCAAATAGGCCGAGCCAACAACACTAAAGCTCGCCACTGCACCAAGTGCCATAATCCATGCTTTCGGGTTGATAACTTGGAGCAATCCGCCTTGCCAAAAGGGGATAGGCGCCGTGGTCGTTGCATTTGTATCGAGACGTTCATATTTTGCCGTCGCAATTTTCCAGGAAAGCCATAAAAGATAGGCGCTCCCGGCTATTTTTAAGATAAGGTGCAACGCAGGGTAGAGCAGAAGTAAACTGCCGACCCCAAAAGCAACCAGAATTAAAATAAATTGCATGCCAAGCATAATGCCCAGCATTAATGGCAAACTGCGAATAAAACCAAAATTCGCACCTGCAGCAGTAAGTAACGTATTATTGGGGCCTGGTGTAATGGCGGCAACCCAAAGAAAACCGAGCATTGAAAGAAATAAAGTTACGTCCATGAAGTGGGAGCTCCCCCCCAGTTAACTCATTAGCGAATTAAATGAAACTAACAGTGTGATATGTCTAGTACAAGATCTTTAGAATTACACGTTCAATATGATGAGGATGATGATTTCCACCCGATGCGTGGAATGAGTAACCCTCACCTGCAGACTATGCTGCCGCGTCTGATTCGTCGACGTCTTAATTTCACACCACACTGGCAACGTCTGGATATGCCTGATGGTGACTTTGTCGATCTCGCCTGGAGTGAAGATCCACAAACTGCATTGCATAAACCTCGTCTCGTGGTATTTCATGGACTCGAAGGGAGTCTGTACAGCCCCTATGCCCATGGTTTGATAGAAGCAGCAAAGAAACGAGGCTGGCTTGGTGTAGTGATGCATTTTCGTGGCTGTAGCGGTGTTCCTAATCGTAGCAAACGTATTTACCACTCTGGTGAAATTGAAGATGGTAGCTATTTTCTCTCCTGGCTCAATCAACGCTATGGTACCGTCCCTACCGCGGCGGTAGGGTATTCATTAGGCGGTAATATGTTAGCCTGTTTGATGGCAAAACAAGGGGCAGAATGCACGCTTCAGGCGGGGGTCATTGTTTCTGCGCCATTAATGTTGGAGCAGTGTTGCTACCATATGGAACAGGGGTTTTCTCGTTTCTATCAGCACTATTTGTTGAATTTGCTGAAGAAGAACGCCTCGCGAAAATTAAAAAGTTACCCGGGAACCTTGCCAATCGACTTACGCCAGCTAAAAAGCCTGCGCCGTATTCGTGAATTTGACGACCTTATCACCGCGAAAATCCATGGCTTCGCCGATGCCCTGGATTACTATCGCCAGTGTAGCGCCATGCCAATGTTGCCCGATATTCGTGTGCCTGCACTAATCATTCATGCTAAAGATGACCCATTTATGGATCATCATGTGATCCCGGATACAACATTACTCCCCACGAATATTCATTATCAGCTGACTCAGCACGGTGGCCATGTTGGCTTTGTTGGAGGAACACTGCTAAAGCCGCAAATGTGGCTGGAGAAACGCATTCCTGACTGGTTAACCCACTATCTGGACAATTAAGATGATTATTCCCTGGCAAGAGGTTGCACCTGAAACACTCGACAGCCTGATAGAATCTTTTGTATTACGTGAAGGCACCGACTATGGTGAACAAGAACGTACGCTGGTGCAAAAAGTCGCCGATGTAAAACAGCAATTACACAGTGGGGAGGCTGTACTGGTATGGTCCGAACTTCACGAGACCGTTAATATCATGCCCCGGGGGCAATTTCGCGGCTGATGTTCTGGGATAAAGAACAATCCGCGCGGTAAAAAAGTGTACGGTCATTCGGTGTGAAACCTTATTCAGCTTACCCACGGAGTTGTGTTATGTCAGCAAAACACCCGATTATTGCGGTAACGGGTTCCAGCGGTGCAGGAACCAGCACGACCAGCCAGGCATTTCGTAAAATTTTCCAGCAGCTTAAGTTACATGCTGCAGAAGTCGAAGGGGATAGTTTTCATCTTTACACCCGCCCTGAGATGGATATGGCTATTCGTAAAGCACGCGATGCGGGTCGGCATATTTCCTATTTTGGCCCTGAAGCTAACGACTTTAAATTACTGGAACAGACCTTCATTGAATACGGTCAAACAGGCCAGGGGAAATCTCGCAAGTACCTGCATACCTACGATGAGGCAGTTCCATGGAACCAGGTTCCGGGGACTTTTACTCCATGGCAGCCACTACCTGAGTCCAGTGACGTATTATTCTATGAAGGGCTACATGGTGGCGTAGAAACCCCTCAGCATAATGTAGCCGCCTGTGTGGACTTATTGGTGGGCGTCGTGCCCATTGTCAACCTGGAGTGGATTCAGAAACTGGTACGCGACACCAGTGAGCGAGGCCATTCACGGGAAGCAGTAATGGGGTCGGTTGTCCGCTCGATGGATGATTATATCAACTATATTACTCCCCAATTCTCACGAACCCACATTAACTTCCAGCGTGTCCCTACGGTCGACACTTCGAATCCGTTCGCTGCGAGAGCCATTCCCTCAATGGATGAAAGCTTTGTCGTCATTCACTTCCGTGGTCTCGATCATATTGATTTTCCATATTTATTGACGATGCTGCAGGGCTCATTTATTTCGCACATCAATACGATAGTTGTTCCAGGGGGGAAAATGGGGCTGGCTATGGAACTCATTATGATGCCACTGGTTCAACAACTAGTGACAAAAAGTAAACAAGCATAAAAACAGAAAGCGGTATAGAGAGCGGAAGACTCCGCTCTCCCGGGGAAAGTTATCCCTCAGTGATTTCGTAACTGTGGGTGATATTCACCGCTTTTTCCAGCATCAGAGCGACTGAACAGTACTTCTCTGCCGATAGCTCGACGGCACGTAAAACAGCACTCTCTTTCAGTTCATGACCGGTGACAATAAAGTGCAGATTAATATGGGTAAATAAACGAGGGGCTTCAGTTCGACGCTCTGAGGTCAGTTTGACTTCACAGTGCGTCACTGACTGGCGCCCTTTCTGTAAAATAGAGACGACATCAATAGCACTACATCCTCCGGCGGCCATTAGCACCATCTCCATTGGGCTGGGTGCTTTTTCACCCGCATTGCCGTCCATTAAAATCTGATGTCCGGAAGCTGACTCACCAATGAATGTTAACCCTTCAACCCATTTGACTCGAGCCTGCATTATAATAACTCCTGTTTGAGAATATTTTTGTTTACTGAACGGGTACAAAAAACCTGAATAAGACGACCTGGGTCATGCTGAAACGAGACAATAGGAGACACTCGTTGAAAGCTATGCTACAACACTTTGGATGCTGGAGCTGAATAATGACGTGAAACAGGTACACAGAGAACAATAAAGAACGACAGGTTATATAAACACTCTGCTCACGACTTATCAGAATGTAAAGATTTACTATTGAAACACCAGAGACAGACACTTTCACTCTTGTTTTTGGTCGTCAGTTTATAACAGAGGATAATCACGCATGGTGCTTGGCAAACCGCAAACAGACCCTACCTTAGAATGGTTCTTGTCCCATTGCCACATTCATAAGTATCCATCCAAGAGTACGCTTATCCACCAAGGGGAAAAAGCGGAAACGCTCTACTATATTGTCAAAGGTTCAGTCGCTGTTTTAATCAAAGATGAAGAGGGCAAGGAAATGATCCTCTCTTATCTTAACCAGGGCGATTTCATTGGCGAACTAGGCTTGTTTGAAGAAGGCCAGGAGCGCAGCGCCTGGGTTCGGGCGAAAACGGCTTGTGAAGTTGCTGAAATTTCCTATAAGAAATTCCGGCAGTTGATCCAGGTGAATCCGGATATTCTGATGAGACTCTCTTCCCAGATGGCTCGTCGCCTGCAAGTCACATCAGAAAAAGTGGGTAACCTGGCTTTCCTTGATGTCACAGGACGTATTGCCCAGACCTTACTTAATCTGGCCAAACAACCTGATGCCATGACCCACCCGGATGGCATGCAGATCAAAATCACACGCCAGGAAATCGGTCAAATTGTCGGCTGCTCACGCGAGACAGTAGGACGCATTCTAAAAATGCTTGAAGATCAGAATCTGATCTCCGCACACGGTAAAACGATTGTCGTTTACGGCACCCGTTAACCGGGATCGGGGGATATCACTACGGTGGTATCCCCCTTTTTGTCTTTCGGGCATCGTACACCTGCCATTATGCCAATACGCTGTATTTAAAGATCAATGTACAATCGCAGTAGCATAAGTAAAACATCCTTCCCACCAACTGAAGATAACGGTCTATGTGGCGTCGACTGATTTATCACTCAGAAGTAAATTACGCTCTACGACAAACATTACTACTTTGCATTCCCGTGATTATCGGTTTGCTGACGGATACGCTTCGCTACAGCCTGTTGTTCGCATTGGTTCCTGTCTGCTGTAACCTCGCCGGCCTGGATACCCCGCACAGACGTTTCTTCAGAAGATTAGTCATTGGTGCCAGCTTGTTTGCTCTCTGCAGCCTGGTGATGCAACTACTGCTGTTTTATACCGCTGTACCATTGCCCGTTATCTTATTCTTTATAGCTCTGTCATTGGGGATCTGTGCCGAAGCGGGGGCGCTGAATGCCCGTCTGTTTCCTGGCTCATTAGTGGTGGCCATCTTTACCCTTGCGCTGGTCGGTAATATCTCTATCGGAAAGACAATCGCCCTTTACGTCACAGGGACCATTTGGTACGGCGTCTTCAATTGGTTCTGGTTTCGTATATGGCGTGAACAACCCCTGCGAGAGTCATTAAGCCAGCTCTATCTGCTGCTGGCTGATTACTGTGAGGCGAAGTACAGCTCGCTGAATAAACACATGGATCCTGAAGTCACATTACCGCCACTACTGATCCGCCAGCAAAAAACTGTTGATGCAATAACTCTGTGTTATCAGCAGCTATACATGTTATCCGGAAGTAAACACCAGGATGATAATCCGTTGGTAAAAATGTTCCAGATAGCCATTGATTTACAAGAACATATCTCAGTCAGTTTGTACAAGCCCGAAGAAGTGCAGAAGCTAATCAACCAGAGTAATGCTGAAGCCGTCATTCGCTGGAATGCATGCACGATTGCCAACAGGCTGCGTACCCTGGCCGATGATATTCTTTATCACCATCCGATTGATCAATTTAATATGGATATGCAGATATCCGCACTGGAAAAAATCGCCCGCCAGCATCCGAATAACTCAGCGGCGTATTTTTGCTATTCCCATCTCAGCCGTATTGCTCAAGCGTTGTCTACGCAAAAACCCTTGTATACCCGTGGCTTAATAGGCGAACCCCTGCGCCCGCCGACGGTTTTCCAGATACTCAAAAATTATTGCTCCTTGAAGTCGGCCTCGTTACGCAATGCTGCCAGACTGGGGGTCATGCTCGCCATTGCCAGTTTATTAGGCTCATATTTGCATCTGCCTAAGTCGTACTGGATTTTAATGACGGTGATGTTTGTCACTCAAAACGGTTACGGGGCAACTCGGGTGCGTATTGTACACCGCGCTGCAGGGACGATCGCAGGCTTGTGCGTTGCTGGAGTCACATTGCACTTTCATATCCCTGACAGTTATACCCTACTCGCCATGCTGGCTATTACTCTGGTGAGTTATCTCTATATCCGCCGAAGCTATGGCTGGGCCACGATTGGCTTCACTGTCACGACCGTTTACACCCTCCAGCTGGTCGCCCTTAATGGGGAGCAATTTATCATTCCGCGTCTGATTGATACCCTACTCGGCTGTTTTATCGCTTTCGGTGGAATGATTTGGCTCTGGCCCCAGTGGCAAAGTGGCTTACTGCGTCAAAATGCACATGATGCTCTGAGTGCCTACCAGGATGCGATTCAACTGATGCTGGAGCCAGATCCACAACTTAGCCAGCTCTCATACCAGCGTATGCGTGTTAATCAGGCCCATAATGCCCTGTTCAATACATTTACCCAGGCAATGCAAGAACCCGGCTTCAATAACCATTATCTTGCTGATATGAGACTCTGGGTAACCCATAGCCAGTTCATTGTGGAGCATATCAATGCAATGACGGGCCTGGTGGGTGAAAAAGACGCACTGTCACCCGAGAAAAAGCAGTACTACCAACAACTGTGCGGCAGTGCATTGCAACGTTGTCAGCAGCGTCTGGACTATGATGGTGAAGCGGAGAACGAAACGCCCGGCGAACAAAACATTCTGGAGACTTGTGAGGATCCAGAGGCGCCACATACTGTGATGGAGCAACATCTACAGCGCATTCTTGGCCATCTGAGCACGATGCACTCTATTTCTTCAGTTGCCTGGAAACAGCGGCCTCACGGATGGATAAGCCGCCATTTACAGAGCCCGCATTAATGATTGTGAGCAACAAGCTCCGCAACCGCATGTTCAAAACGTTCCATCCCTGCCTGAATATCTGCCGTTTCAATATTAAGAGCGGGGGCGAAGCGTAGCACATCGGGCCCGGCATTAAGTATCATGACCCCAGCATTGGCTGCCGCATATAAAAAATCGCGGGCTCGTCCTTTAAATGCCGGTTTTAACTCAGCACCGATCAGCAACCCCATGCCGCGAATATCGTCGAAAATAGCATACTTATCATCTATTTTCTGTAAGTTATCAATAAATTGCTGATGTCGTGCCATTACCCCGTGTAGCAATTCCGGCGTATTGATGATATCAAAGGCTGCGCCCGCAACCGCACAGGCCAATGGGTTACCCCCATAGGTTGAACCATGGCTGCCGACATGAAACGCAGAGGCAATTTCATGTGTGGTCAGCATCACACTAACAGGGAAACCACCACCGAGAGCCTTAGCACTGGTCAGAATATCCGGGGTCACACCGTAATTCATATAAGCGAACAATTGACCCGTACGCCCCATACCAGACTGAACTTCATCAAAGACCAGCAAGGCATCATATTCATCACACAGTGTACGCAACCCTTGCAAAAATTCAGGCGTTGCTGCCGTAACACCACCTTCTCCCTGAATCGGTTCGACTACTACCGCGCAAGTATGGTCATCCATTACGGCTTTGACGGCGGCCAAATCGTTAAAAGGCACATGGATGATATCCGCGGGTTTCGGCCCAAATCCATCTGAGTACTTGGCCTGTCCCCCCACGGAAACGGTAAACAACGAACGCCCATGAAATGCATTATAGAATGCGATAATCTTGCTCTTAAATGGGCTATGCCGCGTAGATGCGTAGTAACGGGCTAGTTTGAAGGCTGTCTCATTGGCTTCAGTGCCCGAATTAAGGAAAACCACCCTTTCTGCAAAAGTGGCTGCAGTGAGTTTTTTGGCCAGTTTTAATGCAGGTTCATTGGTGAAGACATTACTGGTATGCCACAGCATTTCACTCTGTGTTTTTAAAGCATCAACCAGAGCAGGATGACAATGCCCTAATGCAGTGACCGCGATCCCGCCAGCAAAATCAACATACTCTTTTCCCTGCTGATCCCAGACTCGGCTACCCTTCCCCTTTACCGGAATAAATTCTGCCGGTGCATAGATTGGCAAGATGACTTCATCGAAAGTCGATCGAGTTACTGCTGATTTTTCCGCTGCCATTTCATTCCCCACCCATTGACGCACTGATATAAACTGAAATAATAGTCATTAAATATGAATAAAAAATCAAACTAAGGCAAGCGGGAATTTATTCTGCAAGGAAGTTAGCCAATAAAACATGTCCTTGTTCACTCAGAATACTTTCTGGGTGGAACTGTACCCCTTCAACAGGTAATGAACGGTGGCGAATGCCCATGATCTCATGCTTATCCGTCCATGCTGTCACTTCAAACTCATCGGATAATGTCGATGGTTCAATCAGTAAGGAGTGGTAACGCGTCACGGTTAGCGGATTCTTCAGACCACGGAAAACCCCCGTTCCGTTATGCGTAATGTCAGAGGTTTTGCCATGCATAACCTGATTCGCTTTTACAATCGTTGCGCCGAAGACTTGAGCTATCGCCTGATGTCCTAAGCAGACCCCTAATAAAGGGATCTCACCTGCGAATGCCTGTATCGCTGCCAGAGAAATACCAGCTTCATTTGGCGTACAGGGCCCTGGAGAAATGACCAGCCGTTGGGGGGCGAGTAGAGCAATATCCTCAAGGGTGATTTCGTCGTTACGTTTAACAACAACATCAGCCCCTAATTCACAAAAATACTGGTAAAGGTTCCAGGTAAAAGAATCATAGTTATCAATAAGCAGCAGCATGTCAGTCCCAATACCGAAAAGATCCGCGCTATTCTAGTCGTTTTTTGATGCTGAATAAAAATGCTATTGCCAGGGAGATTATTTCATAATCAGTATCTTCACCAGGTGAATCCCGTTTTAAAACCACCATATGATAGCGACCAGCCAGTTTAAATGAGGGGGACCGTTATCAACGTGCTATGCGTATTTGTCAGCTAAGGCATATATGATTGCCGCGGTTTCGACATCAACGTTACCGCTGTAGTCATTCGGTCTGAAATGGAGCTGGAAAGCACGGACCACTGACTTAAAACCTTCATCCGTACCGGCACCTGACACATCATAACCATAGTGTTTTAATTTACTGATGACATCATCGGTTGCTGGCATTCGCTCAAGAAAGAGAGAGGTATACTTGGCTTTCACCTTTTCGTCATACCACGCACCGATCCCATCATCATGAAGTTGCTGCCAGGGGAAAGCGGGGCCAGGATCACTTTTACGCCCCGGGGCAATATCTGAATGCCCAATAATGTTAATCGGTGTGATATCGGGGTAACGCTGAATAATATTCGTGCTCAACGCCTTCACAGCAGATATTTGCTCAGGGCTGAAAGGAGGAAATGTGAAATTTCCGTGCCCGTCATCACGAGCCTGATTTACGATTTCTATTCCGATAGAAGTATCATTAAGATTGTTGCGCCCGCGCCAGGAACTGACACCGGCATGCCAGGCTCGCTCTTTTTCATCAACAAGGTTGAAAATTTTAAGCTCACTATGACCCAATGCCTTGTATGACGGGTCTTCAGGATCAGGAACCAGATAGTGTGCGCTGACCTGACCCCGGGTTAATGACTCTACTGATGTTTTGAAATTAGCAGCGGTGTAGTGCATAACAATAAAACGCACCCTTGAACTGAAGGTCTTTACTGCCCGGTACGTGTTGTAATCCATAGGAATCAGTGTGTTGACTGCCCGTTCAGTACGGCTGTCTGCCTGACGAACTTTATGGAGTTCACACAGCATCACACTCTGTTTTATTGCACCTTCTTGCTGGGGGGTAAGGCGAGTACTTGTCGTTACTTCATTCACTACAGGGATCGTGCTTCCTTCGACTCTTTCTAATGGCATGGACTGTTACCTCATGATGTTCCGAGTCCATGGTATAGCCCTATAGCGATGCGATAACTATCAATTTACGCTGGAAACCTCCACCATAATTAAAACAACAATCGATTGATTAATATAAATAAAATAGAATTGCTACGATATGAATAAGCAGACTACGCAGATATCATTTCTGCGCAATCTGACGGGAATTAAGGCAGGAGTTTTGCGGAAATAATAATGACAGGTTTTGACGGAACATTCTGATAAGGACCTACATCATGCGTCGGAACCTGGGAAATTTTTTCGGCAACATCCATTCCTTTAATCACCTTACCAAAAACTGCATAGCCGAAATCTCTCTGGCCATGATCAAGGAAAGCATTGTCAGCAACGTTGATAAAGAACTGGCTGGTTGCGCTATCTTTGTCAGCGGTACGGGCCATAGAAATAGTGCCACGCGTATTGCGCAGTCCGTTATCGGCTTCATTTTTAATCGGTGGGTTAGGCTGTTTCTGGTTCATATCCTGAGTAAACCCACCACCCTGAATCATAAATCCAGGAATCACGCGGTGAAATGACGTGTTGTTATAAAAACCACTGTTGACGTAATCAACAAAATTTTTGACGGATATTGGCGCTTTTTGGCTGTTTAGTTCCAGCTCAATATTCCCCTCTGAGGTGGCCAACAATACGTGCGGATCACCTTTCGCAGCAAGCGCGGCGGGCGAAAGTGTGGAAAGTGCAAATACAGCTGCAACAGCCGCCAATGTGGATTTGAGCATGAACAGTTCCTTACTAAGACGGTGAGTGGTGCCAGTTGCTTGATTGTAAAGACGAGGAGCGATCGGTGCCAGCCATTTACGGTTATTTACTTTCACACAAATCAACCAATTACTGAAATCGCCAACGCCCTAAAAACCCAAAATGTGATGGAGGTTATGAATCAAATAGCTTTTTTCAGTAAAAGCCATACATTTTATTTAAATAGATCACATTAGTGACTAGACTGTATGAAATTATACGCTGTCAATGCGTTTTACACTTCTATTCTTTGGACATCAATCATGAATAGTATTAGCCGAAATCGTTTACTCTGGATAAGTTTCTTCTCCTACGCTCTGACGGGGGCATTAGTCATTGTCACCGGTATGGTCATGGGTGATATTGCTGAATATTTCAATCAACCCGTCTCCAGTATGAGTAACACTTTTACCTTTCTGAATACGGGGATTTTGCTCGCAATATTTCTGAATGCCTGGCTGATGGAAATCATTCCATTAAAAACTCAGCTGCGTTTCGGCTTTTTACTGATGATCCTGGCGATAGCAGGCCTGATCTTTGGCCATAGCCTGACCGTGTTCTCAGCTGCCATGTTCGTCCTTGGGCTGGTCAGCGGGATTACCATGTCTATTGGTACCTTCCTGATCACTCAAATGTATGAAGGCCGCCAGCGTGGTTCTCGTTTACTCTTTACCGATTCCTTCTTCAGTATGGCTGGAATGATTTTCCCAATGGTTGCCGCGATACTGCTGGCCAGGAGTATCAACTGGTACTGGGTCTACGTCTGCATTGGCCTGATTTACGTTGCGATTTTCTTGCTTACACTGGGTTGTACTTTCCCTGCGTTGGGCAAACACGCACAGACGGATAATCAACCGGTTTCTAAAGAAAAATGGGGAATCGGCGTCCTGTTCCTGGCGATTGCTGCTCTGTGCTATATCCTGGGTCAGCTCGGCTTTATCTCATGGGTACCGGAATATGCTAAAACCCTGGGAATGGATATCAATGAAGCTGGTCAGTTGGTGAGTAATTTCTGGCTCTCTTACATGATTGGTATGTGGGTATTTAGCTTTATCCTGCGCTTCTTCGATTTGCAGCGTATTCTGACCGTACTCGCTGGTGCTGCAGCCGTACTGATGTACCTGTTCAATACCGGTGAGCCTGAATACCTGTCATGGTTTATTCTGGCCCTGGGCTTCTTCTCAAGTGCTATCTACACCACCATCATCACGCTGGGTTCACTGCAAACTAAAATCGCATCCCCTAAACTGGTCAATTTCATCCTGACCTGTGGCACTGTGGGAACCATGTTAACCTTCGTAGTGACCGGCCCTATCGTTGCTCACAGCGGCCCACATGCTGCTCTGCTGACCTCGAATGCTCTGTATGCCGTCGTCTTCGTCATGTGTGTACTGCTCGCTTTCGTCAGCAAACATCATCAGAATCAACCTGAAGGCAATAAGTAACTGCCATCACTGAGCCCCCCTGATTCCCCAGGAATAAGGGGGGCATGGCCGTCAAAAGGTGACTGGCTCCCGCGGACTATTAGAGCGCCAGCGCCTCACAACCCTTCCTTTCTTTGCAGTTTGTATCTTTACACCGTGTTATGGGCTCAATGATATGTAACCATACAGAAAACGCCCCGGCGGTTTTCTGATCACCTGCTTATCACTATATTTTTTGAAGTATTCCTCCAGCCCCTTCTTTTACGCTAAAGAATACGCGCCATCGGTGACAAATGACGTACTGATGAAATGTAAAACACAGGCCTGAGAGGAATAAACGGATAAGAACGATTACGAATACTATATACAGGAAAAGAATAATTGGCTGGGCAGTGATTAACCTGACGGGACGTCGTTTTCTGTTGTAACCCACTAATTATAAATAATGATGCTCTCCCTGACCTGCCGCATAATGATTATTCAGCCGTTATCACCAAAGATCACCTGATTTTATTACCTATTGATAATCAAGAGATATATTTTATATCCAGGGCAGCGCTAATCATGAATGACTTTCCCTTGATTAATAAACCCAGTTAACCAGGGTGATTAAATCATAAAGAATTTTACCTTCTCCACATATCATGGTTCTGTACGCACAGACCAAAGTATTCCTCACTGGTACACCCGTCATGCAAAGTAAGATGCCCATTAAGTGGTCCCATTTAACCGTAGTATTCATATGTTCGGGTTATTGGTATGCTACGCAAAAAAATCGGCACTATAGGTATTTATTGAGGATTCACTGTGGAGCACCTTCCAATATTTTGTCAGTTACGTGGTCGCGCTTGCCTGTTGGTAGGTGGTGGTGCTGTTGCCGAGCGTAAAGCGCGTTTGTTACTCGATGCAGGGGCACGCCTTACTGTAAATGCCAGGCAGTTCTCACCCCAGTTTATTCTCTGGGCAGAGCAAGATATGCTGGTCCTGGCAGAAGGCGATTTCTTGCCTGCGTTACTGGATAACTGCTGGCTGGCGATTGCGGCAACTGATGATGATGCAGTCAATCAAAGCGTTAGTGATGCTGCCGATGAACGACGAATCTTCTGCAATGTGGTTGATGCACCAAAGCAGGCGAGTTTTATCATGCCTTCCATCATCGACAGATCCCCACTGATGGTCGCGATATCCTCCGGTGGAACCTCCCCTGTTCTCGCCCGATTACTGCGAGAAAAACTTGAGTCTCTGCTCCCCTTGCATCTGGGAAAAATTGCTGCTTATGCTGGTACATTACGTGCACGAGTGAAAGAAAAATTCTCAACCATGGCAGAGCGCCGTATGTTCTGGGAAAAGTTCTTCACCAATGACAGACTGGCACAATATTTAGCAAATGAAGACAAGCAGGCGGTTGATAAAGAAACGACATCACTCTTTTCTGCGCCTCTCGATAATCGCGGAGAAGTGGTTCTGGTCGGTGCCGGGCCTGGGGATGCGGGCCTGTTAACGCTGAAAGGCCTGCAACAGATCCAGCAAGCTGATGTAGTGGTGTACGATCGCCTGGTTTCAGACGATATCATGAATCTTGTTCGTCGTGATGCGGACCGTGTCTTCGTCGGTAAACGTGCCGGTTACCATTGTGTCCCTCAGTCAGAGATCAACCAGATCCTGCTTCATGAAGCCAGAAAAGGTAAGCGAGTGGTCAGACTGAAAGGTGGTGATCCCTTTATCTTCGGCCGTGGCGGTGAAGAGTTAGAAACTCTCTGCCATGCTAATATTCCCTTCTCGGTGGTTCCTGGCATTACCGCTGCTTCAGGCTGTTCAGCATACTCCGGGATACCGCTGACACATCGGGATTATGCGCAAAGTATTAGGCTGGTTACCGGGCATTTGAAAAATGGCGATGAGCTTGACTGGGCCAATCTGGCTGCTGAAAAACAGACGCTGGTATTCTATATGGGATTAGGCCAGGCAATTTTTATTCAACAGCAGCTTATTGCTCATGGTATGCAAGGAACCATCCCAGTTGCCCTGGTGGAAAATGGCACGATGGTCAGCCAGAGGGTCGTTGATGGCACACTGGATCAACTCGGAGAACTGGCTAAACAGGTCGAAAGCCCGGCATTAATTATTGTCGGGGCCGTCGTTGGTTTGCGTAACAAACTAAACTGGTTCTCTAATCATTAATGAAATGATAAATAACGCCAGTTGCCGTTTCCGGAAGCAACTGGCGTTGTTGTCATGACCAGTTATCAAGGCTTGGCAACAAAGCCAATTGCTTCATAGACCTTCTTCAGTGTTTCACTCGCGCGTAGGCTGGCTTTTTCAGCCCCTTCTTTCATCACGTGCTGTAAAAATGCTTCATCATTACGATAACGATGGTAGCGTTCCTGAAGTTCAGTCAACATACCAGATACTGCTTCTGCCACTTCACTTTTTAAATGGCCGTACATTTTACCTTCAAATTCTTCTTCCAACTGAGCAATAGACTTGCCCGTCACCCCGGACAGAATATCCAGCAAGTTAGAAACACCGGCTTTATTGGTCACATCATAACGCACGACAGGTGGCTCTTCAGAATCGGTCACCGCACGCTTAATTTTTTTCACCACCATTTTTGGGTCTTCCAGCAGGCCGATAACATTATTACGATTATCGTCTGATTTGGACATTTTCCTGGTCGGCTCAAGCAGCGACATAACACGCGCACCGGATTTAGGAATAAAAGGCTCTGGAATTTTGAAAATATCACCGTAGATGGCGTTAAAACGACTGGCAATATCGCGGCTCAATTCAAGATGCTGTTTTTGATCTTCACCCACCGGAACCTGGTTGGTCTGATAGAGTAAAATATCTGCCGCCATCAGTACTGGGTAGTCAAATAGCCCGGCATTAATATTTTCAGCATAGCGTGATGACTTGTCTTTAAATTGTGTCATACGGCTCAACTCACCAAAATAGGTGTAGCAGTTGAGCGCCCACCCCAGCTGGGCATGCTCAGGCACATGGGACTGGACAAAAATAGTACTTTTCTGCGGATCAATACCACACGCCAGATACAGAGCCAGCGTATCGAGTGTCGCTTTACGCAGCGCTACCGGATCCTGACGTACGGTGATGGCATGCTGATCAACAATGCAGTAAATGCAGTGATAATCATCTTGCAGGTTTACCCACTGACGCAGTGCACCCATATAATTACCAATGGTTAACTCACCAGAAGGCTGTGCACCACTAAAAACGATGGGTTTACTCATGTTCGGATTCCTGATTTGCTTGATGTGTTAGCCCCAGTAAGGGCAATAAATCGCTGAAGCGCTCACAAACAACATCGGGGTTGCTCAATGTAATTGCTTCACCATAGTTATAACCATAAGTCAGCCCAACACTTGGGCAACCCGCCGCTTGTGCTGCCTGAATATCATTACGAGAATCACCGACAAACATCATCTCGCTGGCACTCAGTTGCATGGCTTTCATGCTATTAAACAGTGCTTCTGGATGGGGCTTTTTCTGTTTAACATCATCACCACCAATGATGACCTGGAAATATTGAGCAATACCAAAACTTTCGAGTAACGGCATGACGAAAGGGGTAGGTTTATTGGTGACAATACCGAGTGAAAATCCTTTTTCCTTAAGTATCTCCAGGGTGGTGAGTACCTCAGGGAATAAGAAACTGCCTTCTGTCACGGTTTCTGCATAAAAACGGTCAAACAACTTACGGGCCACGCCCAGCTGCTCAGAATTTTGTGGCAGATTTTTCTCTTTGAGCCCCCACTCCAGTGCCCGTTGAATAAGGATATCTGCGCCGTTACCAATCCAGGTTATGACGCGTTCTTCCCCGGCACCAGGTAGCTCCATTGCATAGAGTGTCATGTCCACGGCCTGACTCAGCCCCAGTGAGGAGTCAATCAAAGTACCGTCTAAATCAAAAGCGATACCACGAACAGAGGTAAATTTATCCATGGGTGACCTTCGATAATTCTGTACGCATATCATCAATCACTGTTTTGTAATCCGGTTTGCCGAAAATAGCAGAACCGGCAACAAACATGTCTGCTCCGGCTTCTGCAATTGCACGAATATTTTCCACTTTCACGCCGCCATCGACTTCAAGACGAATGTCATACCCGGATTCATCAATACGCCGACGAGCCTGGCGAAGCTTTTCGAGAGTATGGGGAATAAACGACTGACCACCGAACCCCGGGTTAACAGACATCAGCAAGATAACATCCAGTTTATCCATCACATTATCAAGCCATGACAGTGACGTTGCCGGGTTGATGACCAGCCCCGCTTTACAACCATGCTCTTTAATCAGTTGCAATGAGCGATCAACATGTTCAGAGGCCTCAGGATGAAAGGTGATGATGCTGGCACCAGCGGCAACAAAGTCCGGGATGATTCTGTCTACAGGTTTAACCATCAAATGAACATCAATAGGGGCGGTGATGCCGTAATCACGCAGTGCCTTCAGGACCATGGGCCCCATAGTGAGGTTCGGTACATAGTGGTTATCCATAACATCATAATGAACAACATCCGCACCCGCTGCCAGTGCCTTAGCCGTATCCTCACCCAAACGGGCGAAATCGGCAGAAAGGATTGAGGGGGCAATCAAAAACTGTTTCATCCGCTTCTCCAATAGCAAGTCATCTTTCGGTGGCGGGCGAAACGGCTCAGGCATCTTTAGAGCGATAAAGTGCCAGAAGTTCGCCCACTTTATTACGAGTACTACCGTTTCTACTGATATTGCGTCTTACTTGCAGTTTGTGAAATTCGGTAGCGTTCTGGTACCACTGTCTTGTGAGCACAGTATCGTGGTTAGAAATTAATACGGATATCTGCTGTTGGTGCAGATTTTCTGCCAGTTCAGCCAAGTGCTGCTGCTGGGTAGCATTAAAACTTGCTGTGTGATACGCCGTGAAATTTGCTGTCGTTGATAAGGGGGCATAAGGGGGATCACAATAAACCACCGACCCTGCAGCCACATTCATCATACTCACATCATAAGACTGACAAACAAAGTCAGCCTTCTGTGCTTTTTCAGCAAAAGCGTATAACTCTTCTTCCGGGAAATAAGGCTTCCTGTAACGACCAAACGGCACGTTAAATTCGCCCCGTAAATTATAACGACACAGGCCATTGTAACAATGTCGGTTCAGGTATAGAAACAGCACCGCCCTGCGTAGCTTATCTGTACACTGGTTAAATTCCGCGCGGAAGGCGTAATAGGCTGGCTCTTCATTGTTTTGCGGGCAAAACATTAGCCGGGCTTCATGGACATACTCGTCAGCACGATATTTAACAATGGTGTAGAGATCGATTAAATCGCTATTGATATCAGCAAGAAGGTAATGTTGATAGTCCGTATTGAGAAATACTGAACCCGCACCAGCAAAGGGCTCGATCAGACGGTCACCCTCAGGAAGGTGCTTTTTTATTTCGTCAAGCAGGGGAAATTTCCCCCCTGCCCATTTAAGAAAAGCGCGATTCTTTTTCATGCTGCCTTACTATTTACACCTTATCCAGCTGTGGAAAGGTTCCGACAGCGACTGCGCTTATTATTACTTAATTTCTGACTGCACCTGATGAATTGGTTTAGTCCAGGGCCTATTGCTCTGAACACCAGCAGGTAAATTTGATATAGCACGCTCTGCATCAGATTTGCTGGCATAAATACCACTGACCATAACATACCACGGCTTACCGTTACGTGAAGTTTGATAGACGATAAAATTCTGTAAATTCTCTTTTTTCGCCCATGCATTCAGGTTTGCCGAGTTTGACGATGCATTGAGTTGCAGTGTGTAACTGCTACCCGAAGCACTTTTTAACGCCTGACTACTGCCTGCCGCTGTCGCCGATTTGGCCGGAGCATGTGAAACAGGAGGCTGTGTCACCGGGGCTTTGGCCGTGGGTGCATGTACTACAGGTGCTGTTTTTTCCACGACAGGTTTAGCGGATGTGGAAGCCACACGCGCAGGTTCATTATGTTTAACTGGCGCGGGTTTGCTCTGCGTATTCGCCGTAATCTGAGTACGATTCGGTGCTTTTTGCACAGGTTCAATCACCACGGTTTTACGCTCAGGACGAGGTTCTGTGGTCTTGCTCCCCGCGACAGAGGCAACGGTTGCAGGTTCTGTCGGTAGCGTAGAGCGTGTGACGACCGATTCAATTTGAGTTTGTTGCTGAATCAGGGAATTCCCCAGATCGCCTTGTAACTCAATACGTTGTTGACCTTCAGGCTGAGGTATACTCTGCCCCTGAGTTGGCGTCGAAGAAATAGGGGGAATAGAAAAATCCTGAGATGCAGAAGCCACAGCTGGCGCATTGCTATTCTCATGTGTGGCAGATAAGTCGATACTTTTTTCAGTGCCAGACGACTGCCCGGCGGTATCGGTGGCTGGGGATGGCCCTTTCAGTGCGGAACCAATACCAAAGATGAGCAACAGCAGAACAATAATCCCGGTTCCCATCATCAGGTACTGACGCGAAATAGGTTTGTTGGTTCGTTCAGCTTTTCTACGCCCGCGTGGAGGGCGAGTTTCCATCGCCATATCCTCATCCAGTTCGTAGTTTTCATCATCTTCGCGCACACGTCTCGCTTTAGACACACGACGATCGTCCATATCAATCTCAATATCATCAACATTGAGCTGCGGTTCGTTATCTGTATCTATATTGCGAGTACGCCCAGACTGACGATCACTTGGATCAGGGATCAGATCATCTTCTGGTTTGAACTTATCCATTTAACACCCCACTAACAGGCTTATGCTGGGTTAGCAAATTGCCCAAAATTTAACATCGTACAGGTGAGCCATTAATCGTGCTGACAATCAGCAATAGCAGACAGAACAACGTCATGTGGCACAGCACCACGCACTTCACTGGCACCGATCGCCAGTGGCAGAATAAGACGTAATTCCCCTGCCAGAACCTTTTTGTCACGCATCATATGGGGCATATACGCGTCAACTGACATTTCTTTTGGCCCATTGACCGGCAAACCTGCGCGCTGCAACAGGACAATAATACGCTGAACATCCGCTTCGCTGAACTGACCTAAACGCTGGGCTGTACGGGCTGCCATGACCATACCTGCTGATACAGCCTCACCATGTAACCAGTTGCCATAACCCATTTCTGTTTCAATAGCATGGCCAAAAGTATGGCCCAGATTCAGCAAAGCACGCACACCGCCTTCACGCTCGTCAGCCGCCACAACGTCGGCTTTTAGTTCACAACAGCGACGAATACAGTACGTCAGCGCATCACTGTCCAGCTGTAGTAAGGCATCCAGATTATCTTCCAGCCACAGGAAGAATTCACCATCCAGAATAATGCCATATTTAATGACTTCAGCCAGACCAGAAGCAAACTCACGTTCAGGAAGTGTGGAGAGGCAATCAATATCCACAATCACCGATGCGGGCTGATAGAACGCACCAATCATGTTTTTCCCAAGGGGATGGTTGACAGCTGTTTTCCCCCCTACGGATGAGTCTACTTGTGAAAGTAGGGTTGTAGGAATCTGAATAAACCGCACGCCACGTTGGTAACATGCTGCGGCAAAGCCCGTTAAATCGCCAATAACACCACCACCCAGTGCAAGCAAAGTGGTGTCGCGACCGTGCGGTTTCTCCAGTAAAGCGGTAAATACGGTATCTAAAACCGCAAGGCTCTTAAATTGCTCGCCATCAGGAAGGGTAACAGTATCCACCTTCACGCCTGCCTGTTCCAGAAGGCTACGCACCTTATCAAGGTACATCGGGGCCAGAGTCTCATTCGTGACAAGCATACACTGGTCGCCCGCTTTTAGCGGCCAAAAGGAAGCCGGGTCATTAAATAACCCGACAGCAATCGTTATAGGGTAACTACGTTCCCCAAGAGTGACTGTCAACCTCTCCATCGTGCGGAGCCTACCTTAATAACATTGCCCTCAGGCATAGGATTCTCAAGCCAGAACTAATTGCTTTCCAGCATATGAATAATCTGGTTAGCAACAACTTTGGCACTTTGATCGTCGGTGCGAATCGTCACATCGGCAATCTCTTCATACAGTGGATTGCGCTCCTCTGCCAATGCTACAAGCACTTCACGAGGCGGTGTATCAACTTGAAGCAGCGGACGTTTTTTATCGCGCTGAGTTCTGGCAAGTTGCTTTTCAATAGTGGTTTCAAGATACACCACTACGCCTCTTGCTGACAGACGGTTACGGGTTTCACGGGACTTAACAGACCCCCCTCCTGTCGCCAGCACGATGCCTTGCTTTTCTGTAAGTTCGTTGATGATTTTTTCTTCGCGATCGCGAAAACCTTCTTCACCTTCAACGTCGAATACCCAGCCGACATCAGCCCCGGTACGTTTCTCGATCTCTTGATCTGAATCGAAAAATTCCATATTGAGCTGCTGGGCTAACTGACGCCCAATAGTGCTTTTGCCGGCACCCATAGGCCCAACCAGAAAGATATTGCGTTTCTCTGCCATTTTTTTGGTATTACTAAGACTATTCGTTGATGATAAACCCGCCCGGTATTCACCAGGTGCAGCGGGACATGAACTGAAACCTCATAAGCGTGAGTTGAGAATCAGACTAAAAATTATCTCAACACTCAAGGCTGTTTGGCAACTGAATAAATCACTCATTTCCCTAAGATGGCGAAACGAACAGCTTCAATCAGCTCCAGAATATCATTACCTGGTTTCTTGAAACGGTACACCTTGTAAGCTAATTCCTCTCTAACGTCAAACACATGAGCACCTATTCACATAAAAACCTATAAATATAAGGGCAATTTCTAGGGCCGGGCGATTAATTTTGGCGTAATAAACACCACCAGCTCCCTGCGCTGACTCTTTTTATCATCCTGATGAAAGAGTCGTCCTATCAGGGGGATATCACTTAAAAAAGGGACATTGCGATAACCTTCTCGATGTTGCTGCTGAAAAATTCCACCCAGCGCCAGAGTTTCGCCGTCCAACACATCAACCTGAGTTTCTATCTCTTGCTTGTCAATAGCCAGCGCTTCGCCATCAGCATGTTGAATGCTTCTGCCCGGCATATTCTGTGTAATACGCAGTTTTAAGCGAATGTTGCCATTAGCATTAATAATTGGCGTGACGTCCATTCCCAGCACAGCCTCTTTGAAAGCGACAGAACTTGCGGTGCTGGAGCTGCCTGAAACCTGATAAGGGATTTCTGTACCTTGTTTAATACTAGCAGGTTGTTGGTGGGCAACCAGTAAACGGGGGCTGGCAATGATCTCAAGTTGCTGCTGTTGTTCCAGTGCAGAAAGTTCAAGCTCCAGCATTCGACCGCCGATACGACCGATATTAAATCCTGCTGCGACGACACTGGCTTTTAAATTACTTACCATATTTGACGGCCGATAGACATCGCTGTTGCCATCACTTTTCGTCGTCCACTTAACACCAAGCTCGCGTAAGGCTTCCTGGTTAATGGTCACAATATGTGCAGCCAGCTCTATTTGCCCCATGGGAATATCCATGTCCCCCACCCATTGCGCTATTTGCTTTTGCGCTTGCTTATTATCACGCACAACCAGGCGATTAGCGCGGGTATCGACGGTAATAGACCCACGAGGCCCCAGTAGTTTGTCACCATTAAGCTTGAGAGCGGCAGCCAGTTCCGTCACATCAGCATGACGTGGCGTATAAACTTTCTGCACTAATGGCCGGGCTTCTGCCTGCTGTTTACGCAACGCGTCCTGCTGTGCTTGCTGGCGTAATACACTTTCCTTCCCTTGCACCTGCAATATATTGCCGCTTTGTGACGAAGAGAGATGGGCAAGCTTTACCACCAGGGCAAAAGCCTGCTCCCAGGGGACATCAACCAAGTGCAAAGACACTTTACCTTCAACTCCGGGGGCAATAACCAAATTACGCTGCTGCTGTTCTGCTATGGACTGCAGTACTTGTGTGACAGGGGCATCATCCAGAACCAACGTCACGCGATTATTCGCGCTGATACCGAGTGGCAAAAGTAGCAATAATACGGCGAGTGCTTTCCTTGTCATTATTCCCCCTGATTTCCTTCATGTTTCAAACTATTTTACGTACAAATGCCAGTGATAATGCGCCCCGCCACATATCCCAGCCAGAGAGACACTGACATGGGCAATACCAATAGCCACTACGCTTACCCCCGCCATAATTTCAGTGTCGATGCTGACCCTGAGTGGTGGATGTTGTGGTGGAGCCATTAGCGCAATACGGCGGGAAGAAGAACCGACCGTTCCCTTTAGATGCCAGTCATCAAGCTGTTTCAACGTTTCTTCACAACGAGGAAGTGGTATCACAAAAGGATTACGCAAACTGGCTTGCGGCGAAGAGATCATCCCCAAACAGAGCACCCAGCTACAGATTCTCATAACTGAACTCCAGGACTAAAATAACAGCCATAGAATCCGGCACAGCCGTAATGTGAAAAGATGCCAGATTCAAGCCACGGTAATTCGCAATCTGCTCAAAGAAAAATGGTACATTTTCCCAGGCAAGGGAGAGTTCGAGCCGTGCATGTAAGGCATCTGGTTGCCAGTGAATGAGCCGCCCATGAGACTGTCTGAGGATTTCAACCACCGAAAATATCGGTGCAACTGGTGCAACTAAAGGAGCCTTAGGTACCACTGTAACAGGCTGCGAATTGTCTTTTTCCTGCATGATTGCCAGCTGTTGCCGGAGCTGCGCATGCTGTTGCAGGATCGCGTGGTACTCTTGTCGTTCATTCCCTGACCATAGACAGCCGCAGAACAGCAGCACCAGTACAAATACGGTAAGCGTCAACGCGAAGTAGCGATAACTCCTTGTGATAAACAGTTGCTCAAGGTAAGCCAAGTGCACCCCCATGATCTGCCAGTGTAAAGCTATAACTCAGCCCGAAGCTGGCATGATGGCTGACAGGGCCCGCCCTGACATGGAAATGACCAGGAAGTTGTTTCAGTGACAGGTTTATTCTTTCAAGATCTGCCATATCTACGGTATAGCCTTCCAGGGTCATAATGCTTTCTTGCCAGGTGACCGTGCTTAACCAGCTACTTTCAGGCAACTGACTGGCTAAAGCCGCCAGAATATCTCCCCAACGTGATACATGATGCTGTCTCTCCCTGTCGACGATGCCACCTGGTGACCGTTGATCATCCCCCAGTTGCCATCCCTGTTGATGCGGCAGTGTTTCCTGTAGCTTACGGAGTTGTTCTTTTAATACATCGCCTTGCCCCTGCAACGCGATAACCTCCTGGCTGAACCAGGCCCACGTTGTCCAAAAGCTACAGCCCAGTAATAACGTCACGAAAATCGTGGTTCCAATACGAAAATACAAGCGACGCTGACGCTGCAATGCACGCCAGGGTAATAAATTAATCAAAGGAGTCATCCGCGCGAGCACCCCAAAGCCAGGCCCAGTGCAATGGTATAGCGCCCTTTTTGCTGGGGAAGCGGTGGGTACTGCCGAATTAATAGCGGCCAGACATCCAGCGACTGTACAGTCAGAGCTGGTCTGTCTTCGATACAGCCACTGCTAAACGCCATGTTTTCAGCAGGACTGCCAAGGTAATCACACAGACCAGAAAGGCAAGGTATTTGCTGTTTATTCTGCCAGCCAGAATACCCTGCAGTGCGACAACTCGCCCATAACCAATAGTCAGGCTCCTCATGCACCAGGTAATCACATCCAGGTGGGTAACATGTTTCCGGCAAGGCCTGAAGGACTTTGTCACAGGGGGTTACAGCGTTTGGCACCAATTGAACTGACTTAAGGCAGGCCAGCAACGTATCCATATCATGCTGTCGGGCGGTGCTCACGTTCAGCGCGCCACCTTGTTCAAGATAATCCCAGCATATTTGGGAAACGGGCACTTGTAACTGTTGTGCTGCTGTATAAGCAATGTAGTCTTCACGTACTTTTTCGCAAATATCACTGTCAGGAGGAGAAATCTTACGTTGTGAAGTGCGCTGGGCAGGAAAGCTCACTCGCAGGCTGTGGCGGTTTGGTAGTTGTTTACGCCAGCCATCAAGAACCTTAAACAGAGCATCGGGTTGCGAAAAAATGTCATCGCCAGACACAGGAGAAAAAAATGGAAAATGCCACCAGTGGCGCAACTGCCAGCCTTGACGATGCCACTGCACAGCAATGGCACGTACTCCTTCCATTTGAATATCCAGGCCAATTTGCCAGCCAGGAAACATCATACGTGCATCTCCTTATTTCGTCGTATGTGGACATGCCATTAACCCGAACTCATCTCGGGTATATCAAAGCGTCTGGCTTGTCTTTATACTACCGGGCTGGTGTTTATAAACTACCCAATGAAAACCTAATGAGAGTCTTAAGGTGAAGTTCGTAAAGTATTTATTCCTCCTTGCAGTCTGTTGCATGCTACTGGGTATAGCCTCGCTATACGGCTTATACAGATATATTGAGCCTCAACTGCCTGATGTTGCGACTCTGAAAGACGTGCGTCTGCAGACCCCCATGCAGGTTTATAGCGCCGATGGCGAGTTGATCGCTCAATATGGTGAAAAACGACGTATTCCTCTGACTCTGGATCAGATCCCTCCGGTCATGATCCACGCTTTTGTCGCCACCGAGGACAGCCGTTTTTATGAGCATCATGGTATCGACCCCGTGGGGATATTCCGTGCTGCCAGTGTCGCTATGTTTTCTGGTCATGCATCACAGGGAGCCAGTACCATCACCCAGCAACTGGCGCGTAACTTCTTCCTGAGTCCAGAAAAAACATTAATGCGTAAAATCAAAGAGGTATTCCTCGCTATACGCATAGAGCAATTACTCACCAAAGATGAAATTCTTAATCTTTATCTTAATAAAATTTATCTCGGTTACCGCGCCTACGGCGTTGGGGCAGCAGCGCAAGTTTACTTCGGTAAAACAGTGAATGAACTGACGCTAAATGAAATTGCGATGATTGCCGGGCTGCCTAAAGCACCATCCACATTTAACCCGATTTATTCACTCGAACGTGCTACTGCTCGTCGTAATGTGGTACTGGCGCGTATGCTCAGTGAGGGCTACATCACTAACCAGCAGTATGATGAAGCGCGCGCCCAGCCGATTGAAGCCTATTACCACACGCCAGAGATTGCCTTTTCAGCCCCCTACCTGACTGAGCTCGTTCGCCAGGATATGGTGACCCGCTATGGCGAGAATGCCTATGAGGATGGTTATAAGGCTTACACCACTATCACGCGTAACGTACAGCTTGGGGCAGAGCAGGCCCTGCGTAATAACGTTATTGCCTATGATATGCGGCATGGCTACCGCGGGCCTTCACAGGTGCTATGGAAAGCCGGAGAGTCGCCCTGGGATGAGCCAAAAATCACCTCTGCGCTAAAAAAATTGCAAAGTTATGGCCCATTCTCGCCTGCAGTAGTCACTGGCACCAGTGCAACAGAAGCCTTCGCCCTGATGGGGAATGGGAAAAGCATCACGCTCCCGATGGAAGGTATGCGCTGGGCCAGGCCTTATCGTTCCGACATAGCACAAGGCGCGACACCTCGCAGCGTTACTGATGTCGTCCGGGCAGGCCAGCAAATTTGGGTTCGCCAAGTGAATGATGTCTGGTGGTTGGGACAGTTGCCTGATGTTAACTCCGCATTAGTGTCACTCAACCCGAACGATGGCGCGGTGCTGGCGCTGGTTGGCGGCTTCGATTTTAACCAAAGCGAATTTAACCGTGCCACTCAGGCATTACGCCAGTTAGGTTCGAACATCAAACCCTTCCTCTATACCGCTGCCATGGATAAAGGCCTCACCCTGGCCAGTATTCTGAATGATGTCCCCATTTCACGCTGGGACCCAGGTGCGGGTTCTGACTGGCGACCGAAGAACTCCCCCGCAGAGTACTCTGGCCCCATTCGTCTGCGCCAAGGGCTGGGGCAATCGAAAAATGTCGTGATGGTACGCGCTATGCGTGCGATGGGTGTGGACTATGCAGCCAATTACTTACAGCGTTTTGGCTTCCCGGCAGAAAATATTGTGCGCACCGAATCCCTGGCATTGGGTGCTGCCGAGTTTACTCCGTTACAGGTGGCCCGAGGATACTCAGTTATGGCAAACGGCGGTTTCCTTGTCACCCCTTATTATCTGTCCAAAATTGTTAATGACAGTGGCCAGACGCTGTTTGAGGCCCAGCCTAAAACAGCCTGCCCGGACTGCGATATCCCTGTAGTCTATGGCAGTATTCCCAAGTCTGATCTGCTGAATAATCAGAGCACTGAAGATGTGGCTATCTCTCAGACCACACAAAATATTCCAGTACCCAGCCCTGAACTGGAACAGGCAACGCCAGACAAGTCTGTGCTTGAGTCACAGTACGCACCACACGTGGTGAATACACCACTGGCATTCCTGATTAAAAGTGCCCTGAACAGTAACATCTATGGTGAACCAGGCTGGCAAGGGACTGGCTGGCGTGCAGGGCGGGACTTGAAACGTCGCGATATTGGTGGCAAAACAGGTACCACAAACAGTTCCAAAGATGCCTGGTTCTCAGGCTACGGACCAGGGGTCGTCACTTCCGTCTGGATAGGCTTTGATGACCACCGCCGTGAATTAGGGCGCACTACCGCATCCGGGGCGATTAGGGATCAAATTTCTGGCTATGAAGGGGGAGCAAAAAGTGCTCAACCAGCTTGGGATGATTTTATGAAAATCGCCCTTGATGGTGTACCAGAACAACCACTGACCCCACCTCAGGGTGTCGTGACGGTGAATATAGACAGGGCCACCGGCCAGCTATCCAGTGGTGGCAGCAGTCGTGACGAATACTTCATTGAAGGTACTCAACCGACGCACCAAGCGATAAATGAAGCCGGGACAACGATTATGGAAGACGGGCAAGAACGAGAGTTGTTCTAATTTATTGCAGCAGATTGCGGTGTTACCGTGCTATAAAAAGTAAAAAGGGGCCAACAATGTTGGCCCCTTTTTGTTCTCTTTTGGTTCTGTTACATAGTCCTGCTGCTGATTTGAGGATAACTCACAAACGTCCTTGCTGCTTTAACCATTCCCGAACCAAAAACAGTGCACTGACATTACGTGCTTCACTGAAATCGCTTTCCTCAAGTAACCCCATGATATTGTCTATCGGCCAATGCACCTGCGGTAGCTCTTCGGGTTCGTCCCCTTCCAGCGACTCTTCATACAAATGTTCAGCAATAACAATATTCATTTTGCTTGAGAAATAAGAAGGGGCCATGCCGAGCTTCATGACAAAAGTCAATTCAGTGGCTCCAAAGCCAACCTCTTCCTTCAGCTCGCGATTTGCCGCCTCGATTATCGACTCACCTTCATCAATAAGCCCTTTGGGAAAGCCCAGTTCATAAGAGTCTGTACCAACAGCATATTCACGAATCAGAATCAGGTGATCGTTAATAACAGGCACGATCAATACAGCTTCCCGGGTTGTCGGTTTCATTCGTTCATAAACCCGGTGGACACCGTTGCTGAACTCCAGATCCACCGTTTCAATAGCAAACAGTCGCGAACGTGCCACGGTTTCTACATGTAAAATTGTCGGTTTTTTTAAAAAATGGCTCATGTGGCTGGAATTAACAATGAAATGAATAATTGATTGTGCGATACGTCGTATGCTTTGCGCAACGAACATGTTTATTATTTACATTATAGTAACCTACTGATAGCACAAAATCATGGCAAACATAAAATGTCAACATATCGATAATCAAATAGGATTTTACTTATATTTAATTCAATATCACTTTGTTAGCATGACGGCAATATAGGCTATTTATAATAAAACATCTCAAGTAACAAGACTTATCTGCCGATAACAACATCAGAGAATTCAACATTATAAGGGGTTGTCGTTTGCTATATTTGATGGGTAAAACAACTGTTTAATGGGTAAATAATGAGTAGCTCATTACTTTTGTTGGTCGCTTCGCTTATCTGCTTTCTTATTGCGGGATTGCTCATATGGCGCGTCCTTCGCAGACGATATTATGTTCAGCGAGCCCCCTTGTTTACTGGTGCAACCACTCGTAAGCAAACCGCAGAAGAACAAGCCGCCATCGAGCGCTACCTTCAGCTCACATCCCCTACTCAGGATATCATCACCCCGTCAGGATCAAGTGCTCCACCCTCAGAGCTCAGGCTTAATGCACGTCATGACACGGTGATTTCATTGAGTCATGCGATTACTCGTTATGGTTTTTCTGTTAATGATACTAATCAGTGGCGTTTCTATCTGGACGCAACAGAAGTTCATCTGCCTCTGTTTTGGGAACAATACATTGCCAATGACAATGATGTTGAATTGATCCTGACGGAACCGCTGCCACTGGTCATTGCTCTGAATGGGCACACCCTGCAACACTACACCCAGGAACCCCAACTAAATATCGCGCCAGAGCAACCTGGGCAGCAAGCCTTTATTCGCCGGGAAGAGAGCACCCCCATTGAGCTACTCGGAACACGCCAGGAGAGCGTTGAAGAACATGTTCTACATACATCCAGACAGCTGCCAGAAGCCATCCTGATTTGCCTCGCATTCTTTATTCTGTTCCTCAGTGTTCTGGGACCTCCTGTTTTGATGCCGTGGCTTGCTGGTGGTGCCATGGCTCTGATCGCTGCCAGTTTATGGAGTATATTTTCTCCTGTATCCTCTTCCCAGCTACGCGAAATACATCGCCTGCGTGGAACCCCTAAACGCTGGGGGCTCTTTGGGGAGTCGCATCGCGACCAGATAAACAATATTTCGCTGGGTATTATCGACCTGACTTATCCCCCGCACTGGCAACCCTATATCACGCAAGACTTGGGACAAAAAACCGATATCGATATCTACCTTGACCGCCATGTGGTACGTCAGGGGGCGTTTCTTTCCCTCCACGATGAAGTGCGTCTTTTCCCGCTGCAACATTGGCTACGTCCTTTGGTCATCGCCTGTGGTTCGCTACTTATCCTGTTGATGATGATGATATGGGTACCGCTGGAAATGCCACTTAAGCTCAGTACATCATGGCTAAGTGGTGCTAAGACTATCGATGTTTCCAGTATCAATGACCTGAATAAATTTACGTTACATGTCGGTGATACACTGAGGGCTAGCGGTACCGGGACCTGCCATATCAACGCCCCGGACAGATATACTGCCAATCAGAATCAACCCTACCTACACTTCGATTGTTCACAGATTAGCTGGAAGGCATCAGCGCCTGAGGCTTTGATCGCTTCCGAATCGACTCGACAAGCCCTTGCATTGTCCGAGGCAGTAAAATTACAGATTAATCCATCAGTAAAAGACAGTTCTAAGGTGAACCCACAGCTGGCGACCGCAATCCGCCGTTCAGGAATGGTACTGCTGGATGATTTTTCTGGAATCGTTTTGAAAACTGAGGCCTTGTGTCAGGCCAAAGAAGAATGTGTGCGGCTTAAAAATGCATTAATTAATCTGGGTAATACCAAAGACTGGAATACGTTAGTGCGTTGGGCAAATAATGGAAGACTCGACGGTGTGAATGTGATGTTACGCCCGATCAGTGCTGAGTCATTGAATAATTTAGTAACAACCTCGACCGCGCCTTTCTTTACCCGTGAAATAACCCATGTAGCACGCTTACTGAACGCGCCAATTGCTGGCGGCTATATCTTTGTGAATGATGAAGGCCGGGATTTAACAGTCCACGTACCATCACCATCCCCCTTGTATGACTACCCTGCTCAAGAACAGTGGGCTGAGTTTATGAACCTGGCTCAGACACTATCCCGGGCGCCATTTATCGCAAAAGGTATTATTACCGATACCTATACCGATACGAATGGAACGCAGCACGTCATTCTGCAAAGCACCTCAGACACCTATAATGACTGGCGTTATACCATGATTTCATTATTGCTGGGTATGATGCTGGTGTGCTTTGTTGTTAGTAGTGTTATCGCCATTAATCGTTATCGCCGTGACCGCAATCGTCCCGGTGAAATACAGCGCTACTATGATCACGTACTAAAATCTTCAGCCCCCTTGCTACTGCCAAAACGCTGATCCCTGCGACCCGGCATAATTTATGTTACCCTGGTGATACATAAAATTGTTCGAGTTGCAGGACGCTGCCGTCGCCCCAAAGAACAGGCAGTAATCAGCGGATTGGCTGACCGAGGGCAACCCGTATATCTGCCGCTTGAACTATTACGTTTATATTTATCTCATATTCATCGGGTGGCCTATTTATGCTTACTGATATTGCCTGGCAGGAGGTAGATACCTTACTGCTGGATATGGACGGAACCCTGCTGGACTTAGCCTTTGATCGCCACTTTTGGCAAGAGTGGGTTCCTGCAGCACTCAGTTCACAGCGTAGTATTTCGCTGCAAGATGCACATCAGTTAATTTCCAGCGAGTACAACCGCGTACAGCAGAGCTTAAACTGGTACTGCCTGGACTACTGGAGTGAACGTCTGGACTTGGATATCTATGCCATGATGGATGAACAGGGCGCCAAAGCGACGCTACGCGCGGATACGCTGCCTTTTTTGAAAGCCCTGAGAGCAAACGGCAAGCGTTGCATTTTGCTGACCAACGCCCACCCCCATAATCTGGCGGTTAAGTTAAAATACACTGGGCTTGAATCACACCTTGATTTATTACTTTCAACCCATACATTTGGTTATCCGAAAGAAGACAAACGATTATGGCAGGCCGTCGTTGAGCATACTGGGCTTGATATCAATAGAACGCTATTTATTGACGACTCGGAAGTGATACTGGACGCGGCAAAATCCTTTGGGATCCGTTACTGCCTCGGGGTTCTGAATCCCGATTCGCATCGTGAAGAACAAGTTTTTCGGCGGCACCCTGCAGTCCGGGATTACCATTATCTGATACCAGCCCTTTCTCCCCAGGAGACGTAATGAAAGAGAAAACGGCAGCAGGCATTCGTCTGGATAAATGGCTTTGGGCTGCGCGTATCTATAAAACTCGCGCTTTAGCTCGGGAAATGGTTGAAGGTGGTAAGGTCCACTATAACGGCCAGCATACAAAACCAGGAAAACTGGTTGAGTTACAGGCTGTTTTAACGCTGCGCCAGGGGAACGATGAACGCACACTGACTATCCTGGCGATAACTGACCAGCGCCGTCCGGCATCAGAGGCTGCTTTGCTTTATGAAGAAACAGCAGAAAGCATTACCCGGCGAGAAAAAATTGCCCTTGCGCGCAAAATGAACGCACTGACTATGCCACATCCAGATCGTCGCCCCGATAAAAAAGAGCGCCGTGACTTAATGAAATTTAAACACAGCGGTAATACCTAATTCCGCCATCAGTAAGAGAAATGATGATGACTCAACACGACAAACTGTACCGCTATCTATTTGAAAACCATGCCGTTCGTGGCGAACTTGTCACGGTATCTGAGACATGGCAACGAATCATGGAACACCACGATTATCCGCAACCAGTGAAAAACCTTCTTGGTGAGCTACTGGTTGCCACAAGTCTCCTGACCGCAACGTTAAAATTTGATGGTGAAATTACTGTTCAGCTACAAGGTGATGGCCCAATGTCACTGGCTGTGATCAACGGTAATAATAAGCAACAAATGCGCGGCGTGGCCCGTGTACAAGGAGATGTTGCCGACGACGCATCACTGAAAGACCTTATCGGCAATGGCTATCTGGTGATCACCATTAGCCCAGAAGAAGGTGAGCGTTACCAGGGCGTCGTTGGTCTTGAAGGAGAGACACTGGCAGCCTGTCTGGAAGATTACTTTATGCGTTCAGAGCAGCTTCCTACACGTCTGTTTATCCGTACTGGTACCGTAGAAGGTAAACCTGCTGCAGGGGGAATGTTGTTGCAAGTATTACCCGCGCAGGATACCCAGATTGACGACTTTAACCATCTCGCGACCTTAACAGATACCATTAAGGCCGAGGAATTACTCATACTTCCAGCCAACGAGGTATTGTGGCGTTTGTATCATGAAGAAGAAGTGACGCTTTATGATCCACAAGATGTTGTCTTTACCTGTACCTGTTCACGTGAACGCTGCGCCGCTGCGATAAAAACACTGCCAGAAGAGGAAGTTGATAGCATCCTGGAAGAAGATAACGAGATTGATATGAACTGCGAATACTGCGGTAATCATTATATCTTCGATGCAATGGATATTGCTGCTCTGCGCAATAATGCTTCTGCATCAGACTCACATATTCACTGATCCCTGTAAGCCGTCTGCGTTTATTCGCAGGCGGTTACTTGCACGCCCCCTTTTTACGAATGTCCGTACTTACCCCATCATTGCACTGTGACGCCCTCTCCCATCATATATTAATCATGCTAATAGTTATAAAATTTAGCATTCATCACTGATCAATATCATTTTCCTGGTTTTTTTTGCTACTTATTATTTTTTGACATCTAAAATCTATGATGGTCGTCGCGGCGTATCACCCGCAAATACCTCTACAATACAGAAATAATCGATTGGCTAAGGAGAAGGACAATGCGAGTGAACAAGATAACCCCGCAGGATCTCGAGGCTTACGGCATTAAGGATGTTAGCGATATTATTTATAATCCTGATTATGCCACCCTGTACCGTGAGGAGCTCAATCCTGATTTACAAGGATTTGAACGTGGGCGGGAGACGAATTTAAACGCCATCGCCGTCGATACCGGTATTTTTACCGGACGTTCTCCCAAAGATAAGTATATTGTCCGTGATGAGACCACCCGGGATACCTTATGGTGGTCCGATAAAGGTAAAGGCAAAAACGACAATAAACCGTTATCGGCAGAAATCTGGGATCATCTGAAAGGGCTGGTCGCCCAGGAACTCTCCGGTAAGCGACTGTTTATTGTTGATGCCTTCTGCGGTGCAAATGTTGATACCCGCCTGGCTGTGCGTTTTATTACCGAAGTCGCCTGGCAGGCGCATTTCGTTAAAAATATGTTCATCCGTCCATCCGATGAAGAGCTGTCGACCTTTACCCCGGACTTTGTCGTCATGAACGGTGCAAAATGTACCAACCCAGACTGGAAAGAACAGGGGCTCAACTCAGAAAACTTTGTGGCTTTTAACCTGACAGAAAAAATGCAGCTTATCGGCGGGACTTGGTATGGTGGCGAAATGAAGAAGGGGATGTTCTCTATCATGAACTACCTGCTGCCCCTGAAGGGGATCGCTGCCATGCACTGTTCAGCCAACGTCGGTGAGACAGGGGATGTCGCGGTCTTCTTTGGATTATCAGGCACCGGGAAAACCACGCTTTCGACTGATCCCAAGCGTCGTTTGATTGGCGATGATGAACATGGCTGGGATGATGACGGCGTGTTTAATTTTGAAGGGGGCTGTTACGCCAAAACCATCCATCTGTCTGAAGAGGCCGAACCCGATATCTACCATGCGATTCGTCGGGATGCTTTGTTGGAGAATGTTGTTATCCGTGCTGATGGAACCATTGACTTTGATGACGCATCAAAAACAGAAAACACACGTGTCTCTTACCCGATTTATCATATTGATAATATTGTTAAACCCGTATCGAAAGCGGGACACGCAAACAAGGTCATCTTCCTGACAGCAGACGCCTTCGGTGTTTTACCCCCCGTCGCGCGGCTGACACCGGAACAAACCCAGTACCACTTTCTTTCCGGTTTTACTGCTAAACTTGCCGGAACTGAGCGAGGTATCACGGAGCCCACGCCCACGTTTTCTGCCTGTTTTGGCGCAGCATTTTTAACCTTGCATCCGACCCAATATGCCGATGTATTGGTGAAGCGCATGCAAGCCGCCGGCGCTCAGGCTTACTTAGTGAATACAGGCTGGAACGGCACAGGGAAACGGATCTCTATCAAGAATACACGTGCAATTATTGATGCCATTCTTGATGGCTCCATCGACAATGCCCCAACCCAAAACCTGCCTGTCTTTAATCTGACGATCCCGACAGAACTGCCGGGCGTGGACAGTGAAATTCTCGACCCACGTAAAACTTACAGTACTCCTGAACAATGGCAGGACAAGGCGAATCATCTGGCAAAACTATTTATCGATAACTTTGATAAGTATACCGATACCCCAGCCGGGGCTGCACTGGTAAAAGTAGGGCCCAAAGTTTAATCCACCAGGCTTTTAATAGTAAAAAGGGTTTATGTCAGACATAAACCCTTTTTTATTACCATTATTTATCTCAGGACGGTATACGTGCGTCGTTTTTCCCGTTCCCGGTATTCACGACCATTTGGCTAACTGGGAGTGGTAAATAAGCCCGTATGCGTAACCCACCACGCTCACTTTTACCAAGATCCAGCTGACCATGATGGTTGTCGATAATGCGTTGTACAATTGCCAGACCCAATCCCGTCCCACTCGTGCTACGCGCACTATCCCCGCGCACGAAAGGCTGGAACAGATGTTCAAGCTGGTCAGGCTCAATGCCTGGACCATCATCTTCAACCTGTAGCCAGGCTCGATTAAGCTCACAACCACTGCTCACTTTGATCCAACCATTACCATAACGGGCAGCGTTGACGACCATATTGGCTACCGCACGTTTAATGGAAAGTGGATTAATATTAACGCGCAGCTCCCCGGCCTGCAGGCTGGTTTCAATTTCACGTTCATAACCGCTTTCAGCCGCGACAACCTCACCCAGCACACTGTTCAGGTCGGTCATTTCCAGAGTGGTTTCCTGCCCGGTACGCAGGTAATCAATAAACTGTTCGATTATCGCATTACACTCTTCAATATCTTTGTTAATTGACTCTGCGAGGTAGCCATCTTCCTCTCCCATCATTTCAGTCGCCAGACGAATACGGGTCAGAGGCGTACGTAAGTCGTGGCTAACCCCTGCCATTAACAGTGTCCTGTCATCAGCCAGTTGTTTGACCCCGGCAGCCATATGGTTAAACGCCCGGGTTACCGATCTCACTTCCGAAGCGCCATATTCGCGTAATGGCGGGGGAATAATACCTTTACCGACCTTAAGCGCTGCATGCTCAAGGTCGACCAGAGGTCGGTTCTGAATTCGGATAAATAACCATGCACCACCTATCGCCAACAACATAATTGCCAGCGTATAGCGGAACAGCGGAGAGAAGTCTCCCTGGTGAATTTCAGTGAGTGGAACCCGAACCCAAATATTGGGTGACAGCCAGGTTTTCAGCCAGACAACCGGTGAACTTTTATTGACCTCAACCCGGACTTCTGTGGGCCCACCTAATTGCTGGGCCATCTGCTGACTCAGAAACTCATAATGCTGTGCCCAACGAAGGCCGGCATCTTCTGCCGCCTCGTTGGAGTAGAGCGAAATACCCAGTTCACGATAGATCTCACGACGAAATGCCGGTGGTACAACAAGCTGAGTTCCATCTTCAAGCTGCAGCTTATCAGTCATTAGCATTCTTACTTCATAAGCCAGCACTTTATTGAATTGTTGAAGGCTCGGTAAAATGGCAAAGTTCAACACAACAAGGTAAGTGGTCACCAGGCTAACAAAAAGTAGGGTGACGATGAGCAACAAAGTACGAGCAAAGGAGCTCCGTGGTGAGAAGCGAACTCTCATCATGCCTTAGAACCATCCGGAACAAAGACATAACCCAGACCCCATACGGTCTGAATATAACGTGGATGAGCCGGGTCCTCTTCCACCATGCGTCGCAGGCGGGAGATTTGCACATCGATTGAACGTTCCATCGCGGAATATTCACGCCCACGAGCCAGATTCATTAATTTATCTCTGGAAAGTGGCTCACGCGGGTGGCTGACCAACGCTTTCAGCACCGCAAATTCACCACTGGTCAGGGGCATAGGTTCATCTTCCCGGAACATTTCACGGGTGCCAAGATTTAATTTAAATTTACCGAAAGAGATGACCGCCTCTTCTTGTGAAGGAGCGCCTGGTAGTTCATTCGCCTGGCGACGCAGGACTGCGCGAATCCGCGCCAGAAGTTCACGTGGGTTGAAAGGTTTCGGAATATAGTCATCGGCACCAATTTCCAGCCCAACGATACGATCAACTTCTTCCCCCTTCGCCGTGACCATAATGATCGGCATCGGGTTGCTTTGGCTCCGCAGGCGACGACAAATGGACAGGCCATCTTCTCCGGGTAACATCAGGTCAAGAACCATCAGATGAAATGACTCGCGAGTCAGTAAACGGTCCATCTGTTCGGCATTAGCCACGCTGCGTACCTGAAAACCTTGCTCCGTAAGGTAACGTTCCAGCAAGGCACGCAGGCGCATATCGTCGTCCACAACCAGAATTTTATAATTCTCTTGCATCTTAGTACTCCCAAAGGCTAGAACTGTTGAGCCTGTATTCTTAAAAAACTGCGTTCATACGACCAGTCAATTCTGGTATATATTCTAGTCGAAATTGTTACAAAGCATATTTAACAATAATTTATCCGTGTAACCACACGTAATTATCGCATGCCAGCCTGTATTCCTGTCATTGCATTTCCTGACTGCTATCGGTTTAAATCACCCTACAGATTGACTGGCGATAAGGCGAAAAAATGAAAACGCCCCTCATTACCCGCGAAGGTTACAACAAGTTAAAACAAGAGCTGGATCATTTATGGCGCATCGAGCGTCCTGAGGTCACTAAAAAAGTGACATGGGCTGCCAGCCTTGGTGATCGTAGTGAGAATGCTGACTATCAATACAATAAAAAACGTCTACGGGAAATAGACAGGCGCGTGCGTTATCTCGCAAAGTGTCTTGAACAATTGAAAATTGTTGATTACTCCCCCCAACAAGAGGGGAAAATCTTCTTTGGGGCTTGGGTCGAGATTGAAAATGACGACGGAAACAGGCTCAATTTTCGGATTGTGGGCTACGATGAGATTTTTGGACGTAAAGACTATATTTCTATCGACTCCCCAATGGCGCGGGCATTACTGAAAAAAGAGTGTGGTGATGTCGCCACTGTGCAGACCCCAGCGGGGGAGACTGTCTGGTATGTGAATGAAATAAGATACATCCCCCCCGAGTAAGGTTCAGAGTATTATCCGAATCTTTATATATCAGAGATAGTTGCTGGAAGTTTTCATCTTCACCCCGTATAACTGTCCCTGAATTTTTCGCCCTGGAGTAGACAAGAAACTATGATGAATGATTCGCTTTACCGCATTATTGCGGATGAGCTACGGGCCAGAAATGAACAGGTGGAAGCCGCTGTTCGTCTTCTGGATGAAGGAAATACCGTGCCTTTTATCGCCCGTTACCGTAAAGAAGTTACCGGTGGACTGGATGATACGCAGCTGCGTCAGCTAGAGACTCGCCTGGGCTACTTACGGGAACTGGAAGACCGGCGTAAAGTGATTATCAAGTCGATTGACGATCAAGGAAAACTCAGCGAGTCCCTGGCAAATGCCATTAATAGTACCTTGAGCAAAACGGAGCTGGAAGATCTCTACCTCCCCTTCAAGCCCAAACGGCGCACCCGTGGTCAAATCGCGATTGAAGCCGGGTTAGAGCCCTTGGCAGACCGACTCTGGAATGATGCATCCCTCACCCCGGAACAAGAGGCGATCCAGTATGTGGATGCAGACAAAGGCGTTGCTGACGTCAAAGCTGCACTTGATGGTGCACGTTACATACTGATGGAGCGTTTTGCTGAAGATGCCGTCTTGCTGGCAAAAGTGCGTAATTATCTGTGGAAAAATGCCCACCTAGTATCACTGGTGATGACGGGAAAAGAAGAGGAGGGCGCAAAATTTCGCGACTACTTCAATCATCACGAACCGGTTTCAACCGTTCCCTCACATCGGGCATTGGCCATGTTCCGTGGTCGTAACGAAGGTGTGCTTCAGCTGTCCCTCAATGCAGACCCGCAGTTTGAAGAACCGCCTCGTGAAAGCTATTGCGAACAGTTGATCATCGAACACCTCAACCTGCATTTAAATAATGCCCCCGCGGATAGCTGGCGTCGCGCTGTAGTGAGCTGGACATGGCGCATTAAGATATTAATGCACCTTGAAACAGAATTAATGGGCACAATACGGGAGCATGCGGAAGAAGAAGCCATTAACGTTTTCGCCCGTAACCTCAGTGATTTACTCATGGCAGCACCGGCTGGCCTGCGCCCAACGATGGGCCTTGATCCGGGTTTACGCACCGGCGTAAAAGTTGCAGTAGTGGATGCAACAGGTAAGCTTGTGGCAACCGATACGATCTACCCCCATACCGGGCAGGCGGCAAAAGCTGCTGCTGCAGTCGCGGCACTATGTGAAAAACATCATGTTGAGTTAGTGGCAATTGGTAACGGGACTGCCTCACGGGAGACTGAACGCTTCTTCCTTGACGTACAAAAACAGTTCCCTGCTATCAGTAGCGCACAAAAGGTGATTGTCAGCGAAGCCGGGGCATCCGTTTATTCTGCTTCAGAACTCGCAGCACTCGAGTTTCCAGACCTCGACGTATCGATACGTGGTGCGGTCTCTATTGCCAGACGCTTGCAAGATCCGTTAGCAGAGCTGGTAAAAATTGATCCAAAATCCATCGGTGTTGGCCAGTATCAGCATGATGTCAGCCAGACCCAACTGGCTAAAAAGCTGGATGCCGTAGTAGAAGACTGTGTAAACGCCGTCGGGGTCGATCTGAATACAGCCTCCGTACCCCTACTCACCCGCGTTGCCGGGCTGACACGTATGATCGCGCAAAATATCGTTACCTGGCGCGATGAGAATGGTCAGTTTAATAATCGCCAGCAATTACTCAACGTTAGCCGTCTTGGCCCTAAAGCCTTTGAGCAATGTGCCGGTTTTTTGCGTATTAATCATGGGGATAACCCTCTGGATGCCTCTACCGTTCACCCGGAGGCCTATCCGGTTGTTGAACGAATCCTCGCGACCACCCACCAGGCGTTACAGCAGATCATGGGCAATAGCAGTGCGTTGCAAGGTTTGAAAGCCAGCCAGTTTACCGATGAACGTTTCGGACTCCCTACCGTGACAGATATCATCAAAGAACTGGAAAAACCAGGTCGTGATCCACGTCCGGAGTTTAAAACTGCGCAATTTGCCGAAGGAGTCGAAACAATGAATGATCTCCTGCCGGGCATGGTACTTGAAGGCGCTGTCACTAACGTCACCAATTTTGGGGCTTTTGTCGATATTGGTGTGCATCAGGATGGCCTTGTTCATATTTCATCACTCGCCAACAAGTTTGTCGACGATCCCCATAAAGTGGTTAAAGCCGGTGATATCGTTAAGGTTAAAGTGATGGAAGTAGACTTACAGCGTAAGCGTATCGCCCTGACCATGCGTCTTGATGAGCAACCCGGTGAAACCCAGAGTCGCCGTTCCAGCACCAATGTACGTGATCAGAAAAAACCGTCTGCCACACCGCGTGGGCGTAGCAATACCACTGTCGCTGGTAATAGTGCTATGGGTGATGCTCTCAGTGCTGCCTTTGGCAAGAAACGTTAATCTCCTCTTCCGCCAGCCACCTGGCTGGCGGACTCTTCTTATATAAAACTGTGTAAAAACAATCTGTCCTATTATTGTTAGCTGCCGAAGTCATGCTCGACAAATGGAATTCAAATAAACGGGTAGCATAATTTTTATTTTTGTCACCTCAAAAGTAAAAAATTAACAGTCAGCATAAATATTTCACACACTAACAACAAATATAAACAACTGCCTGATTGTTATCGTTAAGTAGCGTAAATTGATATCTATTTAAAAATAGACATCAAATCTGAATTAAAAAAAGAGGTAAAAAAACAATAAAATAGATATTGCACCGTCAAATATAAAAAAATATTGATGATACGAACTATAATTATTATCATTATTAGAGTTGATTGCCTTGCCTCTCGACAGATTAATAAACTTTCATGGTGTGAAATGCTTCGCCCTTGAATATGGCCAATCTTCCATAGAGTGTTGCTCTAAGTAGGTCTTATGAAACTGTTGCCCAATAGTGCATGGAAAATTATCGGTTTCGCCCCTGAAATTAGCCCTGCTTATCGTCAGAAACTATTATCACTTGGTATGTTGCCAGGCTCTTCTTTTCAGGTAGTGCGTATTGCTCCCTTCGGTGGCCCGATTCATATCAAAACGCGCTGCGTCAATCTGGTATTACGCAAAAAAGATCTCGCATTGTTAAATCTTGAGGCGGTTTGTTAACCCACTCTATTTTCTAATTGCCAGCCACCACTTAAAAATAAAATGTACAGGTAACATGAATAAATTAATCGTTGGTTTAATTGGTAACCCTAACTCGGGTAAAACGACGCTTTTTAATCAGCTTACTGGTGCGCGTCAAAGGGTTGGTAATTGGGCAGGTGTTACTGTCGAACGTAAAGAGGGGCACTTTTCAACAGCTGAACAACAAGTTACCCTGGTCGATCTGCCAGGAACATATTCACTCACCACCATTTCGGCGCAAACCTCGCTGGACGAGCAAATTGCCTGCCACTATATTCTCAGCGGTGAAGCAGATGTCCTGATCAACGTAGTGGATGCCTCAAATCTTGAGCGTAATCTTTATCTGACGCTGCAACTGCTGGAGCTGGGCATCCCTTGTGTCGTGGCTCTGAATATGCTTGATATTGCCGAAAAACAGGCCATTAAGATCGATATTGATGCCCTGGCCGCACGCCTTGGTTGTCCCGTCATCCCGATGGTGTCCACCAAAGGCAGCGGCATTGAAGCCCTGAAACTGGCTATTGACGAAAAACGACCAAATCCTCATGCCACCCATGTGAACTATCCTGAAGCGCTATTAACTGAAGCGAGCCACCTTGCTGACAGCATGGCGGCAGATATCCCGGAACACCGCCGCCGCTGGCTCGCACTACAGATGCTTGAAGGGGATATATACAGCCAGTCTTATGCAAAAAGCAGCCCTGAAGAGCTCGCGGCTTCACAACAGCGCGTCATGCAGAGCCTTGATGACCCGGCGCTTATCATTGCTGATGCCCGTTATCAAACCATTGCCACCCTTTGTGAGGCGGTCAGTAACACACTGACTGCCGCACCGAATCGCATGACGGTGATGATGGATAAAGTGATTATCAACCGTTATCTTGGACTGCCAATATTCCTGCTAGTCATGTATTTAATGTTCTTCCTGGCAATCAATATTGGTGGTGCACTGCAGCCCATCTTTGATGCAGGTTCAATTGCTATATTTGTTAATGGTATTCAGTGGCTTGGATACACTCTGCATGCGCCGGACTGGCTAACCGTATTCCTCGCCCAGGGCTTGGGTGGTGGGATTAATACGGTTCTCCCCCTGGTGCCACAAATCGGTATGATGTATCTGTTTCTTTCATTCCTGGAAGATTCAGGCTATATGGCTCGTGCTGCCTTCGTGATGGACAGACTCATGCAGTCCCTGGGGCTACCCGGCAAGTCTTTTGTGCCACTGATTGTCGGCTTTGGCTGTAATGTTCCTTCGGTCATGGGGGCTCGAACCCTTGATGCACCGCGTGAGCGCATTATGACCATTATGATGGCCCCCTTTATGTCCTGCGGTGCTCGTCTGGCAATTTTTGCCGTCTTCTCAGCCGCTTTCTTTGGTCAGAAAGGCGCTTTTATCGTCTTTTCACTCTATATTCTCGGTATTGTGATGGCCATTCTGACCGGGTTACTACTTAAATATACGATTATGCGTGGTGAGGCTTCTCCCTTCGTTATGGAGCTACCGGTCTACCATGTTCCCCATTTAAAAAGCCTGTTGTTACAAACCTGGCAGCGTCTTAAAGGCTTTATCTTACGTGCGGGTAAAATCATCATTATTGTCAGTATGGTGATTGGTGGTCTTAATAGCTTTTCGTTTAATGGCCAGCAGGTGGATAATATTAATCAGTCTGCCCTGGCGTCAGTGAGCCAGGTACTCACCCCACTATTGAACCCCATTGGTATTCAGGACGATAACTGGCAAGCGACCGTAGGCTTGTTTACCGGAGCAATGGCGAAGGAAGTCGTAGTCGGAACGCTGAATACCCTCTATACCGCCGAAGATATTCACAATGATGATTTCGACCCGGCGACCTTTAACTTGCTGGATGAACTACAGGATGCTGTCGCCGAAACCTGGGATGGCCTTAAAGAAACGTTCAGTCTGAGCGTGTTAGCCAATCCTATCGAGGCCAGTAAAGGCGACGGTGAGATGGCCGGTGGCGCAATGGGAACAATGAGCACGAAGTTTGGCAGCGAAGCAGCGGCGTATAGCTATCTCATCTTTATCCTGCTCTATATTCCTTGTATTTCAGTCATGGGGGCCATTGCCCGGGAATCGAGCCGTGGATGGATGATGTTTTCTGTCCTGTGGGGGCTGAATCTCGCCTATTCTTTGTCCACACTTTACTATCAGAGCGTCATGTTCAGTGCGCATCCACGTTATAGCCTGACCTGTATTCTGACTGTCATCATATTTAATATCTTGCTGGTTTGGGGGCTGCGTCGTGCTCGAAGCCGTGTCAGTATCTCGCTGGAACCTGCGGTAAACCGAGTATCCGAGCCGTGCTGTCGTAAAAATTCTGGGGACTGTCATTAAAGGAGACGCGTATGGCGACCTTAATGGATCTTCGCAACGCCCTGGCATTACAAGGGCGTCTTGAAGCCAGTCAGCTTAGCCAACAACTCACCATACCACTGCCGATGGTCCTGGCGATGCTGACACGGCTTGAGGCTATGGGCAAAGCCCAGCGAGTGACGGAAGATTCCAGTGCCTGTCTAACCGGAAGTTGTAAACATTGCCCGGAAGGTCAAAGCTGCAGTAAAGAGTTATGGAGTCTGCGCTAGCAGGCCATAACGGTATGAATATGCAAATATGTAGCCTGAAATGGGACGCGATGGTTAACCCTGTTCAGGCCATCTGGTGATAGCAAAAATCACGATAATAGCGCCTATAAAAACGCCCACGAAAAACAACATACCCCACTGAATGGCTGGCTGAGAGCAATAAAAAACGCCGTGTCATTCCCTCAATACGTCATGATTCATGCTCCAGGACGCTCTGACTATCGGGTGATTATTTCACAAAATTTCTGCTGCACCGGGTCATAAACAAGCTAGAATATGAACAATACGAGTGAATCACCGATAACGACTTCTTATCAGACAGGATTAAAATAGCATCGTGCTGCTAGCAGGATGTTGTTGGTTTATAAAAAGGAGATTGTAATGAAGAAAATACTCGGGGTTATTTTTACCGCGACCCTTCTGAGCGCCCCATTAGCTCAGGCTGAAGCGCCCAATAAAGTGATTGGTGACTGGACCTGTGAAGACTTTGTCGCACTGCAGGAAACTTCTCGCCCTGTCGCTGTAAGTTACGCTAACGCCCTCAATCATAAAGATAAGCCTGATTCAGCAGTGCTGAATGTGAAAGATATCGAAACTGTGACCCCCGTCATTTACCAGGCTTGCTCACAGAAACCTCAACAAAGTTTTACCACTGTCGTTCACCAGGAGTGGGATAAATTTAAAAAGCATCTTTAACTCAGCCAATGCATTAAACCAACGCTGTTTGCTCAAAGTCGGGGCGATCCCGCCTGTTCTTATCAATAAAGGCCTTAAATCATTCGCGTGGCGATCGACGGTGACTGAATACAGTGGCGCCAGAGGATGGTAGGTATCATCATTTAAAGGATAGATATAATGAAAAGTCATTTCGGCAGTAAAATTGCGGCACTGATGGGTGGTTTAACGTTTCTGGCATTGGCTAGCTCACCTGCTTTTGCAGCAGAGAAAGTCACACCAGAAGACATGACCTGCCAGGAGTTTGTTAACCTGAACCCTCAGGCTATGCTGCCTGTGGCATGGTGGATGTTGCATGAAGAGACTATCTACAAAGGTGGCGATACTGTATCTCTGAGTGAAACGGATACCACCAGCATTCCTCAGCTGCTGGAAGCTTGTAAAAATAATCCACAACAAAAAATCTATAGTCTGAAAGATAAACTGGGCAAATAATCCCCGCTGTTCGGCGTTAGTCATGCGGACTAACGCCGGTTAACTGTCGCAAGCCATGGCCACCATCAGGCTCTGAGGCTGTCACTCAAACTCACTAATATCTGATTGACCCTTTCCCCATGAGAGATAAAAGGCGCATGGGCAGCTTTTGGTAAAATATGCGAAGGGCTCTGGGGCCAGGAGGCATCCAACAGTTCTGCAACCTTACGTGGCACCAGCCCATCAAGTTGCCCATAGATACGCCAGTGTGGTATCGCAAGGGTCGCTAACGGCTCACGTAAATCGGCTGTTTTCAGGATATGTAACCCTCCATTGAGTACGTCGACATCGGGTATGGGCTGTGCAAGTACGACTGATTTCAACTGCCGGGCATCCTGACGGGCATGTTCTGTTCCCAGAGTCTGCAATGCAAGAAACCGCTCCACCGTTTTTTGAAAATCGACGTTAAGCATATGCTGGAACCCGGAGAGAACATCTGGTTTAATCCCCGGCCAATTCTCTCTGGCAGTAAAACAGGGGGAGGATGCAACACTAACCAGGGCCTCTACGCGTTCAGGATGGGTTAGTGCTATCTGACTGGCTACCAATCCCCCCAGGCTCCATCCTAACCAAATTGCCCGTTCTGGGGCTTGTGGCTGGAACAAAACAATCTCGGCCATCTCCTCAAGACTGAGTGCCGTAAATCCTTTACTGCGTCCATAACCGGGTAAATCAACCAGGTGAATTCGGAAGTGCGATCGGAGCCCTGGAATAATATTCCGCCAAACTTCTGCATTCAGCCCCCATCCATGTAATAGCACAAGATCAATACTTCCCTCGCCTTCGGTCTGCCACCACAGCGTATTTATCATTTATTATTCCCGGTTTCAGTGTCATGGAAGACGTTATGCTAACAATCCCTGGCCGCTGTTGGCTATGTCATTTGCCCCTTGCCTGTCCATCATGGGGGTTTTGTTCCCGTTGTACCGCCACATTTCCGCCCCCACATTCTTGCTGCCCCCAATGCGGTTTACCCGCCTTAAGCGAGCGCTTACCTTGTGGGCGATGTTTGCTGGACCCACCTGAATGGGATGCCTTGATCTATGTTTCTGATTATAAACCTCCACTGAGACATTTGATTCATAACCTGAAGTTTAATGGAATGCCTGCCCTGGCAACATCGCTGGCACGTCTGCTTTTATTAAGCTTTCTGCACGCCAGGCATCAGCGACGACTCTCTTTGCCAGACAAAATACTGAGTGTCCCCCTGCATCACAGGAGAGCCCTGCAACGGGGCTATAATCAAAGTGCGCTTATTGCTACCCCCCTCGCACACTGGCTAGAATGCGGACACTTTCCGGGAGGGGTGCGTCGTATACGAGCCTCTGTACCTCAGCACCAGCTGGGAGCAAAACAGCGACAATCTAATCTGAAAGGGGCCTTCAGAATTGAAATTCCGGTGGCTGGCCTCCATATTGCTATTGTGGATGATGTCGTGACGACGGGTAACACTGTTGCAGAAATAGCCCGCCTGTTAAAAAAACAGGGAGCAACGACGGTCCAAGTTTGGTGCCTGTGTCGAACCTTGTAGAGCCTCGATGATGGGCGTATTATAACCGACTAGAATAGTCAACTATTGAGCAATCGTTATGATCCGTATTTCCGATGCTGCACAATCCCACTTTGCCAAACTGCTGGCAAATCAGGAAGAAGGTACGCAGATTCGCGTATTTGTCATTAATCCTGGCACCCCTAACGCGGAGTGTGGTGTATCTTATTGCCCGCCGGATGCGGTTGAAGCGACCGATACCGCATTACCATTTGAGCAGTTAACAGCTTATGTGGATGAGCTGAGTGCGCCCTACCTTGAAGATGCTGAAATTGATTTTGTGACTGACCAGCTGGGCTCACAACTGACACTGAAAGCGCCTAATGCGAAAATGCGCAAAGTCGCTGATGATGCTCCTCTGATGGAGCGTGTTGAATACACCCTACAGGCAACAATTAACCCTCAGTTAGCGGGTCACGGTGGCCGTGTCACACTGATGGAGATCACGGATGACGGTCTCGCCATTCTGCAGTTTGGTGGGGGTTGTAACGGCTGCTCAATGGTCGATGTTACGCTAAAAGAGGGTATCGAAAAGCAATTGCTTAATGAGTTCCCTGAGCTGAAAGGTGTGCGTGACTTGACCGAGCACCAGCGCGGCGAGCATTCCTATTACTAAGCAGAAATCCACTGTTTGCCTGTCTAAAGTATCAGGGGCGAGTGTTATTCGCCCCCCTTTTCCTCCGTTTCAGGATACAGGCCAATCAGGAGGAGACGTCCCTGGCAAGATAGTCGTGAATCCATTGTTCAATACGGATTTCCTGCTGCTTGTGTAACTTAATCCCCAGCTTAGTCCGCCGCCAGATAGCATCCTCTGCACAACGCACCCACTCATGGTCGACTAAATAACGCAATTCTGCCTCATAGAGTCCACGCCCAAAATGCTCACCCAGCCGGGTCGAATGGTTAAAATTATCCAGAATCAGTTCACTGTTAGTCCCGTAGGTATGGGCCAGACGGTAGGCAAGAGGCTCGCTTATCCAGTCATAGCGCCGCCGCAGCACGTTTACATATTCATCACAGGAGCAGCCCATATTCCCCCCGGGCAGGCAGCTGTTTTTAGTCCAGGCAGAACCACTCCCAGGGTAGTAGTGCTGTAGTTTATCCAGTGCATGTTCCGCCAGTTTACGGTAAGTGGTCAGTTTACCTCCAAACACCGAAAGTAACGGGGCTTTTCCCTTAACATCCTGAATATCCAGCGTATAATCGCGCGTTATCTGCTGCAATGAACCTGACTCGTCATCACACAGTGGGCGTACTCCTGAATAGCTCCAGACAATATTCTGTTCGCTAAGTGTTTTTTTAAAATGAGCATTATAAACTTGCAGCAGATAGTCGATTTCTGCCTGTTCAATACTCACGTCTTGCGGATCGCCCTGATACTCCACGTCAGTGGTACCAATAATTGAGAAATCATTCAGCCATGGGATAACAAAGACAATGCGCTTATCTTCATTTTGCAATATATAGGCTTGTTTCTGCTGATAAGCGCGTGGGACAACAATATGGCTGCCTTTAATCAGGCGAATATTGTAAGGGGATGGGAGTGACAGCCCCTGATCAAAGACATTTTTTACCCATGGCCCTGCCGCATTAACCAGCCCTTTCGCACGCCAACAGAATAATTCGCCACTATCAGTGTCCTCGGCTTCAACTATCCAGACCCCCGCGTCACGCCAGGCTTTTGTCACGCGGGTACGCGTTTTTACCTTGCCCCCTTTTTGTTCTACCATCTGCGCATTCGCCAGTACCAGGCGGGCATCGTCCACCCAGCAGTCAGAATATTCGAAACCGCGTAAAAGTTCGGGTTTAAGAACCGAATTATGACCAAACCGCACCTCTTTAGAGGCCGGCAAAACAGTGCGCTTACCTAAATTATCATACAGACAGAGTCCAAGACGGATCATCCAGGCGGGGCGCAAATGTGGCTGATGTGGGAGGCAAAAACGCATAGGGAAGGTAATATGGGGCGCCATATTCAGCAGCACTTCACGCTCGGCAAGCGCTTCTTTTACCAAACGAAACTTATAGTGTTCAAGATAACGCAGCCCGCCATGAATGAGTTTTGAACTGGCGGATGAAGTTGCGCAAGCCAAATCATTTTTTTCCAGCATTAACACGGACAACCCGCGGCCAGCAGCATCTGCAGCAATACCCGCGCCATTAATCCCACCACCGATGACGATTAAATCCTTGGTTTCCATGCCACCCCCATTATTTTCGATTATGAACAAAAACGGACAATTTCGCTCATAATAGCAAGAGAGAACAAACTTAGATAATGAAAAAACATTCTGCGTGATATCACAGGCATAATGACGGTAATATCCACAGACAAGGGCATGAGACCCTGATATGTCTATTAATCACTTTTTATCTACGAGCTTGCTATGGATCAATTTGAATGTATTAGTCTGGAAAATGCCCATCAGAAATTACGGCATAAACAAGCGGTACTGGTCGATATCCGCGACCCACAGAGCTTTGCGCTTGGGCACACGTCAGGGGCATACCATCTTACTAACGATACATTAGTAGAGTTTATGCAGCAGAACGAATTTGATGTCCCCGTGATGGTTATGTGTTATCACGGTAACAGTAGCAAGGGTGCGGCGCAGTATTTGCTACAGCAAGGCTATGAACAAGTATATAGCATTGACGGCGGATTCGATGGCTGGAGCCGTCAGTTTCCTGCTGATGTGGAAAGCAATGTATAACACGCAAGATTGTAACCACTAGCTGTTATACTGCCCCTCTTTATTATTTTTACCCTGAATCATCCGTATCACAGATAACGAAAGTAAAGGGCCGCCAGCAACTCGCCCTGTCACATTATTCCGCCATCTGAATACGTCTGCTCTGACGGGTATCGAGACGAATTTGGCTATACACTTATGATTATGATCACCTCATTTGCCAATCCTCGCATCGCGCAGGCTTTTGTCGATTATATGGCAACTCAGGGCATTACTCTTACCGTACAGCAACATACACAGACTGATATCTGGCTGGCAGACGAAAGCCGGGAGCTGCAAGTACGTGAAGAACTGAAACAATTCCTCGCGAATCCAGGGGACCCACGCTATCAGGCGGCGAGCTGGAGCTCCGGACAAAGCAAGGTGGGCTTTAGTTATAAACGCTATCCATTTTTTGCCACGTTAGCCGCTCGTGCCGGTCCTTTTACATTGATAATAATGGCCATTTGTACGGTGCTGTTTGTCATCATGAACATTACCGGCTACCAGCCATTCTTATATGCCCTGGGCTGGCCGATTACACCTGAGCAGCACTATCAGGTCTGGCGCTATTTCAGCCACTCGTTACTCCAGTTTTCTACTCTTCAATGGGTGTTTAACTTACTGTGGTGGTGGTATCTGGGCGGCGCACTGGAGAAGTGTCTGGGCACAGGTAAACTGATCACACTGACGCTGATAGCCTCCTTACTGAGCGGTTTCATGCAAACCACTTTTGTCGGCCCACTCTTTGGTGGTCTTTCAGGTACTGTCTTTGCACTGATGGGCTATGTATGGCTACGCGGACAGAGAGACCCCGACAGCGGTCTGCAAATGCAGCGTGGGTTGCTGGTATTCGCAGTCATTTGGTTAGTGATAGAGTATTTTTCTCAGTCAAGCGTACTACCTGCACATCTGACCGGCTTCCTGGTCGGGCTGGCAATGGCGTTCGGTGACACCCTGAATTTGCGAAAACGAACATAACAACGCGGGAGTTGAGTGTGAAGCAAACACAACGTCATGACGCGATTATTGAGCGGGTGAAGCAGCAAGGCTATGTCAGCACTGAAGAACTGGTCGAGCAATTTGCCGTTAGCCCCCAGACGATTCGTCGGGATCTGAACGATTTGGCTAACCAGAATATGATTTTGCGTCACCATGGTGGCGCAGCATTGGCACTCCCATCCAGTTCAGTTAATACTCCCTGGCATGACAGAAAAGCCACACAGACAGCAGAAAAAGCTCGTATTGCTCAGTGTGTCGCGAGCCAGATCCCGGATGGTGCCACACTGTTTATTGACATTGGCACCACGCCAGAAGCGGTTGCTCATGCTCTGCTTGATCACCACAATTTACGTATCGTCACTAATAATATGAATGTCGCCACCACTCTGATGGTGAAAGAAGACTTCCGTATTATTCTCGCCGGCGGCGAACTACGAAGCCGGGACGGGGGGATAATCGGCGAAGCCACTCTCGATTTTATCTCTCAGTTTCGCCTCGATTTTGGCATTTTGGGGATCAGCGGTATTGACAGTGACGGTTCACTACTGGAATTTGATTATCACGAAGTCCGCACTAAACGCGCAATTATTGAAAACTCACGTAATGTCATTCTGGTGGTGGATAACTCGAAGTTTGGTCGTAATGCGATGGTTAATCTCGGTAGCATTAGCCTGGTTGATGCGGTTTATACCGATACGATGCCCCCACCAGGTGTGCTACAGGTGATTAACGAGAATAATATTCGGCTGGAATTATGCTGAAAAAACCTCTCCCGTTAACGGGAGAGGTTTTCAGAAGTACTACAGTTTTACTGGTTTGATATGCCAGATATCATCCGCATATTCCTGAATGGTTCTGTCAGATGAAAAATACCCCATATTGGTAATATTATTTAGCGTCCGCATAGTCCAGTCTTCCGAATTGTTATACACCTCATCAACCCTATCCTGACAATCAATATAGCTACGATAATCAGCCAGTACCTGGTAGTGATCACCAAAGTTAAGCAGGGAGTCAACCAAGTCACGATAACGCCCGGGCTCAGTCGGGCTGAAGGTACCGGTAGCAAGCTGTGTTAATACCTGGCGCAGTTCCTCATCGCGGTCATAATAGGTACGTGGGTTGTAGCCATTACGACGCAGTTCATCAACCTCATCAGCCGTGTGACCAAAGATGAAGATATTCTCTTCACCGACATGCTGACTAATCTCAATATTTGCTCCATCCAGGGTGCCAATCGTCAGCGCACCGTTCAAAGCAAATTTCATATTACTGGTCCCTGACGCCTCGGTTCCTGCCAGTGAAATTTGTTCCGATAAGTCTGCCGCCGGAATAATCAACTGGGCCAGGCTGACACTGTAGTTGGGAATAAAGACCACTTTTAGCTTGTCTTTAACTTGCGGATCGTTATTGACGACAGCAGCCACATCATTGATTAAATGAATGATGTGTTTGGCCATGTAGTAGGCCGATGCCGCTTTACCGGCAAAAATATTGACCCGTGGCGTCCAGTCAATACTGGGGTCTGCCTTAATACGGTTATAGCGCGTGATGATATGCAGCACATTCATCAACTGCCGTTTATATTCATGGATGCGTTTGATTTGCACATCAAACATCGCCTTCGGATTCACAATGACATCGAGGTTCTGAGCGATATAAATAGCTAATCGTTTTTTATTCTCAAATTTAGCCTGACGAACATCCTGATGTAACAGCGGATAATCGATAAACTCTTTCAGCCCACTCAGTAAGTCGAGGTCAGTACGCCAGTTAAGACCAATATTTTTGTCCAGCACTTTAGACAGTGCCGGATTAGCCAGAGCCAGCCAGCGACGTGGGGTGATGCCATTGGTCTTATTACAGAAGCGATTCGGGAATATTTTGGCAAAATCAGCAAATAACGACTGCACCATTAAATTCGAGTGCAGCTCAGATACGCCGTTCACTTTATGGCTTGCAACAACAGCCAGCCATGCCATACGTACTCGACGCTCACTGCCTTCAGCAATAATCGAAGTACGTTGTAACAGCCCCTCGTCTCCGGGATACTGTTTCTGAACACTTTTCAGGAAATAGTCATTAATCTCGAAAATGATCTGTAAATGACGTGGTAACAATCTGCCAAGCATGTCCACTGGCCAAGTTTCCAGCGCTTCAGCCATCAAGGTATGGTTGGTATAGGAAAAGACCTGGCACACCACATCAAACGCGTCATGCCAGTTAAATTTATGATTATCAATCAGCAGCCGCATCAGTTCGGGGATCGACAATACCGGGTGGGTATCATTGAGGTGAATCGCAATTTTTTCTGCCAAATTATCGTAGGTTTTATGCAAAGCATAATGACGGTACAGAATATCCTGCACGGTTGCTGAAACCAGAAAATACTCCTGACGTAAGCGTAATTCGCGCCCGGAGTAGGTCGAATCATCTGGGTAGAGTACCCGTGAGACGTTCTCAGAGTGGTTCTTATCTTCAACCGCTGCGAAGTAGTCCCCTTCATTAAACTTGCCGAGGTTGATCTCAGTACTCGCCTGAGCGCTCCATAAGCGTAGGGTATTCGTGGCATTCGTATCATAGCCCGGAATAATTTGATCGTAAGCAACAGCCAGGATCTCTTCGGTTTCAACCCACTGCACACGCTCACCTTCCTGCTGAACACGCCCACCAAAGCGCACCGCATAGCGTGTGCTGTAGCGCTTAAACTCCCAGGGCGCACCATATTCCAGCCAGTAATCAGGTGACTCTTTTTGACGACCATCAACCACGCTTTGCTTAAACATCCCGTAGTCATAGCGAATACCGTAACCCCGTCCAGGTAACGCCAGTGTAGCCAGTGAGTCCAGGAAACACGCAGCCAGTCGCCCCAGGCCACCATTACCTAAACCGGGATCATTCTCTTCACCAATCAGCTCTTCCAGTGAAAGCCCCAGTTCTTCAAGAGCACTGTTGACTTCATCATAGATCCCAAGGGACAGCAGTGCATTTGACAGGGAACGGCCAATCAAGAATTCCATGGACAAGTAGTAAACCTGGCGAACTTCCTGCGACAACTCAGCACGGGTTGACCTCAACCAGCGTTCAACCAGACGGTCACGTACCGCATATAATGTGGCATTAAGCCATTCATGTTTGTTGGCAATCGCAGGATCTTTACCTAACATAAACATCAATTTATATGCAATGGAGTGCTTCAGGGCATCCGTGCTTAAGGCCGGAGTATAATAAGATAAGCGTCGATTCATTATGACGATTCCTGGTAGGTGTACACCTACATTAAATGTTGATAAAGGTCGCGATAAGACCGTGCAGCAACATGCCAGCTAAAATCCATGTTCATCGCCTGACGCTGGACATAACGCCATAACGCAGGGCGAGACCACAGGACGAAAGCACGCCGGATCGCACACATCAAAGAGTGTGCATCGCTGTCCGGGAAGACAAATCCGGTAGCGATGCCTTCTGAAAGATTTTCAAGGGAAGAGTCAAAAACAGTATCAGCAAGACCGCCAGTATGACGAACCAGTGGTAACGTGCCATATTTCAGGCCATACAATTGGGTGAGTCCACAGGGTTCAAAACGGCTAGGAACCAGAATGACGTCAGCGCCTGCAATAAGCCGATGGGAAAAGGCTTCATGATAGCCAATCTGTACCCCAACCTGTTGTGGATACTGGGCCGCCGCTGCAAGGAACCCCTCCTGTAGTACCGCATCACCAGCCCCCAGTAATGCCAGCTGGCCACCTTTTTCCAGTATTTCAGGCAGGGCTTCCAGCAGGAGATCTAACCCCTTCTGGGGAGTTAAACGACTCACTACGGTGAATAGTGGCGCCTTCGGGTTGACCGTCAGCCCCATGGAAACTTGAAGTTGATGCTTGTTTTCTACTTTGCCGGCCAGCTTGTCACGGCTATAGCAGGTATGAATCAGTTCATCCTTCGAGGGATCCCAAATGTTCTCATCCACACCATTAAGAATACCGGATAACCTGCCCTCCTCCTGGCGCTGGCGTAATAACCCTTCCATACCATAGGCGAAATTAGGATCGGTTATCTCACGGGCGTAAGTCGGGCTGACTGCGGTGATATGTGATGCATAATAGAGCCCGGCCTTTAAGTAGGAAATTTGCCCATAGAACTCCAGCCCATTAATACTGAAAAATGATGCTGGTAAATCAATATCATGCATATGGTGAGCATAAAACAACCCTTGATAGGCAAGGTTATGGACAGTAAATACCGACTTCGCCGGACGACCACGTGCTTCCAGATAGGCGGGTGTCAGCCCGGCATGCCAGTCATGGGCATGAACTACATCCGGTCGCCAGTAAGGATCCATTCCACATGCCATTTCAGCCCCCACCCAGCCAAGTAATGCAAAGCGCAATACATTGTCGGAGTAAGCATACTGATTGGCATCATGATAAGGACTCCCGGGACGGGAGTAGAGATGCGGGGCATCAATAAGATAGATACCGATCCCATTAAAGCGTCCATACAATAAACGCATATGACCGGCGAATGTGTCCCGCTGCGTAACGACTTGCGGCTCACTCACGCCATTTAGAATGTCAGGAAAAGCAGGCAGCAAGACACGCGCATCAATACCTTCAGCAACCTGTGCCGTAGGTAACGCCCCCAGAACATCCGCCAGACCACCGGTCTTTAACAGTGGGTACATCTCGGAACAAACATGTAAGACCTGCATTCTCACTCCCGTATAAATCGCTGGATTTCTTTACATATCAGGCTTCCATACCATCCCAGAGAGATTGCATACTGTGGATAGCACTTATACCGTTTCAGCTCTCAAGTCTTCCCAGCATTTCTCGCGTAATCAGTACGATACCATCCTCGGAACGATAGAAACGGCTAGCATCCTCTACCGCATTTTCGCCAACGATCAGGCCTTCTGGGATAATGCAGGCCCGGTCAATAATGCAGCGACGTAAGCGACAAGAACGGCCCACAACGACGTCAGGTAATAAAATTGAACTGTCAATATTACAAAATGAGTTCACACGAACACGTGGGAAAAGAACCGACTGGGCAACCACGGAGCCAGAAATAATGCATCCCCCAGAAACCAGAGAATTCAGTGTCATTCCATGGCTACCGGAGCGATCCTGAACAAACTTGGCAGGCGGCAAGGATTCACTATAAGTTCGGATAGGCCAGTTCTGGTCATACATATCCAGTTCTGGCATGACAGATGCCAGATCAAGGTTTGCTTTCCAGTAAGCTTCCAGGGTTCCTACATCACGCCAGTAAGGTTCAGCGTTGGGATCAGACTGTACACAAGAGAGCGTAAAAGAGTGGGCATAGGCTTCGCCTGATTTTGTCACTTTAGGGATGATGTCTTTACCAAAATCATGACTGGAATTCTCATCAAGATCATCTTCTTCAAGGAGTCTGAAGAGGTACTCTGCATCAAAAATATAAATTCCCATGCTGGCAAGGGATTTGCCCTCGTCCCCAGGCATCGTCGGCGGGTTTTCTGGTTTCTCCACGAAATCGATGATTTTTGCGTTTTCATCAACAGCCATAACGCCCAGTGCTGAAGCTTCCTCCACTGGTACCGGGATACAAGCAACCGTGCAGCGAGCGCCTTTTTCCACATGGTCTATCAGCATGCGGGAATAGTCTTGTTTATAAATATGATCCCCAGCCAGAATGACAATATATTTCGCTCTGTAGCGGCGTATAACGTCCAGGTTCTGGGTCACCGCATCTGCGGTGCCACGATACCAATTCTCACCATGCACCCGCTGCTGGGCCGGCAGTAAATCGACAAACTCATTCATCTCCTCACTGAAGAAAGACCAGGCCCGTTGAATATGTTTGACCAACGTATGAGACTGATACTGAGTGATGACACCAATACGCCGAATGCCTGAATTAATACAGTTAGAAAGAGCAAAATCGATGATACGGAACTTACCACCGAAGTGGACCGCGGGCTTCGCACGAGTAGACGTCAAATCTTTAAGACGAGTCCCTCTTCCTCCCGCCAAAATAAGTGCAACGGACTGGAGTGGTAGCTGTCGTGCCAACATTACAGCGTCCTTTTTTTCGAATCTCACCATGATTTCTTTCTCCTTTCATGACCGATGCAGCATACATACGCCTTGTGCAGGACACTGCCATGAAGTCATTACAGCCCGGTTATCTTTTCCGGCAAATGGGGGAACGGCATACCATTCCCCCTCAGCCAGCGTTATATCCACGACGTCATCGGTCGCGTTAACAATAAGTAGCCACTGATTTGAGAGCTGGATCTGCAAACAGCGTATCCCGCTGTTCCATTGATCAATCGTCAAGGGTTGCCCGGCCTGATTAAGCCAGTGAACCTGCCCACTATCATCATCCCACCACTGGTTATCAGTCAGAGCCGGAATACTCTGGCGTAGATGCAACAGTGCCCCAGTAAAATCTGTCAGGCCGTAATCATCCGTTTTCCAGTCAAGCCAGGTGAGTGCATTATCCTGACAATAAGCATTGTTATTGCCATGCTGACTGCGACCTCGTTCATCGCCAGCCAGTAACATAGGTGTCCCCTGGGAGAGAACTAAAGTGGTCAGCAGTGCCCGCATACTGCACAAACGCTGTTCCTGAACCTTTTCATCGCCATCCAGGCCTTCCACACCATGATTAGAACTGTAGTTATTGCTACTGCCATCATGGTTATGCTCGCCGTTGGCCTGGTTATGTTTTTGGGAAAAGCTGACACAATCACGCAAGGTGAAACCATCATGTGCGGTGATCAGGTTGATAGTACTGGACGGCCGCTTTTCATCACGGCGATAAAAATCACTGGAGCCAGCAAAACGACGGGCAAAATCACCTAAGGAGAGATTATGGTGCAACCAGAAGCGCCGAATTTCATCCCGGAAATGGTCATTCCATTCCGCAAAGTCAGGCGGAAAATTACCGACTTGATAGCCACCAGGCCCGATATCCCAAGGTTCAGCAATACATTTCACAGCCCTGAGGCAGGGATCATTCTTGATAGCCTCAAACAGGGGGGCATCCTGACGAAATTCGGGGGTGCGTCCCAGCACACTCGCCAGATCAAAACGAAAGCCATCAATATGAAAGTGTTCGACCCAATAACGCAGACAGTCCATGATCAGGGCTAACGTATCGGGCGAGTTCAGGTTGAGGGTATTGCCACACCCCGTCCAGTTCTGATATTCCCCGTTATCCGTAAGCCAGTAATAGTTACGGTTATCAATGCCACGAAATGAAAAGGTAGGCCCTTCTTTATCAAGTTCCGCACTGTGGTTAAAGACCACATCCAGGAACACTTCAATACCTGCTTTATGTAATGCTTTAATCGATTCGCGTAATTCATCCCCGGCACAACCTGCCTCCCCCCCTACAGCATAGGCTGTGGAAACAGCATAAAAAGCACGCGGGTTATAACCCCAGTAATTTTTGAGTCCAAATCCTCTGAGCCGGGGTTCGGTCACAAAATCAGCCACGGGTAACAATTCCAGGGCGGTGATCCCCAAACGTTTAAAGTGGTCAATCATCACGGGATGCCCAAGTGCTGCATAGGTTCCACGTAACGCCTCGGGAATATCAGGATGCTGTTTGGTCAAACCACGTACATGGGCCTCATAGATAACCGTCTTGCCCCAAGGGGTCGCTGGCGGTGTATCGCCCTGCCAGTCAAACATCTCTTTAACGACGACGGACTTCGCCATATAAGGCGCACTATCTTGCGGATCAGGCATTTCCCCGTCGTCGTGGAAAGAAGGGTGATTCTCAAGCCCACCAGCCACCTGACGGGTGCAAGGATCGAGCAGTAATTTAGCGGGGTTAAAGCGATGACCATCAGCCAATGACCACGGGCCATAGACCCGATATCCGTAGAACTGTCCGGGGGTAATACCTGTCAGATAACCATGCCAGATATTGCCCGTGCGTCCTGGCAGGACATAGCGTTGCTCCAGACCGTCCTTATCAAACAGGCAAAGTTCCACCTTTTCTGCGTTGGCGGAAAACAGAGTAAAATTTACGCCCTTACCGTCATAAGAAGAGCCATAAGGCGCGGAATTACCTGCTGAGATAGCCATCATTTGGCCTCCCTGACTAACCAAATAGTTGACAGTGGAGGCAGGGTCAGGCTCAAAGAGTGACGACGCCCATGGCTTTCAATCGCCTCACTGTTCGTCAGCCCTTCATTGCCCATGTTACTGCCATGATAGAACATGGAATCAGTATTAAGCACTTCACGCCATAGCCCAGGACAGTTGATACCAAAACGGTATTGATAACGCGGCACAGGTGTAAAGTTACTGGCAATAATCACCTCATTACCCTGCGAGTCACGGCGGACAAAGATAAATACTGAGTTAGCAAAATCATCAACCACCAACCACTCAAAACCCCTGTCATCAAAGTCCAGTTCATGCATGGCGGCCTGTTCCCGGTAGCAGTGGTTCAAGTCACGCACCAGTCGCTGGACGCCGTTATGCCAATTGTCATCTCCTTCCAGTAAGTGCCAGTCAAGGCTAGTATCATGGTTCCATTCACGCCCCTGGGCGAATTCATTGCCCATAAACAGCAATTTTTTCCCGGGAAAGGCCCACATCCAGCCATAGTAGGCTCGTAAATTGGCAAATTTCTGCCAGACATCACCAGGCATTCTGTCGAGAATGGATTTTTTACCGTGCACCACTTCGTCATGTGACAATGGCAGAACAAAATTTTCAGTGTTGTTATACAGCATGCCAAACGTCATTTTGTTGTGATGATACTGACGATAAACAGGGTCAAGTTTCATATAATCGAGGGTGTCGTGCATCCAGCCGAGATTCCATTTAAACCAGAACCCTAACCCGCCTGCATCAGGGGGACGAGTTACCCCGGCAAAATCGGTGGACTCCTCAGCCATGGTCACAGCACCAGCAGCCTGCTCGCCAATAACCCGGTTGGTCTTGCGTAAAAAATCAATGGCTTCAAGATTTTCACGGCCACCAAACTCATTAGGAACCCAATCCCCTGCTTTACGGCTGTAGTCCCGGTAAATCATCGACGCAACAGCATCCACTCGTAAACCATCGATACCGAAACGCTCAATCCAGTACAGGGCATTGCCCGTCAGATAATTACTGACCTCGTGGCGCCCATAGTTATAGATAAGCGTATCCCAGTCTTGATGACGCCCTTCCCGCGGATCGCCATATTCATAAAGTGCGGTACCATCGAACTGTACTAAGCCGGTTTCATCGGTAGGGAAATGCCCGGGCACCCAGTCAAGTAAGACATTGAGCCCCGCTTCATGAGCAGCCTGGATAAAGTAGATAAAATCATCACGGGTGCCAAAACGCCGGGTCGGGGCATAGATACCCTGCGGTTGATAACCCCAGCTGCCGTCAAACGGGTGTTCGTTGACAGGCAACAACTCAATATGAGTGAACCCCATTTCCAGGACGTAAGGGATCAGTTGATCCGCCAGCTCCCGGTAACTGAGCCAAAAATTATTATCCGTATGACGCCGCCAGGAACCCAAGTGAACCTCATAAATAGAAACCGGCTGATTAAAACCATTCGCTTGCTGGCGTTGTGGGCTCAGTTGTGTTTTTGCCGGTAATCCACAGATCAGTGATGCCGTTTCAGGTCGCATTTGCGACTCAAACGCATAAGGGTCCGCTTTAACTCTCAGCTGGCCATGAATATCCAGCAGTTCAAACTTATAGAGCTGCCCAGTGTGTACCCCCGGGATAAACAGCTCCCAAATACCACTCTCTTTACGCAATCGCATTGGGTGGCGACGGCCATCCCAGAAATTGAACTCCCCTACAACAGAAACCCGCCGGGCATTCGGCGCCCATACGGAGAAGCCTGTACCCGGGACACCATCCAGCGTCAGAGGATGTGCGCCTAAACTTTCATAAGGACGTAAATGCGTCCCTTCAGAGAGTAACCAGCTATCCAGTTCCCGGGTCAGAGTACCGAAACGGTAGGGGTCATCGAGGTGGAGACTAAAATCAGCCCAAGTGACACCAAGCTGGTAGGGAAAGAGATTTTTTCGACGAGGAATAACGCCACTGAAAAAACCCCGGGAATCAAGGCAATCAAGCTCCGCCACTTTGCGTCCGGTTTTGGTATCAATAACCCAAACATTCAGAGCATCTGGCATCAGCACCCGCACCTCGATTCCAGCAACCGTTTTATGCATGCCTAACAAAGAAAAGGGATCGGCAAAATATCCTTCAATCAATGCATTAATCACGTCTTTTTCGGGCACAACAGACATAATACCTCTCCCTGTTTATTGGCTTCATAAAGCAGCAATATTCATTGTGCACAGCAGGATGAAACTGTTATAGATGCTGGCGACAGAGAAACCGCCCTGGCCACAATCCAATTACGCTACCTGTTAAGAGTAGACAATTGTCTGGCGTTATAGAGTGAATTTGATCAATGAATATTATTTTTGTATGTAAAGACAAATAAAATAACAGGGTTATTTTTTTAATATATACATCAAATAAAATAGAGAAAGGCGAGAACAGGAAAATTAATTATTATATATTGCTTAAAATTCAATATATTATAAATTAGTTTATTAAATAAATATAAAACTTAGCTTTTAATGCTTATTTATAAAAAAAGGGAAGAGATTTTACCCTTCCCTTTTTAACACTATCAAAAATAATAGTTATGCCAGTGAGCGCAGCATACGACGTAGCGGCTCTGCTGCCCCCCATAGCAACTGGTCACCAACGGTGAAGGCTGAAATATATTCAGGCCCCATATTCAGCTTACGTAAGCGTCCCACTGGTGTCAGTAATGTGCCGGTGACTGCGGCTGGAGTCAGCTCACGCATCGTGATTTCACGATCGTTAGGAACCACTTTAGCCCATGGGTTATGTGCCCCTAACAGCTCTTCAATCGTTGGGATCGAGACATCTTTTTTCAGTTTAATTGTGAAGGCCTGGCTATGGCAACGCAGTGCACCAACACGGACACAGAGGCCATCAACCGGGATATCAGTGGCAGTAGCAAGGATTTTATTGGTTTCAGCCTGACCTTTCCACTCTTCACGGCTCTGTCCATTATCAAGCTGCTTGTCGATCCATGGGATCAGGCTGCCGGCCAGGGGAACACCAAAGTTATCGACGGGCAGTTTGTCACTACGCCCCAGTGCGGTCACTTTACGTTCGATATCAAGAATGGCAGACCCGGGGGAAGCCAGCTCCTGGGCAACTTCTTTATGCAAATGCCCCATTTGATTTAGCAGTTCACGCATATGACGTGCTCCACCACCGGATGCTGCCTGATAGGTTGCGACTGAAACCCAGTCCACCAGATTGTTGGCAAATAAGCCACCCAACGACATGAGCATCAGGCTTACGGTACAGTTACCACCAACAAAGGTTTTAATGCCTTTGTTCAGCCCATCATCAATCACATGCTGGTTCACAGGGTCGAGGATGATGATCGCATCATCTTTCATACGCAGTGATGATGCGGCGTCAATCCAGTAACCCTGCCAGCCACTCTCGCGCAGCTTGGGATAGATTTCATTGGTATAATCACCGCCCTGGCAGGAGACAATAATATCCAGGGCCTTCAACGCTTCCAGGTCACTGGCATTTTGTAATGTACCGCCATTAACACCAGCAAACACGGGCGCCGCTTCTCCTGCCTGAGAAGTGGAGAAGAATACGGGACGAATGACGTCAAAATCACGCTCTTCTATCATGCGTTGCATGAGTACAGAGCCGACCATTCCACGCCAGCCAACAAAACCTACATTTTTCATAGCGACTAATCCTGCTGAGATGATTACGTATATAGACTAAATAGTTCGAGTTACAGGACAGCAGCTATGCAGAGAGCCCGAGAAAGCTACTCACATCAGTGGCCTGGGTAAGCGAGGAGAGCCAATATCCCTGCAACTTGAACTATCGCGTGTATAGTGTGTGCCGACACCAAACCGAAACATCTATCAGCCTTACAAAATGCTGCAAAAGTCGCAAGTGAAATTAATCAATGATTGCTGTCAGATCAGAAACAAAGCTTATTACTGAGAATTAACAAGGAACTTCGGGGAAAAAAATGAATGAGATAATAACGGCGACGGTACTGCTATTTCTGATTATGGATCCACTAGGTAACCTGCCTATCTTTATGTCGGTACTCAAACATACAGAACCGAAACGACGCCGGGCTATCATGATCCGTGAACTGCTGATTGCCCTGACAATCATGCTTATTTTCCTGTTCGCCGGGGAAAGAATTCTCTCGTTTTTAAACCTGCGGGCAGAGACTGTCTCCATTTCCGGTGGGATAATTCTCTTTCTGATCGCCATTAAGATGATATTCCCTGGTAATGAAGGTAATGCCAGCGGGCTACCGGCAGGTGAAGAACCCTTTATCGTTCCTCTGGCTATTCCCCTGGTTGCCGGGCCATCACTACTGGCAACCCTGATGTTGCTATCCCACCAGTATCCAAATCAAATGGGGCATTTGGTTATCGCCTTAATGCTGGCCTGGGGCGGTACCGTGGCTATTTTGCTCCAGTCATCACTGTTCCTGCGACTGCTGGGAGAAAAAGGAGTTAATGCACTGGAACGTCTTATGGGGCTGGTACTCGTGATGATAGCAACCCAAATGTTTCTGGATGGTATCCGGACCTGGATGGAAGGCTAACGCTCTTCAGGAACGGGGAATAGAAAAAGAGGGTAAAAACCTGTGTTTTTACCCTCTTTCTTGAATACTAAAACCGTCTGTCAGTTCTGACATCATTTATGACGGTTATTTATAAAGCTCTGCTGTCATGTGAACATCATTACGAGTGTCGGCACTGGTAATTTTATAGTTCAGCCCTTCCTGATGTGCTTTTGCCGCAACTTGTGCTTCTGCGCCGTCCAGGGTCGAATCAGTCACGGAAACGCTCTGGGCAAAGCTGGCTGCAGACATAAGAGAAAGAGCGGTAACAGCAGCAACAGACATCATTTTGATGGTTTTCATAATTTTATTCCTTGGTTTGTCAAGTTGAAAGCATATTGGCTTTCGATGTAAAAATGATAACCATAGTTACTATTAGCATATTAACAATAGGTGCTATTCATGTGATGCAGATCACATTCATGGTGCAACCAGGCTGTAACGAAAGGTTTACAACAGGAGGAGATGAGGATATGGAAATAACAGAAAAGGTGATTAAAAAAAGAATTAAATTTTTCTTAATCAAATGGTTAAATAAAAATATTTAGACTGACAGCAGAGAAAGAAAACGTGAGTCACAGATAACCATGCCGCGCATGACTCACCATGGTATAGGTGTTAAAACCGCATCAAAAGACCATCCATCAAAGGATGGCCCGGTGTATTCATATCCGATTGACCAGCACAGTTTACTTTTTTATTCGCTCAATGGTGTCAGCGATCACGTGCTCAAGAGGCTGGCTGATATCGACAACCTGCACATCTCTCTCGTCTGCTTGTGGCTCTTCGAGGACAGCAAACTGCGTTTTGAGCATATCGGTCTTGAAAAAATGCCCTTTGCGGGCTTTCAGACGAGATTCGATAACGTCAAAGTCCCCTTTTAAATAAATAAATGAGAGATTAGGGTTACCATCACGCAGCCTGTCACGATACATTTTTTTTAAAGCAGAGCAGACAATTAACGACACTCTATTAGTACGCTGCATGGCAAATGCGGCATCATTTAAAGCCTGCAACCACGGGATACGGTCTTCATCATTCAAGGCTTCGCCAGAAGCCATTTTCATAATATTACGGCGCGGATGGAGAAAATCGCCATCGAGAAAAGCGGCATGTAGCTGATAAGCCACTTCACTGGCAACCACGGACTTGCCGCTGCCAGAGACCCCCATCAGGACATAGATATGGTTATCATGGTTTGTTATGTTCATCCATTGCTCCGTCAGGCCACAAATGATTATGTGATAGTTGTTACGGGTAACTGTTACCGATAACATTTAGCCGTAACAGGGGAAGATACGCAATAGCAGCATAGTCAAAGCCAGTATAAATGTGAGATCTGTCAATAAAATGGATTAAATAGAACCACCGGGTAACAAAGTAAATCCTATATCAAGCATTTCAGGATATACCGTCTCACCACGAATACGCGCCAGCAAGCGTTCCGCTCCCAGCCGTCCCATATGTTCTCGTGGTGTAAAAATACTGGCAAGACGGGGTTCCATGGCCTGCCCAATGTCATGGCCGTGAAAACCCGCGATCGCAATATCATCCGGGATACGTAACCCCTGGCGCTGGCATTCAAACACCGCGCCAATCGCTAAGTCATCATTAGTACAAAAAACACTGTCCAGTTCTGGATACTCCAGGCGAGCCTGACGTAATAATTCGGCCCCAGTCGTATAAGAAGAGGGTCTCGCAACCATCATACTGCAAGGTGTCAGCCCTGCTTCTTCCATAGCTCGTTGATAACCTTGTTGCTTAATGCCCGTTCGCTCATCAAGACGGGCTCCCAGGTAAACGACATGACGATAACCGCGGCTAATCATGGTTGTCGTCATCTGACGAGCGGCGGCGAAGTTATCAAACCCCACGGCGAGGTCAATACATGGTGACACACTGTCCATGAGCTCCACTACCGGGATCCCTGCAACTGCAATCATTTTTAAGGTTCTGGCGGTATGAGTCCGCTCTGTCAGAATCAACCCATCAATATTCCATGAAAGCATCGCTTCCAGTCGTTCTTCTTCTCTCTCCGGGTGATAACCAGAATGGGCCAGCATTGTCTGGTAGCCGTTAGCATCGGCAATATCCTCAATACCACGTAATACATCAGCAAAGACTTGGTTCGTCAGGGAAGGCAGTAACACACCTAGCGCGCGGCTGGTTGAATTAGAGAGCATATCTGGCACGCGATTTGGAATGTAGCCAAGATAATCAAGTGCGGCAGCGATTTTCACCCGCATGCCCGCGGATACCTGATCAGGAGTACGCAAGAAACGGCTAACCGTCATCTTCGTGACGCCGACACGATCGGCAACATCTTGAAGTACAGGTCTTCTCTTTTTCATGCATCCACTGACTCAGTGATTTTCGATAGGCCAGTTTACCATGAGCAAATATGAACTGAACCTTCCTCTTTACAGAGGAAGGTTCAGAATGTCTCTTTAAACCCCTGGCAAATCAAAGAGTAGAATTTCACTCTCTGTATTGGCCTTGATATTCAGGGTTTGCTCATCCCAGACAGCAATAGCATCGCTGGTTTTCGCCTGGGTGCCATTCACCTCCACATCCCCCTTCACGACTTGAATCCAGACACGACGCTCTGGAGCGATGGAATAGTCCGCCTGCTCACCGTTTTCCAGTGCCCAGCGGGATAACTCCATATCCTGGTACACCTTGAGCGATCCTTCTCTGGCATCGGGTGAAAGGACCAGTTGGCGTCCTTTCTGAGCATCAAAACGCCGCTGTTCATAGCGTGGAGTGATACCGTTGGTTTCAGGAATGATCCAAATCTGATACAAGTGCAACGGGTCAGTTTTACTCGCGTTATATTCAGAATGTTTGATGCCCGTACCGGCACTCATAATCTGAAATTCACCCGCCGGGATCTGCTCCTTATTGCCCATGCTGTCCTGGTGCTCAACCGTCCCTTTCAGAACATAGGTCAGGATTTCCATATCTTTATGGGGATGGGTACCAAAGCCCTGCCCCGCATCAATCACATCTTCATTAATCACTCGCAGTGCTGAAAAACCCATGAAATTAGCATCGTAGTAACTTGCGAATGAGAACGTATGCCAGCTATCCAGCCAACCATGGTTTGCATGACCGCGATCTTTAGCCTGTCGTAAATAAATCATGTTGTCACTCCTGAATATCTTTGATGGCTTAAGTGTGAACGCGTTTGGATGACGATCATAGAGGGTGAAAACTGACGCCTATAATCAAAAAAACTGAATATGGCAACGTCATCAGGAAATCAAGGAATGGGGTTATGTTCAACAGGCAAAAAAAAAGCCAGCACCCGGCTGGCTAAAGTAATACTGGAAGCAATGTGAGCAATGTCGTGCTTTCAGGATGTCTCCGTAGGGGTCTCCCCTGAACGCAAGGCAATAATAATCATTATCATTCGCACTTGTAAAGCACTATTTGAAAAATAATACCCATTGACTTTGTGTGAAAAGTCACTGATGTTAAAAAGGTTTTTTGTAACTCGTTGAGGTAAAAGGGATGAAACACGTCGTGGTCCGTCACGCTGAGATTCGTGACGCTGAAGATTTATATGAGATTTATTCTCAACCCGCACTTTATCGTGACACACTGCAACTACCGCATCCCACACTTGATAAATGGCAATCCCGTATTGCATCCCTCCCTACGGGTCATTATTCCCTGGTCGCTTGCCTGGAGAACAAAGCGGTTGGTCAGCTCACACTCATGGTGGAGCCGTCCCCCCGACGCAGCCATGTCGCAACCTTTGGTCTGGGCGTGAATGAAAAATATCAAGGCCAGGGTGTGGCATCAGCCTTAATGCAGGAGATGGTTAACCTGTGTGATAACTGGCTACGAATCGAACGCATTGAACTGACGGTATATACGGATAATGCCCCGGCACTGGCGCTCTATCGTAAATTCGGTTTTGAAGTAGAAGGAACCGGCAAATGTTTTGCATTTCGTGATGGTCACTATGTGGATGCCTACTTCATGGCACGTTTAAGAGTGGTGTAAACTGCGACAATAGGGATCACGGGGAATAGCTCCCCGTAAATAAGCAATCGAATTGATTGATCACACTTCTGTACTAAGGAGACAAGAATGCGAAAATTAATGATACTGGTGTTTCTCCTGCCATTAAACTGCCTTGCACAACAGCCTAATCCGCTCAATAACCCCAATTTGCCGGGTTACCAGAACCCGACCCAACAGCGGTTACAGAGCCAAATGAAAACCCAGCAACAACAGCAGCAGAACACGCTAAATCAGCAAATTCAGAACCAAAATTTACAACAGCAACAACAGCTGAATCGTGAAATAGGCACCAATACTCAGCGTGTCATTCAGTCTCAGCCGGGAATGATCAAAGAACCAGCCAGTAACCATGACACAGAGACCTTTAACAGCAAACCTTGAGCATGAATCGGCCTCAGAAAAGAGGCCTGGTATGAGTCATTTTCCTGCCTGTAACGGCAGAATATCCCGTGCGGAAAAGTCAGGACCTATTTGATCAATACAATCTGTACAGATGGCGTCTACTCCCCACTGGAGTAACTGAGCAGCACGTGCCTGTTCATTCACGGTATAGACCAGAATATGCAAGCCAGCAGCCTTCAGCATTGCCACACGGGGTTCATCCAGCAGTTTGTGGTTCAGATGGATAGAAACACAGCCAAGGCGGGTCGTCAGAGCTTCCCAGTCATCACGCCAGTCATCCAGGAGCAGCCCTCTTGGTAGCTCAGGTGCAGCCTGTTGAGCCGCTTCCAGTGCCTCAATGGCGAAAGAAGAGAGCAGTGGCGCAGTCTGTCCACGCCACAATTCACGCGCCGCCAGTGCGACCGCTGTGCCGGTTTCACTCTCGAGCCCCGTGGTGGGTTTGATCTCAATATTTGCCATCATGCCGTGTCGCTGACAGCGTTCAGCAACCTGTGATAATAGTGGCAAGGGTTCCCCAGTGAACTGGTCACTAAACCAGCTCCCTGCATCGATACTTACTAGCTGATCCCAGCGTAAATGCCCCGCGATCCCCCGACCATTACTGGTGCGTTCCAGGGTATCATCATGCAGCAGAAAAATTTTTCCATCCTGAGACAGTTTGGCATCAAATTCAATCATGGTATGCCCGTACCGGGCACCCGTATCAATGGCTTTCAGGGTATTTTCAGGCGCCAGTTTACCGCCACCACGATGGGCGACTATTTTTGGGTAGGGCCAGTCACTCATAAACGTTGTCCACTTTTAGCATCAAAGAAATGCAGATGTTCTGCCGGTATATGCAGCCAGAGTTGGCTCCCGAGACCAGGCCGCTCCTTGTGATCTAAGCGAACAATGACCTTCTGCGGACCAAAACGCCCATGCACCAGATTATCTGCACCAAGGATCTCCAGCGTTTCCGTTACCAGTGGAACACCCCCCTCAGCCTGAGAACTTAGCGTAATATGCTCAGGCCGAATACCCAGGGTAATGGCTGTCCCCGCTAAAGACAAATAGGTATTCCCTAAAGGTATCACGTTCCCCCCTTCTAGCAGGAAATCCTTACCATCAACACTCACTTTACCTTCCAGTAAATTCATCGCCGGTGAACCGATAAAACTGGCAACAAAACGGGTTGCCGGACGTTCATAGACCTCTACTGGTGTACCAATTTGTTCGGCAATGCCTTTATTCATCACCATGACGCGCTGGGCAAGCGTCATGGCTTCAACCTGGTCATGGGTCACATACAGGCTGGTCGTGCCCAGGCGACGATGTAACTGCTGTAGTTCCAGTCGCATCTGAACACGCAATTTAGCATCGAGGTTTGACAGGGGTTCATCAAACAGGAAGAGTGCCGGGGAACGTACAATCGCGCGGCCCATTGCCACCCGCTGGCGCTGCCCTCCTGATAGCTCCCGGGGGCGACGAGTCAGTAAGTTATCCAGCTCGAGAATACGTGCAGCTTCAAGCACTTTCTGGCGAATTTGCTCTTTCCCTATACCCCGAATTTTCAGCCCCCATGCCATATTCTCTTCAACAGTCATATGTGGATATAGCGCATAGTTCTGAAACACCATTGCGATGCCGCGTTCTTTAGGCTCCATATCGGTAACACGTTGATCATCAATCCAAATATCACCACTTGTTACACGCTCCAGTCCGGCGACCATGCGTAATAGCGTTGATTTTCCACAGCCCGATGGCCCGACCATCACAATGAATTCTCCATCGGCAACATCGACTGTTAAGGGTTGAATAACCTGCGTTTTACCATCCCAGCTTTTTGTGACTGCCTGTAGTTTTAATCCTGCCATCTATTATTTCTCACTCTCAACTAGTCCACGAACAAACGCACGCTGCATCGCTAAAACAACCATTACCGGGGGGATAAGGGTAAGTAACATTGCGGCCATGACCTGATTCCATTGGGTTGTGCCATCCCCGCTGGAGATCATGCTTTTGATACCCGCAACTGCAGTGCCCAGAGAGGCATCGCTAATGATCAGTAGTGGCCAGAGGTACTGGTTCCAGCCATAGATAAAGGTAATCACAAACAGGGCCGCCAGGTTGGTTTTAGACAAGGGCAAGACAATGTCAAAAAAGAAGCGCATGGGTGATGCACCATCAATGCGCGCTGCTTCCATGAGTTCATCGGGTAACGTCATAAAAAACTGACGGAACAAGAAAGTCGCCGTTGCTGAGGCCATCAGGGGTAAGGTTAAACCTGAATAGGTATCGATCATTTTCAGGTTTGCTATCACCTCCACCGTAGGGAAAATACGGACTTCCACTGGCAACATTAAGGTGACAAAAATCATCCAGAAAAATAGAGTACGAAACGGGAAACGGAACCAGACAATCGCAAAAGCAGAAAGAATGGAGACAGTAATTTTCCCGAGGGTGATCACCAGTGCCATAAAGGCACTGTTAAACAGCATCATGCCAAAAGGCGCACTGTTACTGGACACCCCATGGCTCCAGATGTATCCAATATTTTCCCATAAGTGCGTACCCGGAATCAGTGTCATCGGCGTATCAAAAACGGCCTGGTCATCGAGCGTTGCCGCAACAAAAGCAACATACAACGGAAATAGAATGACGATAACACCCAGGATCAGCATGGAGTGGCTGAACCACGTCAGCCCACGATTGTTCTCAATCATTGGTAGCGAACCTTACGTTCTACGAAGCGAAATTGAACTACTGTCAGGATGATTACCAGGAACATCAGCACCACAGATTGTGCCGCAGAAGAAGACAAATCCAGACCAGTAAACCCTTCACGATAGATTTTATAAATCAGCGTGGTTGTTGCCTGCATCGGTCCACCGCCAGTAGCGGCATCAATAACCGGGAAAGTATCGAAGAAGGCATAAACCAGATTAACTACCAGCAGGAAGAAGCTTACCGGGGCGATTAGCGGTAATGAGATTCGGAAAAAGCGCCGGACAGGGCCTGCACCATCAATTGCGGCTGCCTCAATAAGAGAACGAGGAATAGATTGTAATGCTGCAAAGAAAAACAAGAAGTTATAGCTGACTTGCTTCCATACTGAAGCAAATACAACCAAAAACATCGCCTGCCCACTGTTGCGGGCATGGTTCCACTCATAGCCCACATGTTCCAGCGCATAAGTGATCAGCCCCCGCCCTGGACTAAATAAAAACATCCACAATACCGCGGCTATCGCGGGAGCAATCGCATAAGGCAACAGCAACAAAGTTTGATAAACACGGCTGCCACGCACCACATAGTCAACCAGGGCGGCAAAAAATAGCGATACCAGCATACCGCAACCGGCGACCAGCCCACTGAAAATCATGGTGGTGTAGAAGGAATCCAGATAGTAGCTATTCGTAAACAGCTGTCTGAAATTTTCCAGCCCTACAAAAGTACTCGAAATACCGAAAGGATCTGTGCTTTGGAGTGAGTACCAGAGTGCTTCTCCAGCAGGCCATATGAAGAAAACCAGGGTAATAACCAACTGCGGGAGCACTAAAGCATAAGGAAGCCAGCCAGAACGAAATACCGGACGAGATGATGACATAGTGTGACTCTTTTGAACGTATTAGGAGAATAATGATGTTGTTATCTATCCACCTGATGACTTATCCATACTGCCTGAAGACAGAAAGGATAAACGGCTGACGCCGTTTATCCTGAGCTAACGCGTTATATTATTGCCTGGTGGACTGCTCAAAACGGCGCAGCAGTTGGTTACCGCGTTCAGTACTGGAGTCCAGTGCTTGCTGTGGGGTCTTCTGACCATTCCAGACAGACTCCAGCTCTTCATCCACCACGGTACGAATTTGTGGCATATTGCCCAAACGCATACCTTTGGTGAAGGCCAATGGAGGCTTATTCAACATCTGGCGAGTAGCCATATCAGCACCTGGGTTCTTGTCATAGTACCCCTCTTTTTTGGTTAGCTCATAAGCCGCAGTGGTAATTGGTAAGTAACCTGTTTTCTGATGCCATTCGGCGGCATTCTCAGGCTTAGCCAGGAATTCGAGGAATTCCGCAACACCTTTGTAGGTTGCAGGATCTTTGCCATTCATAACCCAGAGACTGGCACCGCCAATCATCGCATTCTGCGGCGCGTTTTTAGCATCCGCATCGTAAGGCATCATGCCAACACCGTAGTTAAATTTCGCATGCTCACGAATATTTGCCAGAGAGCCAGAAGAAGCGGTTGTCATAGCACAGTCACCGCTATAGAACTTCTCAGTTGACTCGTCTTTACGACCGAAGTAGCTAAAATCACCCTTTTCATTCATCTGTTGCAACAGAGCGATATGCTTCACTTGCTCAGGTCCGTTGAAGACTAATACCGCATCAGTGCCATCAAAGCCGTTATTCTTTGTCGCGACAGGTAAACCATTCCATGCACTAAAGTTTTCCAGTTGGATCCATCCCTGCCAGCCGCTGGCATAACCACACTTCATGCCTGATGCACGCAGTTTCGCGCTGTACTCTGCCAGCTGTTGCCAGGTTTTGGGTGGTTCATCAGGATTCAGACCCGCTTTTTTAAACGCATCTTTGTTGTAGTACAGAACGGGAGTGGAGCTATTAAATGGCTGGGATAATAAGTGCCCTGTTTTGGCATCACTGTAATAACCCGATACCGTAGGAACAAACTGCGACTCATCGACGTTTATTCCCGCATCTTTAAATACTTCATAGACAGGCTTAATGGCTTTAGAAGCCATCATGGTCGCCGTACCTACCTCATACACCTGCAGAATTGCAGGCGCGTTACCAGAACGGTATGCCGCAATACCCGCCGCTAAGTTCTGATCATAATTGCCTTTGTAAACCGGCACGATTTTGTAGTCTGGATGAGTTTCGTTAAAACGAGTCGCCAGGGAGTCAACTTCCTTGCCCAGTTCTCCATCCATTGAATGCCAGAATGGAATAGAAGTAACGGCCATCGCCTGGCTGGTCAATGCCAGACCCAGTGTCAGCCCTAAAGCGGTGTGTCGTAACAGTGTCATTCGATTCACTCTCTTAATTGTGCCGGATGCGCGAAATCACGCGTTTTATGCTCGCGAGTTAACATGACACGCTCGAATGACAGAAATATATCGGCCAGATGACAGAATGGTGACGAAAAAGTGAAGGGAATATTGCAACCCTGGCCGTCAGACAGTGGTATGAAGACTTTTGGCCGGCTATCGATTAAACAAGTAAGGGGAAAAGGCGTCCCGGGATAAGGGAGCTCAGAAAGCGTTACCCCATCAATAACCCGCCAGGTTATTGATGGGGTAAACTCATGCAGGGGCACTATCCCCCGAGATAAGCACTACGCACAGCCTCGTTGGCCAGCAAAGCATCCCCGGTATCTTCCAGCACCACATGGCCGTTTTCCAGCACATAACCACGGTCAGCCAGTTTCAATGCCTGGTTTGCGTTCTGTTCAACCAGGAAGATGGTCATCCCTTCACTACGCAGCTGCTCGATGGTGTCGAAAATCTGCTGGATGATAATGGGTGCCAGCCCCAGTGAAGGTTCGTCAAGTAACAATAAACGAGGCTGACTCATCAATGCGCGTCCAATGGCCAGCATTTGCTGTTCACCACCAGACATCGTGCCAGCACGCTGAATACGGCGTTCATGCAGACGTGGGAACAGCTTGTAGATACGCTCAATACGTTCATTAAACTGGTCTCGATCAGCAAAGAAGCCGCCCATGGCGAGATTTTCCTCGACGGTCATACGAGAAAACACACGGCGGCCTTCCGGGACAATCGCAACTGCCTCACGCATAATACGGGCCGTGTGCCAGTCGGTAATATCTTTACCGTCAAATACAATACGTCCACTCGAAGCCCGAGGGTCCCCACAGAGCGCCCCCAACAGCGTCGTCTTCCCAGCCCCGTTCGCCCCAATCAGGGTAACGATCTCTCCTTGTCTGATGTGCAGGCTGACCTCGTGTAATGCCTGGATCTTTCCGTAGTGGGCACTGACTTTGTCAAACGACAATATGATATTTTCCATTCTCGGCCTCACCCCTATGCTTCGCCCAAATAGGCACGGATCACATCAGGATTATTACGAATTTGTTCCGGCGTACCATTCGCCAACGGCGTTCCCTGATTCACCACGTAGATACGATCAGAAATTCCCATCACCAGTTTCATATCATGCTCAATCAGCAATACCGTGGTCTTGTGATGGTTACGCAATTCCATGATTAACTCATTAAGTTCTTGAGTCTCTTTCGGGTTCAGGCCAGCAGCAGGTTCATCCAGCATTAAAATTTCTGGCTGGGTCACCATGCAACGCGCAATTTCCAGACGCCGCTGATCACCATAGGCCAAATTACTGGCCTGCCGGTTCGCTTGTTCTAACAAGCCAATGCGCTGAAGCCAGTCAGCCGCTCTGTCCAGCGCCGCTGACTGAGCATGACGGAAGCCAGGGGTTTTAAACAAGCCAGAAAAAAGCCCTGTCTTCAGCTGCATGTGCTGTGCAACCAGCAGGTTTTCAATCACCGTCATTTCACGGAACAGGCGCACATGTTGAAACGTTCTGACCACACCCAGGCGAGCGATCTCCTGCCCGGGCAAACCTTCCAGGTGCTTCTCACCTAAAAGGATCTGGCCATCAGTAGGTTTATAAAAGCCCGTCAGACAGTTAAAGACCGTCGTTTTACCTGCACCATTCGGGCCAATAAGCGAAACAATTTCCCCGGCATGTAACTCAAGTGATACGTTGTTAACGGCAAGAAGCCCGCCAAAACGCATCATCAGTCCGCTGACGGATAACAAGGGCTGACTCATGCCTGTTCTCCTTTCGCATCCATTGTTTTCAGTTTCAAATGTGGACGGGTCATCGGTAACAAGCCTTGCGGACGCCAAATCATCATCAGAACCATCAAGCCACCCAGTACCAACATGCTGTACTCGTTCAAATCACGCATCATCTCACGGGACACAACCAGCAATACTGCCGCCAGGATAACCGCGAATTGTGACCCCATCCCACCCAGAACCACGATGGCCAGTACAAAGGCTGACTCCGCAAAGGTGAAGGATTCAGGGCTGACAAACCCCTGACGAGCCGCAAACAAAGTACCGGCGAATCCTGCAAACGCAGCACTGATGGTAAAAGCGGTCAGCTTAATACGACGCGGGCTTAATCCCAGAGAACGACAGGCGATTTCATCTTCACGCAATGCTTCCCAGGCACGCCCCAGTGGCATACGTAACAGACGGTTAATCACAAACAGCGTGATCACGACCAGCAACAGTGCCACTAAATAGAGGAACACAACACGGTCACTTGGGTCATAGCTCACATTGAAGAAGTTACTGAAAGTATCCCAGCCCCCTTCACGGGCTGTACGACTGAATTCAAGGCCAAAGAAGGTTGGTTTAGGGATCTGGCTGATACCGTTAGGGCCACCAGTAAACGATGTATTATTGAGCAGCAAAATACGGACAATTTCACCAAAACCCAGGGTCACAATCGCCAGATAGTCTCCCCGCAAACGTAAGACGGGGAAACCCAGTAAAAAACCTGCTGCAGCGGCAACCAAACCGGCTAACGGCAAGCACGTCCAGAAACCAAGACCATAGTAGTGGTTCAGCAATGCAAAGGTATAAGCCCCAATAGCATAAAAACCACCATAGCCCAGCACCAGTAAGCCCGATAATCCAACCACCACATTCAGACCCAGGCCAAGAATAATGTAGATCATGGTCAGGGTGGCGATATCAATCGACCCGCGGGACACCATAAATGGCCAGGCAACCGCAATAACCAGCAGAGCCAGCAAGAACAATTTCTGCTTCGGTGTTGAACCATCCAGTGTCGGTAACACAAATGCTGGCCCAGTGATTTTTTTCATGCCTTTGGTAAATAAAGGACGTAACAGCTGAAAAATAAATACAACCGCAGTACCAATCCAGACCCACTGCCAGCGAACATCGCTGGCACTATTCACCACCAGCTTAGTACCTGAAAGACTTAGCTGAACACCCATAAATACCGATGCAAGAATGAAAAACATCACCCCCGAAAGCAGGGAGAAAACAATGTGCATAGGTTTCATACTTTCTCAACCTCCGGACGGCCCAGAATACCGGTTGGCATCACCAGCAACACACCGATAAGCAGCGCAAAGGAGACGACATCTTTATATTCAGTACTTAAATAAGCTGAAGTTAGCGCTTCAGCGATACCCAGAATCAGACCACCGATCATGGCCCCGGGGATACTCCCAATTCCCCCCAGCACTGCTGCAGTAAAGGCTTTCATCCCGGCCATAAAACCGATATATGGGCTAATTACGCCATAAAACTGCCCCAGTAGCACACCGGCAACCGCTGCCATTGCAGCGCCAATCACAAAGGTAAGGGAGATAACACGATCGGTATTGATACCCAGCAGGCTGGCCATCTTCAAATCTTCGGCACAAGCACGACAAGCGCGCCCCATGCGGGAATAACGAATAAACAGCGTCAGTGCCAGCATAGCGAGGAAGGTCACCACCCAGATAACAAACTGCATGGTCGTAATCGTGGCGGTAAAGTTCTCACTGACGCCAACAATCCATTGCCCATTAAAAAGGTTGGGCAGGGCAATATCCCGTGACCCTTCCGTCAGACTGACGTAGTTCTGTAAAAATATGGACATCCCGATGGCGGAGATAAGCGCAATCAAACGTTTGGAGCTACGAACCGGGCGATACGCCACGCGTTCAATACTCCAGCCATAGGCACTGGCAATAATAATTGCGCCAATAAAGCCCGCACCAATTAGCATCCAGCCGACATCTATACCGAGCATCATCAGGGCAGCGATGATCATAAAGGAGACATAGCTACCTATCATGTAAACTTCACCGTGGGCAAAGTTAATCATGCCGATAATGCCATACACCATGGTATAGCCAATGGCTATCAGCGCGTAGGTGCTGCCCAGCGTGACGCCATTAAACATCTGCTGCAGGAAGTAAAGAAACTGCTCGGACATAACATAACCTTTTAATGCCTTCCGGGCAGACCCGGAAGGGTAAATAACAGAGGGCTGTGGTTATTTCGCCACGGTAGATGAACCGTCCGCATGCCACTGGAAGACACCAAATTCAAATCCTTTCAGATCGCCTTTTTCGTCCCATTTCAGTGGTCCAATAACCGTATCAGCGCCTTTTTCTTTTAAGTCTTTCGCCAGCTCAACCGGATCAGTACTGTCACTGCGTTCGAGAGCCTGTGCCAGGGACTGTACCGCGGCATAAGTGATCCAGACATAAGGTCCTGTCGCATCTTTCTTCTCGGCGACCAGTTCGTCCACAATAACTTTGTTAGCAGGATCCTGGTCATAGCGTTTTGGCATAGTTACCAGCATGCCTTCACCCGCATCACCGGCAATATTAGACAGAGACGCATTACCGACACCTTCAGGCCCCATAAACTGGGTTTTCAAGCCAACAGAACGCGCCTGGCGCAAAATTTGCCCCATTTCTGGGTAATAACCACCGTAGTAAACAAAATCGATATTCTCTTTTTGCAAACGCGCAACCAGAGTAGAGAAATCTTTATCACCCGCAGTGATACCGTCAAAGAAGACAATATTGGCACCGTTTTTACTCAACTCGTCACGAACAGAACGTGCCAGTCCTTCACCATATTGCTGTTTGTCGTGAATGATACCGATACGCTGTGGTTTCACATGATCAAGAATGTATTTTGCGGCAGTTGGCCCCTGGGAAGAGTCCAGACCAGCAGTACGCATAATGGTCTGATAACCGCGTTGGGTCAGCTCTGGGTTGGTTGCCCCAGGGGAGATCATTAGAATGCCTTCATCTTCATAAATATCAGAAGCAGGCTGAGTTGATGAAGAGCAGAGGTGACCAATAACGTACTTCACCCCGTCGTTAACGATTTTATTTGCCACAGCGACCGCCTGTTTAGGGTCACAGGCATCATCGTATTCCAGCGCAACCAGTTTATTCCCTTTAATACCGCCTTTAGCATTAATATCTTTGATGGCCTGGCGGGCACCATTGAACTCCATGTCACCCCATTGTGCTACCGGGCCTGACATCGCCCCTACAACAGCCACTTTAATATCTTCAGCGGTTGCCGCGTGAGACACCGCCAGAGCAACTAACCCGGCCAGTAATGTCTTCGCGTTCATTCTCATTTTCTCTGCCCTCTGGTGCGATTAAAAAACAAACAGTGCTTTATCACCAACACTTGTTTTTATTAATGACTTGAAGGAGTTAGCGCGATATGTAACATCAAACGCAACTAAACTCTCTATATTTCATGTGATTAACTAGAGATATTATTCTGTATTTCATCAGAGTGAAACAAAAAAAAGCATGTCTGGCAGCATAAAATAGCGATACAATGCGCCGAATAATCCACTACAAATTAGCATGTTGTTCTGATGCATTAATCATCTATGATGTTTAGCTCTGGATAATGCACTGAACATGAATTAAACCCCCTTACAAAGCAGCAAAAAAGTTAAAGCGTCTGGGGAGAATAAATTGGTTACACTCACTGTTTACCCTCTTTTTGGTTTGCCTATTTATGAAACTCACCATCATTCGTCTGTTCGAGCCTAATACCCAGGATAAGATTGATCTTGGAAAGATATGGCCTGAGAATTCTGCTACCTCACTAAATATCAGCGAAAACAATCGCCTTTATGCGGCCAAATTTAATGACCGTTTACTGGGGGCAGTACGTGTAAACCTGAGGGATACCCATGGCATATTATTGGCACTTAATATCCGTGAGATTACCCGTCGTCGTGGTGTCGGGCAGTATTTAGTGGAAGAAATTCTGCGCGATAACCCAATGGTAACGCACTGGAAAATAAGTGCTGAGGGGGTAGAAAATCGGGATATCATGCAAGCCTTTAGCCAGGCACTCGGTTTCAAAGCACAAGGACTGGATTGGGAAAAATAGCCTGCGTATTAGGGAGCTAATTTCAGGGTATCCATCAGAATGATGGCCAGACAACAGGAAAAAGAACGGTCGCAACACACCGCACAACGGCTGATGAGATAAAAAAAACCGTCGAAGAGCTGGCCTTGTCTAACACAACCGTTCTATTGCTGACACTAAATTATTAGCCTATAAATCATAACATTATGTTAAATTAGGGCGGTATGAATATGTTAATCAGAAGGCTGCTTCCACTTGAGTGGGAAAATGTTTATCCCCTGATCGCACAGCTACGAAACATCGCCAAAGAAAAATTTATTGAAAGCGTCAGGATTCAGTCATTGAACGGTTACGAACTGATTGGCGCATTTAGCGATGAAAGCGTGATAGGTTTAATGGGGTTTCGTCCCGTCCATACTCTGGCCAGAGGATTTCATCTCCATATTGATGATTTAGTTGTCGATGCGACAATAAGACGTTGTGGCGTCGGAAAAGCATTACTGGATTTTGCTATCGCAGAATCAAAGAGTAGAAATATGAACTTTGTGTTCCTTGATGCCAGAAAAGAAGCAATCCCATTTTACGACCGGAATGGTTTTATAGCGCACAGCGCACCATCAATGAAGATGCCCCTGAGCTAAAACTAACATGTGTATCGGGTACTCTATGAAAGGGGGTCTGTGTACCGTCTTTTATGGGAAATGGTATGAGTCACGCGATTAAATGTATCCGGGCCTCGCTCTTTACTCGGTAAATCCGGCTGATGGCTACGGAAGATGATCGGAATACGTTGTAGTGTGAATTGATTGAGCCCCCCGGCAGAGGCGGCTTAATTCAGTGTGTCAGCGAGCTACAAAAAGTTAGCATGGCGACAGGCGAAATTATCTCTCTGGTGATGGCCTACCCGCAAAGCACAAAGTTCCGTCTGAACGCGGCAGAAAAAACGGGTGGCATCAGCATTTTTAACGCACTCCCCCACTCGAAGACGCTGTAGCCATACATTACCAGCTTACGGCAATCCACTGAGCGGAAATAATGTATTAAAAACAATAAAAAAACAGTGTCTGAATCAGTGGGTCACCCACCTTCAGACACTGTTTTCATGGTGCTGAAACTAAAAAACATCAGAGTCGGCCAGCGACTTCAGGCTCAAAAATTATTTTGCGTCAGTCGATGTGCCGTCAGCATTCCAGGTAAAGACACCGAACTCAAAACCTTTCAGATCGCCTTTTTCATTCCATGACAGCGGGCCCATCACTGTTTCAACGGTTGTGCCCTTCAAATAGTTGGCGATTTCCGCAGGATCAGATGATTTTTTCAGCCCGTCAGCCAGGGACTGAACCGCAGCGTAAGTGGTCCAGACAAAGGCACCGCTGGGATCTTGCTTTTTCTCTTTGATGGCTTCAACAATTGGCTGGTTCGCAGGAATCTGGTCATAATTCTTCGGTTTGGTAACCAGTAAGCCGTCCGCAGATTCACCGGCAATATTAGACAGGGACACGTTGGCCACACCTTCCGGCCCCATAAACTGGGTTTTCAGGCCTGCAGCACGCGCCTGGCGCAAAATCTGCCCCATTTCTGGGTGATAACCGCCATAGTAAACAAAGTCGATGTTGTCTTTCTTCAGGCGAGCAATCAGGGTTGAGAAGTCCTTCTCACCAGCGGTGACACCATCAAAGAAGACGATATTACCGCCACCAGCTTTGAGGTTGTCCTGAACGGCACGCGCCAGGCCTTCACCGTACTGCTGCTTATCATGAATGATCGCAATACGCTGTGGCTTCACTTTATCCAGAATATATTTAGCGGCCGTTGGCCCCTGGTCAGAATCCAGACCGGTCGTGCGCAGCACTAACTTATAGCCACGAGATGTCAGCTCCGGCGCGGTTGCTGCTGGCGTAATCATGATGATACCTTCGTCTTCATAGATATCAGACGCGGGCTGAGTCGAAGAAGAACATAAGTGCCCAATAACGTACTTAATCCCATCATTAACGACTTTATTGGCTACCGCGACGGCTTGTTTCGGGTCACATGCATCATCATATTTTGTGATAACCAGTTTATCGCCGTTAATCCCCCCTTTCGCATTGATATCCGCCACAGCCTGCTCTGCACCCGTAAACTCCTGGTCGCCATACTGTGCAACCGGGCCAGACATCGCCCCGACGACAGCCACTTGAATATCTTTTGCCAGTGCGACGTTACTCATGGCCAGCGCAATACAGCCAGCCAGCAAGGCTTTGCCTGTCATCTTCATCCTGAGAGTCCCCATATTATTGTGTGTTGTGTTTAGTATTTTTTATGTTGTGTATGCAGCACATTTTTAATCAAAATAATTAGGTGGAACGACACATGTGCCATTGCAGCATTCTCTGCTAAAAAACATACCTTATTTTGCGATTTATGGAATAACAATTTTGTCACGTAGCAAAGCCTGTGGGAAAAAAGCGTTAAAAAACGGTTTTACCGCCTGTTAACAGGAAAATAGTGGCAAGAAGACGATATGGGCAGGAGGAGTGACTGGAAACAGACAAAAAAAACCTGAATTCGGCAGCTGCCGAACTCAGGCCATATTTATATTGCTAATGAAGACAGGGATCAGGCTTCAATAGCCACGCGAAGTTTTTTCATCGCATTTTTTTCAAGCTGACGAACCCGTTCGGCAGACACACCATAACGGTCAGCAAGCTCTTGTAGCGTGCTTTTGTTGTCTTCATCAAGCCAGCGAGCACGAATAATTTGCTGGCTACGCTCGTCCAGCCCCATCATGGCGTCACTGAGCTTATCCGCTGCATGAGAATCCCAGTTATCATCCTCAATACCGTCGGCAAAGTTTGAGGATTTATCCTGAAGGAACAGCACCGGAGCCATTGGCTGACTCTCTGAGTCATCATCATTGGACATGTCAAACGTCATATCCTGCGCCGCCATACGTGATTCCATCTCACGCACGTCTTTGCTAGTGACCCCGAGCTCACTGGCAACCAGTTCAACTTCTTCCTGATTAAACCAGCCTAAGCGTTGCTTATTCTTACGCAAATTAAAGAACAATTTACGCTGTGCCTTGGTGGTCGCAACTTTTACGATGCGCCAGTTGCGCAGCACATATTCATGAATTTCAGCTTTGATCCAGTGCACTGCAAAAGAGACCAGGCGAACACCCACCTCAGGATTAAAGCGACGTACCGCTTTCATCAGGCCAATATTCCCTTCCTGAATCAAGTCTGCTTGCGGCAAACCATAACCAGAATAATTACGAGCAATATGAACAACAAAGCGGAGATGCGAAAGGATCAGCCGCTTAGCTGCTTCCAGACTACCCTCGTAATGCAGCTTTTCAGCCAGCTCCTGTTCTTCCTCAGCCGTTAACATCGGCCAGGCGTTCGCAGCCCGGATATAAGATTCCAGGTTACCAACAGGGGCTAAAGCTAAATTTTGCATTTCTTTGGTCATTCAAACCCTCTCTTAGAGACTTACTTACAGGCTGTCATCAGAATAAACAACCCTACAAAAAACAGTCCCGGCTACCGGGTAGTTATCTTCACTACTCTCTGACAAGCGCGTTATCCACAAGTTCAAAATAATTTTGTGGATAAGTTACTCACACATGCTATTTGGCACAGGGATATCCAAAGATACTCACTCTCTGCCCACGTTAATAACCCATAGCGTCAGAGAATAAGTATATCAAAGGATTGTTACTCTGGTGTAAAACGTCGTAAATGTTGAACCGTCGCCAGCCAGGCTGCTAGCCAACCAATCATCGACGATACCAGCAAGAGTAACAGGCACTCATCAAACCCTAACCCACTGAGCGAAAACTGGGTACCAAACACCTGAGCTACTTGCGTAACAGCAGATGAAAGTCGCATGACCAGTATTTCAGATAAAATCAGCGACAAAAATGCACCGCTGAAACCCAGCAGAGCCCCGCCATATAAAAAAGGTCGCAGGATAAAGCCGTCGGTAGCGCCGATCAATTTTTGCACATTGATAGTATCACGACGTGCAAAAATACTCAGTCTGACGGAGTTACCGATAACCAGGAACACGGCAGCAACCATCAAGATACCAATCATGCCGGCAATCCGCCCCACCAGCCCTGTCAAAGCAGCCAGGCGCGCAAACCAACTGTCATCCATACGCACTTCGTCGACACCCTGAACATGTGCCAGACGATCCCGTAAGGTATTCAGATTTTCCGTGGTTTGGAAATCTATTTTCGGATTCACGATAGCCACCGCAGGCAGAGGATTTTCCTCCAGCATATCCAGTGCTCCGCCAAAACCAGACCAGTTACGAAACTCGCCTAATGCCTCATCCCGGGAAAGATAGTTAACCTTATCGACACCTTCTTCAGACTCCAGTGTACCAAGAACTCGCTGGGCCGCATCATCATCCAGTGCTTTATCCAGATAGACCGTAATTTGCGGGGAAGGATAATACTGGGATGCCGCCTGATTCACATTCTTATAAACAATGAAACAAACACTGGGTAACGTCAGAGAGATTGCAATCACCATCACTGTCAAAAATGTCGCTAACGGCTTGCTCTTGAGATCTTGTAGCGCCCCTTCCCAGGCATAACGAAACTGCTCATTCATGCCCCCTTTTAACGACTTACTCTTCGACTTTGATGGCTTACCGCGTTTTTTTCCACCACGGGCACCATCCCCTTGTCGACGAGACGGGTTCAGATCGTTAATTTTATGGCTAAAACGCTTAACCATATTGACTACTTCCCGTTTATTCACCCGCCACCTCCATGCAAATGACCATTACTTAACGTCAGTGAACGGTAAGATCGGCGGGAGATAAGTCCCATATCGTGGGTCGCCATTAAGACGGTAACGCCAACACGGTTAAACTCTTCAAACAGGCGTAAAATACCCTCTGAAAGCGCATCATCCAGGTTGCCTGTTGGCTCATCGGCCAGTAACAACGCGGGTTTATTAACGACAGCACGGGCGATCCCCACCCTTTGCTGCTCACCGCCAGAAAGCTGAATCGGCAAGTTTTTTGCCTTATCCAGCAGGCCAACTTTATCCAGCGCCGCACAAACACGACGACGAATATCTTCACCACTGGCCCCGGCGATAATCAGTGGGATAGCAACGTTATCGTAGACGGTTCTATCCATCAACAGGTGGTGATCCTGAAAGATCATACCGATCTGACGCCGAAGAAATGGCACCTCGCGGCTTTTTAACCGGCTGATATCGTGACCACTGAAAAAGATTTGACCATCGCTGGGCCGTTCGATACCACAAATCAGCTTCAGTAATGTACTCTTTCCTGCTCCGGAATGGCCGGTCAGAAACGCCATCTCGCCTGGTTGCATGTGGAAAGTAACCCCCTGCAACGCTTGTCTCCCGCCGAGATAGGCTTTACTGACGTGTTCAAAACGAACCATTATTAATCCTCTCGGGCAAAAAGTGCCTCTATAAAATCTTCTGAATTAAACGGTCTTAAATCAGCAATCTGCTCACCTACTCCAATATAACGGATAGGTATCCCAAACTGATCAGCGATAGAGAAGATAACACCACCTTTGGCGGTACCATCCAGTTTCGTTAGCGTGATCCCGGTCAGCCCCACCGCTTCGTTAAACAGTTTAGCCTGGCTTATCGCATTCTGGCCGGTACTGGCATCCAGGGTGAGCATAATCTCATGGGGGGCATCTTCGTCCAGCTTTTTCATGACCCGAACGATCTTTTTCAGCTCCTCCATCAGGTGCCCTTTGTTCTGCAGGCGTCCTGCGGTATCTGCAATGAGCACATCGACATTACGCGCTTTTGCCGCCTGAATCGCATCAAAGATAACAGAAGCAGAGTCAGCGCCAGTATGTTGCGCAATCACCGGTATATTATTGCGCGCGCCCCAGACTTGAAGCTGTTCAACAGCCGCGGCACGGAAAGTGTCTCCCGCTGCCAGCATCACTGACTTACCTTCGAGCTCAAACTGGCGAGCCAGTTTACCAATGGTGGTCGTTTTACCCACACCATTGACACCTACCATCAGAATAACAAAAGGGGTTTTACCTTCAACATTAAGGGGAGAATCCACCCTGGCCAGAATATCGCCCATCTCTTCTTTTAACAGAGCATACAGCGCTTCTGCGTCATGCATCTGTTTACGACTTGCCGTTTCAGTAAGCTTGCTGATGATTTTCTGTGTCGTTTCAACACCCACATCAGCAATAAGCAGCTGCTCTTCCAGCTCTTCAAACAGATCATCGTCAATCTTTTTGCCCCGAAACAACCCCATGAAACCAGAACCGAGATTCTGTTTCGTTTTCACCAGGCTACGTTTCAGCCGGGCGAAAAAGCCCTCTTTAGTTGGTTTTTCCTGCTCAACAATAGGGGGAGTCACCTGCTCTTCAGGAACATCATGCTCAGGCGTATCCAGCGGAACATCATCAGCAACAGGAACAAGCGCTGGCTCATGATCGGCGTCGACTGACTGCTCTGTTTTGGGTTCTTCAGGCTGGTTTTCAGCCACGAATGGGGTAATGGCAGGTTCCGCGGCAACGGTCGGCGCTGTTTTGGCGCTTTCAGCCACACTCTCAGAGACCGAAGGTACATCAACCTGCTCCACCTCTGCTTCTGCGGTGGGTTCAGTCGTGCTCTTGTCGGCCTCAACCTCAACAGGTAATGGAGTAATGGCAGGTTCCGCGTTAACGGTCGGCGCTGTTTTGGCGCTTTCAGCCACACTCTCAGGAACTGAAGGTGCATCAACCTGCTTCGCCTCTGCTTCTGCGGTGGGTTCAGTCGTGCTCTTTTCTGCCTCAACAGGTGCATGAGGAAGCAGTGACTCAATCGCCGCCACTTCTTCCTTTACAATCTGTTCCTGAGCAGCCGCCGCAAGGACATCAGCGGCTGTCGCTTCGACAGCCAGCGGTGTTTCCTGGTCTTTTTTGGCGTCAGCCTGCGAAATAATAGATTCTATCGCCGCCACTTCTTCATTGACTATTCGTTCTTGATGGGCCTGATAGAGATCTTCGCGGTCAGCCTCCGGGGAGACAGCAATGCGGCTATCCGCATCATCTTCCTCTGGCAATACCTGCGTTGTTTCAGGCTGTAAGGGGGAAGAGTCCGCCACTTGTTCAGTACTGGCTGGTTCGGTGTGCTCAACCGGCGCAGCGACCGTCTGTTGGGCTACCTCGCCCGTTTCAGTCTCCGGCTCCGCTGGTGATACAACGTCCTGGGCTTCAGCTTTTGATTCTTCTTGTTGCTCTTTCTGACCAAAGCCGAGCCAGGAAAAAAAGCCACGTTTTTTCTCTTTCGCCATGTGCGACTACACTCCTCGCGGTTTATTTATGGCACGAGCCCGATTCTGGTCGCCCGGGCGTTAAAAAATGGTGCATCAGTCTATCACTTTCCCGCTCCGGCATCACGCCGCAGGAATAAGGTTTCCTGGCTGGGCCTACCCCGCTAGAATAGATAGCAGAGATCCTACTTGCAGTGAGTACCATGAAAAAAACGCAATCCGCCAGTTCAGGCCAAATCCGCATTATCGGCGGGCAATGGCGCGGCCGAAAACTTCCGGTTCCCGACCGACCGGGATTACGCCCCACGACGGACAGGGTCAGAGAGACACTGTTCAACTGGCTCGCGCCTTCTATTGTCGACGCTCATTGCCTCGACTGCTTCGCTGGCAGTGGTGCATTAGGCCTGGAAGCCTTATCGCGCTATGCAGCGGCCGCAACATTAATTGAGATGGACAGAGACGTCGCCCGTCAGCTCCAGAAAAATCTCGCGACACTCAATGCGAATCAGGGTCAGGTGGTGAATGCTAATACCTTGAATGTGTTGGCACAACCCGGTACCCCTCACCATATTGTGTTTGTTGACCCCCCCTTTCGTAAAGGGTTACTGGACAGCACGCTCAGTTTACTGGAAAAAAATGGCTGGCTTACCGACAATGCTCTGATTTATGTCGAGAGTGAAGTAGAAAACGGCATGCCCATCTACCCAACAACCTGGGCCTTACACCGGGAAAAAGTTGCCGGGCAAGTTGCCTACCGCCTGTTTATTCGTGAAGTTCAAGGAGCTGCATAGTGTCAATTTTGATTAATCTCGGCCGTCTGTTGATGTTGTGTATCTGGGCATTTTTGATACTGAATTTAGTTCAGCCTTTTCCACGCCCGCTCAATATATTTGTCAACGTGGCACTTATCTTCATGGTTATCATGCATGGCCTACAACTGGGGTTACTGAAAGCGACCCAGCCGAAAGAAGGAGCCCCACTAAGCCGCGTAACTCAGGCAAAAATATTTATTTTTGGGGTCTTCGAGCTGCTGGTCTGGCAGAAAAAGCTGCGTCAGGGGAAATAATCCCCGGGGAACCGCTATAGGGACGAAACGGCCCACACACCGGAAACATAAAATTACTGATTTTCGGCTATTCACCACAGGAGAAAACGATATTGTATTCCTCCTTGCCCACTGCCTGAATAGGCTCTTTTCTGATATTCACCAGCCTTAAGCAGGGTTTTCGGAGCGTATTGGTAAAGAGCAAAATGTAACGACAATAAGGAGATGCCATGCTTTGGTCATTTATTGCGGTCTTTTTTTCCGGTTGGTTATACGTCGATTCGTCTTACCGTGGGCCAGTCTGGCAACGATGGGTGTTTAAGCCCGTCACCGTCCTGCTACTGCTGTTACTCGCTCTGCAAGCCCCTTTATCTGAAGTAACCGGCTATCTAATTATTGCCGGTTTACTGGCCAGTTTACTCGCAGATACCTTAACTCTGTTACCCCGCCAGCGCCTGCTTTACGCCTATGGGGCTTATTTCCTCTCCCATTTGTTGTATAGCCTTTACTTCATCAGTCACACCAATATTGACTATGACTGGCAGCTTCCGCTGGTGTTGATCATCATCGGCGTTGTCGCCATTTCCATCATTTGGGCACCACTGGCGGAGCTACGCATGCCCGTGCTGGCATTAGTGGGGATCACTCTACTCATGGTTTGGCTGGCAGGGAGCAACTATTTTTCACGCCACAGTGATGCCAGTTTTTCTGAGTTTTTGGGAGCAGGACTACTGTTGTTGGGGAACCTGGTCTGGCTTATTAGCAAGTATCGCCATCGGTTCCCGGCGGACAGTGCCATTGTCGCCGCCTGCTATTTTGGCGGGCATTTCTTAATTGTCCGTTCACTCTATATCTGACTTACACTCACCCGGTTAGCAATGACTTTCTGACTATAAAATAATCCTTGACTCTGGAGTAAGCTCCAGAGATTAGGATGGACCATAAGAGAGTCATTATTACCCGGAGAGTGCTATGCACGATACATCTCAAGACAATCATAAAACGCCCCAGTTTCCGCGTAGTAAATTCAGCCCAATGCCCGCCAGGGAGCATGCGTGCTGTGCTGAGGGTGTTACCTGTGAGACCCCACCTCTCCAGCCATCAGCAGAGAGTGGTGACAGTTATAGCTGGCATGTAGAAGGCATGGATTGTGCTGCCTGTGCACGTAAAGTTGAAAATTCTGTTAAAAATATTCCTGATGTCCAGCATGTTCAGGTGCTATTTGCCACTGAAAAATTGCTTGTAAAATCCTCCAGAGATATTCGCAATGAAGTAGAACAAGCGGTCACGTCTGTGGGTTATAAACTTAGCGATAGCACCACTCCCAAAGCAGCACCTGACTCGTTCTGGCAGGAAAACAGACAAATCATTGTTCTGATAGTACTGATGATGGCGAGCTGGGGGCTGGAACAGGCCAGTCATCCCTTCGGGAATATTGCCTTTATCATCACAAGTCTGGTCGGGCTCTGGCCTATCGCCCGTCAGGCATTGCGTCTTATCCGTGGCGGTAGCTGGTTTGCCATTGAAACCTTGATGAGCATTGCGGCGATAGGCGCCCTGTTTATCGGCGCTACCGCTGAAGCTGCCATGGTGCTGGTACTCTTTCTCATTGGTGAACGTCTGGAGGCCTATGCAGCCAGCCGGGCTCGCCGTGGTGTCAGTGCATTAATGGCTTTAAAACCAGATACCGCTACACGTATTCAGAATGGGCAACGTGAAATTGTCGCCCAGTCTGCACTGCGCCCGGGTGATATTATTGAAGTAGCCGCCGGGGGACGCTTACCTGCCGATGGTCGCCTGTTAAATGATTTTGCCAGTTTTGATGAAAGCACCCTGACCGGTGAGTCGATACCTGTCGAGCATCAGCAAGGTGAAAATGTCTCTGCGGGCTGTACCAGTATTGACCGCCTGGTTCAGATAGAAGTGGTCTCCGAACCAGGGGACAGTACTATTGACCGTATACTACGGTTGATTGAAGAGGCTGAGGAACGTCGTGCACCTATCGAGCGTTTTATCGATCGATTTAGTCGGGTTTATACCCCATTAATTATGGCGCTGGCGCTACTGACTGTGATAATTCCGCCCTTGTTTTTTGGCCAGCTTTGGGAGCCATGGATCTATAAGGGCCTGACACTGTTGCTGATTGGCTGTCCCTGTGCCCTGGTTATCTCAACACCTGCAGCGATCACTTCGGGCCTGGCTGTCGCCGCTCGTTATGGCGCACTGATTAAAGGCGGAGCTGCACTGGAACGACTGAGCCAAATAGAACAAGTCGCTTTTGATAAAACCGGGACACTCACTATCGGTAAACCTCAGGTGACCACGATCACCACACTTGAAGGGGAGGAAGAAAATCAATTACTGATGTTAGCCGCCGCCGTTGAGCAAGGCTCCACCCATCCTTTAGCCATGGCGATTACTTATGCGGCACAGCAAAGAGGCCTGACTCTGCCTGTGGTTGGGCAACATCGTGTCCTTTCTGGCATCGGTATTGAAGCAATGATTGGGAATGACATGATCAGGCTGAGTTCCCCCACCAGGCTGTCTGCTGGGCAACTTGATCCCGTCTGGCAACAGCGTATTGCTCAACAAGAAGATGAAGGGCAGACTGTGATTGTCGTTCTACGCCAGAACGCCTTGTTGGGTACCATCGCCATGCGTGATGCCCTGCGCAGTGATGCCCGTGTTGCCGTGAATAAACTCACTGAATTGGGGATTAAGGGTATTATGTTAACCGGGGACAATCCCCGTGCGGCGGCCGCCATTGCATCAGAACTGGGTATTGATTATCACGCCAGCTTATTGCCTGCTGATAAGGTGAATCTCGTTAATGAATTAGGAAAGTCATCCCCACTGGCGATGGTCGGTGATGGCATCAATGATGCCCCGGCAATGAAAGCCGCCACTATGGGAATTTCAATGGGTAGCGGGACGGATGTCGCCCTGGAAGCAGCCGATGCGGCTATCACCCATAACCGCCTGACGGAGTTATCGCGAATGATAACCATCGCCCGGGCAACACACATGACGATTCGCCAGAATATCTCTATTGCGCTGGGGTTAAAATTGCTATTCCTGGTGACCACCTTGCTTGGATTCACCGGTTTATGGATAGCAGTACTGGCCGATTCTGGGGCAACAGCCCTCGTCACTGCGAATGCGTTACGGTTACTACGTCAGAAATAACCGCAACCGGGTGGCCGAGGCCACCCTATTCCGGGCCACACCACTATGCGTGGCACTTACGCAGTAAGTAACGGTAAGGTTTACTGGCGGCCTCTGAAATGACCAGCTCATGTTCCATAAAACGGCAGAAACCAGGAATGTCGCGGGTTGTTGCCGGGTCATCTGCTATGACGAGCAGGGTTTCACCTACTGCCATCTTGCGTACTGTTTTACGCACCATCATCACCGGTTCAGGGCAACGTAACCCCGTGGTATCCAGACTGTGGTCAAAAGTCGCAAATAAGTCAGTCATCACGCCACCTCTCGAAAAAAACTGCGCTAGTTTACGCCAGAAGGAATTTAGCGCAAGTGACGTGAACGATTGCGCTAAAATTAACCATTGCAATGGTTATCGAAAGCAGTATCATCCTCCGGCTTTACCATAAATCAGCAGAATTTGTTCTGGCTGATTCTGATTTTTGGGTTCCCTCACCCCACCACTAAAAAGGTTACAATATGCTGCAGTTAAACTCACGCCAGCGCACCACTGCGTTGCTATGGCTATCTCTGTTCCATTTGTTAGTTATTACTTCCAGTAACTATCTGGTTCAGCTTCCGATCTCTGTATTCGGGCTCCATACCACTTGGGGCGCATTCAGTTTCCCGTTTATTTTCCTGGCGACTGACCTGACAGTCCGCATTTTTGGTGCTCCCCTCGCCCGACGAATCATCTTCTTAGTGATGATCCCGGCACTGGCTGTCTCTTATGGTATTTCGTCACTGTTTTATATGGGGAGCTGGCAGGGGTTTGAAGCCTTGGGTCAGTTCAATCTGTTTGTTGCTCGCATCGCCATTGCCAGTTTCATGGCTTATGCACTGGGACAAATTCTTGATATTCAGGTCTTCAACCGTTTAAGGAAAAGTCACTACTGGTGGCTTGCCCCTTCGGTCGCAATGATATTCGGTAATATCAGCGATACCCTGGCCTTCTTCTTTATTGCATTCTGGCGCAGCACCGACCCCTTTATGGCACAGCATTGGGTTGAAATTGCACTGGTTGATTATGGTTTCAAGATCCTCATCAGTCTGATTTTCTTCTTACCTGCCTATGGCGTTTTCCTGAATTACCTATTAAAACGCTTTACAGATAAGTCTGAAACTTCTGTCTTGCAGCTTGGGTAAATGACACAGAGCACCCTAATGGTTCCGTTGACTCTCAGAAAGTACGCGGGATAAATCCCCCGAGGGCAGGCAAAAGTCTGTTCCTTGGGGCAGGAAAGCAGTTAATGCATCTGCCGCCTAAAGAATGAAGGGGATATCTTGTGATAAAGTATCTGCATTAGCCTGCAGGCTTACTAACGAAAAGGAAGAGTACAATGCATAAACTGGTGAAATATGTCGGAGTCAGCCTGTTAGTTATGGGGCTTGCTGCTTGTGATAATAAAGACAGTGACACAAACACTGTTGATTCCTCTGCTGCAACAGCCCAGGCCGCGCAAACCGTCACGTTACTGGATGGAAAAGTCAGCTTCTCTCTCCCGACAGATATTAGCGACCAAAGTGGTAAGGTCGGCACTCAGTCGAACAATATGCATGTGTATTCTGATGCATCGGGCCAGAAAGCAGTGATCGTCATTATCAGTGAAGACAGCACCGATACTCTGACAGCCTTAGCCGATCGGCTGGAACAACAACAACGCGCCCGAGATCCACAACTACAGGTTGTCTCAAACAAGTCGATTGAGATTAAAGGTCACCCCATACAGCAACTGGACACCATTATTTCAGCCCAGGGTCAGACCACATATTCCTCTATTGTATTAAGCAAAATCGGTAACCAGCTCTTAACTATGCAGGTATCTTTACCTGCTGATAACCAAGCTGAATCCCAGGCCAGTGCAGAACGTATTATCAGCACGCTGACCATCAATCCATAGTCATTGCTGTTTTAAGCCTGCGGCCCTGTGTCGCAGGCTTGTTACACCTGGTTTTTACCAGAAGCCCCTTCGTCCCGAAGTCTGCTTTACTCCCAGTGTGATATATCGTGTTTACTGAGCCCAATATCCCTTAGCTGCTCCGGGCTTAACTCGCGCAGCCTGCGTACCGTCTGACGATTAACGGCCTTGCGACGAAAATAATGATAAAGCATCACCAAACCTGAAAAGGGTTTACGGGCCTGGTTCTCGTGAAATTCCATCATCTGCTCCTTATCATGGTGTTGAGCCCATGATGCTGAGTCAGATCAAAAACCAAAAATTACAAAAAACGCTCCTTCATGATAAAAATCGAGTAAAACGATGCCTGAATAGCATTTTTTTCCGCTATCTGTACTGTTTTTTTGTTTTGTCTGGTTCAAATCGAGCTACAGAAGGAGATCTGGAATGACCGTTTCCATTGAACGATAGAAAACGGCTAAAGAATGCGCTGACTCATTCCTGTGGTGAGCAAATTCGTGCAAGAGAATCGGCATGAGTCATGTGTGGGAGTGAAATACCTCCCACACATATGGCTCAAAAAAGAAAAGAATTTTTCAATAAAAAAACAAGGCACTAAAATTACAGACCTGAATGTATAGATACGAGAATACCCACTACAACTCTGTTTGCACATGTCCAATACTACGAGCCCAGGGACTATCCTTTTTGAAAGAGGCTGGCAACTGCTGTAATGCTCGTTTTGCTTGTGACATGGTCGCATATTCACCATGCACTAAAACAAACCAACGCTGACCATGCCGTTGTGTTTCATACACTAGGTAATTAGATAATTTTTGTTTTCTGGCCATCGCCAATAATGGCTCAGACTGACTTGCGCTACCCAATTGTAATGTATAATGTTTCTTTGATGCATGGCGAATATCCCCCCCTAAGTTCAAGGGGGCATGGGCTGTCGGCACAGGCGCAGTTTTAAGGGCTTGTGGTGCTTCCGTCACCGGCGGAATAACCGTAGTAGATTCACTTTTATTTTCTGCATCTGAGCTCGACGATACTGATTTTCCCTCAGTAATAGCGGCCCCATTGACAGCCCTCGCATCAGAGAGCCCCTTTCGACTTTCCGATAACACAAGGGCTTCTTCTTCATCAACAGGTCCTGTGCCCGGTGGTTCCATAGTATTTGGCTCTGACTGGTGCATCAGTGGCAGCTCAAAAATTTGAATAACCAGTGGTAGATCATCCACTTTCTGATTGTTTTCAGATCCCTTCAGGAACTCTTTACTCAATAAATTATCATCCTGATGTCCCTCAGGCACCGTCATTGGCTCCACAGCCTGCTCGGATTCTTCTCGTGACGCTATCTCCCTCTCTGTTTTCACCGGAGGAGATAACGTTAAAGAATGCTCCTCTTCTTGACCTGATATCTTAGCCCCCAGTTGGATAAGATAACGGCCCACGGTTTTACGGTACGATGTGGCTGGTTCAAGATCAAATTGGGATTCTTCCTTCGCCTGCGCTGTCTCCGACTCTTCGACCACTGCCTCTGCGGGCTCAGGTACTGCTGTCTTCGCCTGCTCCGGTTCGGACGCTTCTGCCACTGCCTGTGCTGTCTCAGGTACCGCTGTCTTAGCCTGCTTCGGTTCGGACGCTTCTGCCACAGTCTGTGCGGGCTCAGGTGCTGCTGTCTTAGCCTGCTCCGGTTCGGATGCTTCCGTCTTAGCCTCTTCCGCCCCGCCATTGGACGATAAAGCCCCCTGTAAGGTATCGTTTACCGTCGGTGGATTGTTTTTTATGGGGGCACTATTCCCCGGCAACGGCGCTGTACTTACCCCGGGAAGGGCAGGAAAAACAATATCCGGCAGTTGCTGACACGAACTGGTGCTATCAGGGCGGATGATTTTTGGGGCAAGCTGCTTGTTATGCTCGGCCACATAATCCAGCAATTGTTTTGCCATGAATCCTGTTTCCCCCCCCACCACTGCAGCTTTATTTAACCAATACTCCGCACAGGATGTACTTTTAGAGCCGCCAATACCGTCAAGAAACATTACCCCCAAATTATATTGTGCAAAAGGGTAGCCAGTTAACGCAGCCTTATGTATCCAATAACGACCCTTGGATAAATCTTGTTTGACGCCATCTCCATTCGCATAGTGCACACCAAAATCATATAGATTTGTAGGGACTACTTCAGATGACATCCTCTGCCAACAAGCAGCTTCCGCATCCTCATTAATGAAACAATCATTAACAATACGATTAAATTCTACGACTTCGGATTGAAGAGGCAAGGATATAAAAATAATTACTGATGGTATTAGTCGTAGTATTTTTTTATATGTATACATTCGTGACACTCGCACCATACTCAAAGATAATTATCAATCGATTCAATCCCAAGATATATTGATCGTGGCAGTCGCGCTTGCAGGGCCAAGGTTATTCACTTTATTATTTCCGCTTCCACATAAATTAAAAACATAAGGAATTTTATTAGCTCCTACTTTAAGTTTCTCTGTATCGTACCACTTACTGCTGTCCCCGAAAACAAGACCATCAGTCGCACCTGCTCCGCCACTACACGTATTTGTAGGGGGCTGGTTTAACCATCCTCGAATCTCACCAGGTGCCAGTTCTCCATTATCATTTTTCAGTATTAAAATATATTTATGTGCAGACAATGCATCTCCTAATACTTGGACTTTTGCATTTGCTGTCGCACTTTGAGAGCTACTAGTGCAATTTATCGTTAAATCGCCTGTTTTCTGTGCTATAAATGCGTTTTCCTTAATGCCCAAACCATGAATAATCCCAAAATCAACGGTAGGGGGGGCTGCAATAACGCACTCCATCGGCTGCACTATTTTTATTGTCGAACTATCGAGGATATTGAACCTGCTCTGACTGAATCTAATATCTGCAAAAAGCACAGGATCAATGGAGTACGTCCCAGGCTCCGCCTGTGGGCCAATCCAAAGACCTGGCTGGATATTTATAGTATCAGTACCCGAGTTATAATCATCCATGCCCTCCTGAGTTACACCAAAGCCCATGTGGCCCCATCTATAGCCTCCATTGTTTATCGACATTTTAGCCACACCACCGGTAGCGACAGGGTCCTGGCCCCTAATTAGAGAGAAAGAGGCTGTCCGATGAATACCCGATCTCGACTCCATAATCGCGTCTACGGTACCATTGAGAGTGATTACAATATCGGGGGCCACTAAATAGCCAGATACACCATCTGATGTCTTACCCCATAGATTTACATACTCTATATACCCAAAAGAATTTTCGTTATTTAGATAAAATTTACCAGTACTAGGAAGGACAGCATGCACGTTAGTCCCCGTCCAAACTGAGCCACCATTGACCAAGTAGGTGCCACTGACCGCCTGGGACAATGATACCGGGCTGTACAGTACCACCAGAAGGAGACTGGCAATGCGCAATGTGGATAGACAAGCGAGTTTACGACGGGCCGGAATCGCCTTATGCTGCGAATAACTACCCCAATGTATCCACCGTTTCAGAGAATACAGCATCTGTTTTATGGGCCTGTATTCTGCTGTCATGCGGGCACCAAGGAAGGACATCTCTCGGTTATTATTTGTATTCATGCTATTTATCTGTCTCATATCTGTTTCACTCAAAAAATTGGCGCCATGAAAGGCAGGCTGAGTGACGTGATTGATATTCCAGGCTCAGGACGATAGGGAAAAAGGTTCGACCATTGCATCAGTCAGCGGCTTTCTCACCACCACAGTGGTAAGTCACCTGCCGTATCGGATTATCCGGGCTGGTTGCCAGGTTGGATAACGCCGCAAATTTCACTGTGCACTGACGATCGGCACCGTTCCCCCATTTCACCAGTAACTCACCTTTCTCCGGTAAACCAGCAAGGTACACCTGACCCATATCCCCGACAATGCCACTCACTTCGTCGCCACCAAGCAGACTTTTAAGGGTCGCAATAGCGCCAAATGGCACCGGGTTCTGATTGGCCTGTTTTAATGTCATCAGTACCTGGTACCCGACACGGGTGGCAATATCCACCTTCACCACGGCCCCTTTGGTCGGGTACACATTGGCATTGGAGTGTGTCACATCCACCCCTTCAGGCAGCGTAGTCGGATCGATCCCCACGCTATTTTTCATATAATCCGATAAATAAGGGGCCACGGCGTAGCCCTGCCAGTCAATGGCCGCATCACCATTCATCAGGCGAGTTCCCGAAGCACCCGGTGCGCTGACCAGTGCCACCGAGTCCCCCAGCGACCGTGCCAGGGTTACCCCGCCACTGTGCACCAGTACCCCGCCACTGGCGTTCATATTGATTGACCGTGAGGTATCGCTGTAGCTATACCCGGTGCTGATGCTCCCCTTGCTCCCTTGATACCCCATATTGGCGTTGCTCACTGCCGTTTGCCCCTGGTTACCCCAGCTCTGGGAAACACCATAAGAGAGGCTGCTGTCCAGCGCGCTGCCACTGAGCCCCATCTGGTTTTGCGTGCGCCCCTGGTTGTCATGGCTCATCGTCGTGGTGGCATATATTGACTGCAAGTTTGAAGAGTGCCCAAAAATACGGAATGGGATACTGACACTGGCACTGACCTGGCGGTTTTCCGGCCAGCTGCCGTTGGTGTCTTTAATACGGTCAATGTTGTAATTCACCCCAAAACTGACCCCTTTCACACTGCCGCTGTACCCCAGCGATAACCCTGTCAGGGTTTTGTTATTGCCCCAGTAGTCATCCCGATTCGCACGAAAACGCAGTGTGCCGTAGCCGCCAAGTTGCTGGCTGAGCTGTGTCTGGAAACTGCTGCGACGGCGCTGCAATGTCCATGGGCTCAGCCCGTCTTCCAGGGTATAACCCTGGCTGTTAAACTCACTAAAGTTATAGTAATTTTCTGTGGAATAACGCAATGCTGTTAAATCCACTGATGTTCCCGTAGACGTCAAACTCTTTGAGTAACGTAAGCGGTACGACTGCCCGGTTTTACGCTCGGAGGAATCAACACCAGTTTTAAATTTCGCCACGGAACGGGTGGCATCCACTGAAACCGCCCCGATCTCGCCTAATGACACCCCGGTCCCGGCGCTCAAGGCCTGGTAGTCTTTTGCCACTAATGCCCCACCAAACAAGGTGATACCGTTCTGCAATCCGTAAACCCCGGTGGCTAACACAAAGTCCGACTGGCGAGAGCCCTGCGTCAGTGCCCCGTCGTAGCGACCCGCGGTCAGCTCATACTTCCACCCCCCCGGGCGCAGCATCATTGGCAGTGCGGAATAGGGCACCATAAACCGGCGCTCGGTGCCATCAGCCTCCGTTACCGTGACATCGTAGTCCCCTGATAACCCCGCCTGCTGAATATCATTAATATAAAACGGGCCCGGTGCGACATAGGTTTCATACACCACATTGCCATTTTGTCGTACCGTGATACGGGCATTGGTATTCGCCACGCCGCTAATCACCGGGGCATAGCCCCGTAACTGGCTGGGCAGCATCTGTTCATTTGAGGCCAGCTTCACCCCTTTGAAGGATACACTGTCAAAAATATCCCCCCCGGTGCTTGCCTCACCAGCCAGCACATGGGAACGCAACCCTTTAATATCACGCGATAAATAGGTATTAGAAAAACGGGTATCCTGCTGCGTTTGATTCGACTCACTCCCACGACCACTGTATTCAAAGCGGGTGTGGGTCATGGTGCTACGCAAACGCCATGGTCCCAGGTTGGCCCCGCCGCGCACGGAAGCAAACAGGTTATCACTCGTCGTCGAGTCACCGTTACCCTGGTCATTACGGTTTTGTCCCGCGCTGACACTGTAGTTAAACAGCAGTGCGGGGATACCGTCCTCCCACAGTTCAGGATTCGCATGGCGTGTGTAATTGGGGCTCATGGCCACTTGCGGGATACTCAAATCCAGCCGTAAACGCGCCAAATCCAGTTTGCTGGTGGCCTGTGGTATATAGGCAGCTAAATCGGTAACTGGGGCATCGACGGCCAACGATTTGAGCTCTGGCACATTCGGCACATTCACCCCCCAGGACTCCAGCAGCGCTGGGGTCAGTTCCGGGGCCACCACCTGTTTGGCATTCTTGACAAAATGCAGCTTAAATTGCCCCACATCTTGCTGATTGACAAACACCGCAACCGTGTAGTCCCCTTCCGCGACACCACCCTCCTGGGTAAAGGCAGACAGATCCACCTGATTGGCTTCCCCGCTTAATGCCAAAAAGCTCGGGTCAAAGTAATCTTCCCCATACGCATAAGGCATGCCCAGGAAGACACTTGTGCTAATCAGGCTTAAGCGAAAAAATAAAGGTACTCCAGTATATTTTCGGCATTTTTTGCGTTGCATGTTATGCATACATCCGTCTCGGTTCATTAAGCAGGTCTTCAATTAGCGCAGGGGCTGGGTCAGTTCAGGGGTTTGCTCTCCACGATCATTAATTAATCGCCAGCCCACCGTTGTTGCCCCTTTTACAACGCGATAAGATGCTGTTGTGAAGGGGGCCAGCATCCGTTGCTGCCCTAATTCAAGCTGCCCCCCGTCGACACTTACGTTCCCTAAGGTCACGTAATACGGCGTGGGGTTGTTCATCGTTAGCTGCGTACCCTGAAGGGAAAATCGCAACGCGGCCGAACGCTGTTCGGCACTCATTTCGGTAAGCCCTTCGGGCCGATAAAACAATTTGAGGTTATTTTGCAAGGCCAGTACCATTTGGCTGCTTCCCTCGCTCCCCTCTGACAGGGGCTTGTGCTGGCTGGGTATTGCCTTGAGCGACAAGCTGAAAATCGATTCCCGGTCTGTCGGCAGACTATTTTTTATTAACCGAATACGCAGGGTCATCTTCTCTTCAGGGGCAAAACGCGCTAATGGCGGCAGCACAATAAAAGGTGTCGACGGCGAACGCTCGGCTTCAGCCGCTGCTACAGGCTGGCGTTCATCCCCGGAGGTGGTCATACCCGGCTCACTACTCCCCCAGGGCAGAACCCTTGATTGCAGCAGATAGACATAAGGGGTACGGTTGGTCACCGAAAAAGTGATCCCCGCTTTGGCACTCCCGGGGTAAATAACTCGCGTATTATCCAGTACGATACCTTCTGGCTCAGAGTGCGTATTCGCCCAAACGTCAGTCATTCCCGCCAGAGAAAACAAAAAAATCCCACACCACCGTTGAAATCGACTCATCACTTCACTCCCGTGTTTAGCGAGACCACTGATACTGCTCACTCACCCCGCCAAACTCATTAATCACTGACCATTGCACTTTATTCGCCGGGCCGGTCCCCTTCACCTGATAGGTCTGGCTGGCATAAGGGGCAACCATGGCACCCTGCTCACGAACACCGACGTTCTGCCCATTGAGGCGCAGTTGGGCGAGCGTCACATAATAAGGCGTCGGGTTATTGACTACCAGCGCCTTTCCTTTCGTCTCAAAGGTCAGCTTTCCTGGTGCCGCTGCCGCCGGCATCGCCAGCCCTGATGGGCGATAAAACAGCTTAATCACCGTACGAATCCCCAGCGATACCTGGGTGGAGGTCATCCCTCCCTGGTCATCCGTATCGGTCTCTACCACACCACTCTTTTTGACGGATGGGATAGCTAAAAAACTCAAATAGAAAACTGACTCACGGTCAGCAGGTAATGCCGAGGTATTATTTTTGCCGATCAGTACCGTATTACGGCTCTCTTTTTCCAGCCTGAATAGGGGCGGCGTCACCATAAAAGGCATGGCTTCAGTGGACTGCCGGTTCGCATCAGGGCTCGGCAGCACTCGACTGTTAACCAAATAAACACGATCGCTATTATTATTAAGGGTCACCTTGGCACTGTTGTCACCGGCATTAAAAATGACGCGTGTCTGGCTGAGGCTTAACCCGCCTTCCGCATAACTCAGCGTAGAGGCGAAAAAAAACAGGGATAATGCACTGACAACTTTTGCAAAATAAGGGTGTGTAACGCGTTTTTTCATCATGCTGGCCTCATTCATACACAAAATCAAAGGTCACGGTGGCTTTAAATTCCCCGCCTTGACGTCCAGAATAACTGCAGTCACCACAGCGCAATGAAGCAACCATCGGCAACGTCGTATTTACGGTGTTAAGCTGGCTGTCCGTTGACCAGTCAGATGCAGATATCACCCCATTTTCAGCTAAATTAAGATTTGGGCTGAATGTGCTATTGCCATCCGTCTTTAATAAAATACCATACCCGTTTGCATCCATCGGGCCCATCACGTCACGAAATAAGGGTAGACCAAACTCCGAAGTCTGCGCGCCACTCACTTTAATAGAGGGGGTTAATCCCCATCCTGCACAGTTACTCAGAGTGATGTCAAAGGTTTCATTTGTCGAGGCTGTTTCCCGTTCTATTTCGAGCGAACTAAAGGCATTTCCATTATTAAACTTTACTGAAGCCGGGGCACTAATATCGCACCCCCCACCTACAAATACGGCCTGAAAATTGAAGACACTGGTTGCGGTACCGGCGAATACGGCTGGGCTTATCCCCATCAACCCCATGCTAATACAGAGCACGGGAAGACTGATTTTCATGCTTCCTCCTGTTTCTTGTTACTCAAATGCCACATTGAGTGTCAACGAAGCATGAAAATGACCGGGAATCACCACCGGCTGAAAAGGCCCCACTAACCCCACCCATAATGTGGTATCACTGTGATAATGGTTGTCATCATCCAGTACCGCCAGGGTATTCCCCTGCCCGCCGTGTCCCAGAGCCAGCGCTGGCTGGTAAAAATCAGCTAACGCAATCGGGCTATCATCCGGTGACTGGCGTAACATAAACCCCACCCCATTAGGGGACCCACTCAAAAAAACTGTTTGCTCAACATCGTCGGCATAAGGTGTTTCCCCCTCAATCGTCAATGTCGGGCGGATGGCTTCATGCTCATCCTCACACTGCAACTGCAGTTGTAAGGGCTTCACCTGGTAAGTTTGCACCGCGCCAGTCAACTGACTGACCGCCAGCGGTTTAAATTGCAGGGTGTGTTCTGTGACCTGCACATCGCACCCCAGGCCTTTATTGGCAATAACCGCCGTCAGGGACGATACAGCTGCCCAGGCCGATGCGCTTACCGCCAGCAAGCAAGCGACAAGCGTCAGACGTGGTGTTACCTTAGTCAGTAAAGCCATCGCAAGCCCCGTTAATTAGTCATACTTGAATTCAAAGGTCACATTAGCCACAAGGTCCCCCCCTAAACGGCCATCGGTTTCGCAATCACCACAACTTAATGTTGCAGCCATTGGGATCGTGCCATTCAGGGTCGTTAAGCTGGTGTCTGTGTCCCAGTCATCGCTGGCAGCAATCGTTTTTGTGGCTGCCAGGTTGGTATTCGCCTCAAAGTTTGCATTGCCATCAGTGGCCAGTAATACACCGTAGCCCGTCGATGTTGACGTTGCCGCATCCAGGAACAGGGCCGTACCAGCATCAGTGTTGGACTCGCCTACCACGGTAATTTTGGGGGTCACACCCACGCCTTTGCAGTTCGCCAGCGTGATATCAAACGTTTTTTTAGCTGCAGCGTTGCCATCTTCAATCTGGCTTGGTAATACCGCATCCCCATTATTGAAAATAACAGTAGCCGGCGCCGAAATATCACATGCCCCTTCAAATGCTATCGTGGCACTAAACTCAGTACTTGCTGAGGTCGCCGCCCCGGCGTTCAGGCTAACCAGCAGTGCGCCTAATGCCATCAGTGCCGCAGCACCTTTCTTTTTATTGAACTGTTCCATTAAATTTCTCCGTACCACCAAAATCATTAATTGCTTGCCACGTCACCTTGCCCGCCGTATTCGCACCCGTGTAGGTCATTTGCCCGAATGGTGCGATCATGGTGTTCTGCTGGCGTGCACTCAGATTGACCGCTTTTCCGCCAACAGTCAGTGACGTTAACGTCACGTAGTAAGGGCTTGGATTGGTTACCCGTAAAGATTGCCCCTGACGGGAAAATTGCAGCGCTGCCATGCCTTGCTGCTGGGTCATGGATAACCCTGCAGGCCGGTAGAACAACTTGACGATGCTCCCGGTGGACACGGTGATGGCCCCACCCAATTCCGTTTTAGCCGCTGGCTCATGCCCTTTGCCCGCCGGCACAGCCATCACACGTAAATAAAAGAGGGACTCTTTATCGTTTGCCAGCGCCTGGCTGCCAGTTTTCATTATGCGCACCTGGTTTGTCGCCCCCGGCTCTAACCGAAACAATGCTGGGGTGACTGAAAACGGGGTCACAGTTTGCTGGCCTTTCACATCTTTTAATACTTGGGCTTTTACTAAATAAGGTGTGGAAGACTGGGCACTGCTGCTAATACCCACCGCCTGGCCTGACGCCGTATCCGCCGAGGAAAATACAATGCGGGTACTGTCGAGTGAAATCCCCGCGACCGCATTTGCGCACACCAAGCACAATGACAATAACGCCACTGGCAATAAACGACTTTTGCCCATGAATACCTCTCTTTTATTACACCACCAGATATGCAGGGAAAGCCCTGCACACCCGATAATTTCGATCAATTATTCAACGACATAAGCCACTAAAATTGGCGCGCTATATATACCTGGCTCTGGTGTCGCTGTCGTTGATGCCATGCCTACATTGAAGTTATACTCAGTGGTTTCCCCAACTTTCGCATCAACTGCAATTTCCTGGCCGTTAGTGATCAGCTCATTTGCTTCGTCTTCAATCATAAAGCCCACGGTGTTTGCATCGTCCTCAACGAAAATATTCTTATCGTTGTTTTTCAGGGATGTTAAGCCCTGAACCACGATGCGACCTTCTTCATCCGCTGAACAGTTTGTTAAGGCTACTGGCATCGCAACTGAACCTAATTTTGTATTGGCAGCAAAATCAGCAGATTTATATGCACCCACGTTCAGGACAGATTTACCGCCGTTCACGGTCACATCACAAGTCGTGCTGGTGATGATCCCCTGCAGGGTAATTTCCTGTGATGCATCTGCCATGGCATTGATGCTTGCACCAGACAGGCTTGCGAATAATGCGGTAGTTAATGCGATTTTTTTGAAAGACATAAATAAAATCCTCTAGAAAAATAAAAAGATAACAAAAAAGTTAAGCAACACCATATAATTAGCTTCGCCCAACATATTACTTACATAAAATATAAGCTTATGACTGCATAGTAGATATTTACCGTGCAAACAAAAACTCACATTAAATAATGTCCAGATTAAAAAGGCTTACGTTATATATTTATATATAACTCAATACATCTATACATAAATTTTACAATAACAGATAATCATCACAAAAAGTCTATATTTAAATTCACATAAAAAAACAGAATCCAGAATAAAAAAATAAAACAGCACGTGAAAGGAAATTTATTAAAAACAAACAGTAAACTACCAGTATAAATATACTACCGAGTGGGAATCATAATAATTAATAATATTTACCTTCCTGGGTTTGGGCCGACATAATAATGAGAATGAATGTTTCCATTAAATGCCAACCCCGTGTATCGCCCAGGCGAATACACACCCACAAACCAACCCCCTTAAAGGGCGCTGGGCTTATATGGCTACAACGTATATAATACTTCCCGAAAATCATTCCGCCATCAAATAATACCTTAAAGCAGAATGACCAATTGCCTTACTTCTTAACTTGGAAAAGATTCTAGCATGATGTTTTTGGTTTTCTATTAAGACGAACCTTAAAATCTAAAAGTGCATCGAAATACCCTTGATGATAAGAACACACGCCTGCCTGTAGCACAGTGCGCCTGTGCCACATCACACTTCCAGGGAACTAAACCTCTTTATCATGTTTAGCCCCCTGCCCAGCTTTGTTTGATTTTCGCTTCTCTTCATTACTATACTCAAAAAGATTCGGGTTGTAGGGAGATAACCACTCAAGGGGTCCTTTCGACTCACTGGGTTCTGTCACTGGTATTTACGCCAGTGTTGTCACGTTTTGCAGCCCCTGTTTACGTCATCAATACACGGTTGTTCGCAAGGATTCTACTATGTCAGAGAGCATGACCTCTTTTCACAACGCAGTAACCTCACTCGATTTGTCAGAATGGGACTCAAATGAACAAGCATCTGTCGTGGGGGATCTGGAGCAAGGTAAGGTTATCTTCTTACCCCATCTGGCATTCTCTCTCAGTGAACAAGAAAAACACTTGCTTGATCCTGTTTGGGTTGACCCTAAACGGAAGAACATCAGTTATCAGCCATTACAAGATAAGCTGAACGGTGTGGCTGATGACGCTCAGGAACCCGCTGTTCGTGCGTTATTGCAACGCCACTATCACTCCTGCCTGCAGCTGATTTCCGCTATCCTGCCTGAGTACCAGCCTGTATTACATACGCCAACCAATAGTCTGCGTCTGCACCCTGTAGCACGCTGGACTCAGAATACCTCATGGCGTAAAGATGATAGCCGTTTACATGTTGATTCATTTCCTTCACGCCCTAATTATGGCGAACGTATTTTGCGTATTTTTACCAATATTAACCCCCATGGGGAAAACCGTTCCTGGCGTGTGGGTGAACCATTTCCAACCCTGGCAGAACGTTTTTTACCCCGTCTGAAGCGTTATTCCCCCATCAGTAGCTGGCTGCAAAATACCGTCGGGATCACCAAAAGTTACCGTAGCCACTATGATCATCTGATGCTGCAAATGCATGATGCGATGAAATCGGATATGGATTATCAGAAAAATGGCCCACAAGTCGCGATTGAATTCCCACCGGGCAGTAGCTGGATCTGTTTTTCTGATCAGACCCCACACGCAGCAATGGGGGGACAATTTATGCTGGAACAAACCTTCTTATTACCGGTGAATGATATGCATGACCCACAACAGTCACCACTCAAAGTCCTGGAGTCGATGACCAGTAAATCATTAATTTAAAATAAGCACAGGTGATGTAACCCTGTGGCATGCTCCATCACCTCAAGTCAGCCAAACAGTTTTAATGCAGCAATACGCGCTAACCCTGTGGAAAGCGCTTCATCATCCGCCGTCAAACTCAGGCGAATAAAGTGCTCCCCACAGGCACCAAAACCTTGCCCCGGGGCAACCAAAACATGGGCATCCAACAGCAAGCGTTCTGTCAATTGCCGGGAGGTATAACCCGGTGGTGTGGGGAGCCAAAGGAAGAAAGTACCTTGCCGGGAGTCAGCCCGCCAGTGCATGCGTTGTAGCATCTCCAGCACCCAGATACGACGACGATGGTAAACAGCTGTAAAGTCACGAATCTCGGTATCTGGCAAGTTTAAAGCATGGACAGCTGCATCTTGCACAGCACCAAATACCGTGCTGTAGCTGTGGGTATGCAGCTTTTTAAAGGCATTAATAATAGAAGCATTTCCCACAGCAAAACCAAAACGCCAGCCCGCCATCAGGAAAGTTTTTGAAAGGGTATAGATCTCAACGCCCCACTCTTTGGCTCTCGGTTGTGCCAGCAGGCTTGGTGGAATATCTTCAGTATCACAGCCAATCGCCGCATAGGCAAAATCGTGCACCAGAGGCATCTGCCAGCGCTGTGCAAAATCCAGGGCCTGCTCAAACAGTGCAGGTGAGGCTACTGCCCCCGTCGGATTATGGGGGTAGTTCAACATCAGCAGCCCCCCCTGTCGGGCCACATTCTCGGGGACCTGGCTAAAGTCGGGTTGAAATTGTCGCCCTGCCTCTAAGGGAATACCATAAAATTGTGCCTGAGCCTGAGCCGCAGCAGAACGATACAAAGGGTAACAGGGGTCGGTGGAGATCAAATATTGTCCTGGGCTGAGTAATGCGCGTGGCAGCCCTGTGACACCAATATGTGCTCCCTGAAAAATGGCGATTTCGCTTTCAGGGTCAAGCAGCACACCATACTGTCGCTGATAAAAATCGGCTATGGCCTGGCGAACAGCAGGCTTTCCCCAGAAAGAAGGGTAATCGTGATTTTCTGGCCGCGCCGCGGCGATCTGTAAGGTGCTGACCAGGGCTGTGGCAGTGGGTTGACGTGGACTCCCGGAGGAGAGATCAATGAGTGGCAGATGAGTGGTATCAACCCGTGCCAGCATGTTTTCTAGCGCACTGAATAAATTTTCTTCTAATTGTGCCACCAACGGCGAGGCTGAAAATACCGGCATATTCTTCTCTGGCAATTTTAAATATTTTGGCGACTATCGCACACCTTATATCCCCGGGGATATTGAATAATGTGCAATCCAATACACAAAATTAACTATCTATTTATCAAAAATGCAATAACAAAAAACAGAAATAGTTAGCACAAAAAAACATAGCCAGCGGTTTAGTTTAACTTTTCCCTCCCCTGAAAACTGTGATTTAATCGATTTATTATGAGCAGCTTACCAGGAATATTAAAAACATGCGTAAATCACTTCTCTGTGGATTAGTTGTAACATTATTATCTTCCACTACTGTTTTTTCCGCAGCCCATGCTGATGACAAGAAAATTCGCATCGGGTTTAACCCTGGTCCTTATAAAGAGCAATTTCAAAAAGGTATTGAGCCCTATTTAAATAAGCATGGCTATACCGTGGAATATAAAGATTTTAGTGATGGTGTTCAGGTCAACGATGCCGTTAGCCGGGGAAATATCGATGCCAACATCATGCAACACCCGGTTTATATGGAATCCGTCAATGATCGCCTGGGAATCGATAACATTGGTATTGTACAAGTCCCGACACCCCCAATGGGGCTTTACTCTGAAAAGATAAAAGCGCTTGAAACACCCAAGCCTGGAACCGTAGTTTCTATTCCAAATCAAGCTTCTAATGCCTATCGTGCCGCACTAGTTTTGCAAGATATTGGCTGGATAAAAATTCGACCTGATAGCGATCCAGCAACTTTCTCGCAGCGATTTGTCAGTGAGAATCCATATAAAATCGTCCTCAAAGAGATGGATAACGCCCAACAAGTTCGCTCCCTGCCGGATGTTGATTTTGGCCTGATTCAAGGTAACTTTGCTGTGTCGAGTGGGATGAAATTGAACTCTGCGCTGGAGCTCGAAAAACCAACCAGCAAATTTGTTAATGTCGTCACTATTGCAGGTAAAAATAAGGATGCTGCATTTGCGAAAGCAATCATTGATGGTTATCACTCAGACGAATTTAAAAATTATATCCGTACCAATCCGCAATATGCCGGATATATGCTACCTGATTATTTTAAATGAATAACCCGATAATTAGCTTTCAGAATGTCAGCAAAACATTTTCCCGTAAGGGAGAAAACTTCCTGGCATTAGATAATATTAACCTGGACATTAATAAAGGTGACATTTTTGGCATTATTGGTGCCAGCGGAGCAGGAAAAAGCACCCTGCTTCGTTTAATTAATCACCTGGAATCGCCCAGTCACGGTACCGTATTAATTAATGGTGTTTCGCTACAGGGTATAAATAAAAAACAGCTCAACGACGTGAAGAAAGATATTGGTATGATCTTTCAGCATTTCAATCTTTTGAATTCACGCACTGTATTCCACAATGTCGCGATTCCGTTAATTCTACAGGGGCGGGATAAGGCCTTTATTCATGAACGGGTGATGGAGCTGCTAGAGTTCGTCAATCTCGGTGATAAAGCCCAAAGCTACCCGGATGAACTCTCTGGTGGCCAAAAACAACGGGTCGGCATTGCACGAGCATTAGCTGGTAACCCTTCTATCCTATTATGTGATGAAGCCACCTCAGCACTCGACCCGCATACCACAGTGCAAATTTTGTTATTACTCCAGGAGATCAACCAACGCTACGGCATCACCATCGTATTGATTACTCACGAAATGTCAGTAGTACAGAAAATATGCCATAACGTCGCTGTCATGGCAGATGGGCACATGGTGGAACAAGGTAATGTACTGGCATTATTTGGCCAACCACAGAATACGGTCACGGCCAGTTTTGTGCAGTCAGTGATTCACGACCGCCTGCCAGAACAGACAGTGGCACGTATTAAACAACAGAAAGATAGCAGAGCATTGCGACTGGAGTTTGTGGGCCAGACAGCGCAACAGCCTATTGTCAACCAACTGATCCGCGAATATCCGGTACAGGTCAATATCCTGTTTGCCAATATGTCCGAAGTCCAGAACACTATTCTCGGTTTTATGATTGTGCAGTTAAGAGGTGAAACGGCACATATCGATTCTGCCATTCACTACCTTCATACCGCAGGGGTGAAAATCAGCGATGTTTGAATATTTTAATTCCGCCGTCACGGGTGATCAATTTCTCCTGGCACTCTATGACACATTAGTCATGGTCAGTATTTCACTGGGGTTTGGCTCACTTCTTGGCATTCCGTTAGGTATCATACTGGTCACCTGCCGCCCTGGCGGAATTTTACCCAACCCAGTGCTTCACCAAATACTGAACCCGATAGTGAATATCCTGCGTTCGCTACCCTTTATTATTTTACTGATCACGATTCTGCCCATAACCCGCTGGCTGGTTAATACCACCATCGGGACCCCAGGGGCGATTGTGCCTCTTGTGGTCTTTATTGCCCCCTACATTGCCCGACTGGTCGAAAGTTCCTTGCTTGAAATTGATGATGGCATTCTGGAGTCAGCGAATGCCATGGGCGCCACAACATTTCAAACTATCTGGCACTTTATGCTGCCAGAGGCCGCTTCGTCACTGATTCTGGCACTGACCACCGCCACTATTGGCCTGTTAGGGGCAACAGCCATGGCAGGTACCGTCGGAGCAGGAGGGATTGGAGACCTGGCTATTACCTATGGTTATCAACGGTTTGATGTCTTCGCTACCCTGTCCACAGCACTGGTGCTGATCATTATCGTTCAGCTGCTACAAACCGCAGGCACAGGCCTGGCCCGTCGTATTCGTCGCGAATAATCTGAGAGAGAAATTATGCCAATCGTAGAAAGCTTTACCCTCGACCATAACAAAGTTATTGCCCCCTATGTACGTATCGCTGGCACGGAACGCCATGCTCAGGGTGCTGTGGTACAAAAATATGACCTGCGTTTTTTACAACCCAACGTTTCGTCTATTCCCACCGCAGCGCTGCATACCCTGGAGCACCTGCTGGCTTTTGGTATTCGCGAGGAACTGCAAGGTGTTATCGATATCTCCCCCATGGGCTGCCGCACCGGTTTCTATTTAATCTTGTGGGATGAACATAGCCCAAAAGAGGTTGCTACCGCCCTGACCCGTGTACTGGAGCGTGTCATTGATGCCACCGACGTTCCTGCCGTGAGTGCCCTTGAGTGTGGTAACTATCGCGATCACTCCCTGTTCTCCGCCAAAGAGTACGCTCGCCAAGTTCTGGCGGAGGGAATCAGTACGGATGCATTTTCACGTCAGCTGTAAAATTATTTAATAACCCTATCAGCCCATTTCGCTTATTGCGTCCACTGGCTGACGGCAACGAAGGCTCTAAGGAATATGGCTATGTTTTCGGTAAAATCACCAGTGGATTATATTCAGCAAGCAGGGCTGCGTTACCACGTAGGGGAATACATTCGCCCATTCACCCGCCATCTGCGCATCCTGACTTCCCCTTCGGCCTGGGAAGCCGTCAATCCGGCATTGAGTGAAAGCCTCGATAACGCCGGCATCCGCTGGCAACGTGAGGACTTAATCGGTGAATGCACCGAGGAAGCGGTTCGTCAGTTTCAAGATAACCTTGTCGCACAAGAGGCGGAAGGGATACTCGCCATTGGTGGTGGGCGCGTCATGGACACCGCAAAAGCCGTCAATAACAGGCTGGGCAACAAGGTGCTTATAACCCTGCCAACACAGGCAGCCACTTGTGCAGCCTGGTCCCCACTGGCGATTATTTATAATGCAGCAGGGGGGCACGTTAAAAGCCAGGTGCTCAATACCATGCCAGTGTTGATTTTGGTCGATAGCGAGATCATTGCCCACAGCCCTGTTCGCTATTTGCGAGCAGGAATCGTTGATGCGATGGCTAAATGGTATGAATTTGAACCCTATCAGCGCCAGAATCCAGACGCTCTGGCCCTGAACATAAAAGTCTCCATTGCGCGACAGGCAATAGATATTTTTCTGCGCTGGGGTGAGGATGCTATTGAGGCCAACCAGCAGCGACAGGTTACGCAAGCACTTGAAAAAGTCATTGAGGCTAATATCGTTCTGGCAGGGCTTGCCAACAGTGTGCGTGGCCCTCTGGCGACACCTGCTTTTGCCCATATCATTCACGATACCCTGACCCATCAGCCCGAAATCCACACTTGGCTGCACGGGGAAAAAGTGGGGTATAGCTTGTTAATTCAGTCTCTGGTTGAGAATCGCCAATGGGAATCTGATGGTGAGCTGCTCACGTTGTTACGCAGATTTCACAGCCCACTGCGTTTACCCACCTTGTCAGGAGAACGGTCAAAACGGATACAGCAAATAGTGAATGCCATCTTGTTCCCGGTGGATCATCTCAGGGATCTCCCCTTTGGGATAACGAGTCAGGGGCTATTGCAGGCATTTCTGACCACAGATAACCACAATTTTCAGGCTGAGTAAGCACTGATCGCTTTTCTTCAAAAAGCTGAAGCAGGTGGTCCGCCACCGCCCTTACGCGTCTGGAATGTGCCAAGTCAGTATGCAGCACCAGCCAAATAGACTGATCAGCCTGAGGGGCCGGTAACAGGCAAACCAATCCCACTTGTCTGGCGAGATAATGGGGGAGAACCGCCAGCCCCAGCCCAGCCACCGTCGCTGAAAGTTGTGCCGCGAGACTGTTAGTCTCCAGTCTGCAAGGCTTGCCAGACAGGAGGCGGGTTAGCCACTTGGCAGCAGGCAAATGACGATGGGACTCACTCCAGCCGATAAAACAGTCTTCATCAAACAAAGGTGACGTCAGACCAGCACGCCGGGTATCGAGATAACTGCGCGCACCATAGAGACCAAAACCTAAAGTTCCCAGCTGTTTTATCGTCACATTCCCGGATTCTGGCCTGACCATTCTTATCGCTAAATCCGCATCGCGTCGATGTAGATTAACAGCCTGAACCCCGCTGATAACCTCCACCCGTAAATCAGGATATTGGGCAAAAAGTAGAGGGAATGAAGGAATAATGAGCGGATTAGCCAGGTTTTCCGCCGTTGCAAGACGAACACAACCGGCAACACGTCCTTGTTGTTGAGCAGCATCACCAAAAGATTGCCCGGCAAACTCCAGCGCCTCAGCCCGTTCCAGCAATGCCTCACCGTCATCCGTCAGTCTATAGCCCGTTTGATGCCTGCTGAATAACCGGACACCCAAGGCCTCTTCCAGACGATCCAGACGCCGGGATACTGTGGCAATCCCCATCTCCAGCATGACCGCCGCACGACTCAGGGTGCCGCCACGAGCGATAGCCAGAAATACACGAGCATCATCCCAAAGCAAAGAAGGGGGCATTTTTATTTTCCATTATCGGAAAACCGAGTTCCAGTTTTCGTTATTTTTTTAATAAATTCGGAAAATTATACTGCCTGCATTCTATTCTGTTAAGGGGAAGTATGATGCAACGACGTAAGCTTGGAGCTGACTTGGAGGTCTCCGCTATCGGCCTGGGATGCATGGGTATGAGTGAATTCTATGGTCCGCGGGATGACAAACTCGCACTACAAACACTGGCACAAGCCGTAGAAATGGGGGTTGACCTCTTAGATACCGCCGATATGTATGGCCCCTGGCACAATGAAGAGCTGCTCAGTCATTTCCTGAAAACCCATCGCCCCAAAGTACGGGTTGCCACCAAGTTTGGTATCGTTCGTAAACCGGGTGAGTATCAACGTACCATCGATAACAGTCCCCACTATGCCAGGCAGAGCTGTGAAGCTTCGCTGCGTCGTCTCGATATTGAGCAAATAGACCTCTACTACGTGCATCGTGTCGACCCTGACCACCCCATCGAAGAGACAATGGCAGGCCTAGTCCCGCTAGTACAGGAAGGGAAAATTGCCCGTATCGGTCTGTGTGAAGTCAACGCTGCCACACTGCGCCGCGCACATGCCGTACACCCGATTGCCGCCGTGCAGACAGAATACTCATTATGGACACGCGATGTCGAAACTGACGTGCTTCCAGCTTGTCGTGAACTGGGTATCGGCCTTGTTGCCTACTCCCCCCTGGGCCGCGGTTTTCTGACCGGTAAATTCCAGAATGATGCTTGTTTTGAGACAGATGACTTCCGTCGCAGTTTGCCACGTTTTCAGCCAGGAAATATCGATACTAACCGTATGCTGGTTAATGTGGTCACTGACCTGGCCGTACGCAAAGGCTGTTCAGCCGCCCAAATTGCCCTCGCCTGGCTACTGGCGCAGGGCGATGACATCGTTCCTATTCCCGGAACCAGGCGTATCACCCATCTTGAGGATAATCTGGGGGCATTGTCGGTAGATCTCAGCCCTGATGAGATGGCGGAGCTGTGCCAGTCACTGGAGATATTACCGATAGCCGGGGAACGCTATACAGAAGAAGGGATGAAAGGGGTCAATGCATGAATAAGCTGGCTATTCTCCGCCAAGTATTGGTTACCCGGCCCAGGCATCAACAGCTTGTTGGAGGGATCGATAATGGAACAGATTAATATTCAGCATAAGCCACAGGAGGCAGTGTCATGGCATACCTGGCTTGCGGTTACTGCCCTGGGGTTCAGCTCTTTTGCCATCGTGACGACCGAATTGGCGCCTATCGGTTTATTGTCACCCCTGGCAGCTGAATTTGGACAAACAGAAGGCACGGCAGGACTGATCGTTACCGCTTATGCCTGGGTTGCCGCCTTGGCTGCTTTACTGTCAGCCTTGTTTCTCGGGCGGTTGCCACGCAAACCGTTACTGGTTGGCTTGATGCTGATTCTGACCCTGTCCAGCACGCTTGCAAGCCTGGGCTCTGCGTTCTCGACTTTAGTGATCGCCCGTATGGTCGGCGCACTGGCACATGGGGCATTTTGGGCCATGATTGGTACCGTCGGTGCCCAGCTGGTGCCCCCCCAAAAAATGGGCCTGGCGACCTCCATTATCTTTGGTGGCGTCTCGGTTGCCAGTGTCCTGGGTGTCCCTCTGGCGAATATACTCACCCAATTCGACGGCTGGCGCACAGCATTCACAGTGATTGCGCTGCTCTCTCTGCTAACCACTTTTGCTATCGCCTGGACCCTTCCCCGCCTGAGTTCATCTGCTCTTATTGATATCAATGCACTGGGTCGAATCCTGAAGAACTCAACCTTTCGACGGCTCTATATCGCCACTGCCTGCTCAATTATGGCGCATTTTTCCGCCTTTACTTTTATTGAACCATTGCTATCAAGCTCACTCAATATACGCACCAGCCTGATCAGTACGTTATTGGTCACATTCGGTGTCGCAGGCGTGATTGGTAATGTTATTACTGGCAAGTTTATTGACCACCATCTCAAATCTCTGGTGCTGCTATCGTTAAGTTTGATGGCCCTGTCAGTACTGGTGGTGGGCAATCTGACAGCGGCCAGCCCGCGACTATTGGTGGCTATTCTGCTCTGTGGCTGGGGGGCATCGGTGACGATTGTGTTTGTCGGCTTCCAGACTTGGATCTTAAGGGAAGCGGGTGCTGCCGCCATGCCTGCTTCAGCGATTTACGTAGCCATCTTTAATGCCGCTATTGGCGCAGGTGCTCTGGCAGGGGCTCTAATATTATCCGTCACCAGTATCAATGGCCTGATGGGCATAGCGGCTTTTGCCATTGCCGGGAGTATTATTCCCGTTATATTGATAAAAGCACCTTCCCGTTAATTTACCCCTGATCCGTTTCATCGTAAGCCGACAGGGAAAGTCCCCCCTATTCTCTGTATTGTGGCAAGTAAAAAGGCCAGAACACATTCTGGCCTGTCATCATACTGAGTAGAGGTGGTTTTTAAGAGCTTCTCTTACTATCAATTCAGTGTAAAACTCACAGGAACAGTTACCGTTTTTTGCCCACCAGGTGGCGGCGGGGGTACAGGAGAAGCTCGTGATATCATCGCCAGGGCCGCTCTGTCCAGCCCGTCGATACCACTGCTTCTTACCAGAGAGAAATTTAATACATTGCCTTTATCATCAAGCGTGAAACGGAGTATGACCGTCCCCGTCTGACGGCCTGGATAGCGTTTGAATTTTTCCAGGTGTGCCATTAACTGGGACGCCCAACTGGCCTGCATTTCTGGCGTAGCTCTGGCTCCTGCGGTACTCTGCTGTGCGGCAGTCTGACTGGATTTCTCGGCCTCTAGCTGCATCTGATGTTTCTCAATACTTGCCTTTTTTTCATCCTGTCTGACGGGGGGAGACACGGTTCTTTTTACTGGTTTTCTGACGGGTTGCGTTTTTTTACGCGGTGGCTGAATGATTTGTGCTTTCTCTTGTTCAGGTACGGGTGTACCGGGTAAGGCCTCTGGTTCATCCTGATGAGAAGGCTGTGCCGCGTCACTTTGCTCCTGTTCACGGGCAATGTCGTTATGTTCCGTCTTCTGGACCTGAGGTATTGGCGCGACCTGCACCATAATTGCCGCCTGCGGTAATGGCAGGGCGGCAATAACAGCCGGCCGATACATCAGCCACAATAGCAGTGCCATATGGCACGCTATCGAGAGGGTCGGTGCGAGGTATCGACTATACTGGCGCATCAAAATTTCAGGGTAACCCCTGCCCGCAGCGTGCGGCCCGGCCCTGGAATCGGAATGGTGTTCAGTGCATCAACATAGAAGCGATCTGTCAGGTTATCCAGCCCAATATCAACACTGGCATTAGCATTGAGGCGGTAACTGGCATAGAGATCTATCAGTGTATAAGGATCCCATTTCGATGCTGCAATTGAATATGATCCGGGGATCTGCCCAGCGGCATCGGCTGATCCCGTCCCTGAGGCGTAACGGCTGCCGATGTAATTCACCCGCGTCCCAATGGTCAGGTCATCATTGAGTAAATTAGCCCCCAGGTTAAATGTCACGGTATCCCGGGGCGGAACTTGCTGCAACGAGAAGCTGTTATAGATCCCACCAGCAGAACAACCAGCAGCCCCTGGCACCAGTCTTTCTTCCGGGGCGCAGAACATCACATGAGTGTAATGATTCCAGCTCAGTGCGCTGAATACCGGGCCAATATTATATTCTGCTGATACCTCAAACCCACGCATATCAGCATAGTTAAGGTTCATTCGGCCAAGATTGTAATTATAGTAATCACCTAATGGCGATTTTATCTTCAGGTTACCCCGCGTAATATAATTGCTGATATGGTTTCTGAAATAAGCCATATGCAGCCTTAACTTATCATCCTGGGTCAGTAAACTTTCTTGCAGATAGTTGATGCCAAATTCCGTGCTTTTATTACGTTCTGGTGCAACAGGGTTGTTATCCGCTGAAATCAGGAATGAGGTGCCAGACAGTGATTCAAACAGGCTGGGAGAGCGGATAACACTGCCATATTTCCCGTAAACCTGAAATCCCTCAACAGGTTCCAGCGTCAGACTCAGGATATGAGACCAGCCATCATCTTTACGTTCATAGGCGGTGCTCAGTAGCTGGCTGTTATCCATGCTGTTGAAATGGGAATAGCGCAAGTTGCCATTAAACGTCAGCCATTCATAAGGCTTCCATTCAAGTCCACCAAACCCGTTTGACTCTTTACGCCAGCCATCACGTCCCGCCAGCAAACCAGGAGTATTAGCAAGCGTCACATCGTCGGGCAGGCCAGCATTTTCACGATTGAAACCACCACCATACTCCAGACTGAGATCGCCCAGATCCGTATAAAAGCGGGAGGTGTTTGACACTGTGGCGCCCTTACGGTTTGACCCCACCCAGAAATACTGCGGATAGAGACGATCCGTGTAAACGGTTGAATTAATTCTATTATCAATATTGTTATAGAATGCATCGATCTTCAAATCAATCAGGTCGTTATCAATGGGACGCCAGCCGTAGCGAGCGGTCCATGTTGCCAGATCGATGGTGCTGACCAGTCCCTGATATTGTAGAGGTGCAGTTAACCCTTGTGACTGAGATCCCAGGATATGCCCATAGGAGCTGAGATAACGCGAATAGCCAAGTTCAAGATGCTGTTCATCACTGAATTTAATTTTCCCTTTCAGTAACCATGAGTCACTCTCGTTAGACGTGTTCATCACTTGCTCCCCATGGCGGTAAGGCGTCAGACTGCCCGTGATGGTGGAGCCATCTTCCAGAACTTGCCCGCCACCTTTTCCGTGCTTCCCGGCATAGTAGTTACCACTATGCCGTTGGGCATAAGCCGCGGTAATATCCAGAAATTCACTGGTGTTGGCCAGGGCAATACTTCCCGAATAGCCATGAGGGTTAAGTAATGAAGGTCGGTTCAGGGTATTCTGTGCGCTGCTCATATAGCCCACCCCCGCATAACTGCCGGCTTCAGGGGCATTTCTATTATTTGTGGCTAGCCCCCCTTTTATACGCACACCGAAGGTTCTTCCGGGCAACAAAATATCTTTCGGTGTCAGTGTGCTGATCCGAACGATCCCTCCCGTGGCTCCCGTGGCATCGGCCCCACCAGTTGCCCCACGCGAAATATCGACTGAGCCAATAAAATCAGGGTCAATATAAGTAGAAGAGGTTGAGCCATTGTACCCCTGATAAATAGAAGTCTCCTGGCTTGCCCCGTCGACAACCACCGGAACCCGCCCTTGTCCTTGCATTCCACGGATATTGACATCAACGGATCCCGAGTTACGGCCATTACCATTCAGTACGCCCGGAACTCCCGACAGGAAATCACCAACCGATGTGCCCCTGAAACGTTCAACTTGCTCACCCGAGAGATGACTGAGTGAACCCGCCGTCTGATAAGGTGCATCAGCAGGATCCGCCATTTTCGCTTTTGTTACGGTGATCGTATCCAGCAGGAGTGAACCATCACTGTCCGTTGAACCCACTACGGCGCCAGTATCACTCAGCGTAACACTGTTACTGCTGGTAAAACGGTAGGTCAGGCTACTGCCCGCCAGAAGCTGTTGCAGAGCCTGCTGTGGTGCAAAATTACCCCGGACACCAGGGCTGCTCTTGCCACGAGTATATTCCGGCAAGTAACTGACCTGCATACCCGACTGGCGACCAAATTCTGCCAGTGCCTGGGACAAAGGACCAGCAGGAACGGCAAATACGACGGTTGAGGGGGACTCGGCTCGCGCGCTTTGCTGAACACCGAGGAGTGCAAGACTGACGGTACTCAGTCTGAACAGTGTTGCCAGGACAATGGCTTTGCCGTGACGTTCACGACGATGGCCAGAAATGGAGAAATACATAGAACCCTCTCGTTTTTACTCTGCTGGTCAGGCAGCAAATAGGCTGGTGATAGGAGTTAAACGAACGACGAGGGGATATTTTCTGTTTGAGAATGATTTTTTTTCTTATTTATCACTCAGCAGTGTTAACCACGGGGTGATATGACGAATTTCTGCCTGAAAAGGGGCAGCAACAGCACTCAGTGCCTGACGAGGATGTGCAAGATTAAACGCCCCGCTAATACGCTGTTTCTGCAGATGACGGCTGGTGATCATAACACTGCCTGGCAACCATCGCGCCAGGCGGGCCACCACGGCAGAAACATACTCATTATCGGCAATAAGGGAATTATCACGCCAGGCCGCAATCTGTGAGGTCTCACGATGTCCCAATACAGGCAGTTCATTCTCAGGAAAAGTAAGTGACTGCCCAGCTATCAGGGTATAGGCGGCCTGGGGACTACTGACGTGAAGGCTGCCCTGCTGTACGGCAATCTGACAAATATCTGCATCATTGCTGAGTTCAAAAGCCGCTGCGAGGGTCGTCATATGCAGACCCGCCTGATGAATGACAAAAGGCTGCTGTTGATCTGCTTTAATATTAAAAAAAGCCATTCCCTTCAGTAGATTGACTTGTTTTTCCTCACCATCAAATTGTTCGCTAATGGCACTGTCAGGGCCAAGGACGATTTGACTGCCACCCGACAGTTGTAGCGAACGCAGCTGGCCGGTACGCGTTTGATAATCACTCTGGAGAGGAAGCAGCAGCTCTGGCGCGACAGCAACGGCTGCTGCCGCAGCCGCAATACCGGTCAGGAAATGTCGGCGTGAGAAGCGGTGGGCACGATGCACCCGCGCACTCGATTTCAGCTGACCACTGAGTTTATGCAACTGCATGGCTTCGTCCCACACAGCCTGATACTCCGGCCCCCTGGCACACCATCTTGCTGCCTGCTGGCGACCCGCCGGGTTTTCCGGTTCACTATGCAGGCGAATAATCAGCTCAAATGCTTCTTCAAACAATTTTTCGTGATGCACTTTTTTATCCATCATATCTGCTGCATGTTAATCATCCAGCCCTGCACGCAGTTGCACATAAGCTTGTCGGATCAATGTCCAAGTCCGACTGACAGAGAGATCCAACTCCAGTGCGACTTCAGCGATGGTCAGATCATGCAACCGGTACAGTTCAAAAGCACGACGCATCGGCAAAGGCAATGCCGCCAGCCTGCGTTGTAGGAGCGCCAGCTGCTGGCGATCAGCTATAATTTTTTCAGGTCCCGGGGCTTCGTCTGGCAAGGCCTGATAGCGATCTTCACTGATCGCGTCCATAGGTACAACCCGTTCCCGTCGGTGCCTGTCCACCGCAAGATTTTTTGCCACTTTATGCAGATAGGCTCGGGGATTATCCGCCTGTTGCGACGTTTCCGAAACAAGCAGCCGTACAAATGCATCCTGGGTTAAATCTTCCGCCACATCACTACCATGGCCGGATTTTTGTAATACACGCTGAATTTCGAGAGCATGCTTCTGAAACAGATTTTTCAGATTCCACACCTCCCACCCCCTTTTTACCCTACACCTGCACGATGTGCTGTCTGTCAGTTGGTGTGACCCCGACATAACGCCAGAGTCCGGAAAGCCTGTACTGTCATGCTATCTGTGGTGAGCACCGGATAATACTCAGTCAGTTAAGGCGACCGTAGGATATAAAAATTTGTTAATAAATGGTAATGATTTTCATTATCATGTTAAAGGTGTGGTTTTTTAACTTTAACAGAATGTAAAGAACAGAGGACTGGCAAAGCTCACTATTTATGGTTAAACACCCAAGTACAACTCAGCATTATGGGGTATTAAATAAAAAAACTGGCCTTAATAAGCCAGTTTTCAAATATCCCGGAGGGATGATGCTGATTTTTCTGGATCAGCGCATCGTCACAAACTCTTCCGCTGCCGTTGGGTGAATAGCCACGGTATTATCAAAGTCTTGCTTGGTGGCACCCATTTTCAATGCCACAGCAAAGCCCTGCAGAATCTCATCCATACCAAAGCCAATACCATGGATACCCACTATTTTTTCATCTTTACCCACACACACTAACTTCATGCGGCATGGCTGACGATGGTGGGTAACTGCGGTATACATCGCGGTAAATGAAGAGGTATACACCTTCACTTGCTCCTCTCCATACTGCTCACGGGCCTGTGGCTCAGTTAAGCCCACCGTTCCAATTGGCGGGTGGGAAAAGACCACCGTCGGGACATTGCTGTAATCAAGATGCTCATTGGGTTTGTTGTTAAACAGACGCTCAGACAGACGACGACCTGCAGCAACAGCAACAGGGGTCAGTTCTACTGCACCGGTGTTATCACCCACCGCGTAGAGGCCTGCAACACTCGTGTTCTGGAACTTATCAACCTTGATATAACCCTTTTCATCCAGCGCCACACCCGTGGCTTGCAAGTTGATATGGTCATTTGCTGGCTCACGGCCAATGGCCCAAATCAGGCAGTCAACGGTTTCAGAACGGCCATCTTCCAGAGTGATGGTCAGGCTATTATCGGCATTTTTTACCACCGACTGCGGGATGGCCTGAGTATGCAGGATTGGCCCTTCGTTTTTGATAATTTCCAGCAAAGTTTCAACGATTAATGGATCAAAGTTACGTAGTGGTGCATGTTTACGCACAAACAGATGCGTTTCCGCCCCTAATGCTTTAACCACTCCCGCAATCTCAATAGCGATATAACCCGCCCCTACGACTGCGACACGTTTTGGCAATGCCGGCAATGCGAAGAAACCGTCAGAATCGATACCGTACTCAGCACCGGGAATTGCCGGGTGTGATGGTCGCCCACCCGTAGCAATCAGAATATGGTCAGCAGTAATTTTTTCACCGTTCACTTCAACGGTATGGGCATCAACAAAAGTCGCAAAGCCACGAATAACTTCGACATTATTCTTACCTAACACATTGTCATAGGACGTGTGAATACGGTCGATATAAGCAGTGCGGCTGGCAATCAGCTTATCCCAGTCAAAATGATTCAGCGTGGTATCAAAACCATAGTCCGGGCCGTACTGGTGAATAGCTTCGGCTATTTGGGCCGCATGCCACATGACTTTTTTAGGAACACAACCGACGTTGACACAAGTACCACCGAGATCTTTCGCCTCAATGAGCGCGCACTTCTTCCCATACATTGCCGCACGGTTAATGGAGGCAATACCACCGCTACCACCGCCAATAGCGAGGTAATCATAATGTTTGGTCATGATGTTTCCCTGTTTGAGTCGAAAAATTTAAACCGATTGTAACCTGTCGAACAAAAGGTTCCACCAATGGCTGCAATCACCATTACCGTTATTCAGGTACCACCCAGTTCAGGGTGGTGGAGCCATTCCCCCCAGGGACCAGCGTTTTATGTAACCATGGCAAGACGTTAGCCATTTGCTGTTCCAGTTTCCACGGCGGGTTAATCACAATCATACCCGAGGCTGTCATGCCACGCTGGTCACTGTCCGGTTTGACGGCCAGCTCAATTTGCAAAATACGGCGAATCCCCGTCTCTTCCAGTGCGCGCAGCATACGCTTGATTTGCTGACGCAGAACCACCGGGTACCACAGGGCATACGTCCCTGTCGCAAAACGTTTATAGCCTTCACAGATCCCGCTCACTACATCCTGATAATCGGTTTTCATTTCGTAGGGTGGGTCAATCAGAATCAGACCACGGCGTGACACTGGCGGTAATTTTGATTTTAGCTGTAAATATCCATCCGCGCGTTCAACCCGAGCACGGGAGTCTTTCTGGAATTCAGAACGCAGCAGCGGGAAATCAGAAGAGTGTAGTTCCGTGAGTTGCAGGCTGTCCTGCTCACGCAGGAGATGGCGAGCAATCAGCGGTGAACCAGGATAGTAACGCAATTGCCCGGAACGGTTCAGGGCTTTTACCGCCCCCATATAAGCTTCCAGCTCTACAGGCAGGCTCTCTTGATCCCAAAGACGAGCAATCCCTTCGAGATACTCCCCAGTCATGGAAGCATGGGAACTACTTAGCTGATAGCGCCCTGCACCAGCATGAGTATCAAGATAGAGGAAGGGTTTCTCTTTCTCTTTCAACGCCTCAATAATCAAACTTTGGACGGTATGTTTCAGTACGTCGGCATGGTTGCCAGCGTGAAAGCTGTGGCGGTAACTAAGCATGGGGATTGGACTTCCAGAAATAAAAAACACGTTGGGTCTAGTTTACCGCAGATTGCATCAGATTACCGCTGCCGCACTTCGTTGTTTCAAATGATACGAAAAAGTTTCAAAACATAACCCTGTAATAAAAATGTCAAACGACAAGACTAGCGTCGCATGCGGCAAGGTAATTATCTGAATCAAGGAAAAATAATGAAAACCCGTATTTCGATATTAGTTGCAGCCTTGGTACTGGCGATGCCAGCCTTGGCAAAAGATATTCCGTTACCGCAGGCTGCCGCTATCGCCGATAGCGTCACGCCGGCATCCAGTAGTGCGTCATTTAACGCCCTGCAATCCCAGTCACTCACATCACTGCGGGATGCCCTAAAAGGGGATGCAGCCCAACTCAGCCGCCTTCAGTTAGAAACCGCAGCACAAAGTTCAACATTAGCAGACAAAGCCTGGCTAAAAGCCAGTGGGTATGATTTTAAAACCAAAGAAAACCAGGAGGCCGGTATTGAACTGCTCTCTGCTTTCTCACAATTACCGGATAGTGTTTTACAGGCGAACCGTGCCACCGTCGGCAATATTAATCTGAATTCCAGCGAAAATAGCCGCCACCAGGCACTGGCAGACGCAGAAGGGATTAACCATCTCTATTTTCTCAGCGATGCCATGGGCCCCCGTCTGGGCAACGCTTTTATCACCGCCTATAACAAGGGAGAACTGAGCAAGGCCGCAGCCCTGATTAAGGCCAGTGAGGTGAGCACCAGCGCCGCCAAAAAACATTTTAACTATAAGCGCCCTTTCCTGATTGATGGTAATACTATTCACTTGGTACCCGACGATGTCGTGGTGAAAGATAATACGCCCTATACCGCGAGTGGCGGCTCATTCCCGAGCGGGCATACCAATACAGGTTATACCGATGCGTTGTTGATGGCACAGATGATCCCGGAACGTTATAACGCTCTGGTGGAACGTGGCGCTCGCTACGGTTACTCACGCATTGTACTGGGTGTACACTATCCGCTGGATGTAATGGGCTCCCGAATGGTATCAGAGCGCAATGTAGCCCATTATCTGAATGATCCCCAATACCAGAAACTCTTTAACGAAGCCCGGGAGCAACTCCGCACAGCACTTGAAAAAGAGTGTGGAACCACGCTGAGTGAATGTGCGAAAAATCCTGCACAAGATGACCCCTATCGCGACCCCGCAATGCAAAAGCTCTATCAGTTCACTATGACATATGACCTGCCACAGCAATCTGGCCAGGCACATAGCCTGAAGGTGCCGGCCGGGGCCGAAGTCCTGTTAGAGACCGCGTTACCCAATCTGAGTGCAGAAAAACGCCGTGAACTTATGGTAAAAACGGCTCTGCCGGCTAACTATCCACTTTCTGGCACCACTGACGACCAACAGTTCTGGCAGCGCCTGAACTTGCCTGCCGCCGTTACCATGGCTCAACAGTCACACTAATATCCCAACCGGGGCAATCTGCCTGTCCCGGTTATTTAACCGAACACTGGGGCTGTCCCCCGGTGCTCCTGCTCCGTGAAGGGGGCAACGCTTGATCCCAAAGCAGCAAACTCCGGTAAAGCAGCGTCAGCGGGATTGAAATCTCCGCCACTTAACCCCATGCTAGATCTAAAGCACAAGTGCCTGTCGTGCACTTGCCCCCTCTTATTTGATCAGGAATGTGCATATGACCAACCCTTTGTTGACCCCCTTCGCGCTGCCGCCGTTTTCCGCCATTAAACCAGAACACATTGTGCCTGCTGTCACCAAAGCGCTAGAAGAGTGTCGTGCAACGGTGGAAAGTGTCGTGGCACAAGGTGCACCATATAGCTGGCAGAACCTTTGCCAGCCGCTGGCTGAAGTAGATGACCATCTGAGCCGTATCTTCTCTCCAGTCAGCCATTTAAATTCAGTCCAGAATAGCCCTGAGTTACGTGAAGCTTACGAACAAACCTTACCACTGCTATCAGAGTACAGTACTTGGGTTGGGCAACACGCCGGGCTCTATGATGCTTATTGCTCTCTGCGCGATGGTGAAAACTATGCCACGCTCAATACGGCGGAGAAAAAAGCCGTCGACAATGCCCTGCGCGATTTTGAGCTGTCCGGTATTGGGTTATCGAAAGAGAAACAGCAGCGCTATGGTGAAATCTCCGCACGACTCTCAGAACTGGGATCCGCATACAGCAATAACGTGCTGGATGCCACCATGGGCTGGAGCAAACTGATTACTGATGAAGCAGAGCTGGCTGGCATGCCGGAAAGTGCTCTCGCGGCGGCCAAAGCCCAGGCTGAGGCTAAAGAACAAGAAGGCTGGTTACTCACACTGGATATTCCCAGTTATTTACCTGTCCTGACCTACTGTGATAATCGTGCGCTACGCGAGGAGCTGTATCGTGCGTATGGCACCCGTGCATCTGACCAGGGGCCTAACGCCGGAAAATGGGATAACACGCCGGTCATGGAGGAAATCCTTGCCTTGCGTCATGAACTGGCACAATTGCTCGGCTTTGGTAACTATGCAGAGAAATCCCTCGCCACCAAAATGGCTGAAAATACTCAGCAGGTATTAACGTTCTTAACGGATCTGGCAAAACGTGCTCGTCCGCAAGGGGAAGAGGAACTGCTTCAATTGCGTGCCTTTGCCAAAGAACATTATGGTGTTGAGACACTCGAGCCCTGGGATATTACCTGGTATAGCGAAAAACAAAAACAACACCTCTACAGCATTAGTGATGAGCAACTGCGTCCCTACTTCCCGGAACAGCGTGCCGTTAATGGTCTGTTTGAAGTGGTGAAACGTATTTACGGCATTACCGCCAAAGAACGCCATGATATCGATGTCTGGAGCCCGGAAGTCCGTTTCTTTGAGCTCTATGACGAACAGAATACCCTGCGTGGCAGTTTCTACCTTGACCTCTACGCCCGCGAAAATAAACGCGGTGGTGCCTGGATGGATGACTGTGTCGGCCAAATGCGCCTGGCGGATGGCTCACTGCAAAAACCGGTGGCCTATCTGACCTGTAATTTTAATCGCCCTGTGAGCGGTAAGCCGGCACTATTTACCCATGATGAAGTCATTACCCTGTTCCATGAATTCGGCCACGGTCTGCACCATATGCTGACCAAAGTAGAAACAGCAGGAGTGTCCGGGATAAATGGGGTGCCCTGGGATGCGGTGGAGCTACCCAGCCAGTTCATGGAAAACTGGTGCTGGGAACCTGAAGCGCTGGCATTTATCTCTGGTCACTATGAAACCGGTGAACCCTTACCGACAGAGTTACTGGACAAAATGCTGGCGGCGAAAAATTATCAGGCCGCCCTGTTTATTCTGCGTCAGCTGGAATTCGGCCTGTTCGACTTCCGTTTACATGCAGAATTCGATCCACAACAAGGGGCGAAAGTCCTGCAGACACTGGCAGAGATTAAGCAGCAAGTTGCCGTTATTCCAGGTCCGGCCTGGGGCCGGTTCCCACATGCCTTTAGTCATATCTTTGCTGGGGGCTATGCCGCGGGTTACTACAGCTATCTGTGGGCTGACGTGCTGGCAGCAGATGCCTATTCCCGCTTTGAAGCAGAAGGGATTTTTAACCGTGAAACCGGGCAGTCATTCCTCGACAATATTCTGACCAAAGGGGGCTCTGAAGAGCCAATGACCTTGTTTAAACGCTTCCGCGGTCGTGAGCCGAAGCTGGATGCCATGTTGCAGCACTACGGCATTAAAGGTTAATTGGCACTGTGAAGATTTGTTTACTCACTGAGTCAGGCGCTGAGGACGGCGCCTTATCTCTTTTGGCTGAACGCTGGGGACTGGAGCACGATGATACCGCTCTGATGGCTTTGGTCCTGACGTCAGACCACCTTGAACTGCGTAAGCGTGATGAACCCAAACTGGGCGGTATTTTTGTCGACTTTATTGGCGGTGCTATGGCCCATCGACGTAAGTTTGGGGGGGGGCGTGGTGAAGCGGTCGCCAAAGCGGCAGGTGTAAAAGGGGATTACTTACCTGATGTGGTCGACGCCACCGCTGGCCTGGGGCGTGATGCTTTTGTGCTGGCCTCCGTCGGCTGTCGCGTCAGAATGCTGGAACGCCACCCGGTGGTTGCAGCCTTACTGGACGATGGTTTACAGCGTGGTTATCAGGACGCAGAAATTGGCTCCTGGTTACAGGAACGCTTGCAGCTGATCCATGCTTCAAGCCTGGCTGAATTGGCAAACCTGACGCCACGGCCGGATGTGGTCTACCTGGACCCTATGTTTCCCCACAAACAAAAAAGTGCCCTTGTGAAGAAGGAGATGCGGGTATTTCAGTCCCTGGTGGGGGCGGATAATGATGCCGACGGTTTACTGGCACCTGCAAGAAGTCTGGCTAAAAAACGGGTGGTGGTGAAACGGCCTGATTATGCTCCTTCGCTGGCTGGTGTCGTGACACAAAATGCCGTGGTCACCAAAGGCCACCGCTTTGACATCTATCCCGGAACGCCGGACAAGTAAATTACCCGATTCACACAGAATACACTCGAATTAGCGTATCGTTTGATAATCAGGGCAGAGGCGTTTCTGCCCTTTCACTCGTAAACAACCCGACAGGTTACTCTTCTTCGTCCTTGAGTGGGACAATCAACATATCAACATGAACAGTATTAATCAGCTGGCGAGCTGAAGACATCAGTTTGCTCCAGAAATCCTGGTGATGCCCACACAGCACTAAGTCCATATCATATTTCTTAATAGCATCAACCAATACCTGCCCTAAATCACCGCTGCCACTTAACGTTTCAGTGATCGGGTAGCCCGCTTCGCTGGACAGTTCATTAAGCGCATGGTGCGTCTCTTGAGAGATACGTTTTTGCATATCACCCAGGTTTACATCAATCAGGCCGGTATAGAGATCAGAGTAATTAACATCGACGTGAATCAGGGAGACTTTCGCGTTATATGGACGAGCCATTGATACTGCTTTTTCCACCAGAACTTTACTTTCTGGGGAGAGATCAACTGCGATTAAAATATGTTTATAAGCCATAATGTTACCCCTTCCATAATTTTTTGATGGCTCTACTAACCATCTTAAATGTCCGTGCAACAAGCAACGTCTTAAACGTAACAGTTTCAATTGTAGATGGTATTTCTACCACAAAGCGACACATTAAAAGCGTTAATGGCTTCTGTTTTTACGATTTAACGAAAAAAAAGTCCAGATACCAAACAAAGCCAGGATCATAAGGTATGACTATCTGCTGACATTTGCGCGATTAATTTTTCCTGCCCTGCGTCTCTAATATCAAATAAAAACAATTAATTATATGATAAACAATGGAATACCACAGATAATTTTATGATTTTTCTCTATTTGTTATCAATCTGAGATCTCCTACAATGTAAAAACACTGTGGCGAAAAGATAGCCAACAATTTCGTGTGCGGTGATCACTCGCAGGAGTAAGTGACGAGTTTTACAGGGCTACTGTTAATCAGGAATAGCATTCCAGGATATTGCTGGGGAGGCACACATGATAAACACCGTCGCGCTTTTTTGGGCGCTTTGTGTAATTTGTGTAGTAAATATGGTGCGGTATTTCTCATCATTACGCGCACTCTTGGTCGTGCTTCGTGGATGTGACCCATTGCTCTATCAGTACGTCGATGGCAATGGCTTCTTTACTTCTCATGGTCAACCCAGTAAGCAAATGCGTCTGGTACGTTATATCTATACTCAAAGCTACCAGAATCACCATGATGATGAATTCATTCGTCGTTGTGAGCGTCTCCGCCGCCAGTTCATTTTGACCAGTTCATTGTGTGGTCTGGTGATTGTAAGCCTGGTGGCGTTGATCATTTGGCACTGAATCTGTATTACGGGCATAAAAAAAGCGGGTGATAAACCCGCTTTTTCACGATGATGTTGCCGCTTAATGCTTAGATAAAGCGCAATGAAATCCAGTACAGCCCACCGGAAAGCAGAATCGAAATCGGCAATGTAAAGACCCAGGCCATCAGAATATTGGTGACGGTTTTACGTTGTAACCCACCCCCATCAACAATCATGGTACCTGCCACTGAAGATGACAAAACATGCGTGGTTGATACTGGCATACCCGTATAACTGGCCATACCAATGGAGACTGCGGCGGTCATTTGCGCTGACATCCCCTGGGCATACGTCATACCTTTCTTACCGATTTTCTCACCGATGGTGGTGGCCACACGACGCCAGCCAATCATCGTACCGATCCCCAGAGCCATAGCCACCGCCATGATAATCCAGACAGGTGCGTACTCAATGGTATTCAGCAAATCGGTTTTCAGTCTTTTCAGTAAACGACGGTCTTCAGCGTTAACGTCTGGCAGTTTTGCCACTTTGTCTGCCGTGTCAGAGATACACAACATCACACGACGTAACTGACTACGCTGATCGACACTGAGCTGGCTATAGCTGTCGATATTGCTCAGCATCGTTTTTGCCCTATCCAGTATCGCCACTGAATTTGCCGGATGACAATGGAACTCGGTATTTTCCGTCAACCCTGCATCAGGGGAAGGCGCCGGAACCAGCTGTTCTTCTCCCATAGACTTTTTCACCAAGTCCGGGTGTTGCTGAAAATAGGTTTCAACGTTGGCAATGGCATCACGAGTGCGGGTAATTTCGTATGTGGAAGCATCCATATTGACGACAAAACCAGCAGGAGCAACACCAATTAGCACCAGCATGATAAGACCAATGCCTTTCTGTCCGTCATTTGCACCATGGGAAAAACTCACCCCAATCGCAGACAGAATAAGTGCGACACGCGTCCAGAATGGTGGTTTTTTCTTACCATCTTGCTTTTCACGTTCAGCCGGAGTGAGGTGAATACGGCGTTTTTTCTTGGTATCGCTCCAGTAGCGGCGCAACAGAAAAATCAGACCACCCGCTATCACTAAGCCAACAATCGGTGACAGAATTAACGAGCCGAAGATTTCCAATACCTTAGGTAAATTCAACGCATCAACAACCGAATTGCCCGTCAGTAACGCATTCGTCAAACCGATACCGATAATCGAACCAATAAGGGTATGTGAACTGGAGGCCGGTAACCCAAAATACCACGTACCGAGGTTCCAGATAATAGCAGCCAGTAGCATTGAAAATACCATGGCCAGGCTATGTGCGGAGCCGACGTTCAGCAATAAGTCGGTCGGCAACATATGCACAATGGCATAGGCCACACTCAACCCACCGAGCAGAACGCCCAAAAAGTTAAACAATGCGGCCATTGCCACCGCGATTTGCGATCGCATTGCACGCGTGTAGATCACAGTTGCCACTGCGTTTGCGGTATCGTGGAAGCCATTAATCGCTTCGTAGAAAAGAACAAAACCCAGAGCAAGTAAAAGCAAAAGCCCGGTGTGGAGATCCAAACCGAAAAACAAATGTTCCATAGACGTTACGCCATTTTGAGGACATGAACGCGGCGCATTATGTAAGACAACTTCCGCCACGGCAAAGTGAAATCTGGATTTTTTTTGACTTGGATCTTTAATCTCATAGCATGGTAAAACATTTAATCTTTTAATTTCAACGAAATAGACAACATCACCCGGTTAATACTGGTGCAGTGAGGTCGTGTTATTTACAATCCTGTCCCTTAAGCATAGTCGGGAGTAGGTCGTGGAAAAGTTTAATGTCATTATTATTGGTGCCGGGGCAGCAGGAATGTTTTGTGCGGCAACGGCGGGACAAGCCGGCAGTCGGGTATTACTGATTGATAATGGCAAGAAACCTGGACGCAAGATCCTCATGTCCGGCGGGGGCCGTTGTAATTTCACGAACCTCTATGTGGAACCAGCAGCCTACCTCAGCCAGAACCCCCATTTTTGTAAATCAGCACTGGCACGCTATACCCAATGGGACTTTATCGATTGCGTCAATCAGCATGGTATTGCCTGGCATGAGAAAACCCTCGGCCAACTGTTCTGTGATGATTCCGCCCAACAAATTGTCAATATGCTAGTCGCTGAATGCGACAAAGGGCATGTGACCCAATGGCTGCGTCGAGAAGTGCTGTCCATCACCAAGGATGATGCCGGATTTACACTGCTGCTTAACGGTGAGACCGTCCAGGCAGAAAAGCTGGTGATCGCAACCGGTGGCTTGTCAATGCCTGGCCTAGGTGCTACGCCATTTGGTTACAAAGTGGCGGAACAGTTTAATCTCAACGTGCTGCCAACCCGCGCCGGGCTGGTACCTTTCACGCTGCATAAACCACTACTGGAACAATTGCAGGTGTTATCTGGTGTCTCTGTGCCTTCTGTTATCCAGGCTGAAAACGGTGTCAGCTTCCGGGAAAACTTACTGTTTACCCACCGTGGGCTTTCTGGCCCGGCGGTGTTACAGCTTTCAAGCTACTGGCAACCCGGCGAGTTTGTCATCGTCAACCTGCTGCCGGATACTGACTTGAATGTATTTATCGATCAACAACGTGCCGCGCACCCAAATCAGAGTCTGAAAAATACGCTGAGTATGCTGCTACCCAAACGTTTGGTGGAATGCCTACAGTTATTACAGCAAATACCAGAACTGGCATTAAAACAGCTTAATCAACGCCAGCAAAAAGAGCTGGTAGATAATCTACAAGCCTGGCGAGTACAGCCAAATGGCACAGAGGGCTATCGCACTGCTGAAGTCACTCTGGGCGGTATCGATACTGATGAACTGTCCTCACGCACTATGGAAGCAAAGAAAGTCCCCGGGCTCTATTTTATCGGTGAAGTGATGGATGTCAGTGGCTGGTTAGGGGGCTATAACTTTCAGTGGGCATGGAGTTCAGCATGGGCCTGTGCTCAGGCACTGGTAAATATTAAGCAACAGTAATCCCCCATAAGCACTCAAGATATCTCTGCCAGTACATTCTCTTTGTACTGGCCCGGTGGCGTATTGGTCACGGTCACTTTTTTCGCGGGATAATTCTGTTTTAACTGGCAGTCTGCTTTCTTCATTCCTCTGTGACGTAAAATATGCCCCATGCCTGCAACATTTTTAACCTTCTGACAATTCTGTCCATATAGTGCAGCCCCAAGTTAATAGGTGTTCACTGGCAGTCTTATGCATGCCACACCGGCTCCTGTAACACCTCTCACTTTCGGTCACATTTCACTCATGCCCCCTCTGGCTACGGGAACTCATTGAAACGCCAGAAGATTCCAGAAAGCCCCAGAAGCATTCCAAACAAACCCCGCCAGGGCCACAACACAATAATAACATTCAGCTCACTTTTCATGAAAAACAGATACAACAAAAGTACAATCAAGCAAGTATCATTATATTCACTGATATTTTCCGTCGCGTTATAACAAAGATCTCGATTATTAAATATAAAAAATCTACAGAAGTCATGAACCGTATGTAAATAACCATGTTAACAATTGAGATAAAGCCACATTAATTATTTTAAAGAAATGTTAAAAATTGATTTTTTCATTATAAATCTAATTTACCTTAGGAATTTTATTAACCCAACAAGAGCCTTTTGGATCAAAAATAATCATTATTATATAGCAACTTACGTGAAATCACGATAAACCACACTAATTAATAAGGTATTTTTCAGAATCTTTGTTTAAGTGCCGTTTATTATTTATCTGCATAATTGACTCCATCAAGTTAATTGCTGGCTCTGAATAATCGTTATTCAGAAACATGATAATCTCACTCAGCCTGAATATTTACCCAGACTGATAAACAATGAACTAAAAAATAGCTCACACGGTTTTACTATTTTTAAAGAATTCATTGGAAGTGAATCAATTCTCATTTACAGCCACAGTTAATTTAATCTTTTTATATTAAATGACAATTTTTTGGAGATTTTATGAAACTTAAAAATATCGCTCTGGTAATGGTATCCACTTTAGCTTTAGCTTCTACTGCTGTATATGCTGCTGAAGATGGCGATGCACCAATCACAACCGTTAATGGCGGTACTGTTCACTTTAAAGGTGAAGTAGTGAATGCAGCTTGCGCTATCGATTCAGAATCCGTGAATCAAACCGTTGAGTTGGGCCAGGTTCGTACTGCCCGCCTGCAAGAAGTAGGAAATACCAGCTCTGCTGTTGGCTTCAACATTAAATTGAATGATTGTGATCCAGAAATCTCTGGCACTGCAGCGGTTGCCTTCCTGGGCACAACAATTGCTGATAACGACAGCACTCTTGCTCTGCAGAATTCAGCGGCTGGTGCGGCAAAAAATGTCGGTATCCAGATTTTGGATCGTACTGGTGAAGTCTTAGTTCTCGACGGTGCGACTTTCAGTGCTAAAACTGACCTGATCAACGGTACTAATGTTCTGCCATTCCAGGCTCGCTATATTGCTACTGGTCAGTCTGTTGCTGGTATTGCGAACGCTGATGCAACCTTTAAGGTTCAGTATCAATAAGTAGAATTTAAGGACTTCATAGGGCAAGGATAGCCCTTATATCAGCATTATTTATATTACAGATTGAAGAATAGATATCACTCGTATTATTCTCTTCACGTTCAGCGTTATAGTTAACAGTACTGACCGTTGCCCGAACACCACATTTATTATCATATATGCTCAGATCTCTGGATTATTATTATCTGGTTATCAGTTATTAAAACTAAATTAACATACAAATATAAATTAGTTAGTTTCAAATAATGTGTGGCACCCCATATTTTCTGCTCTACTTCAGACACGATCCTTTGAGAAAAAGTAGAGTATTCGATACAAAACAATGTGATATTTCAGGCACGTGTAAAACATGTAACTCTATGCCTTGCCTAAATTTTTTATACGTTACACCTACTGAATTCATTTTCTGCACTATGCTTAGAATGCCTAATAATTTTTGGAGAATAACGTGATGAAATTCGCGCCCTCTTTTCGCACTATGCCAGGAATTGTCATGATTGCTCTCGTGACAACCTTTGTCATGCTAACAGTATGCTACAGTGCCTTAGCTAACGCTGCCGTTGCAGTCGGGGCCACCCGAGTCGTCTACCCAGCGAACCAAAAGCAAGTTCTGTTACCGGTCATAAATAATGACCCTGACAGTGTTTTTCTTATTCAGTCCTGGATTGAAAATGCTCAGGATAAAAAAGACACTCAATTCGTGATAACACCACCATTATTCTCAATGAAAGGTAAAAAAGAGAATACGCTGCGTATTATCGATGCAACTAATAAACAATTACCGACGGATCGTGAAAGTTTATTCTGGATTAATGTCAAAGCAATTCCCGGCAGCGATAAAAATCAACAAAACAGTAACACCCTGCAGCTGGCAATTATCAGCCGGATAAAAATGTTCTATCGTCCTACGAACTTACCGATGGCGCCAGATGAGGCTCCCTCTAAACTGCGTTTTCAGCATAAAGGCAGTACCCTGGCTCTGATTAACCCGACGCCTTATTACATAACCGTGACCAATATGAAAGCAGGCAGTCGTGAGCTGGCGAATACGATGGTACCACCGATGGGCCAAGTGTCAGTCCCTTTCCCAGCAGGGGCCTCGAATGACATCACCTATCAAACAATTAATGACTATGGTGCATTCACAAAACGTATGAAAGCAGTCATGCAGTAATCACCAACAGGTCAGTGAGCACTCTATAACGATAAATATGTTATGAGTCGATGAATTATGCTGGATTTAAGAATGATAGCGATACGCCAAACTTTTCAATCAACGCTTTCACATCGTGCGAATGGTGCCTGGAACTTCACGCGCCTTTCGCTTGCCCTGATGATTGCTGCACTGGTATCCCCGGCAAATGCGGAGATCTACTTCAACCCACGGTTTCTGAATGATGAAGCGGCGGAAAGTGTGGACCTGTCTGTATTTGAAAATGGACAGGAGGCACCGCCGGGAACTTATCGTGTTGATATTGAAATGAATGGTGAGTATATCACTAGCCGTGATATCACGTTTGAAGCCGGTGCATCAGGTGAGGGATTGATTCCTTGCCTTAGCCCTTCACTGCTTGAAAGTTTTGGGGTTAAAAAAGAGGCCTTTTCCACTACGACTGAAACTAATGTGGAAGAACGTTGTGTCGCACTTTCTACAATGCTGCCTAACTCATCGACTGAGTTTGATGTCGGCCAGTTACGCCTAACCCTGTCCATCCCACAAATTTATGTCAGTAGCATGGCTCGTGGTTATATTTCCCCGGATTTGTGGGAGGACGGAATTAATGCAGGTATCGTAAACTACAGTTTTTCCGGAAATAACATTAACAGTAAAAATAACCGTAGTTCAGGTAACAGCAATTACGCCTATTTAAACTTGCAAAGTGGATTAAATTTAGGTGCATGGCGGCTACGGGATAGCTCTATCTGGAGTTACAGCAGTGGTGTCGGAGAGCAGCCTAATAACAATAAATGGCAGCATATTAATACATGGGCTGAACGGGATATTATTTCTTTACGTTCACGCCTGACCTTGGGTGACGGTTATACTGATGGTGATATTTTTGAAGGGGTAAACTTACGCGGCGTAAAAATCAACTCTATTGAAGCAATGCTGCCCGATAGTCAGCGTGGATTTGCACCTGTGATTCATGGTATCGCTCGCGGTACTGCTCAGGTTAGTGTCCGCCAAAACGGCTATGAAGTCTACCAGAGTACCGTTCCGCCTGGCCCGTTTACCATTGATGATATTTATTCCGCCGCAAATGGGGGTGACCTTCAGGTGACGGTCAAAGAGGCGGATGGCAGTACTCAAGTTTTCTATGTTCCTTACTCTACTGTCCCTGTACTGCAACGTGCCGGGTATACCCGTTATGCCTTTGCCGCCGGGGAGTATCGTAGTGGCAATGACCAGCAGGATGCCCCTAAGTTTGTGCAAGGCACCCTGATGCACGGCCTTTCCGGGGGCTGGACGCCTTACGGTGGAGCCCAGCTTTCGCAGAAGTACCAGGCCGTAAATATTGGCCTCGGGAAAGACTTGGGTAGCTTCGGTGCCGTTTCCATGGATATTACCCAGGCAAATACAAAACTGGCAGATGATACCCACCACAGCGGGCAGTCAGCACGTTTTTTGTACAGCAAATCATTCTATCAGACAGGGACCAATATTCAGTTGATGGGATACCGTTATTCCACTAACGGTTATTATAATTTTTCTGATAGTGCCTACAGCAGAATGAGCGGGTATACGGTTCAGCCTGATACCGACGGGAATAACACAGATAAATCACAATATATTAATTATTATAATCTGCTTTATACCAAACGTGGTCAGGAACAGATCAGTATATCTCAACAAATTGATCCCTTTGGTACTATTTACTTGAGTGCTAACCGTCAAAGTTACTGGAATACCTCTAATTCCGATCAGCAAATATCTATCGGGGCTAATGTACCTTTTGACGATATTAATACTTCACTCAGCTATAGCTTTTCAAACAATGCCTGGCAGAATGAGCGCGACCATACTCTGGCATTCAATATTAATATTCCGTTCAGTCATTGGATGCGATCAGATAGTAAATCCGTCTTCAAAAATGCTAATGCCAGTTACAGCATGTCGAATGATATGAAAGGTGGCATGACGAATCTGGCAGGCATCAACGGTACTTTACTGAGTGATAGAAACCTTTCTTACAGTGTGCAGGTCGGCCATACCAAAGGAGCCAATAGTTCAACAGGATCGAGTGGCTATACCTCACTGAATTATCGGGGCGGCTATGGTAATGCCAACCTTGGTTATAGCCGCAGCGGTCAGAATAACCAAATATATTATGGATTTAGCGGTGGGATTATCGCTCATGCTAATGGCGTCACCTTTGGACAACCACTTGGTGAAACACTAATCCTGATAAAAGCCCCTGGTGCGGATGGCGTAAAAGTGGAAAACCAAACCGGGATACATACGGACTGGCGTGGTTATGCCCTCATACCTTATGCGACAGAATACCGTGAAAACCGCGTGGCACTGAATATCAATTCGCTTCAGGATAATGTTGAACTCGAAGAAACCGTGGTGAGCGTTGTTCCTACACATGGCGCAGTTGCCAGAGCCACATTCAACGCTCAGATAGGAAATAAAGTATTAATGACGCTGAAGTACAAAAATAAATTCGTTCCATTTGGGGCGATAGTGACACAGGGTGACGGTACGAATGGCAGCATTGTGGCCGAGAGTGGTCAAGTCTATCTGACAGGTCTTCCTCAAGCAGGAAAATTGCAGGTTTCATGGGGTAATGGCGAGAATGCTAACTGTGTTGTTGATTACCAGTTTCCTGCCACGACACCGGGAACGCCTCTCAATCAGCAATCAGTAATTTGCCATTAAGGAGCCGATGATGAAAAAATCATCCCTCAGTTTTATCGGAGCATGTTTATGCCTGGCCACCACCCTGGCACATGCCGCAGACAGTTCGACGATCAAAGTCACTGGGCGGGTGCTGGATTTTGGCTGTGCTATCTCATCTGAGTCAGCAGAATTCACAGTAGACCTTCTCAAACACAGCTCCAAACAGTTTCCTGATGCAGGCAGCACCAGCGAGGCGGTCCCTTTTCGCATAATTCTGGAAGATTGTGCTGAGGGTACTACTGAGGTCAAAGTGTCATTTTCCGGGAGTCAGGATAGCAGCAATACCGCCCTGCTTAAACTTGATGGGGGCAGTAATGCTGCAGAGGGACTGGGCGTCGAAATACTGGATAACAGTAAACAGCCAGTACCCATCAATGCCCCAACCGCCTCTTTGAATTGGATTAAATTAGCGCCTGAAGAGATCATTACTTTACCTTTTTATGCACGATTGATGGCAACTCAGTCCCCGGTTCACCCAGGACAAATACATGCTTCTGCCACCTTCATACTTGAGTTTCAATAACCGGGGGCAAAAATGAAATGGTCTAAAATGAACGTGATGGCATTCGCATTAATGGCCCTATTCCCGGCGGCCTTGAATGCGGCGGATGTCAATATCACTATTAATGGGCAAGTCGTGGCAAAGCCCTGCATTGTCGTCACAAAAAATGCTGAAGTACAACTGGGTGATTTATATACCCGTGATTTGCAGCGGCCTGGCGATGCATCAAAGTGGCATAGCGTCGATTTACAGCTCACTGAATGCCCTGTAGGCACAGGTGCGGTCACGGCAAGACTGAGCGGAGATACTGACAGTACTGGTTATTTTAAAAACCAGGGTACTGCAAGCAGTGTTCAAATCCAGGTTCAGGATGAAAATGGGAATACATATAAAAATGGCGACAGTAAAACTGTGGCAGTCAACGAAATAGCCCATACCGCCCATTTCCCTTTTCAAGTAAGAGCACTGACGGTTAACGGTGGCGCGGGTCAAGGGACGGTTGATGCACTACTGAATGTGACCTATACCTGGCAATAGCTTGCCGCAAGAATAAGCAGACCAATGACTGCAGGCCATGGCGGTGGCAGCCGTTGCTGATATTCCCCTTGATGGGTTATCAGATAATAGAAAGATCAACGCATTATATTATCTGATGCGCAAACCGAAGGATTAATTATGATTAACAGATTGTTTTTTAAGGTTATTTATGCCTTTTTCATGTTAATGTTCTCAGTAAAGGCTTTGGCATTTGCCTGCAGTGTTGATGGCGTACAACTGCCATACGCGACCCACTCACAAAAAGTTTACGTCGACCTGGATCCTGTTATACAACCCAACCAAAACTTGGTGGTGGATCTGTCGCAACATATTAGCTGCTGGAACAGTTATGGTAACTGGCGAGATACTGACCGTGTTCGTTTAGTGAAACCGACTGACTTTGGGGGAAACCTTCAAGGCTTCGCAGGAACGGTTTTCTGGAATGGTTCGACCTACCCGCTGCCTTTAGCGGCGGATACCAATGTGCTGGCTATCGGTGAACTGACCCCATTGCCACTTCCACTGAGGCTTTACATGACGCCTATCGGTGCTGCCGGGGGGATGGTGATTAAACCTGGTGAAATCATTGCCTTGATCACTATGCGTAAAATATCAGACTGGAATCCTAATAACATAGAAACCTTTACTTGGACTATCATTGCAAAGAATGCAGTCGTCATTCCAACCGGGGGCTGTGACGTAAGTAGTCGTGATTTAACGGTAGACTTGCCTGTCTACCCTGGTTCTGCTGCAATTCCGCTCAGTGTGCGATGCGCCAGTGATCAAAAATTGTCTTTTTATTTAACCGGTCCCACAGCAGACAGCTCGCAAACAATCTTCAAAAATTTAACACCATCTGAATCATCAGGAGCACAAGGGATTGGTATTCAGATATTGCGTAACGGCGACGTCATTAGTGCACAGAAACGTGTAGCAATGGGTATCGTCAAGCAAAGTAATGTGCCGCTCAATTTGGTCGCAACTTATGCCAGAACAGCAGATCCGCTCATTGCCGGGAAAGTGCAGTCCATTATTGGCGTCACCTTCATCTACGAGTAATACCGGCGCCGGTAGATCGTCTCACACCCTCATGTCACAGCCACTGAGCCGGCTGGAAGTATTGGGTGTCAATCTACCGGTGCAGACGGATACTGGTGGCACTCTCAGCATAGTTTATTGCCTTCCTGCATCACGCCATCTGTGGATATCGTCATTCAGCCAGGATACGATGAATGCGCCGAAGCATCGCTATGCTGGCTAGTTAATACCATGAATAAAAGGCTATTTTTTCACATCATTTTAACCTCTGCTTATCATCCTTTCGTCGTCCGCTCGCATAAAATAAAAATCCATAAAAATAGTATTGACACTGCATTTAAAATACGTAAATTGGTATTCAACAGCAGTAGAAAAGCTCGCTGTAAATAAGTTAAATAACTTTTTAATTAAGAGTAAAATTTGCGATAAAGGTCACGATTTATTTTTTATGGGATCACTGACTCGCATGTTTATTTACGTCAGTGATGTTTTAACGCTCTGTAGTTGATCTGTACCATCGCAAAAAAGCACGAAACCGCGACGATGTAACGCCATGATATAAAACAGTTTATTGTAATTTCGTTATGTTTTGAAGTTGAGTTGAGGAATTACAAAGAAAGTAAGGCAACGCATCAAGTAATTTATGTCGCAATGGGGAATGTACATATTAAGACCACCATTACAGTGTTATTTCACTGAAGAGGTAGGTAGGTTCAACGGTCAATAATGGGAGGTTGCTATAAAGTTAATACCCAATATTATCTGTAGTAAACGTGTACATTTATACTGTAGTACCATAAGCCGTAGTAATGACTCATTTTATTAATGCTAAATATTAAACCAGTCGTACCTTAAAAGCCCCGATCCAATCCGTCGGGGCTTTTTTCATGGGAGCCTGGGCTTCTTTCCATCCGCCCGGATCGGTGCCATTGTAAGTAAAACTTAACAAATCTATTCAAATATAAATAAAACTAATCCTTGCTTAATTGATCAAACAATGACTATTATGTCGCCATCGGTTTGTAAGACAGACCTTATGAAAGCAGTTTTAGTAAAGCAGTTCTCAGTTCAAGCGTTATCCTGGATACCCCTTCTTCATGAGCCTCCTCCTAAGTGCCCAATAAGTAAATTCTGCAAAACAGGCCATCTTCGCCACTTGTGTGGCTTAAAAAACATGAAAGGAAGTATCTATGTCTAACAAAATGACTGGTTTAGTAAAATGGTTTAACCCTGAGAAAGGTTTTGGTTTCATCACTCCGGCAGATGGTAGCAAGGACGTGTTCGTACATTTCTCTGCTATTCAGAGCAACGATTTTAAAACCCTGGACGAAGGTCAAAAAGTTGAATTCTCAATCGAGAATGGTGCTAAAGGCCCGTCCGCGGCTAACGTTATCGCCCTGTAATCACAGGTAGTCTCACTGACACTTACGATAGCGATGATGGCCTGAGCCTGAGCAGTTAAGTGGCAGTGATGACGAAATAACCTGATGCGCTGAGAGACAGTAACAAACTCAGCGCAAATGCATCAGCAGTCCACTCCGGCAGGTAGTGCCAGACGAACCAAGAACAGCCCTCAGCACTGTGTACCGCCTCAGATATTCCAGTTTACTACTTTTCGAGTAAGTCTTTCTTTACCTGAAATTATTGCCTCCTGAAGGCATTACTGAACTTTGCTCGACATGTCCTTTTTTATTTAATGATAGTAATAAATCCCCCGCAATATCATTTTTAATCCTTTGAAAATCAACAGGCTTAAAACCATCCAATTACACTCACTCCACATAAATTAAAATCATATTATTTTCAATACGTTATTTAACGTAATTGTTTTTTTATAAAAATAAAAATCATTATTTATGATCCAGAACAATAAAAAGCGAATAAACCTCTTAGATTAAAAAACAAACACTAAAATTAAAACATCATTAGAAATGATTTTAATTATTTAAATATTAATCAAGGGTTTTATCATGAAATATAACTACTTAACACTTTTGCTCTTTTTGACTGTAGGTATGGCACATGCCGCTGTCGGAGATATCATCGAAGCGACTCGAGGTGCAGGAGCCTCTTCTATACAATTAGGTGACAATGCTTCTGCCCCCAGTGTTAATAATAGTGACATCGCTATTGGTTACAAGGCATTAGCTGATGGCTCCACGGTCACTGGCTCTTCTGGTACTCAGTACAACAACACCTCCTCAATTGCCATCGGTAATGAAGCCAAGTCTAAAGCACCTGGTTCAGTATCATTAGGTACAATCGCTGAGTCTGGTGCCCAGGGAACAAGCGTCGGTTACGCGGCCTTATCAGGTGAGAATGGCACTGCGAGTGGTGCTGGCGCTACTGCAACAGGGTTGGGTTCCACTGCCAATGGTGTGAATGCGTCAGCCCTGGGGGCGAGATCTTCTGCTGTTGGTTTGAATAGTAAAGCAACGGGTAATAATGCATCAGCTATTGGAGCTGATTCAAATGCATCCGGGGAAAACTCAGTTGCTTTAGGTAAAAATGCGGTAGCAACCGAGAGTAATAGCGTTTCTGTTGGCAATGACACATTGAAGAGAAAAATAACGAATGTGGCAGATGGTGTAAATGGAAATGATGTTGTCAATAAAAACCAACTGGATAGCGTGGGTCAGAGTGCCAATTCTTATGCTGATAATGTCGGTAAAAGTGCCAGTTCCTATGCTGACGATGTCGGTAAAAGCGCCAATTCCTATGCTGACAATGTCGGTAAAAGCGCCAATTCCTATGCTGACAATGTCGGTAAAAGCGCCAACACCTACACTGACAGCGCCAGTAAAAATGCCAACGCCTATACTGATAATGCCAGTAAAAATGCCAACACCTATGCTGACAATGTCGGTAAAAGTGCCAATACCTATACCGACAATGCAATAAACAATATCCGTAGTGATTTTCAAAAAAATATAAATAACAGATTTAATGAACAGGATAAAAAAATAGACCGTGGTCTGGCGTCAACCGCTGCATTATCCGGTCTTTTCCAGCCATATGGTGTGGGTAAGTTTAACTTTACAGCAGGAGTGGGGGGATACCGAAGTGAATCTGCCCTGGCTATTGGCTCTGGTTATCGACTGGATGAAAATGTTGCTATCAAAGCCGGTGTATCAACATCAACATCAAATACATCAGCAGTAATGTACAATACATCCGTCAATTTTGAATGGTAATGAACATATTTTCAGGGAATGCATAAAATGTAATTAGTTAAGTCCGCAACTGAAGGTGGAAAACGTGGGTAGCGGACTTAATTATCCCCCACTCGATGTATCGGCGTGCTTGTCTCACCGTCGTTCCTCGTCTCCCAGGACGTTCCCTGTTGCCGGCTCCCTTATGATCTGAGTAAACCATTAGCCCGGCCCGGCAGCAGTTGAATCTGGTTTGCTGAATGGCACAATGATGCCGTTTTTTGTAACAAATCGCGGTTAAATCAGCTACACTCTCGTCAATTAAATTGCTCTTTGGTAACATTTTGTTCAAAGGTACGTTAGCCTGGCGCACTGGGACGTGGCTGGCGATGGCAGCAATCATGATGCTATTTATTGCACCACTGATTTCTAAAGCGATGATGCACCATGCAGACTGCACCCATCCTGACGCGTCAACGTCTATGACCCACTCCATGATGCACCACTCGCATCATGACATGCCCGTGCCTACAACCTGCCCGTCAATGTCGGTTCATCCCATGATGCTTATGACGCCAGGCCAGGTTATGTCGCCTATGGAAGAGATGGCCTGTGGCTATTGCCAGTTATTGATACATCTTCCTTTTATTCTGTTTACCCTGGCATTTTTACTCTGGCTATTGCTCCATTTTGTTATCCGACTGGTGCCTGTCGCGCTTTTCTTCACTCCCCTTTTTCGCCCCTGGAACCCACAACTCGCTCGCGCCCCTCCTTCTGTATTTCAGTACTAACGCTTAGAAAATACCTAACGTAATAACACTCAATCCGGTTACGGAGATGATGTATTACGCCTGAAAAACAGCAAGGTTAGAGATGAAAGTCTTGATGATAAAATACACTCCACTGACATCATTCATACTTATGGCACTCGTCAACTCAGCAGCCCAGGCGGCAGAAAAACATGATGACTCTGTCATGATTGTTACCGCGCCAGCGCACTCCCCCCTTGAAGTGATAACCTCACCCAAGACACCACGTCAGCCCGTTCCGGCAAGCGATGGATCCGACTATCTTAAAACGATTCCAGGGTTCTCACAGATTCGTAATGGTGGCACCAATGGTGACCCAGTATTTCGTGGTATGTTCGGTTCTCGCCTGCGTATATTGACCAATAATGGTGAAATGCTCGGTGCCTGCCCGGCACGGATGGATGCCCCAACATCCTATATTTCACCAGAAAATTTCGACATTATGACATTGGTGAAAGGCCCCCAGACCGTGCTGTGGGGCGCAGGAAACTCTGCCGGCACACTGCGTTTTGACCGGGAGCCTCCACGGTTTGATGAACCGGGAATAAAAGGAACAGCCAGCGCATTAACAGCCTCCAATCAACGCTGGGATACCAACCTGGATACCAGTTTTGGTAATGAAACGGGTTACGTTCGATTAACTGGTAATAAGTCCCACGCTAATGACTACAGTGATGGCAATGGCCAGCGCGTGCCATCACGATGGGATAAGTGGAATGGGGATATGGCCATAGGCTGGACACCTGATAAAGACACGCTGTTGGAAGTCACGGCAGGAAAAGGTAACGGCGAAGCCCGTTATGCAGGGCGTAGTATGGACGGTTCACAATTTAAACGTGACAGTCTGGGCATGCGCTTTGAACAGGTTAATATTGGTGAAGTTTTCGAGCAGTTTGAAGCCAATGTCTATTATAACTATGCCAACCATATAATGGATAACTACTCCCTGCGCTCACCTGGCAGCATGATGTCGATGTCTTCCTCTTCCAGTTCCGGGGAAAGTCGTTGTAAATGCGCCAAAGCAGCCACGGCTACTGCAATGAATAACGGCCATTCAGGAATGTCGACAGGCATGGCCATGCAGCTGGACCGGCGCACCGTCGGGGGGCGCATGATGGGAACCTGGCTATGGTCAGACTATGAGCTGCGTGGGGGGAGTGACCTTCAGGAAAATACCCACCGTAGTAAAAGCAACAGTGACTGGAAGAAAGATGCACGCTTCCAGGATTACGGCTTTTTTGGTGAATTAACCTGGCATGCTAACGAGCAAAACAAACTTATCAGTGGAGCCAGGCTTGACCGGGTGCAGGCTGATAACTACAGCCATCCGGGATCGGCTGAACGTAAAGATACCCTGCCAGCAGGGTTTATGCGTGTTGAACACACACTCTCTTCAATGCCTGTCATGTTCTACGCCGGAGTGGGTTATACAGAACGTTTCCCTGATTACTGGGAGCTGTTTTCCCCCAATGAGGGTCCCGGTGGAACCAGAGATGTGTTCGATAATATCAAGAGTGAGAAAACCACCCAACTTGATCTTGGTGCTCAGTATAGCGGTGAACGGGTTAATGGCTGGATTTCAGCCTATCTTGGGCGCGTAGATGATTTTATTCTATTCCGCTATGATCCTCATAATGCCTGGCGCAGCCAGGCGGACAATGTTAATGCGACTATCATGGGGGCGGAGACAGGTGTCAGTTATCAGCTGACAGATAACTGGAAAACGGATGCCAGCCTCGCCTATTCCTGGGGAAAAAATCGTACCGATAATCAACCATTACCGCAAATCCCCCCTCTGGAGACCCGTTTCGGGTTGACCTGGGAAAAGGGAAACTGGAGCAGTACCGGTTTATTAAGGATCGTGAGCAGCCAGCACCGCATTGCGCTTAACGAAGGGAACGTAGTAGGGAAAGACTTTAGCTCCTCCGCCGGATTCACCCTCTTTTCAGCCAATGCCACTTACCGAATCAATTCTGCTGTGAATTTGAGCGCCGGGGTGGATAACCTGTTTAATAAAACATACAGTGAGCATCTTAATCTTGCGGGCAATAGTAGCTTTGGCTATTCAGCGAAGACATCCGTTAACGAACCTGGAAGAACATTCTGGGGAAAGTTGAGTATGACATTTTAACGTTATTCATGCTGACCTGCACAGGTCATGGTTTTAAAGCATTAATATGAGGAAAGCTTTATGCGGCATAAACTTCGTACCCCGGAAGGTAAAAAATTCCTGATTTTCGTTTCAGTGGCCTTCTTGATTGTATTATCGATAATCTCCACGATTACCTTTGAAGGTGTTGTGGATCAATACAATTTGCCAATGAGTCAGTGGGAAACGTCACTGTTCTTTATTCAGGGCGCCTGGACATTCCTGTACAGTATTGTCTTTACCATTCTGGTCTCTATCCCCGTTGGCATCCTGATGTTAGGGCCAAAAGAGTCCAACGCCTAAAGGGTAAAACAACACGGGCCGCATAAGCGGCCCATTTTGTGATAAGAAATATTAGTTATAGATTTCAGCAACACCAAACATTTTGTTATTACCACCCGCGGAAACAATACGGATAGAACTTGCTCCGGCCTTTTTCGCCTTTTCCTGAAGCTGTGCACTGAGACTATCAACAGTAGGGGCCCCGCTCACAGAAACTGTTCCCAGTTTATGTCCGGCACTATTTGGTATTGCTGCCGCAAAACCAGAAAAAGAGACGGCCATAGTCATAGCTACAACAAAATATTTGATACTTTTCATCTTGGTTATCTTTGTCATTAAAAGGCCTTATGCCTTTGATGAAATAATGTTAACCAGACACAGGAAGTAATGTTAGCGGAACAATCAGCCAAACAAGTTCAGAATAATTGAATGTTTTTCAGGCAGGAAAAAAGAGAGGCTGCTTCACGTAACAGGTGACGTGAAGCAGGGCAACGATCAGAAATCGGTACGGGAAAAACCAGTCATCTCTTTCAGCTCCATCTCACGGCCCAGCGCCGTCATTGGGTGAACAATAACCAGGCCACGCACTGATTTTTTGAGTTTACCCATATCCGCCTGCTCTTTTTTGGTAATTGCGCGGCGGTAAGGGAGTGCCTGTAACTTCTGAGCTTCTTTGCTCAATTTTTGGTTACGCACCGCATTGAGACGGGCAATTTCTATCTCAAGTGTCGCTTTCTCTTTTTCCAGTTCAGCATATTTTTCAGCTTCATTTACCAAAGACATATCCGCCTGTTGATGACCGATGGCATCCAGACGATCGCTGAGACGTTTAATTTCTGCTTTTTCGACTTCTTTCATTGTGTCTTACCGTGAATAAAAGGATATTTGCGCAACAGGATACACTATCCCGGCAGATGACGTGAAATAGACTACTTCTGGAAGGCTTTTTTCAAGCTGATTTTTGAAATCAGCTCAGTCAGAGAAAGAACCATGGTAGAACGCACAACTTGTAAATAACGCTTACGCTGCATGGCAAGAAGCGTAGGGTCACTGTCATCGATAAAGTTCGCGGCGACAGGGAGGGCTGCAACACAATGCAGCTCACCAAAAGGGCCCAAAATTTCATCGTCAATGAAACTGTATTCGTTGCCATCGTAATTGAGTTCTTCACGAAGCGCCATCAACAGCTCGCAATCCTCATACTCATAACGCCCCAGTACGCCGAGCCCATAGATCAGCTTCAATCTTACAGACAGTTCCCCCAACGGGCCATCGCCGTCCAGTAAGGGTTCAACAGCATATTTCACTGCATAATCATCTTTGCGAAATACCTGAAGCAACAGAAGATTAACGGCATCCGTCAACAATTCGACTGTCGCAATCAGTAAACTGCGTACTGTTTTACCCGCATTAAGACGCTCAAGCACATGATTCTCAAAGGCCTGGGTTTCTTCCATTTTTGCCTGTCACTGAATTGGGTTAGGGAACAGCATCCACTGTTCCCGCTCGCTATCTTATTAGGCCTTCGCTTTCGCCTTGTGGGCTTGAACTGCTTTGGCCACAACATCACTATTAATATCCAGCCCGGAGAGTTCTGCCAGGGTCGCTTCCGTCCCCTTACTGACCAGCAGTGCTTCCAGCTGTTGGGCTTGTGGGTCCTGCTCACTGCGGTAATGGAGTGCTGCCGCAATCCCTTCGATCAGATTCTGGTGCGGTAGATCATATTCCAGCGTACCCAGTAACGGTTTAATCAGGCGATCTCCGGAGCTGAGTTTACGCAAAGGCTGACGGCCAACACGTTCAACATCATCTTTCAGGTGTGCATTCTCAAAACGGCCAAGGATTTTATTAATATAAGCTGCATGTTTTTGCTCATCAAAACCATAGCGTTTGATCAGAACAGCACCACTCTCTTCCATTGCACCTTTGACGACCGCACGAATATCAGCATCGAGAATAGCATCACGGATGGTCTGATGGCCTGCAAGCTGACCGAGGTACGCGGTTATAGCATGTCCGGTGTTCAGCGTGAAGAGCTTACGCTCAACAAACGCCATCAAGTTATCTGTCAGTTCCATTCCAGCAATCACTGGAGGTTCACCTTTAAATTGTGTTTTATCGACGATCCACTCACTAAAGGTTTCGACTGTCACTTCTAATGGGTCATTGGTGGCTGACTCTGAAGGCGGAACGATACGGTCAACAGCAGAGTCAACGAAACCGACATGCTGCTCAACCCATACCCAATCATCATCGGACAGGGCCTGTTTAACATGCTCTTTAAGCTGGCTGGTACCACGCACCATATTCTCGCAAGCGATAATATTAAGAGGGGTTTCATTACTACGGGCACGGCGGAGCATCAGACCTTCAGCCAGTGTCGGGGCGATACGCTCAAGGACAACTGGCCCGACAGCAGTCGTGATCAAATCCACCTCGGCAATCAACTGCACCACTTCTTCACCAATACTGCTAACCGCATTCACGTTGGAAACAGTATCAATCTGTTGCTCTTCACCGACAACATGCACTTGGTAACTGTGACGGGCGTTGATAGCATCCAGCAAGACTGGGTTAACGTCAGCAAAAGTTAACTGAAAACCTGCATCAGCAAGTAATTTCCCGATAAACCCACGACCGATATTCCCTGCACCAAAATGTAATGCTTTCATTGCGTTACCCTTTTTCAATGTGAGTCAACCCTCTCCAGATAATGAAGAGGGTATACAGAAGGTCTTATTTTTTACCCGCCAGAAGATCCAGAACTTCCTGAACATCGGTGGTATTGACGAGGCGCTCAATAACTGAATCATCATCCAGCGCGTTGGTCAGACTGGTAATCACTTGAATATGTTCGTTATTACGTGCTGCAATCCCGATAACCAAGTGAGCGATATCCTCAGGTTCTTCGCCAAAATGAACACCCTGTGGGTACTGGCAGAACACCACACCAGTTTTCAGAACCCGATCTTTGGCTTCTACGGTGCCATGAGGAACAGCAATACCTTCACCAAGGTACGTTGGGGTCAGTTTTTCACGTGCAAACATCGCATCAACATACTCAGGCTCAACATATCCTCCTTTCACCAGTTGCTCACCGGCAAATCGAATCGCCTCTTCTTTGGTGCTGGCTTGTAAACCAAGGAAAATATTACTGGCACTCGGTTTAAACAGCTCGTCCTCAGTGGCAACAAAACTGTCTTCCAGGCTTTCGATCACTTTTTCTTCATTTTCACTAATGTGTTGAGCCGCCACTAAACGTTCAGTAAGGCTGGTATAAAGGCCACTATCAAGGAAGTTAGTCAGAGAAATATGCTGAGCATGCGGTGCCTGACGCATAGCGCGTTCAGTCAAATCACGGTGAGTAATCACCAGATCAACATCGTTTGGTAAGTTATTTATCGCGCAGTTCGTCACGGAAATATTTTTCAGTCCTGCATCACTGACTTTCTTACGCAGCACCCCAGCGCCCATAGCACTGGATCCCATACCGGCATCACAAGCTACGATGATTTTACGTACGTGGCCAAGATCATTCGACACGTCTGTTGAAGCAGACTGAGCCGCACCCTTAGACTGAGCCTTCATATCCTGCATACGGCGAGATGCCGCTTCCAGGCCGCCTTCTTCTTCTTTAACTTTACTGGTTTTCAACAAGATGGCAGCAACAACAAAGGAGACGACTGTTGCAGCAACAATAGCAGCGATGTTGGCGAAATAGGCTCCTTTTGGAGTCATCGCCAGAACCGCAAGAATAGAACCAGGAGAAGCAGGAGAAACCAGACCACCGTCAAACAGGGTCAAGGTAAATACGCCAGTCATACCGCCGAGGATTACCGCCAGCAGTAAACGTGGGTTCATCAGAACATAAGGGAAATAGATTTCATGGATACCACCAAGGAACTCGATAATAGCAGCGCCACCAGCGGATTGCTTCGCGTTACCACGACCAAAGAACATATAAGCCAGCAGTACACCTAAACCCGGGCCTGGGTTCGCTTCAATCAGGAAGAAAATAGACTTGCCCAGTTCATGGGACTGCTGGATACCCAACGGAGAGAAAATACCGTGGTTGATGGCATTATTCAGGAACAGAATTTTTGCCGGTTCTACAAAGATAGAAGCCAGTGGCAGCATGTCATGGACAACCATGAAATGAACACCTGCCGCCAGTATTTTAGAGAGTACTTCTACCGCAGGACCTATGCCAAGGAATGCCAGAATCGCGAGGATCATACCGATGATACCCGCCGAGAAGTTGTTCACCAGCATTTCAAAGCCAGATTTGATCTTACCATCTACCCAGCTGTCAAAGTGCTTGATTGCCCAACCACCAAGAGGACCAGCAATCATTGCCCCCAAGAACATAGGCATATCCGCACCGGCAATAACCCCCATCGTGGTAATAGCACCAACGACACCACCACGATCACCGCCTATCAGCCGCCCACCGGTAAAACCGATCAGCAGTGGTAAAAGATAAGTGATCATCGGCCCCACGAGCTTCGCCAGCTCTTCATTAGGCCACCAGCCGGTAGGAATAAATAATGCAGTGATAATCCCCCAGGCGATGAACGCCCCAATGTTTGGCATTACCATGTTGCTGAGGAAACGACCAAAGCTTTGCACTTTGATCTTGATATCAGATGACATACTCATACCCCTTAGTGGTGTTACGCGCTGAAAAGCAGCCCGAGGTTTATTGTTAACGTGCCAACAAATCGTCAGCCAGATGCAGTAAATGCTGCGAATCTGGCACTGAATCGCGTATCTGTCCAGCAAGCCCCTGATTATGTGACAAACATCACTAATACAAGCAGGGGACGTGGGTCAACTTGGTGATTTAAATCACAAAATTGAGGTGTTAAAAAAGAATGTTGCTAGTTTAATAACCATCAACACAGCAATAATGTGATCTTAATCACAATTATCAGGCCGTCCTTTGTTTGATTTATGTGACACTTATCACAAAATATTTACACATTTATCAGGCAAACCGTCTTATTGCCTCCTGTACAGTAATAATCTGCGCCATAGGGTTCATTGCGCCTGCACTTCAGTCCCAAGCTCCCACTAAGCTTAGTGGATAACTCAACAAAGCATAAAATGCCGTATCCTTGTACAATTAACCCACCCCCTTCAAATGCCGTGATGATATGACGACAACACAAACACTTTTTAGCCGTATACCGGCGACCAGCCGTCTACTGTGTGAAGCGCCGTTCCAACCCCTGATCGAAACGTTCGGTCACACTCGTGTTGTCGCCATACTTCACGAGTTACAGGATGAGGCGCGGGCGCAAATCAGTCGTGACGGAACCTTACCTGACTGGTGTGACAACTGGAGCGATGAAGCCCAGGACAGGCTCTCTACCCGTAACCGTAGCACGCTACGCCCAGTACTTAATCTGACGGGAACCGTGCTGCATACGAATCTGGGCCGGGCATTACAGGCAGAGTCAGCGATTAAAGCTGTCAGTGAGGTGATGGGTTCACCTGTCACACTGGAATATTCACTGGATACCGCTGAACGTGGGCATCGGGACCAAACCGTGGCCACTTTATTGTGTGAGCTCACAGGGGCAGAGGCGGCCTGTATCGTCAATAATAACGCCGCGGCAGTGCTCCTGATGCTAGCCGCTTGTAGTGAGGGCAAAGAAGTGGTCGTCTCACGGGGGGAACTGGTTGAAATCGGCGGTGCTTTCCGTATTCCTGACGTCATGCGTCAGGCAGGATGTCAGCTGATTGAGGTGGGTACCACTAACCGTACTCATTTAGCTGACTACCGTAATGTGCTGGGAGAAAATACCGCTCTCTTGATGAAAGTTCACACCAGTAATTATCATATTGAGGGTTTTACCCAATCCGTGAGCGAAGCTGAACTGGTAGCCCTGGCTAACCAGCATAGTCTTCCCGTGATCACCGACTTGGGGAGTGGTTCCCTGGTGGACTTAACCCAGTGGGGACTCCCGCCAGAACCGATGCCACAACAGCTGATAGCTGATGGGGTCAGCCTGGTCAGTTTCTCTGGTGATAAACTACTTGGCGGTCCTCAAGCGGGAATTATTGTCGGTAAAAAAACCTACATTGACCGTCTCCAGCAGCACCCGCTGAAACGTGCGCTGCGGGCAGACAAGATGACTCTGGCAGCGTTAGAAGCCACTCTGCGACTTTACCAACACCCAGAAACCCTGGCCGAGCGCTTGCCAGCCTTACGTTTACTGACTCGTTCGGCTGAAGATATTTCAGTCCAGGCTGCACGCTTACAGCCTCTCTTTGCCCGCTATTTTGATGTGGACTTTATCGTCAGTGCAGAGCCCTGTCTGTCACAAATAGGTAGCGGCTCTTTACCGGTAGGTAAGCTGCCAAGCGCAGCGCTGACTTTCCAGCCTCGTGATGGACGCGGCTCAACTCTGGTGGCACTGAGCAAAACCCTACGTGAGCTAGAACATCCAGTGATTGGCCGTATTACTGACGGCCGGCTATGGCTCGACTTACGCTGCCTGGAACATGATGCACTATTACTGAAGGTACTTGCCCCGTGATCATTGCTACCGCCGGACATGTGGATCATGGAAAAACGACGCTGTTACAAGCCCTGACTGGCATCAATGCTGACCGTCTGCCCGAAGAGAAAAAACGGGGTATGACTATCGACTTAGGCTACGCCTACTGGCCACAACCCGACGGGCGAATTATTGGCTTTATTGATGTTCCCGGACATGAGAAGTTTCTTGCCAATATGCTCGCAGGAGTCGGCGGTATCGATCACGCGTTGCTGGTGGTGGCCTGTGATGATGGCGTGATGGCGCAAACTCGTGAACATCTTGCTTTATTACAGTTAACGAGCAACCCCACGATTACCGTGATCTTAACTAAAGCAGATAAAGTCAGCACTGAACGTATTGACGAGGTTCGTGCTGAGGTTAGTACACTGTCAGGCAATGATGACGTCCCGATCTTTATCACAGCAGCAAATACTGGCGAGGGTATCGAGGCACTGCGCCGGCATATCCAGCAACTCAGCGAACGTCCTCACCCTTTTCATCACCGCTTTCGTTTAGCCATCGACCGTGCCTTCACGGTAAAAGGGTCAGGATTAGTGGTCACGGGCACCGCCCTGAGTGGTGAAGTCACCGTTGGCGACACACTGTGGTTAACCGGGGCAGATAAACCAATGCGAGTCCGTGGCCTGCATGCCCAGAACAAGGACACGCCTTATGCCTGTGCCGGGCAACGCATCGCACTGAATATCAGTGGCAATGCTGAGAAAGCCGATATTACACGGGGTGACTGGTTACTGAGCGACAAACCTTGCCAGATTGTGGAACGGGTCATTGTTGCGCTCCAGAGCATCGCGCCACTCCAGCAGTGGCAGCCTTTACATATTCACCATGCAGCCAGTCATATTACCGGCCGAGTCTCTCTGCTTGAGGATAATCTTGCCGAATTGGTGCTGGATACGCCTCTATGGCTGGCAGAAAATGACCGTCTGGTACTACGGGATATTAGTGCACGCACGACACTCGCCGGTGCCAGGACGTTGCTACTCCATGCCCCTCGTCGCGGGAAGCGGCAACCTGCTTTTCTACAATGGGCCACAATGCTTGGCCATGTACAGACTGATGCCCAGGCTCTGGATACTCAGCTAATGCGCGGTGCAGTAAACCTCAGCGATTTCGCCTGGGCTCGCCAGCTGACCGCCACTGGCTTACAGACCCTGACGGAAAAACCGGGTTATTTTCAGGCGGGAGGCCTTTTACTCAGTGAACAAATGGCCACTCACTGGCAGCAGAAAATACTGGAGACGCTGGCACGCTATCATCAACAACATGATGACCAGCCAGGCCCCGGGCGGGAGCGTCTGCGTCGAATGGCACTGCCATCAGCAGATGAAAAATTGGTACTGGCGCTGATTGACCAGCTCCGTAATACCGGGCAAGTGTGTAGCCGTCAGGGCTGGTTACATCTGCCTGGGTATGAACCTCATTTTACGCCACAGCAACAGACTCTATGGGACAAGGTCCAGGCATTACTGGGTAATGAGGCCTGGTGGGTTCGTGACCTGGCGAAAACCACCGGTGAAGATGAAGGCCTGATACGTCAGTTATTACGCTTCGCCGCCCAACAGGGGCTGGTCACCGCTATCCTGAAAGACAGGTATTACCGCCATGAGACAATTACGCAATTTGCTTCCTTGATTCGTGAACTGGATCAGACACAAGGCTCGGCCTGTGCTGCTGACTTTCGTGATCGGTTAGGAATCGGGCGCAAACTGGCGATTCAGATCCTGGAATATTTCGACCGGGAAGGCTTTACCCGTCGTCTTGGCAATAACCATTTGCTACGTGACAGTGCCTTGTTTATGTCCGATGAAAAGCCCTGAGAGATGATTAATACAGGCGCTGGGGGTGAGTGTAAACCTTTGCCTGCCCCTTGCGGCAAAAACCCACCAGTGTCAGATGGCTGCGTTCAGCAATGTCTATCGCCAGAGCGGTCGTGGCGGATACTGCAAATAAAATCTCGACTCCACACATGACCGCTTTTTGTACCATTTCATAACTGGCACGGCTGGAGACTAACATTGCTCCTTGCTGCCACTGCTGGCGAGACCGCATACCCAGCATTTTATCCAGCGCCACATGACGACCGACATCCTCACACCCACCAAGGATGTCACCGTGGTTATCCAGCCACAGCGCCACATGGGTACAGCCGGTTAAGTCGCCCACCGGTTGATACTGCCGCATTTTGCTCAGGGCCGGATCAAGCGATGACAGAGAGAAACGCTGACTGAAGGGTAATACAGGTAATGGGCGTCCAATATCATTGAGTTGTTCAACACCACAGATACCACACCCGGTTCTTCCGGCCAGGTTACGGCGGCGTTCTTTAAGCCCCATAAAACGACGACTTGAGAGCTCTATTTGTACTTCAATACCATTACAGTGTGATACAACATCCATTCCTGAAATATCCCGGGGGTGCTCAATGATGCCCTCTGAAAGGGAAAAACCAAGGGCAAACGCTTCCAGGTCTTTAGGGGAGGCCATCATGACAACATGGGAAATACCGTTGTATACCAAAGCGACAGGCACTTCCTCTGCGATATCATCAGAAATGGAACGCTGTAAATCATTACGCTGCCAACAAGCAACCGCATTATAACCTGTGCCATTTGTCACGTTTTTTTGTTGACAAGAGTCGATATTTTTCATTTTTTTACCTTAAATCGAAAACGGCCCCAGCATCCATATGGTATTATCTTGGGTATTAATAGAGGATAGAAGGCCATTACCTCTTCGCCAATAGTGTATTGTGGTCGTCCTTCTTCTGTCCCTGTCTTAGAACATAATAAGCATTCCGAATTACCATTTTATCGCCAGTCAGGCGATGTTTTAAAAGAGACAAATCTGTTAAAGGGTTGCCATTTTCAACCCCGGCGGACTTTCCGCAATCCAAACCTATTAGTCATGTGAGAATGTCGTACAAGGAGCAATCTATGCAAGTCAGCAGAAGACAGTTCTTTAAGATCTGTGCTGGCGGTATGGCAGGTACAACGGCGGCGGCGCTGGGTTTTGCCCCGGCGACAGCACTTGCGGAGACCCGGCAGTACAAGCTGCTGAGAACCCGTGAGACACGTAATACCTGTACATACTGTTCTGTTGGGTGTGGGCTATTAATGTATAGCCTCGGAGACGGTGCAAAAAATGCCAAGTCATCCATTTTCCATATTGAAGGAGACCCTGATCACCCGGTAAACCGCGGTGCATTATGCCCGAAAGGTGCTGGTCTGGTGGACTTTATCCACTCCGAGGGACGCCTTAAATACCCTTCTTACCGGGCCCCTGGTTCAAACGAATGGAAACAAATCGGTTGGGATGAAGCCTTTGACCGTATCGCCAAACTGATGAAAGAAGACCGTGACGCCAACTTCATTGAGACCAATGAACAAGGGACAACGGTGAATCGCTGGTTAAGTACAGGGATGCTTTGTGCTTCCGCTGCCAGCAATGAAACCGGCTTTTTAAGCCAGAAATTTTCTCGCGCCCTCGGCATGCTTGCCGTGGACAACCAGGCGCGCGTCTGACACGGACCAACGGTAGCAAGTCTTGCTCCAACATTTGGTCGCGGTGCGATGACCAACCACTGGGTTGATATTAAAAACGCCAATCTCATCGTAGTGATGGGGGGCAATGCGGCAGAAGCGCATCCGGTGGGATTCCGCTGGGCGATGGAAGCCAAAATTCATAATGGCGCTAAGTTGATCGTTATCGATCCCCGCTTTACGCGCACAGCTGCAGTTGCGGATTTCTATACGCCAATCCGTTCGGGTACTGACATAGCTTTCCTGTCAGGCGTTTTACTGTACCTGATAAACAACAATAAATTTAACCGTGAGTATGTTGAAGCCTACACCAACGCCAATTTGATTGTGCGGGATGACTACGGCTTTGAAGACGGTTTATTTACTGGCTACGACGCAGAAAATCGCAAGTACGATAAGACCTCTTGGTTCTACGAACTGGACGAAGAAGGCTTCGCTAAACGCGATCCTACACTCCAGCACCCTCGCTGCGTGTGGAATTTGCTGAAACAGCATATTGCCCGTTATACACCAGAAGTCGTGTCGGATATTTGCGGCACACCAAAAGAAGACTTCCTGCAAGTCTGCCAGTATCTTGCAGAAACCAGCGCCGCAGACAGGACAGCTTCATTCCTGTATGCCCTGGGCTGGACGCAGCACTCTGTCGGGGCACAGAACATCCGTACTATGGCAATGATCCAGTTGCTGCTCGGGAATATGGGTATGGCCGGTGGTGGCGTTAACGCCCTGCGTGGTCACTCAAATATCCAGGGGCTTACGGATCTGGGTCTGCTTTCCACCAACTTGCCTGGTTATATGAACCTGCCAAGCGAGAAACAGCCAGACCTCAACAGCTATTTGGCGGCTAACACGCCAAAATCCCTGTTAAAAGGCCAGGTAAACTACTGGAGCAACTACCCTAAGTTCTTTATTTCGTTGATGAAAACCTTCTATGGCGATAAAGCAACTAAAGAGAATGACTGGGGTTATGACCTGCTACCGAAGTGGGACAAAGTTTACGACGTGTTGCAATACTTCGAGATGATGAATCATGGTCAAGTCAATGGCTATATTTGCCAGGGCTTTAACCCGGTGGCTTCATTCCCGAATAAGAACAAAGTCATTGCATCGCTTTCAAAACTGAAGTTCCTGGTGACCGTTGACCCACTGAATACAGAAACCTCGAACTTCTGGCAGAACCACGGTGAGATGAATGATGTTGACCCATCAACCATTCAGACTGAAGTGTTCCGCTTGCCGTCCTGCTGCTTTGCTGAAGAAAACGGCTCCATCGTTAACTCTTCTCGCTGGTTACAGTGGCACTGGAAGGGTGCGGATGCCCCGGGTGAGGCCCTGAGTGACGGTGAAATTCTGTCCGGTATCTTCTCTCGTTTACGCAATATGTATGCGAAAGAAGGCGGGAAGGCACCAGAACAGGTACTCAGTATGTCATGGGACTACCTGATCGAAGACAATCCTGCACCAGAAGAAGTCGCCATGGAGAACAATGGCCGGGCACTGGCAGATCTTATCGATCCAACAACCGGTGCGGTTGTAGTGAAAAAAGGTCAACAGCTCACCTCATTTGCGCAGCTGCGTGATGACGGCACGACCGCAAGTGGTTGCTGGGTGTTCACCGGTAGCTGGACGCCAGAAGGTAACCAGATGGCCAGACGGGATAACGCGGATCCATCCGGGCTGGGGAATACACTCGGCTGGGCTTGGGCGTGGCCGCTTAACCGCCGTATTCTCTATAACCGTGCCTCGGCTGATCCGTCAGGTAAACCTTGGGATGAGAAACGCCGCTTGATCTCCTGGGATGGTGCCAAATGGGCCGGCATTGATATTCCGGACTACAGCAATGCCGCTCCAGACACCGGTGTCGGGCCGTTCATCATGCAACCAGAAGGTTTGGGGCGTCTGTTTGCCCTCGACAAGATGGCAGAAGGGCCATTCCCCGAACACTATGAGCCGTTTGAAACCCCATTAGGGACAAACCCACTCCATCCAAAAGTGGTGTCGAACCCGGCAGCTCGTGTGTTTAAAGATGACTTGGCAGAGATGGGATCGCACGATAAGTTCCCGTATGTGGGTACCACTTATCGTCTGACGGAGCATTTCCATTACTGGACCAAACATGCCCTGTTAAATGCGATTGCCCAGCCGCAACAATTCATCGAAATTGGTGAAAAATTGGCGAATAAACTGGGTATTGCACATGGTGATACGGTGAAAGTTTCTTCCAACCGTGGCTACATTAAGGCAAAAGCGGTGGTGACGAAACGTATACGGACCCTGGATGTGCATGGCAAGAAAGTCGACACCATTGGTATCCCGATTCACTGGGGTTACGAAGGTGTTACCAAGAAAGGCTTTATTGCCAATACATTAACGCCATTTGTTGGTGATGCGAATACGCAAACGCCTGAGTTTAAGGCGTTCCTGGTCAATGTGGAAAAGGTGTAACGGAGACGAATTATGGCTTATCAATCTCAGGACATCATCCGTCGTTCCGCTACTAACGGCTTTACCCCCGCGCCTCAGGCGCGGGATCATCAACATGAAGTCGCCAAACTCATTGACGTCACAACCTGTATTGGTTGTAAGGCATGTCAGGTAGCCTGTTCAGAGTGGAATGACATCCGTGATACGGTCGGAACCAACGTGGGTGTCTACGACAACCCGGCGGATTTAACTGCCAAATCATGGACTGTTATGCGCTTTTCTGAAGTGGAGCAGAACGACAAACTGGAGTGGCTTATCCGCAAGGATGGCTGCATGCACTGTGCAGATCCGGGGTGTTTAAAAGCCTGCCCATCAGAAGGTGCGATCATTCAATATGCCAACGGCATCGTTGATTTCCAGTCTGAGCAATGTATTGGCTGTGGCTACTGCATTGCTGGTTGTCCATTCAACGTACCGCGTATGAATCCTGAAGATAACCGGGTCTACAAATGTACGCTATGTGTAGACCGTGTGGTTGTTGGCCAGGAACCGGCCTGTGTTAAAACCTGTCCAACCGGAGCCATTCATTTTGGTACCAAAGAGGACATGAAGGACCTGGCCGGGGAACGCGTCGCTGAACTGAAGACGCGTGGCTTTGAAAATGCCGGGCTGTATGACCCTGCCGGGGTGGGTGGCACCCATGTCATGTATGTCCTGCACCATGCGGATAAACCAACGCTTTACCATGGTTTACCGGAAGATCCTGCCATCAGCCCGACCGTTAATTTCTGGAAAGGCATCTGGAAACCACTGGCTGCCGTCGGCTTTGCGGTGACATTTGCCGCCAGTATTTTCCACTACGTAGGGGTTGGCCCGAACCGTGCCGATGAAGAAGAGGACGAACACGAGGCTGATAAACCGGACGATAAAAAGCAGCACCATGATGATGAGGTGCAGAAATGAAAAAACAAGTGAAGATTCAACGCTACAGTGCACCAGAGCGTATCAACCACTGGATCACGGCGTTCTGCTTTATTCTGGCAGCCGTCAGTGGGCTGGGATTCTTTTTCCCCTCCTTTAACTGGTTGATGAACATTCTCGGTACGCCACAGCTGGCACGTATTCTCCACCCCTTTGTCGGGGTGGTGATGTTCGCGTCATTTATCATTATGTTTTTCCGTTACTGGCACCACAACCTGATTAACAAAGAAGACATTCTGTGGGCAAAAAATATCCATAAAATTGTCGTTAATGAGGAAGTGGGTGACACCGGGCGCTATAACTTCGGTCAGAAATGTGTCTTCTGGGCGGCGATTATTTTCCTGGTGTTGCTGCTGGCAAGCGGGGTCATCATTTGGCGTCCGTATTTTGCGCCTGCTTTCCCTATTCCGATTATCCGTATTGCGTTATTGGTACATTCATTTGCCGCAGTAGCCTTGATAGTGGTTATTATGGTGCATGTTTACGCCGCTTTGTGGGTAAAAGGAACCATCACCGCAATGGTGGAAGGATGGGTAACCTCAACCTGGGCGAAAAAACACCACCCGCGCTGGTATCGTGAGTTGCGCCAGAAACAGGATAAATCATCTGAATGAGTATTCGCATAATCCCGCAAGACAGGCTGGAAAAACGCGAAAAACATGCGGTGGAAGCTATTCCACCGCTGTTGTTTCCCAGACTGAAGAACCTCTATAACCGCCGGGCTGAACGTCTGCGTGCGCTGGCAACAGATAACCCTCTGGGTGATTATCTGCGCTTTGCTGCACTGATTGCCCATGCCCAGGAAGTGGTTCTCTATGACCACCCACTGGAGATGGACTTAACAGCACTGATTGCTGGATCAGCACAGACAGGCCAACCCCCTCTCGATCTGCATATTTTGCCACGTGACCCACACTGGCAACGCCTGCTGCTTTCGCTGATTGCTGAACTGAAACCAGAAATGAGCGGTCAGGCATTAGTCGTTATTGAAAACCTTGAAAAATCCTCTTCCCAGGAAAGGGAAGAGATGGCAACGGCACTCTTAAATAGTGACTTTGCCAGGGTAGGCAGTGATAAAGCCCCCTTTATTTGGGCGGCGTTGTCACTTTACTGGGCACAAATGGCCAGCCTCATTCCCGGCAAAGCAAAAGCGGAATACGGTGAGCAGCGTCAGTTCTGCCCCGTATGCGGTTCAATGCCGGTCTCCAGCATGGTGCATATCGGCAGTAATAATGCATTACGCTACTTGCACTGTAACCTGTGTGAGACTGAATGGCATGTGGTACGCATCAAGTGCAGTAACTGTGAACAAACCCGGGACTTAAACTACTGGTCACTGGACAGTGAGCAATCCGCCGTCAAGGCAGAAAGCTGTGGTGACTGTGGTACCTATCTGAAGATTTTCTATCAGGAAAAGGATGCCGGTGTAGAGGCGGTTGCGGACGATTTAGCCTCATTAGTGCTGGATGCGCGTATGGAACAAGAAGGCTTTGCCCGTAGCAGTATTAATCCGTTCTTATTCCCTGGTGACAACGAATAAGCCAGCCCCACGATGAAGCAGCACTAACACCAGGTGCTGCTTTCTCTTCCTGCAGAAATAGCCCCCAGCACCTGAATAAAAACCTTCCAGGGATGGCTAAAACCTCTTTAAAACCTGCATAAAAAGGCAGGTGACATCATGTTTATTCTGAATTAACGTGTAATATAGTATTAAACACCCTATATTTTCTTACACAATCATTGGGACTATTAAGGAAACCCGGTATAATGCGCACCGCCTCCATGTAGCAATGAAGGCTCGGAAGATCGTCGCCTCCGGTGAGGCGGCTGGATTTCAAATCCAGTGGGTGCCGCCAGCGGTGCCGGGCAGGTTCGACTCCTGTGATCTTCCGCCAGTTTCACTCTCCTGAACACCACCATACTCAATAAATCCCCTTATGCTATCTGTCATTGCAATCAGTAATTGTTTTCCTGAGGCCATCCCATTCCCCTCAAAATCACTACGTTCTGGAGTGTCTGCTCCTTTCTAAAATGAAACAGCCATCATTAGATTTTCCACCTTTACATTTGCAGGCAAACTGAATTAAAGGGGGATTACCTGGTTGCAGTACGAAAGATAAGCCCCCTGAAAAGTTTAGCCACAGAACCTGTGGTTGAATGCCATATCGGCCATTTTGTCATCACGGGCTTATGGCGATAACTCATTTAACCAATATAAAATATGACTATTAAATCAATCTATTAACGATGACTCCTGTAAGCCGTCGGTCGTTATCCTCATGCGTCCAGGAGTGTCTAAAAATCCTTTATATTCATTCAGTACGGTGAGTTCATCAATCTATTGAAAAAATGGGCGTATGACGTCAATATGACGTTGTATTTCCTGCCGCCATATAGCTCTGGTACGACGCCCATAGACAGAACCGTTATGGAAAATGATAAATGAAAATAAACACGTGAAAAATAATTGTTGAACTCAGAAGACAAATGATTCTCCTGTGTCTATTTTTATCTTTCAGAGACGGTCCTGCCATGAACAGGTGACACCCTGAAAAATTATAATTTACAATTGTTTTTCAAATAGTTAAGTCATGATGTTGCAAATCATCAATTATATAACAGTCAATATTTAAGGCTAATACCTATGATGTCAGCGAGATGGATTCAGGCTTGTTCTATTTTGATCATATTTTTCTTCTGCATCATAAAGGCTAATGCTTCGACAGTATGCCCTCCCCCAACAGGAAAGGTGGTGTTATTGTTACAAGCGGCTGATAAAACAACACAGTCATGTGATATGGCTGATTTTGATCGTCTTCCTCAGCATACTATCGAAACCAGCCTGCCTGCGGGGCTTGATATCACAGGAAAAAACAAGTGGAGTGGTGTTTACCTGGCGGATATTGCCCGGCAGTTAGGCGCACAGCCAGAGTCAAGCATTGAGTTAATTGCCTTAAATGACTATATCATTACCATCCCGATGAGCGACGTGCTCATCTATAATCCCGTACTGGCCTCACGTTTTAATGGCGATCTCATACCAATACGCAGCAAAGGGCCTTTTATTCTAATCTACCCCTTTGACCAACATAGTGAAATCAACACGGCTAAATATCAGGATTATACTATTTGGATGGTCCATGAAATACTCATTAAATAGCTATGAAATTGCGTATGAATATAAGAAATTACGTAAACGGAAATATATTATTCGTTGGTTGCTGGGTGCCTCTTTTTTTCTCCTAATCATCACGTTTATTTCACTTTGGCTGGCAATGCAGCAAGCACATATATTCTCTAAAGTGCGTTATAATGCAGAGACTTGGTATATCAGTAATGTCAGTAGTGAACTGTATCGTTTAATGCTCTCTGCATATGAAACTGAATCTAAAATTAAGGCGGAGGGCAAAGATGACCTTGCCCTCCGGTTAGATGTACTCTACGGCGTATTGGATAACAGCGCTGCTATATTACATACGGAAAAACAATCGTTTGTCGAGCTTCCTGATGTCCAGCGTGTTTTGACTGAACTCAGGACAGCCGTGGTGCGCTGGAGTGATCTGGTCGCACAGGCCTCTAATGAGCAAGCGATTAGGCAAGTATCAGAAACTATTATTCGCGAGTCCCGGCCATTACGTCAGAAGATTAACGTGGTGGTATCTAAAGTTAACCAGACCTATAACCAACAAGAGGTTGAAAACAAATACTGGCTGGGTGATCTATTTTCTATATTCAGTCTGACACTATTCCTCCTGTTAATTGGGGTAATGGCTTTTATCTGGCGGGTGTTCAGGGACGGGCAGATCACCGAAAATATCACTGAAATGCTACGGGCCGCGAATCACAATCTGGAAGATCGCATAGAAGAAAGAACTATTGCATTACAAAGACTTGCCAGTATTGATGAGTTAACAGGAACCTACAACCGACGTGCTTTTTTTGAACGCGCAGAATTTTTGCGTGTCCAGTGTAATCTCAATAATGTGAAATATGGTGTATTGATGCTTGATATCGATCACTTTAAAAATGTTAATGACCAGCATGGGCACTTAGTGGGAGACGAGGTGATTAAACGCGTGGCGGCTATGATGGGTGACGCACTACGCAAATCGGATATTTTCGGGCGGGTGGGTGGGGAAGAATTCGCTGCTATCTTACCAGTTGCAGGTGACCATGAGCTGCTTGAAGTGGCTAATCGTATGTGTGATGTTATTGCCAGCACCCCCATTCGCATAGACCCGCTGCAGGAACTTCAGGTGACCGTATCTATCGGGGTGACCATGTGGGATAATCCCGAAAAAACATTAACTCAGCTCTTGTCCCAGGCGGATATAGCCTTATACCAGGCTAAAGAAAATGGGCGAAACAGTGTTAACCTATTCAAGCAGCCATAATCATTTTCTTCATGGGGAATCCTGTTGGAATTAATTCATCAGCCGATTGCATAAAAATGCATTTGAATAATAAAAACAGGGGCAAGCTGAGATAAAATATATTAATAATCAAAGAAAAATCCCCCCCCTCAGTCAATCACCGAATTGAGTAATGCTTTAGCATAGGGATGTTCAATAGTGCTTAAGTCATTAATTGAACTCTGTGCCACAATTGAATGCTCATTAAAAAATAAAACACGCTGGCAAAAATAACACAGCGTTTGAATATTATGAGTGATGAAAAAATAACTTAACCTAAATTCTTGTTTTAACTCTTCTAATAAATCAAGTATTTGTACTTGTGCGGGAATATCTAATGAGCTCACGGCCTCATCTAGAATAATAAGCGAAGGATGTGTGGCCAGCGCCCTGGCAATACAAACACGCTGTGACTGCCCGCCGGATAATTCATGAGGGTATCTGGTCATCAAGTCTGGCGACAGCCCCACCTTTTTTAGCAGGCCAGCAACCTGATCACGTAGTAATAATGGCGGTAAATAGTTTTGCTGAGACAAAGGTTCGCTGATCATTGAATAGACCGTCATTGTCGGATTAACTGAAGTGGTATAGTCTTGAAAAACAATACTTAACTGTTGATGACGGTGCTGTCGATAGTGCAGCGATTTACCGTTCAACAACACATTACCACTGTCGGGCCTTTCAATGCCGCTGATAATTCTGGCTAATGTACTTTTACCACTACCGCTTTCACCCACTAATCCCAGACTTTCACCTTTTTCCAGAGTGAAGCTGACATTATCCAGCACTTTTTGTTTCTGACGCCGCCAACCTTTTGATCGTGTGTAGGTTTTATACACCTCTTCAACGTGAAGTAGCATGAGATGCTCTCCCCATAATGGTATTGAACCTTAACGATAAACGTTTCCGGGTATCAAGAAGAAAACGCGTATAACTGTGCTGTGGCGCTTCCCATAGAAACTCCGTTTTTTGATATTCCACAATGCGTCCTTGGTAAATAACAGCAATATCATCAGCGATATTACGAACCACGCCTAAATCATGGCTGATAAGTACCAAGGTACTTTGTCGCTCTGCTGCCAGTAATTTAAACTGAGACAAAATATCCGATTGTGTTATTGAATCTAATGCGGTCGTCGGCTCATCGGCGATAACCAGTGACGGTTTTAATGCCAATGTCATTGCAATCATCATCCGCTGCAATTGCCCGCCACTAAGCTGGTGAGGTAAACAAGTGAGCTTCTGTTCCGGCACCTTGATATTGACGCGTGCCAGACACTGACATGCCAGCTGAAAGCAAGCATCCCGATTTATATTGGTATGATATTGTAACGTTTCTATAAACTGATCTTTCAATGTCATTAAAGGATCAAACGCACCCATTGAATCTTGAATAATCAGGCTAATATCTTTACCTCGTGTCTGCTGCCATTGATATTTATTGTTTTTCAGCAAGTCCCTGCCACGAAATAAAACACGTCCGTGGGCATGTAAGCCAGCGGGTAATAACCCCATGATAGCTTTCGCCATCAGGCTCTTGCCGCTACCACTTTCTCCGACAATGCCTAACGTCCGGTAACGTGAAATAGTGAATGAAGCCGGCTGGAGCAGTGTGTTCCCGGCATTATCTGTGACTGATAAATTATCGACCGTGAGTATATCAGTCATCAGTTTTGTTCTCCTGGCAGGAGATATGACTGTACCTGTTTGCGGGATCCGCGATATCACGTAAAAAATCACCTAAACCATTAAATGCAGCAACGACGATAACAATAGCCAACCCGGCTGGTAACATTAATTCAGGGTGGAATATCATCACATTTTTTGCCTCACTGAGCATGTTGCCCCATTCCGGCGTAGGGGCTTGTACCCCCAGCCCAAGAAATGACAAAGCTGAAATCATCAAGATAACGCTGCCAATGTCAGAGGTCGCAAGAATGGTTATTTCGGCCATTGTCATCGGCAGGATATGTTTTTTCAGTATATGCCCTGGTGATGCACCAATGACCTGAGCATAACGTACATAATTACGATGGGTATACTGGATAACCGTCCCCCGGATCATACGGGCGTACCATGACCATTTAACCAGAACAATTGCCAATAAAATATTTTCAATACCTGGCCCTAAGACACCAACCAGTGCGAGAATCATAACCTCACCAGGAAAAGAGAGCATCACATCGCATAATCGCATCAGAAACTCATCCGTTTTCCCGCCAAAAACCCCCGCAATCATACCAATAAGGCATCCGAATAATAATGTAAGGGCCATGGCAAGTAGAGCATAAAAAACCGTTGTCCGGATTCCAAACAGTAAGCGGGATAAGATACAACGCCCAAGATTGTCAGTACCGAGCGGGTAGGAAAAACTACTACCTTGGTACTTCATGCGGATAGAAGTTTCAATCGGGTCATGGGGGGCCAGCCAGGGGGCCAGAATACCCGCAACAATCACAATAATAACGATGGCAAAACAGATTTGTGCAAAACCATCACGCCGTAATTGTTGAATAAAAATGGATATCATCCTTTACCTCGTTAAACGTGGGTCGAGGTATTGCTGTAGTAAGTCAGCAACAAAATTAAATACCAAAAATAACAAGGCCATCAGTAAAATATAAGCTTGTATAACAGGATAATCACGACCAAAGATAGCATTGATACATAACCGCCCTATTCCTGGCCAGGCAAATATATTTTCTATGACTACAGTCCCGGCAATCAATTTAGGGATACTCATGCCTATAGCAATCAGTGAAGTATGTAATGAATTGGGTAGCACGTGTTTCCGTAAAATAATATTCTCTGGCAATCCTCTCGCCCTGGCATAGAATACATAAGGTTGCTGTAGTTGATGCAACATAGTACCGCGAATTAAACGAATATAAGTTCCGATATATCCCAGAGAAAGTGTCAGTGCAGGTAAAACCACTGATTTATAGGTCATCATGCCGCTAACAGGGAATAAATCGAGTTTAACTGCCAGTGCCCAGATAAGTAGTAACCCTAGCCAGTAATTAGGTATGGCAGTAAAAATAAATACGATACCACGTATTACTTTATCCACCCACGTGTCCTGAGTAAATACGCATAGAAATGAGAGCAGCAAAGAAATTATCACGATAAAAAACAGGCTGACGATGGCTAACCAGAGTGTGGCAGGTAACGTGGTAAGTATTTCATGTAATACAGGTGTGCGGGTAAGAAATGACTGCCCAAAATCAAGATGCATGACATTCCATAGCCAGTCAAAATATCGAGTCAGGAAAGGTCTATCCAGCCCTAACTCCTGTCTCATCAAAGAGATTGCCTGATCTGTCGGAACCACTTCATTAATACGCAGGGCAACCTCAGCGGGATCCGATGGTGTTAAATTCAACAACAAAAATGCAATAAATGAGATAACCAGCATCAGGGGTAACATAATGAACAAACGTAGTAAAAAATACTTGCTCATTATATATACCTCTGTGCCAGTAGGAAGAAACTCGCCTTCCTAATCATTAATGACTGAATGACATTTTTTCAAATGGGATCTCATATTGGGAAGGATTAAATCCAACATGTTCGAGCTCACTGCTATAAATCGCCTTCGTCCTTGAATAGGTTAATGGGATATAGACAGCTTCATCTGCCAGTATCGTGAACAACTGGGTATAGAGTTTCTGGCGCCGTTCATTATCTGGCGTTATCAGCAGCTCATTAATAATGTCATCTATTTCTGCTTTATTTTTAAGGCCCTTCTGTCCTTGATAATCGGCATGAGCGGGGATGCGGAAAGAGGACACAAATGATGCCGGATCATAAGGTGTTCCCCAGGATAGTGAATATTGCAGGTCGAAATTACCGTTTTTCTGGCGGTCAAGAAAAGCTTGTTTTTCCTCTCCCAGAATGGTCAATTTTACACCGATTTTTTTAAAGTCATCCTGTATAAGTTCTGCAATATCTTTTTCAGCAGCATTATTAACATTGTAAGATAATATTAATTCAAGCTGTTTACCCTCTTTTTCACGAATACCGCTACCATTAACTAAAACCCAGCCTGACTCATCCAATAATTTTCTGGCCTTATCTTGATCAAAAGAATATACAGGCAAATCTATATCACTATACGGAACCGTTCTGGCCATTAAAGTATCCGCAACCGTCTCACTGTTATCGAAAATACCGCTGGCGATACCCTCTTTATCTACTGCATATTCCAGAGCCTGACGCACTTTTTTATCGCTGGTGATAGGACGACTACTGTTAAGAACAATGGCGCGTGAAGCAACAGGAGCACTCATGAGTGTTTTCAGCTTTCCTGATGTTTGCAGTGCTTCAAATGAATCCATGTCAAACATATCCCCATCAGCACCAAAAATTAGCTGAATATCCCCTTTCTGTAATGACAACAGTAACGTCTGGCGATCAGGAATCACCTTCCAGACTACACTATTTAATGCGGGTTTTTCTCCCCAGTAATTTGGGTTTACGTCAAAACGTGCATATTGATTTTTTTTATGCTCCGTAAGTATCCATGGACCTGTCCCTGCATAGCTACTTACACCATTTAATGTTTTTCCATGAATAAATGATTTCGGTGAAATAAAACGGAAAGGACGTGTTAACCCTAATTCAGTCAGGGTTGGGTAGTAAGGATTTTTTAATTTCAGTTCTACAGTATAATCATCAATGACATGAACATTATCAATTTGACGAACCAATTCTAACCAGGCATGGCGCGAAAAATTTTCAATGATAGCATCAATGTTTAATTTAACAGCATGGGCATTAAATGGCTCACCATCAGTAAATTTCACATCATGCCGCAGATGAAATGTATAAGTTTTTCCATCAGGCGAAATGTCCCAGCTCTTCGCCAGAAATGGTTTTACACCATCATCAGTATTCACAACCAACGATTCAAAAACCATATTTTGCGCTGCCATTTCACCGGAATACAAATGGGGATTAATATCACGAATATCTTTGGTACTGGCGTAATCTAATTCATTATTTTTGGCATCAGCCTGGACAACAGAACTAAATGCAAAAATAAACATCATTACAAATGACACAAAATATTTTTTCATTCCGTTACCGGTTCCCATTAAATATTAATAATATATTTATTTTTCTGCAACGATCATAAACATGGGCGTTGAACCATAATTTATTTTTTCCTCATGATCCCATACTTTTTCACCAATATTGACATCAAACAAGCATTGCTTAAAGCCTGTATTCAGTAATACAGTAGCATCCCATTGAGGACGAAGCACTTTGCTTAACGGAAGTACTTCTGCTATTTGTGTCATCGTTACCGTATCGGTATTAATATAATGGTCTGGGATCCCCTGTTGCTGGGTGTTTTTTCTGTCCTGGTCAAATCCCGCTTTATATACCGAATCAAATAAATGCAGATACCAGTTAGCATCAAAATTAATCAGACGGCCATCTGTTTTTAAAACACGATACCATTCTTGATATGCTGCATCTGGTTTTTTTAAATTCCAGGTTACATTTCTGGTAATAATTAAATCAAATGAGTCATCATCAAATGGTAAGTTATGAACATCACACTCAACAAAATTAATATCGACATTGTAATGTAATGCATTAGTTTTGGCTTGTTCTAACATCCCAGTGGTAGCATCAACCGCAGTAACGATATGACCCGCCTGAGCCATAATAACAGCAAAAAAACCGGGACCGGTTCCAATGTCTAAAACACGAAGAGGCTTACTGTCTGGTGCATGGGAAAGTAATAAATTTTGCCAGACAGTCCTTTTTATACCGGCTAATTCTTCTTGGTTCGCCTCACTGTAACTCAGGGCTCGTTCATTCCAGTAACTTGTAACACTACATAATACTTGGTCTAAAGATTTTGATGACATTAACATAAGTGAACCCAGGTCATTTTCATTAATATGTATCTGATTAATATAATGCTATATTTTAATAATGAAAGATAGTATCCACCCATGCCCGGCCCTTTTGATGCCTCAGGTCAGATATGCCCCGACTGGGTTCGGTATATCCCGGGAGGCGGATAATTCAGATATTCATGTATCCAGTTCAGGTAATCTCCCTGCAGCCACCCCGCCACACCATTTTCTACACAGGATTTAATGCACAGCTAACAGGTGCGATGAACGCTTTATCAGCGTTATCAGAAACAGATAAAAATCATTGATAAACGGAGTATGGCGAAATTAACAAAAATGAGTCACTCATTTTTTAAAATATTCCAACATAATATTTTGATTTACGCCTGTATTGATGGCGTCTTCCCCACGACAAAATGCGGGGGTTCATCCACTGAACTCCCGCATTTTTATAGTGATGAACAGCAACGCGATGCCGTATTTACACTCGCTCAATAATCATCGCAATACCTTGGCCACCACCAATGCATAGTGTCGCCAGCCCAGTCGTTTTATCTCTGTTTTTCAATGCATGGACCAAGGTGACAAATATCCTGGCCCCACTCGCTCCCACAGGATGGCCCAAGGCAATAGCACCACCATTGACATTCACCCTGGCCGGGTCCATCGCTAAGTCACGCTGAACTGCCAGGTATTGTGCCGCAAAAGCTTCATTCGCTTCGATTAAGTCCAGATCAGAGAGCGTCATTGCTGCCAATTACGGCATCAGTATTACTACGGGCCTGACACTCTTTCAGTTCCAGCATAAAGATATCACCATCATTCCCTTTCAGGATCTCGCACTGGAGCGGGCGATATATTTGGTCACTGTTAAGGGACGTCACCAGCCTGAATGCGCCCAGGCTTTTGCCAATTTCATTTATCAACAAGCCCAGAACTTTTCCCCGAAATGAGAGACGACAGGTAAGTGGCAACACGCCTGTAACCTCTTATTGATAAATAGCTTCTTAAGAAATAACTGATTTCAAGAACACCTCATATCCCCTATGTTATGCCTCTACGGAGCAAGCCACGACCAGGCTGAAGACAGCAATGCCTGAGGGGGAAGACGGAGTATAAACAGGAAAGTTAAAATGTGTCAGGCCCATCAGCGCTGAAGATAGTGCTGTTGCTGCCCCCCATTTTTTGCCTCCATTTATGAACTATTCCCTGAAACCTGGCACTAAAATAACACGTACCAACCACTGAAAAACTGAGCACAGAGACAGTATTATGAAAAAAATGGTGAAGTCATTATATTCCCTTGGGTGGGCTATTTGCCTGGTGAGCGGTGCGGCGCAAGCGGCTGGCTGGCAAGATCAACTGAGTGATACCGCCTCCAGTCTGCTCGGCAATACACAGGGCAATAAACATGAGACAAGCACCTCTGATGGTGGCCTTTCCCTTGGAACCATCACACAGCTCCTTGGTGGTGATAATAATGCCGTTGCCTCAAGCAGCCTGACGAATGCCACAGGGGTATTGCAATATTGCATTCGTAATAATGTCGTCAATAATGCCAATAATTTAGCAGACCAACTCAAGTCTAAACTAGGCCTCACCAGTAGTGCTAAACCGTCAGAAAAAGCCAGTTATCAACAAGGTATTGCCGGGCTGCTGAATACCGGCAGCCAGCAAAAATTGGATCTGACTACGCTTGGAGAGACGGAATTAGGTAAGCAGCTAAAAACAAAAGTTTGTAATGTGGTGCTTGATCAGGGTAAGTCTTACCTCGGCCTTGGCTAATCAGCAACCGAATGTCACTGTGCGCCTGATGTTGCGCACAGTATTCATCCTGGCTATTCACTTAAATAGTGGTGTCGCAAGCGGGCACAGCACTCGCTATCCAGCTGGTAGTCATGGGCCAGCCAGGCTGCAGGGGAACCATAGCGCTCGTCGATGGCCTGCAACGCTGCACGTAAAAAATCCGGATTAGCCTGCAATAAATAAGAAAACTGCTGCAATGCCCTTCCACTGAGTGTATTACTGTGTTCTGCAATTACTTTTTCACGATATGGCGCTAACCGTAATTCAGTAAGAATATAATCCTCCATGATGGTGTCTTCTTCTGCTCCGAGCGCTAACAACACCAGCGCCGAGCCAACCCCGGTTCTGTCTTTTCCAAATGCGCAATGCTGCACAATTGCACCATCGGGCTGGGAGACCAGGCTGGCGGCTAAATTCCGGTAAGCGGGGTTAGCAAAAGGGAGCTGCCGATAAAATTCCGTCATCCAGGCTTTTGCATCAATATCTGCCAGTATGTCAGTGGTCAGTTTTTCGAGATTACCATTAATCAGCTGCTCTTCAGGGTTCGCAGGCACAGCCTGGTATGATACACCCGACCACAGTTTATCTGGTCTGGCTCTGCATTCTTCGGCATCCCGGTAATCCAGGATCACACGTAAAGGAATATCACTCAAAAGGACACAGTCCTGCTCAGAGAGTCCGTTCAGATCTCCGGCACGAAACAGCAGACCATGTTTGACAGATCGGCCATCAGCCGCAGGTAAACCGCCCAGAGAACGAAAATTAATGCCCCCTTCCAGCCCTGGATCACTAATGGGGTGACGGGCATCAGTTAATCTTGTCATGATGATCTTTTTCCTTTTATGTGTTTTCCCATGGCTTGTATTTACAGCCCACCCGTCCCTGAGGACAGGTGGGCCACAAACCGAATCAGAACTCCATTTTAACAGTGAATTGTACTTCCCGTGGATCACCAATTTGGTTAGAGAGGTTATTACTGGCAATAGACGAAGTATAATAGGTCTTATCAAACAGATTCTTAACATTCATTTGCAATGTGACTGGATACTTCAATTTCATTTTGTAAGCGGCAAAAGCATCAGCAACAAGGTATCCCGGCAGATGATAAGAAGCCTCGTTATTACCAGAACGACGGCTGACACCATGCCCGCCAGCGCCCAGAGTCAACGTATTTCCCATAAAGGCATTTTGAATATCGTAGGTCAGGAATAATGAACCGGTATGGCGTGGCACATTCGGCAGTGCTTTACCCTTGTAGTCCGGATCTTCCGTCACTTTTGCTGCCGTATAGCCATAGCTGGCGATAATATTGGTGTTAGTGGTTAACGAACCGGCAATATCAAACTCCACCCCTTGTGAACGCACCCGTCCTGCCGTTTTTGCCACAGTTTCACCATTCACGGTGTCGTTATAGAGCACATTGCGTTTATCAATATCAAATACTGATAAGTTGGCTGTCACTCCATCGAACAAATCAAATTTGGCACCCACTTCATAGGCTGTTGACGTTTCTGGTGGCAAGGAACCAATGTAGTTTGCAATGGAGTATTGAGGCATAAAGGAACGTGATACGTTACCAAACAGCGATACATTTGGTGTCAGCTTATAGACCAGACCAAATTTCGGCACCCACTGTTTGTCGGTGCTGTCAGTGTTGGTTCTGAACGGGCGACCTTTACCCGCGAGTTCTGTATAGTATTGATAACGTATCCCGGTGACGGCAATCCATTGGTCTGTCAGATAGAGGGCATCCTGCGCATAAGCAGAATAACTTTCTTGCTGAATGGTCTGGTCACTGTCTGAGGCTGCAACACTGGTACATTTGCCGATAGTGCCATAGACCGGGTTATAAATATTAAAGCCCTGGACGTTCTTACAACGGATCATATCGGTGCGTAACAGGTCGTAATATTCATACGAAACCCCCGTCAGGATCTCATTATAAAACCCGCCAATGACTACATTACCCTGCAGGTCAGCCCGAGTGGCATGCATGCGTTGGGTCGACCCTTGGGTCGCATCCACACGACGGGTTAAATTACCTGTCTTTTCATCATAGGCCATGACACGGGCCTGATTATCGTTATATTTGTCCTGGCTATAGCTATAGTCAAACTTTGCTGTCCAGGCACTATTAAAACGGTATTCACTATTCAGCTGGGCTAAATCAGATTCACCCTCAGTGATATTATACTTTTCATCAAAACGTGTTTTACGGTCGACATTAACGGGCTGCTGAGTGGTGAGATCGAAAATAGTCCCGCGATCAAATGGCGCGCTGTAAGAACGGTGCATATAGAGCACATTAACAGTACTGTTCTCACCGAACCACGTCAGAGATGGGGAGATAAACGTATTGCGGTTTTTCCCAAAATCACGCCAGTAATCTTCATCCTGATGCTCACCAATCAGCCGAAAAGCAAAAGGGGTCCCTTCAATTGGCCCGGTAACGTCAAATTTACCACTCCCGCCACCAAAACTGCTTGAAGTCGCCGAAATGGACCCTCCAAAGGTTCTTTCCGGGCGTTTAGTTACCACATTGATCAGCCCACCGGGGTCAAGAATACCGTACAGGGTAGAGGCTGGGCCTTTCAGCACTTCAACACGTGATGTTGCGGCATTAAAACTGCGTGGTAGTACTGTTTTAAGGCCGTTAGTCATCACCGATCCATCACGGTTAGAGCCAAAGCCACGACGCACATAAGCATCCTGAGTACCGCCAAGGGTATTGGTCTGTACGATATTACTGACGTTATACAGTGCTTCATCAAGTGAGGTTGAATTCTGATCTTCCAGCACTCTGTCACTGACAGTATTCACGACTTGCGGGATATCCAGCAATGGCATGTTGGTTAACGTTGCAGTAGATGAGTTCAGAGGTTGATAACCGGACGTGGCTTGATCCGCACTACCGCTATGAGCAATAACAGTAATGGTGTCAGCTTCATTCACCGCTTCTTTCTCTGTTTCCGCGGCATTGGCTGCCGGTATTACCGTGACACCTAAAAACAGAGCGGAGAATAATGCCCGCCCTTTCATCCCTGAAAAATAAGGAGTTAACTTTGCCATCTTGTCTTTATTCCGCAAAAAATACCCAGCCCAGAAATGGGAAGAGCACAGGTTTATCCTGGCTACTGCCCTGCTAGCCTGGCATGCCATTGTGTTTATTTCTTACCCACAAACGCCGCCAGACTTGTAATTGAGAATCATTCAACCATCTGGGTTTGTAGTAGTAAATGAAAAAATAATAAAGAAACTACAGTAACAACGCCTGAATAGACCCTGTATTTATTACGGAAAACAAACAATCAACCAATTGAAATAAATGAATATTTTCAAAAAAATAGCAAGATTGTTCATCTCATGGTTTTTTGTGTAGAAAACAGCCTGACTACAGACTACAAATGCTTGACTACTACGCCTTAACTTAGCAAGATCAAGGAAGCGAATGAGTTTTATTTTTATTTGTATTCTAAATCATTCAAGTTGCAGGCAGGCAGCAAGTGATTCGAGTGAGTGAACGCGGCTAACACAGGCGACTTGAAATATGATGCGTACAGAAATTGGCGAGTGCTGGCTTTTTCATATGGCAGCAACGCAGGAGTGAACATGCCAGAGCATGTGGAAAATACCCCTTATAGTATAGCGATTGAGCTGGAAAAACTTTCTGCTGGTTATCGCCACCATACCATTGTCGAAGATATCAGCCTGACTATCCCACACGGAAAAATGACGGTACTGGTCGGGGCGAATGGCTGTGGTAAATCAACACTACTGAGTACCATCGCACGAATGCTGAAACCGCTTGATGGCACCGTGTTGCTTGACGGTAAAGCGATTCACCAGCAGCCCACGAAGGCCGTCTCACGCCAGCTGGGTATTCTGCCTCAGTCCCCGCTCGTCCCGGAAGGGCTGACCGTGTTTGAACTGGTCTCACGTGGGCGCTTTCCCTGGCAGAATTTTCTCCAGCAATGGAGTGATGAAGATGAACAAGCGGTAGAGCAGGCATTACAGTTAACAGGTACGACTGAATTCGCCCATTTGCCCGTCGACAGCCTTTCCGGTGGTCAGCGCCAGCGTTGCTGGATAGCCATGGCTCTGGCACAGCAGACCCCTACTATCTTGCTGGATGAACCCACCACATTTCTCGACCTGCGATATCAGGTGGAGATTCTCGAACTGCTGCACTCACTGACCCGTCATCATGGCCGTACCGTGGTCGTGGTTCTCCATGACCTTAATTTTGCGATTAACTATGGCGACATGCTGGTCTTTCTCAAACAGGGAAAGGTGCAAGGCATTATTCAGGACGGAGAAAACTGTACCCCGGAGTTGATTAAAGCCGTGTTCGATGTTGATGTTCAAATGTCCATCAACCCGCTAACAGGTAAACCCTTTTTCCTGCCCTTTCCTGCCAGCGCCGGGCACAATAAATGACGACCCGACGCCTGCTCGCCCGTCATCGCCCCCGCCGCTTCACCCTTGCATTACCGGTGGCATTGCTCTTGCTCGGAATACTGGCGGTATTGCACCTCGGGATCGGTGCCAGAACCATTGGTCCGCGCACGGTACTTCAGGCGTTATTCTATTTTGATGCCAAAAACTTTGATCACCGGATTATTATTTCCCTGCGACTGCTACGCCTCACTGCGGCCTTACTGGTCGGCGCCGCCCTTGGTGTCGCGGGGGTGCTATTACAGGCCTTGATACGTAATCCACTCGGTGAACCCCATATTCTTGGGCTGAATGCTGGGGCTGCTTTTGCTGTCGTCTTATGTACGGCATTGGGTATCACATCAGCCAGCCAGTCATTCATTGCGGCTGCCGGGGCTGCGGTGTTGTTTTCTGCCGTGCTTGCCCTGTCTTCTGCTGGTCGAGGGGGATTAACACCACTGAAAATCATGCTCTGTGGCGTTGCGCTTTCAGCCATGGTCTCCTCCCTGACCGCCGCAATTTTGATTCTTGACGAACAGACCTTACTGGCCATGCGCACCTGGCTGGTGGGGGATTTAGCCGGACTACGCTGGGAAATGGTACACCGTGCATTAATGCCGTTGTTTGTGGGGATGATACTGGCGGTATCCATTGGGCCATCAATGAATATTCTGGCTCTTGGCGATAATATGGCCCGTGGTCTGGGCGTTAATCTACTACGGATTCGTATTATCGCTATGATATCCATTGCATTGCTTTGTGGGGTCGCCGTTTCCATCGTCGGACCTCTGGGGTTTATGGGTTTACTGGTACCCAATATCATTCGTCGTCTGGTAACGGATGATATTCGTTTGATGATCCCCCTGGCCGGGCTATTAGGCGCCATCATCTTGTTACTCGCCGATATTATTGCCCGCCTGTTACTGGCCCCTCAAGAGCTGGCAACAGGCATTATGACCGCCCTGGTTGGCGCACCGGTGTTTATCTTTATCGCTACAAGGTATTTAAAATGAGCCGCGCAATGCATCGTGCCGGGCTACGTTCTGTGCGCGTGGGCCGCCTCTCACGTATTGTACGACCAAGAACCCTTATCTACAGTCTGGTACTCGTGCTGCTCATCTGTGGCTTGCTGGTCTCTGGGATTTTACAAGGCTCTCTGCCAATCCCAACGTCAGACATTGGCCGGGCGCTGTTTTATCCGCAGACCCTGACACCAGAGCAGCACTATGTCGTCTGGGATGTCCGTCTGCCACGCCTGTTAATGGCGCTATTATGTGGGGCAATGTTAGGGCTTGCCGGTGCTGCCATGCAATCTATTACCCGTAATGGCCTGGCAGATCCCGGGCTTATCGGCGTAAAAGAGGGCTGTAGTGTCGTTATCCTCACTCTTATTCTGCTATTCCCCACACTGAATCTGGTATGGCGCCCCCTGGCTGGGGTAATAGGGGGCACCCTGGTCGCGCTGTTAGTGGTGCTACTGGCGCGGGATTTTTCCCGCCCTCGCTTTGTGCTGATCGGTATTGGGGTTTCATGGTTTTTCGCCGCCGGTATCGGTATTTTTATGACCACGGCGGATGTGCGTAATGTTCAGACCGCACTGATATGGATGTCCGGTAGCTTACAGGCCGCCACCTGGCCTTTGTTACTGGTGGCTCTCGTATGGCTGTTACCAGGCGCGGTTCTGTTATTCATCACGACCCGGGCTTCAGATGTGGCCCTGCTGGGTAACCATACCGCAACGGGTTTAGGGGTGCGTCTGCCGCACTTAGCCTTATTACGCTTTATCGCGCCAGTATTGCTGACCGCTGCCAGTGTCTCTTGTGTCGGCAGCCTGGGATTTGTCGGGTTGATGGCACCCCATATGGCACGTTTTTGGCTACGTGGTGGGCAGACGGCACTATTGTGGGGAAGTGCCCTGTTAGGGGCTCTGTTGGTACTGGTCACTGACACCCTTGGCCGGCTGGCCTTTGCCCCCTTGCAGATCCCTGCTGGCATTGTCATCGCCCTGGTGGGGGGGCCTTTCTTTCTATTGTTGCTCTGGCGTCGTCGGGATCGTTTGTAATTTTAAAGAGGCAGTATGCGTTTATTTTTATCACTATTATTACTGGCGGGTTTCTCTGTCCAGGCAGCACAAACTACTCAGTTATTTACTGACGATCTCGGGCGCGTGGTGGAAGTACCGTTACACCCCCAGCGCATTGTTTCATTACATGATCTTGATATCACGATTCCCCTGATCGAACTGGGTATTCCCCCCGTTGCCAGTCACGGCAGAACACGTCCGGATGGTAGTCACTTTATTCGCTCTGGCACTTTACTGACAGGTGTCGATTTTAATAATTCCGATATCAAATTTATTGGTACTGCTGATATTGATATTGAGGCTATTGTGGCAGCCAAACCAGACCTTATTATTACCGAGCCGGGGCGTAGTACCCCACTGGAACAACTGGAAAAAATCGCGCCCACGGTCAGTATCGACCACCTCGATGGTGGGGCACCAGAAATTTATCGCAAGCTGGCACAGCTTACGGGAACCCAGGCTCGTTTTGCTATTCTGGAGCGCCGCTATCAGGAGGAGATAGCGCAAATTAAACGCACCATCGATACTGAACACACCTCAGTGGTAGTGATCCAGGCCAATCAAGGTAAAGTTAACGCGCTCCATACCTATCACTCTCTTGGGCGAGTACTGCGTGATGCGGGTTTCAAATTTCCGGCACTTATTGACAGTATTCCCGATGGAAAACGTATTGATGTGAGTGCCGAACGGTTACCAGAAATGGATGCTGATTTTGTGTTTTCAACCTGGCGGGGAGACACCGGGGGTAAACCACAGGATGAAATCGCGGCGATGGATAGTGTGCTACCTGGCTGGTGCGACTTTTTAACCGCCTGCCAGCGGGGACACTATATTTTACTCTCCCGGGAAGAAGCCATTTCTAACTCCTTTGCGTCACTGAGCCTGATGGCGGCTCAGGTGCAAACGCATATTGCCGGGCGACTGCTGCCTCAGGTGAAAGAGTAATGCTGACAGCCAAGAAAGTAAAAAATCGCATTGATGTCTATGGGGATCGTTTTCGTGCCCGTGCTCACACACTTTCCCCCAGGATGCAAACCGTAGCCCGTTATATTAACGAGAACCGAGAAGTCGTGCTGGAGTTCACTGCCATTGAAATTGCTGCCGCAACTCAAACATCAGACGCCACTGTAGTACGTACTATTCAGGCATTAGGATTTGCCGGGCTACGTGATTTAAAACAAACGGTAGAACAATGGTTTGGTCCTGGTATCAATTCAGAAGAGAAGATGGTCACCACGGTTAACTCCCTGACTTGCGACGTCAATTCAAGCATTGATTTTGTTCTGCAAGGCCACCAGCATACCTGTGAGGTGCTCTCCACACAGGGTAATCGCTATGCCATTGCCCAAGCTGTCGCTCTCTTAGTTGAAGCGCGCCAGTTGGGTATTTTTGGTATTGGCGCCTCCGGAGTTCTGGCAGAGTATTCCGCCCGTCTGTTTAGCCGGATTGGTTTGCCTGCGGTGCCCTTTAATCGTACTGGAGTCAACCTGGCTGAACAGCTCATTGCCATGCAACGCGGAGATGTGATTATCATGATGGCGCAGAAATCAGCACACCGTGAGGGGCTCACCACCATACGGGAAGCTAAACGCTTAGGTGTACCCATCATTTTAATGACCAATGCCCTTGGGTCACGTTTCAGTAAAGAGGCTGACATTGTCATCAACGTTCCCCGTGGTGGTGAGAATGGTAAAATGCCCCTGCACAGTGCGGTACTGGTATGCCTTGAGATGATGGTGCTCTCCGTTGCTTCCACTGCGCCACAACGTTCAATTAAATCAGTGAAACGGATTAACGATCTCTATCGCGGTATTGGCCGGACAGGGCAAAAAAAATAAGACGCCCTTCCCGGCTGGGCCCCCGTAAAATGAACATCCAGTTAAAATATTCAGGCGATATCACTCCCCCCTGGGGGGACAGGACTCTCTGGCAGCACAGCATTAAGTAAGTAACGCGTATAATCATGCCGGGGTTGGGTAAAGATAGCCTCACGCGGCCCTTGTTCCACAAGATTGCCACGATACATCACCCCCACCTTATCAGCGATATGCCTCACGACATTAAGGTCATGGGAGATAAAGAGGTAAGTCAGACCGTATTCGCGCTGTAATGACATTAATAAATTCAGTATTTGTGACTGGATAGACACATCCAGCGCAGAGACGGGCTCATCGCAAATAATCAGCTTTGGTTTTAAAATTAACGCTCTGGCGATACCTATCCTCTGGCGTTGTCCCCCAGAAAACTCATGGGGATAGCGCCCCGCATCCTCGGGCCGCAGGCCAACCTGTTCCAGCATTTCAGCAACCTGTGATTTTCGGTTGCCAATACCATGAATAATTAATGGTTCAGCCAGGCTGTATCCAATCGTACGCTTCGGGTCCAGTGAGGATAATGGGTCCTGAAAAATCATCTGCATATCCCGACGTACTGATTTCCATGCCCCGTTCCCTTTTCCTGTCAGTAAACGCCCATCAAAATGGATACTTCCCTCAGATGAAGGCGTCAGCCCCAGAACCAGTCTTCCAGTCGTGCTTTTACCGCTTCCTGACTCCCCCACCAGGGCCCAAGTCTCGCCGGTATTAATCGTAAAACTGACATTGTCTACCGCATGAACGGCTTGTCCCTGCCGATGAAATGTTTTTGACAGATTATTGACTCTCAGTAACGGGACTGTCATTAGGATGCTTCCTCCACGCGCCAGCAACGAACCAGATGATTTTGGTGACCAATAGCACTGAGTGCAGGTTGCTGTTCCCGACAACGCGCCTGTGCTAATGGGCAACGATCGGCATAAGCACATCCCGTGGGTAAATTATTCAATGCAGGTACTTGCCCCTTGATCTCGGGCAGCGTGGTTTTCGGCTGATTTTGCAGGGAGGGCCGAGCCGCTAATAGTGCGCGGGTATAAGGGTGCTGAGGACGGTCAAACAGGGTATAGACATCTGTTTCCTCAACGACTTGCCCGGCATACAACACCAGGACTCGTTGGCATAGACGGGCGACGACGCTCAGGTCATGGGTAATAATGATGATCCCCATTCCTGTCTGTTGCTTAATATCATCCAACAGAGAGAGGATCTGTGCCTGTATGGTGGCATCCAGTGCCGTCGTCGGTTCATCGGCTATCAATAATTTCGGGGATGTGGAAACAGCCATGGCTATCATCACTCTCTGGCGCATCCCTCCGGAAAGCTCATGTGGCCATGAACGGACACAGCGTGCCGGGTCGGGTATTCCTACTTGTTCAAGTAAATCAAGAACTTTTTCTTGCCGTTGTTGGCGATTAAGGGCAGTGTGCAGCCTCAGACTTTCATCCAGCTGGTAGCCAATCGTCATCACCGGATTGAGGCTGGCAAGGGGGTCCTGGAAAACCATCGCCATTTCCCGGCCACTTAACTGACGCCGTGCTTTGGTTGATAATTTATGCAGCGCCTTGCCTGCTAATAACACTTCCCCATCAGTACGACTCGTACGCGGAGGAAGCAGCCCCATTAACGCTTGTGCCGTCACGCTTTTACCACAGCCAGACTCGCCAATGATGCCCAGGGTTTCATGCGCATTAACCTCAAATGAGACATTGCGTACCGGTGAAATAACCCCCTGCTGAGTGGCAAAGCTCACCACCAGTTGATTCACGCTGAGTAGGGTTTCAGCCATGCTATTTTCCTTGTTTCAACAGGTGTAATACACGACGAGGTAAAGGTTTTAACCCAGGATCGGCACGGTCACGTAAATCATCACCAATAATATTGAGCCCCAGGATCAGTAGTACGATGGTGACCCCCGGGAAAAACGTCATCCACCAGGCGGAGAAGATAACGGCTTTACCTTCAAGTAATAAATTACCAAGACTGGGCATCGGGGCTGGCACGCCGGACCCTAAAAAACTCAGTGCGGCTTCAGTCAGAATAGCGACGGAAAAAACCCAGCTCACTTGCACGATAAAAGGGGATATCACATTCGGCAGTAAATGTAGCCAGATAATACGTGAGGCCGAAGCCCCTTGTGAGCGCAGGGCTTCGATAAAGTTTTTCTCTTTAATGACCATTGCTGCACCACGAATAACGCGTGCTATTGACGGAATATAGACCAGTGACAGGGCCAGAATAACGTTAATGATTTGCGGCCCCAAGACACCAACAATAGCAATCGCCAACAGCAGTGAGGGAAACGCAAATAGCCCGTCGCATACCCGCATGAGTATCCGGTCTACCGGGCGATACCAGGCACAGAGTAACCCGATAATGATACCGGCAGCCCCCGCAATGACAGCCACCGCCGCACCAACAGAGAGAGAAACACGTACCGCTAAGGCAACTCGCACAAAGAGATCCCGGCCAAAATTATCCGTGCCAAACCAGTGCTCAGGCGACGGGGGTTTAAGCCGACTTAATGGATTGATGCTATAGGGATCGTAAGGACTAACCGCGTTGGCAAAGAACGATAACAGCACGATCGCCACTAATACTAAGGGCCATACAAGAAGAGACGTATTTTTGGTAAGCATCAGTGACCATCCCCATTCACAGACAAACGTGGGTCAGCCAGATAACTGAGTAAATCAACCAGCAGATTAATCAAGACATAACAAACAGTTATTAATAACACGACCCCCTGAATCACCGTCACATCTCTGCGCTCGATGGAATGGACAATCAATGCCCCAATACCTGGAATACCAAAGACACTTTCAATCACAATGGTGCCGGTGACTAATGAAGCAAAAGACTCACCGCAAATGGTGAGAACAGGGATCAGTGCATTTTTCAAGGTATGACGCAACATCACCAGCCTTTCCGGAACACCTTTTGCCCGTGCAGTATTAATAAAGTTTTCTCGCATCACATCCAGCATCACTGCTCTTGTCATACGAGCAATCAGTGCGGCAATACGTATGCCCAAGGCAAATGCCGGCAACGTCAGATACCAAATATTAAGCCACAGTGAGCCATTGGTAGACCGATACCCAACAACGGGAAACCAGCGGAGCTGAACAGCAAAAACAAAAATTAAAAATAACCCGAGCAAAAAACCAGGCACAGACATACCAAACGTCGCCAGTGCACGAATCACCGTGTCAGTAATACCGCCATGACGCCATGCACTGAGTACTCCCCCCGTGAGCCCCAGTACCAACGCTATCGCCATGGCATAGAAGGCAAGAGCCAGGGTCGGGGTTAAATGCTGTAAAAATAACGTCATGACGCTGGTATTCAGAAATAATGACTGCCCTAAGTCACCGGTTAAGATGCTGCCAAACCATTCTGTAAACTGAACGAACATGGGTCGGTTAAGGCCCATCTGGTCACGTAATGCGGCGATGTCCTGCGGTGTCGCGTCATTACCTAAAATCACGGCAGCCGGATCGCCCGGCGCCAGATGTATCAGACAAAATACCACTACCGACACCACCAGCAGTACCGGTAGCAGTGCCAGCAGGCGGTGAAAGAAATAACGTTTCATCGCCTTCTCCTGTTAGGTCTTGTCGACACTAATATTCCAGAGTACTGGCCCACTCAAATCCTGGTAGCCCTTAATATTCTTTTTAATGGCTACCGGGCTCGGGGTGGTACGACCTAAAATAATAACCGGCAGATACTGCCAGGTAAGGGTATTGAGTTTATCAACCAGTGGACGTGATGCTTTCAGGGAAGGAGCCTGTTTTATCTCATCCAGTACATTGTCAATTTCCTTGCTATTACTTAAGCCAGGAAATTTCCCGCGAGAATCGAGGAATGGATACTGGTGCACCACCTGACGCATGGTGAATTCCAGGGCACACAGATCGAAATTCTTCGGATCCTGACGACGTTGCAACACGGTAGGCCAGTCGTAAACATCAAGCCGTGAATTCACACCGATCTGCTTGAGAACTTGCTGGGCAACAATCGCCAGGTTGTACAGCCCGGCATACTCTTTGGTGGCAATGATCACCACCTCTTCACCGTTATAGCCAGAAGCTTTCACCAACGCCCTGGCTTCATCAAGTTTATGTTGATTCCAGTAAGGTTTACCCGACTCGCTATACCAGTCGACCTGTTCCGGGAACCCTAACGACGAGTCCTCTTTAAAAAAGCGCGGATCACTATACCCTGCCAGTAACGCTTCATGGACATCCAGAGCCAGGTTAAACGCCTGTCTTAACTTAACATTGGCAAAAGGGCCTTGGTTCTTATTAAACAAATAGGTGATTAATGAACCGCCATTTTCTGGCTGATAGAGTACACTATCCTGGGATCGCTCTATCGCGTCGATATTATCCTTTGGCAACTGGAATACCAGGTCATACTCTCCAGTCATTGCCCCGGCAAGGCGTGTAGACTCATCGGTGATATAGCGGAACCAGATATCTTTCACATTGGCATTTTTCTGACCAGACAGCCCACTGGCAGGCTCTTTACGTGAAAGATAGTGATCATTTCGGGTCAGATGCAGGTAGTCACCCGCTTTAAACTCCGCCAACTTATACGGCCCGGTGCCGATAAATTCACTGACCGGTTTCTTGGTTTCATTCGCCTCATCAATCAGGCGCTTAGGCATAATGGCTGGAATATTTTTTACATCAGTCAATATATTAAGGGTGATTAGTGAAGGCTCCGGCAACGTGAAGCTGACCGTTTTATCATCAATTTTACTGAATTTAACACCTGGCAGATTCGCTTTCCCTTGGGGGGAAACCGTCAACCAGCGGTTCATGGACGCCACCACGTCATCAGCAGTGAGTGGCTGCCCATCATGAAACTGGACCCCTTCACGCAATACCAAAGTATAGGTTTTACGATCATCGCTCAGTGTGTAGCTTTCGACTAACTCAGGTACAGGTTCATACTTTTCATTAATGGTAAATAACGTTTCAAAAACATGCCGCATAACATCCGTAGTGGCATTGTTGGTGGTCAGGTAGGGGTCCAGAGTGCCTGGACGATTACCGTAAGCAATATTCAGGGTAGCATCACGGTTTACCGTTTCCGCGACCGCTGTTCCTACCGGTAAAATAGCTGCCAGCATTAATGCAGCAGCAGAAAAGAAGGTTTTCATTATTCATCTGCTCCGGTTAAATATCAGGCGGCCTGGGTGGCGGTGTGTCCGGTAAATTCATCTTTGGCTTCTTGCAATAGTGCCTGGTCCGTCAGTAAACGCAGACCAGTACGTGCCAGAACTTGCGCACCAGTAACCAGCGCACTGTATCCTTGTTCTGAATTAGCCGCTTCACGGAAGGCAACAGTGTGACCAATCAAGTCATCCGGGCCAATTTTGATATAAGGGTGGGCTGTCGGAACCGCATGGCTGATATCTCCAGCATCTGTCGAACCTAACCCTTCTTTTTCTTTCAGCTCCACATATTCACCCGCATCGGTAAACTCGGTTAACAGCACACCATTTAACGTGTGATTAATACGGAAGTCGCGTGGCCCAACCTGGTGTTCAATTTTGACCGTGGTTCCCGTTGCCAGGGCAACCCCTTCAGCAATAGCTCGAATACGTGGCTCCAGCGCTAATACCTCTTCACGGGTATGGGCACGGATATAGTAATGAGCGGAAGCATACTCGGGGATGACATTCGGTGCCTGCCCCCCATTGGTAATAATGCCATGGACACGAACACCATCTGGCAACTGCTGGCGTAAGACACTAATACCGTTGTAGAGCAGAACCAGTGCATCCAGCGCATTAATCCCTTTGTGTGGCGAGCTACCCGCATGGGAGGGTTTACCGTAAAAATGGAAATAGAGATGGTTGTTAGCAAGGGTCGGGCCCGTCAGGCGGGTCTTACCTGATGGGTGGACCATCAACGCGGCATCCACATCTTCAAGATAGCCATGCTCCACAAAACGTGCTTTAACATTGCCGTTTGGTCCGCCTTTACCCCGTAATCCCCCCTCTTCGGCTGGCGTGCCCAGTACGATAACTTTGCCACCGGTTTCATCCAGTACATCACTTAGCGCAATGGCTGCAGCAATACTGGTGACGCCAATAATATTGTGCCCGCATGCATGGCCGATATCGATGAGGGCATCATATTCAGCCAAATAAGCAATGGTGGCACCCGGTTTCCCGCTGTCTTTAACAGCATAGAAAGCTGTTTCATGGCCAACAACATTCTTGGTCACAGTAAAACCATTCTTTTCTAATAACTGAGTTAATAACCCGCTAGCATAATATTCATTATTTCCTGTTTCAGGATGAGCATGAATATCTTTTGCTATCGCAATATATTCATCCTGATGTTGTTGAATACTTTCGTCCAGACGGTCTTGTAATTTAATTGTACTCACGGTATCCACCTCTGAAATAATAATTATATTGGGGTTAGCCTAAATGACGTTTTGCTTCCTGACGTACTCGATGTAATACATGTTGTTTAATTTCGCCGTAGCCCGGGTATTCCGATAGCGTCTCGATATCGCGTTTGCGTCCAAAGGGCAGGACAACTTCCTCAACAATTTTTCCTGGTCGTGCCGACATGATCAGAACCCTGTCCGCAAGAAATAACGCCTCTTCCACATCGTGTGTCACAAATAACATCGTGGTGTGGGTCGCCAACCATGCCTCACGCAACAATTCCTGCATCATTAGCCGGGTCTGTGCATCCAGGGCTCCAAAAGGTTCATCCAGCAAGAGCACTTCAGGTTCCGGTAACCAGGCCCGCGCCATCGCCACACGCTGCTTCATACCACCAGAAAGCTGCCAGGGCGCATGATGTTCAAAGCCTTTAAGCCCCACGCGGTGGATCCAGTCCAGTGCCCTGGCGTTCACAACCTCTTTGTTATGTCGACCAAGACGTGGACCAAAAGTGACGTTATTCAGTACCGATAACCATGGGAAAAGATTAGCTTGCTGAAAAATCATGCCCCGTTCAGGCCCTGGTTTCTGTACCTGTTTCCCCGCTGCCAGCACTCGCCCACTGTCGGGCTTGGTGAATCCAGCAATAAGATTAAGAATGGTGGACTTACCACAGCCAGATGGCCCCAGTAGCACCACGAATTCGCCTTTCTCCAGTGTTAAAGAAATGTCTTCAAGCACCGTAACGGGCTGGACATTCCCCGGAAAAGTCAGTGAAATATTATCCAGTTCGATCTGAGCAACCATTACTCTTTCCCCGCCCAAGGGACAAAGAATCGCTGCAGTCCCAGTAATAATAAATCCAGTAAATAACCGGTAGTCCCGAGCAGTAAGATGCCCAGCATGACAATGTCCGTCCGTAAATAAGAGCTGGCATTAATCACCATCCAGCCCAGACCGGAGCTGGCGGCAATCATTTCGGCAGCAATCAGTGATGTCCAGCCAATACCAATAGATAAACGTGTTGCGGTGAAGAGTTCAGGAAGGGCATCCGGTAACACAACTCGCAGAAAAATCTGTAATTTTGTGGCACCGAGGGTCTGTGCAACACGAATACGTGTCTGCCCAATACGTTCAACGGCCGCCGTAGCACCAACCACCACACTCAAGAAAGTGGCAATAAAAATCAGGAAGAACTTAGAGGCTTCACCAATACCCAGCCACACCACCGCCAGAGGTATCAGTGCTATTTTTGGCAATGGGCGTAAGAACTGAACAAAAGGATTCAATACTGCTGACAGACCGGCAGACATTCCCATCAACAGACCTAATGGAATCCCCAGCACAATCGCCACCGCAAAGGCACTCAGTGCCCGGGCGAGACTGACCGCGATATGTTGCCATAGTGGTACCTGTCGATAACCATCTGCCAGTAACTCCTCGGCAGTCAGGCCAATATCTGTCAGCGATGGAAGTAATAGCGGATCGACCCATTGCCGGGTCGCCGCCAGTTGCCAAATTGCCAGGAAGATCGCGACTGATGCGACACTGATGGCAACATGTTTAGCTAATTTCATTTTGCTGCCGCTTCCCGGATATAGCTGGAATCAATCGCGTTATCCCAATTTTTAGGAATATCACGCTGACGGATCTCACCAATACCGGCAAGGAAGTTAGAGGTTTTAGTTAATGCCTGGCCAATACCACTTTCCGTGGTGTCTGTGCCATTACCCAACCAGGCAGCCGTACCCTGCTCTGCCAGGCTCGGATATTCCAGACCACTTAATGTATTTGTTGCCGTGGTCAACGGTGCGCCCACTTCTTTAGCTACGATAGCTGCCGCGGCTTCCGGGTCTTTCTTAAATTGGTCCACTTTTTGCTGATGTACGCGTAAAAATTCCGCCACCGTTTCGGGGTACTGATCGGCAAATGCTTTGCGAACTGCATAGTTGTTGTAAATCAGGTAGCCATCTTTCTGTAACTCTTTAGTCGAAAAGACAGTGTGCCCACCTGAAGATTCCAGCTCCTGGGCGAAGGGTGCCCAGACATATCCGGCATCAATATCGCCACGTTTCCACGCTGCAACCATCTCTGCCGGGCGTAATGGCAGTAACGTAATTTTGCTACGATCCAGCTTATTCACCGTGATAGCAGCTTCGAGAGCATACTGGGCGGTGGAATTTGGTGGGTAAGCAACACGCTTGCCTTCAATATCTTTAATTGAGTTGATACCCTGTTTACCGATTAAACGCTCATAAGTTGCAATCACCCCAGATACGCCAACAATTTCAATGGGCAGGTTGCGAACAATACCGGCGGTAGTCGGGCTGGAACCAAAATTCGCAATATCAATCGCATCACTGGCAAAGTAATTAAGAGCATCAGCACCGGACGCAAACTGCACCCATTTCACCGGGCTATGAAGCGCTTTATCTAAAGAGCCATCGGCTTTTGCTAACAGCAATACCTGCGATCCGCCACTATAGGCGACACGTACCTCACTCGGGGTTGCCGCAATCCCCACACTGGCCCACAGGCTGCTGGCAACAAGCAGTAAACTCAGTTTTTTGTTCATTCTATTTCCTTAAAATCATACGATTAATTGAATTCCAGAGACGAGCTGGCTAATAAAACGACTGCTTTTTAAGCCAAATAAGTCAGACGGTAGTCCTGCCAAAGGCGGGAACATCGTTCGGCTAACAGGCGAGCGGGGTCGTGAGTCAGTGATAGAAAGGGGGCATTCACTGCGCGGAGGGCAACAGGAACTTCAGTGCAGGCTAATACCAGCTGCTGTGCACCACGCGTTAGTAGCGCCTGTGCCTGCAGAGAAAGGAGCTGGCCACCTTCAATAAGATGACCGCGTTTAACCGCATAGCAACCGGGAACAAACCATGTTTCAAGCTCGCTCTTATCGGCAATGATCGTTTCAATGCCTTGTGCATTCAGACGCTGCTGGAACCAACCGGCATCCAGTGTGCCTTGAGTGGCAATGATCCCCACGCGTTGAGGTTTTTCTGAAGCCTGGATCAATTTATCCACAACCGTATCGACAATGTGCAAAACAGGGGCATCACTCGCATGGCTCAGTTCTGGATACCAGTGATGTGCGGTATTGCATGGGATTACAATATGACTGGCACCTGCCTGATTCAGTTTCTTAATACCTGTCAGCAGCTGTGGTAATGGTGAAGGACCATTACCCGCAAGGGCCTTTTGACGATCAGCCACCTGGGGTACATTCCAGACCACGGAGGGGAGATGCTGTTGATCACTCCCGGCATCGGTGGCTTCCAGTAATTGGTGCTGAAAATCAAGCGTAGCCAGTGGACCCATACCTCCCAGTACGCCAAGTAAAAAGGGTTCAGGCATGGCTGATGTACTCTTCCAGAATGTGTCGATAACCGAATAATCCTGCGGATCCACCGGTATGGATAAACACCACGTTTTCGTCCGGCTGGAAGAAGCCTTTACGGATCAGATCAATCAGCCCTGCAGCACCCTTTGCGGAATATACGGGATCTAATAACAGGCCTTCATGGCGAGCGAAAAGCGCTAAGGCTTCGAGTGTGCCTTCGGTGGGTAAGCCATATCCATCCCCAACATAATCGCTATTGGCTACCACCGCTTCACGAGGTAATTCACCTGATACACCCAGTAATGCCAACGTTCGAGATGCCAACTGCCAGACATTCTCTTCTTGTTTCTCTTTAGGGGCACGGACACTGATCCCAAGGACAGGGATTTGGCTATGGGTTGCAGTGAATCCTGCCACTAAACCCGCCTGAGTTCCGGTGCTTCCGCTGGCATGTACTACATGGTGAATATGCAAACGTTGTTGGGACGACTGATAAAGGAGCTCTTCGGCGCAAGCGACATAGCCTAAAGCACCAATCGGATTCGACCCCCCACCAGGGATAATATAAGGGTTGTGTCCCTGCCTACGTAACTGGGAAGCATACTCTTCCATGGCGAGCTGCATATCCGTACCATTCGGTAAATGTGCAACAATCTCCCCCCCGAGTAAGCCATCCAGCAATACGTTACCAGAATGCTGGTAGTCATCACCAAACTGCGTCACACGTTGTTCCAGGAAAGCTTTGGCTTTTAAACCCAGTTTTGCAGCACCAGCAATTGTTTGCCGTACATGATTCGATTGTGTTGCGCCCTGGGTGATAATGGTATCAGCCCCTTTCTTGATGGCATCCGCAAGTAAAAACTCTAGCTTCCTGGTTTTATTTCCACCGCTTGCCAGACCGGTTGCATCATCCCGCTTCACCCATATTTTTGGCCCGCCAAGTAAAGCAGAAAGATTATTTAACGGCTCTAATGGCGTAGGAAAATGACCAAGAGAAATACGTGGAAAGCGAGCCAGGTGCATAGTAACCCCTTGATAATAAAAATCAGTTTGATCAGAAATTGATTTTGATTATACACATCTGACTATCGAGCTTAATTAACAATATTGGATAATGAATTCCATAAAATAACTAAATAAGATACTGCCGAGTAAAATAAAAAATATTATAATAAGCAGGAATATCTTATATAAAAAAGACTGTTCTCATAAATGATAAATATTCACCTTATATTGTGATGAAAAATCGTGGCTGAGGGGTGATGCCTGCATTTTCGTCAGGTCCGGGTTCCATTTCCAGGAACTTTCTCCTGTCACATCACAACCGTAATTTAGAGTATATACTTAGCGATGTGCGAAAGGTCCGGGTAAGGGAGTGGCAATCGCCTGCTGGTACTGACATCACTATCGTTAGTCAATAACAGCAGTCATGGCCGATGGGAAAATTTTTATCTACTGGAGATCAGCAATGAAAAAAGTCATGTTATTCGTACTTTGTGGAATGTTATCTTTTTCGACTTTGGCAGCAAATAAAAACGCCGATATTACGAAGCAATCTCAGACAGTGTGTGATCTGACCTGGGAACAGATCACTGACGTTATCATCAAGCAGCAAACACCAGAAGCCACCGTTGATAAAGCCATTGCCAAGATTAAAAGCCTGAGCCCTTCGCTTAACGAAGATTCAGCCAATCAGATGAAGGGACAGTTACTGACTTCCCTGAAAGCCAGCACCTCAGATGAAGCATTTGCCAGCGCAGTGAAAAATGATACTCAGGGCACCCATCAAAAATTTATGGAAGGCTGCCTGGCCGCAACCACACAAGCACTTTCTAATAGTAAACAGTAAAGCATCAGGCCACAGACAACCACTATGCCAGCATAGCTGGTTGTCTGCCAACACCTGGCAACAGACTCTGCAAGCCGGTCCCACAAATCGCCAATATTGGCCCGGGTAGAATTGCACGACCAAATACCATAATGAATCGAAACAGAATCCAGGCCTTCATGAGACTGATGCCAGACATCTCCGTGCTACGCTCACCAGGGTTTTAATACTGAAAAATCAACTGACATGGTTCAATTCCTGAGATTTTCGGATTTCAACAGCCCGGGAAATTCTTGAATCCAGTAAACGAGCCACTGCAGCAAAAACCGGTACTACCACTGAGTTTCCAAATTGTCGGTAGGCCTGAGTGTCAGACACCGGAATGCGAAAAGCCACTTTGCCAGGCTGTTCAAACCCCATCAGTCGCGCACATTCTCTTGGCGTTAATCTGCGTGGGCGACAGGACATATTGTCCTGATTATCAAATTCCTGATCGCCAAGATGCATGTCCCAGCCCCGATCAATTAAAATTTCAGAACCATCCTTGTGATATCTGGCACTCAGGGTCCGGCATACTGCCGTTTGATCATCTGTATTTACCAGCCCAAACCCGAACCCATTCCCTTTTTCTTTGTGTTTTTTGGCATACTGATAAAGATAGTTCCAAAGTTTTGGCGTCAGGATGTACTTTTCATCAACATCATCATCAAGCAGGTCTTTCACTGTCGGACGTCGTTGTGGAAACTCTTTCACGATATCCCTCAAGGTAAAGCCATCCGCAAGATTGAGATCACGCCTGAATCCAACTAAGACAATACGTTCACGGTGTTGGGGAAGAAAACGCTTCCCGTCGATGACTTTTGGGTCATCTGCTCCCATGGCATCGGCGTCAGCCACGTCATAACCTAACTCATTCAGGGTATCCATGATAACCCTGAAGGTTTTACCTTTATCATGGCTTTTCAGGTTCTTCACATTCTCAAGAATAAAGATAGCGGGCTTTTTCGCCATAATGATGCGCGCAACATCAAAAAAGAGTGTTCCCTGAGTATCGCACTCAAATCCATGTTTTCGGCCCAGTGAGTTCTTTTTGCTAACGCCAGCCAGGCTGAAAGGCTGACAGGGAAAACCTGCCAGCAGAACATCATGATCAGGGATACTGTTATCAATATGGCTGTAAGCCTGCTCCTCAGAGATGTCCTCCTTGTGACTCAGCGTAACATCTCGAATATCTGAATTAAAAGTATGGTTATTTTCATCACAATACCAGTTAGCTTTATAGGTTCTGACGGAATAGCGGTTCCATTCACTGGTGAAAACACACTCCCCACCAATAGCCTCAAACCCACTCCGAATACCACCGATACCCGCAAACAAGTCAATAAAGCGAAAGCGACTCCGGGCATAATGTGCCGGTACTGAGGGTAACAAGCTTTTAAGCATCCTGACCTCAACGTCAACCAGTCGCTTGTTCGCTAGCTTACCATTTACCCAACGGTTGATGGTCTCACGCGTCCAGTCACTGCCACTCACCGCACGCAACACTTCAGCCACAACCTTTTGGTCATAGATCTCAAGAACACTTTTCAACAGCGACAATTCTTCTTCTTGCTTATGCTTATCTGCATGCCGTGACTGTTCAATAAGTTCATTAATGACCGGTTGTAACTCTTTCATGCTGGCTCCATCTGGGTTATCGGTGTGACCAAAAGTCACATAATTAACCCTATCATGACCGTCTGGGTATGTATACAGTGAGCCTGAGTCACTCATGATTGTGGTAAATAACCAAAAAACATTAATTAACCGTCTGTCAAATAAGAGAATACATAAAATAACACTATAATTAGCATGCCTATAATAGTGTGGCACTTCTTCTGTGTTATAGATATCTGGCTCGCCAGAATGGCGTTTATAGTGACAGAAGGTATTTTTTAGTACGTATGACAATAAGATGAATTTTTTATTAAACCAAAAACACCATATTAAAAAGTTATTTCTACTAAAATAGATAGCATCGTTTGTAAATCTAAAATGACTAATCTACTGTAACATTCCAAATAAAATAAAAGCATTCAGCTGCACTATAATCAGGATCGAACTCGCTTATGCCCAGACCTTCGGCACTATACGTTCCACATATCATGAATGCTGAAAATATTCAGCCGGAAGAGCGTGTTAGCCAAATATCACAGAACCTCAATTGTTATGGTATCGATGTTGTGAACAATCGAAGACCAGAAGAGATTATTGCCCACCATAAAACAATATCCGGCGTGCTGGGTGATTATTGCAGTGCTCATGGTTCAAGCAATGAGACTATTTATGACCCTCACACGACACAAGGTTCTGCCGCTTATATATCGGTAATTCTTCACGGGCAACAACGGATTAATACCCGAAAAGCCGATCGCTATGCACAAATAAATCAAGGTACACTTATCCTGCATGAGCGTAATGACTACTACCATTACCAGTGTACTGATGTAAAACAGCTCTATATCCTTCCATACCCGGAACAGGTTAAAGGGATTTTTGATGGCAGACTAAACCAACCCGCGATATCTTTGGAACATCATCATTTAGCGACGTTTTTAAAATCTCATATGCTCTTGCTTGATGCCCAGTCAGCACATCTGGATTCTAAATCCACCGCACTCATCGTCGATGGCCTGCATAATATGGCGTTATTAATGATGCTCGATATCGCCAAAGAACAAGGCTTAATGTCAGAGGGAAAAAGACACGTTATCTTCAATGGTGCCAAATCATATATTCAACAGAATTTTAGTCAGCATGATTTATCTCCTGACCTGATATCAAAAGTACTTCGCTGTTCAAGGGCCAGTCTTGACCGGGCCTTCAATGAACAAAACACCTCAGTGATGCTGGTGATCAAAAATATACGCTTGAATGCGGCTCGTGAAATGTTAGAAAATAATAATAAGTTACGAATTGAACAAATTTCATGGCGTTGTGGATTTGTCAGCCATTCTCTATTTAGCAAACTTTTCCGTGAAAAATATTATACCTCACCAACATCATGGCGAGATAATTTTAAAGGGGCGTTCCAGCCTGAAAATTATAAATAGAAATTAGTGTCGAGACTTAAAATTTTTTGTCTGACGTTCCAGAATATAGCTCACCAGGCTATATAATGATAACCCTAATGATATGAGTGCAATACTGATTAGTATAATAGTGCTGATGTTCATTATCGCCTTTTCTCTGTTACTCATTGCGCATTCAGCATAATAATGATTATTCGAGTATAGAGAAGAATACCAGGCCTCAACACTGTTCTGTGCCACTCAATAGAGAAAATGCGAGTACAGCTCTTACTGAAATGGTTGGAGCTTTTTTGCACTCATACCTGCGATAAAAGGGAGGGAAACCACCCCGGTCGCGAAGAACAACCGAGGCGATTTCTCAGGCCATATGTTACTGACTATGGCGTAGCACAAAGGGAACGGAATCACGCAGGGATGGATTCACCGCACCACTGTGATCAAGGCCGGGATAAAAATGAACCTCAGCCGCAGTACCTGCTGCTTTAACATCTTCTGCAAACTGTTTTTGCATCGCCGTTGGAACATTAATGTCCGCTTCACCAATGCCGATAAATACCGGGCTGTCTATCTTCAGTGTTGGGTACTGTAAGGAGCTTTTGGCTGAAGCCAGCAGGTTCTGAACCGCAGGTTTGAGGCTATTCTCTGCCGTCAACTTCTGCTCCATCACCTCTTCGGTCAGTGGCGTAATACATAATTTATCCGCACGGGCGAGCAGTGGAAGCGCTTTTTCCTGAAAATAATCTTCTGCTTTCAGTTTTGGATTCTTAGCGGCTTCAGATAAGAAGATATAGAAAATATACGGGATCTTAGGGTCTCCCTTCACCACTTGGTCTGGCTTAACGGATGAGAAAATGCTAGCCGCAGAACTTTGATCATTAAAATACGGTGTGCCTGTTAACACAGTACCGTTAATTTTTAGCTCAGGGGCATATTCGGTCTGATAGCCCGCAGTAGCAAACGCAGCATGTGCACCTTGTGATTGCCCGACAATAATAACTTCATTCTTTAACGGGAAAATTTCTTGAGCTGCTTTAACGCTATCAAGTGTACTCCAGGCCTCTGCACGGGCATTAAGGTAATGGTGTAACCCTTTAGACCCTTGACCCGCATAATCAGGGGCGACTATCGCATAACCCAGGGACAACCAGGTATTTAAGTATTGGCTGTCACGCGGAGTCCGGGGATTCAACGAAGGTGCACAGTCATAGGCGATACCTGTCGTTCCATGTGTCCAGGCAACAATTGGCCATCCCCCAGGTGGGGTTGGCCCTTTCGGCAGGAATACTGCCGCCGAATCAATGCGTGAACCTGACCCTTTAACACCATCAGTAGAAGGATATTGAATACGATACTGCTGTGATGCTTCCATCAGGCCAAAAGACTCTGGCAGGGCTGTTTTAGTAATACCGGTCGAGTTCACTGTGTGATTCGCTTCTGCAATAACAGTGTGGGAAGAGAGGATGGCTATGACTGGAATGACCCAACGTAACTGTCGATTTAAGTAGCTCATAAGAAAACCTGTCCATGTGAATGATAATTAAATGTATCACTAATAATATTATCAGTCGTACAAATACATGTAATGCCAGTGTAAATATGGTATCCATTGTATATCAAACACTTCACACCATACATTTATAACTAATAATTAAATATGAAACTATTTTTTTGGTATGTCACTGACGTCATCTTTTTGCATACGAATGTTCTGCCATAGATGCTTGGTAAAAGGCATAGTATTCAATAAGATGATCTCACTTTCCCCTTGGTTTATTGAAATGGTTTTTTTATCAATATGTAAAGTGTCCCCTTGTGATAAGGCAATCTGAGATTGATACCACAAGATCATATGTGACCGCCTTTCCGCCATAATGATAGAGAAAAATGAGTGATTAGACGGATGAGTAAAAGTATCAACAGCTATCCAATGCATGTTTACCTGCCTTAGCATTATCAATGCCCGTATTATCGTTACAGGATCAAAAATCTTTTAAATACTCTTTCTAATCAAATAGGTATTAGTTTTTCATTTGGGTAAAACTACCAATAAGGCATATTTTTAATACCTTGTTCGCCAGGTGATGACCAAGCTGGCTTCAGCATAACAATATTGATTTAACATCAATAGATGCTGTGCTTTTGCCCGTTGTATCGGACAATTCCCTTTCAGGAACAAAGTTTACCATTTAATGCTTATAAAAATAGATCTTATCGTGCGTAAATATACTTACGATATATTTACTGTCCCATAGTGATGGCTAAATGACAATATCGTAACTTGTCCAGACCGAATCATTAACAATAGCCATACAGCTATGTATGTCAGTTTGGTTTACGTAACAGGTCGGGCAGGTGTTATTATCATTATGTCGGCCACACGAATAACAATGAGCTACTTTCTGACCGTTACTGAACTCCCACAAGTATTTAACGAATGACGATAATGTTTGTGAGAAAGCATGCTATGGCGCTGGAAAAAAATCCCCTGTATACCTCCGTCATAAATGCCGACAAGATGGTCCCCACTGGCAGCGGCTCTTACCCCAAGAAGCCGGTTATCTTACCTGTAACTTGAGATATACTGTTGATAAAATAGCCGCCTGGCAAAAATATATTTAAAGTAACAGCTACCTTGTTTACGAAAAAGAAAGGCAGCTCACTAACGAATAACTCAGCCCCTGGTATCTGTTGTTTAGTAAAAATCAATCTATATATCTGCGAATACCATTCAGTCGTGTCATACTCCCCCTCAGTAACTTATTTTAGCAATTTTGCTTAAATACTTCCCCAGAGGGTTTTTTACGGTAACTAATTGAAGCCACAGCATCTACTGAGAAGCTAAAGACTCATTTATTCGTAGTATAGTAAGCGAAATATTCCTGTACGGGGTGACGGATGAACTACTCCATTGGTGAGTTCGCAAAACTTTGCGGTATTAATGCGACCACATTACGAGCATGGCAACGACGTTATGGCTTACTAAAGCCACAACGTTCTGATGGAGGTCATCGTCTTTATAGTGATGAAGATGTGCAACAGGCTTTAAATATTCTCGACTGGATTAAAAAAGGCGTTCCAGTCAGTAAAGTAAAAATCTTACTTGAAAGGCCTGAAGAAGAGTACACAAACCAATGGCTCTTTTTGCAAGAACAATTGCTACAGCAACTCACTGACGGACGTATCGAGGCGGCCAGAAATACTGTTTATGATTCCGGCCGTGAATATCCCCGTGAAGAGCTGGTAACGCAATTATTGCGCCCACTGCGCAGAAGAATATCAGCAAATATTGCGACGGCTATTACGCTCAGAGAAGTACTGGATAGCCTTATTATTGCCTATACTTCATTTTGTATTGAAGGTGACAAAAGGGCTGCAGGCAGTAATTACCTTATCAGTGGGTGGCATTTAACCGATCCTGGCGAAGTATGGCTGGAGGCTCTTAAACGCACCGGTCAGGGTAAGCGTATCGATGTGCTCCCCCATTTACCCGCCATGTTGGCACCCGATATATTTCCTGAACGTCACTGGATCCTCGTTACCGCAGAAAAACTGACTACTGCGATGCTGAAACAGCAACAACAATGGCAGGATAGTGTTAAGTCCCTTGAAATTGTTTCCCTGTAAATAGACAGACTCGTTTGCCCCTTTCACCTGAGTTGCACGCCAATTCCTGAGACCATCGGTCTGCCACCTTGCGAGTTATATTCCTGCGCCTCTGCCTGGCTGGAAAATACCCTACCTGTGACCGATATTCACCACTTCTGGGTACTACCAGATACTCCCCCCTAATACTCTCCTGCCAAAGAATGATACTTTTTTCGCCTCAAGCGTTAATAATAACCAATTGATAATAATATATATTTTAAATTTTACATTTTAAAACTTGGACAATAATATTCATTTGTGTAAGTTTACTGGGTTCCAGTTGGCTTATTTTCTACACTTTTACGGTGAAACAGGATGCAGAGCCAGGGCATTAACCCTTTTTCCTGACAGGGCAACGAGGTACATACCCGTGTGTTATGACGGCTCGAAATCAGTGAAATTAGGTGGCTTACGGACGATACCCACGTGATATCCACCGTTAATAAGAAAACGATCATCAAGGAATGTCATCATGATAAGTAAACCAAAGATCGGAGTCAGTGACAGCCTGACGGGATTACAGGTAGGCTTACCACAGGATGACAATTTCCTGCAAAGTTTACTGGGTAAGGGTTATTTCTCAGCGGATACCGTCGCCGTTGATGCTGCTTTTACGGTCCCTTTGCCAACCCCATGCTTTGCTTACACCACAGCAGACTGGCCGCTAAAGCCAGATAATTTGAATGGTTTAATCATTGATAATGATTTAACAAATAGCGAATTAACAACCCGCCTCCCGGTAGCAAGGCATACACCGTCAGGCACAACGACCCAGGGAGAATATGCCTGGCTTCCATTAATAGATAATGGACAGTTACGTGATCCGGTACTTCGTGAAAATTTTATCATTTGTGTTACCGCACTTCATGAACTGAACAATCTGAGGAAACAAACGTTAACCCGTCACGCGTTAATAGATTTTCATAGCCGCTACAAACTGGTTTTATTGGCTCATGATCAGCCTGGTTATCGGGAAATTGGCCCTTTTGTTGCCGCAATTAACGAATGGCAGGATTTAGAAGAATTTTTCGTTATTTATCGAAAAAAACTGATGAATATATTACAACAGCCTGCATCTCGTGAGAATCACGTCAATGCGATGATGCACATCCAGGGATATTTTAATCGTCAAATCACCGCAGAACAACGCCGTGAATTATGTGATGTTATCCATAACTATCGTTTAGGGCATTTACCCATTAATGCTCCACTGACTGAACTAAAGAGATACCTTTCAAAGTATCCCAATGGTTATCTGGCGACACAGCAATATTTTAAGTTATACCCGAATAATTGGTATTTAAATTAAAATGAGAAGGCCATGACCTGACCTGTTAATGGCTCCCGTTTTACCCCATTAAGACGACATGATTATTGTCGTCTTTTTTTTTATTTGGCAGTCTGATCCTGACGAAATAACAACGCCACATCACCTGATAACCCGCTATCATTTTTCATCAAACAGATTATTCACGTTATCCATTCATTTAAAACGAACTAAATCCCTTTTAAAAAGCAGTGAATATCTATGACAGAATAAATGATTGTCAGTCATCACTATGGATGATTTATCCATACTATCAGCACAGCAGAAAAATAGAGACCAGCACCGAACACCCCATGTGTCACCACGCTGCGCAGGCGGTTTTTCCAGGGGGTGGCGGTCCGCGTCGCGGCAATACCGGCCCCCATTCCAGGCTGCATCACAAGAAAAGGGAACAGGACGGTTATCACACCAACCAGCACTGCGGGGAGCAAGGTTGGTGCAGACAACCAGGCCACTCCCTGAATCTCTATTAGCAATATGGCAAAAACCACACCCGTGGCGTAGTGAATCACCCAGCCTGACACACACTCACCTGGGATGATTGCAGCCTGGCGGATATTTTGATGCATCAGTTGCCCACGACAGCAGTGACCAATCCAGCGCCCCACCAGGGCATAGTTCAATACTGGCATACCCAGCATTTTCTGAATCACAGCCCAGATATCCATCGTTACTGTGGCACCAATACCTATCCACACGATGTTAATCCACGGTTCTGACATTACCATTATTGCCTCTCTCTTGAGCAAATCATCACGTGAGGACATGCTACAAGTTAAAGTCAACTTCAAGTCAAGGGGCGCGGTTATTTTTCAGCACCAAGTACTGATGCCGCTCTCGCCCTGGAAGGCCAGCCAGTGAAGACCGATTAATGATTATCCTTATTTTGAGCAATGAAGCTTTAAGGAATACCTTAAAACAGAGATTTATCTTCTTTACAAAGATGAAGGTACAATTTTTTTGCAGTCCTCCTGTTCATTACTTAGACTGTCAAGGACACAAAATGATAAAAATGCTCCGCAACGCCAATAGAGCAAGATGAAAACTCAAGCGGAGAATTTCATAAACTGGCTCGGGCTGACCAGCCATTATGGATGATAGAAAATGATAAAAAATTTCTACTTTAAAGCCTTGGTGTTAAGCGGTGGAATTCTCTGCCTTGGTGGCTGCTCAAGTTTAATGTCCCATAGTGGCGGTAAAGAGGGGCTGTATCCGGGTACTCGCGCGAACACCCAAGCCTTGGGGGATTCGGAAACCAGCTGGGCGGTAAAACCCTTGGTCATACTGGATTTACCCTTCAGCGCTGTGATGGATACCGTCTTGTTGCCCTGGGACATGTATCGAAAAGACAACTCATTAAAATCAAGAGTCGAAACAAGTGAAAAACAGAACATGAAGATTAATTCTGTTATTCCACCAGCCAAGACACTTTAAATTTTAGCTTTCAGTCTCTGTGATAAATAATTGCCGGAAGCCATTAACCCCTTGCATCCAGGCAATGTATTTTCCATCGGGTGAGAATACCACGGCATCCGCGCAGGGTTCTTCCTCCGCTGGTGAGGTTAATGCCCTGATGCTGCCATTTTCAGTATTACAGAGCACAACTCTCCCCTGTTGAATAAATCCCAACATTTTGCCGGAGGGGTGCCAGTTAAACGCTGACTGTACCCCTTGATCGTCTTGAGTTACCTGCCTCGGCTCTCCTCCATTGGGTGAAATCACCCATAGCTGGACAACACCATGATCATCACGCATTAGAAATGCCAGCTCACGACCATCCGGGCTGCTGCGGATCCAATGACGTGGTACATTAACAATTCCGGGATAGCGATTCTGGCTGGTAAAGGTCAGTCGACGCTGTGTGACGCCTTTCGGGGGCGCGGGCATCGTCACCGGAGTGCCGCACAGGGGATCATCACCAGCCTGTTGTAAAGAAGCAAGGTCATCAGGTAAGTCTACAATGAACAACTCGGGTACTTTTTCGCCAGTGATGGAACACGTGTCACCAATAAATGCCAGCGCCCAACGTTGCATTTGACCTGCCGATGTAAGATAACCTTGCTCCCCCACCCAACCTTCTTCATAAGCCCGTTGGATATCATCGCTACCAGGTTTGGGATCTGCGGTCGTGTGGCTCACCAGAACGCAGAAGTGTGAACCATCATATTCCCGGGGATGCTTTTTCGGTGTAATAACGGGACCACAAGGCAAAGCCACACCAATATTACGTAGATCAAGTCGTACATCATATTCATGCAATACTGCATCATTGTAGGTAAAACTGAGGCGGCTACCATCAGGGCTCCAGACATGAACGTGTGTCCCACCACGTAAGGCACCCGGAGTAAAGGGTGGCGTCATGTCCATCGCATCCAGTGTGACAGCCTGCCCGGCAGAGACGATCACGCCACGACGACGGTGGAAGTCGTAATGCCAGTGAGCATCTGGGTTTTCCGGGCCATGAATAAAGACATAGCGGTCAGGAGATTGAGGATTTACCGTCACTACGCCAACATGTGCGCCATGGGATGCACGATAAACAACATCAATATTTCCGTTAAAAACATTCACCCGCTCAATGGTCTGTCCCGTAAAGGAAGCACCGGAGGGCCGCACATCGAAGGCAAGCCACTCACTGTCCGGGGTCCAGCTATTGATATTAGTTAACTGGTGATGACGCGGAGCGAAAGTCAGCTGTCTGCTCACAATGATGCCCTGAAAAGTGATAAAAGGTGGTAACCCGTTCTAATTTAATTAAAAACAAATTTCTCGATAGCGTAAGCGACACCATCCTCAAGATTACTCTTGGTAATAAAGTTACTGACCGCTTTGGTTTTCTCAATGCCATTACCCATCGCGACGCCAATACCGGCATATTCAATCATCGCAATATCATTTTCATGATCACCAATAGCCATGACTTCTTCTGATTTAATACCCAGTTTTTCAGCAATGCCCTGTATTGCGGTACCTTTATTTACACGCTTATTCAGTATTTCAAGAAAATACTCGGAGCTTTTTACCAAGTTATAACGCTCAAAAACTTCTGCAGGAATTTTAGCTATCGCGGCGTCCAGTACCTCTGGCTCATCAATCATCATAACTTTCAGGAAGGGGCCGTTCTGCGCCATATTTTCCGCTTCGCAAAATACCAGTGGAATAGTGGTCACCATGGACTCTTTTACGGTATAGCGGCTTATATCTCGGTTGGCAGTAAAAAGTGTATGACGACTCAATGCCTGAAAATGTGCCCCCACATCCCGGGACAACGCTTCCAGGTAAACATAGTCATCCTGGTTGAGCGGAGTTTGTATTACTGCACTGCCATCACTCGCTTTCTGCACCAGCGCACCATTATAGGTAACACAGTAATCTTCTGAATTATCCATTTCCAGCTCTCGCAGATAGCTTCCTACCCCTGCGTAGGGACGCCCGGTACAGAGCACCACATAAATACCCTGTTTACGTGCTGCAGCAATCGCTTTTTTTACCGCAGGAGAAATAGTATGGTCTGGCAGTAGTGTCGTGCCGTCCATATCCAGTGCAATAAGTTTTATAGCCATGAACGTACCCTGAAATAGTGAGTTTTCTTCATGCTAACTCGATTTTGCTAAAAAAACAGCTGCCATGTTTAACCTCTCACCATAACCTCCTGAAGTGAAAAAAAATCTCTTCGAAAATGATTAGTATTTCGATTACCCTGGGTTATATTCTATATGTTAAAAATGTAACAATACTTAAGCGGCTACCAGCAACCATTACAAGAGGTATGACATGTTTTCCATGGACAAAGTCCAGGTTGGGCTTGATTTAGCAACAAGTGTCACCATTTTAGCAGCGGCTTTTACATGGTGGTTAAACAAAAGGAAAGAGCGTAAAGCAGGGGTGATCGACAGTGCTCGCGCGACCATTATCGAAAATATAAACCAGGCAACCAATGAAATGGCTCTCTCGTTTAATGCCTTTGTTAACTTTGCTGTTTCCATTGAAAGAAAAATAGACAGGCCAGCCAGAATAAGTGAGGAGTATTTCCTTGAAAAAATCAGGGCTGGTGAAATAGATTATCGTGAAATAAACAGTTTATTCACTGATAATTTAAAAACCATGAATGCATTTTATGAGCGAGCATCAACATTAAGATACACTATTTTTCCTTCCCTTTATTCAATTGGCCATCAAATCGATGCGATAAGATTGATAAAAAAAGAAATTTCAGACGTCCTGGTTTCATATAACAGTAGTAACTCCAGCTATGTATATTTTGCCAAAGAAATATCTGACCTGCTGGAAAAAATCGCCGTCACTAAAAAAACCAGTGATAACGACGTCGAGATAATGAAAATTGTTTTCTCAGAATATCATCAAGAAATATCCAGTATTATTAAAGACAGTGACTATCATATATTCTTAATTTCTTATGTCGAAAAAGAAAGAGAATACTTGCTGGAATCAATGAAAAGTGATGAACGTGACAAATACACTGAAGATGAAAGCGACCTGTTAAACGATCTTGCTCATAGACTCGTCGCCGCAATGATTAACAGTCCTGAAGACATCATCGCCATCTATTTAAAAAGACTGAGCATGCAGATTCAAGAGAACAGAAAACAGTGTAAAGAGTTCCTTGTGACACTCAGTGCTGTATCCAGCAAAATGCAGCAAAGAACAGAAACGCTGTCTATTGAACAAGCCTATAAAGATTTGAGTTCAAATGATTATTTAGCAACAGAAAAAGAGATCCGGTAATTAAAAATACCGTATCTCAATCATGTATTGCCTGTCTTTAATCGACTTCCTCGAACAGCAAAGACAGGCAAATAACGAAAGCTTTCGCCGCCGGACTGACGCAAAGCCGATCACTGTCTGACCACCATGCCGAACACCGTCGCCCAATACTCTCCACCTGTACCGCAACCGGGTCTAATCAGAAGTTTCAAGTATCAGATAAAAAAACACCCTGTCAGCGAGTGGCTTTCAGGGTGCTTTCACGCGTGAAAAGCGAAGGTTAAATGTCGATATTGGCCGCTTTCAGGGCATTTTCTTCAATAAAGGCACGACGAGGCTCTACCGCATCACCCATTAATGTGGTGAATAGCAGATCCGCTGCAATCGCATCTTTAACGGTAACGCGCAACATACGACGGCTATCAGGATCCATAGTCGTTTCCCATAACTGGTCAGGGTTCATTTCTCCCAGACCTTTATAACGCTGTACAGACAAGCCACGGCGAGACTCTTTCACTAACCATTCCAGCGCTTGTTCAAAACTGGCAACGGGCTGGCGACGCTCCCCACGTTCGATAAACGCATCTTCTTCAATCAGTCCGGACAGTTTATCACCCAGGGCGCGAATACGGCGATACTCACCACCAGAAATGAATTCTTGCTCCAGTGGATAATCAGTATCAACACCATGAGTACGCACCCTGATAACAGGCTCAACAATACTGCGCTCTGCATTAGGATGAACGTCAAAATTCCAGGTGCTACCGTGCTGTTCATTCTCATTAAGATAAGTAATCAGGGTTGAAACCCACTCACCCACTTTAGCGTCATCACTCAAGTCGGCTTCACTGAGCGCGGGGTGATAAACCAGTGCATTCAAGAGAGCACGAGGGTAGCGACGTTCCATACGCCCGATCATCTTCTGGACGGTGTTGAATTCCGAAACCAGTTTCTCCAGCGGCTCTCCCGCTAATGCAGGTGCGCTGGCATTGGTGTGTAATGTCGCCCCATCAAGCGCGATGGCAATCTGATACTGATCCATGGCTTCATCATCTTTGATGTACTGCTCCTGCTTACCCTTCTTCACTTTATACAAGGGAGGCTGCGCAATATAAACATGGCCACGTTCAACAATTTCCGGCATCTGACGATAGAAGAAAGTCAGTAGCAGGGTACGAATGTGTGAGCCATCGACATCAGCATCGGTCATGATGATAATGTGGTGATAACGCAGTTTGTCCGGATTGTATTCATCCCGGCCAATACCACAGCCCAGCGCAGTAATCAGAGTAGCCACTTCCTGGGAAGAGAGCATCTTGTCAAAACGCGCTTTCTCGACGTTAAGAATTTTACCTTTCAGTGGCAAAATTGCCTGGTTCTTACGGTTACGCCCTTGCTTTGCAGAACCTCCCGCGGAGTCCCCTTCCACTAAGTAAAGTTCAGACAGTGCGGGATCTCGTTCCTGACAATCGGCCAGTTTTCCGGGTAACCCCGCCAAGTCGAGAGCCCCTTTGCGACGCGTCATTTCACGTGCGCGGCGAGCCGCTTCACGCGCACGGGCTGCATCAATGATTTTACCCACTACGATTTTGGCATCCCCCGGATGCTCAAGCAGGTATTCCCCCAGCAACTCATTCATTTGCTGTTCAACCGCCGATTTCACTTCTGAAGAGACCAGTTTATCTTTGGTCTGTGAAGAGAATTTAGGGTCAGGAACTTTCACCGAAACAACCGCAATCAAACCTTCACGAGCATCATCACCTGTGGCGCTGACTTTCGCTTTCTTGCTGTAACCTTCTTTATCCATATAAGCATTCAGGGTACGGGTCATTGCCGCACGGAAACCTGCAAGGTGAGTCCCCCCATCACGCTGTGGAATATTGTTGGTAAAGCAGTAAATATTTTCCTGGAAACCATCGTTCCATTGCAGGGCAATTTCGACGCCAATACCGTCTTTTTCAGTACTGAAATAGAATACGTTCGGATGGATCGGCGTTTTGTTCTTGTTGAGGTATTCAACAAAAGCTTTGATCCCCCCTTCGTAATGAAAGTGGTCTTGCTTGCCGTCACGTTTATCAATCAGGCGAATAGAAACACCAGAGTTCAGAAATGAGAGTTCACGCAGACGCTTCGCCAGAATGTCATATTCAAATTCTGTCACATTGGTAAACGTTTCATGGCTTGGCCAGAAGCGAACCAGCGTCCCGGTGGTTTCAGAATCCCCGGTCGCTTTCAAAGGCGCTTGTGGCACACCATGAACATAGGTTTGCTGATGTATCTTGCCTTCACGGCGAATGACCAGTTCCAGTTTTTGAGACAGGGCATTAACAACAGAAACCCCTACCCCATGCAGGCCACCAGAGACCTTGTAGGAGTTATCGTCGAACTTACCCCCCGCATGGAGTACGGTCATGATAACTTCAGCGGCGGATACACCTTCTTCCGGGTGGATACCGGTGGGAATACCACGGCCATCATCGGTGACAGAAACAGAATTATCAGCATGAATAGTGACAACAATGTCTTTACAGTGACCGGCGAGTGCTTCGTCGATTGCGTTATCCACGACCTCAAATACCATGTGGTGCAGGCCAGTGCCGTCATCCGTATCGCCAATATACATGCCCGGGCGTTTACGTACCGCATCCAGGCCCTTAAGGACCTTGATACTGGAGGAGTCATAAGAGTTCGACATCAACGTTTCTCGCTCATTTAATCTTGGGTTAATCCGTTATTTTACCCTGATCCACTGCGAACATCTTTGAATTTTTGTCCGCCATGTCCATCACATGTTCAGCGCTGATTGCGCTAACAAAAACCTGTGATGATGTGGCTTTTAACCGGTGTGCCAACAAGCCACGCCGGGAATCATCCAGTTCAGAGGCAAAATCATCTATCAGATACAGGCAACGTCGCCCATTCTGCCGGGTAAGAAACTCACCCTGTGCCAGTCTTAGGGCGCACATCAATAGCTTCAACTGTCCACGCGACAAAGTATCCTCCACCGGTGCACCATCAGCACGAATTCGAAAATCCGCTTTATGAGGGCCCAGCGCGGTATAGGTCAGCATTCTGTCACGTTCAAAATTTCGGGCCAGTATTTCACCATAATCGCTCTCCTTCTCCCAGCCACGCTGAAAGGAGAAACTGAGAGTAAACTCCGGAAGAAATTGCGCACAGGTATCTGCCATATCTTCCGCAATAGCAGCACTGTAATCCGCACGCCAACGATTGACTTGTTCCGCCAACGGGATAAGTGCTTGATCCCAAGGGCGTAGTTGCTCGTAACGCGTCACTTGTCGTAAGGCTGCGTTACGCTGTTTTAACAGGCGTTTTAGGTTGCTCCAGGCAACAAAAAAGCCCGGCTCATTATGAAAGCAGCCCCAATCAACAAAGGCCCGACGATACTTGGGGCCGCCGTTGAGTAATGTAAAACCTTCTGGGGTGATCAGTTGCATCGGCATCATTAAGGCCAAATCGGCAACTTTGTGCCCGTCACTGCCATCAATACGAACCGTGCTGTCGCCAAGGCGATTTTTAGTCAATCCGACGGATGTTTCTCGCTCACCGTTTTGTAACCGACCATGCAGCACAAATGCGTCCTGTTCATGGCGAATCACTCGATTCACTTGCAAACTACGAAAAGCCCGACCGTGCCCTAACGTATAAATCGCCTCCAGCACACTGGTCTTCCCGCTACCATTAGCACCGACCAGAAAATTAAAACCAGGAGAGAGTATCAGGTCTGCGTTTTCGATATTACGAAAGTCTTTGACTAACAAACGCGTCAGTGACATCTACAGTCTCATTGGCATAACAACATAAGCTGCCGCCTGACTGGCTGCATCTTCGATTTGTACACTGGATACGGAGTCAGTCAGTAAAATACGGACGTTTTCACACTTCAGGGCGTTCAACACATCCAATACGTAACTCACGTTAAAACCGATTTCCATTTCAGTACCGTCGTAATCGACGTCTAAAATTTCTTCCGCTTCTTCCTGTTCTGGGTTATTAGCGGTAATTTTTAGCTGATTTTCACTGACATATAAGCGTACCCCACGAAATTTTTCGTTGGATAGAATAGCCGCACGAGCAAAAGCCTGTTTCAGTAAGTCACAACCCGCTTCAAGGTGTTTATCCGGATTTTTTGGCAATACCCGGCGATAGTCAGGGAAACGACCGTCCACCAGTTTCGAGGTGAAGATAAAGCCCCCCACATGAGCCCGGATATTATTGCTGCCAATCTGGATATGTAGCGGATTCTCACCGCCATCCAGCATACGCATCAGTTCAATCACACCTTTACGCGGTACAATAACGGAATGATTAGGCAGTGCTTGCCCCACCGGCATTGCACAAACCGCCAAACGGTGACCATCAGTGGCGACGGTGCGCAGCTCTTCCCCTTCGGTTTCAAACAGCATACCGTTCAGGTAGTAACGCACATCCTGATGGGCCATCGAAAATTGGGTCGCCTCGATCAAACGCTTCATCGTGGCTTGTGGCAGGCTAAACTCGACCTCGCTCTGCCAGTCGTCAAGGTTAGGAAAATCGCTGGCCGGTAAAGTTGAGAGCGAAAAGCGGCTACGCCCGGAGCGTACCAGAATGCGATCCCCTTCCAGCTGGACCGCTATCTCAGCCCCTTCCGGTAAACCTCGACAAATATCGAAAAATTTACGAGCCGGTACAGTTGTCGCCCCAGGCTCACTCGGCTGGACAAGCGCCACGCGTGCCACCATCTCCATTTCCAGATCAGTACCGGTTAAAGAGAGCGCATCATCTGCAACCTGTAGCAACAAGTTACCCAGGATAGGCAGTGTCGGACGGCCACCAAGAGGGCCACTGACTTGCTGTAGTGGTTTTAATAAATGTTCACGTTCAACGGTAAATTTCATAGGATCACGACGATAGTGTTCTGATTAAGTTAGAAAAATCTTCTTTGATATCATGACTTTCTTCACGCAGCTGCTCAATCTTACGGCAAGCATGCAGGACTGTGGTGTGATCCCGTCCGCCAAAAGCATCACCGATTTCAGGCAAACTGTGGTTAGTTAACTCTTTCGCCAATGCCATTGCCATTTGACGCGGACGCGCCACTGAGCGAGAGCGGCGCTTAGAGAGCAGATCAGCCACTTTGATTTTATAGTACTCTGCTACCGTTTTCTGGATATTATCGATAGTAACCAGCTTTTCCTGGAGTGCCAGCAGATCCCGCAGAGCCTCACGCACAAAATCAATGGTAATAGCCCGCCCAGTAAAGTTCGCATTGGCGATGACACGGTTCAGTGCCCCTTCAAGCTCACGAACATTGGAACGTAAACGCTTGGCAATAAAGAAGGCCACTTCGCCAGGCAAACGAATATCATGCTCGTCTGCTTTTTTCATCAAAATGGCAACTCGCGTTTCCAGTTCTGGTGGCTCTATTGCCACAGTCAGACCCCAGCCAAAACGAGATTTCAGGCGATCTTCAACACCATTGATCTCTTTGGGGTAACGATCTGAGGTCAGGATAATCTGCTGATTACCTTCCAGTAGCGCATTGAAGGTATGAAAAAATTCTTCCTGGGAACGCTCTTTATTAGCAAAGAACTGGATATCATCAATAAGCAACGCATCCACAGAGCGGTAGTAACGTTTGAACTCTTCAATGGCATTGTTTTGTAGTGCCTTCACCATATCCTGCACAAAGCGTTCGGAATGCATGTAGACCACTTTAGCATTAGGTTTACGGGCAATGATCCCATTACCTACCGCATGTAACAGGTGAGTTTTACCCAAGCCTGTACCACCATACAGAAACAATGGGTTATAAGCGCCACCGGGGTTATCTGCCACCTGCCGCGCGGCTGCACGGGCCAGCTGATTCGACTTACCTTCAACGAAATTATCGAAAGTATGCTTTGGATTGACATTCGAGCGGTAGGCTGGCTCTGCTGGAGCAGGGAGATTATCCCAGCTTGGGCGAACAGGCGCCGCGGCACGTGCCACTTGCGCAGGGGCGGAGTTATTTGTGGTGCCACTCATCGTTTGCAGCACAGGTTTGCTGCCAACTTCAAAACGCAGTAATGGTACGTCAGTACCGCAAAAATCGTTTAACAGCGCATTGATATTATTAAAATATTTATCTCTGACCCAATCGAGCACAAATCGATTTGGTGCGTACAAGGCCAGCGTGTTATCGCTTAATTCCGCCTGTAAGGGACGTATCCACATGCTGAATTCTGTGGCGGGTAACTCATCCTGTAATCGGGCAAGGCACTGTTGCCAAAGCGAAAGTGACACGGCGGACTCCACTCGAACAAAATCGATAAAAAGACGAAGATTGAAAGTTATACATTCATGATTGTTGACACACACTCTCAGGCGGTGGAGAGCATGCGAACCGCTATCTGCGGTTTTACCGTTGTAAACATAGGATCACAATCGGAACCGCGGATCATAGCCTAAAGCGCGACAGAGATCTTCTGTTTCTCACAGATTCTTCAAGAATTATCCACAGGTTTTTTTGCGCGCTCAGTGTAAAGTCTTCGGTTATCCACCAGTACATATATTTGGTTACATTTATAAGGCATCATTCCCTGCTTCATATTTGAAAGAGAAAATGATCGCCAGAAGATCGCTTGAGATCCTTGCGCTTTGCACGAGAGACCGTATAATTCCTCACCCGTCGCGGAATTTGCTGTATTTTTTTACGGCAAAAAGTCTTTTTTACAGGGTCTGAAAGGCACAGCCGAGTGGGAATTGAATTGACTCCGGAGTGTACAATTATTACAATCCGGCCTCTTTAATCAGCCACACTGAAGCGTGAGTCACTTGAAGACCCTGTAGGCTTTACGCAAATCCAGTGAAATTTAATAGTTTAGGTAGAAACCGCCATGAAACGCACTTTTCAACCGTCCGTACTGAAGCGCAACCGTTCTCACGGCTTCCGTGCTCGTATGGCAACTAAAAATGGTCGTCAGGTACTGGCACGTCGTCGTGCTAAAGGCCGTGCTCGTCTGACCGTTTCTAAGTAATAAAGCTAACCCCTGAGTGGTTAAGCTCGCTTTTCCCAGGGAGTTACGTTTGTTAACTCCCAGTCATTTCACTTTCGTCTTCCAGCAGCCGGTTCGTGCTGGCACGCCGCAAGTCACCATCCTCGGCCGCCTTAATTCGCTGGGGCATCCCCGCATCGGTCTTACAGTCGCTAAAAAAAACGTTAAACGAGCGCATGAACGTAATCGCATTAAACGATTAACACGTGAAAGCTTTCGTCTGCGTCAACACGAATTACCGGCAATGGATTTCGTGATAGTGGCTAAAAAAGGGGTTGCCGATCTGGACAACCGGGCTTTATCGGAAGCATTGGAAAAGTTATGGCGTCGCCATTGTCGCCAGGCTCGCGGTTCCTGATAGCCCTTATTAGGGGCTACCAACGACTGATTAGTCCGCTCCTCGGGCCACATTGTCGTTTCACCCCAACCTGCTCTCAATACGGAATTGAGGCATTGCGCAGGTTTGGAGTGTTAAAAGGCAGTTGGTTAACGTTGAAACGCGTACTAAAATGCCATCCTTTGAACCCCGGTGGAGACGATCCCGTTCCGCCCGGACCTTTTGATACCAGAGAACACTAACGATGGATTCGCAACGCAATCTTTTTCTCATCGCTTTGTTGTTCGTGTCTTTCATGATTTGGCAAGCCTGGGAGCAGGACAATGCTCCGCAACCTCAGGCACAGCAAATCACGCAGACTACGACGACCGCAACAGGTAACACTGTAGACCAGGGTGTACTGGCCAGCGGCCAGGGAAAACTTATTACGGTTAAAACTGACGTTCTTGAGCTTACCATCAACACCCGAGGTGGTGATGTCGAGCAAGCGTTGTTGCCTACCTACCCAAAAACCCTGAACTCTACAGAACCGTTCCAGCTACTGGAAACGACCCCACAATTTGTCTATCAGGCACAAAGTGGCCTGACTGGCCGTGATGGCCCGGATAATCCAGCAAACGGTGCTCGTCCATTATATAACGTCACTCAGGATGCTTTTGTTCTGGCTGATGGGCAAGACGAGCTGGTTGTTCCAATGACCTTTACCGATGCGACCGGCAATGAATTCACCAAAAGCTTCACTCTGAAACGCGGCCAGTTTGCGGTAAACGTAGACTATAAAGTGAAAAACGCGAGTGAAAAGCCACTGGAGCTTTCTACTTTTGGGCAACTGAAGCAATCAGTTAATCTGCCAACAGAGCGTGATACAGGCAGCAGCAACTTTGCATTGCACACTTTCCGTGGTGCAGCCTACTCCACGCCTGATGCAAAATACGAAAAAGTCAAATTTGACAATATTGCTGATGGTGAGTTACTGAACATCAATGCCACCAGTGGGTGGGTTGCGATGCTGCAGCAATACTTTGCTACCGCCTGGATCCCACATATTTCAGGCACCGATAACTTCTATACGACCCGGTTGAACAATAACCAGGTGGCAATTGGTTATAAATCAGCGCCACAACTGGTTCAGCCTGGCCAGAATGGTGAACTGAGTAGTGTGTTATGGGTGGGTCCTGAAATTCAGGACAAGATGGCAGCTGTCGCACCACACCTCGACCTGGCCGTAGATTATGGCTGGTTGTGGTTTATCTCTCAGCCACTGTTTAAGTTGCTTAAGTTTATCCATTCTTATATTGGTAACTGGGGCTTCTCAATCATTGTTATTACCTTTATCGTTCGTGGAATCATGTACCCGCTGACTAAAGCGCAGTACACCTCTATGGCGAAAATGCGTATGTTACAGCCGAAGATTGCCGCCATGCGCGAGCGTCTGGGAGATGATAAACAGCGTATTAGCCAGGAAATGATGGCCCTGTACAAAACGGAAAAAGTTAACCCATTGGGTGGCTGCCTGCCGTTAATTATTCAGATGCCTATCTTCCTTGCGCTCTACTACATGCTGATGGGCTCTGTCGAACTGCGTCAGGCACCTTTTATTCTGTGGATCCATGACCTGGCAGCACAAGACCCGTATTACATCCTGCCGATTCTGATGGGTATCACGATGTTCTTCATCCAGAAGATGTCGCCGACTACAGTCACCGATCCGATGCAGCAGAAGATCATGACCTTTATGCCAGTCATCTTCACGGTGTTCTTCCTGTGGTTCCCATCTGGTCTGGTGTTGTACTATATCGTCAGTAACCTGGTGACCATCCTTCAGCAGCAGCTGATTTATCGCGGTCTTGAGAAACGTGGCTTGCACAGTCGCGATAAGAAAAAGACCTGATAACGATAAGTAATATCGACAGAAGGCGGTCATCAAGACCGCCTTTTTTATTGAGAGAAATCATGAACCATAACGACACTATTATCGCCCAGGCCACAGCTCCAGGACGTGGCGGCGTGGGTATCCTGCGTATTTCCGGTCCGCTTGCCTGTGAAGTTGCCAGGACGGTATTAGGTAAGCTCCCTAAACCCCGCTACGCGGACTATTTACCATTCCGTGATGTAGACGGCAGCGTGCTCGATCAAGGTATTGCCCTGTGGTTCCCTGGGCCGAACTCTTTTACCGGGGAGGATGTGCTGGAACTACAAGGCCATGGCGGCCCGGTTATCCTTGATCTGCTATTAAAACGTATTCTAATTTTAACAGGCATACGTATTGCTCGCCCTGGCGAGTTCTCTGAGCGTGCTTTTCTGAACGATAAGCTCGACCTTGCACAAGCAGAAGCCATTGCAGACCTCATTGATGCAAGTTCAGAACAAGCTGCACGCTCGGCGTTAAATTCGTTACAAGGGGCCTTCTCCACACGGGTCAACAGCCTGGTGGATGCACTCATTCATCTGCGGATTTATGTCGAAGCGGCGATTGATTTCCCTGACGAAGAGATAGATTTTCTCTCTGATGGCAAAATAGAAAACCAGCTTAACCAGGTGATACACTCACTGGACGAAGTGCGTGCCGAGGCTCGCCAGGGTAGCTTACTGCGTGAAGGGATGAAAGTGGTCATCGCCGGACGTCCTAATGCGGGTAAATCCAGTCTGTTGAATGCACTGGCAGGGCGTGAAGCCGCCATCGTCACCGATATAGCAGGAACCACTCGCGATGTTCTGCGGGAACATATTCACCTTGATGGTATGCCCCTGCACATTATTGATACTGCAGGCCTGCGAGAAGCCAGTGACGAAGTGGAACGTATTGGCATTGAACGCGCATGGGGGGAGATAGAAAATGCTGACAGAGTACTGTTTATGGTCGATGGGACGACCACCACAGCTACCGACCCGGCGACCATCTGGCCTGACTTTATCGCCAGATTACCCTCCCACCTGCCTGTGACTGTCGTTCGCAATAAAACAGATGTAACAGGAGAACCCGCAGGCCTTGAAGAAGTTAGTGGGTATTCGCTTGCTCGTCTTTCTGCCCGTACAGGCGAAGGTGTGGACATGTTGCGTACTCACCTAAAAAAGAGTATGGGTTTTGAAACCCACCTTGAAGGTGGGTTTCTGGCACGCCGTCGCCACTTGCAGGCACTTGAACAAGCTGCAGAGCATTTGCAGCAAGGGAAAATGCAGCTGCTTGGGCCGATGGCGGGTGAATTACTGGCAGAAGAGTTACGTCTTGCACAACAAAGTCTGAGTGAAATTACTGGTGAGTTCACCTCTGACGACCTGCTGGGCCATATTTTTTCCAGCTTTTGTATTGGTAAATAACCAATTGAAATACAAAAAATAAAATCACAGCATTAGAATAAAACTACTTGTTTAACAGACCATTACTTGACGGATTTATGGAGTATGACACCGCATATACGTCACAGCTAAACGCAGGTGCCTGTGCGGTTTACCTCAATACTGACGCAAAGCCTGCACCAGAAGGCTGAAGAATTCGTAAAGAAAAAGCTCGGTGGGAAACCTGCACGGTAACGTCAGTTACCGTGCCCCACGAATCAACAGATGGCGTTCGCCTGGTTCCATCCCCCACACAGACATCTGGCTGATGATTTTTCACATGTAAAAATGTAAGTAAGCATTCACTCCAATGCGGATTTTTCGTACAGAATGGTGACAATGTTTAAAAATAACTTTGTCATTTTATGATGACAAACATTTGGCACATTTTCACAATTCAGACGGCAACTATCGAGTTGTCATATCGAATTAAATATCATATAACTCATCACTCTGATTGTGTTTTCGTATATAATTTGATCAGACGTCATGTTGCGCCAACCGGTAAAGTTGACCCCTCAGGGCGTGACCAATAGTGCAGAACATCAGTATGTATATTGTACCATTATCATGGAGTGACAAATGGCGGTGCACTTCGCAAGAGGCTCGATAGCGTTATCCAATTCAGTCTCTTCACATTTGAATGAAGCTACGCTCGACTGGGCAAGTCGATTGCCACCTTACCGCCGTACCCGCTACCTTGCATCACGCTCACTGCTAGCCGAACTGTTATTCATGCTCTATGGCATTAAATGGCTGCCGGATATTGAGCTCTCTGTTTCCGGGCGCCCTCACTTTTCTGATACCACCATGCCTGACTTTAGTATTGCCTACGCGGGTAATATAGTCGGTATATTACTGACGCCAGAAGGGCGTTGCGGCCTTGATATGAAGCTCCATGGGAACTTTGCACCTCATGCTCAGGACACCAGCCCATATGGCTACTCCGGTAATGAAATTATCTGGGCTAACAATCAACTTGACCCAAACGAAGCTCGTTCCCAGCTCAGTGCTCTACGACAAAGCATCCTGAAACTGACAGAAACATCAAGCAAGTCTTTACAGCTCCTTCCCATTTCCGGGCGTTTGAAGATAGAGGATGCCCCTCATATTAAAGCAGTCAGTGACGTGGAGGACATTCTGGTATGGGGATGTGCCACGACTCCTGGTACGGATGAACTGGAATTGTGGATGTTCAATGCAGGGCAAGAGTGGCAAAGACTGACCGATATCCGAACTCGGAGCCAAAGCCCCAATTCAAGGGTTATGCAGTTAACGACCATGCCGTATCACAGTCTTTCTCCACGGCGTTAAAAAAGCCCTCAAATCCATATAAAATTTGAGGGCCGGGCGACTCATTAATCGAGGAAAATAATTTTAAACAGGAACAGCAGCGCAATCACCACGACACAAGGGCTGATTTCACGCCAGCGTCCCGTGCCTAGCTTCATGACGCAATAAGAGATAAAGCCCAGGGCAATACCTTCAGTAATCGAGAAACTAAACGGCATCATAACTGCAGTGACAAATGCAGGTACCGATTCAGTTAAGTCGTCCCACGTCACCCGGGCAAGACTTGCCGTCATCAGCACACCGACATAAATCAGCGCACCCGCGGCCGCATAGGGTGGAACCATACTCGCCAGTGGGGAAAGAAAAATCACCAGTAAGAATAGCAGGCCAACGACAACGGCCATCAGACCTGTACGCCCACCGACTGAAACACCTGAAGAGCTTTCGATATAAGCCGTCACGGAAGAGGTGCCGATAAAGGAGCCGGTGACAGAAGAGATACTGTCAACAAACAGGGCCTGCTTCATGCGGGGGAATTTACCACTAGCATCGGCCAGCCCGGCTTTATCTGTGACGCCAATCAGTGTGCCTGAGGAGTCAAACAGATTAACCAGCATAAAGGCAAAAATAACGCCGGCGAGATTGAGATCCAGCGCCCCCATGACATCTACCTTACCAACCACACTGCTTACGCTAGGGGGAGCGGAAATAATACCATGGTACTGTACGTCTCCCATTAACCAGGCCAGTAACGTAGTGACCACGATGGAGATCAGGACAGCGGCATGCATATTACGAGAAGCCAGAATGGCAATAATGAAAAAGCCCAGCGTACCCAACAACACATTATGTGATGTGAGGTTGCCTATCGTCACGAGTGTGTCTGGGTTCGCCACAATGATACCGGCATTTTTTAGCCCCATCATACCGATAAACAGACCAATACCACTGGTAATACCGACACGCAGGCTCAGAGGGATATTCGCAATCATCCAGTAACGGATGCGAAAGAGCGTCAGTAGCAATAAACCTACCGCCCCCCAAAAAATTGCCCCCATCCCTACTTGCCAGGAGATCCCCATCGCCCCAACGACCACAAAGGCGAAGAAAGCATTCAGGCCCATCGCGGGAGCCAATGCTACGGGCAGGTTCGCAATAATCCCCATCAGAATACTGCCCAATGCGGCAATCAGACAGGTGGTTACAAATACGGCCTGAGTATCCATACCTGCTGCACCCAAAATCTGTGGGTTTACAAAAACGATATACACCATGGTTAAAAAGGTGGTGAACCCAGCAATAACTTCGGTACGTACAGTAGTGCCATGCTCACGTAATTTAAACACGCGCTCAAATAACCCTGGCGATGTCCCCGGGGTAGAGTGTGATTGACTCATTATCGATTCCGAACTGAAAGAAGAAAAATCCGTCATTATCCTATACCAAATAAAAACTTTCACAATCATGGATAACAACCAATCTTTTATGAATCAGGTAACACGAGATCGATTGCCTGGCGTAAAAAGTTTAAAGTAAGGATTATTGATGATATTTGAGGAAAGGATATGGCCCCTATTCAGGCAGTTTTTTTTGACTGTGATGGCACCTTAGTTGACAGTGAAGTGATCGGCTCTAAAGCCTATAAGCATATGTTTGCCCAGTACGGTATATCTCTTTCACTGGCCGAGATATTTGAGCGATTTAAAGGCGTTAAATTCTATGAAATCATCGATATTGTGGGTAAACAATACGGTAAGGCATTGCCTAAACTGGAAATGGAAACCGTATTCAGACAAGAAGTCGCCCGCCTGTTTGATAGTGAACTAGAGGAAATAGCAGGTGCTAATGCCCTGCTGGAAAAAATGCAGATACCTATGTGCATTGTCTCAAATGGCCCGATAAGCAAAATGCACCACTCTCTGGGGAAAACAGGCCTGCTACATTACTTCCCCGAAAAACTGTACAGCGGCTATGATATTCAGCGCTGGAAGCCAGATCCTGCATTGATGTTTCACGCAGCACAAGAAATGGGTGTGAATGTAGAGCACTGTATTCTGGTGGATGATTCCATGGCGGGCGCCCAGTCAGGCATTGCCGCCGGTATGGAGGTCTTCTATTTTTGTGCCGACCCACATAATAAACCGCTTGCCGACCCTAAAGTGACCACCTTCACACGCTTGGATCAATTACCCGATTTATGGCAAGCCAGAGGCTGGAACATCACCCGATAAGCCACCGAATTTTTTATTTCATTGGAATAAAAATTTTTTAACTGTGCCCCCAAACAAGGGGGGCTGGTTAAGCATGATGAAAACTTATAGAAACATCCCGCCAGAAACTTCAATACGTTGTGCATTTATCCAGCCAGTATCCTCGCTCAGAATAGCGGCAATCGCCTGGCCTATATCATCGGGTTGCCCCACTCGCCCTAATGCTGTTTGTGAGGCAATCGCTTGTGCTCGCTGTGCATTGTCCCGTACCTCCCCCCCGCCAAAATCAGTAGCAATTGCACCCGGGGCAATAATATTGACAGCAATACCACGGTATCCTAATTCCTTAGCCTGATGTACTGTCAGCACTTCCATCGCACCCTTCATTGCCGCATAGGCTGCTTTTTCTGGCGTAGCAAAACGTGTCAATCCCGTTGACACATTCAGGATACGGCCACCATTTGCCAGTACGGGTAATAACTGCTGTGTCAGGAAAAATGGCCCCTTGAGGTGGACATTCATCAACTGGTCAAATTGCGCTTCGGTTGTCGCGGCAAAGCTCGCGTTAATGCCCATACCGGCATTGTTCAATAAACCGTCAAATGAGTCACGCTGCCAGACGGTTGCCAGCCGTTCTCTGACGTCTGAAACAAACTGACGGAATGTCGATATATCGCCGACGTTTAATTGAATAGCTACCGCTTTCCTCCCCATACTTTGAATTTCTTTGATAACGCCCGATGCTTCTTGCTGCTGACTGTGATAGGTCAGGATGATATCAGCCCCCTTGGCAGCCAGCTTTAAAGCTGCACTTTTACCCAGCCCACGACTACCTCCGGTAATTAAAATGATGCGCTGATGCATAACAAACCCCTTTTTTGATTGCTGTTGGTTGTTTAAAGAGCTTATTAGCTATAAAAAATATGATAAATAGGTAAAAATGAGACTGATTGTTTCATTTCAAATAACAATGATGGCGAAACATGGATAAAATATATGCAATGAAGCTATTTCTGTGTGTCGCAGAACGTGAAAGCTTCACCCGTGCGGCGGAAAGTTTAGGCATACCAAAAGGGAATATTTCACGGCAAATCCAGGCACTGGAAAATATGCTCGGTACACGTTTATTACACCGAACGACCCGGCGTGTTCAGCTGACGCAAGATGGCATGGTGTATTACGAACGAGCCCGGGACCTGCTGGCCAACCTGGATGAACTTGACAGTCTGTTCCAGCGTGATCCAGCAAGTGTCAGTGGTCGGCTACGAATTGATATGCCTGTCACCCTCGCGCGTGGGCTGGTTATCCCCCAATTACGGGATTTTTTGCAACTCTATCCCGGTATTGAGCTTGAGCTGAGTAGCTGTGACCGCATGGTCGATGTGGTGCGGGAAGGTTTTGATTGTGTCGTGCGGGTTGGGCACCTGAAGGACTCGGGCCTGATAGCCAGACCTATGGGTAAATTAACCATGGTAAACTGCGCCAGTCCCGATTACTTATCCCGGTTTGGTTATCCAGAAACCCTGGACGACCTCGCTTCACATGCACTGATTCACTACACTTTACATTTGGGCAGCCGCCCACAAGGATTTGAAGTACGAATAGACGATGCAACTCGTTGGGTCAAAATGGGAGGGACACTGACCGTCAATAGTACTGAAACCTATCAAGCCTCCTGTCTGTCCGGGCTGGGTATTATTCAGGTTCCATCTGTTGGTGTAAAATCGCTGCTCAAGCAAGGACGCCTGATTGAAATCTTGCCACAATACCGTGCGGAACCTATGCCTGTTTCCCTGCTTTATCCCCACCGACGTAATCTGTCACGCCGAGTGCATCTGTTTATGGAATGGCTGACGGGTGTGTTAAAAAAGTATGTGGACTAAAGTAATTATTAAATCTTCCCAGCATCCTGCTAAACCAAAAGGAAAATTCACCTGATGAGATCGCCGGATAATCGCGAACAAAGATCGATAACTCCCCCGAATGATGAAATGCCATCCCCCGGAGAGCAAAATGCGACCGAATGCCAGCAACCTAAAGTGCTGGTCGCCTTTAAAACTGGAAACGGTGCTCTGGATAGCACGATTGATAGCGTGAATAAGACCGCCAGAAATCCAGTTGTGGCCCATTTATTACGTACCGTCGAACGTTTTAATGACCGCATGGGTAATCAATTTGGTGCGGCTATCACCTATTTTTCATTTCTTTCTTTGATCCCCATGCTGATGGTCTCTTTCGCCGTCGGGGGCTACATTCTTGCTTCACACCCCACATTACTGGAGGATATTTTTGCCAAGATCCTGAGTAACGTGAGTGATCCAACCTTGGCAGCGACGTTACAGAATACGATCAATATCGCGGTTAAGCAGCGTACCACTGTTGGTCTGGTCGGGTTATGCATTGCCCTCTATTCGGGTATTAACTGGATGGGTAACCTACGAGAAGCTGTCCGGGCACAGACTAGAGAAACCTGGGAACAAACGGAGCAAGACAAAGAAAAGATTTGGACTAAATACCTGCGTGACTTTATTTCTCTTACCGGGATGATTGTCGCGATGATTATCACCATCATTATTACGTCTGTCTCTGGTTCAGCGCAGTCTCTTATCATTAATTTTCTGCATCTTGATACTATTGACTGGTTACGCCCCACATGGCACTTGGTCGGGCTGGCTATTTCAATGTTTGCCAACTATTTACTGTTTTTTTGGATTTTCTGGCGGCTACCACGCCATCGCCCGCCCAGAAAAGCGCTGATTCGTGGCACGCTCATTGCGGCGGTGGGTTTTGAAGTGATTAAGATGATAATGACGTATAGTTTGCCTAAGCTTGTCGGTTCCCCTTCAGGAGCTGCATTTGGTTCGGTATTGGGTTTAATGGCCTTTTTCTACTTTTTTGCTCGTTTGACATTATTTTGTGCAGCCTGGATTGGTACAGCGGAGTATGAAGGGAAGGATAAAACGTCGGGGAACAGTAGTACCAAGTAGCCATCAATCATGTTCTTTTGTCCTCTCTAATGACTGAGAGGATAAATGGCTCACATTCTCGTTTGATTCACCATCATCAGGAATAATGAATAGGTAGCGTTTAAACTTATCGCCATAAAACAACAGATACGACAATACCCAGCAGTAAGGTCATCTGAATTACTGCACTGGTAATACCGAATGTTTGCCTCGTTTGCTATTACTGGCCACCCAACCAAGGAACCCGAAATACTCAAGAATCTTAACTGAGATGGACTAAAACCGTTTCTAATTGTTCAAACGGAACCGGACGCGAGAAAAAATAGCCCTGTGCCGCAAACGCTGGTGAGGCTTGTACGTCCAGCCATTCATCACGAGTTTCAACACCCTCGACAATCACGCCCTTACAATAGCTGTTCATTAACTGTAATAGCGTGGTAAATAAATTTCGCCCTTCATCCGTTTTTCTCAGCATGATAAATAACTCTCTGGCTACTTTAATGTAATCGTAACGGACTTCACTTAAAGCCGAAAAATTAGCCATTCCAGTACCAAAGTCATCTAACCAAAGAGGGCCAAATTCTTTGATTCGTGCCAGGGTAGCATTTGTTGGCAACGTAATATGTTCCACCAGTTCAAACCTGACCCAAGGTAGCCGGTCGATTAAGTCGAGAATAGACAAGGACTGCTTCATTGCCAGTAAAGTGGGGCCATCAATATTAATAGATGCCAGAATACCGTATTCCAAAAACAAACTTTCCTGAGTCAATAAGCACTGCAATTGCTCTTCGATGACTAATAAACGATGACGAACAGGAATAGATGCAAAATAACGATCAGGCGGGATACGAATACTGGCATCATCGGGATGATTGACCACGGTGAGCATTTCCACAGCCATCAGCTTACCATCAGTCTTATAAATTGGCTGGATGGTATACTGGCGTAAGCACTGCAACCAAAAACGCCTTTGCTGTAAACTTTCCACACTCGCCTCAAAAGAATTAAGCTTGTGAGTGATCTGCTTCAACTTCAACTTCATCTACATGTCCTGTTTGATTTGATTACCCGCATAGCCATCAAGAACTTATCGGCGCTGAAATTAAGAACTTTATGTTCATTTTGAAGACAAAGCCCGACCCGATAAATATTATATATATATTAGAATATTGACTGATTAAAGAGCGAAGAGTCAGGCACGATTTGCGTTGGACTCGCGCAATGTGGTTATCTCTGTCTGAACCATATCAGCCTGCCTTTCATTGATACCACGAGTAGCAATAAATTATTAGCCCTGCCAGAAAAAACAAGTACTCATGGTGGCCGAATCATTCTTGATCAGCGTTACCATTCTGGATAATCAATAAGCAAAGACAGACATCTGCGGGATTATCGGTGAATCATCCGTTCCTGAAACAGGATGATAAACCTGGCTGTAGAGGGGGAAAGCAGGATGAGGGAAATAGGCTCATCCTGCTTTCAGGAAGATGGTCTTTTTTGGCGTCAGGGTGATACGGTTTCAGGCTCCTCCTGTTTAGGCGTTTCATCCCCGGCGGGATTTACGACTTTGTTCCAGACGGCCTGCAATTCCTTCATGTTATATTCTGGCTCACCCTGTGGCTGCAACAGTATCAATGACATATCATGCGACAGTTGCTGGCGTAAATCCTGATTCAGCACTGCAACAGTGAGGTTATCCAGAAATTCCTGCCGTAATTTCTGATAGTTCTCTGGTGAAATATCTACAACCTGATTTTGCTGGGAACGCATACGCTGGCCCATGAGTACACCGGTGTCCATTCTTGCGTAAGTTGCAAATAACTGACTAAGCTCGTTCTTTTTTTGTACAATCAGCGTATTAAATTCATCTTGCGACAGACCATGGTCGCGTACAACCAGTAACTCACGCCCGACCTGGGTAAGATTTTCGGCCAATTTATCCGTTGGCGACTCCATATTGATGGCACATTCAGCAAGCTGATAAATCACACGACAGTCGAAACTCAAATTAATATCTTTGAGGTTCTTCTTTTCAAGGTGCTGACGAACATTCCAGAATAGTGCCTCACGCGCTAAGTCAGCACGCCAGTAGTTCATCAAAGCACCAGACTCAAGAATAGGTTGCCAGGGGGTATCCCAAGTTAACGACAACCGATTCTGGCGGACATGATGACTCATCAGGCTAACGGGGTCATGGCTAAGAGCCGCCATAGTAGGTAACTGAACGGGAGTTTTACGCTTGCCTTTCAGTTCACCAAAGGTTTTATTAATCTGATCCACTAAGTTACGGCTATCTACATTTCCGACCACGACCAATGTCATTGCATCAGGTGTGTACCATTTTTCGTAAAAATCTTTTAGTTTTTCGGTATCAATCGGGTGGGTAATCTGACTTGCTGGATCATGCCCCAGCAGTGCTGACCCCTTCAGGCGATAACGCCACCAGCTATCCTGCGTATCAGGCCAGATACCTACCAGGTCCTGTGTTCCCAGCGTTGCGTTAACCGTTTCTGGGGTCACCTCCAGCTCACCGATATTTGTCGCCAAAGAATGCAGCGCAGTTTTCAGTAGATCACCACGGTTATTGGGCAGACTTAAGCTAAATAATGCGTTGTCGTAGGAGACGATTGCCGGCGGGGCCGGGCGCTGAGGATCAACACCCTGCTGCCATAATGATTCAGACTGATGGCTTGCCTGGTTAAGGATCAAACGAGATAAAAAATGACTGAATCCATTCTGTTGAGTGCTTTCTGCCAGTGACCCAGCGTTAACAAGTAGCCGCACCTCCGTCCTGTCACTAGGCCGCTGAGGTGTCGCTAAGATCTGCCACTGGAAACCATTTGGCAACTTTCCTCGTTGCCAGGCTGGGTCAGGCTGCAGTGTTTCAGCCTGTGCGTAACTACCGGTGAGGAGTAACAGCCCACCGGCTAAAAGTCTAATTTTGGTGTTCTGCATATGAACCCCTAAAAACAATCCTGGTTAAATAATAGATGGTGACAGGCGCTCTATTCCCCCTGCCATCATGAACTAATTTGTTCGACCACGTCTTTACTAAAACGTCACCTGGAAAAGCAAAAATATACACACTCCCTTCAGTCACCCTTTGGTAGTGTAACTCACCACTGCCAAAGGAACTTACGGGAGGATTCTATTGCCCGGAGGATAAATACTGAGACTCAAATGTTGTCACTGGCTGGGCCTGACTGAACAAATATCCTTGAGCATGGGTGACACCATGAGCCAATAACCATGCTCTCTGCTCTTCAGTTTCAACACCTTCAGCAATAATTTTTAACCCCAGAGTGTTCGCCATCGTGATGATAATCTCCACCATGGCACTCTCTCCTGGAACCTCTTCAATAAAGCTCTTATCAATTTTTAATACATCAACCGGTACAGACTTCATATGATGTAAGTCGCGTAAACAACCATACCCCATACCAAAATCATCCAATGCGATGTGTACACCAGCATCGTGTAACGGCCGTAAAATTCTTGCTGCCGCCTGCGGATCATCAATACGGCGACTTTCAGTCACTTCAATAGCTAACGTTTTTGGCTTAATCTCATAACGTTCAAGCAGACTCAGCAGGGTCGGGACCATATCTTTGTGTATGAGTTGCAGCACCGAGAGGTTAACGGATAACGGCATCATAATGCCACGCTGCTGCCAGGATGCGAGTACCCGGCAGGTCTCCTCCAGCACCCAGCCGCCTATCTTCACCATTAAACCGCAGTCTTCAATACGTTCAATTAACCCTTCAGGTAAACACCAAATCTCATTGGATTGCAGTTGTCGCAATAGTACCTCAGCACCCACCACTTTCCCGGACTGCATATCAACCTGAGGTTGTAGCCAAATAGCAAACTCGCCATTGAGCAATGTGTCTGACGGGGAGCTTGTTTCAGCCAATGTGCTGACCGCGAGTTCAGGGTTAAGCGATTCAAAAAATTGTATTTGATTACCACCACATTGACTGGCACTCAATGTCGCGGCAACGGCGCGCTGGTATACATCCCTGGCGCTCAATGCCTGGCTAAACATAGCAATCCCAATACATATTACCGATTTCTGCTCAATCGATTGATTAATTGCGGCTTCATCAAGCTGATTCATCAGCTGTTGACCCTGTTTCATGGCTATCCAGGGGTCACTGATATCCGCAATAAACAGGCCAAACGAGTCATTATTTAACTGCGCCACCATGACTGATTCGGTTACAGCCGCAGAGAGCAGACGACCTGCTTGCTCCCGCCAGTTCAAACGAGAAAGATGATGCTGCCAGGAATTCAACGCCTCGCATTCCATACCCTGTTGTATGCTGGAAACGATCAGTAATGCGCCCTTCTTATTGCCTTCAAGTAACGCCAGAAACTGTATCTCACTAAGCAGTTCAGTACACTGGCTATAGGTTTTAGCCAGCAATCGTTGATTACTGTTATAGCTGCGTACCAACATACCGATCTCGTCATCCTGATGGAGCCGAGAAACGTGTAACTGATGGGAAATCACATTTTGTTGCGTCAAACTGGACAGTTCATACGCTATTTTACGAATGGGGTGGACAACCAGCCGATTAAGGCACCAGCTGATACTGACTGTCAGAATCAGTGCCAGTAATAAATAGGCAGTTAACAGCGTTGACAGCGTGCTAATAATAAATCGGTAAAAACTTCGTGAATCCGCTTGCAGCACCAGATACGCCAGCGGTTGTGTATGACCATGCTGCTCTAGTGCATAAAGAGGCAAAGAGACCTCCACAGGCAAATCAAAAATGCGAATGGCCAGTGACGGGACAGGTGCAGGAGAAACGAAGTTCAGGCCCAAAGCCTGAAACTGATCCGGTAGTACGACGTCAATTCGGCTAATGATTCCAGCAGGGTTGAGAGTGTTCAGCACCTCCTCCGCTTGAGTAATATCGCCGTTCAGCACGGCCTGAGCAAGCGGGACGCGTACCGAATTAGCCATGTTTTCCATTCGAGCAACAGTGTCATTACGATTCTGCTGAACAAAATAAAAAAGCTGAATAACAATAAAAACAAAGATAAACACCACCGCAACAGTCGAAACCATCGCCATTTGTTTTATCGTAAGAGAACGACGAACACGCAAACTGACTCTCCCAATGACGCCATCTGTAATTCCCCGACGCCGGTACCCTCTTATCTCATTAGAGTATACAGGAATGTGTTAACATTTTATCCCGGTGTATTGATAAGAGGATAAGGTTTCGACAACGCCCGACAACCATGAAGACGTCGACTTGGATAGGTGATGATCATAACAGTCCCACTGCTATGCAAAACGAATGATAATCGACAGTTACCTGTGTCAACGATAGCGATTTATCCCAGTTTTTTACCGCAACGCGTCTTCCCAGCGCATAATCCAAGTGGAATGCCGGGTCTCATGCTGCCATGCGGCACCCTCAATATAAAACCCACGATGACGATAGAAATCGACCGCACGTCGATTTTTCTGATAAACCTCAAGGCGCAGGGTGGAATAGCATGACTGGGCATGACACACCAGACAGGTTCCGATACCTTTACCCACGAAGAGTGGATCAACAAAAAGTGCACCTAAAAATTGTTGCTCCAGAACACTGACAAACCCAACCAACTTCTCTTCTTGCATATATACCCATGTTTTTGACTGCGGGATATAAACATTACGTACCAGCGGGCTACTTTCATGCCAGTAACTTTTGGCAATAAAAGGATGCCCACTCATTGTGCTCTTTAGCCAGAGCGTCATGAGAGCATCCAGTTGACTGGGTTCATAAGGATGGATCATTACTGTTTGTCTTTGTAACAAAAACATCCAGTAACGTGGTCATTCACCAACCCACAAGCCTGCATAAAGGCATAACAGGTCGTCGCGCCCACGAATTTAAAACCTCTTTTTTTTAATGCCCGGGATAAGGCTTCAGACGCTTCCGTTTTTGCCGGGATATCGGTCAGTTGAGCAGGACGACTAACAACGGGTTGCCCGTCGACGAAAGACCATACCAGCGCTGAGAAGTCTTCCCCTTGTGCTTCCATTGCCAGTAGCGCTTTGGCATTGTTAATAATCGCTTCTATTTTACCCCGATGGCGGATTATTCCGGCATTTTGTAGCAAATTACCGACATCATTTTCGGTCATGCCTGCCACGCTGTCAGGATCAAAAGCATGGAAACACTGACGATAGTTTTCACGCTTTTTCAGGACAGTTATCCAGGACAACCCGGCTTGCTGCCCTTCAAGACATAACATTTCAAAGAGCTTTTGCCTGTCACGAACCGCCACGCCCCACTCATTATCATGATATTCAAGGTATAACGGATCTTGCGTTACCCATCCACAACGCTCCATTTTTGACTCCCTATACATTTTCATAATATGGCCGGCTTATCTGCCTGGCACATGACCTAAGCGATTGCTCAACATAGCAGCCCCGATTCATAAACCAAACCGCGACGTTCATTCTGATTGGTCATGTCACCGAAAGCGTTAATCTGGTCACAATATCCCATATGACGACGATATCGGTAGCAAAGAGGATTGGGATGAAAGAGCAAAACACCGTAACAGACCATGGAACTAATACAGTACTGTATGTGGCAGAAGACTTATTGATGAGAGAACTGGATAGATAAAATAAAAAGACTCTGTATTAAACCAGGGGAAAATGAACATGTTAAGAACGAATTTATTGCCTCCTTGCGGGGGAATAATCATATAATTACGCTATGGTACTATCTAAAATAACAAAAAGTAATGAATTAATACTGATGTAAAAAGCATTCTGATGCAGCGACTACGGTTATGTTATTTACCTTTTTATTAGCTCACATCAACAGTATTGTCTGCATAATACCGGATATAAATAAGCTTATCTAAAACCAAAGGAAATCAACTTTTCCTGAGCAGGCGGATATAATTTTTTCCACTATACATAACCATATTTATCACATTATTCGAGGGTTATATCATCGGATTTTGTTATAAGTGTCTTTGGTCATTTACGCCATCGTTTATCATCTGCCACAACATTTATTACTGCGAGCACTATCATTTTCAAAACAAATCGTTCAACAATTCATCATTCGACACAAAATTCGCCCAGAAAAAAAACAGTTTTTGTTACTGCTGTTTTAAGAAAAACCAGCACGATTCACTAGCATGAAAGGCATGGAGTAACGTTCACTACTATAAATGGCAGCGAAAAGTTTTTTTAATCTTTGCCAACCCCATCCCATACAAAAGGTAAATCCCTAATACCCTTATTGACGTTTGTATCATCTATTGACAAATTGTAGGGTACCAGGGGCAATTACACGCTATCTGCTCTGCATCCTCACTTAACATGTAACAGGAACAGTTGCCTCTTTATCGCCTCCGGGTACGCCGCGCCGACCACAAATAAATAACAATGGTCTGCGGTGAGTAGTAATACAACACCACAAACAATTGGAGCAAAATAATGCCTATTTCCTTGAAGAAGTCAGGGATGTTAAAATTTGGTTTGAGCCTCGCTGCTCTGACCGTTGCAACAAGCGTACAAGCTAATACCCTGGTTTATTGTTCTGAAGGTTCTCCTGAGGGTTTTAACCCCCAGCTTTTCACTTCCGGTACGACATATGATGCCAGTTCCGTACCCATTTATAATCGCCTGGTAGAATTTAAAACAGGTACCACTGAAATCGTCCCTGGTCTTGCCGAGAAATGGGAAGTTAGCGAAGATGGTAAAACTTACACCTTTCATCTACGTCCCGGTGTGAAATGGCAAGATAACAAAGAGTTCAAACCGACTCGTGATTTGAATGCCGACGACGTCGTGTTCTCATTTGATCGCCAGAAAAACCCAGATAACCCATACCATAAGGTGTCTGGTGGCAGTTATGAATACTTTATTGGTATGGACTTACCTAACCTTATCACTGAAGTGAAAAAGGTTGATGATAATACCGTTCAGTTCGTACTGGCCCGCCCGGAAGCTCCATTCCTTGCTGACCTGGCGATGGACTTTGCCTCTATTCTGTCTAAAGAATATGCCGATAACATGATGAAGGCCGGTACTCCTGAGAAGGTTGACCTGGACCCTATCGGTACAGGTCCATTCCAGCTACAACAGTACCAGAAAGACTCCCGTATTCTGTATAAAGCATTCCCTGGCTACTGGGGTACAAAACCACAGATTGACCGTCTGGTATTCTCCATTACGCCTGATGCTTCTGTTCGTTACGCCAAACTGCAGAAAAACGAGTGCCAGGTTATGCCATTCCCGAATCCAGCAGATATTGCACGGATGAAAGAAGACAAAAATATCGATCTGAAAGAACAAGCTGGCCTGAACGTCGGTTATGTCTCCTTCAATACCGAGAAAAAACCCTTTGATAACGTCAAAGTGCGCCAGGCCTTGTCTTATGCAGTCAATAAAGACGCCATCATTGAAGCCGTTTATCAGGGCGCGGGGACTGCCGCTAAAAACCTGATCCCACCAACCATGTGGGGCTACAACAATGATGTTAAAGATTACAACTATGACCCAGAAAAAGCGAAAGCACTGCTGAAAGAAGCAGGCCTGGCTGATGGGTTCACCGTTGATTTGTGGGCAATGCCTGTTCAGCGTCCATACAACCCAAATGCGCGCCGTATGGCAGAAATGATTCAGGCTGACTGGGCGAAGGTCGGTGTTAAAACCAATATCGTGACCTACGAGTGGGGTGAGTACCTCAAACGTGCGAAATCTGGTGAGCACCAGGCGGTGATGATGGGTTGGACGGGTGATAATGGGGACCCGGATAACTTCTTCGGAACCCTGTTCAGCTGTGCTGCAGCAAAAGATGGCTCTAACTACTCACGCTGGTGCTATAAGCCATTTGAAGAGATCATCCTACCGGCCCGCGCCACTGAAGACCACGAGAAACGTGTTGATCTGTACAAGCAAGCCCAGGTCGTGATGCATGACCAGGCTCCTGCGATCATCATCGCGCACTCTACGGTCTATGAGCCTGTTCGCAAAGAAGTTAAAAATTATGTCGTGGACCCATTAGGTAAGCACCACTTCGAAAACGTGTCGATTGAAAAATAAAAATAACCTGCTGTATACCCTCTTCCTGACAGGAAGAGGGTAACTATTTTGAGCAATACAGACAGGCGTTCTAAAAGATGCCTGTCATAAAAGAGAATCCGGGATATGTTGCAGTTCATCCTCCGACGACTGGGATTAGTCATTCCCACGTTTATAGGTATCACCTTACTGACCTTTGCTTTTGTCCATATGATCCCCGGTGACCCGGTAATGATCATGGCCGGAGAGCGCGGTCTTTCCCCTGAGCGTCATGCACAATTACTGGCCGAGCTTGGTCTTGATCAACCCATGTGGAAGCAATATGTTCACTATATTTGGGGTGTCATGCATGGCGACTTAGGCATTTCGCTAAAAAGTCGCATCCCTGTCTGGGATGAGTTTGTCCCTCGCCTACAGGCCACAATGGAACTTGGGGTCTGCGCAATGATTTTTGCCGTCTCTGTTGGCGTTCCTGTTGGTATGCTGGCGGCGGTTAAACGTGGTTCGATCTTCGATCATACTGCGGTTGGTATTGCTTTGACGGGTTACTCCATGCCTATTTTCTGGTGGGGTATGATGCTGATCATGCTGGTGTCTGTTCAGTTAAACCTGACCCCAGTATCCGGCCGAGTCAGCGACACCATATTCCTCGATGATTCCCAACCCCTGACAGGCTTTATGTTACTGGACACTGCTATCTGGGGAGAGTCAGGAGACTTTATTGATGCCGTTGAGCACATCATTCTACCTGCCATCGTATTAGGTACTATCCCACTGGCTGTTATCGTGCGTATGACACGCTCCTCCATGCTTGAAGTGCTTAGTGAAGACTATATTCGTACCGCACGTGCTAAAGGCCTGACCCGTATGCGCGTTATTGTCGTTCATGCGTTACGTAATGCCATGCTGCCAGTCATCACCGTTATCGGTCTGCAAGTGGGTACCATGCTAGGCGGTGCCATTCTGACAGAGACTATATTTTCGTGGCCAGGTCTCGGGCGCTGGTTGATAGAAGCTCTACAACGCCGTGACTATCCCGTAGTACAGGGTGGAGTGCTACTGGTGGCGACCATGATTATTCTGGTCAACCTATTAGTCGATTTGCTGTACGGCGTGGTGAACCCGCGTATACGCCATAAGAAATAAGGGATCATCATGACTCAATCAACTGAAAATAAGGTTATTACGGCACCCAAGCCGATGACGCCTTTACAAGAATTCTGGCACTATTTTGCTCGTAATAAAGGTGCGGTAGTTGGCCTGGTGTATATCTGCATCATGGTTTTTATTGCCGTATTTGCAAATTTCCTCGCCCCACATCTGCCGGCAGAACAGTTCCGCGATGCACTGCTACGTCCCCCCGTTTGGATGGAAGGCGGTAGCTGGGAGTTTATTCTCGGTACTGATGACGTTGGTCGCGATATCCTCTCGCGCCTGATGTACGGTGCCCGTCTGTCATTGCTGGTTGGCTGTCTGGTCGTTGTGTTATCACTGGCGATGGGTATTGTCATTGGCCTGGTAGCTGGCTACTTCGGTGGTGTTGTTGATAACACTATCATGCGGTTAGTGGATATCATGCTGGCATTACCCAGTCTGTTACTCGCACTGGTACTGGTTGCTATTTTTGGCCCGTCGATTGGTAATGCCGCGCTGGCATTAACCTTTGTTGCATTACCACACTACGTACGTTTGACGCGTGCGGCAGTATTAGTAGAAGTGAACCGTGACTACGTGACGGCCTCGCGTGTGGCTGGCGCGGGAGCTATTCGTCAGATGTTTATCAATATATTCCCTAATACCCTCGCGCCGCTGATTGTTCAGGCATCGCTGGGATTTTCTAACGCCATTCTCGATATGGCTGCACTGGGCTTCCTTGGCATGGGTGCGCAACCACCAACACCAGAGTGGGGTACCATGCTTGCAGATGTGTTGCAGTTCGCACAAAGCGCCTGGTGGGTTGTGACCTTCCCTGGTCTGGCGATCCTGCTGACGGTGCTGGCATTTAACCTGATGGGTGACGGCTTGCGTGACGCGCTCGATCCTAAACTCAAGCAGTAAAGAGGCACGAGATGGCGTTATTAAATATAGATAAATTATCGGTGCATTTTGGAGACGTTGATGCACCTTTCCGTGCCGTAGACCGTGTTAGCTATAGCGTGGAGCAAGGGGAAGTTGTCGGCATTGTGGGTGAGTCTGGTTCAGGCAAATCTGTCAGTTCACTGGCCATTATGGGGCTGATTGATTTCCCTGGTCGAGTCAGCGCTGAAAACCTGCACTTTAATGACCAGGATTTGCAGCGTATTTCTGAAAGAGAGCGTCGCAACCTGGTAGGTGCTGATGTGGCGATGATCTTCCAGGACCCAATGACCAGCCTGAATCCTTGCTATACCGTAGGCTTCCAAATTATGGAAGCGATTAAAGTACACCAGGGGGGTAACAGAAAAACGCGCCGTCAACGCGCCATTGATCTGTTAAACCAAGTGGGTATCCCTGACCCGGCGTCCCGTCTTGATGTTTATCCGCATCAACTTTCTGGCGGCATGAGTCAACGTGTCATGATCGCGATGGCGATAGCCTGCCGACCCAAACTCCTGATTGCTGATGAACCAACGACTGCTCTGGATGTGACAATTCAGGCGCAAATTATTGAGTTACTGCTCGAATTGCAGCAAAAAGAGAATATGGCGTTGATCCTGATTACCCATGATCTCGCACTCGTTGCTGAAGCCGCACATAAAATTATCGTGATGTACGCAGGACAAGTCGTGGAAACTGGAGCATCTAAAGATATCTTCCGTGCGCCGCGCCACCCCTATACCCAGGCGCTATTGCGCGCTTTACCTGAGTTTGCTCAGGACAAAGCACGCCTGGCCTCATTGCCCGGTGTGGTACCCGGTAAGTATGACCGACCAAATGGTTGTCTGCTAAACCCACGCTGCCCGTATGCCACTGATAAGTGCCGCGCTGAAGAGCCTGAACTTAACTTTGTCGATAACGGTCGTCAGTCAAAATGTCACTATCCCCTCGATAATGCCGGGAGGCCAACCCTATGAGTACCCAACAGGCCACCACGCAACACTTGTTGCAGGCTATCGACTTGAAAAAACACTATGTCGTGAAAAAAGGCATGTTTGCGCCCGAACGTCTGGTTAAAGCTCTGGATGGTGTCACCTTCACTCTCGAACGCGGTAAAACACTGGCTGTAGTGGGTGAATCAGGTTGTGGCAAGTCCACGCTGGGCCGTCTGCTGACAATGATTGAAGTCCCAACAGACGGCGAGCTTTATTATCAGGGACAAGATTTACTGATACCTGATGCTTCTGCAGAAAAATTGCGCCGCCAGAAAATCCAGATAGTTTTTCAGAACCCCTATGGTTCGTTAAATCCACGCAAGAAAGTTGGGCAGATTCTCGAAGAGCCGTTGGTGATAAATACCTCACTGAGTAAAACTGAACGCCGTGAAAAAGCGCTGGAAATGATGTCTAAAGTAGGGCTGAAAACCGAACATTATGATCGTTACCCTCATATGTTTTCTGGTGGTCAGCGCCAGCGTATTGCTATCGCTCGTGGTTTGATGCTGAACCCAGATGTGGTCATTGCTGATGAGCCTGTTTCAGCCCTGGACGTATCAGTGCGGGCACAAGTGCTTAACCTGATGATGGATTTGCAACAAGAACTGGGGCTTTCTTACGTCTTCATCTCCCATGACTTGTCCGTTGTGGAGCACATTGCCGATGAAGTCATGGTGATGTATCTTGGCCGTTGTGTGGAAAAGGGTTCTAAAGAGCAGATTTTTTCCAACCCACAGCACCCTTATACCCAGGCTTTGCTCTCAGCAACACCGCGCCTCAATCCAGATGATCGTGTAGAACGCATTAAACTCACAGGTGAGCTACCCAGCCCACTGAGCCCACCTCCGGGCTGTGCTTTTAATGCGCGTTGCCGTCGTCGTTTTGGCCCCTGTACTCAACTACAACCGAAATTAAAAGATTATGGTAATGGTCAGCTGGTCGCCTGTTTCGCTGTTGACCAGGACATTAACGGAGAAGTCCGTTAACCCCTGCTATATCTGGATCCTCTCCTCCCAAAGGGGAGGGGATTATTTACTGTAATTCTATTTCCCCCGATCTCTCTGGCACCATTAAACGCTATAGTTACATATAAAATAATGATCACATGCCTATGAATCACTCTACCTGATAGATTAGAAAAGATAATAATAAAAATACCATTCAGTTTACCATTGAAGTGTTTTTTATTATTTTAAAAAACTCAACTTCTACCAGCATTAAAAAATAATTTGCCACAACCTGAACCAGAATAAATTACCCTCACTGACTTTTCCATATATTTACTGCTTCTATGAAATCAGCGTCAACAGAATGAATTACTCCTTAATATCAATCAATTAACGACATGGTAAGTATTCAGCCTCTGTTCGCAGCCTTATTATACCGAGATGGCCATATTTCACTTGCTGGTATACTCAGATGCTCTGCTATTATTTTTTCCCCTCTTGGCCATTTCCTGTACAACGTATTACCCAATGTGGAAGAGGCCAGGCCGTGTTCTCGCGACAGGGCTGCGATTGTCGTCCCTGTTTTTTTTACCGCAGATATAATATCGGCAGGATGCCAGTCATTATATTCTATTTGATATTTTTTATGGCTCTTCATCTTCTTCCTGACTTGATTAAAAAATTAAGTTAAGAATATCGGCTATTGAATTCAAAACATTTGACGTTAGCCATAAGTTTATGATTTCTTGTTAATGAAATTATTACTATTCCTAAACCGTTTCAATAAGACATAAGTACTTATTTCACTGCATTAAAGTATAAAAAAACCTGTATTTAAGAATGGGAATAAAAACATTACATCAAAGGAGTGACATGCTTTATATTTTAAAAGGTAATGAAATACTATCGGAAACATTCAAGCGTTTTATCGATAGAAAATTGGACGTGTATAAAGGGATTGATTACGTTTACACGGTATTAAACAAAGATGACCCGTCAAAAATACTAATTATTTCAAGTTACCCTGACAAATGGGTCAATCTTTACATTGAAAATAACATACAATATATCGACCCTGTAATATTAACGGCATCTCGCCGAACATCCCCCTTCTCCTGGGATGAAAATATCACTTTACTCTCTGACTTAAAATTCAAAAAAATCTTTCAACCGTCTCAAAAGTATAACATCGTCAATGGCTGCACTTTTATTTTACATGACCACAGCAATAACCTTACATTGTTATCATTCATCATTGAAAATAACAAGTTAGATTGTGATGCATGTTTTAAAACTAACTGGAATGCCATTCAAATGCTATTAATAGAAATAAATGAACAAATGCATAAGCTCAGGGATGTTGTTATTTCAAATGAAAACAGTAAGAACACGAAAACTCAAAATAGTATTTTTACTGTTCGTGAAAATGAAGTTATGTACTGGATTAGTAAAGGAAAGTGCTATGCGGATATTGCAGGGATAATAGGAATATCATTAAGCACCGTTAAATTTCACGTGAAAAATGCAGTTAGAAAACTTGGCGTGAATAATGCCAGGCAAGCTATAGTTCTGAGTATAGAAATGAATTTGATAAAAAAAATAAATTAAATGTTTTATATGATGAAGATATGTTCATTATTTTTTAAACAACTGTTGTATATAACTAACTCGGGAATATTGATTACTCTTCTTATGTATACATTTAAATAGCAGGCAGAGCGATGTCATACTGCCTTTTAGGTGATGTCAGCCACTAATGCGATCCTGAAAAAATTCCGTATACGGGGTATCAAAAAAGGTATCGTAAAAACTATAAACATGGACTAGGCTATGATAATGTTTTCAAGGAGTAAGCTTTACTACTTACATACACTATCACCCCTGATATGTATTTCATGCTTATTTAGCGAATTAGCACTTTGCCATGTCGCCCCCTCAGCGTTGCAATACTCACTTATCAACAACCCGACGACAGACCATCAAAATGGAAAAGTACCCACCCTTAAATCAAACACAGGAGAACATTTAAGCCATGAGAAAAAAACATATCAAGTTATTACCCAGAAAGGAAAGTCGGACGTAATTCGCTACCTTAAAAATATTTACTACAATGATAAAAATAATTTGAAGGATTATTCCAAAACAGAATTTTGGTACTGGCATGAGAAAGCCTCACGCCAAGGTGATGCTGAGTCTCAATTTAATCTTGGTTATATGTACCTGTATGGAAAGGGGGTATCTCATGATTATACCAAAGCAAGATACTGGTTTGAGCTGTCTTCAAATCAAAATGACCCGGAAGCCAAGTATTTCCTGGGGCTGATATATCATGAAGGAAAAGGTATTACTGAAAACCCAGGAAAGGCAAAAAAATTATTCCAACAAAGTTGCTCAGATAATTTCCCACCAGCTTGTTGCTATTTTAATAACCTGTCTGAATAGGTTCGGAAAAATAATATAAAGTGTTAATCCTTAGTGGCATTAACACTTATTATGTGATCTGGGCGCGGGAATGGGCATCAGCATTCGTCCTGGAGGCGGAATGGGGATAAGGGAAAATCTGGGGGCAGGAATAGGTACCCGCTTTGATACTGATACCTGCTGTCGCGAATGTTCTGCATTGTTGACAACGTCTGGTTGTGCCCCCTGGGAAATACAACCAGGTACTATGGGGCTATTGTATACAGATTCAAAGTGATGAATGAAGCGAGCCGCAGGCACAGTATTATGTCCCGACTTAATACCATTCAATTCAGGCTGGCGAGATAAATCCATATTCTTACCTGCAAGAATAGTCCCTTCTAAAGATACATTATTCATTTTTCCCTCTGAATCATTTATATAACTTTCTACGTTTTTATTATTCTCAACAGGCTAGTGGCCATTCAGAATAGAAATTCCGAATATCGCCATGGCAATGGGCATAGATTAATTGGCCACACATACATTACGTCTCACCTCGTTATTAGCATTATTTTCATTGTGGCAAAGACAATATTATTACTAAAATAAAAAATGGTATGTTATAGATTTCACTTTAAGTGTAAATGACGGTGAATATTTTTTATTCCGGTATTGATTATTATCGCCAGTAGCTAATTTTCTGACTCAACTTACGCTTCCCATTTTTATCTGAAGACGAGATACGATCCCCGTCATCCGCTCTGCATCACTGCAGGCAGACTTTTCCCCAGGGCAGGTTCCATTCAACAGAAGTTTCATACTATGATAGATACCGTAGCGAAATTTGTTAGTGTATGAGAAAACCCCTGTACGCAGTGCCCCATGTCCCTGTTAAGCAGTAACAGATCTGGCAGTTATCTGTCTGAGCTGAACTCGTATCGGTCACCTGCTGACCGATTTATGTGTTAATGATGCACGGAGACCCTAATGAAGCCGTCGATTATCCTCTACAAAACCTTACCTGATAACCTCGTAAAACGTCTGGAAACACACTTTACCATCAACCAATTTTCTGACATTAACCCTGAGACTGTTGCAGCTAACGCACAAATTTTTGCCAATGCAGAGGGTATCCTGGGTTCCAATGGTAAAGTTGATGAGTCCTTTCTGGCACAGATGCCGAAGCTACGCGCCGCCTCAACCGCTACCGTAGGTTACGATAATTTTAATGTTGATGCCCTGAATGCACGTAACATCATTCTGATGCATACCCCAACCGTACTCACTGAAACGGTTGCAGATACCGCAATGGCACTCATTCTGTCCAGTGCTCGCCGCATCGTCGAGCTTGCTGAACGTGTTAAAGCCGGTAAGTGGCAGAATAGCGTCGGTACTGACTGGTATGGCATTAACGTGCATCATAAGACGCTCGGTATTGTTGGTATGGGGCGCATCGGTATGGCGCTGGCACAGCGTGCCCATTTCGGTTTTAGTATGCCTGTTATTTATAATGCACGCCGTCGTCATACAGAAGCAGAAGAACGCTTTGATGCCCAATATTGCGACCTGGACACCCTGCTCTCTACCGCTGATTTTGTCTGTATTTTACTGCCATTCACCCCGGAAACACATCACCTCATCGGTGCTGAACAACTGGCAAAAATGAAGTCATCAGCGGTGCTGATTAATATCGGGCGTGGGCCGGTAGTTGATGAGCAGGCGCTTATTGAGGCACTGCAAGCGGGTGAAATTTATGGTGCCGGGCTGGATGTCTTTGAAAAAGAGCCACTTTCTGTTGACTCCCCATTACTTAAAATGCCTAACGTCGTTGCCCTGCCTCATATTGGTTCTGCAACACATGAAACGCGCTATGACATGGACGAATGTGCAGTTGATAACCTGATTACTGCCCTGACCGGTAAAGTAGAAATTAACTGTGTTAACCCGGGCATTCTGAAGTAGTTAGATTAATACTCAATAAAAAAGGCTATCCAGACATCGGGCAGCCTTATCTCACAACGTGTGTCAGCTTACTGCATCGCGTTCTGGACTGTCGTGTAAGCCTGCATAAATGCCTGGTGCTGGGCACCAAGTGGCGCAATCAAGGCATTATACTGACTCGCCTGTCGTGAAGTCGGAAACTGGATCCCATTAGCCGTAAAGCTCACCTGACCTTCTTGTTCAGCAATATAATCTCCCACCTGCATCAATTGCTGAGTCAGGTTTTGTGCCGCAGGAATCAAGGGCACGATCGAGTTTGCCGGATTAGTCACAACCTTCTCATAAACTTTATCAAAAACAGCTTTAAGGTCTTCAGGTTGCTTGAGCGTAGCCAACGCACTGTCTGCCTGCATCTTCGCATTCTGTACCTGCTGGCCAAGTACATTCAGTGCGCCGTTCTCCTGGCGTAATGTGTTACGCTGGTTCAAATAATCCTGCGGTACACGGATTCCATTGACGGTATCCAGTACCGGTCTGATACCCTGATCCATCGCCTGGCTCATCTGTTGCGAGAAACCATACAGAATCGCATAGTCAGAAACCAACCCACCAAACTGTTTCTTCTGATCGGAAGTCAGTGTCGGTAAACGATCACCGCTACGCATCGCGGTATTTTGCAGAAAATCGATAAATGCCTTGCGTTGATCACCTTCTTTATCAAAGCAACCACTCAGACTCACCACCACTAACAATGCTGCCAGCGGTGCAAACCAGCGAGACCAGGACTTACCTGTCGCCATTTTTTCTACCTCTTTAATGAATGCCAAACGTCTGTGGTAATCACGACCGAATAAGGATGCTAAGGATAGTCCAACCATTCATGGCAAGATACCCCTTCGCACTAAACCATTCGGTTAATATCATTATGCTCCCTGAACTTCGCTGCCGTTTCAGGCCAGCTCCATATCCGCCTTGTTAAGTAACGGAATGATTTTATTCAGGGTTAATGGGGCCAGCATAATGTTGTTATCTGTTTGCGAGAACCACACAACGTCTTCAATTTCAGCGGCAGATAACACGTCACCACTGAATTGGTTAACACGAAACATATCAGCCACAATAATATGATCAGGTTCATTGGCTGCGATATCAGTATATTGCCCTAACGAAACCATGTTTTCAGGCTGTACTTCAATCTGCAACTCTTCATAAAGCTCACGGATTAAAGCCACTTCAGGGGCTTCTCCGGGCTCGATTTTACCACCTGGCTGCATAAAAAAGTCTGTATTACGTTTACGTACCAGTAGCATACGTCCTTCAGCATCGGTAATGACAGCTGCAGACACGTGTATTTTTTTGAGTTCAGGCATACTTCACTCCAGACAACGTCTCTCTCAGGAAAACATCACGGGGGGACAGAAAGTATCTATTAATGTGTACACTCGGGCGACAGCAAGCGGCAACACGCTGAGTCGACAAAAACTGACCCACGTGAGTGACTGGGAGCAGCCCCATGGCTTGAACAATGATGGTGTACGTCACCATGATACATAAAAACAGATCGTTCTTCAGGCCAAAAAAAAACCCGTCTGACAGTGACGGGTTTTTTAACAACGCACTGAACGCTTACTGTAACAGGGAGATATCTGCCACTTGTAAGAACAGCTCACGCAACTTCGTCAGTAAGGTCAGACGATTAATACGCAGTGCTTCATCATCGACATTGACCATCACTTTATCGAAGAAAGCATCAACCGGTTCACGTAAGGTTGCCAACTCCTCCAGCGCTTCCTGATAACGGCCATCCGCGAAGTATGGTTGTAGTTTGTCACGTAGTACGACCAGGTGCGTCGCCAGGTGAATCTCTTCCGCTTCTTTCAGTACCGAAGCACGGACACCATCATGCAGAGTCTCTGTCGATTTAGCCAGAATATTGGATACTCGCTTATTCGCCGCAGCCAAAGCCACAGCAGCATCCAAAGTGCGGAAGTAGGAAACAGCCTTCATGCGTGCATCGAAATCAGCTGGTTTCGTCGGGCGGCGCGCCAGTACAGCTTGAATGGTATCGACAGCATGCCCCTCTTCCTGGTACCAGGCACGAAAACGTCCCAGCATAAAGTCGATAACATCATCAACGACATTAGCATTCGTTAGTTTGTCACCATAGAGACGAGCAGCCTCTTCCGTCAGGGTTTGCAGGTCAAGGTTGAGGTTTTTCTCAACAATGATGCGCAATATGCCCAATGCCGCACGACGTAGTGCAAATGGGTCTTTATCCCCTTTAGGGTGCTGACCGATGCCAAAAATACCCGTCAGGGTATCCATTTTGTCCGCAATTGCCACAGCACAGGCAACAGGATTAGAGGGCAGATCATCACCAGCAAAACGCGGCTGATACTGCTCGTTCAAGGCAACAGCAACGTCTTCAGCCTCACCGTCAAAACGTGCATAGTGCATCCCCATCACACCCTGGGTGTCGGTAAACTCAAACACCATATTGGTCATCAGGTCACACTTGGACAGCAGTCCTGCACGGGTTGCATGGTTAACATCAGCACCAATTTGCTGGGCAATCCAGCCAGAAAGCGCCTCAATGCGGTTTGTCTTATCACGCAGAGTCCCTAACTGTTGCTGGAACAAAACGGTTTCCAGACGTGGCAGGTTATCTTCAAGACGCTTTTTACGGTCGCTATTGAAGAAAAACTCAGCATCCGCAAGACGTGGGCGTACCACTTTTTCGTTGCCGGAGATAATTTGCTGGGGATCTTTGGACTCAATATTGCTCACAAAGATAAAGTTTGGCAGCAGTTTTCCATCCGTGCTGTAAACCGGGAAGTATTTCTGATCGCCTTTCATGGTATACACCAGTGCTTCGGCAGGGACCGCGAGGAATTTCTCTTCAAAGGTCGCCGTCAAAACAACCGGCCATTCAACTAACGAGGCAACTTCTTCTAACAAGCTGTCGCTTAAGTCAGCCACACCACCAATTTTACGCGCGGCTGCTTCAGCATCATGTTTGATCAAGGTTTTACGCTGCTCATAGTCAGCAATAACTTTACCGCGCTGTGCTAAAACCTCAGGATACTGGTCTGCATGTTCAAGGGTAAATTCAGATTCACCCATAAAACGGTGGCCCCGAATAACACGATCTGACGCAATACCCAGAATAGTCGCAGGTATCAGCTCACTGTCTAACAGTAACGTCACGGTATGTACCGGGCGAACAAACTGAGTGTCAGACGCTCCCCAGCGCATCAATTTAGGAATCGGTAACTTCGCAAGTGAGCGGGCAATGATATCAGGCAATAATGCCTGAACGCTTTCGCCTTTCACCGAGGCGCGGTACAGCAACCATTCGCCTTTATCTGTGACCAGACGTTCAGCCTGGTCCACAGTAATGCCACAACCACGAGCCCAACCTTCCGCCGCTTTGCTTGGTCGCCCTTCAGCATCAAAAGCAGCGGAAATCGCCGGACCACGCTTCTCAACTTCACGATCAGGCTGTGTCGCCGCTAATTGTGTAATTTTCAGTGCTAAACGGCGGGGTGCCGCAAACCATTTAATGTCACTATAGGTCAGATTAGCAGTATCCAGTTCAGCGGTAACATTCGCAGCAAAGGATTCAGCCAGGCTACGCAGGGCTTTTGGCGGTAGCTCTTCAGTACCGATTTCCACCAGAAAAGTTTTTTCAGACATGGCAGCCTCTTATTTGTTCTTATTACACATCGGGAAGCCAAGCGCTTCACGAGAAGCATAGTAGGCTTCAGCCACCGCTTTCGTCAGTGTACGAATACGCAGAATATAGCGCTGACGTTCTGTCACAGAGATAGCTTTGCGGGCATCGAGCAAGTTAAAGCTATGGGCGGCTTTTAGAATACGTTCGTAAGCGGGCAGTGGCAGCGGCTTCTCTAAAGCCAGCAGCTGTTGAGCCTCTTTTTCATATTGTTCAAAGCAGGTGAACAAGAAATCCACATCTGCATATTCAAAGTTATAAGTAGATTGCTCAATTTCGTTCTGGAGGAAAACATCACCATAGGTTGTTTTACCTAATGGGCCATCACTCCAGACCAAGTCATAAACACTGTCGACACCCTGGATATACATTGCCAGGCGTTCTAAACCGTAAGTGATCTCACCGGTTACGGGCTTACATTCCAGGCCACCAACCTGCTGGAAGTAAGTAAACTGCGTTACTTCCATACCATTAAGCCAGACTTCCCAACCAAGCCCCCAGGCTCCGAGCGTTGGGTTTTCCCAGTTATCTTCCACGAAACGAATATCATGAATCGTTGGGTCCATACCCAACTCTTTCAGCGACCCAAGATACAGCTCCTGAATATTGTCCGGAGAAGGCTTAATCACCACCTGAAACTGGTAGTAATGCTGTAAGCGGTTAGGGTTTTCGCCATAACGGCCATCTGTTGGGCGACGGGAAGGTTGCACGTAAGCTGCCGCCATAGGTTCTGGCCCTAATGCCCGTAAACATGTCATCGGGTGAGAGGTGCCGGCGCCAACTTCCATGTCCAAAGGTTGAACAATGGTACAGCCCTGGCGAGCCCAGTAGTCCTGTAAAGTCAGGATCAGGCCTTGAAAGGTCTTGGTATCAAACTTTTGCATGTTGAATTCGCACGCGTTCCGTGGATTTAAGAGAAGCGGCCAGTATATACGCAAATGCCATCAAGTTGTATGGTCAAAGCCCGGAAAAGCGGCGCTCCTGGGGTGAAATATGTCGTGACAGATGAACTCAGCCCGACAATTCTGACGATACCGATGGTCTATCCCAGGGCAGGATAAGGACTGAAAACAGGAAATGATTTATAGAGCGGACAAGATCAGCATAAGTCGATAATATATTCTTAAAATAGAACATATTACCGACTGTTCACGCAACGTTAATAAGTCGACATAAGATTCTGATTACTTTGGTACATAGCAAACAGATAATTGTTATATCGGCTTCCTTTTTGCGAGTAACCTTCTAATTTGCGAATCATATTACTGGCGTTCACTTCCTGGGACGTTTGACGTAACTGTGCCCGTGATTTACGGAATGACGCATAAGCCGGGTGGGTATTCAAGTTCGTTACATAGGAGTTTACTCCCTCTTTTAACGAACCGTAATGAAGGTAGCCCTTCACTTTGCCTGGCTGACTGTTGCAATGTTTCCTGGAGCATTTCATACCAAACAGATTGTTGTTACTGCGAGCAAGTTTCGATGTACCCCAGCCACTTTCTGCCGCAGCCATGGTTGCCGCCATTTTAGCCGGAATGATATCGACTCTTTCCAGCAATGTGTTCCAGGGAATATGTTTAGTATTTCCTTTCCACGCCACTTTATAGCGACGAGAAATATCTTTCAGCCGCACGATTTCTTTTGGCGAAAAACGGCCAGTATAGCGCTTTGTCATTAACCAGTTACGGTCAGCAGTAATCACCGCATTTTGTTGTGCAATGTATGGCATCACCGCCCGGAGAAACGCTTTTTTTCTTGGCGTTCCGGAAGGGTATTTTCGCAAATCAGGAAGCGAACCATTTTCACTTTTGCGAGAATACTCTTTTGTACTGTGTGCCGTTTTACTACTCTTAACTTTTTGTATCAGGGCTGTATTGTGCGCCTTCGTTACCGACTGACTGGCTATAACCTGGTTATAAAAACCAACCGTCAGTAACAAAAATATCGCTGCCCCTAACTGCTTTATTAGGGTTGTTATCATCATAACTCCGAACAGAAACGATACCTTTCTAACTAACTTATTTATAATTAGTATAGAAAGTAGGCGCGAAAGATAACAAAAATAACGGCTCAGGGCACGTTAAGAAAGCGTATTATTCCGAATTATCGCCCCGAACAATCATATTCTGAGGCATAAAACGTTGTAGAATTCCGGAGTTCAGGCTCTGGCAGACGCTGCCTGACACACTTACTCAGCCCTTTTGCTACAGGATAACTGGCAACGATGAACCTGGTTCAGAACCTGATCAAAAAAGCTTTCTCAACCACAAATATTAATGAAGCAGCCAGTTTTTTAGCCAGTGCCTGTAATCGCATGAAGTTAAAGAACAAAGAACAGATCCTGTATGAGGTGAGTACTGCACTGGTCAGCGTTGATTTAGCCAGAATCCGTAATAGCGCACCGTCAAATTCCCTTTATCAAGACTCGCCAGAAACGCTACAGCGTTTACGCATAGCGGAAGCACATGCTGCCAGCCTGTCAGCACAACTGCGTGAAGAACGACAAAAGAATAAACAATCGCCCACACAACGTCATGAGTCGCCAGAATCCAGTGATTCATTACGCAAATTTGAAACCCAAGTCGCAGAGCTGAAAAGAGCACTGAATATTAGCCAGGAAATGCACCTGAAAGAATCAGCCCTGGTACGCAGTGTCATGCAACGGGAAATCGATAAGTTAAAGAGCCACTTCACTCGCCATAAAATCACCGCCCAGGCAAAAGCCAACGCCCATACTCAGGAAAAAGGTGAGTTTCTTCAGCGTCTGGCTGCCGCTGATACACTGATCAAAACGCAACATGAGGCGCGCCTTCGTGCTGAGGCCGAAGTTGTTATACTTTATGAAAAACTGCAACAATTACAGACAGTCTTTCTCTCCGATTCAGAGCAAAACGCAGGCTTACATGCCAGGCTTGCTAAAACCATTGATGAGCTGTCAACCACCCGTAATATGCTGAGTTCTCATATTGAAAAGTGGCAATTTAATAAATAACGTCACGAAGCATCGCCGTCATAAACAGCATATAACTCTGCGATTTAAACTGAATTGCAGCATGAGTAACCAGTAAAATAATAAAAAGCACGTTTGCACCATGACTTTACCAGCGTTATGGTTAGCCTCTTTCAAAGTATTCTGTAGACAATACGTTATGACGTTTTCTCTTTTCGGCGACAAATTTACCCGCCATTCAGGCATCACACGCCTGATGGAAGATCTCAATGATGGTTTACGCACTCCAGGCGCTATCATGCTTGGGGGGGGGAACCCCGCGCAAATTCCCGCAATGAATGACTACTTCAAAAAGTTGCTTTCAGATATGCAGGATAACGGCAAACTCCTTGATACTCTGTGTAATTACGACGGACCACAAGGCAAAAGTGAGCTACTTACAGCACTCGCCGACCTGCTGAAGGATGAATTAGGCTGGGATATTGAGCCGCAGAATATTGCACTGACAAATGGCAGTCAGAGCGCGTTTTTCTACTTATTCAATCTGTTTGCCGGGCGTCGGCAAAATGGCATGACCAAAAAGGTTCTCTTCCCGTTAACACCGGAATACATTGGTTATGCAGATGCCGGGCTGGAAGAAGATCTGTTCGTTTCTACCCGCCCGAATATAGAGTTACTGCCAGACGGGCAATTTAAATACCATGTCGACTTTGAGCATCTGCATATTGGCGAAGATACCGGCATGATTTGTGTATCACGTCCGACTAACCCTACGGGCAATGTGATTACCGATGAAGAGCTCATGAAGCTGGATGCCATGGCGAATGAACATGGTATTCCTTTAGTTATTGATAATGCTTATGGCGTTCCATTCCCGGGGATCATCTTTAGCGAAGCTCGCCCGCTATGGAATCCTAATATTATCCTGTGCATGAGTTTGTCCAAACTGGGGCTGCCTGGTAGCCGGTGCGGTATTATCATTGCCAATGACAAAATCATTTCGGCAGTCAGTAACATGAACGGAATCATTAGTTTGTCACCTGGTGGCGTAGGGCCAGCTATAGCCTGTGAAATGATTAAGCGTAATGATCTGCTCAGACTGTCAGAGACCGTGATTAAACCTTTCTATCTGCAGCGAGTTAAGGAGACTATCTCCACTATTCGTCGCTATTTATCACCGGATCGTTGCCTGATTCATAAACCTGAAGGAGCCATTTTCCTTTGGTTATGGTTTAAAGACCTGCCGATCACCACTGAACTACTCTACCAGCGGTTAAAAAAACGTGGCGTACTGATGGTACCAGGGCATTACTTTTTTCCTGGCCTTGAGAAACCCTGGCCTCACACTCACCAATGTATGCGTATGAACTACGTGCCAGAACCCGAAAAAATCGAAGCCGGTGTAAAAATTCTGGCAGAAGAAGTCGATCGGGCCTGGGCTGAGGCTCGCTAACATTTCCCGTGGCAAAGAGGGAGCCCTCTTTGCCATCGCTATCAACGCTCCCCAAGTTTCCCTTTCTCGGTAACAAATATATTATAAGCGACATTTCGCCATGAAATGGGCCCTTCACCAATGAAATATAATATATCCATAGCTAACACCTTTAGATAAATGAAAATTTTATTATCTATTTTTGCTATTCAACTTTATCATCTCACAATTATCTTAACGCATTCAGAACATGTTCCCAGAGGAATAAAAACCAATTTTACATCTATATTCAATAGGTTAAAAAGATATCCACTGACAACCATCAGTCACGAATAAATGTGATTTAAAAAGCTTACAGGAAATACTGTAGATATGAATTACACTTGATACGCAGTCATACAGCTTTTCATCATACTGATACAAAACAGTAACTTTTTAATTAACGTGCTTTTTTATATCAGTATGAACACTGAATTTATCTAAGGAATAATATTTCTACTTTTATAAAATTTAACGAAGGATTATCCATGGCTACATCATCAGTGTTATATATTCCTTTTCTCATTGCTCTTGTGCTTGGCACATATTCTGCCGCCGCTAATGCCGCCGATCATACTCTAAAGCTTGCCATTGGTGATGAGCCCACTGAAGGTTTTGACCCGATGCTTGGCTGGAGTCATGGCAGTTATCTGCTCCTTCATAGCCCGCTGTTAAAACAGAATGCCGACTTGAGCTGGAACAGTTTTTTACTCAGTAACTATCAGTCGAGTGATGATGGTAAAACCTGGACTCTGACCCTCAAACCTGGCCTTAAATTCTCTGATGGAACCCCCCTGACAGCAAAGGATGTGGTATTCACCTACAATAATGCTGCAGCCAGTGGCGGCAAGGTGGATATGGGGAACTTCTTAAGTGCAGAAGAAGTTAATCCACAAACGATACGCATTCAGCTCAAAGCACCACAAAGTACATTCATTAACGTCCTTGGGTCGTTAGGCATTGTGTCAAAAGAGAAGTACAACGCAAAAACCTATGCTCAAAAACCGATCGGTGCCGGCCCCTATCGATTAGTCAGTTTCCAGCCAGGGCAGCAAATGATTGTCGAAGCGAATCCCTATTACGCCGGCAATAAAAATGACTTCAATAAACTGATTTTTGTTTTCCTGGATGAAGACAGTGCCTATGCCGCTGCAAAAAGTAAGCAACTGGATGTTGTGCGTATTCCACCATCAATAGCGGCAGATCCTGCCAGCGAAATGCGGCTGTGGGTAAGACCCAGTGTCGAGAACCGTGGCATAGCCTTCCCGACAGTTCCTGCCGGTAAAAAAGACGCACAGGGCAACCCTGTGGGTAACGATGTGACATCCGATATCGCCATTCGTAAAGCCATTAACTATGCAATCAATCGTCAGTTACTGGCGGAGCAAATTATGGAAGGGCACGCTATCCCGGCCTATACCGGGGTGCAGGGCACTCCATGGGATAATAGTGAGGCTAAAATCAAAGATGGCGATACTGAAAAAGCCAGACAGATCCTTGAGCAGGCTGGCTGGACACTTAATAGCCAGGGGATCAGAGAAAAAAACGGCCTGCCAGCCAAAATAACCCTGTGGTATGCCAGTGGGGATACCACCCGGCGTGACTTAGCTGAAGCGGTGCGATCCATGCTTAAACCAATAGGGATTGATGTTGATTTAAAATCCGGTAGCTGGGAAACCGTAGAGCGTAATATGCATGCCAACCCCACGCTGTTTGGCTGGGGTAGCCTTGACCCGATGGAACTCTATCACCACTACAGTAGCCATACTGCAGGGGTTGGCTATTACAACACGGGCTATTACAAGAACAGTGAAGTCGACAAGCACCTTCAGCAGGCATTAGACGCCCCAAGCTGGCAACAGGCGATCCCTTACTGGCAGCAAGTAGACTGGGACGGTAAAAATGGTGCCGGTATTCGCGGTGATGCTGCCTGGGCATGGTTGTTGAATATACAGCATACTTACCTGGTTAATGCTTGTGTTGATTTAGGCAAAGCAGCGCCGGAAATTCACGGCTCATGGTCTGCACTAAATAATCTTGATAGCTGGAAATGGACTTGTCAGTAATGCGTTCAGTGCCGGTATTTTTCCTGCGCTTAATTTGCCTGTTGCTGGTCACGGCCGCGGGCACGTTTGTTCTTCTCAGCTTTTCCCCCGTTGACCCAATTCGTGCTTATATTGGCAGCGAGTTGCTCCATGTTCCCCCGGAACAATACCCGCTAATTGCAGCACGCTGGGGACTTGACCTTCCCCTGTGGCAACGTTTTCTGCATTGGTTTATACAAATGATTCAAGGGGATTTAGGGTACTCCATGCTCTACAACGCCCCTGTGGGACAGGTGATTGGTGAGCGTTTTGCCACCTCTTTTGCCTTACTGCTTTCTGCGTGGTGTTTTTCAGGGGTGTTAGGGCTAAGTATGGGCTTAACTGCCGGGCGCTATCTTAACCGCTGGCCAGACCGTCTGATTTCCAGTTTTTCTTATTTGCTGGCTTCTCTACCCACATTCTGGATAGGCCTGCTATTGCTGTCCCTCTTTGCTGTCAAACTGAACTGGGCCCCTATTTGCTGTGCGTGGACCCCTGGCAGTGATTCGGAAACGGCGACATGGGGCGATAAACTGCATCACCTCATTTTACCTTGTGTGGCTCTGGGGCTACTCGGTGTCGGAAATATTGCGCTCCATACTCGCGCCAAGGTCGCTGAGGTGATGAATAGCGAGTTTATTCGTTATGCCCTGGCACAGGGGGATAAAGGCTGGTCTTTGATTCGGTTTCATATTCTACGCCACGCGATTACTCCGGCACTTTGTTTACAATTCGCCTCTTTGGGGGAACTGCTCGGCGGTTCCTTGCTGGCGGAAAAAGTATTTGCCTACCCAGGACTCGGGCAGGCAACGATTGATGCAGGTCTGCACGGGGATATTCCGCTGCTTATGGGTATCGTGATGTTTTGTGCCATTTTAGTATTCTGTGGTAATAGTATCGCTAATACGCTATTGCACCGTCTGAACAGGGGGCTGCGCGGCCAATCATGACTTATAACCCTAATCAGGCACTATTCCGACTCGTGGTGTCATTCCTGTTGTTATCCAGCCTGGCTGTCTATGGGGTTTCTATTTATCACCTCGATATCCCCATGGAGTTAATGGCAAGACGGCAACCCCCTTCCGGTATTTATTGGTTTGGTACTGATAGTCTGGGTCGTGACCTGTGGCTGCGCTGTTTTCAGGGGCTCACCACCAGCTTGCAGATTGGTCTGATAGCGGCGTTTACCAGCGGTGTATTATCATTGCTTGCCGCTGCATTATGCTCGGTAAATAACACCATGGATTATCTCATTCGTGGTCTGATAGACAGTATGCTGGCGTTACCTCATTTACTCTTACTGGTATTAATCTGCTTTACCTTAGGTGGAGGAAAGCAAGGGGTCATTCTGGCGGTTGCCTTCACACACTGGCCGAAATTAGCACTGATTTTACGGGCAGAAATATTACGTATCCGTGAGACGGACTATGTAAAACTTTCTCACCGCCTGGGTAACAGTAATTTCTATCGCTGGCGTCATCATTTACTACCATTAATATTACCGCAATGGATTGTCGGCACACTGTTAATGTTCCCCCATGCGGTCTTGCACAGCGCGGCACTCAGTTTTCTGGGCTTTGGTTTATCGCCCCATGAAGCGTCACTGGGTATCTTGCTTGCTGATGCTTTACGTTACTTGAGCAGCGGTGCATGGTGGCTGGCATTTTTCCCGGGCCTTATTCTGGTTGGGTTAGTGCTTATCTTTGACCAACTTGCCCGGGCGATTCAACAGCTTTGGTTAAGGGTGTCATGATGCTGACATTTTCAAATTTCTCTCTTGATGTTGCCCACTATCGTTGGCTTGGTCGCAAGACCTGGCACCCACTGTTGAGCAATATCTCTTTAGACGTTCATCCCGGTGAGCTGGTTGCCCTGGTTGGCGGCAGTGGCGAAGGCAAGAGCCTGTTACTGCAAAGCGTACTCGGTTTGATCCCAGACAATATGCGTTGTCGTGGCGAGATTATCCTTGACGGGAAAACACTGGATAGTCAGGAAAAAATCGAAAATCGTGGTAAATCTGTTTGCTATGTTCCACAAGGTGTCAGTGCGTTAAATCCCCTGATTAAAGTAGGCTCACAAATCACGCGGGCCGCACAGCTGAGTGGCGTTGAATTGCGCCTGAAGGATGTGGCGATGCAGTTGCAAACGTACAGTCTTGCACCAGGCTTAATTTATGATTTCCCTCGGCAGCTATCAGGGGGGATGGCGAAGCGGGTACTGGCAAGCTGCGCGACACTTACACATGCACGTTATATTTTAGCGGATGAGGTGACGTCCTGGCTGGATGATGAGCATGCCTGCCAGTTACTGACGCATCTGCGTGCTTTTTGTCAGCAAGGGCGAGCCATTTTATGGGTGACTCATGATCTTGCGCTGGCAGCACGCTTCGCCGACAAAATTGCGGTATTACACAACGGCGAATTATGTGAAACATTACGGGCAGAAGAGCTAAAAAATCATGGTGGAAGTGAGTGGTTGCAATCATTATGGGCCGCATTACCCGAGCAAAAATTCGTCAGCCAACCCATTTCACAGCAAGAGATGACTGATCATGCTGAGTATCGATGATTTATCGATAACCCAGGGCGGCAAGCAGCTTTGGGAGGACGTGTCATTCACCCTTAGCCCTGGCGAGCGGTTAGGTATTTCTGCACCGAGTGGGTTTGGCAAAACCACCCTGGGGCGCGTTATCGCGCAATGGCAAGCCCCTACCAGTGGCCGGGTACTAATTGATGGTGTACCACCTGTGAATACAGGTTACTGCCCGATTCAATTGGTTCCTCAGCATCCAGAACTCAGCTTTAACCCCTATCGTACCACCGGTGATAGTTTACATGATGCCTGGAGGCCTGATGCACAATGGCTTGACCAAATGGCCGTCAATCCGGACTGGTTAAAACGCAGGCCGGGAGAGTTATCCGGGGGGGAACTCGCCCGCATAGCCCTGTTACGGGCATTAGACCCAAGAACTCGTTATTTAATTACTGATGAAGTTACCGCCCAGCTGGATGCCCATATTCAGGCAAAAATCTGGCAGGTACTGCTGACGGAGACCGAACGTCGGCCACTGGGACTCATTGTTTTCAGTCATAACAAAGCATTACTGGAAAGAGTTTGTTCCCGTATATGGGTCCCTAGCAGAAAATCTAAATCGCAGCATGGCGATGGTAGCTCAACACCGCCAACGAATAAGGCTATCTCTTTTTAACGGGTAGACCCGGTATTACCGGGGTTTTTATAAGGTGATGATTCACTATTGTGATTGTCGTTATTTTTCACTTTATTAACACAATACAGGAGGGCTCATGCAGCTCACCCCTAGAGAAGTTGAAAAACTCATGATTTACACGCTGTCTGACGTGGCATTCAAACGTAAAGCGCGTGGCCTGAAGCTCAATTATCCGGAAGCTGTTTCAATCATTACTGTGACAGCAATGGAAGGTGCTCGTGATGGTAAAACGGTAGAAGATGTAATGAAGGAAGCCAGTAAAGTTCTGACCAAGGACGATGTTATGGAAGGCGTTGCTGACCTTATTCCTAATGTTCAGGTAGAAGCGATTTTTACCGATGGTAGCCGTCTGGTCACAGTACACGACCCTATCAAGTAACGGTAAGTTGCGTGCGAGCATAACCTAAACTGAATATTACAGAGGATTAAAGCATGAGCGCGAAGAAAAACATTAATACCGAAGAAAATACCCCAATCGGTGGCTTAATTTTAGCCGACACCCCCATTACGTTTAATGAGACCAGACCTTCCATTAAAGTGAAAGTCCGTAACACAGGCGATCGCCCTATTCAGGTCGGCTCTCATTTCCATTTCTTTGAAGCTAACCGCGCACTGGAATTTGACCGTGCAGCCGCTTATGGCAAACGCCTTAATATTTCATCGACCACAGCGATTCGTTTTGAGCCAGGTGATGAAACTGAAGTTTCACTGATTCCTTTCGGTGGCAAGCAAACACTCTATGGTTTCAACAATCTGGTCGATGGCTGGGCGGGTGACGGCATTGTTCCTGGAAATCAGCGTCCGGATAAACTGCAGGCTATTCGCCTCGCCGAAGCACGTGGTTTTAAATCGCCCAAGAAGTAATGCTGCAGTTATTACTATCGACATTCAATGACGTGTAGCCCATTTAACGTTACGCGTACCGGAAAAAGGAAGGAATGAAAGATGCCTCAAATTTCTCGGCAAGAATATGCGGGTCTGTTTGGCCCAACAACAGGTGACAAAATTCGCCTTGGTGATACCAACCTGTTTATTGAAATTGAAAAAGATTTACGTGTTTATGGTGAAGAATCTGTCTATGGTGGCGGTAAATCACTGCGCGACGGTATGGGTGCCAACAACAATCTGACCCGGGATAATGGTGTTCTGGACTTGGTTATCACCAACGTGACCATCCTTGATGCACGCCTGGGAGTGATTAAAGCTGACGTCGGTATCCGTGGTGGCAATATTGTCGGTATCGGTAAAAGTGGTAACCCGGATGTGATGGATGGCGTCACCCCTGGATTAGTGGTCGGTGTCAGTACGGATGCTATTTCTGGGGAACACCTCATTCTGACGGCTGCCGGTATTGATAGCCACATTCACCTGATTTCTCCACAACAAGCCTATCATGCTCTTTCCAACGGGGTAGCCACCTTCTTTGGCGGCGGGATTGGACCAACAGATGGTACCAATGGGACCACCGTAACCCCCGGGCCGTGGAATATCCGTCAGATGTTACGCTCGGCTGAAGGCCTGCCAGTTAATATTGGCCTGCTCGGTAAAGGTAACTCATTCGGTCGTCAGCCTTTGCTTGAACAAGCTATTGCCGGGGTTGTCGGTTATAAAGTACACGAAGACTGGGGCGCAACAGCAAATGCCCTGCGTCACTCCCTGCGCATGGCTGACGAAATGGATATTCAGGTTTCGGTTCATACCGATAGTCTGAACGAGTGTGGCTATGTTGAAGATACCATTGACGCCTTCGAGGGTCGTACTATCCATACCTTCCACACCGAAGGTGCTGGTGGTGGTCACGCCCCTGATATTATTCGTGTTGCTGGTCAGTCTAACGTTCTGCCAAGCTCAACCAACCCAACGCTACCGTACGGCATTAACAGCCAGGCGGAACTGTTCGACATGATCATGGTGTGTCACAACCTGAACCCGAATGTTCCTGCTGACGTTTCCTTCGCGGAAAGCCGGGTTCGTCCCGAAACTATCGCAGCAGAAAACGTACTGCACGATATGGGCGTTATCTCCATGTTCTCCAGCGACTCTCAAGCCATGGGCCGTGTAGGGGAAAACTGGTTACGTGTGATGCAGACAGCCAATGCCATGAAGGCTGCTCGGGGTAAATTGCCCGAAGATGCGCCAGGCAACGATAACTTCCGCGTGCTGCGTTATGTCGCCAAAATTACGATTAACCCAGCGATTGCACAAGGCGTTAGCCATGTTATCGGTTCGGTTGAAGTCGGTAAAATGGCGGACTTGGTACTGTGGGATCCACGCTTCTTCGGTGCGAAACCTAAAATGGTGATTAAAGGCGGCATGATTAACTGGGCTGCCATGGGGGATCCTAACGCATCCCTGCCAACGCCACAGCCTGTTTTCTATCGCCCAATGTTTGGGGCAATGGGTAAGACGCTGCAAGACACCTGCGTCACTTTCGTCTCTCAGGCTGCATTCGATGATGACGTGAAAGAGAAATCTGGCCTTGATCGTCAAGTAGTTGCAGTCAAAAACTGCCGTACCATTTCTAAACAGGATCTGGTCCGCAATGACAAAACACCGCACATTGAAGTCGATCCAGAAACCTTTGCGGTGAAAGTCGATGGTGTCCATGCCACATGCGATCCTATTGATACCGCCTCAATGAACCAGCGCTACTTCTTTGGTTAACAGGCCAATCTGGATGTAAAAAACGTTCAGTTTGCCCGTAGTCGCAAGGGTTATCACTCAGGGAAAGTTGCTGCAAAGGAATGCACCAAACGTCAAGCAATATGGATTTTTACAGCCGGGGCAACTGACTGGCTGAAAAATACAGCTAAGGAATCACGACATGATTTTGATCGAAGATATTCTGGGAAACTTCAAAAAAGATCCCGCCTGGCAGGATAAACTTAAAGATGCCACACTTGATTTGTTAGTGCTTGATCAACGGGAGGCACAAAAAAGTCGCTGCCGTAAACTGAGTACCCAAGGTGTTGATTTAGGCATTTCCCTCGACAGACACGTCATACTGGCAGATGGCGATGTACTGACATGGGATGAGCAAAATAATACCGCTATCGTTGTGCAAATTAACCTGCGTGATGTGATGGTCATTGACCTCAGTGAGCTCAAGAATCGTTCCCAGGATGAATTGATTAAAACCGCTTTTGAGCTGGGCCATGCACTGGGTAATCAACACTGGAAAGCTGTCACCAAAAATAACAATGTTTATGTCCCGCTGACCGTCGCGACCACCATGATGGAATCCGTCATGAGAACTCATGGTTTCCAGCATCTCCCTTTCCATTTTGTTAAAGGTCAGGAGATTCTGCCCCTATTGAGTAATTCAGAAGCGCGTTTGCTGTTTGGCGGTGCTGAAGATACTGACACACATGTTCACGTGGCCAGCCCCCTGGATGCACCTCATGCGGGTAGTGCAATACATTCCCATGGCCATCATCATCACAGTCATGGCCATAGCCATAGCCATAGCCATAGCCACGATCATAATCACAGCCATGACCACGACGATCATAAACACTGATTGCTTTCAGGAGGCACGACTATGAATGCATCAGATCTCATTCGTATCATGCAATTTGGTGATTCTGTTCTGCCAGTCGGTGCTTTTACCTTCTCAAATGGTGTGGAATCAGCCATTCAGGCCGGCATCATTCATGATGTTCCGACACTAAAAGGCTTCGTTCTGACTGCGCTGAAACAAGCAGCCAGCTGTGATGGTATGGGCGTTGTGGTGGCTCACCGGGCAGTGATGGCCGATGACAAAGAGACCCTCTTCCGGGCTGACTGGGCGGTCAATAATCGCAAACTAAACGAAGAGAGCCGCCTGATGGCGACCCGTATGGGTAAGAAACTGGCTGAGATGTCCATACGTGTTGTGGAGCATCCCTTGATTGAGTGGTGGTTACAGGAGATAAAAGCAGGTAATGCTGCCGGAACCTATCCAGTAACCCAAGCACTGGTCATGGCGGTACAAGGTATTCCAGAACGTGAAGTGGTGGTCATGCATCAGTACGGGGTGGCCATGACCATGCTCAGTGCAGCAATGCGCCTGATGCGGGTAACCCACTTCGAGACCCAGCATATTATGTTCGAACTGAGCAAAGACATTGAGACCTTCTGTGATATTGCCGAAACAGCCGATATCAACCAGATGTCCTCTTATGTGCCAATTGTGGATATTTTAGCCGCAATGCATGTACAGGCACATGTTCGTCTCTTTAGTAACTGACTTAGCCATAACGTAATTCGCTCTTGAACAATTGATTTGCGTACCGGAGCCCATGAGCCCGGTACCATCTAAAATTAAATAAAAATGAAGAGGTACAGACCGTGAATAGCCATGCAACCGATAAACGCAAAAAAATTACCCGCATTGGTATTGGTGGCCCGGTAGGTTCAGGTAAAACCGCCATCATCGAAGTAATTACTCCGATTCTTATTCGCCGTGGGCTAAAGCCCCTGATCATTACCAATGATATTGTGACTACCGAAGATGCCAAGCAGGTCAAACGTACACTGAAGGGCATTCTCGATGAGGATAAAATCCGTGGTGTAGAAACGGGGGCCTGCCCACACACTGCGGTACGTGAAGATCCCAGCATGAATATTGCTGCAGTGGAAGAGATGGAAGAACTCTACCCGGATAGTGATTTGATTATGATTGAAAGCGGTGGCGATAACCTGACTCTGACATTCAGCCCGGCCCTGGCTGATTTCTATATCTATGTTATTGATGTGGCCGAAGGGGAAAAAATCCCGCGGAAGAACGGTCCGGGACTGGTTCAAGCCGATATTCTAATCATCAATAAGATTGACCTCGCTCCTTATGTTGGTGCCAGTCTTGATGTGATGGAAAGTGATACCAAAGTCGTGCGTGGGAACCGTCCATACATCCTGACTAACTGTAAAACCGGACAGGGTGTTGAAGAACTGGTAGATATGATCATGCGCGACTTCTTATTTACTCATGTTGAGACACAAGGAGAGCCTGCATGATACGACAGAGCCAGAACATCGCGGAAACACCTTCCCGAGTTCGTGCTCATGCGTTGGGGGTTGACGCACCAGAACTCGCAAGTTATCAGGATGAACCAGCACAAATGCCCAGTGGCAGCATTGGGAAAAGTGGCTACCTGAAGCTCAGGTTTGCCAAGCGTGAACGTCGTAGTATTTTGGCCGAAATGGAACGGCGAGTACCTTCTATGGTGCAAAAAGCACTGTACTGGGACGAAGAAATGCCTGAGTTACCCTGTGTGACAATGATTTCGACCTCAGGGTGCATATTACAAGGTGACCGTCTGGCAACAGACGTGATTGTGGAAGCAGGGGCTTGCGCCCATGTCACAACACAATCCGCCACCAAAGTTCATATGATGAACGCGAATTATGCCACTCAGATACAGCATTTTATTGTGGAGGAAGGGGGTTACCTGGAATTCATGCCAGACCCACTAATTCCACATCGTGACTCGCGTTTTATCACTGACACACTTATCGATATTCACCCCAGTGCAACGGCGCTGTACTCAGAGATTTTGATGTCCGGAAGGAAGTACCACCATCAAGATGAACGCTTTGGTTTTGACATTTATTCCTCACGTATTGTGGCTCAAACCCCACAAGGCAAAGAGTTATTTGTCGAAAAGTATATTCTTGAACCCAAAGTAGAAAGCCTTGATGCCGTCGGGGTCATGCAGACCTTTGATACTTTCGGCAACGTTATCTTACTGACGCCAAAGGAGCACCACGAACGAATTGTCACCCGCGTTCCGGCCAAGTTTGATATGGAAAACCACATTGCCAGTGGCGTCACCAAGTTACCAAACGATTGTGGCCTGATTTTTAAAGCATTAGGTGTCGATAGCGGTGGTGTCAGAGATGAAATCCGGCACTTCTGGAAGGTAGCACGCGAAGAAATCCTCGGTGTCACCCTGCCAGAAAAATTCTTGTGGCAGTACTAGAAAACGTGCATTTATCGTCGTTGCAGCAGAATACCGCTGCAACATATTGCAGTAATGGCCAATCCGTAACGCTGACACGGATGTTCTATGTTTTAAGGGCAAAATAATGACTGCGAAAACAAGCAAACAATCTGCATGGTCACAACGTTGTGCATCCAATATCTTCATTGAATATATTGATGTAACACTTCGTGGCTGCGCGCAAGTTATGTTTCAGAACAACCCATTAACCGGGCTATTCTTCTTCGCTGCAGTATTTGTTGGTGCCTACGGGGAAGGTAACCCCGCAGCTGCCTGGGGTTGTGTACTGGGAACAGTAGTAGCCACGCTGACTGGTGCTTTAATGCCAGATAAAGAATCCTGGAAAGTTGGACTGTTTGGATATAATGGTTGTCTGGTAGGTGTTGCACTACCGACCTTCCTTGAGCCCAATGCCGCACTCTGGGGTTGTATCGTACTGGGCAGCATCGTTTCGGTCATCGTTCTTATCTGTATTGCCGATATCCTTAAAGTCTGGAAAGTCGCCGCGCTGACAGCCCCTTTCGTTCTGGTTTCCTGGATTATCTTCCTGGCCAGTTATGATTTCAGTGCATTACATAATATAGGGTTACCTGCACCAGCACTTCCCCAGCCGATTGTGGTGCATGAAATAGCCGGTAATGACTTCGTGGTCAGGACATTCAATGGCATCTCTGAAGTGTTTTTATTCAGTAGCCTCATTGCCGGTATTTTGTTTGTTATCGGGCTTGCTATTGAGTCCGTCTGGGCGGCCGCCTTTGCGGTCGGCGGCGCTATTCTGGCACTTCTGACCGCGATGGCGTTGGGAGCAAACCCATCAAATATCGATGCCGGGCTTTATTCGTTCAGTGCCGTATTAACTGCCATCGCTTTAGGTTCAACCTTTAATAAACCTAGCAGCCGCGTGGTTCTGTATACCATTGTGGGCGTTATTTTTACGGTTATTGTTCAGTCCGCCCTCGGTATACTCCTGTCGCCTGTCGGTATTCCAACACTGACCATGCCGTTTGTTATTGCATCATGGCTGTTCCTGGTACCGAATAAAGATGTGATGCCAGAGCACAGGCAATAAAAATGTAAAAACCGGAGGTTTATAAGTTGTTCCCATAATCCTCCGGTGAGTAACTTATATTTAAATGAAAATCACTATCGCCATTGCATAAAGTGAATAATTTTCATTATTTCATCAGTGAGTAAACGAAAAAGTACAACGAGGAATCCCGGAGAGTGATTCGGTAACCCCGGGGAAAACAGCATGGTAATATCCGAAGTTGTTATAGTTCAGCGTCTGCAATTGTACGCTTCATAAAGGGTGAGTAGCTACATCGTTATTTCTCAATAACTTTTACTCATAATGAATGATAACAAGCAATAACCAGGTTAAATACATATGGAAAATAAACTTCTTCTTCTTCAAAGCTTAGACATACCAAATACAGCATTCATGCTGATTTGTGCGAGTCTTGTCATGCTGATGACGCCAGGGCTCGCTTTCTTCTATGGTGGCCTGGTTCCACGTAAAAGCATTCTGAACATGATGTTTCAGAGCTTTTGCTCAATGGGATGGGTGGCTATTTTGTGGTTTGCTGTTGGCTACTCACTCTCCTTTGGCCCGACAATAAATGGTATCGTTGGTGACCCGTTCTATTATGCCTTTTTGGATAATATCGGCCCAAATACCATGTACACCGGTAATAGTGGCGGTATTCCTCTGTTGGTTCATTTCATCTATCAAATGATGTTTGCCATCATTACTCCAGCACTGATTACGGGCGCATTTGCCAACCGCGTTAACTTTTCGGCTTACCTTATCTTCCTGACATTATGGACACTGCTGGTCTACTGCCCGTTTGTGCATATGGTCTGGAGCCCGGATGGTATCTTCTACAAATGGGGTGTGGTTGACTTTGCCGGAGGGATTGTGGTCCATGCCACCGCTGGTTTCGCTGCGTTAGCTTCCGCATTGTATGTGGGCAAACGTATGATCAAATCGGATGGCACACACAATATCCCTTATATTGCCCTGGGTGCTGGCCTGTTGTGGTTCGGCTGGTTTGGTTTCAACGCTGGCTCTGAACTGCGTGTAAATACCGTTACCGTGTCTGCTTTTGTTACCACCCATACAGCTGCCGCATTCGCCGGTGTTGCCTGGTTGATTATTGAGAAAATACATACGGGTCGCCCAAAACTGGTCGGTTTTCTGACTGGCTCAGTGGCCGGTTTAGCCACTATTACCCCAGCCTCTGGCTATGTTTCGGTGCAGTCAGCAGCACTGATCGGGATTATCGCCGCCTGTGTTTGTTACTTCGCCGTTATTCTCGTCAGAAGACATCTTGATGACGCACTGGACGTATTTGGTGTCCACGGTGTCGGAGGGGTAACCGGTTCGATTATCCTCGGTATATTCTGTTCAACCATCTGGAACCCAGCAGGGCCTGAAGGATTACTGTCAGGTGGTGGGTTCACTCAGATCTTTAAACAAATTGTCGCCGTGGCGTTTACTTCTATCTGGTCATTTGTATTCACACTGCTTATTTTGTGGCTAATCAACAAATTCACCCCGGTCAGAGTTGACCAAAGTAAAATAGGTGAAGACCTCGATTCAGGTATGTTTGGTGAGCGTGCTTACAGTGAAGATAAGTAATTAGCTTTTTCCTTACTGTATGGGGCCGGAGAGGGTGCAGTATCTCTCCGGCAACAAACGAAAATGCTCATGATGTCTTATATCCACTTACCAATACCAGTGGTTACACGGCTCTCCCTGGCCCAATTAACCTCCTCCAACAAACGCATCAAAAAAACAAATAATGCCTACAAATCAGTTTGTTGCCTGGAGGCATCCCAGAATGGATGCAGATTCACAATGTGTAAGACAGGCTTGAATGTTTTTTATTTTTTATCTGTATTACTATACAGATAAACCATCTTGATAAAGAAGGTATCATGTCGCCTACTACTGCAATAAAAATAATCAGATCAAAGATAACCATTCCCTTGTTTCTGGCTGTTTTAGTCGCAATCAATGGCAGCTTTTTTCTTGTTCCGGTTATAAGAAACATAATCAATCATCTGCCCAGTATAAGGCATGATTTTACTTCCTGGAAAGATACCCTAAGCTTCCTTAACTATTTTGAAATTCCACATCTTTTCATTGGGTTATTTATGATATTTATGGCAATCATATTGCCAACCAGGAACAGAGTGGCATGGTTTTTCACTGTTATACTGCTCTTTACTATTATCATTCTGGATATTGTCATCATCCATGAGAATAGCCATAAAATAGCTTATTCCTCGGTTGTTCTTCTGGCTATGATCTATTACTGGCGTCAGTTTTACTATCATAGCCTTGCCAGCGGTACTTACTTCGCGACAATCAGTATCTCCTGGCTCATTGTTTATAGTATGTTGGGCACCCTCTATTTAGGTGACCAGTTCTCGCCACATGTCACTGATTTACAAACTGCTTTTTACTTTGCTATTGTCTGTATGTCTACCGTCGGTTTTGGCGATATCATTCCACATAGCACCGAAGCACGCATGTTCACATTAACGGTGATCGTATCTGGTATTACTGTTTTTGCTGCATCCATTTCCTCTATTGCTGGACCAATGATCAGCAATAATGTTAAGCGAATAGTTAAAGGCAGGGTTTATAACATGGACAGAAAGAATCACTATATTATTGTTGGGGCGAACCCTTTATCTGTAACTGTCTATAATTCACTGCGTTCACGCGGGGATGATGTGACTGTCGTGTGCAGCCCAAATGTGCCACATAATTATCCAGCTAAAACTGACATCGTGGAAGGGGATCCTTCCGCAACTGCTACCTTGTTACTGGCCGGGGCGGATAAAGCAAAAAGTATTATTGCATTATCAACAAACGACTCTGACAATGCTTTTATTATTCTTGCCGCAAAAGAAGTAGCCGGGGAAGATACTAAAACTCTGGCGCTCGTCAATGACACATTAAATATAAAAAAAATGAAACGCGTTAATCCGGATATGGTGTTTTCGCTTCCCTTACTCGGTAGTGAACTACTGGTCAGAACGCTGGATGGGGAAACGATTAATAATGAACTGGTGACTCAATTGTTTTTTGGTCACGAAAATAAATCATAACTATGATGGCGTAGCCATTTAATCCCTTCATTGAAAGTAACCTGTTCGGAGGATAAAACATCGAGCAGGTTACTTTTAACCCTTCTTTAAATTAACAATACCAATACGTTATAAATAATAAGGCTACAAAAATGAATGTACGGCAAAAACCAGAATCAAGTATGAAACTGCCGTTTTATTTTTTACTTGCTTTTATAGGTGGGTTTGTTGATGCCTGCTCTTTTGTTCTTTTTGAAGCATTCACCGGTCACTTAACCGGTAACAGTGTATTAAGTATGATTTATGTGGCGCAAAAAGACTGGGCTCTATTATTACTCTCTGTCATTTCCATTTTCGGATTTGTTCTGGGCACGCTGACTGGAACATTTACACGCATGAAAAGCCCATCTCTGGTACGTGAACCCTATATTGTCACACTCGTTTTTCTGTTGTTTTCAATCGTTTTCCTGCTCCATTTTTTTATTCCAGAACTTTATTCAATGAACTTGGCTATTTTTATAATAAGTTTATCAATGGGTATTCAAAATGGATATTTTAATAAGGCCGGTGATGTCAGCGTACACTCAACCTACGTTACCGGAATGACAACATCGTGTATCGGTGCGTTTTTAAAGAACACCCCGGAAGACAACAGTAAAAAAGTATTATTAGCCGCTGTTTTATCATTTATTTTTGGTGCATTGGCTGGCGGTTTTTTATCAGTTAACTACCATTTTGCGGGGTTTTCTGTTGTACTGATACTACTTGCTATAGCAATTATTTATAGTATTCGTCGGCATCAATAGATAATAGCCAAGTCTGTTGATAAGATTATACCGAATTTACAGTTTGATGACGTACAGATGTCATCGGGGGAAGATTTACTGGCAACCCAGAGTTGACGGTGCTGGTAAGGCGATAATGCTTAGTTTTATAACGATTGTTACCGCATTTATGCACAACAAATATAACCTCATCATCAATACGGCATTGATAAACATTTTCAAGACTGTTTAATTTACTATAATGAACTCACTGATCATGCGGCGTGAAAGCACGACAGCCGCTTTACGTTAACGGAGACGATGAAATGAGCTATACCCTGCCATCCCTGCCTTACGCTTATGACGCACTGGAACCACATTTCGACAAAGAAACCATGGAAATCCACCATAGCAAACACCATCAGGCTTATGTTAACAACGCCAATGCTGCGCTGGAATCACTGCCAGAATTTGCAAGCCTGCCTGTAGAAGAGCTGATCACCAAGCTGGATCAACTCCCTGCTGATAAAAAAACCCCGCTGCGTAACAACGCCGGTGGCCATGCAAACCATAGCTTCTTCTGGAAAGGCCTGAAAAAAGGGACTGAACTGAAAGGTGAATTGAAAGCCGCAATCGAGCGTGACTTCGGCAGCGTGGATGCTTTCAAAACAGAATTCGAGAAAGCAGCAGCAACCCGTTTTGGTTCTGGCTGGGCATGGCTGGTACTGAAAGGTGATAAACTGGCTGTGGTTTCTACGGCTAACCAGGACAGCCCACTGATGGGTGAGGCTATTTCTGGTGCATCAGGCTTCCCTATCATTGGTCTGGATGTCTGGGAGCACGCATACTACCTGAAATTCCAAAACCGTCGTCCTGACTACGCTAAAGAGTTCTGGAACGTGGTTAACTGGGACGAAGCAGCTGCACGTTTCGCCGCTAAAAAATAAAGTTGCATTATTGCCTCAGAGAAGCGAGCCTGACAGCTCGCTTTTTTTATATATGTTGTCTCCGCAAAACCAGAGAGCCACCCTATGCACCCTTATTCACTTCAGGTTTATGCAGGTAAAATTCGTCATTACCCCGGTAGTCGCCCCAGTGCTATTGCTAAAGTACAACAAGAAGGTGAGCTACTCCTGACCTATGCAGGGCTCGAAGGTGATGAACAGGCAGAGCAGGGTTTCCATGGTGGCCCTGACAGAGCGCTCTGCCATTACCCACGAGAACACTACCAGCATTGGGCACAATGCTTCCCTGAACAGGCCGACAGCTTTAATGCCCCTGCCTTTGGTGAAAACTTCTCAACTGAAGGGCTGACAGAGCACAATGTCTACATGGGGGATATCTTCCGCTGGGGCCATACCTTGATTCAAGTGACTCAACCACGTTCTCCTTGCTTTAAACTCAATTTCCATTTTGGCATTAATGATATGTCAGAGCGTATGCAAGAATCAGGTTACTGTGGCTGGCTATATCGGGTTATTGCCGGGGGCAGTGTATCCAGCGACGCCCCATTAGAGCTCGTTTCACGCCTTAGCGACATTACTGTAGCAGAAGCGATTGCCATTGCCTGGCATATGCCGTTTGATGATTCCCAGTATCATCGCTTATTGTCTGCCCCTGGCTTGTCAGTTAGCTGGAGCCGCACGATGCAACAACGTCGTATCACAAGAAAAATAGAAGATAATTCGCGGCGGTTATGGGGAAAATAGGTAGGGATATGGCGGGAACTGAGCTCCCGCCAGGGGAAATGGCATTACTCTTTAGGATCTTTACCCGCCAGTAATTTATCCAGCTCATCACCACCCACATGGCGAAAATCCTGCCCCTTCACGAAATAGAAGATAAATTCGCAGATATTCTGACAACGATCACCAATACGTTCGATAGACCGCGCACAAAAGAGTGCAGTCAGGATACTGGGGATGGTACGGGGATCTTCCATCATATAGGTCATCAGCTGACGGACAATACCTTCATACTCCTGATCGACTTTCTTATCTTCGCGATAAATCCGTATCGCTTCATCCAGGTCCATACGAGCAAAAGCATCCAGTACATCGTGCAGCATTTGGATCGTATGACGCCCCAGGGACTCGAGGCTGACCAAAAAAGGTTGGTGCTGCCGGGAGAATTTTTCCAGTGCGGTACGACAAATTTTATCAGCAACATCACCAATACGCTCAAGCTCTGAGATCGTTTTAATGATAGCAATAACCAGACGCAAATCACTGGCCGTTGGTTGACGTTTAGCAATGATGCGTATGCAAGCCTCGTCAATGGCCACTTCCATCATGTTGACCTTCTGATCACCAGCAATAACCTGCTGGGCCAGATCACGATCTTGATTGTGCATCGCGGTGATGGCATCAGAAAGCTGTTGTTCAACCAGCCCTCCCATGGTCATCACCTGGGTACGAATAGATTCCAACTCGGCATTAAACTGGCCGGAAATATGTTTGTTAAGATTGAGATTATCCATTGCATTCTCCTGCATCAACCATAGCGGCCAGTAATATAATCTTCGGTTTGTTTCTTGGCGGGGGTCGTAAACAGCGTGTCTGTTTTGCTAAATTCAATCAACTCACCAAGATACATAAATGCAGTATGATCTGAACAACGTGCTGCCTGCTGCATATTGTGGGTCACTATCACCACGGTATAGTCCTGCTTCAGCTCCGTAATCAGTTCTTCGATACGCCCGGTTGAGATGGGGTCAAGCGCTGAACAGGGTTCATCAAGCAGTAAGACTTCCGGGCGAATCGCCACACCACGTGCAATACACAGGCGCTGTTGCTGGCCACCAGACAAGCCATAACCACTCTGGTGCAACTTATCTTTGGTTTCATTCCACAGGGCGGCTTTAGTCAGTGCCCACTGCACGCGCTCATCCATATCAGTACGCGACAATTTTTCAAACAGACGTACACCAAAAGCGATATTGTCATAAATGGACATAGGGAATGGCGTCGGTTTTTGGAAGACCATCCCAACTTTGGCACGTAACAGGGCGATATCCTGTTTCTGTGTCAGAATGTTTTCACCATCCAGCAAAATCTCCCCTTCAGCACGCTGCTCCGGATAAAGGGAGTACATCTTGTTAAAGGTGCGTAACAGGGTGGATTTACCACAACCAGAAGGCCCGATAAACGCGGTCACCTGATTTTTGGCTATATCCAGATTGATGTTTTTCAGAGCGTGGAACTTACCGTAGTAGAAGTTCAAATCACGGACCTGAATTTTGCTCTGCGCTAAATCAACCTTACTCATTTGTCTCTTCATCTCCGTGCGGCACCAATAGACGCGCCGTAAAAATTAACCGTGTTTACGCTTCGCGAAAATCACACGCGCCAGAATGTTTAGCAACAACACACAGAAGGTAATAATCAGTACCCCTGCCCAGGCCAGCTGTTGCCATTCGGCAAATGGGCTCATGGCAAATTTGAATATCGTTACGGGTAAGTTAGCGATGGGCTGCATCATGTCCGTACTCCAGAACTGGTTGGAGAGGGAGGTAAACAGCAATGGTGCCGTTTCACCTGCAATACGAGCGATGGCTAACAAGATACCGGTAATAATGCCTGAAATAGATGCCTTCAATGTAATAGCTGAAATCATTTTCCACTTCGGCGTGCCCAGCGCATAAGCCGCTTCTCGCAGGCTATCCGGTACCAACTTCATCATGTTTTCAGTGGTACGAATAACGATAGGAATTTGCAGCAATGCCAGTGCAATGACCCCGGCCCAACCAGAAAAGTGTCCCATCTTTAACACGACTATCGTATAAACAAACAAGCCCACAACGATAGACGGTGCTGACAGCAAAATATCGTTAATGAAGCGAATGACTTCAGCAAGTGCTGATTTACGCCCATACTCGGCTAAGTAAATACCCGCCATAATGCCCAGGGGGGTTCCTACGACCGTGGCCCACAAAATTAGCAGCCCACTACCGACAATGGCGTTGGCAAGACCACCGCCTTCCGTATTCGGCGGTGGCGTCATTTCAGTAAACAATGACAGGGACATGCCATCAATACCGCGCGTCACAGTAGAGAAAAGTATCCAGACTAACCAAAACAGCCCAAAAGCCATGGTTAACATCGACAGCATGAGCGCCATTTTGTTAATCAGGCTACGGCGTGCCTGCATTTTACGACGGCTTTCTATCAGCAGTGCGGTACTCCGCGCATCTGTCATGCTCATGAGCGGGCTCCTTCATTCTTGGCCAGACGCATGATCATAAACTTCGATATAGCCAATACAATAAATGTAATCACAAACAGAATCAGACCCAGCTCCATCAGTGCCGCGGTATGCAGGCCCGATTCCGCTTCCGCAAATTCGTTAGCCAGTGCAGAGGTGATACTGTTGCCCGGCATATACAAAGATAGGCTGTCCAGCTGATAGGTGTTACCAATAACGAAAGTTACAGCCATGGTTTCACCCAAGGCACGACCCAGCCCTAACATCACCCCACCGATCACCCCATTTTTGGTGAACGGTAAGACTATGCGCCAGATAACTTCCCACGTCGTGCAGCCAATTCCGTAGGCTGACTCTTTCATCATCACAGGTGTTTGTTCAAATACATCGCGCATGACTGAGGCAATGTAGGGAATAATCATAATGGCGAGGATAACGCCTGCGGCCAGAATACCGATGCCAAATGCCGGGCCAGAAAATAATACGCCGATAAAAGGAATAGCAGACAGGACATTGCCAACCGGGATCTGGAAGTAAGTCGCGAAAAGTGGTGCAAAAATAAACAGCCCCCACATACCATAAACAATACTGGGAATCGCGGCCAATAGTTCAATGGCAATACCCAGCGGACGTCTTAACCAGCCAGGTGCCAGTTCTGTCAGGAACAGGGCAATCCCAAAGCTTACCGGTACTGCAATCAACAGGGCAATAAACGAGGTAACCAGCGTTCCGTAAATAGGAACTAAAGCACCATAGATATTATTCGGTGCATCCCATTCCTTGGTCCAAAGAAAGGAAAAACCGAATTTTTGAATACTTGGCCATGAGGAAATTATCAGAGAGATAATTATCCCGCCCAGCAGAAATAGCACAATCAGCGCAGCCAGTTTTACCAGTGCACTGAAGATGATGTCGCCCTGTTTACCTGGCGCTTTGAATGTTGGCTTGGTCACTGCCATAGCGTACTCTTTATCGTGGCTGAATTAACCGGGATAACATATACCGTTATCCCGGATTTTTACAATCAGTACAGCGCTTTGCCTGAGCTGTCTTTAATATTCGTCTTCCATGCAGCACGAATCTGCTGAACGACTGACTCAGGAAGAGTCGCATAATCAAGAGCATTCGCTTCTTTCGCACCGTCTTTATAAGCCCAGTCGAAGAATTTCAGCACTTCAACACCTTGCTCTGGTTTGCTCTGCTCTTTATGAAGCAGAATAAAGGTAGTTGAGGTGATTGGCCATGCATCCTGACCTTTTTGGTTAGTCAGATCCTGGGCAAAAGACTTGCTCCAGTCAGCACCTTTTGCGGCATTAGCAAAGCTTGTTTCAGTTGGGTTAACTGGCTTACCATCGGCAGAAACCAGTTTGGTGTAGGCGAGGTTGTTTTGCTTAGCATAAGCATATTCAACATAGCCAATTGAACCTGGCAGACGCTGAACGAAAGCTGCGATACCGTCGTTACCCTTGCCACCCAGACCCGTTGGCCAGTTTACTGTTGAGCCTGCACCAATTTTTTCTTTCCACTCAGGGTTCACTTTAGCCAGATAGCTTGTGAACACGAAAGAGGTACCAGAACCATCAGCACGACGTACAACAGCAATGTCTTGATCAGGTAGTTTATGGCCTGGGTTTAATTTAGCAATCGCCGGGTCATTCCACTTCTTGATATTACCAAGATAGATGTCACCCAGAGTTTTACCATCCAGAACCAACTCGCCAGACTTAAGGCCAGGCAAGTTAACAGCCAGAACCACACCACCGATCACGGTAGGGAACTGGAACAGACCATCTTCCTTTAACTTTTCATCTGACAGTGGAGCATCAGAAGCGCCGAAATCAACGGTGTTAGCAATAATTTGCTTCACGCCACCAGAAGAACCAATTCCCTGGTAGTTCACTTTATTACCAGTCGTCTTTTGGTAGGTATCAGCCCATTTGGCATACACTGGCGCAGGGAATGTTGCACCTGCACCGGTCAGGCTTGCAGCGGCAAATGCTGCGGTAGAGCTCATGGCCAGCGCCGCGGTAACAACCGTTGCGACAGTAGTACGGATAACGTTCATAATGTCTCCTGCCAGATGTTCGTAAGATATTGTTAAGTTGAATACAGGGTAAAAAGTAGGACAGTTCAGTGACAAATATATGTACGTTTTATGACAGTTTTATGACTCACGGAAATAAAATATAAATCCCCATCGCAAAGCAAGGTTAATACTTTAAAAATCAAATTGTTACTTTGAATTTAAGTGGGGGAAGTGCTGAATAGTTTTATCTGGAAGTAAAGAAAGAGAGGCGTGCTGTTGCTCACCAGGATACCGTCTGACTAACAGGTAACGAACAGCACAAAAGCCATCGCCATCAGCGTAAGTCGTACACAGTATTATATTGATACAGATGCAAAAACGATAGCCACCGTGGTTCACTTCAGTGGCTATCATCAAGCATAAAATTAGAAATTAAAATCCACCATCATCTTATACTCTGTTGAAATAGCCTTTCCATTTTTTACCCAGGAACCACTTTGCTTCATATCGGCGCCGGTCACTTCACCGGATAATGTGAATCGACGGGTAACAGGATAATTAGCAGAAAGCTTTATAAATTTATAGCGCGTGCTCTGGAAAGTTTCTGACTCATCATTTCGTGCGTTGAACTTACTGTAGTGGCCATACCCACCACTAAACGTTGTGGATAACTGACCCCAGTTGTGCCAAATCCCTGCAGAGGTTGTCCACTCTTTATTTTTGATATCTCCCCACTGGTCGCGCTCAAGCCTTCCAGAAGAAAAGAGATTTCTGAACCAAACCCCGGTTGTATTGTTAATGATGTACTGGGCCCCCGGTTCAATCTGGAATGAATTTACATCCCGGTCATTCTGGCTCGCGCCACTGCGCCGATGATCGGTCTGCTGATAAACATAACCAAACAGAGAAGCCCGTTCCGTCAATTGCAGGTCAGCAAATAGTTTTAAACGTGCCTGCCAACGGTCATCTAATGACACACTGCCACCCATGACATCCCAGCCATAGCGCAATTGTTTATAGAACGATTCGTAGCCCAGAATAACTTGAGTCCACTGATCCTGGCTAATATAGGTTTGGCTTTCCCAGCTACCGTCATAGTTTGTCTTTCGCCCACTGGAAAAAGCCAGATACCAGTCAGGCAACGCATCCGTACGCATAACGCCCTGGACAAAGGTAAAGGTATCAGAGCCATCATGGCGATCGCTATGCTTCCAGTTATTGTCTGTAATGGCATACTTAACTTTCAAAACCCCATGAATTTTTCCACCATTAGGGTTGGAGGAACGAGCAGACGTCCACATCACACTCTCATCAAGATATGACCAGGGATCGACAGCAACAACATTACCCGCAGTATCTTTAACAATGCTCATACTCGCTACTGCAATACCAGGAGAGAGTAATAAAGTCATAAAAGCGGAAGCGATATACTTTTTCATAATACTCTCCGGTTACGGCATTTTTTTAAGGGTGAAGGTTGCCTGGATATCATCCCCGGCTGGCAAACTGACACTCCACGGCTTACCTGGCATGTTATACATTCTGGTAGTGAAGGCTTTACGATTATCAATATAGAAAACCGCAATAGAGTTTTCATAAATGATTTTGAGATCAACTTTTTCACCTAGCGGAATATCTATCCAGGATTCGGCCTGAGATTTATTAATACTGCTTAATGCTGTATTGAAAAAATATATTTTATTTTTCTTTTTATTAAAAACAACATTGGGATAAGCAGCACCAATATTTTTATCATTAACACCGAAACTCATGATCATGCCATCAGAGGGCAGCATCACGGTACCGGTTATTACACCGTTTTCAGGTAATGGTGCATAAACATCTGATTTTATTTTTCCAAAGCTAAAACTGCTTTCGAGAGTTTCAATACTTTTTAATATATCAATACTTCCTTGAGTCGTATCAATTTTACTTTCCATTTCCTGAGGTATCACACTTTTTAGCTGGCCATTTTTTTCAGCAACCAGTTCATGGACAACCAAGTTTCCAGCCCAGTCAATATTACCTTTATCGCTATTACCCGATTTTGTTGGCACCCATCCAAACATGAACAGCCGATCATCTTTTAAGGTCATTTTCCCCGCATAGAAACCTGCGCTGTCGACTGCATAATCATCCAGTTTGTGCCATGGGCCTTCGGGCTTATCCGCTACTCGGTACTGGGTTAAACGCAGTGGCCATTGGTCGCTAAAAGTCAGGTACCAGCGTCCATTAAAATAAACCAATGTCGGGCATTCTAAATTAGAGTCCGGCGCCACCGTATCGTTATCAAAAAAGATCCCTTTATCCTGCCAGTGCTTAAGATCTTTAGAGGTATAGCGAGCAATAACACCACGTCCATTACTGCGTGTCGTTATCAGCATCCAGTATTCCTGATGCTCCGGGATCCAGACAACATGGGGGTCTCTGAAATCATTACCACGATAGTTTTTACCGGGCAAGATGGTATCTTCAGGATGTTTAGTCCAGTTAAGTTTGTCTTTACTGGTCGCATGCATAACGGATTCTACTGGGAAAACATTTTGATTATGCGCCGTATACCAGGCATGCCAGGTATCCCCGATTTTCATAACCGACCCAGTCCCTATTAACAGCTCCGGGTCATCAACATCATTAACATAAGGAATAACTTCAGAGTGATTCTTATAGTCATATAAATCACTGCTCGACAGAAGGTGGATAGCATGAACCCCTAAGTCACTCCCACCGCGAATGTCATTAAGATAAAAAACGTTGAATTCCCCCTGATCGTAATTTGGCATCGGATCACCAATAAAGGAACCTTCAACCTTAGGGAAAAAGCTTTTAACTGTTGTTATTTTTTTATTTTCTAATGTCTCTTTACCCATTTGAGCATAAGCCGCATGGTTGAAAACACATGAGCTTAATGCCACTAATAAAATATTATAAATTATTCTTTTCATATTATTTCCTTAGTCTAGAAATTATAAACGACACCGACAATAGTAAACGGACTCCAGTAAGATCCTTTTTGAGCCCAGTCGCCATCTTCCTTACCAAAAGAGGCTTTAAATTCACCATACAGTCTTAAATCGTCAATAATAGGATAACTGAGTGTTCCACCTATATATTTATACCGGCTATCATAAAAGAGAACACTTGCATCACTGGCATTAGTTGTTTTTTTCTGACCAATACCGACATAGATCGATGATAATAGTGGATACCAGTTACGCCATAGACCAATGCTTGTTTTCCATTCCTGTTCAACAATATCCCCCCAGTTAGCCCTTTCCTGACGTTTATAGGAATAGAAAGGACGGAGATAGACCCCCATATCAGGATTAACCAGATATTGTAAAACAGGCTCTGTCTCAAAAATATGTTGAGATAAATCATTATTCCCTGGCTGACTATTCTGTGGTTGTTCTTCACCAAAGAGATAACCCGCAATACTCCATTTGTTGGACAACCTCATATCCTGCCAAAGTTTCAGGCGATATTTCCAACGTTTTGTCCCGGTTTCAGAGCCAGCCATAAACTCGGTTCCGATATTTCCACGCCATGTTTCAAAAATATGTCCGACAAATATTTCATTGATAGTGTTTGAACCACCATAATGCTGGTTACTGAAGTTTCCTTTATAATTATCTTCCCGGGCATTATAGAACCCAAAATACCAGTTTGGCATTTCATCATGGCGCAGAAATGCTTGTATTGTCGCCAGCTTAAACTTACCATTGTTTTTAGTATTATCACTGCGACGGCTATCATCAATTTCTATCTGAGAACCAATATTACCATGCAGCCCTCCTGCCTCCATGTTATTACCGATTCGATCCCAGTGAACCGGGAGCTCATTTTGTCTGAGGCGCAGCACACTAACCTGATTTTCAGCTTCAGGATTATCCTGTGGTGTTTTTAAAGTGGCGGACGCAGAAGAGGCACTCAACACATCACCATGGTTCTGAATCTTTGTCTCCTGAGGCTGGCTTTGAGCCACCGGAACCGCATTCTGCGGTATCGCTGATGTCGTATCAGTCTTTACCGTGTTTTTAGGTGCACTCACCTTATCCTCATTATCAAAATAACTTTGATAATGTCGGGTATAGGCTGAACTATCACTGTATGCAAAAGAAGAAAAAACAGAGACAGATAAAACAAAAAGAATTTTTTTCTTTTTATATTTACTCATTTTTTGTTTATTCAAACATAAAATATCAGAATAACCCGGTATTCTATTCATATTATAGCTCTCATCAAAGGTGCGTAACCGCACCTATTAATTTATATGTTAACCATACATGTAGCTAATTACTGGCGAGGTAATTATTTTATATTCCAGTACTCACCATCAGTCAGCACTGCCCGGCCATGATTAGCAAATACAGACAGGCTTTTTTGTTGATCATCAGGATAGATACGGCTACTCATGCTGTACTCCCCGTGATTAACAAATACCTCTACCGAAGAACGATCGATAAATATTTGTAAGAATAATGAATTTGTATCAGCAAGAGGAATACTCCTCACCCCTTGAATATTAAAATCAGGGTAGCTTCGCTCAAGACATAAACGATTAGACTGACTGTCTACATAAATATTCAAGCCCGTTGCCAGTGAAAGGCCATATCGTTCAGCATTTGAAGCAGCCATATCCCAAGTCAATTGAAGCTCAATCGCATCTGAATGAGGCACAATAACTTTTCTTTCACTGTTTAATTCTGTCATACCAATATTATGATTATCTGCTCGCAACGATGCCAGTTCAGATATTGGTTTACTTAACAGATGGTTATTTTTGCCCAGAACAAGTTCACGCGGTACCGACAATAACCCAGACCAGCCATCATGCTGCTCTGGCATGGCTGATTCCCACATATTAAGCCAGCCGAGAACAATACGTCGTCCATCAGGCGAGTGAAGGCTTTGGGGAGCATAAAAATCATGCCCATGATCCATTTCTTTAAAATCATTATTGTGGACAAACGGCTGGCCTGGAGCCCAGTCACCAACAAGGTAACCACTCTGAAAAAGATTACGATTTTTATAACCGTCAGCCTCGATCCCCTGAGGTGAGAACATCAGAACGTACTTATCACCTAATTTGAAAAAATCCGGGCATTCCCACATGTAGCCCATACCCGGTTCAGATTGTGCAAGGATCCCTTCATCTTGCCATTGGTACAAATCTGATGAACGATAGAGTCGAACCTGACCACAATCACCAATACGAGCACCAACAACCATATACCAGCTGTCACCCTCTCTCCAGACCTTAGGATCACGGAAATGGTGCAGACCCGGTGGGGTGTCAATGATTATCCCTTTACGTTCAAAAGTTATACCATCCTGACTTCTGGCCATGCATTGTACTTGGTACATTGCATCATCCGTTGTCGCATCACCTTCAAATTTATGCCCGGTATAGATAAGTGCCAGGGTATCACCGTCGACGACGGCAGAACCAGAAAAACAGCCATCTTTATCCTCAGGGCCTTCAGGCGCGAGAGCAACCGGTAATGGTTCCCAATGAACTAAGTCTTTACTACGAACATGGCCCCAGTGCATAGGCCCCCACTGGGTCGAATAGGGGTGAAATTGATAAAAGGCATGATACCATCCATCAAACCAGACCAGGCCGTTAGGATCATTTATCCAACCTGCCTGAGCTGCAATATGGAAGACGGGATACCATCTCTTATTAACACTATGTTTGTTTTTATCTACGGCTATTTCTGCCTGTTGTAATAATGAGGTCATCTACATATTCCTGATAGAGTTATACGGGATTCGTTTGCACAGCAGGTTGTTCAGAAGACGTTTTACTGGAGCGCAAAAGAAATATTGAAATAAACGTCGTGGTAAACACCATCAGCCCCATCATGATATAGGACTGGGCGAAACCGAATGTTTCATAGCTCCATCCCGCAACAGGTGATAGCAATGTACCGATTATTGAACTGGTACAGGCAAAACCAACTAAATAAAGCGTTGAGGATAAACGTTTATCAAAGTTTAAATTATTATATTTAAAAATAGATATCAGAAGTACAGGCAGCTCAACCGCATGCAGTAATTTAGTGATAGAAATAAGTAATGGGCCTTCAACTAAACCAGAAGCGAGAATACGTATCGCCATCACCATACCTGCAAAAATTAATCCATTCTTCGCCCCAATTCGGTTAACGAACCATGGAGCACAGAACATACCCGCAGCCTCCAGGAACACCTGAAATGAATTCAGGTAACCAAACATTGCATTACCCTCTTTCAGAGTCGGAAATTGTGAAGAAAAATAGACCGGAAACTGTTGGTCATAGACACCGTAAATGCAGGTCCCGATGAAGAAAAAGACCAGCGCCCAGAAACGAGGAAGTGTTAGCAGGCATAAGGCATCTTCAATCGATATTTTACTGTGTTCTGTATTTAAAGATGTCGCATCAGCTGAATAGGTAACATTCAGTCTTGATAATAGAAAGAAAAATATTAGCCCGGAGACTGAGGCCGCATAGAAATTTAAGTGGGGATCAATATTAAATAAAACCCCGGCAAAGAATGTTGCGGCAGCCCAACCAAGTGAACCCCACATTCTTGCGCGCCCAAATTCAAAATTACTGTTCCGTGCTGCACGTTCTGTATAGGTTTCTAATACACCAATACCACCATTAAAGGTGAGACCAATGAATAAACCGCCAAAAATACTGCCCAGCAGAATACTTATCTTAAGAAGATAGCCAAAAAGTAAGTAGGCCGGGCCAGAAAGTACCAGGAGTATTGCAACAAACCAGAGCAGGTTTTTACGCAACCCTAATTTATCCTGAATATATCCATAAAAAATTTGTGCAAAAAAGGCAGATATCGACAATACGGAAAAAATAATCCCGGTATCTGTAGGCTTAAGTCCAATTTCCTGACTTAACCAAATTGATAGCAAAGAACTGGATGAAGACCATGTTACAAAGAAAAAAAACAGAAGTGCACTTAACGTTAAATAAGCATATGAAGCACGTTCCTTTTTCATGTCATAACACCCTTGGAGTTGTTTTTTTTCTGAGTTAACGTTAACTTTTTTGTGTGGTCATCTGTTTCTTGATTTTTTTTAGATGTTAATCATAAAAGTTAACGTTAACATCCTGGTATTGTGATCTGTGTCAAATTATTACGGTAAAAATTTTTAGTCCTGATTCTGGGGGTGTTATTAAGTGCCTGTCCCGGCAAGTATGCATCATCACCGTCCATTTGGCTCAGTACGGCACAAAGGAAACCATGGCGGGCATGCCACTACATGTGAACATTATCGCGATTAAATAATACCTTACGTATTCAGAACATAAATAAGGGGTACCTGGATGTCGTCTCTGAAAGCTGTCGCCAAACTGGCTAATGTCTCTCTGATGACTGTTTCCCGCGCAATTAATACACCAGAGAAACTCAATCCTGAGACCTTAATCCAGGTACAATCGGCAATTAAACAGCTTAATTACGTTCCAAACATCTCAGCATTAAAGATAAGAGGCGCCAGGGCTACACCCAACTCTATTGGTGTTTTAGCATTGGACACTGTAACCACTCCCTTTTCAGTGGATATTACGCTGGCAATTGAAGAAACGGCACGGGCTCAAGGCTGGCATAGTTTTGTCATCAATATGCTTGAGCATGATGACCCTGAAGCGATGACTAACTTACTGTTATCCTACCGACCTTCGGGAATCATCTATACCACAATGGGGTTACGCAAAGTTAAGGTGCCGACTAAATTACTCAATCATCCTTGTGTGCTGGCTAACTGTGAAAGTGATGATGTGCAACTACCCAGCTTTATTCCGGACGATAATCAGGGGCAGTATGATGCGGTCCGGGCACTCCTCAAGGCCGGGTATAAAAAACCGCTCTGTTTACACCTCCCCCATGAGCGAATAGCCAGTAGTCGACGCAGGAAAGGCCTTGAACAGGCATTCTATGATTCGGGAATAAACCCGGATACACTGATGCATATTTATATGGAAGATGGTGATAATCACTATCTGGATATACCTGAAATAATAGTTAAAAATATTATCGCAGGGAAACCCACTTTTGATTCCGTCATTTGTGGTAACGACCGCATTGCTTTTATAGTTTATCAAGTATTGTTATCAAACAATATAAAAATACCTGGTGATGTGGCCGTGATGGGGTATGATAATATGGTGGGTGTTGGTGATTTATTTATTCCAGCATTGTCTACCGTACAGCTACCACATTATGAAATCGGACGCCTCAGTGCGCTTCATATCATCGACGCTGAAAAACATAAAGAAACAATAAAGATCAAAAGCAATTATTTAGCCCGTGACTCTTTATGAGTGCACTGCTTTATACTTCATTGCAATTAACTTACTTATCAAAGAGAGAAAAATATACCCCCCTGTTTTAAATCAGTCATAGCAAATTAATTACCCCATCGGTTAAAAACACCCCCGTTAACATCACCCGCAATCACTCACGCATCAGCGTTTTATGGTAGATATATTCTATAGGCTATTAATACTGTATCACTATCATCATGACTATAAGTCACTATAGTTGAACCAATCTGCTTAATATGTCTACTTAACATTCATGGTAAATAAATGAACCCATCATATAAATTATATAGTCTCTTTGTCGGGTTAGCAGTGACAATAATGATAACATGTGACACTTTAGTTTATAAAGTGTTTGATATATATCAATTTAAAATAACAGCCAGTGGTATGATATTCTCTCTTTACTTTCTTATTTCAACTATTATCTCTGAAGTTTATGGCTACCGCCTGGCGGTGAGATCAATCTGGATTATGGTTTTTTGTCAGAGTATTTACGTTGTTTTGCTCTATCTCTGTGCTACCACTCAGACAGATATATACCCACTATCTATACATTACTATGCTTTATATTATGATTTCTGGCGGGTGATGGTTGGTACATGGACATCGGTTCCTGTATCATATTTCATCAATAGCTTTATAATCTCAAAAATGAAAGTTTACTTTGAAGGTAAGTGGTTCTTAATACGTTATCTGTTAGCCTCAATGATCACTCAGGCGGTTTTACTCCTGACGTCTTACCCTATCAGCCTGTCAGGGAAGTACAGTTTTTATCAGCTGTTCAATGTCATTGCAACGACCTGGTCATATAAGGTGTTGATATCAATAATACTTATCCCTATTGCACTTTGGCTGGTAGTCGTTGTGAAACGAATTGAAAAGACGGATCATTATGACTGGAACGAATCATATAACCCTATAAAATCATTTAATATAAGAAAGTGAGGTTCTCACTCATGCGGTTTTTTATATTTACAACCCCACTACGTTCTGTTCTCTGAAAATAGCGTTGTGATCATAAAATCAATAAATACGCGTAGTTTTGGCGACAGATATTTACTTGATGGCCATAATATTCGGAAAGTCCCCTGGTGCTCAATGTACTCCTCAAGTACAGGGATTAATTCACCACGCATAATGGCTTCCCGTGTCATGAAATTTGGCAGACATGCAATGCCCAGGCCTGCCACCGCCACATCCATCAGGGCAGTGGATGTATTGCAGACCATTGAGACTGGAAGCGGCTGTTCTGGAATACCTGCAACAGGCTTAAGAGGCCAGGGTTCTAACTTACCGGTACTGGGAAATTTGTGTTGTAAACACATATGGTGAGATAACTCGCCGGGAATCTTGGGTACACCATACTTTTCCAGGTAGTCTGGTGATGCAACCAGTTGTAACTGGTAGTTTCCTGCAGGGCGGGATATAAGGCGTGAATCAGTAGGTTCTCCGGTACGGATCACCACATCAAAACCTTCCTCAATAACATCCACCAGCCTGTCCGTAAAATCGATATCGAGTTCAATAGCCGGGTACTGACGCATAAAAGTAATCAATGCGGGCATAACGAGCATCCCGACTAGCGGAAGACTAATACGCAGACGCCCCTTAGGTAACTGCTTAATTTCGGACAACTCAAGTTCAGCAGCTTCGACTTCATTCAGGATACGCCGACAACGCTCAAGGAATAGTTCACCTTCTGTTGTTAATCTGATGGTGCGAGTGCTGCGATGAAACAGACTCACCCCCAGGCGCTCTTCAAGCCGGGATATACTTTTCCCGACTGTCGATGAAGACACCCCCAAATTGCGCCCGGCCTCTGAGAAACTGCGAGTAACCGCGGCTTGTACGAAAAAAGCAATGCTGTTGAGAGAGTCCATTTTTTCTCTTATTTAAGAATATTTGTCTTAAATGTTCTGAATACTAGCATTCTTGTCTCACTTTAGAAATGCCTTCACCATGAGTCTCTATACTCAATTTGTGCCAGTTTCGTGCCATTTTTGCCCGTAATTAGCACTCAGAAGGCAGAATTATGTCAAATTCAGTAAGTACGTTCAGCCATACATCCCAACATCCGACCTTACCCGTTACCTCACTACTGGCACTGGCCTTGGCTGGTTTTATTACCATTTTGACAGAAGCTTTGCCGGCAGGTTTATTACCCCAAATCAGCGCCGATTTTGGGGTTTCGGAATCCTTAGCCGGGCAGCTTGTGACTATCTATGCCATTGGCTCACTCGTGGCCGCTATCCCACTGACGGCGATTACCCGGGGTTTACGCCGCCGCCCCCTTTTATTGACAACCCTGGCGGGATTCGTTCTTGCTAACAGCGTTACCACCTTTTCAGAGAGTTACCTCCTGACGATGACTGCGCGGTTTCTTGCTGGGGTATCCGCTGGATTACTATGGGCACTGCTCGCCGGTTATGCTGCGCGAATGGTACCAGAGCACCAAAAGGGCAAGGCCATTGCCATCGCCATGGTAGGAACACCACTGGCCCTGGCATTTGGTGTACCCATTGGAACCTTTCTGAGCCACTGGGTTGGCTGGCGTACATGCTTTGGTATCATGAGTACACTGGCATTAGCCCTTATGGTATGGGTACAAACTCAACTTCCTGATTTTCAAGGGCAGTCAGCCAGTCAGCAATTGCCATTAAGGCGCGTATTTACCCTTGCAGGTATCCGATCAGTACTGTTTGTGGTGTTTGCTTTCGTGCTGGCACACAATATTCTCTACACTTATATTGCCCCTTTCCTGACAGCCATCGGTATGATTGAACGGACGGGGTTAATACTTCTCATATTCGGTATTACCTCACTGCTGGGAATCTGGATCGTCGGTGTATTAGTTGATCAACATCTGCGTGTATTAACACTGGTCAGCACTGCTTTATTTAGTCTGTCAGCGATTATGCTCGGGATCGTCAGCAATGAATCAGCCATCGTCTATGCTGCTGTAACTATTTGGGGGCTAGCTTTCGGTGGGGCGGCAACACTATTCCAGACTGCGATAGCTAAAACAGCGGGTGACGCCTCCGATGTGGCGCAGTCAATGCTGGTCACCGTCTGGAATATTGCTATTGCCGGTGGCGGAATTATGGGCGGGGTACTATTGGATTGGTTTGGTACCACGTCTTTCTCACCCGTATTATTAATACTATTAAGTATCACCATGATTGCCGTCTGGCGTGCCAGTAAAAAAGGATTCTGTCGATAATCCGCCTCTCTGCAAGACTCAAACGATAACCTCAAAATAGTCAGTTAAAACTGGTATGAAAAGTGCATTAGTTCTATTTTTGTCGCTAATACAAGGGTATTTACACTATGCAACTGTCAACCATAGCGGGTGTTATCACAGCAGCCTGTTTACTTTTATCTTCTCAGTCCCTGCTGGCTTCCGATACAAAACCCGGCGTAACTATCTACGCCACTGGTGGCACTATCGCGGGAAAAGCTGAATCTGATACGGCCACTACCGGATACAAAGCGGGCGCAATAGGCGTACAGGATCTGGTAAGTGCTGTGCCCGCGATTGCTAATGTGGCAACAGTACAGAGTGAACAAATCGCGAATACTGCCAGCGGTAATATCAATCAGGCTATTTTGCTGAAACTGTCTAAAGCAATTAACCAGCAACTAAAAAACCCGGATACGCATGGTGCAGTCGTGACGCACGGTACTGATACGTTAGAGGAAACCGCATTCTTCCTGGACTTGACAGTAAAAAGTGATAAACCGGTCGTGGTCGTTGGTGCAATGCGTCCTGCCACCGCTATCAGCGCTGATGGCCCAATGAATCTGTTGGAAGCCGTTACACTGGCTGCCAGTCCCAGAGCGGACAAACGTGGCGTAATGGTATTACTTAACGACCGCATAGGCTCCGCCTTCTACACCACCAAAACCAATGCGACTGCACTGGATACCTTCAAAGCTAACGAGCAAGGATATTTGGGTGCATTTTACGCTGGCAAGCCGTATTTTTTCTATCAGCCTGCACTCCCGGAAAACAAACCGTCCTTTGATGTCAGTGACAAAACTACCCTGCCGAAGGTGGACATTCTGTACAGCTATCAAGATCAAGATAGCGATTTTCTGAGCACCGCCATTGAACATGGAGCCAAGGGTATCGTTATCGCTGGTAGTGGTAATGGCGCAACCTCATCGGGTGTTAAGGAAGAAATCAGAAAGGCAATGGCGAAAGGTATCCCCGTCGTGTTAAGTACGCGTACAGGTAATGGCTACGTCACGGCTAAAACCAAGGAAGATGGTATCGGCAGTGGTGTTTATAACCCGCAGAAAGCACGTATTCTGTTATCACTGGCACTGGCCGACGGCGATAACATGGAAAAAATCCGCAGCTATTTTGAAGAGTAACATCCCCTTCTCACCTGCACTGTCTATGTGCAGGTGAGGCAATTCAGTGCATGACATGGAACCAGGCTTCCCATAACGGGCTTAATAGGGCGGTTTACCACGCAACCTGACCACGTCCTTCTTGCGTCAGACAAACAGTATGGTCTATGAGTAGCATTGCTGTTATTTGGCCATAAAAAAGTCCAGTCTGCTTTTTAAGGCGCATAACTGGACTTCCTGATGCTACAACTTCTGCTGATTTTTGCTAAAAATCTTATTCCACAGTCACGGACTTCGCCAGGTTACGTGGCTGATCAACATCCGTACCCTTGATCAAAGCAACATGGTAAGAAAGCAATTGCAAAGGCACTGTATAGAAAATAGGTGCAATCACCTCTTCAACATGCGGCATCTCAATAATATGCATGTTATCACTGCTGGTAAAACCTGCGTCACGGTCAGCAAAGACATACAGTTCACCCCCACGGGCACGTACCTCTTCGATGTTAGATTTGAGTTTCTCCAGTAGCTCATTATTCGGTGCAACCACAATGACCGGCATATCAGCATCGATCAGTGCCAGTGGGCCATGTTTCAGCTCACCCGCAGCATAGGCTTCTGCATGAATATAAGAGATCTCTTTAAGTTTCAGAGCCCCTTCCATTGCAATTGGGTACTGATCACCTCGCCCAAGGAACAGAGCATGATGCTTGTCAGAGAAGTGCTCCGCCAGTGCTTCAATACGTTTATCCTGGGAAAGCATTTGGTCAATACGGCTAGGCAGGGCCTGCAAGCCATGCACAATATCGTGCTCAATAGACTCATCCACACCTTTCAGACGGCCCAGTTTAGCCACCAGCATCAACAATACAGTCAACTGGGTGGTAAAGGCTTTCGTTGAGGCAACACCGATTTCAGTACCCGCATTCGTCATTATTGCAAGGTCTGATTCCCGAACCAGTGAAGAGCCTGCAACGTTACAAACCGCCAGCGAACCCAGATACCCCAGCTCTTTTGCCAGACGTAAGGCTGCGAGAGTATCCGCGGTTTCACCAGACTGGGAGAGGGTAATAATCAGGCTATTACGGCGTACAGCAGACTTGCGATAGCGAAATTCAGAGGCGATTTCAACGTCGCAAGGAATGCCAGCCAGTGACTCAAACCAGTAACGTGACACCATGCCGGAGTTATACGAGGTTCCACAGGCAACAATCTGAATATGTTCAACCTGGGACAGGAGTTCATTGGCTTTTGGGCCCAATTCACTCAGATCAACCTGCCCGTGGCTAATACGCCCGGACAAGGTCTGTTTGATAGCATTTGGCTGTTCGTAAATCTCTTTCTGCATGTAATGACGGTAAATACCTTTATCACCGGCATCATACTGCAAATTAGACTCAATATCCGGGCGCTGAATTTCGTCACCCTGACTATTAAATAGGGTTACATGGCGACGTGTCACCTCGGCAATATCTCCCTCTTCAAGGAAGATAAAACGGCGGGTTACTGGCAGTAATGCGAGCTGATCAGAGGCAATAAAGTTTTCGCCAACCCCTAAACCGATAACCATCGGGCTACCTGAGCGTGCGGCTAACAAGATGCCTGGGTCACGTGAGTCCATAATCACTGTGCCATAAGCACCACGTAATTGTGGAATAGTCCGTAAAACAGCTTCACGCAAAGTACCGCCCTGCTCCAGCTCCCAGTGAACTAAGTGAGCAATAACCTCGGTATCTGTTTCTGATACAAACACATAGCCACGTTTTTTTAATATTTCACGTAAGGGTTCATAGTTTTCAATAATACCATTGTGAACCACCGCGATAGGACCCGATACATGAGGGTGTGCATTCGCTTCAGAGGGTTCACCATGTGTCGCCCAACGGGTATGCGCGATCCCAGTACCACCATGCAGGGCAGTGTCTTCTGCTGCTTCTGCAAGCTTCTGTACTTTACCCACACGACGTAAACGTGTCATATGCCCTGCGTCATCGACCACAGCAAGACCTGCTGAGTCATATCCACGGTATTCCAGACGACGAAGACCTTCGATCAAAATTTCTGAAATATCACGTTGCGCTACTGCGCCAACAATTCCACACATAAGTTGTAAGTCCTGAGAATGACGTTTCCGTCATAGGTTGTCGCTGACCTGATTATTCCGGTTTATTCCGGAGCCCCGAGCCTTGTAGAGAGTGGGGTTATTATGTATTTACTACTAACGGAACGGGCTATTTTCGAGAATAGCCTTCATTCCTGCCTCTTGCCCAAAGGGCAAGAGGCACATGCCGTTCATCATTCATATTACAGGGAGTCATTTTGCTCCCCTTTAAGCAACCAGAACAATAGCGGGCATGAAAACAATTATTTCTTTTTCACTGGGCGCTGCCAGTCACGGTTCTGGCTCTGTTTTACCCGACTGATAACCAGCCCAGGTTCATAAACATCACGCGTAACCGTGGTTCCTGCAGCAATAGTCACCCCACTTGCCACATTTACCGGGGCAACAAGCTGGGTATCTGACCCAACAAAGACATCATCACCAATCACGGTTTTATGTTTATTAGCCCCATCGTAATTACAGGTAATGGTTCCGGCGCCAATGTTGACGTTATCGCCAATTTCAGCATCTCCCAGGTAGCTCAAATGTCCTGCCTTGGAGCCTTTACCGAGACGCGCTTTTTTCATCTCGACGAAGTTCCCCACATGAGCCCCTTCTGCCAGTTCACTGCCTGGACGCAGACGAGCAAATGGGCCAATAGTGCATGATGCTTCTAGTGTGGCATCTTCAATGACGGTATAGGGGCTGATTTCGCAGTCATCGCCGATGACTGCATTCTTAATTACACAGCCGGTACCAATCTTCACTCGGTTCCCCAGAGTCACGTGACCTTCGATAATGACATTGGTGTCAATCTCAACGTCTCGCCCATGGGTCAATTCACCACGCAGATCAAAACGGGCTGCATCACGGAGCATAACCCCTGCCAGTAGTAATTTTTCTGCCTGCTCATGCTGATAAATACGCTCCAGTCGAGCCAATTGAAGACGGTTATTAACCCCTTCCATTTCACTTAATCGCTGCGGGTGTACTGTCGCAATTTCACGCCCTTCCTTGTGGGCTATGGCAATAATATCCGTAATATAAAACTCGCCTTGAGCATTATTATTATCAAGAAGGCTTAACCAGCGTTTCATATCCTCGCCACCAGCAACCAAAATACCGGTATTAATCTCGGTGATTTTACGCTGTTCATCGCTGGCATCTTTTTGTTCGACAATACCAACCACCTGGCCGTTTTCACGAGCAATACGCCCATAACCCGTCGGGTCATCGAGCACTGCTGTCAGTAACGCAATACCACCTGCCGGTTTGATTTCATGCAAACGCTGGAGTGTTTCAACAGCAATCAGTGGCACGTCACCGTAAAGCATCATGATATCTTCATCATCCGCAAAGAAAGGTGCCGCCATTTGCATAGCATGACCCGTGCCCAACTGCTCTGCCTGCAATACCCAGTTCAATGACTCGTCGCTCAGAGTTTGTTTTAACAGGTATCCACCATGGCCATACACCAGGTTCACATGTTGTGCCCCCAGTTTTTTTGCCGCATCAATCACATGCTGCACCATAGGTTTCCCGGCCAAAGTATGAAGTACTTTAGGAAGGTCAGAATACATGCGGGTTCCTTTGCCTGCGGCAAGAATAACCACGCTCATTGCACTGTTTGCCATACGTGTCCTGAATCTGTTGTGTGAAAGAAGTAAAGCGATTTAGCTTTGAAAATTCTACATATTTTGCACTGAAAAATGTAGAACCAGAAAATACCTAATCAACGCACTATTTAGCCCTGTTATGGCAATATTTCCCCCAATAACGAGTATTACAAGTGCAATACATGATTAAAAACGAACCTAAAAAAAACTATCAATATGAATTACTTATTATTTTTTAAGTCGAAATAAAGATAGTCAGCCATTTTTATTGGATCATTTTTGAATGTTAATAGCTCAGTATCGGGCAAAAAATAGGCCTGCGCCAGTCATTGCCCACCAGGGCGTATTACAATGTAGCGGGGAAGGTTGCCCAAGAGGGGCAGACTGGCCCTACGCATGACGCAAGAGCCAGGGGTAAGTGTGCATTCGCGGTTACAGGTCTCTGAGAGTTTCCCCTGGATAACGGAGGAAGACCGAACTTATTTTATCGGCCACACTTCAGGGAAGAGGGGGGATACAAGCGGCTCACCATCCTGTAACGTCAGCTCCGGGAAAGGGGGTGATGTCACACCGCCACGGTCAGCAAAGGTCGCATCATCGCCAACCCAGCGAGCGGAAAAGACCCGGCGCGAGTTTGCAGTATGATTTCCTCTGGCACCATGCAATGTACGAAAATGAAAAGCAACAGCATCCCCAGGTTCCAGAGCCCAGTTCACAATATCGTATTTATCCTGATGGCCATCAATATCCGGCATGTCTTTGAAACGCTTATGCTGATAAAGCTGAGTCCCGTTGAATCGGGTCGGACTAAATTCATCATTCCACAGGTGAGACCCCCGAATGCAGCGCAGGGAGATGTCTTCTGAAACCGGGTCGAGTGGGATCCAAAAACTGACATTTTGTTGCCCATGAACGCAATAATAAGGCTGGTCATGATGCCAGGGGGTTATGGTGCTGCCTCCCGCTTGCTTGACCAGTACATGATCATGGAAGAACTTGGCGGTTTGAGACTTCATCAGGGCGGCGGCAATTTCTGCCGCAGGGGACTGGAACACAAACGCTTCAAATTCCGGGATCCGCGACCAGTTACAATAATCCTGAAAAAATGGTGCTGAACCATCTTTCGGGATAACAGTGCGGGCATGACCATACTGGCTGGGATTTGCCATCAGCGTACTAACGCCACTCGCAAGCGAGTCGATCCAGGGGGTAAATACCCCTTTAAGTAACACAACGCCCTCTGCCTGCCAGGTATTTATCGTATCGAGCTCAACCCTTGGATGTTGATGATTCTGCATTATTTACCCCCTGAATAGATATCGTTAAGACCTGTCTATGCCACCACCCGCATCGGTTCCCCGGAACGAAAAGCCCGCGCATTTTCAGCTAGTTGATGTATAACCCCCTGTCGCGCCGCGCGACTGCTCCAGGCAACATGTGGGGTAATAAGAAGATGTGGAATATCACCTTGTAATAAAGGGTGATCAGCCGGAGGGGGTTCATTGCTCAAAACATCAAGACCCGCCCCTGCTATTTGACCGTTCTGTAATACCTCAGCCAGTGCCCGTTCATCAATAATTGCCCCTCGGGCAACATTGATGATAAAGGCCTCTTTTTTCATCAGTGCCAGACGCTGATAATTCAGCAAATGGCGGGTGTCTTCCGTCAGAGGGCAATGAAGAGACAAGACATCCACCAGGGGAAGCAGGGTATCCAGCTCAGTACGATCATCACTGGAACTCCGCCCTGGCAATGTGGCAATCATCACCCGCATCCCAAAAGCGGCCCCTATCTGGGCCATACGCTGACCAGAAGCCCCATACCCGACAATACCCAAGGTTTTGCCGGCCAGTTGGATCAGGGGAAAATGAGGCAAGCAGAATGAGGCCGCCTGCTGCCATGCTCCTGACAGCACCAGCGTATGGTAATTCACTGTGTTATTCGTTAACGCCAGCAGTAATGAAAACGCATGCTGTGCCAGGGACCAGGTGGCATAATCACGACAATGACATACCCTAACCCCATGTTCTCTGGCAGCCGCCAAATCAATCTGATCCGTTCCTGTTGCCGCCACCAGCACTAGCTTCAGGGAGGGAACAGCAGCAAAAATCTGCGCATCAATAGCAACGTCACTGACAATAGCGGCATCCGCTCCCTGTAATCTGTCAGCTATCCGGGAATATTCACTGTGTGGATAGCGCTCAATATGGGTAAAAATCCCGTCCAGAGACTGAGTATCAAGATCTTCGGTATACAGGCTGTCATAATCTAAAAATACGGCTTTAAAGGTCTCATTGACGCCATTCATGACACGCCCTCCTGGGGGAAAGACATCCAGTGACAAAGATTTTCCAGCATTTTCATACAGCGATTAATTTGTTCTATTTCAATATATTCGTCCGCTTTATGCCCTTGATCCATGCTTCCAGGGCCACAGATAAGCGTCGCAATACCCGCCTCATTAAATAATCCCCCTTCAGTGCCAAAAGCGACGGTAGTAAAGTTCTCACTACCACACCACTGGGCCAGCCATTGGGAAAAGTCAGACTGAGGGTCGCTCAGTAATCCTGGATAATGACTCAGGGTTTGAAACTGGATATTGCTCTGCTGGGCAATCTGCTGCATTTCAGGCAGAAGCTGATGATGGGCATATTCTGTCAGGGCCCGGGTTACCTCATACGGATTTGACTGAGGCAGATAGCGGATTTCAAAATCAAAGCTACAGTACTGAGGGACGATATTAAGAGCGCTGCCCCCTTTGATAGTGCCAACCTGAACCGTGCTAAAGGCAGGGTAAAAACGCAAGTCCCGCTCAGTGGCAAAGGCATTACCCAATTCCTCAAGTCGAGTCATCAGTTTGGTGGCATAGCGAATCCCATTAACGCCTTCCGGGGCATAGGCAGAGTGACAGGCATGCCCCTCAATCAGGCAGCGTACGGCCAGTTTCCCTTTATGTCCGTACACTGGAGACATCTCTGTAGGCTCACCAATAATGCACAATGCGGGTTTTTCCGGGGATGCCTGCAGGTAGTCCACCATACTGCGAACCCCCAGGCAGCCAACCTCTTCATCATAGGAGAAGGCTAAATGCAGTGGCATGCGCAGTGGGGCGTTTAAAAAGGTATCCAGTGATGCCAGTACACAGGCCAAAAAACCTTTCATATCAGCACTACCGCGCCCATAGTAACGCCCTTCCTGTTCCGTCAACTGGAAAGGCGGCACAGTCCACGACTGACCATCTACCGGGACGGTATCCGTATGACCGGAAAGCATGACGCCCCCTGCGCCGCCGGGTCCAATGCGGGCATACAAGTTTGCTTTGGCCCCATTTTTTTCATAAAAAAGATGGGGAGTGATACCTCGATCAGTTAAAAAATGGCTGATCATCTCGATCAGGGCCAAATTTGATTCCCGGCTCGTTGTATCAAATGCAAGTAACTGAGCCAGCATTGAAGCAGCGCTGTCACTCATCACCCGGGACTCCATAAGAAGGTGCTTCTCGTGGATCCAGAGCACGAATGAGATAGGCATTCATCTGTGGCTCATAGTCCAGCCAGAGGGTCTCCAGTGCCGTGACAGGGTTGGTTTCAGCCCAGTCAATACGCAAGTCGACAATTGGCCAGTCATAATCTTCAACCACTTTCACCGCGGCAGAATGGAGTGGGCCTGCCTCTCCGCCAGCACTTACGCCAGCCTGTAAGGCCGCTATCAGACGGGCAGCTAACTCACCTTCTGTGGTTTCAAAGCAGTCCACCATTGCCGCAATAACGTCGGGATTAGCCAGCATATTGCCCGCGGCGACACAGTCAGTTCCTTCCACCACTTGTCCTATACCCAGGGTGTACTCACCACTAAAAGCTGACGTTTCTCCACTGGCGCTGATAACGGTAATTTGCCGGTATTCGCTGAAGCGGTCTTCACCTAATGCCCGTTTCATCGCCTGCTCTGGCGATAATCCTGACTCCAGCCCAGCAAGAGTCTGTCCCCCTAAGGAGGGCAGGGTAATATTCTGGCTGGAAACCGCACCAACTCCGGCATGCAACCAAGGACAACGAGCCCCGACAGCAATACTGGATGATGCTATCGCAACCCCCAGCTGTCCTGACTCAGGGCATAATGCTGAAATAGATATCGTCACAGAGCCTCCTTAGCATCCCAGTCGTCAGGAATGACAGCAATAACATCAATTTCCATCAACCACTCGGGTTGTGCCAGGGCAGAAACCACAATCCCGGTTGAAATAGGAAAGACCCCTTTTAACCACTTACCCACTTCCTGATAGACGGGTTCCCTGTAACGCGGGTCGATAATATAGGTGGTGGTTTTAACCACATGAGTGAGATCACTCCCTGATTCCAATAACAGCTGCTTTAGGTTCTTCATAGCCTGTTCAGCCTGGGCCCGAGGATCACCTAACCCCACTAAGTTACCTTCAAAATCAGTCCCTACCTGACCACGGACATAGACCGTATTCCCTGCACGTACCGCCTGGCAAAGGTCATTGTCGAGTGCCTGATTAGGATAGGTCTCTTTGGTATTAAACATCCGAATACGAGTATGTGTTGGCATGATCCAGTCCTTAAAATAGAGGCGTGTTAGCAAGAAGGTTGGTACTGCTGATACTGGTACTGAATCGCGATTTGATCGGCGATGTATTTCGCGTCATGCCAGACTCCCCAAATAAAAGTGGAGCCACGGCGAGATAACCAAGGCAGGCCAAGAAAATAGACACCAGGCTCTGTTGAAATACCACGCTGGTGCTGGGGTTTACCCTGTGGGGTAAAGGCGTTTACTTTTAACCAGCTGTAGTCTGTGCTATAGCCCGTGGCCCAGATAATGGTAGTAATCCCTGCGGCGGCTAAATCAAGACTATGTAGAGGATCTGTGACACAAGCAGGATCAGCTAAAAATTGGCGAGCTTCTGGCTCTTCGGGCAATGACAGGCCGTTACGGGCAATATAATCATCAGCCGCATCAAGAAGAGCCAGATAAGAGGCATCCCCACGTTGCAGATTTTCTGCTAAATCCTGCTGAAAAAAGGCCCGTTCACCTTCAAATTTCTGGGTTTGCCCGACCAGGGTGATCCCCTGGTGTGCCAGTTGACGGAAATCTACCGTGTGACCACCACGAGCACCGCTAACAGCAATAGTGACATGCTCTTTACCCGGCTCAGTGGCAGAAGCATCCCACAAGCCCAACACCCCCAGCCACCAACAGAAATCACGCTGACGATAGTTGCGTGGCGGGCGGTCATGTGCCCCAACAGAAAGCCAGACAGCTTTGCCTGCACGCTGTAACTCATCAGCAATCTGCACGCCTGAAGAACCGGCCCCAACCACCAATACTCCCCCCTCTGGCAATTGCTGTGGGTTACGATACTGCGCGGAGTGTATCTGCAGTAACCCTGAGCTTGCAGGAGCGATAGCCGGGATGACCGGGCGCTGGAAGGGCCCTGTTGAAGCGACAATACGACGCGCTTCGATAACACCTTGTGAGGTTTCGATACGAAATCCCGGACGGCCGGATAACCGCTCTGCACTCAGTACTTCTACCCCTGTTTTAATCGGTGCATCAAAAGATTTTGCGTAAGCAGCAAAATAATCAGCAACCTGCTCCTTAGGGATAAAACTGTCGCCATCACTGTTTGGGAAAGTCATATGAGGAAATCGGTCATGCCATGCCGGGCCATTAGCCACCAGCGAATCCCAGCGTCCAGATCGCCATGCTTGGGCGATAGCGTGCTTTTCCAGCACTAAATGCGGTATACCATGCTGGGTAAGGTGTTCGCTCATTGCGACACCCGCTTGTCCCGCGCCAACTACTAAGGTATCGATTTCTGTTATTTGCTCTGTCATCTAAGTGTCCTTCAAGCACGGTTACCCGACTTAATTAGCCGGAATTGACAGAACCCAGATTAGGTAACTGAGATACAATTTTAAAATATTATAAATTCATCATCTGGATAGAATTTTATGAGCCTCATAAATCAGAAAAAATAACCCCATAAAAAAATAAATTTTATTTACTGTATTAAGAATGAGTTAATTCAACATGGCTACAATATTCGATGAACATTTGTGCCGGTAATGTTGGTTCATTATTGGCAAGATACGCCATAATTAATGTTGAAGATGGCATATCATCCTCAATATCAAGTTGAACGACTTTTTTACCGTCGTAGGTAATATCTGATTGAGGGCGGGTAACTAATACTGAAAATCCTAATCCTTGTCCCACCATGCAACGAACCATTTCAATAGATGGGGAACTATAAACTATCTCAGGGTGATAACCCTTTTCTTTAAAAATTGCAGTGAAATAATTTTTACTCGGTACGGCATCAAGCAAAATCATTGGTTCGCGACTGAGCTCCTGTAACGTCACGCTACTTTTTTGTGCCAATGGGTGGCTGGCCGGTAACAAAGCATAGGGTTTATGTGGAGCACTCAGGGGCTGTTTATTGATGGAGTGCCCTAACTCAAGATCATAGACGAGCGCCAGGTCAAAACGCCCCCGATGCAAACCATGCATCAGTTCATGTTGCTCACCATCGTACAAATGAAAAGTAATTTCCGGGTAGAGCTTTTTAAAACCAGCCACCAGTTTCGGCATATACAAAGGGGCGACAGATTCAAAACATCCTACTGAAATTTCACCAGAAACGATCTCTTTATCTGCAGAGGCATTCTGCTCAAACTCATAGGAAAGGCGCAGTAATTCTTTGGCTTTTTCATAGAATCGACGTCCGCCTGTTGTTAAAGAGACACCTTGAGCATGGTGGCGGATAAACAGCTGTTGATCGAAAGTCATCTCAAGATTTTTGATAGCAATAGAGATAGAGGGTTGAGCAATATGTAGCTGTCTGGAAGCATCAGAGATGCTTTCAGTTTCTACTACGGTAACAAAGTATTTAAGCTGTTTCAGTGTGAATCTGTTCATAGCATCACCATGGTTAACAAAGCATTATAACGAGGATATTTATCTCCTCTGGGGGGAGTCATGTGACGGATAACCGTGTGACGCAGAGCAGTGTTGCAAGAAAAATGCCATTTCCTTTAACAAGTGATAAACACATCCAGTGTTTTCACTTAACAGCTTTAGATAACGAAAATTTAAAAGAATAGATACTCGGCAGACTGGTTGTCACGCCATCAAATAGAATCTGAGGCATCTTCATTCTGTTAGTTTTATGCATTACGAAACCAGTGAATTAAAAATGCACCAAGAAATAACACACTGCACCGTATTAATCAGAATGGCGCACCATTATTGAGCAAACAAAAATCACATAAAAAAAAAGATTCATTATTATTTTTAACATCAGGTAAGAAAACTCAGCTAAATTCACCAATAATCTCTTTAAATAACTGGCAGTTAACAAGTCTGTATAGTTTTTTTAAACTTAAAGGCCAAAAAATTAATAATTGCCTCAGATAGAAAATAGTCAGCATAGTGGTATTGCAAGAAGAGTTACCGCGATCTCTGCTGATTATTACTCTGGGTCGCTTTATTTACCGTTAATTATGGCGAGTACAAAAACCATGACGTTTAACTGGAACTATCTGTTTAGCCTGTTCAGCGATAGCGATTTCTGGCTGGCCACCTGGACGGTTATTAAATTAAGTATCTTGACATGGGTATTAAGCATTATTTTTGGCTTCATACTCGCCCTGGCGAAACAATCACCACGCGCATGGTTTAATATTCCTGCTCGCTTCTATATTTGGTTATTCCGTAGTTTACCCTTACTGGTATTACTTATTTTTGTCTATAACCTGCCGCAAGCTTTTCCTGGTTCAGGTTCAATACTGAATGACCCGTTTTTGGCGGGGTTACTGGCCATGGTATTAAGTGAAACGGCCTATGTGGCAGAGATTCACCGGGGAGGATTACTGTCTATTCCCAAGGGACAAATAGAAGCCGCACGCGCTCTGGGGCTAGGTTATGCAGGAATTCAGTGGAAGATTATTATTCCCCAGGCTCTGCGAGTCTCCCTCCCTGCCCTGACCAATGAATTTATCGCCATTGTAAAACTGAGCTCTTTGGTGTCGGTTATCTCCCTGACGGAGATCTTAATGGTAGGTCAGCGCCTGTACTCACAAAACTTCCTGGTTATGGAAACCATGGCTGGAGTAGCTTTTTACTACATCCTGGTCGTGACGGTATTCGATTTTCTGCTGAAACGACTGGAAAAATATCTTGATGTTACTCAACGAAAAATTACCCGTACCGTCGATACTGAAATGCAGCAACTGGCTCAAATGCCGTTGCCAGCCAGTACTCGCACAGTAAGTAATACCAATGAACTCGCACTGGAAGCCTCGAAACTACATAAAGCCTATAACAATGTCGAAGTACTGGGGGCGGTAGATTTAAAGGTAAAACGTGGGGAAGTCATTTCAGTCATTGGGCCTTCTGGTTCCGGCAAAACCACGCTTATTCGTCTGCTTAATGGCCTGGAACAAATCGACAACGGCGAAATAAAAATTGATGGTCAGCCGTTTATTCATCTCGATCGTCAAGGACAGCAGAAACCACGCTTTATTGAAAATAACCAACATCGACTGAATATCGGTATGGTGTTTCAGGGCTTCAACCTATTCCCCCATCTGACGGTGATGGGAAATATGCTGCTGGCTCCGCGTTATCACCGTTTAGCCTCAGAGGCAGAGCTAAAACAACAAGCCTGCATTTTACTGAACAAGGTTGGCATGCTCGACCATGTGTTTAAGTATCCCCATCAACTATCCGGTGGGCAACAACAGCGTGTCGCTATTGCCCGCGCGCTGATGAATCGGCCTCAAATTATGCTGTTTGATGAGCCAACTTCGGCCCTCGATCCGGAAAAAGTTAATGAAGTACTACAGGTCATTGAATCACTGGCTGATGAAGGGATCACAATGATCATTGTGACGCACGAAATGAATTTCGCTTTCAAAGTGTCAGACCGAATTGTCTTTATGGAAAAAGGACGTGTGGTTTGCGATGACACACCTCAAATCTTACGTGAAGGGCATCATCCTCGTGTTGAAGCCTTCCTGAAAGATGTTTCTCTGGTGTAGTTATTTTCTCTGAGGGGATACCAGTGGGTCACTAATCCCAGAGGCATCTTCCTCAAAAGCCCCCCGGGCACCCTGTTTTACTCAGCAAGCCGGTCGCGATAGCACCAGCATGTAATAAGTCCACCCTCTGGAGGTTATATGAAACGTTTTAATCTGTTGCGCCCTGTTGCCCTGTCCCTTTGTGTTGCTGGTGGGCTGGTCTCGATGCATTCGCAGGCAGCATTTCTACAGCCCGGAAAAGTCATTGCCGGTTCAGATATGACTTTCCCTCCTTATGAGTATATTGAAAATAACCAGCCCGCTGGATTCGATATTGAGTTGTTAAGCGGGATAGCTAAATCGATTGGTCGTGAATCAACGAATCTTGATACTCGCTTCCCTAACCTGATCCCTGGTTTACAAGGGGGGCGGTTTGATTTGACTAACTCCGCCATGTATATCACCCCTGAACGTCTGAGAGTGATTGATATGGTGCCTTACCTAAAAAGTGGTGAGTCAATCCTGGTTCGTAAAGGCAGTGATTATCAGCCAAAGGCCCCTGAAGATTTCTGTGGCCATAAAGTGGGGTCAATGGGGGCAACCTCATGGCTGGCACAGTTAGAGAAGCTCTCCATTGATTATTGCGTCAAGAAAGGGCTCAAACCAATTGAACTCAGTGTCTACACCACGGACCCACAAACGACGCAAGCACTGCTATCGAGCGCTGTAGATGCCCAGATCACCGATGCAGCAGTGGCTAAAGGTGTCATCAGTAAACTCGGGAATCGTGTTGAAATCTCTTCTGATACATTGATTTATCCAGTACTGAACGGATTTGGTGTTAAAAAAGGTAACACCGAAGTGAAAACAGCACTGGAAGAGGGACTGAAAAAATTCAGTGAGACGCCTGAATATGCCGCATTACTGAGTAAATACAATCTACAGGCCCCCACAGCCGAAGATATTCGCACGCTAATGCCAAAAGTGGAGTAACAGTATGGCTTACTCTCATGAAGAGCAAACCCGTATAGACTTGGCGGCGACATTTCGTATTATCGCGCGTCTGGGTATGCATGAAGCGGTGGCTAACCATATCAGCGCCGCTATTTCCAGCGATGGTAAACAGTTTTTGCTGAATCCAAAGTGGAAGCACTTTTCACGTATCCGCGCCAGCGATCTGCTGTTACTGGATGCGGATAATGAAGATAATGCTCACCGCAGTGATGTCGATGCAACAGCCTGGGCCATTCACGGGCAAATACACCAGCGTCTGCCAGAGGTACGGGTAGTTCTCCATTTGCACCCGGTGTATACCACAAGTGTCGCCTGTCTGGAGAAGCCACGCATTATCCCCATAGACCAAAACACAGCCCGCTATTTTAACCGTGTTGCGGTGGATGAATTATATGGGGGTATGGCTGACACTACGGCGGAAGGTGCCAGACTGGCAGCATTACTGGCAGATAAGCGTCGTCTGTTAATGGGTAACCATGGCATTCTGGTGACCGCCCCTTCAATAGGAGAGGCTTTTGATGATGTCTGGACGCTGGAGCGTGCCTGTCAAATTTTAGTCACGGCCTGGTCTACGGGTCAGCCGCTAAAAATACTTTCAGATGATATCGCAGAAAAAACGGCTCAGGACTGGGAAAAAATTGCCGACTTTTCTCGCCAGCACTTTGAAGAGATGAAGCAAATCATTATCGCAGACGATGCTTCGGTCCTTGATTAATACTCGTCATTCAGGCTGTCGTCACCCGGCTACGGCCTGTTTCTACCTTTCGTCTCTTCGATACAGTTTTATGTCACGATGCTAAAAAAAATGCCAGCCTGTTAAGGCTGGCATTTTTATTTAGAGCAGATACTTACATCAGCTGTTTGGTTAACTCGATAACACGCAGTTTAGCGATCGCCTTAGCCAATTCAGCAGAAGCCTGAGCGTAGTCCACGTCACCATGAGAGCCATGGATATGTTCTTCCGCTTGACGCTTCGCTTCAAGAGCCCGAGCTTCGTCGAGATCCTGTCCGCGAATTGCGGTGTCAGCCAGTACAATCACGTTATTTGGCTGAACTTCCAACACACCACCAGACAAATAGATAAACTCTTCTTGTCCGTTTTCTCTCACAATGCGGATCATACCAGGCTTAATGGCGGTAAGCAGCGGGGTGTGGCCAGGGAAAATACCCAGTTCACCTTCGCTACCTGTAACCTGGATCTTCTCGACCTTGCCGGAAAAAAGCTGCTTTTCCGCACTGACGACATCCAGGTGGTAAGTCGTTGCCATATCACCCTCCGATTAAGGCGTTAAAGTTTTTTAGCTTTCTCGACAGCTTCGTCGATGGAGCCAACCATATAGAACGCCTGCTCTGGCAGATGGTCGTATTCACCGTCCATAATGCCTTTAAAGCCACGGATGGTATCTTTCAGAGAAACATACTTGCCCGGAGAGCCAGTAAAGACTTCTGCGACGAAGAATGGCTGAGACAGGAAGCGCTGAATCTTACGCGCACGTGCTACAACCAGTTTATCTTCTTCAGACAGTTCGTCCATCCCAAGGATGGCGATGATGTCTTTCAGTTCCTGATAACGTTGCAGAATAGACTGCACGCCACGGGCAACGTCATAGTGTTCCTGACCCACAACCAGTGGATCCAGCTGACGGCTGGTGGAATCCAGCGGGTCTACTGCTGGGTAGATACCCAGAGAAGCAATTTGACGGCTCAGAACCACTGTTGCGTCAAGGTGCGCAAAGGTCGTTGCTGGTGATGGGTCAGTCAAGTCATCCGCAGGTACGTATACCGCCTGAACAGAAGTGATTGAGCCTGTTTTAGTGGAGGTGATACGCTCCTGCAAAACACCCATCTCTTCAGCCAGAGTTGGCTGATAACCTACCGCTGAAGGCATACGGCCTAACAGTGCAGATACTTCAGTACCGGCTAAGGTATAACGATAGATGTTATCGACGAACAACAGAACGTCACGGCCTTCATCACGGAACTTCTCAGCCATAGTCAGGCCAGTCAACGCAACGCGCAGACGGTTACCTGGTGGCTCGTTCATCTGACCATATACCAGAGATACTTTATCCAGTACGTTTGAGTCGGTCATTTCGTGATAGAAGTCGTTACCTTCACGAGTACGCTCACCTACGCCGGCAAACACAGAGTAACCTGAGTGTTCGATTGCGATGTTACGGATAAGCTCCATCATGTTAACGGTCTTACCTACACCCGCACCACCGAACAGACCAACTTTACCGCCCTTAGCAAACGGACACATTAAGTCGATAACTTTGATCCCGGTTTCCAGCAGATCCTGAGAACTTGACAGTTCTTCATAGCTTGGTGCTGCACGGTGAATAGCCCAACGCTCTTCTTCGCCGATATCACCTTTCATATCGATAGGGTCACCCAGAACGTTCATAATACGTCCCAGAGTAGCTTTACCTACCGGTACTTCAATCGGATGCTCAAGGTTAGTCACTTCCAGGCTGCGACGCAGACCATCAGAAGAACCCATTGCGATGGTACGAACAACACCGCCACCAAGCTGTTGCTGAACTTCCAGCACCAGACGCTCATTACCGTTTGTTACCTCGAGGGCATCGTACACTTTTGGTACGGCATCCTGAGGAAACTCGACGTCCACTACGGCGCCGATTACCTGGATAATCTTTCCAGTAGCCATCTTGTTGAATCCTCTACGTAATTCGTAAACCTGGTTATACCGCGGACGCGCCACCGACGATTTCGGTGAGTTCCTGAGTAATGCTGGCCTGACGTGCTTTGTTGTAAACCAACTGCAGCTCTTTAATCAGGCTGCCGCCGTTATCGGTAGCGGCTTTCATCGCCACCATTCGTGCGGCTTGCTCGCTGGCCAGGTTTTCTACAACGCCCTGATAAACCTGAGATTCCACATAACGACGCAGCAGGGTATCCAACAGCGCTTTAGGATCAGGTTCATACAGATAATCCCAGGATTTTTTCTCCAGTTCCTCTTCACCAGAAGCCGCGGGTAAAGGCAGCAGCTGAGTGATGGTTGGAGTCTGAGACATCGTGTTAATAAATTTGTTGCTGACAATATAAAGCTTGTCCAGACGGCCTTCATCATAGGCCTGCAACATCACTTTAACCGGGCCAATCAACTCGGACAGTGATGGGTTATCCCCCATGCCTGTCACCTGAGCAACAACATTGCCGCCCACAGAGTTGAAGAAAGAGACGCCTTTAGAGCCAATCAGGGATAAATCACACTGAACGCCTTTATCGGACCACTCTTTCATGTCAGCCAGCAGCTTTTTGAACAAGTTAATGTTCAAGCCACCACACAGACCACGGTCAGTGGACACCACCAGGTAGCCCACGCGTTTTACTTCGCGTTCATCCAGGTACGGGTGTTTGTATTCAAGATTACCCAGAGCAAGATGACCAATCACTTTGCGCATGGTATCTGCGTAAGGACGGCTGGCTGCCATTCTTTCCTGCGATTTACGCATTTTAGAAGCGGCGACCATTTCCATTGCTTTGGTGATCTTCTGCGTGTTCTGGACGCTTGCGATCTTACTACGTATCTCTTTTGCGCCGGCCATGACCTTCTCCTCAATACCTTGCGGCTTGCCCTAAGACAAGCCGCAAGATTTTACCAGGACTGTGTTGCTTTGAAGGAATCGAGGATGCCTTTCAGCTTGCCTTCGATTTCGTCGTTATAGCCACCAGTTTGGTTGATTTCTTGCATCAACGGAGCATGGTCACGGTCAACATAAGCCAGCAGAGCGGCTTCAAAGCTACCGATTTTCGCCAGCTCAACATCTTCGAGATAACCACGTTCAGCGGCAAACAGAACCAGAGACTGCTGCGCGACAGACATCGGCGCATACTGTTTCTGTTTCAGGAGCTCGGTCACTTTCTGACCGTGACTCAGCTGCTTACGGGTTGCATCGTCAAGATCTGATGCAAATTGGGAGAACGCTGCCAGTTCACGATACTGTGCCAGAGCGGTACGAATACCACCGGACAGTTTTTTCATGATCTTAGTCTGAGCGGCACCACCAACACGGGATACAGAGATACCCGGGTTAACCGCAGGACGAATACCCGCGTTAAACAGGTTAGATTCCAGGAAGATCTGACCATCGGTAATCGAGATTACGTTGGTCGGAACGAACGCAGAAACGTCACCCGCCTGGGTTTCGATAATCGGCAGCGCAGTCAGAGAGCCCGTTTTACCTTTAACTTCACCCTTAGTGAAAGCTTCAACATACTCGGCGTTTACACGCGCAGCACGTTCCAGCAGACGAGAGTGGAGATAGAAAACGTCACCAGGGAATGCTTCACGACCCGGTGGACGACGCAGCAGCAGAGAAATCTGACGGTAAGCAACAGCCTGCTTGGACAGGTCATCATAAACAATCAGTGCATCTTCACCACGGTCACGGAAGTACTCACCCATTGCACAACCGGCATATGGTGCCAGGTATTGCAGTGCAGCAGATTCAGACGCTGTCGCAACAACAACAATGGTGTTAGCCAGTGCGCCATGTTCTTCCAGCTTACGTACCACGTTAGAAATGGTGGAAGCTTTCTGACCGATAGCAACATAGATACATTTGATACCAGAGTCGCGCTGATTGATGATGGCATCGATTGCCAGAGCGGTTTTACCGGTCTGACGGTCACCGATAACCAGCTCACGCTGACCACGGCCGATAGGAATCATCGCATCCACAGACTTATAACCAGTCTGTACAGGCTGATCGACAGATTGACGTTCGATAACACCAGGTGCAATAGCTTCAACGGCGGCAAAACCGTCGTGATCTAAAGCGCCTTTACCATCGATAGGTGCACCCAGGGTGTTCACCACACGGCCTAACAGGCCACGGCCAACCGGTACTTCAAGAATACGACCAGTACACTTAACCTTCATGCCTTCGGCAAGGTCAGCATACGGGCCCATAACGACTGCACCAACCGAGTCACGCTCCAGGTTAAGTGCAATGGCGTAACGGTTCCCCGGCAGGGAGATCATCTCACCCTGCATAACATCGGCCAGGCCGTGTACACGGATAATACCGTCACTAACAGAAACGATAGTACCTTCGTTGTGAGCTTCACTCACAACATTGAACTGAGCAATGCGTTGCTTGATCAGTTCGCTGATTTCGGTGGAATTCAGTTGCATATGCTCCAGTTCCCTTAAGACTGCAAGACGTCTGCCAGACGATCAAGACGGCCGCGTACGCTACCATCAATAACCATGTCACCCGCACGGATGACAACACCTGCCATTACAGACTTATCAATATTGCAATTCAGCTTCACTTTGCGTGACAGACGTTTTTCCATCGCAGCGCTGATCTTCGAAAGCTGTGTATCACTCAACGCACTGGCAGAAGTCACTTCGACTTCGACCATGGCTTCAAGAGCCGCACGCAGTTGAATAAACTGCTTCAGAACATCAGGTAGCACCTTAAGACGTCCATTTTCGGCCATCACCTTTATCAGGTTCTGTCCATTGGCATCCAGTTGCTCACCACAGATAGCGATAAACGACTCAGAGAGCGTTTCCGGTGCTAAAGCACCAGACAGGAGCTCTGTCATCTGCTCATTTTCTGCAACTTCGGCGGCAAAAGCCAGCATACGCTGCCAGCTTTCTACGCTGTTGTGTTCGACGGCAAAGTCAAAAGCTGCTTTGGCGTAGGGGCGAGCTACAGTAACAAATTCAGACATCGGCCCCTCCCTCCTTACAGTTCAGCGACCAGTTTATCGACGATGTCGCTGTTAGCAGCTTCATCTACGGAACGTTCGATTATCTTCTCGGCACCGGCTAAAGCCAGCAGAGCCACTTGCTTACGCAGTTCTTCACGAGCGCGTGAACGCTCCGCATCGATTTCTGCCTGAGCCTGTTCAACGATTTTAGTCCGTTCCTGCTCTGCTTCAGTTTTCGCTTCATCAATGATCTGAGCACGGCGTTTATTTGCCTGTTCAATAATCACCTGAGCTTCCGCTTTAGCTTGTTTCAGCTGGTCGGTCGCGTTGGCCTGTGCAAGGTCAAGGTCCTTTTTAGCACGTTCTGCAGAAGAAAGACCGTCAGCAATCTCTTTCTGACGCTTTTCGATGGCTGCGATTAACGGCGGCCATACATACTTCATACAGAACAGAACAAACAGGACAAACGCGATGGCCTGGCCGAGGATTGTTGCGTTAAGATTCACAGCACAATGCCTCTTTATTAGTTAACGTTTGATATTGCTTAAATTTAATTTAAAGCAACGTTCACTACGCGACAGCAAACATCACGTACAGTCCCAGACCGACAGCGATCATCGGGATAGCATCCACCAGACCCATGACGATAAAGAACTGAGTACGCAGCAGAGGAATCAGATCCGGTTGACGAGCAGCGCCTTCCAGGAATTTTCCTCCAAGGATGCCGATACCGATCGCAGCACCGATTGCCGCCAGACCCATCATCACAGCGGCAGCCAGGTACAGCAGATCCATATTCAGGTTTTCCATGACAGTCTCCAGTTTATTTCAGTTAAAACGTACTAGTTAGTAAAATTAGTGTTCTTCAGACGCCATCGACAGATAGACTATCGTCAGAACCATGAAAATGAAGGCTTGTAACGTAATGATCAGTATGTGGAAAATGGCCCACGGCACATTCAGAATCCACTGTGACCACCACGGCAACAAACCAGCAATCAGAATGAAAATCAACTCACCGGCATACATGTTGCCGAACAGTCGCAGACCCAGTGATATAGGTTTAGACAGCAGGCTTACTCCTTCAAGGATTAGGTTGATAGGAATTAATGCCCAGTGGTTGAACGGCTGCAGCGTCAGCTCTTTCGTGAAGCCGCCAATGCCTTTCATTTTGATGCTGTAGAATAGAATCAGGATAAACACGCCCAATGCCATCGAGAGAGTGACGTTCACATCAGCAGACGGAACAACACGCAATGCTGGCAAACCAAAGACATGCTCACCTATCATAGGTAGCAGGTCGACGGGGATCAGGTCCATAAAGTTCATCAAGAAGACCCAAACGAATACCGTCAACGCTAAAGGAGCGATAACCTTGCTTTTGCCGTGGTACATGTCCTTGACATTACCATTAACAAAACCAATAACTAGCTCAATTGCTGTTTGGAGTTTACCCGGAACACCACTGGTTGCTGTTTTGGCAACTTTGCGGAATAACACCAGGAACAACAGACCCAGGACAACGGAGAAAAACATGGAGTCTAAATTGAGTATCCAGAATGTGTCCGGGGCGTTATGCGAATCCACCAGCGAGAAAGTACGCAGGTCCAACTGAAGATGAGTCAGATGGTGGCCTATATACTCCTGCGGTGTAGAGATTTCTCCTGCAGACATTATGACTCTTACCCTTTGTTGTTAATTACAGCTGGTGCGAGTATCTGCACAACCAGCACCGAAACCCACGTCACTATTAGCGGCAAGAAAACCGCTTTAAAATACGCCAGCGCCACCACAAGAATAGCAAAGGTTGCGATCATCTTCGCGATTTCACCAAAAGCAAATGACCAGGATATGCGGCCTTTACCAGGTGTGTGTGCCTGATGGCGCCAGGCAAAAAAAGCAAATAATACATTTGGCAGCCAAACTGCCATGCCTCCGCCTAATGCAGAGAGAGCCCAAACAGGGCCCTTTAAGCAAAACAGCAATCCGATTGCCAGCATTACCAAAAACTGCAGTAACAGAAGTTTGCGAGCGACACTTCCAATGTAAAACGACACTGACATGAGTTTATCTACTCCCGGCTCCTTCGAAGAAGGTTGCGTGTCGTAATAAGACAGCCTTTGCTAGTGAGAGTCAAGCCTCGAAAAGCGAGCAAATTATACGGTTCGGCCCCGTGATTTCAAACAATAAGTAGCGAAAACATGAACAAATATTTAAATATTTTTCTACGGGGCATTTTTATAACTTTTAATACGCCACTCAAACGACCTGATAACGATAAAATGGGTGAAAATCACTCACTATAAAGTGTGCATTTGATCACAAATCCCGTATTTCAGTACTATCAACATTTTTGTTGAAACGTAATGAAGCAAAGATAACAAACTGATTAATATAGATTAATTAATTAAATCTTGTTAAAACAGTCCTAATACGTCAAGAAACCTTTATTTGACATTCCCATCAATGTTTCAAGATCGCATTAATCTGTGTTTTGCTCATTTTTAGGATGTTTATATTTTAAACTGAAATGATAACCAAAGAAACTATTTGATAATCATTCTTGTTTGTTAATGAAAAAGTTAATTTATTGTGAATTAATATGACAGTTATTCATATTACCCGGCTTTTTTGTTAACGTACTAAAATCAGGGTTAATCACATGATTCTTTGATACGGATTAATATTTGACAGATTTTATACGCACTAAATGGCGCTCACCTTCCAAATTTTTTACCGTCAATCTGACAATGTCTTCAACAACAAATCCCGCAGGTAATACAGAAATTTCGTCATCTGGACGAACCCCCTTTAATGCATAGAAACGTCCGGATTCAGCAGGCAAGTGCTGACACCAGTTAACCATGTCAGTAAGTGAGGCAAATGCACGGCTAATGACACCGTCAAAAGGTGGCTCTGCTGAGAACGCTTCTACACGGCTCTGTACAGGTGTCACATTATCCAGTTTCAGTTCATGCTTCACTTGACGCAGAAAGCGCACTCGCTTACCCAGGCTATCCAGTAAAGTAAAATGAGCATCTGGACACACTATGGCAAGGGGAATACCAGGTAAGCCAGGCCCGGTGCCAACATCAATAAATCGACGCCCCTCCAAATAAGGAGCCACCACAATGCTGTCAATAATGTGGCGTACCAGCATCTCTTCCGGGTCACGTACCGACGTTAAGTTATAAGCTTTATTCCACTTATGGAGCAACGCGACATAATCGACCAGTTGTTGTTGTTGATGCTCAGAGAGCGTAATACCTTCATCATTCAGTAAGCGAGATAATTTGTTCAGCACAGTTAAAACCTATTAAAAAAGGCCAGGAAACCCTGGCCTGAGACTGACGACGAACCTTATTGTATTTTTAAGGATAACGATCCGGTCAATAAATAAGGGTTATCAATGATCATTTATGCACTACGGCGCAGTAATCCTTGCTTTTTCAACCAGATCAGTAAAATCGAAATAGCGGCTGGCGTAATACCAGAAATGCGCGATGCCTGCCCAATAGAAACGGGTTTGTGATCATTCAGCTTCGCGATGACTTCATTAGACAAACCATTAACTTGTCGATAATCGAGAGTTTCAGGTAACAAGGTGTTCTCATTACGTTGTTGCCTCTCGATCTCCTCTTGTTGACGGGCAATGTAGCCTTCATACTTTATCTGAATCTCAACTTGCTCTGCGGCCTGAGCATCAAGGAGCCCCGGAGCAAACACAGGCAGCTTAACCATCGTTTCATAAGTCATTTCAGGGCGGCGCAACAGTTCTTCACCATTGGCTTCGCGAGACAGTGGAGCACTGAGCTGGACATTCACTTCAGCAATGCCCTCAGACTGCGGATGCAACCAAATATCTTTCAGGCGCTGGCGCTCTTGTTCAATCATCTCAAGTTTAGCGTTAAAGCGCGCCCAACGTTCATCGCTTACCAGACCTAATTCTCGACCAACTTCCGTTAAGCGCAAATCAGCATTATCTTCACGTAGCATCAGGCGGTATTCTGCACGCGAGGTAAACATGCGGTAGGGTTCTTTGGTACCCAAAGTACAAAGATCATCAACCAGAACCCCGAGATAAGCTTGATCACGACGTGGGGACCAGCCTTCTTTCTCATCAGCACAACGGGCTGCATTAAGCCCCGCCAGTAAGCCTTGAGCACCGGCTTCTTCATAGCCCGTAGTACCATTAATTTGGCCAGCAAAAAACAGTCCCTGAATGAGCTTACTTTCCAGCGTTGGTTTCAGATCTCGCGGATCGAAAAAATCATATTCAATGGCATAGCCCGGACGAACGATCCGTGCATTTTCCATGCCTTTCATCGATCGTACAATCTGCATTTGGACATCAAAAGGTAAGCTGGTAGAGATACCATTTGGATAAATTTCGTTGCTGGTTAAACCTTCTGGCTCAAGGAAGATCTGATGCGCATTACGGTCGGCAAACCGCATGACTTTATCTTCGATTGAAGGGCAATAACGTGGGCCGATACCTTCAATAACGCCGGCATACATCGGGCTGCGATCGAGGTTATTACGGATAACCTCATGTGTATTTTCGTTGGTATGAGTAATGTAGCAAGGTATTTGCCTTGGATGCTGACTGACATCTCCCATAAACGAGAATACAGGTAATTGTTCATCACCGTGTTGCTGGGCTAGCACACTGAAGTCAATGGTTCTGGCATCAATACGCGGTGGTGTACCTGTTTTTAACCGACTGACACGCAGAGGTAAATCCCGTAAACGGCGAGATAACGGGATCGACGGAGGATCTCCCGCTCTACCACCGCTGTAGTTATCCAGGCCAATGTGGATCTTACCATCGAGGAATGTTCCTACGGTCAGTACCACTGCTTTGGCACGAAATTTTAGCCCCATTTGAGTGACTACGCCGGTCACTTTATCGTTCTCAACGATAAGATCTTCAACAGCTTGCTGGAAGATCATTAAGTTAGGCTGATTCTCAAGGGCTGTGCGTACCGCCTGACGATAAAGGACTCTGTCAGCCTGAGCGCGAGTGGCTCTTACAGCAGGGCCTTTGCTGGCGTTTAGTATCCTAAACTGAATGCCTGCATGATCGATAGCCTGAGCCATTAAGCCACCGAGTGCATCCACTTCTTTGACCAAGTGTCCTTTGCCAATACCACCAATAGCCGGATTGCAGGACATCTGCCCCAGTGTGTCGATATTGTGTGTCAGAAGCAGGGTCTGTTGACCCATACGAGCGGCAGCCATTGCCGCTTCTGTGCCTGCATGACCCCCGCCGATAATGATGACGTCAAAAGGATCTTGATAAAACATGGTAACTGCCTCGCGATTTTGCGATGAGGATTATAACTGCCCGGGCTGAGGATTCTACTCAACTTTAGTCCCAGGAGGAAGTGGTGGGATCATCGCTAATTAAAAGAAGATCTTTTTTATTTAAAGATCTCTTATTATGATCTCTTATTAGGATCGACAGCTTCTGTGGATAACCCTTTTTACCGCTTTTAGATCAAAAGGATATTAAGGATCATTTACTGTGAATGACTGGTGATCCTGGAGCGTATAAGCTGGGATCAAAGTGCATACTTATACACAGAGCAGAAAGTGAGCAGGTGTTATACCTTGGATAACTACGGGTTACTACAAGGTTTTAAGTGTAGTTATCCACATTTAAATGCTCGATCTTTACACAAAAGGGAGTAATTTTTTCCAGGAATCAAGCCAAATCTCGGCCGGATCTTCAGGAATGTCATGATCGAGTACGTTAATTTTCTCGATTTCCCCCAGTCGTACCGCCCCGGATCCTGTGAAAAGTTGATCTATTTTTTCGATCGCCCCACAGAAGGTGTCGTATTCTTTACTGCCAATCCCTATTGCCCCGTACTGAACACGACTCAGATCCGGTTTTTTCTCAAGGATTGCGGTATATAAAGGTAAAAGGTTATCCGGTAGATCCCCGGCACCGTGGGTTGAAGAGACCACCAGCCATAAACCTTCATCAGGAAGATCTTCCAGTTGTGGCCCATGCAGCGTCGTGGTACTGAATCCTGCCTCTTCCAGCTTTTCTGCCAGATGTTCTGCCACATATTCAGCACTACCGAGCGTACTGCCGCTAATCAGAGTTATATCCACCATGGTACCCCACCTTTTTAGATCGTCGCACATTGTACGCTGTGAATGAGCAGGGATCTACCTGTGGATAATATGGGTATTAAATATAATGTTTAAGGACGTATGGTACGCATGATCGGGTTTTGCAGCGAGATCAATGTTTCAGTGGACTGAATTTCATCAATTGTTTGGATCTTGTTGATAAGTACTTGCTGTAGTGCATCAATCGAACGGCACATCACTTTAATGAAAATACTATAGTGGCCTGTGGTGTAATAGGCTTCTGTTACCTCGTCGAGACTCTCCAGTTTTGCCAGGGCTGAAGGGTAGTCTTTGGCACTTTTTAATATGATGCCGATAAAGCAGCAAACATCATAACCAAGCTGTTTAGGGCTGATATCAATCCGAGCCCCGGTGATGATCCCAGCCTGTTTCATCTTCTCTACACGTACATGAATAGTACCAGGGCTGACTTCAAACTGTTTTGCTAACTCAGCGTATGCAGTGCGTGCATTTTCCATTAATGCTTCAAGTATCCCGCGATCAAGATTATCGATTTGATAATTATTCATTGTTTTTTCCTATGAAAGATATTGGTTTATCATTTTTTATACCCTTTTTTTATTGAATTAAAAAGAAGGTGGCCTTTTTAATTGTTGATTATTGAATTTACTCTCAGTTTTGTTGCTTAATGATTTACAGGGACAACACAATAAAGAGAAAGATCATGAAAACTGCCTACATCGCTAAACAACGCCAGATTAGTTTTGTTAAAGCCTTCTTCTCTCGTCAGCTGGAAGAGAAACTGGGGCTGATTGAAGTTCAGGCCCCGATTCTTAGCCGCTTAGGTGATGGCACACAAGATAATCTGTCCGGAAGCGAAAAGGCAGTACAGGTCAGAGTTAAAGCGATTCCTGATGCTCAGTTTGAGGTCGTACATTCACTGGCAAAATGGAAAAGGAAAACACTCGGCCAGCATGACTTTAGTGCGGGCGAAGGGCTTTACACGCATATGAAAGCCTTACGCCCTGATGAAGATCGTCTGTCACCTATTCACTCTGTCTATGTTGATCAGTGGGACTGGGAACGCGTAATGGGGGATGGGGAACGTCATTTAGGCACACTGCATAAAACCGTTGAAAGCATTTGGGCTGCAATTAAAGCGACCGAAACTGAGGTGGCCAAGGAAACAGGACTGACGCCATTTTTGCCAGAGAATATCCATTTTGTTCACAGTGAAACACTACAGCAGCGTTACCCCGACCTGGATGCTAAAGGGCGTGAACGTGCTATCGCAAAAGAGTTAGGCGCTGTATTTCTTATGGGAATAGGGGGAGCATTGGGAGACGGTAAACGTCACGATGTACGTGCCCCTGATTATGATGACTGGTCAACAACGACTGAGCCGGGTTTTGCTGGTTTGAACGGTGATATTTTAGTGTGGAACCCCGTTCTGGAAGACGCTTTTGAGCTGTCATCTATGGGGATCCGCGTGGATGCAGAGGCACTTAAACGTCAGTTAGCACTGACTAATGATGAAGATCGCCTGAAGCTTGAATGGCATCAGTCTTTGCTTAAAGGTGAAATGCCGCAGACTATTGGTGGTGGGATTGGTCAGTCTCGTTTAACCATGTTGTTATTACAATTGCCACATATTGGTTTAGTTCAGTGTGGTGTATGGCCAACTCAAATTAAGACACAAGTGAGCGAATTGTTGTAAAACAGCCAGTTCCTGCCCGTAATCTAACCCGGTATCAAACGCCAGAAATGATACCGGGTTTTTATATTAAATAATGGGTTTAATAATATTTAATTCAATTAATTTCCAAAAGAACTAATTATATTATTATTCTCATACAGATAAATTACTCCCTATCAGACCAATTCTTTTTTCAACTTATTAGATTTTTATATATGATTGACTAAGTTGTTTACTTCCACCCCATTATTTTTCTATGTGATAAAAAGCGATTTTTAATTTATTATTTCATTCCCTTAATATAGGATGTTTTTCAGCATATATTTTTTGCTGACTATTTATCACAATGTATAACACAGGTGAAGTAAATTAATTTTATTTCACCCTGATTGATTTCATTAATAATAGTACATATCAATTAGAGTTGCTTTTTATCGAAAAAAGGAGTTTATCATGAGTGAAATAGGTTCAGATTTTTCTTCTCACAACATGACATCCAGGCAGATATCACTCGATAGTCTGGTACTGGATCTTGATGATGAAACACAGCATAATGACTCTTTCGTTACAGAACTAACCGCTTATCACTTGATGGGACGATATCAAAAGCAGTCTGTTTTAAATATATTATATGAAATGGAAATGACAGACAGTATTAGTCAGTTGGAAGAATTAAAAATTAAAATGGGGGAGTATTTACGACAACTTCAGAATGAATTAATTGAAAAACGAGGTCTTTTCTTTGTTATTAAGAATGAGGGCTGTGTGGATGTTCATGGTGAATTAGCCAGTGATATAAATACTCAGCACCGAGATTTATATATTAAAGAGCTTGTGAGCTATTATGAAGTCATTAAAGATTTAAAAGAAGTTTCTGAAGCATTAAATTCTAATTCAAATACATTTGATAATAGCGGGGTATCTACTTTTAATGATATTCAGGATGCGGCAGTAAACTTTCTGGGTGACTCTTTTCCTGTTGATGTAGTGAGAATCCCACACTCATCCAGTCTGTATGGTGACCTTTCCGCCGTGAGTCTTTTAATGCATAACTTCTCTGCAAGGGTCCCTGATTTTATTTATAATTGTGGTGCTATTGAAGTAAATTAATGCGTTGAATAAATATCATGTTCTGTCGTTCGTAACATATATCTGTGTGCTGAGAACGATAGTTGGGGTAAGTTTATATGGCTGCTTTAATCTAGCGTTTAAAACGGCGGATTAAGCGGCTTTTAATCCCGGTATCAAAATGCCAGATATGATCGAATATACGCATGATACCGGGCTTACCATGCCCTGACATGGCGACTGCATGAAATCGGTGCTGATGTTGATGGCGCAGTGTTTTTACCGTATTAATCACATCATCTGGCAAACGCTGGGCGATAAAATCGGAAATCACCACGGCATCCGCATCGTAGCCCTCAGGGCCCTTCATGCGTTCAATCACTGAACGCAAGCAGTTGGCTAAATCTGTTCCCCCATGAAAACGCTGGCTTAAAAAGCGAATAGCCTGTTCCAGGCCATCTCGCCCACTGACCTCATACCGAATAACATCATGGGCAAACATTTCGATAAAGCAGCGACGATTATCAGCCAGTGCAATACGCATTAAGGCCAGGCAAAAGGCTTTAGCACACTGCTCGTTAAATCCCCCCATAGAACCAGAAGTATCCACGCAGATAATGAATGGGCCACGGGGTTGCTCATCAAAATCCTGGCGTGAAACCGGACGTTCAATCACTTTCTCCCGCCATGAGTCCCCATGAAGCCGATAGCTGAGTAGCTGTTTTTCTACCAGACGCCGGTAGAATTCATATTCCAGCTCTGTGATCCCCAATGTGGCCAGCTCAGTAGGTAGCAAGCGTAAAATATCGTTACCAAGTTGCAAGCCATCCACCTGTTCTGGAACGCTGGAGGGTTCACGCACTAACGTGTGCCAGCGCTCAGTGGGTGCTTGCTCACGTGGTATGGCTTTTGCTTCCCGTGAACGTCCAAGTTGCTCCGCCAGTTTGATCAGTTCAGGCTGACTGGCAAGAAAATCCCCGTATTGCACGATAAGCTGATAGTCAGAATATTTCAGGGCACCACTACTCATATCCCATAATTTACCGGCTCCGGTATCGTTCTCTGCCAGGGTTGCATCAAGTTGGCCACTTAACGCCATACGTTTCTGAATTTCTGCTAATAACGTTTCCCGCTCATCTTCCAGTATTTGTTGGTTTAAATGCGTGGCCTGAACTACCAGACTGATACGCCAGCGTTGCAAGAATAAGGTATGTAAGGCAGGAGTCATGCCTGATGATGGGGGACAGAGTGATTTAGCTTCCGGACTAAAAGGGGAGTTCAGACTTTCCAGCAACGCGATAATTTCAGGTAATTTTACTGCCAGCTGGGCAGAACTCAGGGTTTGGCTCTGTTGATAACACAGCACTTCCTGTTCCAGTACTTCAGGGACTTTTCCTTCTTTTAGACGATTTTTTAGCTGCTCTCGCCAACGAGGTAAGTCTTCACTAACTGCTTTTTTCAGGCGTGGGTATTTTTCAAAGAATACTGTCAGCGTAGGGGATGCCAGTAAAGCAACGATAATACCTTCTATGAGTTCCCCTTCAGCAATAGATAAGAGAATATCCAGTGTTTCAATACTTAGCATTGACGCGCCTGTTGCAGTTGTACCGTTACATCTTGCAGGCTGGCTTCAATTTTTGCTAACCAGTCACTCTCTATAAAGAGGCATTTTTGTTGGTGGTTAAAACTTTCATGCTGTTGATGCAGCAAGGCATCCAGGACATCCAGTTGCTGCTTAATCACCTCAGGAACCCCTTGTTGCAGATGACCCGGGAGTGTAAGGCGTGTTGCTTGCAGACTGATATCACGGAGAGTGAGATGCAGGCTATTGTCCACATGCATATCGAGTGTTTGGGCAAAACCAATCCCATTGAGTTTGCCTCGGATCTCTCCGCCTTTACCTAGCCACTGGTTCAGCGTTTCACGCGCAAGAGTGATATGGATAACTTCGATATCATGCAGACGCAGCGGTTTTTGCAGTAGCAAAGTGAGTGTTTCCCCAGTCAGACTGTCAGGGAGCTGATACTGAGGCTTACGGCTAAACATACCACTCTGCTTATTGACCGTCAGAGCTTCTTTTTCATTACTTTGCTGCTGTAATTGCATGCGATGTTGAGTGATATTGACGAGTTTTGTCAGCATTGTCTGTTGTTGCCACGCGTGACCGGTCATCAATATTTCCAGCTGTTGCTGCATCATAGACATTGTGGCTTTGTCATGCCAGAGACAGTCTTTTAGCAGAATAAGGTCAATGGGTTGAACAGTATCCCGCCCGTTAAAGAAGGCGCTGGCTTGTAACAGGCGCATTGCCTTTTTCCAGCGCCGATCTGAGACATAAGGGGAGCCAGGTATCAGCTCTAGTTGTTGACGTAAGGAGAAAATAAGATCGAACACACTGTCAGGCAGGCGAACATTGCTTATCTCTTGTTGCCAGCTGAAATATTCGTCATCGGTAATCTGTAGATTATCCGGTACCGGGTTTTGGCTTTCATCCTGGGTACTGACCAACATGGAACGGAAGTTATTTTTGTCCTGCACCTTATCCAGCCATAAACGAATCAGCATTCGGTCATACAATGCTTCAAGGCTGCTGTCCGCTTCCGGTAATTCATTCGATGCGGCCACCAGCAGGCGCATTGGGATTTTTTCTTCCCCAGCCCCGTTTCGGAAACTCCGTTCATTAATTGCGGTAAGCAAGGTGTTGAGAATTGCCGGGCCAGCTTTCCAGATTTCATCCAGAAAAACAATTTCAGCTTCGGGTAGATAACCCGCTGTTAAACGTTCATAACGTCCTTCATCTTTCAGTGCCTGGATAGAGAGTGGGCCAAATACCTCTTCTGGCGTTGAAAAACGAGTCATCAGATACTCAAAGGCACGGGCATCGCGAAAGGCAAATTTCAAACGCCGGGCAATAAGACTCTTGGCAATACCTGGTGGGCCGAGTAAAAAGACACTTTCGCCGCTTAACGCCGCGAGCAAACATAGTCGGATGGCATGCTGGCGTTCAAACAGACCTTTTTCTAGTGCCTGACTGAGGCGAGCAATTCTTTCCGCCAGTAAATGTGATTGAGCCATAATTAGTTTTGTATCCTTTACCGGGTTCTTACAAGGTAACATACTGATTATCGTCTTTATGTCATAATTCGTCAGGCATCTAAGATGCTCAAATTAACGATAAACAGAATTTACAGTAAGACAATGATTATTGTCATTAAATGCATACTTGGCGAGCCTGTAGGTCCGGGTATACTTGTTCAGGATCATAAAAAAGTGGGCTTATGAACACAAAGAGTAAGCAATCATTACCAGCTGTAACGCTGGCTGCGATTGGGGTTGTTTATGGCGATATTGGTACCAGTCCGCTATATACCTTGCGGGAGTGTCTTTCAGGGCAATTTGGTATTGGGGTGGAACGGGAAGCCATATTTGGTTTTCTATCGCTGATTTTTTGGCTGTTGGTATTTGTTGTTTCTATTAAGTACCTGATTTTCGTCATGCGAGCGGATAACGCAGGGGAAGGGGGAATACTGACGCTCATGTCTCTGGCGGGGCGTAATACCTCAGCACGCAGTACCGCTGTGTTGATTATTATGGGACTTATTGGGGGAAGTTTTTTTTACGGCGAGGTGGTGATAACCCCGGCCATATCGGTGATGTCGGCCATTGAAGGGTTAGAAATTGCAGCCCCTTCCCTTGATGCCTATGTAGTGCCACTCTCTATTGCTGTTCTGACATTGCTATTTGTTATCCAAAAGCATGGCACGGGCATTGTTGGTAAATTATTCGCCCCTGTCATGTTGTTATGGTTTGTGACCATCGCGGTGTTGGGGGGACGAGCGGTTATCGGGAATCCTGAGGTTTTACAAGCCTTGAACCCCTACTGGGCATTTAATTTCTTTGTGCAGTACAAAACAGTCTCTTTCTTTGCCCTTGGCGCTGTCGTACTGGCGATAACAGGGGTGGAGGCGTTATATGCGGATATGGGACATTTTGGTAAAGTTCCCATTCGTATTGCATGGTTTATAGCTGTACTCCCCGCTTTGGTACTGAATTATTTTGGTCAAGGGGCATTGCTGCTAAAAAATCCAGAAACGATAAAAAATCCCTTCTTTTTATTAGCGCCGGACTGGGCACTTATCCCGCTGCTTATTCTGGCGACGTTAGCGACGGTCATTGCGGCACAGGCTGTTATCTCTGGCGTCTTTTCTCTGACCCGTCAGGCAGTACGCCTGGGGTATCTTTCCCCAATGCGTATTATCCATACCTCCGAAAGAGAGTCCGGTCAGATCTACATACCGATGGTTAACTGGACACTGTTTATCGCTGTGGTATTGGTGATAATTGGTTTTCAGCACTCCAGTCATTTAGCTGCGGCTTATGGTATTGCAGTTACCGGAACCATGGTATTGACCGGATTACTGGCCTGCACCGTCGCGCGGAGAAACTGGCACTGGAATAAATTGGTTGTCCTGCTGTTAGGGCTGGCTTTCTTGTGTGTTGATGTTCCACTTTTTCTCGCTAATGTGGTGAAAATCTATTCCGGTGGCTGGCTGCCTCTCAGCCTGGGGCTGGTTATGTTCATCATTATGACGACCTGGAAAAGTGAACGCTTTCGCTTATTACGCAAGATTCATGATCATGGAAACTCGCTGACTGCGATGGTCGTTTCTTTGGAAAAATCCCCACCACTACGGGTTCCTGGTACGGCGGTTTTTATGTCCCGTGGTGTTAACGTAATTCCTTTTGCTTTGCTTCATAATCTTAAACATAACAAAGTATTACATGAACATGTGATACTGCTTACGTTTCGTACCGAAGATGTTCCCTATGTTCACAATGTTCAACGAGTGAACATTGAGCAGCTTTCTCCGACATTCTGGCGAGTGGTGGCCAGATATGGCTGGCGTGAAACGCCGAATGTGGAAGAGGTATTCCACCGCTGCAGAATGGAAGGCCTGAGTTGCCAAATTATGGAATCGTCATTCTTTATCTCTCATGAATCACTGATTATTGGTAAACGGCCGTGGTATTTGCGAATGCGAGGGCGACTGTTTATGACCTTGCAAAGAAATGCGCTGCGGGCGCCTGATCAATTTGATATTCCTCCCAACCGGGTGGTTGAATTAGGAACTCAGGTGGAAATTTAACGAGAAAGCCTCTTCAAATGAAGAGGCTTTTTTTATGCCGTGTCTCCCTGAGACCGGGAACGATTTCCATGACATCTGTTTGCGAAACGTTTCGATAGCGATCACATTTTTAGTTTTTGTTCATTGTGATATGGGCTTGTCATTACCTACACTGCAAACGAGCGAAACGTTTCGCTTGTGAGGTGAATAATGAAAAAAGGCAAGCTACTTAACGCAGACATCTCGGCCGTCATCTCCCGTCTGGGACACACCGATATGCTCACTATTGCAGACGCGGGATTACCCATTCCTCGTAATACGCCACGTATTGATTTAGCCCTCACTCAGGGGGAGCCTGGTTTTATGCAGGTTGTTGAGGTGGTGACACAGGAGATGCAAGTTGAGGCCGCTATTCTGGCCGAAGAGGTAAAACAGCATAATCCTGAACTTCATAGAAAAATATTAACACATCTTGAAACGTTGCAGCAGCAGCAGGGAAATACCATCTCTGTGAGCTATTTGAGTCACGAAAACTTTAAACAATATACGACAGAGAGTCGGGCGGTTATTCGTAGTGGTGAATGTTCTCCATTTGCGAACATTATTCTCTGTGCCGGTGTAACCTTCTGAGGTCAGCATGGAACCTTTACTGCAGCTTAAGGGGATTGAAAAGTCATTTCCTGGGGTCAAAGCGCTGGCTGGTGCGTCTCTGAATGTTTATCCCGGCAGAGTTATGGCTCTGGTGGGGGAAAATGGTGCTGGAAAATCGACAATGATGAAAGTGTTGACTGGTATTTATACCAAAGATGCAGGTTCATTGTTGTGGCTGGGGAAAGAAACCAGCTTTAAAGGGCCAAAATACTCTGAACAGGCAGGGATTGGTATTATCCATCAAGAGTTAAATCTAATCCCTCAGCTGAGTATTGCTGAAAACATTTTTCTCGGTTGTGAGTTTGTCGGGCGTTTCGGCAATATTGACTGGAAGAAGATGTACCGGGAAGCCGACAAGCTGCTGGGCAGACTTAATTTGCGCTTCACCAGTGAACTGCTGGTGGGGGATTTATCGATTGGTGACCAGCAAATGGTCGAGATCGCGAAGGTACTGAGTTTTGAGTCGAAGGTCATCATTATGGATGAACCGACGGATGCCTTAACGGATACCGAAACCGAATCCCTGTTCCGTGTTATCCGTGAGTTGAGAAATCAGGGGCGTGGCATCGTCTACATCTCTCACCGTATGAAAGAGATATTTGAAATTTGTGATGATGTTACGGTATTTCGTGACGGGCACTTTGTTGCAGAACGAGAAGTCGAGTCACTGACTGAAGAGTCACTGATTGAGATGATGGTGGGACGTAAGCTCGAAGAACAATACCCCCATATTGATAAGCAGCCCGGTAACGTGCGTTTACAGGTTGATAAGCTTTGTGGTCCTGGGGTTAAAGATGTCTCTTTCTCTCTGCATGCTGGCGAAATTCTTGGCGTGTCGGGGTTAATGGGCGCAGGGCGCACGGAGCTGATGAAAGTGCTGTATGGTGCGCTACCAAAAACGGCCGGGCAGATAGCGCTGGATGGAAAAAACATCTTCCCACGTTCTCCTCAGGATGGCCTGGAACACGGCATTGTTTATATTTCCGAAGACCGTAAGCGTGATGGTCTGATCCTGGGGATGTCGGTAAAAGAGAATATGTCACTCACCGCCCTTCGTTACTTTAGCCGCGCCTCCGGGCGGCTAAAACATAAAGAAGAAGAGCTTGCCGTTAGTGACTTTATCGAATTGTTTAACGTGAAAACCCCCTCAATGGAACAACCCATAGGATTGTTGTCTGGTGGTAACCAGCAGAAAGTCGCGATTGCTCGTGGGTTAATGACCAGGCCGAATGTATTGATTCTTGATGAACCAACGCGCGGTGTGGACGTTGGGGCAAAAAAAGAAATTTATCAGTTAATTAATCAGTTTAAAGCCGATGGTTTGAGCATCATTTTGGTCTCGTCAGAGATGCCAGAAGTCTTGGGCATGAGTGATCGCATTATGGTCATGCATGAAGGGAGAGCGAGTGGCATTTTTACCCGAGCAGAGGCGACCCAGGAGCAACTTATGGCAGCAGCAGTGGGCAAACTTCATCTGGATAGTCAGGAGTGGACAAAATGAGTATACAAACCGTAGCTGGCCGTCGCTGGTTTACTAAAGCCTGGTTAATGGAGCAAAAGTCACTGATAGCGTTACTGGTACTGATTGCGATTGTATCCAGCTTAAGTCCCAATTTTTTTACTGTTAATAACCTGTTCAACATTCTGCAGCAGACCTCAGTTAACGCCATTATGGCTGTTGGAATGACGCTGGTTATTCTGACATCGGGGATTGATCTTTCTGTGGGATCGTTACTGGCATTAACAGGAGCGGTTGCCGCCTCGATCGTCGGCGTTGAGGTGAATGCATTGGTTGCTGTTGCTGCCGCTCTGGCGCTGGGGGCCGCAATTGGTGCGGTTACTGGGGTTATTGTGGCCAAAGGGCGTGTACAGGCTTTCATCGCGACCTTAGTAATGATGCTGTTATTACGTGGCGTGACGCTGGTGTATACCAACGGCAGCCCGATCAATACCGGTTTTTCTGATAATGCGGACCTGTTTGGCTGGTTTGGTATTGGTCGTCCTTTAGGGATACCGACGCCAGTATGGATTATGGCGATTGTATTTTTCGCTGCCTGGTACATGCTGCACCATACTCGATTAGGACGCTATATTTATGCTTTGGGCGGAAATGAGGCTGCAACCCGTCTGTCTGGTATCAGCGTAGATAAAGTTAAAATTATTGTTTACTCATTGTGCGGTTTACTGGCTTCCCTGGCCGGAATTATTGAAGTTGCTCGCCTCTCTTCTGCACAGCCTACCGCAGGTATGGGTTATGAACTTGATGCTATCGCCGCAGTTGTTCTGGGGGGAACCAGTCTTGCTGGAGGCAAAGGGCGTATTGTTGGAACGCTCATTGGGGCCCTTATCCTTGGATTTCTTAACAACGGTTTAAATTTATTAGGTGTTTCCTCTTACTACCAGATGATCGTTAAAGCACTCGTTATTTTGCTGGCGGTATTGGTAGATAACAAAAAACAGTAATGCATAACCCTACAGGAATACTCACTATGAATATGAAAAAACTGGCTACCCTGGTTTCTGTTGTTGCATTGAGTGCCACAATTAGTGCCAATGCTATGGCGAAAGAGACCATTGCTTTGGTGGTTTCCACCTTAAACAACCCGTTCTTTGTCTCGCTTAAAGAAGGCGCACAAAAGGAGGCGGATAAACTGGGTTATACCCTGGTGGTGCTGGACTCCCAGAATAATCCAGCCAAAGAACTGGCGAACGTTCAGGATTTAACGGTACGTGGTACCAAACTGCTGTTGATTAATCCAACCGACTCTGACGCGGTAGGCAATGCGGTTAAGATGGCAAATCAGGCCAATATTCCGGTTATCACCCTTGACAGGGTTGCGAATCAAGGCAAAGTCGTGAGCCATGTGGCCTCTGACAACGTGGCTGGCGGTAAAATGGCGGGTGACTTTATTGCTGAAAAACTGGGTGACGGTGCCAAAGTTATCGAACTCCAGGGAATCGCTGGTGCCTCAGCAGCACGTGAGCGTGGCGAAGGCTTTAAGCAGGCTATTGCTGCTCATAAATTCAATGTACTGGCCAGTCAGCCTGCTGACTTCGACCGCACTAAAGGGTTGAATGTTATGCAAAATTTACTGACGGCGCATCCTGATGTTCAGGCTGTTTTTGCACAGAATGATGAAATGGCTTTAGGGGCGTTACGTGCTTTACAAACTGCCGGTAGAAATGATGTGCTGGTGGTAGGGTTTGACGGAACAGATGATGGTATTAAGGCTGTTCAGGGTGGCAAGTTGGGCGCAACGGTAGCACAGATGGCAGACCAAATTGGGGTCATTGGTGTGGTTACTGCTGATAAGGCGCTAAAAGGTGAAACGGTTCCAGCAAAAATCCCGGTTGACTTGAAACTGGTTACGAAGTAATTCCCTGCAATATGGCATAAGAACATTGCGTCATCCCGTGCTGAGATGGCGCAATTAACGGGATATTAAATTAATGAAAAACACAGCTAAACTCGTTGTTCTTGGTAGCATTAATGCGGATCATATTTTGAATCTCAATCACTTTCCTGCACCAGGTGAAACGGTAACGGGCAAAGACTATCAAGTCGCATTTGGTGGTAAAGGTGCAAATCAGGCTGTAGCGGCGGGGCGCAGCGGGGCAGATATTACATTTATTGCCTGTGTCGGGGATGACGATACGGGGAGTCAGGTTTGTCAGCAATTAGCCAGCGATCAGATTGATATTTCAGCAATCAGCACGATACCGGAGTCAAAAACCGGAGTCGCGCTCATTTTTGTTAATCGTGCCGGCGAGAATGTTATTGGAATTCATGCCGGGGCCAATGCGGCCTTAACCCCAGCTTTGGTTAATGCGCAAAAAGATAACATCAGTGAAGCCTCGGCGCTCTTAATGCAACTGGAGTCACCGCTGGAAAGTGTGCTGGCAGCGGCAAAAATTGCCCATCAGCACCAGACTAAAGTGATTCTGAATCCCGCCCCCGCCTGTGAACTACCTGAAGAGTTACTGTCGCTGCTGTATATGATAACGCCAAATGAAACCGAAGCGGAAAAACTGACCGGTGTACGCGTAGAAAATGATGAAGATGCCGCACAAGCATCCCGCATTCTTCATGCCAAAGGGATTGAGGTTGTCATTATCACCCTTGGCAGTCGTGGGGTATGGCTCAGTGATAAAGGTATTGGTCAGCGGGTTCCCGGTTTCCATGTTAAAGCTGTGGATACCATTGCTGCCGGGGATACTTTTAATGGTGCACTGGTGACAGCACTACTGGAAGACAAGCCCATGGCTGAAGCTATTCGTTTTGCCCATGCTGGTGCAGCGATTGCGGTCACTCGTAAAGGTGCACAGCCTTCGGTGCCATGGCGTCATGAAATAGACGATTTTTTACAGCTGCAGGGTAAGTAACTCGTGGCGACTATGAAGGATGTCGCCCGCCTTGCGGGTGTTTCGACCTCAACGGTTTCTCATGTAATTAATAATGATCGCTTTGTGAGTGAGGCCACACGTCTGCGAGTAGAGACGGCGATTAACACACTGAATTATGCTCCTTCAGCATTGGCTCGTAGCCTTAAGCTGAATCAAACTCATACTATCGGGATGCTTATCTCAGTCAGTAGTAACCCTTTTTATTCTGAGCTGGTGCATGGGGTAGAACGAAGCTGTTTTGAACGTGGATACAGCCTGGTGCTATGCAATACCGAAGGGGATGAACAGCGTATGAATCGTAATCTTGAGACGCTGCTGCAAAAGCGTGTCGACGGATTACTCTTGCTCAGTACTGAAACACACCATCCTTCTATTGAGATAATGAATCGCTATCCCGGTGTACCTACGGTAATGATGGACTGGTCCCCTGTTGATGAAGGGTGTGATGTTATCCAGGATAATTCGTTACTGGGTGGGGAGATGGCGACTCAATATTTGATTAATAAAGGCTATACCCGGATTGCCTGTATTGGTGGTCCTGTTGATAAAAGCCCATCTCGAATGCGTCTTGATGGTTACCGCAAAGCGATGCAACAGGCGGGGCTGCCTGTTCTTCCTGGTTATGAAATCATTGGCGATTTTGAGTTTCGTGGCGGGCATGTGGCGATGCAGCAGTTGCTCGCACTGGACACACCACCACAAGCGGTTTTTTCTTGCAATGATGCCATGGCTGTTGGGGTTTACCATGCGTTGTTTCAGGCAGGGTTGACTGTTCCTGAGGACATGGCTGTGGTGGGATATGATGATATTGAATTGGCTCGTTATATGACACCACCGCTCACAACCATTCACCAACCCAAGGATGCGTTGGGTGAACTGGCTGTGGATGTACTGATTCATCGCATGGCCCAGCCGGACTTAGCTCAACAACGTCTACAGCTCACCCCGGAACTGATTGAGCGTGGATCGGTTTAAGATTTGTGACGTTCCTTAATTAAGTGACGTCCATCTTTAGGGCGTAGAACCAGGAACACAAGGGAAGATAGCAAGGTTATGCCCCCCATAATCAGGAAGGTATAGTGAAATTGCGCCACTGTGCTCAGGCTTTCATTACTCTTAAATGCTGTCAGTACTGCGGCACTGACGGCTACGCCAAAGCTGATGGATAGCTGCTGAGTGACGGCCAGTACACTATTACCACTACTGGCATGTTCATCACTCAGATCGGCTAGGGTGATGGTATTCATCGCGGTGAATTGTGTCGACATGGCCATGCCGAGTACAAACAATGGCAATACTAACAACCATAATGCGAGCACCGGGGATTGCAGGGAAAATTGGGCAATCATAATGCCGATGATAAACGTAATACTGAACAAGGTTTTGCGATAACCAAAGCGGCGAAGGACTTCAGTGACTGTGGACTTGGCCAATATGGCACCCAATGCCGTAGGCACCATCATACAACCTGCAATTAACGCACTATAACCAAACCCAACCTGTAACATGAGCGGCATTAAGAAGGGAACGCAGCCGGTTCCCAGGCGGGAGGTCACATTTCCAACGATACCGATAGAAAAGGTCCGGGTTTTAAACAGAGGTAGTGGGATCAATGGGGTGCTTACACGACGGGCATGATAGATGTAACTGAGTACCAGAAAAATACCGCCAATCATCACCAGCACACCTATATATGAATCAACGATACGTTCCCCAAACAATTCAAGGCCACAAGAGATGAGCACAAGGCCAATTCCAAACAGTAAAAAACCACGCATATCAAATTTCTGTCTTGGTGTGGTGAAATTTGGCATGTACTTACGGGCGTAAACCAAACCAATAATCCCAATCGGAATATTGATTAAGAAAATCCAGTGCCAGCTTGCCCAAGTAACCAGTACCCCACCGAGTAATGGGCCGACAACAGGGCCAACCAAGCCAGGCATTGTGACAAAGTTCAGGATGGGCAGTAACTCACTGCGTGGATAAGCACGTAATAAAGCAAGGCGGGCCACGGGCATCATCATTGCCCCACCAATTCCCTGGACGATACGGAATATAACCAACTGGCTTAATGATTCGGACAAAGCGCAGGCAAAGGAGCCAAAGGTAAAAAGCGACACTGCGATAATAAATATGCGCCGAGTGCCGAAGCGATCAGCCAGCCAACCACTGATGGGAATTAACATGGCAACCGTCAAGGTATAACTGATCACGGCTGATTGCATCGCAAGCGGTGATTGATGCAAGCTGTGGGCTATATCTGGAAGAGCCGTATTAAGGATAGTGGCGTCCAGTGATTGCATAAAAAAGGCCATTGCTGCTATCCAAGGCAGTCCGGCCATACTGCGCGTACTTTTAGTCATTATTATCCTGATGGTTAAATGGGCCCGGCTTATTTATGGGGCATAGGTTCATTTAAGAGTGCCACACAGGCGTTAAACGCAGCAGTGCTATCTCGTTGGCAGATGGCATCGACAATTGCCTGGTGTAATTCCAGCTTAACGACCTGGTTATCTGTGACGGCAAAAAAGTAATTGTAGTAAACCGGCCTAAATAAATTGGCAAAAGAAGTCATGAATGCATTACCACTCATGGTATAGATTAATTCATGGTAGGCCATGTCAATATCAATCCAGCGAGCTCTATCAAACTGTTCTTGCAGAGTGACCATTTGCTTCATTATGCCGATAAGTTTTTGTTGTTGTTTGTCGTCACTATGCTGGGCCGCCAGAGCACAAGCCTGTGGCTCCAGGCTATGACGCATTACAATGAAGTCATTCACAACATCACCAAAATTGTCTTTCGTCATCCACCAAACAAGAAGTTCTCTATCAAGAAAATTCCACTGGCTGCGTGGCATCACCCGAGTGCCGATGCGGGGCCGGGGTAATAACATCCCTTTTGCTGTTAATGTCTTGACGGCTTCACGAACGGCAGTGCGGCTAACGCCAAATAAGGACCCTAACTCCATTTCACCAGGCAAAATGCTACCAGCTGGGTATTCACCCTTTAATATACGTTGTGCGATATTCTCTGCCAGGACAGAAGAAAGGTTTTTCTTGGCGGCACGTTGCGGTGTGGGGAAAGACATAAACACTTCCTTTAACAAGATTTCATTGGCTAGTATGCCACTGACTGCAAATCTTGGGTGATTTTTACTCCAAACACAGTGATTCTGGTTAATGTTTCCCCATGTTGCTAAAAAATAACGCACTCAGTAAGTTTTTTTAAAATAGGGGTTGTCAGGTGTCAGAAATTCCCTATAATGCGCCTCCACTGACACGGAACAACGGTTTACAAACCGCCGAGTGAGTCGAAGAAAAGCGAAAATAAACGCTTGACTTTGAAAGAGGAAAGCGTAATATACGCCACCTCGAGTTAGCCAGCGAAAGCAAGCAACTCACTGCTCTTTAACAATTTATCAGACAATCTGTGTGGGCACTCGCAGGATTGATATCTACAGTACCCTCGGGTACAT
>NZ_JAERJD010000043.1 GCF_018257795.1 Citrobacter sp. JGM124 | reverse complement strand
GTGTTGTTGTCGGTCGGGATATACAGGTTATGCTCCTGTGCCACCACCTCAATGCTGCCGTCACGATCCTGAACGTCCACAGACCCTTTAATGTCCGCGCCGCCATCGTCTTTCAGCCAAAGATAAACAGGAATTGCCATGTTTTAATTACTCCATTTCATTTTTTGATACGCCATCATCCTGCGATGACGCTGGGGGGCTGTCCGGCCTCTCGCAGGCACTTTCCTGCGGAACCAGACTGATTTCGACACGACGGTTGAGCGCTCGCCCTTCCGGAGTGTCATTAGTGGCGATGGGACGGCTTGCGCCATAACCCTGCACCGCAAAACAGCTTTCCGGCATATCCCCGGTGTCACGCATCCAGTTGCGTACCGCTTCCGCACGTTTCCGGGACAGCGTCTGGTTCCGTTGCGGGTTGCCGGTGTTATCCGTGTGCCCGGACACCACGATCAGCCAGCCGGGTTTCGCCCGGATGCCGACCAGCGAGTTGACCAGCATTTT
>NZ_JAERJD010000042.1 GCF_018257795.1 Citrobacter sp. JGM124 | reverse complement strand
CCTTCCAGCGCTTTCAGAGCAGAACCACGTACGATTGGAGTATCGTCGCCTGGGAAATCATACATAGACAGAAGTTCACGAACTTCCATTTCTACCAGTTCCAGCAGCTCTTCATCATCAACCATGTCACATTTGTTCAGGAACACGATGATGTAAGGAACGCCAACCTGACGACCCAGCAGGATGTGCTCACGAGTCTGTGGCATTGGGCCATCAGTTGCAGCAACAACCAGGATAGCGCCGTCCATCTGAGCAGCACCGGTGATCATGTTTTTAACGTAGTCGGCGTGCCCTGGGCAGTCAACGTGCGCATAGTGACGAGTCGGGGTGTCATACTCAACGTGAGAAGTGTTGATGGTGATACCACGAGCTTTTTCTTCTGGTGCGTTATCGATCTGATCGAAAGCACGAGCAGCACCGCCGTAGGTTTTAGCCAGTACGGAGGTGATGGCAGCAGTCAGGGTTGTTTTACCATGGTCAACGTGGCCGATAGTACCGACGTT
>NZ_JAERJD010000041.1 GCF_018257795.1 Citrobacter sp. JGM124 | reverse complement strand
TGACCGCGGGGATGCAGGTGTTTCTCGACTGCCTGACCAGCGCCGGCTCGAAAGTTGAAAAACTCGACAAGGCGCTGATTGACCATCATATTGCGAGGCTGGACGACCAGATCAGTCGCCAGCTGGATGCGGTGATGCACCATGAGACGTTCCAGGAAGTGGAAAGCCTGTGGTGCGGCCTGAAGTCGCTGGTGGACAAAACCGACTTCCGCCAGAACGTGAAGATCGAACTGCTGGATCTGTCAAAAGACGACCTGCGCCAGGACTTTGAAGACGCGCCGGAGATCATTCAGAGCGGGCTGTACCAGCACACCTACACGGCAGAGTACGACAGCCCGGGCGGTGAGCCGATAGCGGCGCTGATTTCCGCCTACGAGTTTGATGCCTCCGCCCAGGATGTCGCCCTGCTGCGTAATATATCTAACGTCTCCGCGGCGGCCCATATGCCGTTTATTGGCTCCGCAGGCCCGGCGTTCTTCCTGAAAGAGAGCATGGAAGAGGTTGCGGCCATCAAGGA
>NZ_JAERJD010000040.1 GCF_018257795.1 Citrobacter sp. JGM124 | reverse complement strand
CCCTCAGGGACGCGCAGGGCAATGGCGTTGTCGGTGAAGTGAACGCAGTAGAGGCGGGCACCACCGTGCCGAGTGCCACCGTGAAGTCAGGCAGCAGCTGGGCGGACAACCAGGACGGGACCTACGAGCGTACTTATACGGCCACGACCGTCGGCAGCAACCTGAAAGCGTCGCTGCAGCTCTCTGACTGGGGGGCGGCTTCCCAGTCGGCGGTCTACGCCATCACCCAGGGGGCCCCGGTACAGACGGGCGGCACCATCGCCACCGATACCACCAGTTATGAGGCCGGTGCGGACATGACGGTCACGGTGACCCTCAGGGACGCGCAGGGCAATGGCGTTGTTGGTGAGGTGAACGCAGTGGCGGCGGGCACCACCGTGCCGAGTGCCTCCGTGAAGTCAGGCAGCAACTGGGCGGACAACCAGGACGGGACCTACAAGCGTACTTATACGGCCACGACCGTCGGCAGCAACCTGAAAGCGTCGCTGCAGCTCTCTGACTGGGACGCTGCTTCTGAGTCGGCGGCCTACGCCATCACCCAGGGGGCCCCGGTACAGACGGGCGGCACCATCGCCACCAATGCCACCAGTTA